>NZ_QUHV01000002.1 GCF_003479805.1 Collinsella sp. AF08-23 | reverse complement strand
AGAGCATTTCCCAGTTGACAAAACTATAGGAACACCCCCCAGCCCGTATTGAACTGGCACCCATAGTTGATAAAGACGTTCTTTCCGATTTCGATATGAGGCAAGTTGAGCTCGACTCCCGATCGAATGACCGTCCCCTCTCCAATCGATATGCCCAATTTGCGCATAAGAAATCTCCTGAGCCTGTTGCTTTCAGTTCTCCTTATGATGCGATGCGAAATTGGCCTCACGTCATCTCCCCTTTAATATCGAACGGCGCCTTAGCGAGCATCAGGGCCGAGGAGCTGCCAACGGTCCATTAGCCCTTCCTCGCAATCAACGGCAGCTCTTTATCCCATGAAGTATCTTTCACTGCAAGGCCGGTATCGGATGCACGACGCGCCGTCCTCACAATCAAGCTCGAGTAACTTGTAGATGAACAGCAGGTCGAGCGAAGCCAAACCATAGTTATAAACGAGAATCCGTTCATCATCGCTTTCCCTGCCCGGCGCGTTCCCCATCAGGACGTCATCCGTATTTGCGACGCTCTTAAACTCGTTAAAGAACTTGAATCCTCGAATCTGCTCCACCTCGTCGGTAAACACTTTGTCGAAACGCGTATCACAGCCCTGGAAACCCAGCGTCATGATGGGGATGATGGTGCACCCTCTCTTGTAAAAGCTTGGGTCACAGAAGTCCCCCTCTGCCCTCGTAACCGCCGAGACGATTAAGTCGGTGCCGTCCGCGACCTCCTCGTACGAATCGCAGAACTCAAATCTGAGGTTGTCGAACCCGGCAAATCTCTCGACGAAGCGGCATTCCTGCCCGTTATGGCGGTACAGCTTTACCGTAAGGTGCCTCCCGGCAACCGCCGTGGCAAGGACGTCCATAAAAGAGGTCATGATGTTTCCCAGACCGATAAGGCCGACGGTCTCGAAGCCCCGAACCGCGTACAGCAGCGCGGAGTGCGCGGCGCAGGCGCCCGTGCGGACCGTCGTAACGTACTCTCCGTCAACTAGGGCCCGTAGCTTTCCCGACGAGGCGTGATAGCACAACACGTCACTCGTCATAGGGGGCAGCCCCTCGCTGCGGTTCGCCTCGACGTGGCGACCGACCATCTTCGCGATGGCGAAATCGAGCCCCTCGTGCATGCAAGGCATGCACGCATAGTAGTCGCCACGGGGTTGCGACAGGCGGATTTTCGCAGGCATTTGGAAATCGCGCTTGTGCTCAAAGCACCACTCGACCCACGCGAGCATATCCAAGGGGCTCAAGGACCCCAAAATCTCCCTGACGTCCTCGAAATCAATCACGTTAATCATCGCAACTCCCCATGGCCTCCCGATCAGCCTCAAAACACTTCGCCGCCATGACGCTGTACCACTCATCCTCCGGCATTGTGCAGCGTCCCCCCACGGGCAGCGCACGAATCCCCCTCACGAACTCCAAGAGCTCGTACCGAAGCCCGTCGCCCTCATACCCCCAGTAAAACTTGCGCGTCCCCCTCAGGTCCTCATTACGGATCTCAAAGTAATCCGTAAGCCACCAAGGCGCCGGGACGTATACGTAGCCCTTAGTTCCCGTGATCACCATGTCGCCCTCAGTCTTGATTCCTCGGCCCATGGTCACCTGGACCGAGGCTCCCGGATACTCCAAAGCACATCGGGTGTAGTAGGCGATTCCGCTCGGCTCGTAAAACGACCTGAAGGATACCCTGGACGCGTCGCACCCCATTAACTCGACAACAGGCAGCAGCGCGAGCCCTCCCCATTGCTCCATTGCACTGCAGCCGCCCGTCGGGCTGTCCGGACGATCACCCTCGGGGACCTGGCTGCACGAAAGGTCGATCGCCCGGACATCGCCGACCGCCCCACCCTCGATCATGAGGACAAGGTGGCGGAAAGCCGGAAGGTACTTGGTCTTCACCCCGTTGAAAAGCAGCACGCCGCGATCGCGGGCGAGCGCCTCCATCTCCCTGAACTCCCCCGCACTCGAGAATGCGGGCGGAACGTACAAGACGTGCTTTCCCTTGGAAAGGCACTCCGAGATACAGCCGGCCCGATCCGCGAAAGGGGGAGCGACGACCAGCGCATCGCTCGCATCAACGACCTCCGCCATACTTTCCGCGGATATGCCCCCGCAGCCCATGTACTCCAAGCTACCCACTGACTGGATTTCAGAGACGAAGCGTCCGCGAAGCTCCTCGCCGGCGACGATGCCAATCTTCACTCGAGGAGCGGAGCCGTCGCGCAGCTGCGAGCTGCTCACCCCCCGAGTCCTCTCCAGGTACACCACCTCGCAGTACTTGGACAAGTAGTCGAAATGCCCCCGCCAATCGGAGCCGACGGTGAACACGTCGGCGCCGTAGCGCTTGATGTCGTCGATCTTCTGTCCCTCATACTCTTCTATTATCACAAGGTCAGCTAACCCCGTGGCGCGCACGGCGTCGACGCGCTCGATGGTTGACTGGTTGACGTTGATCTTTCCCCGGCTCCGATCGTACTGGTCGGATGTCACACCCACGATCAGGTAATCGCCCAGGGCGCGCGCACGCTCGAGCAGGGCAATGTGGCCCTTGTGCAGAAGGTCGAACGTGCCATATGTAATAACTTTTCGCATGTCGGCCTCCGGAGCTACGGGCGCATGATTCCACGGCGCTGCGCATCGAGCAGCGCGGCGACCAACAGGGCGTTATCACTCAACGGGTGCTCGCCTATATGCCCGACCCGGAAGGAAGTCTCAGCCCCTTCGCCCCCATTGGGACACAGCCATATGCCGTATGTCTCCTTCATGTCGTCCACGAGGCGCCGCGCGGAGAACCCTATCGTCTTCAGGAAGGTCACGGCATTCGACGGGGAGGTCAGGCGCATCTCGAGCGGAAGGCCAGATTCGGAAACGCGCCGCCTAAAGTCCTCGGCAACGGAGGCCCGCAGTGCCACTTCCGCGGCTGCACCACCCGCCTCCTGCAACTGCCGAAGCCGCTCGTGGATCTGCAGGATAATCCCCACCGCAGGCGTGAACGGAGTCTGACCCCTCAGCTGGTTCTCCAACATGAGCCCCAAATTGAAATATGAGCACGGCTGCACGACCCTCCGGACACGCTCCAGGGCCCTCGGCGACAGCACGATAGGTGCCACCCCGGGAGGGCACGCCAGGGCCTTCTGCGCATCGGTGATAAGCACGTCGGCGCCCATCTCCCCCATATCGAACGGGTCCGCCAAGAACGAGCTGATGCCGTCAACGACGAGAAAGAGGTCCTCGCGCTTGCAAAAATCGGCAATAAGGTTCGCGTCGTACAGGACGCCCTGAGACGTTTCGCCCAGGTTCACCAAGAATGCAGTATGATCGCCGCCGCTGTACGCGTCCAGGTCCTCGACGCGAAGTGGCGCTCCGTGCTCAAGCTCAATCGCATCGTGCGGAATGCCGTGAAGGGCAAGGAGCTCCCGAAAGCGGCGTCCGAATGATCCGCCGTCAACGACGAGCGCCTTGTCCCGCCGCGGATCAAGCGTTCCCATGACCACGGCCTCCATAGCCCCCGTTCCCGAAGAGGTGCTAAAAATAGCCCGAGAATCTTTGGGTGCAAAAGCCAATTCAAGAATCAATCGTTCGCTCTCGAGCATAATGCGAGAAAACTCTGGAGTTCGAAAATATGGAACGTCACGTCCGCCAATTGCCGATACGTTATTGTTTTGTGGAACTGGTCCTACTGCAAAGTTCAACATCTTTACCACCCGCAAAAGCGTTGTCAAGCAACTATTGATTTTTCATTCCTCAGAAGCCCATACTTTAAAACCATGACGGACCTGCTTTTCAGCAGGAGGCAACGCCATGTAGTTCCCGTAAAGACCCGTTAAGTAGCGGTCCCAATGCGGAATAGCCTTAAATAATCTTCCCTCAAACTCCACTTCAACGAGATTATCGAAGTCCTCAGCCGGAAACCATCGGTCTTTGACCGCTATTGGCCACGTTATGTTCGAAACATTCTCCGTACTGCCATAAGAAATTCTCTGCGCATTGGCGGCAATGGTTTTCAGCGTCTTTTTGGGCGGATAAGCCATCCTATAATATGGCCTGAGCAGAGTTCTTCCCAGCTTTCTTAACCTATTATTCCCGGCAGCGCTTGGACGCATGAGGGACCTACCGTATGCCCTAACAAGCTTCGCCTGCCTTGCGCAAATTCGCTCCGCATCTTCACTATCATCCGGAACCGCATCTGCGGGAAATAAATCAATCCAGAGATGTCCCTCAGCAATTCCCTCATACCCTATCTCCTGAGTGCGCCATTTCTTGTTTATAAATTTTGCAAATGGATGCAGGGACCCTTCTCCACCAGGGACGATTACTCCATATGGCTCCACAAGCCACTCCGGATGTCTGATAAGTAAATCATAGTCGGGCCGTGGAACAATGAGATCAATATCATCGTCCCACGGAATAAATCCCTTATGTCTAATCGCACCAAGCAGTGTTCCGCTATCAAGCGAATAGCGAATACCGTTTGCCTGACAAATTGAATCGAATTCAGACAGCATGCTCAATAGCGCATTTTTAATATCATGCTCATTCAGGTATCGTTTTTCGCGCTCCATGTATTTTGCCCTACCTTTCTAATCTGCTTTGAACCTCTAAAAACGCCTCATTGTTTGTTGCCTCTTATGAGAATCTCCGTGGTGCACGTTGAACAAGATGAGCCGCTTGCCATGAAGGCTGATCTAGTAGGCAACATTCACGCCCCTCATCCACGCGAGCGGCACTTTGCCAACGCCAAAGCCCTGCTCGCAAGCAAAACGCCTTCGGCGACGCAGCGAACCACACATATTGATAAAAGTGACGCTTGTCCAAGCATGCTTATTCCGAACAACAACGCTGCATTGACAAGACCGGAAACTAAGGTCGAAGCCGTAAGCTCTTTAACTCTTCCCATGGCCCCAAGAACAGGCCATCCGATTAGAATAGAATAAAACGAAAGGGGCAAAACTGCCGCAAGTGCAACCATGACCCAAGATCCTTTTACATACTCCTCGCCACCCAACAAAAGAAATATCTGCGGCGAAAGTAAGCAATAAGCGATTGTGCCGATTATAAGTGCGGGAGCGGCCAACAATCCGAGTTTTTTTGCAAGCCCTAAATCTTGATGAGACATCACATAAGGATAAAGACTGTTCGATATCGGAGTATAGAGCGCTTGCACAGCACTAACAGTCGTAAGTGCTAACGACCAATAAGCCACATCTGTTGGATTTGTGAGCACAACGCCCACAACAAACGTTGTAAATCCAGACACGAGAGTGGTTCCAATATTTGAAATGCAGTAAACGGCCGAACTCTTCAGCTCTGATAAAACTTCGCCGATCCCAGTTCGGGCGATTTGAACACCATAGCGATTTCGCGCAGTTGCAAAACTCCACACAAGCGCCACTAACCCGCCCATGAAATCGGCAAGAGCGACGAGGACTAGGTCTTGAGGCGCGCGGACCAGAATCAAGGTAAGCCCGACACTTACGATTTTTGACACAAAGAATCGCGTAGTAAGTGGCCCCATATCCTCGAATCCCTGAAAAATGAAATCCGGCAGCAGGGCTCGTGTCACTGTTGCAAGAAAAGCAACAAGTACGTAGAACATGTTATTCCTCATAAGCGGAATAAACTGAGAAGCGCAAAACACCCCTACGCACAAAATAAGAGCAAGAGCTATCCTTGCCATGGTTATTGACCCTAAAAGCCTGCACAGCTCCTTTTTTTCGTCTCGAAGATCGATAACCCTCTTTGTTCCTGAGAGCATAAATCCAAAATCCGCGAAAGTCTGAACGATGCCCATAAAAGACAACACGTAGGCGTAAACAGCGTAGCCTCCCGTTCCAAGTACGCGTGTAAGATAAGGCACGAGAATAAAGGGGAAGACATACTTCAGAACTTGTAGTCCATACTGCCAAAAAACATTTTTTGCTAAATTAACCTTACTATTCAAGATGCCCCATGTTTCTAATCGAAATCCAATTGATTTTTCCAAGCTAAATTGAGCGTGAAGCAGCACGCCACAATTCAAAATCTCCGCATCTTAAAGAGGAATCAAGGTCAAGCCACTTTTCTGCACAATGACTCGTGCTAGCGACGTCTTCCCCCGCAGAAGTCAATAGAGCTTGAGCACAAACAAAACAGCAGGCCAGCTCCTCCTCGTCCAGTGCAATCGTTCTGCTAATCAACAAGGGGCCAAGTTGATACAACGTCTGATCATATGTCGCTTGATCAAAAGCAAGCCCAAACGCGTTGCGCCACGACAGCATCGCTTCGGTAACGAAATATGTATCAACCGACCGTTTACTATTCCGGCTTGTCGCCGTAATTGAGCCAGACTGCTTGCGATAGTAATAGACGGCCCGATCCACTACGGCTTCAGAAAAGCACGGACGGACCATGTAGGCATGCACGGTGTCCTCAAACCACACGTTCTCAGGAAATTCCAATCGACGCCAAACCTCTCGATTGTAAATTCGTCCCCAAGGAACACCCGCAGGCCGGCGAGCTGCCAGCGGTAACCTGTATCCGCGTTCATCAATATATGTATATCGTCCGGTGACATAATCAGCACCAGAAGACTTTAACTTGTCGTACAGAGCTTGCAACGCCCCGGGGGCAAGAGCATCATCGGAATCCAAGAATACGATCGAAGACCCTTGGATTCTTGATATACCGACATTTCGTGCTCCACTGAACCCCTTATTGTCCTGATGCACAACAGAAACTCTTTCATCACCCTCCGCCATCGAATCAAGTATGAAAGGAGTTCCATCGGTTGACCCGTCGTCTATGGCTATCACCTCAAAAGATGCAGCGCATTTTTGGCAAAGCACTGAATGTATTGACTGCTCAACAAAAGGTGCAGCGTTATAGCAGGGAACTATGACAGAGGTATCGTATTTCGGCACCTCGGGCCACAGAGAATGTGCTTTAGGCGGCGTTATATCCAGCGGTGGCCTAAGCCCAAGCAAACGGGCACGAGCCTCTTCATAGCTGGGGAGATTCAAGTGACCCCGTTTTCTTGCCAGCCGCATTTTCTCAAACCGGTACACAGGATTACTCGATAGCATCGCATGCTTGGCTGCACGCATTATCTTGTCTAGGACAACACTCATATGCACATTTCCCAACTACTACTGCCAGAAAAAGGAGAACGGTACGACACCGTGCCACTCTGGTCGATAAATCATGATTACGAAGAAAAAGGCTGTGGTAACGCCAAAGATGAAGTACATAACCAAGAATTTGAGCTTTGTGTCAACTCTTAAAAATCTCTGTGCCGTATAAAGAACTAAAAAAATAGAAGTATACGTCGTCAATCTTTGAAAAATGTTAACGAAGCAAGCGAGAAACTGAAACGAAATTTGGAGCATAGTTCCATGGAAGAGGACACGTTCCTCTTCCTCAGCACCTTCTGGACAACCTCCGAACACATGAGCGATTGCCAGCAGTAAGATATCCATAATTGTCATGAGTGGAGCGGCGAGCGTATTGCCGCCAGACCACGCAGATGCGCTATACGTCGAGTATTTATCGAAGTTGCCTTCGATGAAACTCCAGATAAAATCAGGGGAAATAGCTAAAGCAATCGCTCCGGCTCCATATCCTAACACTATCCTCCTGGACGGCTTGATTAGTGCAAGCGGAACAAGAGCCAGCATAACAATCGCCGTGGAGTGAAATAGGGAACTTATTAGTACCGCGAAAACGAAGCGCAAACGTTTACCCGATGCAAGCCAGGGCAAAGCAGCAACGAGGATTGCAGCAGCAAGCCCCTGACGCATTAGATTCATAAATGTAGCGTATGTAAGAAGCGTAATATAAAGAAAAAAAGCGATGATGGGATTGCAGTTAAACCGGCAGATCGCATAGCCAACGCAACCTGTCATTACCGCGCTGGTAAAAAACAAAAGCAGCTGCGGATTTTCACTCATCGAATTCAGAGCCCGCAACAGCCAAAGGAAACCACTCTCATACCAAGAATGATCCGCCCAGGCCGTAAGGTATGCATTCCAATACTGAAGGGTATCCACCCCAACTGTGTAGCTGCGCAAACCCGATACCAATGTCAACATAATGCATACTGCCACGACATAGCGTTTTCGAGCGTCTTTCGTTTTTCCGACGCCTATAATCGCGGCAAGAACGCCAATCAGAATCATTTCTAGCGTGTAGATCATCATTCGCAAGCGACCACCTTGCAGTAATCGTTGTGAATCGAGGTCGCTATAGCCTGCCAGGAAAACCTTTCCGCAACATGCCGTGCGGCAGCCGACCTGAAACTATAATCATCAGCTGAAGCCACGGCGCGCTCGATAGCATCAGCAATCGAGAGCGCCGCCACGGGGCAAACCCAACCAGCGCCCTCATCCTGGATAACGTCGCCCATATTCGTTCCAGTCGTAACAATACTTGGCAGTCCATATGCGCACGCCTCAAGCAGGCCCATAGGCATTCCCTCATATCGCGATGTGAGTAAGAACAAATCTGCAGAGCGTAGAACCGCGTCTTTCCTTTCATCGAAGACGGGTTCGCAAATCGAAACCATTTTCGCTAAGCCTTCAAGCTCAATCCGTTTCTTTAGTTTTTCGGCGGACCCATCAACCGAATTGCCGTAAATCGACAAATGAAACCTTAAAGCCCCCGATCGACTTTTAATTAATTCCAATGCGTCAAATAGAATATCGAGACCTTTCTGATAAGGCTCAATTCTGCCTACAAATACAATTTCAGGTGTGTCTCCATGCCAGGTTTCCCGGTTCGGAATCTCATCTGGCACCGCGATTCCGTTAGGCTCTATAAAGAAGCTTGAATTCCACCGTTGACCGGACTCATCTCGCTCCTTTTTAGTAAGATAGTGAATCGCTGCTGCGCCACGCGCGAAGTGTGTATAAAAAAGCGCGTTGCAAACCCGCTTCTTTAAGGCTTTCTTCCCTTGATCGCCTGTAGTAAGGGCGCAGTGAGGTTCAATTACATACGGTATCCCCGAAGAAAGCACATGAAGCAGAGTCGCATTCGGGTGAAAAGCGTAAAACCCCTCGAAAACAATAAGGTCAGGACGCCAGTAATTTCTGCAAAACGTTTTAATTCCAAATGCAAAATCGCTAGGATCCCTATAGAACGGCAGCGTCCTCCACTCTTCACGCGTAACATTTTGAAAGTTATACCAAATCACATTATCTATTTTGGACACCGCGGAGATTAATGCAGGGACGCAATAGGTGGGGCCTGCGAAGCCTTCGTACTCCAAATTTGATAGAAATAGTATTTTCATGCTAAGGAAATCCTATATTCTTTTCAATACAGCATGAGTCAGCTGCCAAAATAGACAATACGTCGCATAAAATGGATTGATTCTTTCAATCTTTCTATATGCGTTCCACGTTCGCGCCACAGCGTGAAGCTTATTTGAAGAACGAGAGCCTCTGTGCTTCCTGTTCTTTGCAAGCACCTCATCCAAGCCGCCAGCGGCAATGCCGTTTTTCAGCACTTGAAGCCAAACAACCATATCTTCTGGAAAATCAAAATCGTTCCCATAGTCAGGGCAGACAAGCATTTTAATTGAAACCATCGAAAGGTCGAATGCAATGGTATGGCTGCACGTGATAGTATTCTTGAGAAATCCGTCGTAAGTAATGCTCTTCGGAACGTGAACATAATTCCTATGTGAACCGTCGGATTCAATCGTCTCGTATGACGTAAAGCACATACCAAGACCGAAGCTCTTCATATAGGCCAGCTGATGCTCAAGCTTCTCGGGCACCCATACGTCATCGGCATCCATAAACGCCAGATAATCACCTTTAACACATTTTAAACCCGCGTTGCGTGACTTGGCGGCCCCCATATTGTGCGCATTCGAATAAACCCTGATCCGCGAGTCGCGTTTTGCATGCCTGCGCGCGGTCGTAAGGGACGAATCAGTTGAACAGTCATCCACAATAATGAGTTCCCAGTTTTTATAAGTCTGTGCAATTATCGAATTGATCGTTTCGGCAAGAAATGGCTCGGCATTGTAAAGAGGCATCACAATCGATACTAGCGACTTTTCGATGTCCACCGTCACTTCCCCGTCCTCTCCACGAACATGGCCTTGAACGTTCGGACGAAGATCCTGAGGTCGAGCGCCAGGCTCGCGTGTCGCACGTAGAAGAGCTCGAGCAGCTGGCGCTCGCCGTTCTCCCACGTGGCGGCGTTGCGCTCGGTCACCTGCCACCATCCGGTGATGCCGGGCTTGCATGAGAGGAACTCGTCGCGCGCGTCCCCGAACTCGTAGGTCTCCTCGAGGGTCACAGGCCTGGGGCCGATCACGGACAGGTCGCCCGTGAGCACGTTGATGAACTGCGGCAGCTCGTCCAGGCTCGTCCGGCGCAGGAGGCGCCCCACGCGCGTGACGCGCGGGTCGTCGTCGAGCTTCTGCTCGCGCCTCCAGGTCTCGAGCTGCTCGGGCGTCATGTAGCGCCCGGGGTTGGAGTGCGCGTCGGGGACCATGCTGCGCAGCTTCCAGATGTAGATTCTCCTGCCGCCGAGGCCCACGCGCTCCTGGCGGAAGAAGGGCGCGCCGGGGCTGTCGAGGACGATCGCCAGGCACAGGAGCGCCACGGGCACCGCGAGGACCGCGATGACGACCAAGCTGAACGCGAGGTCGAAGGCCCGCTTGACCGCGCGGTAGCCCGCGCCGCCGGGCCTGGGGGCCGGGACCGAGTCGTCCCTGGGCGGCGCGACGAACTCGCCCCGGGACAGCCTGCGCACCGAGCGCTCCCCGTCCTCGGGAACCGCGCCAGTGCCCGAGGCACCGCTCTGCATCTCGTCCATGTACTCGCTACTCATGGCTCACCACTTCGCGCCCGCGCAGATCCGCTCCGCAGCACAAAAGAGCGAACAGGCACGGCCCGTCCGCCCAACTCGCACGCGCAACCTCGTTGCAGGTCGCGCCTGTGCCGATTTTTTCTAGCAAGGAGCTAGCCCCCCCCCTTGATTCACGCAACACCCCTTTCAGGTGCGGTTTCGTGCTCGATGCGAAGGTCACGCATCAGCCACTTCTCCTTGGAAAGAACGCCCAGGCCAACGCGTGTGGTCACCACGCGGCCACACATGTTGACCTCGAGAATCGCAATGCTCTTACGACGCCAGATCTCCTTGACCATGGCTTCGTGGCCCACCAGCGGACCGCCCGTCACCACCACGCGGTCGCCGTCTTTCACGCCAATGCTCATGGGCACCACGCGATTCCCGGGCTTGGTGAAGCCACCAATAATCTCGACCTCGTCGGGCGCCAGCGGCACAAACTCATTGCCTTGGGCCAGCAGCCTCGCGAATTCGTCCATGTCGAGCAGCATGGCCTCAACCGCTTTGGGGTCATCGCACACCGCGATGAGGTACCCCGGTAGCAAGGGCTTTTGCACGGGAACCCACCGGCCGCGAACCTTGATCTCGGTCTCGTATTTAGGTGAAAACACTTCTTGCAACAGGCGCTTGGGTACAACGCGGCCAATCAGCGAGGCCATAGCGTCTTCGCGCCCTTTCATCACCTGGATCACATACCACTGCACGTACATCACCGCCTTAAGAACATTCCTATCGAGGGCGGGAAATGCTCAGACGGACGCATGCTAAGGCGAGCCCTATGGCTACGCCCACCCGGTGCATGACCGGCAAAACGTCCGCTATACATTCCCCAACCCACCGAGGTCTGCTCTTGGCACCACGTCGACAAGAGGGTATGGACACGCCGCCTATTGGCAACGGCAGTTACCGATACCCCTCCCCCTAAAATATGCGGGCGGTGGATATCAGCTTATCGCTTGGTCAAGTTTACTATTAATAAACCCTTTAGGCGATTCTCTCCATAATATTTATTATTAACGAACTAATTACAGAAAACCCAGCAGTGTGTTTCCTATCGCTAAAACTGGAGGCACCAAATGGGTAAGCAAGACAAAACTGAGCGGGGCAAGACGCAACTTGCCCGACTGCGCAAAGCGCGTGGCCTTACGCAGACGGAAATCGCCTACGACCTTGGTGTAAGCAAAGCGACGTACAGCTCTTGGGAAAGCGGGCGCATTGAATTGGGGGCAGGGCGTATCACCGCCCTGGCCGAACGCCTTTGCTGCACGCCCAACGACATCCTCGGGTTTGCCTCCACCCCCGAGCATGACGAGCCCGCCCGCTACGAACCACTCACCGAGGAGGAGCTTCACGCCATCAAACTGTTCCGTTCCTGCCCGCCCAATATCCGCCACAGCATCCTCGACATCATGCAAACCACCGTGAAAGGCTGGCGGATTGGATAAATCTTGCAATCCTGCGTTGCAAGATCACGTGCCAGCATGGCAGGTGCTCGAGCTTTTACCTGCGGTTTCGCTACTTCTCGATGGTATAACCGACGCCCCAGATGTTCTTGATGAAACGCGGGTTCTGGGCGTCGTCGCCCAGTTTCTCACGCAGGTGCCGGATGTGCACCATGACGGTGTTGTTGGACCCTGCCATGAACTCCTCGTCCCACACGGCACGGAAGAGCTCCTCAACCGGCACCACGCTCCCGCGATGCTCGGCGAGATACAGCAAAATCGAGTACTCGAGGGGCGTGCAACGCACGGGCTTTTCGTCCACCGTCACCGTGCGAGCATCCTTGTTGATGGAGAGCCCGTTGAACGAGATGATGGGCCCCGCCTCCTCGGCAGCAACAGCCTGCTCGCGACTGCCGTAACTCGTGTACCTGCGAAGTTGCGCCTTGCAGCGCGCCACCAACTCAAGAGGGCGAAACGGCTTGACCATGTAATCGTCCGCGCCGAGTGTCAGACCCTCTATCTTGTCGGACTGGCTATCGCGCGCGGTGAGCATGATCACGGGGTAGGTGCGCTCAGAGCGAATGGTGCGCAGCAGCTCAAAACCGTCGACGTCGGGGAGCATGATGTCCAGCACAGCAAGGTCGAACTCTTGCTCCAAGATCAGCCGCGCCGCATCGGCGCCCGTATACGCCAGCGTGACGTCATAGCCCTCGTTACGCAGATAGATACCCACCAAATCCGTGATGGTCTTCTCGTCATCCACGACCAGAATGCGCGGCGTCTCCATAGCATGCTCCTTTCACCCACGCCCATTATGGCGAAGACTCCATTTCCGCGCACCCCTTTACAGATGCATTAAGCAAATGCTAAGCGAAATGCCAAGTAGCCGTTTTATACGTGGGACATCATTTGCGGTAATCTTGAGGCATCGCGCTGAGCGCACTCCCCTGGCTTCCGAATCCCCAAAGAGGTTCTTATGAGAAAACCCCGCGCAGCCACAATCGCCACAGCCCTCACCACAGCCCTCGCCCTTTTCGCCGGCTTCCCCATACCGGCCCATGCTGAAATTCGCACAAGTGACGTCATCCTGGGGACCACGGCGGCGGACCGCGGCATCGAACAGGGCGAATTGCCCGACATCACCGCGCCACATGCCATGGTGCTGGGCCAAGACGGTCTGGCCTACTATGAGCGCAATGCGGACGAGCCCATCAAGATCGCCTCGGTCACCAAGGTCATGACCGCCCTCGTGGCGCTTGAGCACTGCGAGCTCACCGATATCGTCACGGTCGACTACGCCGCGGCGACGGTGGGCGAATCGAGCCTGGGCCTTTTGGAGGGAGACGTCCTCACCATGGAGGACGCACTCACGGGCCTCATGGTCATGAGCGGCAACGATGCGGCAACGGCGATCGCCATCGCCGCCGGAGCCAAGATCGACCCTGCGACCACCGACCCCTATTCCACGTTCATTGAGGCCATGAACCAAAAGGCGAAGGAGCTGGGCTGCACGGATACGGTTTTTGAGAACCCGCACGGCCTCGATTTCGACAGTTGGGCGGGCAATCTGCATTCGACTACGCGCGACGTAACCGCGGTGTTCGCAGCCGCCATGAAAAACGAGAGCTTCCGCGCGATTGACAACAGCGACCGCACATCGATTTCCGTAACCTCCGCCGATGGCAGCCAGCGCACGCTCACGCTGACCGTTCGTAACCAGATTCACGGACAGGAGGGCAACATCGGCGGCAAGACCGGCACCACGATGGAGGCGGGTAACTGCTTTGTGGGCGCGTTCTCGCGCGAGGACGGCGGCGAGGTCTACGTGGCCATCTTCGGCGCCGCAGACAACGACACGCGCTTTGCCGACACGCTCGCCTTGGCGAACTGGTACTACGACCACATCGCCACGGTGCCCTACATCAACACCCCCGTCACACGCAACGGCGTTCCACTGGTGGGCGAGGCGACGTGTAGCGCATGGTGCGACCGAACTGCCGCGGTCACCCTCGAGGACCCCAACGCGACGTTCAGTGTATTTAGTCTGGGCGATGAGCTCGTGCAGGACGTGGAGTATGACGAACTGGACGGAGCCGTCGAGCAGGGCGCAACCGTGGGCACCATGTCCCTGCGGCAAGGGGATGTAACCGTGGGAAGCGCTAACCTCGTCTCCGCGGAATCCGTGCCGGAGCCCAACCCGTTCGAGTGGCTCATGATTAAATTCGACCGGCTGATCCGCTTGTTCGAGGGCAGGCCGAGTACGGCCAAGTCGGTCGTCGTGAACGAGGTCGCCAATCCACTGGGCTATGACAGCTGGGGCGCGGCATAAGTAGCTGCTTTGAGCCCACTGCGTTGAGCTTGTGCCCGCTGGCCGCAAGCGGAAGCTTAGCGCCCGTCGCGCTCCTGTGTGAGCTTTTTCGCCTGATGGCGCGAGATGAACCATGTCACGAACGTGGTGATGAACAGCAGGGTCGTGGCTATGCTGGCAACCGATTCCAGATCGTGGTTGCCCAGGTAAACGCCAAGACGCGACACCATGAATGCGAACACGGTGACAGCGAGCAATCCGTACGCCACGCGCGCGAGGGGCAGTTCGCGGTGCAGTTCGTTGTCGATGGGCGCGGGACCCTGCGCCGCTTCACGACGGGCGCGGAGCTCACGCGCGGTCTCCATGGCGCGGACATCCTCCGCCTTGCGGCGTCCGTCATCCTGCGACGCACGAGTGCCGTGAGTCTTCTTCTTGCTGCTCAATAGTATCGATCTCCTTGGCTCACGCAACGCGCGGGTTCATGTCGCGCCCTGTATGACCTTCTACCCAAACAAGCCGACCGCGTTATCCCACGCCGCCTGAGCGACCGTCTTCGGTAGCTCGCCAGTGCGATCCACACGGTCGAATACCAGCACATCGGCGGTCTGGGCGATCATGGCCGGCTCGCACTCCAGTCCGCGGATGGGCTCGGGCGCCATGTACGGGCAGTCAGTCTCGAGCAGCAAGCGGTCGAGCGGACAAGCGGCAAATGCCTCGCGGACCGCATCGTTGCGCTTAAAGGTTGCAGCACCGCCAAATGCAATGTGGCACCCAAGGGCAAGGAAGCGCTCCATGGTGGTGCGATCCTCACCAAAGCAGTGGAGCACGCAACCCGAAGCGGGAACACCCACCTGTTCGAGCACGCGCGCTGCATCGGCATGGGCCTCGCGGGATTCATCCCCGTAGTCATTGCGAAGATGAAGCTCAACCGGAACATTGCGAGCAACGGCAAGCTCGACCTGCCGCGCCATGACGTCCATCTGCAGATCGTGCGGAGCCGCCTCGATGTCATCGTCCGCATCGAAATGGTAATCCAAGCCAACCTCGCCCACGCCCACGCAGAGCGGATCTTCCAACGCGGACTCGACCTGCGCATGCAGCGCATCGGTGTACTCGGGGGCACCATATGGATGCACGCCCACGAGGTACCTCACGGCAAGCGGCGAACCGTTCTCCGCCGCGCAATTGACCGCCGCCTTAAGCCACGCGGAAAACGCGCGGGCGTCCGGAGTCTCTTCACTGCGATCGGCTACGGGATCGTACAGGGTAACCAGCGAGCGAACGCCAGCCTCGTATGCGCGGGCGAAAACGTCCGCCATGCCTTTGTCCTTCCCCCAAAACGACCGCAGATGGGCATGCGTGTCGTAAAGCGGTGCCTGAGGCGCAGGAAGCGTGAACGTCTTGTTCTTTTTGGTGTAGACAATCGGCATGTGCGAAAGGTCCTAGTCGAACGATTCCGAAAGAACGGCTGCGAGCTTGATGAACTCATCCGTGGTGAGCGCCTCGGCGCGCGCGGTGGGCGCAATGCCACATGCCTCGAACGCCACGTCGAGTGCCGCCTTGTCAAAACCGTTTGAGCTCATGGAGTTGCGGATGGTCTTCCGACGCTGGGCGAATGCGGCGTCGACCACGCACGACACGCACGCAGCATCGATCGGGGCATAATCCGATTCGAGGCACGCCAGCCCGGCGCACGCGAGGGCGTCGACGCGGTCGATGCGCACGACGGCGGAGTCCACGTGCGGGGCGGGCATGAAGCAGCGTGGCGGCACCTCAAAACGCCCCGTCACCTCGCCATACAGGGAAAGCTTTACCGTGTAGGCGCCATACGCTTTGGTGCCCGCCACGGCGGCGATGCGATCGGCCACCTCTTTTTGCACCATGACGACCGCACGCTCGAGGCTCGGCATGGTCTGGAAGAACTGCAAGATGATGGTGGCGGCAACGTTATAGGGCAGGTTCGCCACGAGCATGGTGGGCTCGCCGCCGCTCGCCTCGGCGATGGCCGTCGGCGGGACAGCGAGTGCGTCGCCCATGATGAAGCTGAAGTTGTCATGGTCCATGGCATGCGCAGCCAACACCTGCTCAAGCTCGGAATCCATCTCGATGGACGTCACGTGCGCGGCCTCCTGAAGGAGCGCAAGTGTGAGCGTGCCGATGCCGGGACCCACCTCGAGCACGCGCTCGGAGCCGGAGAGGTCGGCGAGCGCCATGATGCGCTCGATCACATGGTTGTCGACGAGGAAGTTCTGGCCCAGGCGATGCTTGGTCGCCAATCCAAAGGCCTCGAGCATCTCGCGTGTCGCGGTGGGATTTGCCAGCGGGGAAGTCGTCATCGTTAGCCCAGACGCGGGAACAGGGCGTCGCCCTTCTCGACCGGCAGCCCCGCAGTGAGCTGGCCCCACGCGCAGGCGGCGGCCATGTCATCGGTCGCGGCCTCGCCCTCGCAGCCGATGCGGCGCAGGGCCTCGGCGCTCGTGCTCGGCATGAGCGGCATGAGCAGGTGCGCGGAGATGCGGATGGCCTCGAGCAGGTTCCAGATCACGTTGGCGAGCTCGCCCACCTTCGCGGGATCCTTGGCGAGCGTCCAGGGCTCAGAGTCCTCGATGTAGTGGTTGGCGGCGTGGATGAGGTCCATGACCTCCTTGGCGGCATCGCCGTAGGCGAAGGCCTCCATCTTGGCGGCATAGCGCTCGAAGATGCCCTCGGCGGTCGCGGCCAGCGGATTCTCGGCGTATCCGGCGGCCGTGGCGTCGCGCTCGGGCGTGACGCCGTCGAAGTACTTGATGCACATGTTGGTGGAGCGCGAGATTAGGTTGCCCCAGCTGTTGGCGAGGTCAGCGTTGTAGACCTGCTCCATGCGCCCAAAGCTGATGGCGCCGTCGGTGCCCGGGGTGACGTCGGTCATGAAGTAGTAGCGGTAGCCCTCCACGCCGAGCTTCTCAATGACCTCGCGCGGGGCGATGGCGTTGCCGCGGGACTTGGACATCTTCTCGGCCTTGCCGGTCTCCTCGTTCTTGACGGTAAGGAAGCCGTGCGCGAAGACGTGCTCGGGCAGGGCCTCGCCCAGCGCCATGAGCATCGCGGGCCAGATCACGCAGTGGAAGCGGATGATGTCCTTGCCGACGATATGGGTCTGCGCAGGCCAGCGGTAGGCGAAGTCGGCCGCCGCCTCGTCGCCCGCGGCGCCATAGCCCACGGCGGTCATGTAGTTGGTCAGGGCGTCGAACCACACGTAGGTGACGTGGTCGGCGTCGAAGGGCACTTCGATGCCCCAGTCGAAGGAAGTGCGGGAGACGGAAAGATCATTCAGGCCGCCCTCCACGAAGGAACGGACTTCGTTCATGCGGAAGTCGGGCTGGACAAAATCCGGGTGCTCGTCATACAGGGCGAGCAGCTTGTCCTGGAACGCGGAGAGCTTGAAGAACCAGCTCTCCTCCTTAACGCGCTCGAGCGGGCGGTCGCAGTCGGGGCAGAGGTGCTGTCCTTCCGTGCCGCGGGCCTCGTCGGCCTTCTCGACCTGGGTCTCGGTGAAGAAGGTCTCGTCCGGCACGCAGTACCAACCGTCGTAGCTGCCCTTGTAAATGTAGCCAGCCTCCTGCATGCGCTCCCACAGATACTGGACGGCGCGCTTTTGGCGCGGCTCGGTGGTGCGGATGAAGTCGTCGTTGGAGATCTCCAGCTCACGCCACAGATCGTGGAAATGCGGTGCCTGGGAGTCGCACCACTCCTGCGGGGTCATGCCGTGCTTCTCGGCGGCTTCTGCCACCTTCTGGCCGTGCTCGTCCATACCGGTCAGGAACTTGACGCTGTAGCCGGCGGCACGGCGATAGCGCGCCTGGACGTCGGCGATGATGGTCGAGTACGCGGTTCCCAGATGCGGGTCGGCGTTCACGTAATAGATGGGCGTGGTGATGTAGTAGGACGGCTTCGTGCTCATGATGCGCGGCTTCCTTCTCGCTGGTTGTTCATGCAATTCTTCATTCTAGCAGGAATGCCCGGTGTGCCATTGGGGGACGGACCCCTTTGGCACAAGGGGGCGCTGGGGTTGGACGTGCCATCGGCACACCGGACGCACGTCACTGCTGCTGCAGCTCGAGCACCTTGGCGTAGACGTCGCGCTTCTTGCGCGAATACTTTTGGGCCAGGCGCTTGGCTAGGGCGTTGGCGGGCTCCCCGGCAGCCAGGGCCTCGGCGATGTCGGAACGCAGCAGCTCGTCGGGATCGGCAGCCGCGTTCACCTGAGATCCCGCGGCGAGTGCGGCCTCATGGCGCTCAAGCTCCTCTTGGGTGGGAGGCGCCACCACGATCACCATCTCGCCCTTGAGCTCGCCACGCGCCACAACCTGCTCATGCAGCTCTGGGGCAGGAGCGCGCAAGACCTCCTCGTGCAGCTTGGTGAGCTCGCGGCAGAGCGCGACCATACGCTGCGGGAACACCTCGGCGATCGCCTTGAGCGATGCCTCCGCACGATACGGGGACTCGTAGAAGATGAGCGCGCCCGGAATGGACGCGAGGCGCTGAAGTCTGCGCACGCGCTCGCCGTGCTTGCGCGGGAGAAACCCCTCAAAGAAGAACTGGTCGCTCGGGATGCCCGACAGGACCAGGGCGGTCACACACGCCGAGGGGCCGGGAATGACCTCCACGGGGGCTCCTTCGCGGCGCGCGAGCTCAACAAGCACCTGACCGGGATCGGACACGCTCGGCATGCCCGCGTCCGAGGCGAACGCGATGCGCTCACCGGCGAGCACACGCTCCACGAGCTCGGGGGCACGTTGGGCGATCACGTTGTCATCGCAGCGCATAAGGGATTTTGAAATGCCGAGGTGGGCCAGGAGCTTGGAGGTGACGCGCGTGTCCTCGCAGCAGATGAGGTCCGCAGTGCGAAAGGTCTCGGCGGCACGCGGGGACAGGTCTCCCAGATTGCCGATGGGCGTGCCCACCAGGGAAAGAAGCCCTGGGACATCTGAACGTTTCTCAAGGTCGCCAGAGCGAACGGTGTTCGGCATGGGCTACTCCATCATGGCACGCTCGAGTGGGGCAAGCGCCACGCGCGCATCCCATGCGGGAAGACGACGTTCGGTCTTCCACGTTTGGAAGAACCAGCCGTCCGCCGCATCAAACGTTGCGAGCTGGTTCGAAACGAATACGCGCTCATAGGCACGGCGACCCTCCGGTGTGACCGAAGATCCCGAGAGCACGGCGGCACCCGACCACTCGCCAACGATGACAGGGAACTTGAGGCTCTTTGCCTCGCGGATCAGCGTCTTGTTGCGATTGAGCGCGGCGGTGAGCCCTTTGGGGGACGTGATGTCCTGGGCGGTCTCGTCCCTGAAATGATAGAGGTGCAGGTCCATGACCACATTCTGGTACTGCTCACCTGCCATGAAGCGCTTCCAAGCGTCCGGATGGCCCGAATCGGAGAAGACGACCATCTTGCGCGTTGGCATATGACGGCGCACGACCTCATACGCATCGCGATAGAAATTGCGCAGATAGTGCCTGGGAATTCCCACGCTGGTGGAAAAAAGCCCCGTGCGCACGCTCATAACGGGAGAATCGAGCAACTCGATGCCAAGCAGGGGCTCTTGCTCGCCGTACCGCTCGGCAAGGCGCTCGAGGGTTTCGAGCGCGGTAGCACGGCCATTTGCAGAAGAGTGCCAGTCGGCCACGATATCGGGTATGGTGGGAGAGCTGTTGGAAT
This sequence comes from Collinsella sp. AF08-23, assembly GCF_003479805.1. Taxonomy (GTDB): domain Bacteria; phylum Actinomycetota; class Coriobacteriia; order Coriobacteriales; family Coriobacteriaceae; genus Collinsella. The sequence goes on along the minus strand of NZ_QUHV01000002.1, from coordinate 207,376 downwards.
CCCCCTGGCCACCAGGGACCGTCGCGAGATCAAGCAAAACTTTCATCTCGTATTTATTGGCCCATTCCATGGCGCGATCGATATAGTCGATGCAGGAAATATAGGATTCATGCTCGTTTTGCGCGCCAAACGCATACCAGGGAAGCGGAATGCGCACGGCGTTGAGCCCCATCGCCGACATTCTCTTAAAGTCGAGCTCGGTGGCGAACGTCTCGTAGTGCTCGCGAACGCGCTCGTTATAGGCGGCGGGTCCTAGCACCTGCTGAAGCTCGCCGTCGTTGGAAGCACCAGTAGCGGCGAACAATGAGGGCGTGACCCATGGTTCCAAGATGAACCAACCAGACAGATTGACACCGCGAACCCTGTCGAACATGGACACCTCTCCCTGTGCACAATTCCTATCTAAGTTCTTAGGATACCCCCACCGAGCGCGATGAGACATCGAAGACCTAAACCAAAAGACCTCCCATTTTTGGGAGGTCTTTCAAATTCAAAGGGTGGCGGGGAAGGGAATCGAACCCCTGACACGAGGATTTTCAGTCCTCTGCTCTACCAACTGAGCTACCCAGCCACTATATGCGCTGTCGTTGACAGCGGTGATTAATATACCCATAGTTTTCCAAGCGGTCAAGCAAGTTTTTTGTTTTTGCCAAAAATAGTCCCCGCACCGCCACGCGCCGATCGTGCCAATAGCGCCGAGGGGCGCTCGATGACAAACGCTGCTGCCGAGCACGAGAGCACGCGCCAGGGCATGACGCCATCATGGCGCGCGAGGATATGACCGGACGCATCGACGAAGGCGATATCGAGCGGAATCCACATGAACCAAGTGTGGACCGACCGGCAGCGGGGAAACACGAGGATGCGAACACGCCCTGCGCCGACCGTCGCGGGAAGAGCCACGAAGCCCGCAAGACGGCGCGCGAACGTCTTCGCCTCTTCGACCTGCCCCTCCCAGCCAAGGTCGTGCAGCGCGCGGGAAACTGCGGTACAGGTAGCCGCCTCATGACATGCGGTCACACAATCACCCCCGACTTCCACGGATCGACCGTCACGGCTTTGCTATGGACAAGCTCGAACGGCGCCCCCAGGTCCACTCCTGCAATGGAAAGACCCTGGGGCCACGGACGATATCGCAAGGTGCACCGATAGGTCCGCAAACTCCCCACAAGGCTGAGCAGGGATCCACGATCCGAGCCGTCGCTCCCTTCACCACCCTCAACCACTACTTCGACGCGTACCTCATGACCATCCATGGCTTGTGCGAGCTGCTTCTCAACCTGCGCCGCGGCAGATGCCCCCGAGAGCACCCCCGTCGCATCTCCCGCTGGCGCCACACCGTGCGCGAGCACGACATCGGGCGCCACCCGGTCAAACCGCGCTGTAGCTGACACGAACATCATCACGTTGTAGACAATCAGAGCAAGCACCAGCATGACGGGAGCGACGACGGCCATTTCGACCGTCGCCTGAGCGCGATCCTCCGCACGGCATGTCTCACCCATCACGAACCGCCTCCCCCAATTGACGCGATGTCGCTCACGCGCACCGTAAGTGGCAGGGAGCCGCCGCCGGGCAGCGGGATTTCGGCAATGGTGAATTCCATGGACATGATGCGTTCCCCCACTGCATAGCCGACGGCCTGCAAAATCGCCTCTGGATCCGTTGCGCCGGCGGGAATGCTCCGCAATGCACCTTGGATATGGGCATAATCCTGCATACCCGCGCGCGATGCCACGAGCGAGCTATCGGTGAGCACCGGCTTTCGCTGTCTCAAGTCGACCGGCTCTATGCCAAGGGTTCGCACGATTCCCTGCAATCGATCCTTGAGCCAAGTGCCCACCGAGCCGATGCCGATCCTTCCCAGGCCCTCTGCAAGGTCGGAAAAGGCGCGGTCTATCCCGGCGCTCGACTCACCGTAGGAAGTGAGTAGATCACCCCACAAATCCATCACCGAATCAACGAGACCGACCGCTCCTCCCGACCCAACGCGCCCTTCCAGGGAGCTGAAAAACCCTGAGAGGACGTTGTTTTGACGCGTCGCCTCGTCGGGCGCGAGGACCGCAGCCGAAACGGCACCGCGCTCTGCCACGTGCTCCGTCGTGGCAAACGGCGATTGCAGGTCTTCGGGCGTTTGCGTGGCGGATGCGACGACGAGCGCGATGCACCCGTCCCTACCGGGAGGGGCGATACGCGGCCGTTTGCCCGAAAGGCCCAATATCGCCTCCTCAAATGCACTACTCACCTGTTCCGCCTCTCCACGTGAACGTGCCTGCTCGTCGAGCTCCTGTTGACGCGCGGCCACGTAGTCGTCAAGCGCCAACGTGAAGGCTCGCAGATGGTACTCAAAGCCGTTGTCTATGCTCGTCGATGCGGCGGGGGCCTTTCCCACGTCGCCAATACTGAACCGGCACACCTCGCACTCCCGCGCGGCACCTTGATCAAGCGACTCAAGCGAAAGCGAGGGGCCCGCCGCCCCCTGAGCACCGGGGCACGAAGAAGAGAAATGCAGAGTGAGACCATCGTCCTCGTTGCTCGAGGGCCACGCGGCATCGGTATACAGACTTGTCTTCCGCACTTCCTCGGTATTTCTGGGCAGCAACTTGACCGTCGAGGTGATCGTGCCGTCCCGCTCAACGACTTCAGCGCCCGCGAGCGTCTTAATCGCAAAGCCGTAAAACGCATGGCGTGCGGCGGCGTCGGCACGGGCTTCGGCCCCTTGCCCTTCGGGAGCATCGTGGTCATAGCGCCAGCGATAATACGCCCGAGCGCGATCGAGGGCGACATTCGGCTCCCACACCATGCTCGATGCGAAATCGGGGTTGTCATGATCCGCAATGCCCGAGAGCCGCCCCGCCCGCTCCTGCATGTTCATGCCATCGCGCCCACAATCCGCTAGCCACGCCGCCTCCTTCTTTGCCGCCGTATGCTCCGCCGCGCGTGCCAGATCTGCCGCTGTCTGCTCCAATTCACCGGATTCTCGCTCAAGTTCCCCGATTGATATCTGGTCGCCCTCGAGCGCCGGGAACTCCGATGCCGATGTTGAGGGAGCCGCCAACGCGCTGCCGGCATACGTGGTCGATTCGCCATTCTGCGCTGTGCAGGAGCGGGTGGCGTTGGCGGCAACCAGATACGGCAACGAGTCCTCGAGGGTCTTAAGGCCCCGCGAAGCCGATGTCACGAAGGTGTTCCTGGTCTCGAGCATATCGAGGCCGGCGTCCAGCGTCTTTGCCGCAGCACCCTGTGCGCCCGGCACGAACGCCCCAATCAACCCCACGCCCGTCATGGCAAAACCGGCAAGCCCCAAGCTCAGCGAGCAGGCGTCGAGTACCGTCGCCACTGTATGGTACGAAGAGACCACATTCGCCCCCGCAAGCGCGGTGGCATCCGCACGGGCCTGCACATCGCCCGACCTGCCCGCCGACCATACCGCCAACGATGCCGAGAACAGCAGCGCCAGCACCATCAACATCGCAACGGCTGATGCCACCGTCGTATAGGCACCGTCCTCGAGAAACATATCGATGCCCCATCGCACTCTGCGTCGCGCGTTGCGCGTGCGGGGCCACCGGCTTCCAAGAAGGTCAGCCCTCAACTCATGTATCCCACATCTCAACCCATTCCGCATACTCACCCTCCAGCCACTCTGGCCTGCCCTCATACGAGACATCGACCCGCATCCGCACATCGCCGTATCCGTTCACCTCGCCCATCGCACCCGCAAACGCCCCCAAGATGGGAAGCGGCCGAACATGCCCCTCGATGGATACGCGGACGGTTCCACCCGTATCTGCCGCGCGCCCACACTCGATCTCCCATGATTGGGAACCTCCCGCATGAAAGATCGCCAGATCAGGTATGGCGGAGAGCCTGCGAAGCGCGAACGCCCGATATGCCTCGTCGTCCTCCAGCGTGGCCGTCGTCATCAACCTAGCCGTCTCGGCAGCCGCGGATTCCATGATCGCGCGCGTGTAGAGCAGGCAGACGGGCTGGAGCATGAGCAGCAACAGCAGCAGAAACGATGGAATCAGCAAGGCCGCCTCGACAGTCGCCTGGGCGCGGTCCTCTGCCAACATCTCAATACAGGGATATGTCGATGGCTCCTCCCGCACTGAACGCATGCGATGCCGCGGCGCGCACGAGCTCCGCAAGCGTCCCGTCAACGGCAGCACGCCACAACGCCGCCATTCCCACCACCATCGCAAGAAGCGCAACGACGGTGAGGGCGTATTCGACCGTCCCCTGCGCCGCCCGCTCACCAAGCACGTGCACCAGCCGTCCATGCTGGTGCCATACCCCAACCATCGCCTTATCCAGCCTTCCATGGCACCTCCCTGCACGGCGGGAGCGCGCTAGACCTCGCCTAGAAGCAGTCGAGTCACCCTGACCGTGCTCTCCCGCCCGCCTTCCGTATTCACCAGGACCACGTCGCACCAAGCATCCCCTCCCTGCACGATGGCGCCCCAAACATTTCCCTGCATATCGAGGTAGCCGCTGGCGGCAAGCCTTGCCTCTCCGGTATCCGCATAGGCACGCAGCACGTTCTCGGCAACAACGGGAAGATCAACCTCCTCGACCCAACACAGGGCATCGGTTGCCCCCTCGCCATCCGAAGCCGTCGCACCAGCGTCTTGAGCACGCGAGTTGAGAGCCAAATCGCGTAAAAACGTCTCGGTCGAGCTCTCGCGCGTCTTCGCGCCCAATAACGCTCGCGCACGCTCCAATACGCCAGCCTGCCCTCCCGCCTCAGCCTCATCCCGCGTGAAGACATCGTCATCAACCTGCGTCGCACCCTGCCCTATCAGTGCCGCGACAATCGCGATGCCTATGCAGACAAGGGGCAGGACATAGACGAGCGCACGCAGTGCGCGTCCACTCACAGACCGTTGATTCCGTTCGAAATGGCGTTCCACAGCTCGCTCACCTTGTCTCGAAACGCGATGATCGCGATGATCGCTATCACCACCAGCACGCCAACCAAAATCGCGTACTCGGTCGTTCCCTGCGCCTTCTCCTCATGGGCGGCATTGATGCATGCATTGCCCACTTGTTGGCAGGCAACCGTAGCGCGAGCGCGCGCTTCTTCACAAACCTCGGCCAGATACTCGACTAGTGCAATCATGGGTACCTCCCTACATCATCCCGCCGGCAGCAAGCAGCGGGCCCAAAATGGACAACAACAAGGCGGGCAAGATGAGCGTCCCCGTTGGTATGAGGAGCTTGACCGGAGCCCGCTCGATTTGACGTTCAACCTCGGCGCGATGGGCGGCGCGGATCTCCCGGCTTTGTCCCTCAAGCGTCTCGGACAACGGCGCGCCCAGCTCGAGAGCCTGGGAAACGGCGACCGCAAACACCTCGAGCGCCCTCAATCCCACCTCATGCGCAACCGCCTGGAGCTCCTCTTCCCGCGTCGTCAAACCCGATTGCCACGACACGCGCGCCTGCGCCAGACGCGTGGAGAGCCCGCCCGATCTGCCATCGCAGTACATGCCCACAGCCGCATCGAACGACAAGCCGGCGGACAGGCCCAGACGAACGATATCGATCATCTCGGAAACCTCGCTCAACGTTGCAGAAGCCCTCGAGGGGGCCTCCACCCTCAGAACCCTACGCACCATCGCTTCAAGTGATGCGACGATCCGCGCGCCATCCCTTCGCAACGTCTGCGCCCAACGGGTGCAGGTAAGCCGACGGTCGTCACTTGCCCATCCCAAAAAGAGAAAGGCAGATATCGTTGCCAGCGAACCAGATGCCACGACCGGTATGGCGATATACACCCCTCGCATCACACACCAACTCGCATGATCTTGCGGATGATCGACCAAGCGAATATGTTCAGGAACAACGCGACGGCCAGAGACCCAAGGCCGGAAGGTGTGAACACTCCCGCCCGGAAATCACTCGACGCCAACGAGAGGAACCCCACCATAAAGACGGGCATTCCGGCTACCAATCGAGCCGACATGCGCACTTGCGCCGTCTTCACCTCGAGCTGGCGCATCAGGGCTATGCGCTCCCCAACCAACCCGGCGGCTTCTGAGAGTAACCCGCCCAATGCCGCTCCTGTCCTGCGGGAAACCTTGAGGGCGAGCACCACCAAATCCAAAGCGGGCGCATCGAGGCGCTCCACCAACTCATCAAGAGCATCGACCGACGAGACACCGCAGGTCATGAGCGCAGAGGCGTGTAGGAACTCGGTGCGCACCGGTTCCTCCGCACGGCTGCCCACATACTGCATCGCTTGGGAAAGAGACAGGCCCGAACCAAGAGAAACCGCCAACGAGCCAAACGCCTCGGGCATCGCGCGCTCAACTCGGTCGCGCTCCGCCCGCTTACGCGGGGTGAGGACACCGCGCGCGGCAAGCTTCCCCTCAATCTCATCGCGCACATGGCGCAACGCTCGTTCCACGCCCCTCAAAATGAGCGCGAGCCGCCTGCGCGCGATCGTCAACTCACCAGACAGGCCGGGAGCCAACAGGCCCGCTAGGCTGATGGTCGTGAGCACTCCAACGCTCGCTGACACGATGACCTCCATCTATCGACCTCCTCTTGCTCCAGCGCCCCCGTTCGCAGCGCCTCGCCAATGAACGGTGGCTCCCGAACCAATTCCCACGTGTGGGCGACGGCGTCCCCACGCACGTACTCAGTCAATTCGACGCCGCCTCCCGGCGCACGCGACACCCCCGTGTACGACGAGACGTATCTCCTGCCCGACGGGGTTCGCACCGACATCACGATCCCGTCGAGCGCCATCGCGATCTGCTCCTCGATGAGGGAGCTTGCGAGATCGATGCCGTAACGGGCGAGCAAGGTCAGGCGGACCACCGCCTCCTCGGCACTGCCCGCATGCAACGTCGTAAGCGAACCATCGTGGCCGGTGCTCATGGCCTCGAGCATGTCGATGGCCTCGCGATTGCGCACCTCACCCACCACGATGCGGTCGGGGCGCATGCGCAACGCATTCACCAGCAGGTCGTGGATCGTGACAGCTCCCTCACCCTCAATCGACGCCTCGCGCGCTTCGAGCCGGACGACGTGCGGATGGTGCGTGAACTTGAGCTCGGCCGAGTCCTCTATGGTCACAATCCGCTCGCCATGCGGAATCTCGCACGACAGGGCATTGAGCAGGGTCGTCTTTCCCGATCCCGTGCCACCTACCACCGCAAGGTCCTCACGAAGGCGCACGGCGAACGAGAGCATCTGCGCGTACCATGCCGGAAGAGACCCCAAGCGCACCAGGTGCTCCAATGAGCTGATCCGATCCGAGAACTTTCGGATGGTGAGCGTGGGGCCGTCGATGGCGACTGGCGGGATCACCGCATTCACGCGATAACCGTTCGGCAAGCGCGCGTTCACCATGGGGCTTCGCTCATCGACACGGCGACCCAGCGGCGATATGATCCGGTCGATGAGGATGCGTATCTGCTCATCCGATTCAAATGGCCTGCCTATTGGACTCAACACGCCGCCGCGCTCGATGAAGGTCGATGCGCAGCCGTTGACCATGATCTCGGTCACCTCATCGTCTTCCAGCAACGACTGCAAGGGGCCGAGCCCCACCACGTCATCAAGCACATCGGAGATAACGCGCTCACGCTCTCGCACGCCCAGGTCGATTGTCGTATCCGCATTGATGACCGCCTCGAGGGCCGGCCGCAACTCGACGCGCGCCTGTTCGACGTCGGGCACCTTGACGATACGGGCAACCTCGGCAAACCCAACGCGATCCATCATCAGGCGCATGATATGCACCCTCATGGCCCGCGGGACGGAGTCTGGCGAATCCGTCACACACGATGCGCGTCCGCGTTGCGGCCCCTCCGCGCGGGCGCTCCCACCGCCGGCTTGGACACGGGCTATCCGATGCATCAAGCTCATCGTGCACCACCGCTCCTTTTGCGCCACGGCAACCGGAACTTCGTCCCGCGCGTCTCTCCCTGTGGCGACGCGGCCATGAGGCGCTTATCGACCGAACAGCCCAGCTCCCCAAGTAGCTGCGCCGCAAAGGTCCGCACGCTCTCGGCAAACGCGCTGTTTCCCGCAACCAAGGCGTCGAGCTTGCCGAATGAGAGCATGCCTCTCACGTCTTCGCCGCCATCCGCTATCCGAACGCGCGAACGTAGCGAGGTGCCCATCTCGAATCGCAGCGCCTCCTCCTCTCCGCACCCACGGGCACCTATCCGATTGAACACGCTGGTCATCCGTGTCGCTGGGACGCCCAACCGCGCCGCGAGCGAGACGACTGCCGCCGCCGATGACCCCGAGGTCTCTCCGCTGCCGCCCACAATCAAACAACGGTCGCATGCGCCAATTGCAACTGCCGCCGCATCTCCCCAGTTGTTCGAGGTGTCGGCGTAAATCACATCCGCCGCGCCCCGAAGCACCTCGATAAGCTGCTCGATTGGGGTGCCAAACAACTCTGCCTTCTCGCCTTCTGTCAGTGGGCCCCACAGCGTCAAACCGGGACCCACGCGCATCGCCGTCGCCTCGACGTCGCACTCCGCGATGAAATCATCGCGCTCATGGGCAACAAGGCCCTCGAGTCCCTTGCGAGTTTCCGCCCCCAACACGGCGGGCAGGTCGCCGAACATCAAGTCGAGATCAAGAACCGCGGCACGCAACCCGGCGCGAGCGGAAGAAGCGGCCAGAGCTGCCACAAGGGTCGTCTTTCCAACGCCTCCCCTGCCAGAAACAACCGTGACGAGCGGCGCACGGTGCGTCCCCGTCGCCGCGTGCGCAACCGAACGCGTGCCCGCACGTGCCGCAACCTCGCGCAAATCGCTCGCCGCCTCCTCTCCGCCTGCCGGCGCACCGTCACGCAGCTCGGCCACGGGCGGCGACATGATCGACACGTCCTCAGGCCATTCCGCGTCATCCGGCTCATCAAGCGGCGGCCACAGCTCCTCAAGAGGAACCATGTCATCGCGAACGAGGGCTATCTCGCCCGTCCGCTGCGGGAATTCGTCGGGTTCCATGCATGCTTCTAACGTGGTTGAGTCTTCGGAGCGCACCTGCGCGTCCTCACTCGCCCCCGTCGCGATGACCTCAGTTGCACCGGTACGCAGCAAATGCGCGATGGACGGCGCATCGCAGCCGTCGGCGATCACGAGTACCTCGACCCCATCAAGCGATTGCCGTACGAACGCCATCCCCGCCACCGTCGTCGCGACCGCCTGGGAATCGCAGCCAAACACCACATGGACATCTGCCGCGGCACACGCCCTCCCCAGTTGCACGGCGCCCTCCACCGAATTCACGCGGGCGATCCGCGCACGTACATCACGCTTGCGCACTTCCGCGCGAACACGTCCGTATGCGCTCTCCGCGCAGTACACCAGCCAAATCGATTCCATCCGTCACTCGCCTTCTTTCCCTGATGGCGAATCATCCGCAGACGCATCCGCCTCCGGCTCATCCTCGCCAGCGGATTCCCCTTCGTCTGACTGCTCCGCCTGCGTACCTGGAACGACCAAGGTGACCATGCCGCTCGACGTCGCCGCCAGCAATTCGCGCACAGCCGAGGGACGTACCGCGAGCGTCACCCATTGAACATCCCCGCCGCCGGAAGCCAGGGCACTTGAGTCGATTACCTGCGCGCTCGTCAACTTGTCTGCGAGCGCGTCGCCTAAGGCATAGACGTCAACCGTCTCACCCCGCGTGAGCATGCCTCCAACCGCGTGCTCCGGATCGCTCGCAACCGAGACCGCGACCATCCCGCGCGGGATGTCCACCGCGCCCTCACGTTGCTCGAAATACGCCTCCGCGAGGGGCGCATGCGCGGGGATCTGCGCCGTCGCCGTTCGACCCAGCACACTTGAAAGACCGGTTATCGCGCCTTGGGGCAGTAAGGTGGAAACCCATTCCGTCACCACGACGTTGCCCTCGTCGATCTTCTCACCAGGCTCGATCTCCCGGCTGGCCACGCAAACGCTCGTCAACTCGCCACCGTATTGCGCCAGCATCTCCTGCTCCACACGCTCCGCATCGCGGTGCGCGCCGGTTACCGCCATAAAGCACACGAGCGCGGCCGCCAATCCGGCAAAAACGCTGATTGCGAGCCTTCTGCTTCGATTCATGTACCGATCCCCCCAGTCGCATGCGTCCCGTGACTCGATTCTCGAACCCCGCGGAACTCGCGAAGGCGACTAATTGAGAAACTCCGCAGCGACCTGTTGAGGGCTCATACCACCAGCTGGCACCCGATGACAGGCCTGTGCCAGACCCAGGCCAAACCTGTGTCCGAGCGCACGAAGGCCCACGGTCGACGCGCATAGAGAACAGGGCCGCCCATACCGAGCGACCCTGCGATCGAGCTATGTCGTTGTCTTTCGCTCACGCGTGAGGAAATCCCTGGTTAGAGGTGGATATCGGGGTCCAAGCTCTGCACACTCACGCGCATCTCGGAAGCGAGCGCCAAAAACGCGTCCACGCGCACGCGCTCGATCTCCCCATCTTCTACGCCCTGCAACACACCACATCCCGGCTCGTGCACATGAGAGCAGTCATTGAATCGACAGGTATGCGCAGCATCGATGACCTCGGGAAATGCTCGTGCGAGCCCTCGTTCATGCCCAACGAGCGGCAACGAGCGCAATCCCGGGCAATCGGCTATGACACCGCAAGGTTCAGGCAGCGCGACCATGATACGCGCGACGGTGGTATGCCGCCCAGCATCATCACGTTCACGCACCTCGCTCGTCTCGAGCGCCTCGGCACCGAGCAGCGTGTTGAGCAGCGTCGATTTGCCTGCACCGGACTCGCCCAAGATCATGCCGACCGCGCCGTGGGGAATGCAAGACCGGACCTCATCGAGACCCACCCCCGTACGCGAGGAGGTCGCAATCACGGACACACCCTCGCCAACCAGCCGCCGAATATCCTCAACAACCGCTTGAACCTCGCCCGCCTCACACCGGTCGATTTTCGTGAGGATCACAACCGGCTCGGCACCGCAGTCGCGCGCGAGTACGAGTGAGCGGGCGATACGGTCACGCATAAGCGACAACGTATCGCGCTCGGCACCCAAAGGCTGCACGATAAAGATCACGTCGACGTTCGCTGCCAGCACCTGGCGCTCGCCGCGGTTCTTGCCGCGCCAGCGCTCAAATGCCGTACGTCGGGGCAGAACGCGCAGAATTACGCCCATGTCGTGGTTTGGCGAGACACGGACCGCCACGAAATCGCCCACGCTGGGCAGAACGCGCTCGGCAGCCTCATCTGCCCCCGCGGTCCTACCTGTGCCGCCCCGGCCGTGCTTACCACGCTTGCCGCGCTTTCCTTTGGCAAAATCAACGGCATGCTCGGCGCGCAGCAACGCGCCCGAAGCCGTCGCAATCATGGGAAAACCACGATCCAAGCGCACCACGGCACCCAGCTCAATCTCTGCGGCGGGCACATCCCCCGCTGCATCGAGCTCCGAGCGCGCCTGCTCAAACGCAGAGACCTGCGCGCTGGATGCACGCAGGTCTCCAAAGCTCGGAATATGTTCCAAAACGTCAGCCACGCTTACGCCTCGGTCCCTTCCCTTACGCCTTGTTTTTCTCGATGTTGCGCATAACGGCCTTGTAGACCTCCATGATCGGGATGATCAGGAAGGCGAGGCCAAGAGCAGCGAGCAGCGCCATCGGATCGAGGGTCATGAAGCCGAAGACCTCGGCGAGGAAGTCGACCTCGACCGGGATGACCGTCAGCACGAGGGCGAGAACGGCGGCACCCCACAGCCACTTGTTCTGTGTCTTCATGGCGAAGATGGAGGCGCGGCGGCTGCGCATGTTGAAGGAGTGGAAGATCTCGACCATCGAAAGAGTGATGAAGGCCATGGTCACGCCCTCGGCATCCGGCACGCCATCGAGCAGCATGCCCATGTCGATGGAGCCGTTGTGCAGGAACATGCCCGCGAAGAAGGAGGCGAGCACCAGCAGAGTGATGATGACGCCCTGGAAGGCGATGTCGAGGCCCATGCCATCGGCGAACACGCCATCGGAGGCCTTGCGTGGCTTGCGCTTCATGACATCACCCTCGGCCTCCTCCATGCCAAGCGCGAGCGCCGGCAGGGAGTCGGTGATGAGGTTGATCCACAGCAACTGGACCGGCTGGAAGATGGTGAAGCCGATGAGGGTCGCCACGAACACCGAGAGGACCTCGGCGATGTTGGCGGACAGCAGGAACTGGATGACCTTGCGGATGTTGTCGTAGATACGACGGCCTTCCTCCACCGCGTTGATGATGGTGGCGAAGTTGTCGTCGGCGAGAACCATGTCGGCGACGTTCTTGGTGACGTCGGTGCCGGTGATGCCCATGCCCACGCCGATGTCGGCGCGCTTGATGGACGGAGCGTCGTTCACGCCGTCGCCGGTCATGGCGACGATGTTGCCCAGGCTCTTCCAGGCATCGACGATGCGGGCCTTGTGCTCGGGCTGGACGCGGGCATACACGGAGATCTCGGTGACGCGGGTCTTGAATTCCTCGTCGGAGATCTTGTCGAGCTCAGCGCCGGTGATGGCCTGGGAAGCGTCCTCGACGATGCCGAGGTCCTTGGCGATGGCGACGGCGGTGTCGATGTGGTCACCGGTGATCATGACGGCGCGGATGCCGGCCTCCTTGGCCTCCGCGATGGCGGCGGTGACCTCGGGGCGGACGGGGTCGATCATGCCGGAGAGGCCGCAGAACACGAGGTCGTGCTCGAGGGCCTCAGGGGAGAAGTCAGAGGGCTTCTCGGTGTAGGTGCGGCTGGAGAGCGCCAGCACGCGCAGCGCCTGGTCGGCCATGGCCTTGTTCGCGGCGAGGATCTGCTCGCGGCGCTCATCGGTCATGGGGACGAGCTCGCCGTTGTCATACACATGGGTGCAACGGGAGAGGACGACGTCGGGGCCGCCCTTGGTGTACTGCTCGAAGGTGCCGTCGGCTTCCTCGACCACGACGGACATCATCTTGCGGCCGGAGTCGAACGGCGCCTCGCCCACGCGCGGGTGCTCGACGTCGAGCCCCTGCATGCCGGCCTTGGCAGCGTCGTTGACGAGAGCGCACTCGGTGGGCTCGCCAACCGCCTCGCCCTTCTCCTCATCCCACTTGGCGTCGGAGCACAACGCCATGCCGGCGAGGAACTTCTCCTCGGCGCAGGCGAGCTCGTGCTTGACAACGGTCATCTTGTTCTGGGTGAGGGTGCCGGTCTTGTCGGAGCAGATGATCTGGGTGCATCCGAGAGTCTCGACGGCGGTCATCTTGCGAATAATGGCCTGACGCTTGGACATCTTGGTGACACCCATGGACAGGACGATGGTGACGACAGCGACCAGGCCCTCGGGGATGGCGGCGACCGCCAGGGACACGGCGACCATGAAGGTGTCGAGCAGCATACCCGGGTTGGTGCCAAGCTCACCGAAGTGGCGGACGATGTCCACCGCGAAGATGATCACGCAGATGGCGAGCACGAGCTTGGTCAGGATGCCGGAGAGCTCGTTGAGCTTCATCTGGAGCGGGGTGAGCTCCTTCTTTGCCTGGGTGAGGGCCGTGGCGATCTTGCCCATCTCGGTGTTCATGCCGGTGCCCACCACGACGGCGCGGCCGCGGCCGTACACGACGGTGGAGCCCATATAGCACATGTTCTTGCGGTCGCCAAGCGGCACGTCGTCCATGCCCTCGCCGAGCTCGATGGTGTTGGCGTGCTTCTCGACCGGGACGGACTCGCCGGTGAGGGCGGCCTCCTCGATCTTCATGGAAGCGCTCTCGAGCACGCGGCAGTCGGCGGGGACGGAGTCGCCCGCCTCGAGCAGCACGACGTCGCCGGGGACGAGCTCGGAGCTTGCCATGTGAACCATCTTGCCGTCGCGGATGACTTTGGACTGCGCCGCGGACATCTCCTGCAGCGCCTCGAGCGCCTGCTCGGACTTGGCCTCCTGAACCACGCCGAGGACGGAGTTCAGGATGACGACGGACAGGATGATGGCGGCATCTGCCCACTCGGGCTCGCCCTGAATGAAGCCGGTGATGACGGAGATAGCCGCCGCAACGAGCAGCATGATGACCATCGGGTCCGCCATCTGCTCAAAGAAGCGCTTCCACAGCGGCGTCTTCTCTTCCTCGTCCAGTTTGTTCGGACCAACGTTCGCCAGGCGCGTCTGCGCCTCGGCGGCAGTCAGGCCCTGAGCGGCACTCGTGGACTGCTCCTCGAGAACCTCCTCAGCCGAAGCCAAGTACTCTTTCAATCTGACCCCTCCCGGAGTATGCCAAGCGGGACACAGGCGCGCTGCGCCCCAATCCAACAGTCTGACACCCGATTATAATTCCCGGAACCTGGGCAAGGGCTTGTCATAGGGCAATATGGTACCCAAGCCGATCCCCGATATACCGGAGAGCCCCGCGATAGGAGGCAATGTCCATATCCTCTTACTACGGGGCGTTTATAAATCAAGAGCTGTGTAGATTGAATCGGCATGCGGTCGTTTTGCAACGATGGACGGCTTGAATTTTCCTATAATGTGCCCATGTATCTGCTTACCAACGACGCCTGTTAATGACATCAGATGGAGGTCTGAATGCAGCAGAAACTTAAGCGCACCAAGATCGTTTGCACCATGGGCCCTGCCTGTGACAACGACGAGACCATTCGCGAGATGATCAAGGCGGGCATGAACGTCGCCCGCTTCAACTTCTCCCACGGCTCCTACGAGGAGCACCAGGGCCGCATCGAGCGCGTCCGCCGTTGCGCCGCCGAGGTTGGCAAGCCCGTCGGCATCCTGCTCGACACCAAGGGCCCCGAGGTCCGCACCGGCCTGCTCGAGGATCACGCCAAGGTCGAGGTCCACGCCGGCGACAAGATCATCGTCACCGCACAGCCCACGACCGAGGACTGGCTCGGCAACGCCTCCCACATTTCCCTCGACTACCTCAAGCTTCCTTCCGAGGCTGAGAAGGGCTCCATCATCCTGATCGACGACGGTCTGGTCGGCCTTGAGGTCGAGCGCATCGACGGCCAGGACATGCACTGCATCGTCATGAACAACGGCCTGATCGGCGAGCGCAAGGGCGTCAACATCCCCAACGTCGACATCTCCCTGCCCGCCGTCACCGAGCGCGATCGCCAGGACATCCTGTTCGGCCTCACCCAGAACATCGACTACATCGCCGCGTCGTTCATCCGTAACGGCAAGGCCGTCGAGGAGATCCGCGAGCTCTGCCTTGCCAACGGCGGCGAGCACGTTACGATCTTCCCCAAGATCGAGTGCGCCCTGGGCGTCGAGAAGTTCGACGAGATCCTCGAGGCTTCCGACGGCATCATGGTCGCTCGTGGCGACCTGGGTATCGAGATCGCGCCCGAGCTCGTTCCCCACATCCAGAAGGAGATCATCGCCAAGTGCAACGCGGCTTACAAGCCCGTTATCACCGCCACGCAGATGCTCGACTCCATGCAGCACAACCCGCGCCCGACGCGCGCCGAGGTTACCGACGTCGCCAACGCCATCCTCGATGGTACCGACGCCGTGATGCTCTCCGGCGAGACCGCAGCCGGCCAGTACCCGGTCGAGGCCGTTGCCATGCAGGCACGCATCGCCATCGAGACCGAGAAGTACATGCCTGCTCACGCCGAGCTCGCCATGCCCGAGAACGCGTCCGGCACCCGTGTCGTCAACAACGTCGTGGGCATGTCCGCCGTCCAGATGGCGACTGCCGTGGGTGCCAAGTGCATCACCGTGCCCACCACCACCGGCCGCACCGCTCGCCTGATCTCCCACTTCCGTCCGAACATGCCCATCTGCGCGTTCTCCCGCCACGAGTGGGCCGTTCAGCAGATGATCATGTACTGGGGCGTCATCCCGCGCCAGGCCGAGATCACCCAGGGCACCGTCAACGGCACCATCGTGAAGGCTGTCGAGACGGCCAAGGAGCTCGGCTTCGTCGAGAAGGGCGATCTCACCGTCGCGACCGCCGGCGATGCCCGTCTCTCCGTCGAGCTCGAGGGCAAGGTCTCCTCGACCAACCTCGCCTACGTGGCTCAGGTTCGCTAAGGCTCGCGCTACACGCATCCTTTCAAGCGATATCATCGCTGCAGAGGGGCTCGCTGGTTTGTCCAGCGAGCCCCTTCTTTGTCACCGGCCTCGCCGCATCTCCGCCCCCGGCCACGCCGCGCCTCACGACCATCCCATCAAGCCCAGAGAAGCCGCACATCGAGCGATACCCCTAAAGCCGCTCGCGAATGAGGCTCGCGGCGGTGCGTTGAACCTCGTTGAAGGTCTGAGCGAAAAACTCGCTGGTGAGCAAGCGGTATTCCGGTTCACCAACCAAGCTGTTGGTCCGCACGATCTCATGAGCGATCGCCACTGTGTACAGCACCGAGCACTCATCAATCGCATACTGCGGGAATGCCGCGGCCGCATCGAGCAGGCGCGGAGTTGCAACGGGGAAGGCGTCGATGCGCAACGACTTGCCAAACTGATCGAAGTCCCCCTGCTTCTTAATACGGAAGTCGCGGCTGGGTTTTTGCCCCAGCTCGTCAAGGAAATCGCTGACGCGTTGGTTCCAGATGGTGTCGGCAAGCAGATGCGTCCAGGTGCCCAGCACCATGTCGAACTGGGAGCGGCGCGCATCCACAGCCTTGTCCGTCTCGCGGACGGCCTCGAAGGCCTGCACCTGAAGCGAGGCGGTGAGGGCGGGGTCGACCTTCAGCTCATAGTTCGGGGTGTGCGCGGGTGACACATGTGCCACCTCGCGCGCAAGCGAACCCGCCTCGATGATGAGGGCTTTCCTTGCCGCGGAGTCGGTGGGCCTTCCCGCCGCGTCGCTCGTGCACCCCCTTGCCACGTCATCGTCGGGCGCAAGGATGATCGTGCGGCCAGCAGAAGCACCGGGTGCGGCATTGGCACCATCGGCAAGCACGCCGGTAATGCCCAACTCATGAGCCATGGGCGCCACATAGGTATGCCAAAACTCCGCCTCGCGGGGTTTAGGGATATGCTCGGGAGCGGCGAAATGCGTCACGCGATACGGGATGGGCTCGGCCACACTCGGCACCATGTAGCCCACGTAAATGTCGGGCACGAAGTTGCCAAACAGGAACGCGTTGCGGTCCCGCACGACGCCCGCGAAGGGGCCGCCATCCTCAAGCAGCCCCTCCGCATGCGCGATATGTATGTTCCAGGATGGCATACCTCAATCTTCTCTCGCGTCGTCGTGCGCCCCAACCGCAGTGCAAACATTCCCAGGTGCCCCAGATCGCCCCGAAAGAGGAGGGCGCACGCCTTACGCGCGGCGCCCGACGATTGAAAGGCGAGGTGGGGTGCCTAGAGAATCCGGCCGTTAAAGGTTTTCCAGGTGCCCCAGATCCGGGCGAACGTAAAGGCGCGGTGTACTGAGGTACATAAGCCTTTAGGTTCGCCCGGAGGTGGGGTGCCTGGGGACGTTTTACGACCGGACCTCGCCGCCAGTGGCCTTACACACCTTGGTCACGAGCTTGGAGTGAGCCTTCTCCACTTCCTCACTCGTGAGCGTGTGGTCGTCGGCGCGATAGGTGAGCGCGAACGCCATAGACTTCTTGCCCTCGCCCACGCGCTCGGCATCGCGGTACACGTCGAACAGGCGCACGCCCACCAGGAGTTTACCGCCGGCGGAGCGCAGACGGCGCTCCAGGTCCTCGCAGGTGACGGAGTCGTCGACCACGATGGCGAGGTCGTGCTCGACGCTCGGGAACTGCGAGAACTCGCGATAGGCCTCCTGGGCCCCGGAGAGCTTGAGCAGCGCCTCGAGGTTGAGCTCGAACGCGACCACGGGGATATCGATGCCATAGACGTCGCGCGCGTCGGGGTGGATCTCGCCGACCCAGCCGAGCACGGTACCGCCGGAGAGAACCTCGGCACAGCGCCCAGGCTGCAGGAAGGCGTAGCCCTCGCCCTCGGCGGCGCGGAAGCGGACCTTTGGGATGCGCATCTGCTCCAGCAGTTCCTCGACGACGCCCTTGCCGTCGAAGAAGCGCAGCGGCATGGGCTTGTAGTTCCACGTCACGTCGCCCATAGAGCCGGACATGACGCCCGCGACGGCCTCGCGCTCCTTAGGGGCGCTTGCGTTCTCGCGGCCGAAGAAGAGGGTGCCGATCTCATAGAGTTGCACGTTCGCCGTGCTGTGCTTGATGTTGAACTCGACGGACTGCAGCAGGCCGGGGATGAGCGAGCGACGCATCTCGGTCTGCTCAGCGACAAGCGGGTTCATGAGCTCGACGGCGCAGCCGCGGCCCTCCTCCGTCATGCCGATGCGCTCGAGGTCGCCCGGCGCGGCGAAGGAGAAGTTCATGGTCTCGTTGAGGCCGCAGGAGCGCAGGATCCGGCCGACCTTACGGGTGAGGCGCTGCTCGCGGGTGAGTCCGCCGATGTGGTTCTTGGCGGCGGGGATGGTCGCCTCGACGCGCCCCATGCCCCACAGGCGCAAGACCTCCTCGATCAGGTCGATCTCGCGCGGGAGGTCGGGGCGGAAGGTGGGGGGCACGATGCTGTAGACGAGGCCGTCGCCCTCACCGGACGCGGACACCTTGCAGCCCAGGCGGGTGAGGGAGCGCTCGATGAAGTCGGGGGCGATATCGGCGCCGCAGATGGCGTGCACGCGCGCGAGCCTGAGCTCGACAGGGGCGACCTCGCGCGGAGCCGGATAGACATCGACGCATCCGGGCGCGACCTCGCCGCCGGCGAGCTCCTCGATCAGGGCGCACGCCAGGTTCGCCACGTCGACGCATCCGGTCTCATCGACCTGACGCTCGAAGCGGATGGAGGCGTCCGAAATGAGCGACAGGTCGCGACTCGTGTGGGAGGTGCGGCCCGCGTTGAAGCAAGCGCTCTCCACCAGGACGTCGACGGTGGCGTCGGTGACCTCGGAGTCCATGCCGCCCATGACGCCGGCGAGCGCCACCGGCGTGGCGCCGCGCTCGCCCGTGGCGATAAGGCCCATGCCCGCCGAAAGCGTGCGCTCCACGTCGTCGAGGGTGCGGAACCGCTCGCCCTCGCGCGCGGCGCGCACGGCCACGGCGCGCTTGCCGTCGCGCTCCTCGAAGGCGGAGAGGTCGAACGCGTGCAGGGGCTGGCCGGTGAGCATCATGACGTAGTTGGTGACGTCGACCACGTTGTTGTGGGTGCGCACGCCGCAGGCGTTCAGGCGCTGGACGAGCCATTCGGGCGAGGGACCCACCTTGACGCCGCGCACCACGCGGGCGACGTAGCGTTCGCACAGGCCCTCGTCGATGAGCTCGACGGAGACGGTCTCAGCCGCGGACGCGCCGGCCTCGGCCTTGACCTGGGGAAGCTCCACGTGGAAATCGCGGTCGTAGATGGCTCCGACTTCGCGGGCGATGCCGATCATGGACAGGCAGTCGGGGCGGTTGGGCGTGATCTCGCAATCGAGGACCGTATCGGAGCTACCGAGGTACTGGGCAAGCGGCATGCCCACGGGCGCGTCCGCGGGCAGAATCCAGATGCCCTCGTGGTCTCCGGACAGGCCAAGCTCGCGCTGGGAGCAGTTCATGCCGCAGGATACGACGCCGCGCAGCTTGCCCTTCTTGATGTGCACGTCGCCCGGCAGTTCCGCGCCGATCATGGCGGTCACGATGTGGTCGCCCTCATTGAAGTTCTGCGCGCCGCACACAATCTGCAGGGGCTCGGGGTTGCCGTCGGCGTCGACGTTGTTGGCGCCCACGTCGACCAGGGTGACCCACAGGTGGTCGGAATCGGGGTGCGCCTCCTTGGAGACCACCTTCGCCGTGACGATCTTGTGATATGCCTCGCCCACCGTGTCGATGGACTCGACCTCGGTGCCGGTGCGAATGAACTCACGCGCGAGCTCCGAGGGATCATCCGGCAGCTCGACCATCGATTTCAACCATTCGTAAGAAACCTTCATCTCAAACCTCTTCTAAAGAAGTGAAATCAACAACGAAAAATCAGCAACAAAACCCTGAAGCGGAGACGGGTTTTCCAGGTGCCCGAGATTGGCCTGAAAGAGGAGGGAAGCGTACTTAGGTACGCGACCGACGATTGAAGGCCAAGGTCGGGTGCCTGGGAAAGCCGCCGGGATTAGAACTGATTAAGGAAGCGCATGTCACCGGTCACGAGCGCGCGCAGGTCGGGCAGGTCGTAGCGGAGCGCCGCGATGCGCTCGACGCCGGCGCCGAACGCGAAGCCGGAGTAGACGTCCGGGTCGATGCCGCAGTTGCGCAGGACATTGGGGTCGACCATGCCGCAACCGAGGATCTCGATCCACCCAGAGTGCTTGCAGAAGGGGCAGCCCTCGCCACCGCACACGCCGCAGCTCACGTCGACCTCGCAGGAGGGCTCGGTGAACGGGAAGAAATGCGGGCGGTAGCGCGTGGCGCGATCCTCACCGAACATGCACTTGACGAAGTAGTCGAGCGTGCCCTTGAGGTCGCCGAAGGTAATGCCGCGATCGACCACGAGGCCCTCTATCTGGTGGAACTGGGGCAGGTGGCAGGCGTCGGCCGTATCCGGACGGTACACGCGGCCCGGGGCGATCATGTAAATGGGAGGCTCCTGCGTCTCCATGGTGTGAATCTGCACGCCGGAGGTCTGCGTGCGCAGCAGCACGTCGGACTCGCCGTGAGCGTGCTCCTCGGGGTGCGCCGCGGTGCCGGGGGCGTTGTCCTTCACGTAGAAGGTGTCGCGCGCAGAGCGGCTCGGGTGATCGAGCGGCGCGTTGAGGGCGGTGAAGTTGTACCAGCTGGACTCGACCTGCGGGCCGGTCTCGACGGTGTAGCCGATGCCACAGAACACATCCTCAACTTCTTCGATGATCTGGTTGATGAGGTGCGCGTGACCGATCTGCGGACGGGCGCCGGGCAGCGTGATGTCTACGGCCTCGGTCGCCATGAGCTCGGTGATGGCGGCGCGCTTGAGCTGCTTCATGCGGCCCTCAAGCAGGGTCTCGGCCATACGGCGCATCTCGTTGGCGCGCTTGCCGAGCACCGGGCGCTCCTCGGGCTCGATCTTGCCCATCATGCGCATGAGGCCGGTGATCTCGCCTTTGCGGCCCATGAGCGCCACGCGCGCGGCCTCGAGCTTCTCCGCCGTCTCGGCGCTCTCGATCATCTCGCGGGCCCGCTGTTCGAGCTCCTCAAGTTCGTCGATCAGACTCATTACGTCCCCTCTCCTTCCAACGGCAACGCACTGCGTTGCCGCGTTGTTCCATAGAAAAATCCGCCCTTGGGATCGTGCGTTTTCGCACTCCCAAGGACGGATGAGTTCCGCGGTACCACCTTGATTGGCCGCCGGTTGTCTGCCCGGCGAGCCCTCTTTTGCCCGATGTCGCGCGGGCGCGCGGCTTCCCTACTCAGCGTGCAGTTGGGGTCGGGTGCATATTGCGCATCCGCCCCAGCGCCTCGCGCAACACATGGGAAGCACCCTCTGTTGCGGGGCGGCCGTTCAGGTCGCAGCTCGGGAGTGAACTCGGATCTCCTCGCCGCAGGTGGGCTCGCAGCCGGTGGCCCTCCCTCTCTTAGGCGGCGATGCGGTGAGGCCCGACCTCTCCGTCAACGCAGTGGTCACGATGATAACACAGAGACGGCTTGCGATTGAGAACGAGCGCCTTTGCATATGGCTCGAAATCAGGGTCTACGCATACCCGACAAACGCCGCGCCCAGGGAATTGGCCGCGTCTTATCATGGGCGACCACACCCCGTCAGCAAAGCGTGCCCTCCCCATTAGCACAACCCAAGCCTTTCAATTTGACCAATTCGCACCTGCCCCCGAAGATCCAAATCAAAAAGTTGCCGCAGCCGCTGACCACATCTTGTGTTGAGAGTGTGTAGCAATTTTATGACTATGTGATTAGGGAATTTAGCCCGAGCAAAGAAAGGGGGTCGCCATGGTCGAACTTACCAGCAGGCAGCGCGAGCTTGTACGTAAGCTATGCCGTGAGACCACCTTTTGCACCGTCGCAGACCTTGCGAGGAGCGTCGATGCGTCAGCACGTACCGTTCGCAGCGACCTTCGCTCGGTGGAGTCTTTCATGGCCCAACATGGCGCCGCTCTCGAAAGGGTCCCCGGGACGGGCATCCGCCTCTCATGTGCATCGGAAACGCGAGCCGCCTTGCAAGCACAGGCCAATCGTGCCGAGCTGCATACCCTCAACACAACGGAACAGTGCGCCGTCGCGGAGCTACTCCTCTTGCTTAATCCGCTCATGACATTCCAACGCATCGCCGACACCTGCCGCGTGAGTCGCCAAACGTTAGTGGCAAACTTCGAGGCGGTCGAACAGTTCTTCGCCCAGGCAAATGTCGTCTGTCAGCGCGATCGCGGCAAAGGAGTCCGCCTGATTGGCGACGAGCTCGGAGTTCGCCGCTGCTTTCTCGGCATCCTATCCGATTCCGCGCTACAAGACATAGCATATCCCATGTCCCGGCGGGCACTCGAAGCGTACTTGCTCGCCGCGAGGGCCATCGTTAACGGCGTCGAGATATTCCAAAACGGTGCCCTCATAGACCGTGAGCGATTGGAACTCGTTACGGCCTTTTCCCTTTCGAGAATCCATATGGGCAAAGCACTCGAGTCATCACGGGTGGTACCGGAAAACCCCCTTCGGTACTCCGCGGATCGCCATGGGTCGTTAGCAAACCATCAGGCCACGCAATTGTCGCCCGACCTCCTACCCCTCATGCAACTTCTCGACGCGCATTTCCCCTCAGAGACGGAGAGCTTCTTTCTAGCCTCGGTCATCCTTTCCCAACGCTCCGGCGCAGGAGATCCATCCGATCGGGAGGAAACCTCATATCAGGATGAAGCGAGCACCATTTCTCGAGACCTCGTGGATGCCCTGCGTGAGCTGCACGTCATAGAAGACGAACCATTACGCCACCTAATCGATGGTCTCACCCTGCATGTTCGCGCAGCCATTTGGAGGGTTCGAAACGGAAACCAGATTCATAGTGATACGCCACGGCAAATCATGGTCTCAATCCCCCTCCTTTATGATTTCACCCGCAAACAAATGAGCATAGCCGAAGAACGCCATGGCATTTCCTTTAACGAAAGCGAGATCGCCTACATTGCCATGTACCTCGACACAATTTACGAAACGAGCGCGCGCGACTCGACTGTTCTCAATGTCTTGTTCCTCTGCTCCTTTGGCCTCGCTTCCAGCTCGATCCTGATGATGAGACTCTCGCATGTACTCGGGGAATGCCGCGTCCATGGTCCCATGACAACCGCCGACGCCAAATCGTTCCTAGCCGAGAACCCTATCGACCTCATTATCTCGACAAGTGAGTTTTCCTGGGAAAAGACACCGGTGCTCATCGTCGATCCCCTACTGAGCCAAGGCGCATTGGAAAAGGTAAAAAACGAACTCGCACAAGCATCGTATTCCAAGATGTGCACGCATTTTCTACGCTCGTACGCGAAAGCTGAACACACGATGGACCTCCCCCACTTCATCCACGATCTGATCAGACGCGATGATATCCAGGTCGGTGTCGACTGTTCCGACTGGCGTGAGGCGATCCGAATCGCTGCGGCCCCGCTTCTCAAGCGCGGTGTTGTCGAGCAGCACTACGTCGAACGAATGATATGTGCCGTTGAAGACTACGGCCCATACATGGTCCTCACACCCGGAACCGCATACGTACACGCCGGAATACATGACGGAATCAAGGAAAACTGCCTCGCCATGTGTGTCTTGAGTTCCACGATTCCCTTCGGCCCCGCTGATGAAAAGCATATCCGCACCATCATCGTCCTCGGAGTACGCGATAAGGAACAAAGCGATTTGCTCAAGCTGGCCCCCATTCTCGAGCGCGAGGAGAACATCCTCCTGCTAGAGCGTGACGACCTTGAGATAGACGATGTCCTACACCTGCACGGATAAGAAAGGAGGAAAGCAATGGAAGAAAGCATCTCCAAACACAACATTCGGCTTCATTGCACTGCGAAGAACTGGGAAGACGCCATCCGCATCTCGGCGGCACCCCTCGTCGAATGTGGATCAATCAATCCGAGTTATATCGACCGGATGATTGCGAGCGTCCATGAGCTCGGGCCTTACATCGTCATCATGCCTGGCTTCGCAATCGCACATGCTGCACCGGGCGACGACGTGACCGTCAGCGACCTTTCGGTCGCGACCTTCAGCGAAGACGTGACATTTGGATGCGACAACGACCCGGTTCGCATTGTTATGTGCCTCGCATGCACCGATCGTGAAGCTCATATCGCACGACTGCAGCGCATTGCGGAAAAGTTGCTCGATGAGACGTTTCTAGACCGAATGGGCTCATGTGTGTCTGCCGATGAGCTCTACAACCTTTTGAACGAGTAGCTATCGAACAGGCACTGACACGCATCGCGAAAAGACGCATGCCAATCTTGAAGGGAGAAATAATGGGAGTTCCGAAAATCCAGACTGTATGCGGATATGGATGCGGATCATCGCTCATGTTGCGCACCAACATCGAGAAGATCGCACGTGCGCACAACATCGAAGTTGAGGCGTTTTGCGGAGATGTGGCTTCATGCTGCGCCAACGATTGTGATGTGATTTTCATCTCAAAAGAGCTCGGCGAACGCATCAAAGATCGCGCCAAGGTACCCGTGATCGAGCTCGATAACTTCATGAACAAGGCCGAAGTCGAAGAAAAGACCCTGGCCTACCTCGATTCCGTTCGATAAGGGAGGCAACCATGGAAGCTATCCTCAATTTTGTCATTCAGGAAATCTTTGGCCAGGGCGCTATCTTCCTCGCACTCATCGCGTGCATCGGCCTTATTCTCCAAAAGAAATCGTTCTCCGAGATCGTCCGCGGAACCATCATGACCGCCGTGGGCTTCTTCGTGCTCTCCACGGGCACCGGCCTCATCACGGGAAACTCGATCGACGGCATTTCGACCGCCTTCAACACCATCATGCCCCAGGCGATCGAATCGACCACGGTGGACATCGGAGCCGAATACGGCACTGAGATCGGCATCGTCATGATCCTCGCTTTCGCGGTCAATATTCTTGTCGCCCGCTTCACCAAGTGGAAGTCCATCTTCCTCACCGGCCACATGCTCTATTGGTTCCCATTCGTATTCATCGCCGCAGGCGTCGACGCGGGCCTCACGGGCGGCAAGCTCATCATCCTCGCAGCCGTCTTTACCGCCCTGTACATGGTCGTTTCTCCGAATCTTATGCGTCCGTTCGTAAAGCAGGTCACCGGCGATGACTCGTTCACCATCGGCCATCCCACCACCTGTTTGTCCGTCATCTCAGGTTTGCTGGGCAAGGTCATCGGTGACAAAGAGCACTCCACCGAGGACCTCAATTTCCCCAAGTCCCTCGGCTTTCTGCGCGAAATCGCCATTACCGGCTCCTTTGCAATCGCCCTCACGTACCTTGTCATGTACTTCATCCTGCTCGCCAATGGGCAGGACCCTGCCGTCGTGTGGGGCTATGCTGAAGGTTCCACCGGTATTTTCACCTACATCTTCACGCATGCGATTTACTTCGGCGTCGGTATCACCATCATGCTCCAGGGCGTCCGCATGCTCATCGCAGAAATCGTTCCCGCCTTCCAGGGCATTGCCGAAAAGCTCGTTCCCGGTGCCATTCCCGCGCTCGATGTCCCGGTCATCTTCCCGTGTGCCCCCAATGCTCTGCTCATCGGCTTTATCGTTGCCATGATCACCTCCATCGTGACCATCCTGATCACCGGCTCCATGGGCATCTTCCCCACCGTCGTCATCCCGCTGATCTCCACATGCTTCTTTGAGATCGGATGTGCCTCGATCGTTGGCAACGCCACCGGCGGCGTGCGTGGCGCTGTTGTCGGCGCCGCTGTGTCTGGCGTTATCGCTGTACTGCTCGTCGGCTTTGGCGCGTACTTCTTCAACAACACCATCCAGAGCTGGATGCTCGTCTTCGGCGGTCAGGACTTTGACCTTTGGGGCATGCTCGTCGGTGCTATCGCGCGCTTGATCGCATAACTTCTCATAGGCAATCATTCCGATCCAAGCGAAACCATCGAGAACCCGGGCGCGCTCGAAACTATGTTTCTCCGAGCGCGCCTTTTTACACCCACATTTCAGAGGAGATTGTCATCATGGATTTCAAATACCTCGACATTGTGCGCGAGCTTCTCTCCACCATCGAGCGTGACGAGGGTGAGCATATGGCCCGATGCGTCGATGTGCTTTACGACTGCATTTGGCAAAAGCACTCGATCTACACGTTCGGCGCAAGTCATGCAGGAATCCTGTCTGAAGAGATGTACTATCGAGCTGGAGGGCTCATGCTCATGAACCCGATTTTTGGCCGAGAGATCATGCTGGACACTGAGCCCATCACGCACACCAGCGCCATGGAACGACTCGTCGGATACGGAACCGAACTCGCTCACAACCGCGCCGACTTTCAAGCCGGGGACGTCCTCATCGCGCATTCCGTCTCCGGGCGAAACCCCGTGACGGTTGAAGTCGCCATGGCAGCGAAGGACGCAGGCGCCACCGTTATAGCCATCACCAATCTTTCGTACTCAAAGTCGGTCAGCTCGCGCCATCCCTCCGGGAAGCGTCTGTGCGACCTGGCCGACATAATCTTGGACAACCACGGTGAAATTGGCGATGCAGCCGTCGCCGTCAATGGCATGGAGCAAAAGGTATCGCCCACATCAACGGTCGTTGGGGCGACCATGCTCAACGCAATTGTCGCAGCCCTCGTGCAAAAGCTAGTCGACGGGGGTATGGCACATCCGCCAATCTTTTACAGCGCCAATCTCGACGGAGGAGATGAGCTCAATCGCACGCTCTACGAAGAGTACAAGGAGAGCATCCACTATAGTTTTTAAGCATGAGACGAGCTCCGTGCGCTGACGGCACCACTCGGTGGGCTGCTGCCGCGCGTGCGCATGGGTGACCGGGCAGGGGCTTTTCGTGTGGGGCTACTTCGCGCGCGAAAAGCCCCTGCCCAAAACGCACAATCCTTCCCAGGTAGACGCGGAGATGCAAAGAGGCCCCACCCCGTCAGCAAAACGCGCCCTCCCCATTGGCACAACCCCCGCCTCTCGAATTGTTCAATTTGCGCCCACCCCCGATTGAATGAGATGGCGAGATAAAGCCACTCCACCGCCACACCCGAAGGGCAATGGGTACACTCAAAGGCAATGACCACGTTCCACCCGCAAGGAGGACCCATGGCAAACACCACCCCCGAACACCTCACCGCGCGCCTTCGCGCGCTCGAGTCCAAGCTCTGGACCCGCGAGTACCTGATGAAGATCGCCGAGTTCGACGGCGCAACCATCGCGCCCGAGAACGGAGCGGCCGCGCGCGGCGACGCGATGGGCGCGCTTGCCGGCGAGCATCACGAGCTCCTTACCAGTGAGGACGCCCGCGCGCTCATCGCCGAGCTCGAGACCGCCGTGGCCGCCGGCGAGCTCACCGACCCGCAGGTCCTCGCCGAGGTGCGCACACTCGCCCGCGACCAGCGCGAAGCCGTCGCCCTGCCCACCGAGGAAGTCGAGGCGTGGAGCCGCCTCACCTGCGAGGCCGACGCCGTCTGGCACAAGGCGAAGGGCGCCAACGACTGGGAGAGCTTCGAGCCCTACGTGGACCGCATCGTCGAGACCCTCAAGCGCCACGCCGGCTACATGGACCCCACGCGCGACCCCTACGACGTGTGGCTCGACCAGTACGAACGCGGCATGGACGCTGCCGCCTACGACCGATTCTTCGAGGCTGTGCGCAAAACCGTCGTCCCGCTCGTACATGCCATCGGCGAACGCGGCGAGCAGCCCAACGCGCCGTTCCTCACCGCACACGTCCCCGACGCCGTCCAGCGCGCGATGTCCTTCGACCTCATGAAGCTCGTGGGCCTCGATCTCGCGGACACCTGCCTCGCCTTCACCGAACACCCCTTCTCTGAGGGCTTCGCCGTGGGCGACGCGCGCGTTGCCACCCACATCTACGAGGACAACCTGCTCTCCAACGTGTACTCCGTCATCCACGAAGCGGGGCACGCGTCCTATGAGCTGGGCGTCAACCCCGCGTACGCGCGCACGTGCCTGGAGGGCGGCACCTCGCTTGGCATTCACGAGAGCCAGAGCCGCTTCTTCGAGAACACTGCGGGCCGCAGCCGTGCGTTTATGACGCCGCTGCTCGCCCTGTTGCGCAAGCATGTACCCGAGGTCTATGGCAGCGTGAGCGAGGATGAGCTGTACCGTGCGGTCAACATCGCCACACCGTCGCTCATCCGCACCGAAGCCGACGAGCTCACGTACCCGCTCCACATCATGATCCGCTACGACATCGAGCGTATGCTGTTCGCGGGCGAGGCGACCGCCAAGGACGTGCCGGCGCTGTGGGCCAAGCTCACCAAGCAGTACCTGGGCCTCGATGTCCCGAATGACACCCTTGGCGCGCTGCAGGACACTCATTGGAGCGGCGGCAGCTTTGGCTACTTCCCAACCTATGCCCTGGGCTCGGCATACGACGCCCAGTACGTGCCCGCCATGGAGCGCGCGGGCGTTGACCTGGAAGGCGCCTGCGCGGCCGGGGACCTCGCCCCCGTGCGCGCGTGGCTGCGCGAAAACATCTGGCAGTGGGGTCGCGGCAAGGACGCGGGCGAGCTGGTCGAGGATGCGTGCGGCGCGCCGTTCAACGCCGCCTTCTACTGCGACTACCTGGCAAAGAAGTTCGGCGAGCTCTACCGGCTGTAGCACCCGTGCGAGCCCACAACCTCAACGGTCTGCGTTGGGCATAGCGACTCACATGAGCCCTCATACCGATTAATGACCGTGCCACGCCTTTCCAGTAGGAACCGTGAGCACCAAAGGAGGCGCCGCTCGGTCTTTTAGTGACCGAGCGGCGCCTCCGTGCGCCCCCATCAGACGAAAATACGCAAATGCGGGGATAATAATCGGTCCCTTGAAGTAGCCACACAATGCGCGCTCAATCTACCTGCTGGTTTTCTGCGGGCATAACGCCAGCTACTCGGCCCTCCCTTTTTTATCCCCGCATTTGCGTATTTTGCTGGCGCAAGAGGCATCCACGCATCAGAAAACACCCACGAACCCAGTATCAGCATGAGAGAGAACGCTGCCGCGCAGCGCGGCCAGGGCTACACCGTTAAGAACACCATCACGATGATGAGGGCAAAACCAACCAGATCCGTGGGCGCGAACACGGTGCCCAAAACAAGCGCGCTCGTGACCGTGGCGGACACCGGCTCAATCGTACCGATGAGGCTCGCCCGCACGCTTCCAATATCCTTAACGCCCTGCATATACAGGTTGTACGCCAGGAAAGATCCAACCACGATAAGCACGGCAAGCGCGAGCCAGCCCTCCGGATCGAACGCCGGAATACTCTGCCACGGCTGCACAAACGCCGAGAGCACAATCCCCGATGCGAACATCGCGGTGCCTGTGACAATGGATGAGCCATAGACCGGCAGAATCTTCGCAGGCACGATCGACATGCAGGCGGCGCCCACCGCCGAGATCAAGCCCACGGCCAGCCCCTCGGGCGGAATCACGAGCGTGCTGGGGTCGCCACCCGTGGCGATGAGGAACGCGCCCGCAAATGCCAAGACCACGCCCGCGAGCTCGCGGCGGCGTGGGAGCCGGCGCGTGACAATACAGGTATATACCATGATGAGCACGAGCTGAAGGCACTGCATGACGGTCGCAGTGCCGGCGTTGGTCAAGCGAACCGCAAGCAGATAGGAAAACGAGTTGCCAAACACACCGAACAGGGTGAACACTGCCATGACCGCCAGGTGGCGCGGGTTCTTGAGCAGCTGCACAAAGCGAACGCGGTCGAACAGCAGAATGACGACCATGAACATAGCACCAGCGAGAAGCTGGCGTATGCTGAGCAGCCAAATGGTGTCGATCTGGTAGTGCGCGAACAGGTAGCTTGCAGACGTGCCGGAAAAGCCCCAAAAGATACCGCCGAACAGCGTGGCGAGCACCCCAACGAGCAGACGGCGTGAATCCCGGTCGTTCAGACGCTCGCGCATCGAGCGCCGTGCCGCGCGTGAGGCAGCATCCGCATCGGCCCCCGGCTTGATGGACGATGCCAGACCCATGCGCTCACGCTTCTCGAAAGCAGCAACCTCAGCAGCCTTGCCTGCGTCTTCGATGTCGTCGCCGCAGCCGCGCGATTCCATCTTTCCGTTCGTCATGCATCCCCCATCTCGTCGTCTTGCGGGACAACGATACCTCAAGCCAAGCGCGCCCATTGAGCAAACCATCGCCTCTAGCGAAAGATATGGACCCTTTGCCTGAGATAACGAGAGCCGAATTGCTCGGAGACGCCCATTTCTAGGGGGCAACGCCCGCCGGAAGCGCATGCTGCACAGGAGACGCGTGCCGCAGCGGAGGCGTGTGCTGTATCGGAGGCGTGTTCTGTATGTCTAGCAGCATTTGAAAGAGTCGGTGTGGGCGCGAGGTGAGCATGTTCCGCGGCAGGGACGGATCGCAAGCGCGGAGTGCCAGACCGCCGAGCGGGTATACTGGGCGAAGCGACCAACGTAGCAAACACTCTCCATAAAGGAGCTTCGCATGAACCAGCCGGTCTCCACCTGCAAACAAACCTCCCCCTGCGATGAAGCCCCCACGCGCCCGCATGCCTCTGTCCGCGACCGCGCCTCCCAGCTGCTCACACCCGGCGTAACCGTGTCCGGCTTCACCGTCACCACGGCCAAACCCCTCGCCGAATTCGACGCCGACGCCTACGTGCTGCACCACGAGGCATCCGGCGCCCGTCTGCTCTACCTCGCCTGCGAAGACGAGAACAAGGCGTTCGCCATCGGCTTCAAGACCCCGCCCACCGACGACACCGGCGTGTTCCACATTCTCGAGCACTCGGTCCTGTGCGGGTCGGCCAAATTCCCCGTCAAGGAGCCCTTCGTGGACCTCATCAAGAGCTCCATGCAGACGTTCCTCAACGCCATGACGTACCCGGACAAGACGGTCTACCCCGTGGCAACGACCAATGAGCAGGATCTGCTGAACCTCATGGACGTCTACATGGACGCCGTGCTCAACCCCGCGATCTACACTAAACGCGCCATCTTCGAGCAGGAGGGTTGGCACTACGAGCTCGACGTCCCCGAAGGCGCTCCGCTCGAGCAAGGCACCCTGCGCTACAACGGCGTGGTGTTCAACGAGATGAAAGGCGCACTGTCCGACCCGATGAGCGTCCTCGACGACGCCGTCAACCGGGCGCTGTTCCCCACCACGGCGTATGCCTGCGAGTCGGGCGGCGACCCGCGCGCCATCCCGCAGCTCACCTACGAGCACTTCCTCGACACGCATGCGCGCCATTACAACCTGGCGAACAGCTACATCGTTCTCTACGGAGACATGGAGGTCGAGCGCGAGCTTGCGTTTTTAGACGAGCGCTACCTGGGCGACGAGCCGCGTCTCCGCGACGAGGAGGCCCGCGCCCGGGCGCTGGCAAAAGCGCGCAAGGCGTCTGACGCAGCTGAGCCCACCGGGGTCGTTGGGGCCGACGGAGCCGCAACCGCCACGTGCGCACCCGTCACCATCGGGGAGCCCAACCCCCTCACGTGGCAAGAGCCCGTCACCTGCGATTACGAGCGCGTCGACATGCCCACCACTCCGGAAAACGCACTGGTGGGCATGGCGTACGTGCTCGGCGACGTCGCCGACCGCAAGCGCCTCATAGCCGCGGACATCATGTTCGACGCCCTGCTCGGAACCAACGAAGCCCCCGTCAAGAAGGCGATCCTCGCTGCGGGCTTGGGCGGCAACGTGGTGAGCTACACCTCGGGCGACCAGCTGCAGCCCCACACACTCATCATCCTGCAGAACGCCAAGCCGGGCGTCGCGGGCGAGTTCCGCCGCGTGATCGAGGACGCCTGCCGCGACCTGGTGGAAAACGGCATCCCGCGCGATCGCCTCGCCGCCGTCCTCGCCAGTGAGGAATTCGACCTGCGGCAACGCGACTTTGGCATCGCCGACGGCGTCGCCATCGCGTGCGACGCGCTCGGCACGTGGCTCTATGAAGACACCGACGCCGCAGCCACACGGGCGCTCGAGTACGGCAAGGTCTACGCCGAGCTCAAGCAGGCACTGAGCACCACGTACTTCGAGGACCTGCTGCGCGAGATCGTGCTCGAAAGCGGCCACCATGCGCTGGTGGAGCTCGTCCCCGTCGCCGATGACGCGCGCGCCGCGCGCGAGGAGGCAGACGAACTCGCCGCGGCAAAGGCAGCCCTCGACGAGGCGGGGCTCCAGCGCATCGTGGAGGACGTTGCCGAGCTGCGCGAGCGCCAGGAGGCCGAGGACGCGCCCGAGGCCAAGGCGACGCTGCCGCGCCTGCGCGTGAGCGACATCGGGCCCGCGCGCCCCGAGCCCCAGCTCGTCCTGAACAAGCAGACCCCCATCCCCTGCCTGCGCCACGACCTGCCCACGCATCAGCTCGCGTACGCCCTCACCTACTTCGACCTGTCGCACCTCGCATTCTCCGAACTCCCCTACGTCACGGTCCTCGCCCGTCTCATGCAGCAGCTCGCGACCGAGCGCATGAGCGCAGGCGAGCTCGACAGCTACATCGGCGCGAACCTCGGCTTCCTCTCCTTCACCACCGAGGTCGCCACACAGCCCAACTGGAAGCTCGCGCGCCCGCGCCTGCTGGTCTCCGCGGGAGCCCTGTCCGAGAAGATGGACGCCCTGGCGAGCATCCCGCGCGAGGTCTGGGCGACCACGATCTTCGAGGACACCGACCGCATGCGCGACGTGCTCACGCAGATGCGCATCGGCATGGAGCAGGGCTTCCTCATGAACGGACACAGCGCCGCGCTCGCGCGCGCCATGTCCTACGTCTCGCCGGCTGCCGTGCTCACGCAGCAGCTTTCCGGCATCGACTTCTACCGCTTCCTACGCGACCTGCTCGAACATTTCGACGAGCGCAAAGACGCGCTGTGCGACACCCTACGCGACCTGCGCGAGCGCATCTTCACGTCGACCGGCGGCATCGCAAGTTTCACCGGCTCCGATGAGGACTTCCGGCGCTACTGGGCGGCCGCGGGAAACCTGGGCCTCGCCCCCCGCACCGCGCCCACCAAGGAGCTCTACGTGCCGTGGCCCGAGGACAAGCATGAGGCCTTCGTCATTCCCAGCGATGTGAGCTACCTCGCCCGCGCCTGCGACCCACGCGTGCTGGGCATCGAGACCGACGGCGTATGGAGCGTCGCCTCCAACGCCCTATCCTACGATTACCTATGGAACGAGATCCGCGTGAAGGGCGGTGCCTACGGCTGCGGTTTCCGCTCGCCGAGCCCGCGCCACGCGAGCTTCTACACGTACCGCGACCCCGCCATCGACCCGTCGCTCGCGCGCATCGCGGCCTCCGGCGACTGGCTCACGTCGTTTGCGCCCGACACTCAGACCTTCGAGGGCTTCATCGTGAGCTGTGTTTCGGGTGTTGACGCGCCGATCAAGCCCTACGCGCTTACCAAGCGTCGCAACGCCGAATACTTCTGCAAGACGCCGCCCGAGCAGCGCTCCGTGCGTCGGCGCCAAATGCTCGAGGCGACCCCCGAGGCGCTTCGGGCGTTGAGCGACGACGTCAAGCGCATCGCGAACGATGCCCCCGCCTGCGTATTTGCCGGGCGCGACGTGATCGAGGCGAGCAATGCGAACTGGAACGTCGTTGATCTGCTGAGCGACACATGCGACACATGCGGGGAGGAGGCGTAAAGCAGCCCCCTCTCCCGCGCGGCCGCACGTGGCAAGCGGTAGAATGGACAGACGAAGACGAGAGGACCGTGCAATGGCAACTGCAAAACATACGAAGACGCCGGCCACAACGGAAAGCGCTCCCCGCGAAAAGCCCAGTGCTGCTGAACAGGAGATTCTCGAACAAAAGAGCGACGTGCGCCGCGCAATCATCGAGTGCCGCCAGGAGCTGCGCCCGAGCGCCCGCTCGACGAAATCACGCGAGATATGCAACAAGCTGCTCGACCAGTTACGCGCCAGCGGTATTAAGGGCAAAAACGGACAGCCCCCAACGCTCGCAGTGTACGCGGCACTGCGCTATGAAGTCGATCTCGATCGCTTCATTCGCGGGGCATACGCATACGGGTACCGCATTGTGTTCCCGTGCATGATCCCTAACGCCGCACAGGGAGCCATGTGCATGCGCTCCGTCTCGTGCAACAACTACTTGGGCGGAAACGTGCCGTTCATCGTTGACCCGCGCAAGCCCTGGGGACCCGCTGTGACCGAAGAGCACCAGACGTACACCAGCACGCGTGCGGGCGCGACGCGCCGCTTCATCCCCTCGCGCATCAAGGGCAGCGTTCCCCCCAAGGACGACACGCGCTTCCCGGTTGTACCCCCATCGGAAATCGATTTGGTCATTGTGCCCGCCGTCGCATTTGACGCTCAAGGCAACCGCTTGGGCTACGGACGGGGCACCTACGACCGCTACCTGCCGCAACTGCGCGAGGATTGTCAGCTTTTGGGCGTCGCGTTCGTCGAGCAGGAGGTCGATCGGGTTCCCTGTGATGAACACGACCGCAAGGTCCCGCAGTTCATTACGGCATAAAAATGGGTCCGGCATCCTATTGCGCCAGACCCACTTTTCTATTTCATGCCGCTGGCACCAATGCCGCCCTGCCGCCGCTCACACGCCGAAGGTTCCGACGTGCGCGAGCTGATAACTGCCGCCACGCCTACGACCAACATAGCTGTGTCTACCAAAACGGCAATCGCCTCGAACACCTGCAAGCACCTCCCACATCGGTACAAATACAACCTCTCCGTGAAGCGTTAACGCCTCCAGAGCGAACAGGACGTTGCGCCTGCGCACGGGAACCCCTCGCAGGCGCCGCCCGAGTGCCTATTGCGCATGGCGTAGGCGAATCGAATCTTGGACAATGCCCTTGCTCATGAAATACGTGACCACAAAGTAGCCGCCGTAGCACAGCAGGAAGATGCCGCACGTCACACCCACGGTCCCGCCAATCGACATGCCGCCGAACAGCGCCACGATCTCGATGACCACCTGCAGCGCCACGAAGGAGTGCGCAACACCCATCAGCAGCGGGAACACAAAGAAGATCGCCTGCTGCACCAAAACGGAGCGCATGATCTCGCGGTTGGACGTGCCCAGCTCGGATAGGATGCGGCAGTTCTTGCCGGAGTCTGCCACGCCCGAGAGCTGCTGGATCGTGAGAATCGCCGCGCATGCCACCACAAGCACGAAGCCGATATAGATGGCCAGGTAGCTGATGAGACCGTTCATGGAGTTCGTGGACTCGTAGCTCTGGGCACGCGTGGCCTCCATGCCCCAAATCGCGCTTTCGGACCCGTCTGCGTTCAGGATCTGATCCCACGAGCGGTCCTGACGTACGTAGCCCTCCGTCTCGTCGTACGTGAGGCCCTCGCGGTAGTCGCCCAAGAAGTAGCTCGCGTACAGCGGCAGGCCACTTGCATCCACCAGCTCGTCCGGCACGACGATTGTGCCCGAATTGCTGCCCATCGAGGAGTTGAAGAAGGAGCTCGCGGCCTCGTCCACACTCGCGGCGACGGGACGAAGCACGCGTCCGCCAAGCTCGATCTCCACGCCCTCGCGCATGTCGGCGTTGTAGATCTTGTTCACCGACTCGCCCATGTCGCTCGTGATGAGGTAGCCATCATCACCCAGGTCGACGTGCTCCTTACCACGGAAGTCGAGATAGCGATTGTAGTCGCTCTCCTTCATGACCGTCAGGCCCATCATGCTCGCGTTACTCGAGTTCGTGCCCTTGGGCATGGGCATGTCCACCGCAGCGGCAAGATCATTCAGGCTCACCAACGGTAACTTGGTGCCTATCGGTCGCGAGTCGTAGATTTCCACCTGGACGTGGCTACCCAAGATGCCCGCAAGGTCGAAGGGGCGCTCCTCGGATGTGCCCTTATCGATGACGTTGCTCCGGCTCAGCTCCAGGATGTCCACGGGCTCGGTCGCAAGCTTCATGGGTATGTCGCCCGTATATGTGGGGTCGTTCACCACGTTCTCGCCAAGGTACATAACCACGCGCGAATAATCGGCGATCGTGCTGCGCTCCACGCTCGTGTTCATCACGCTGGCAATGGACATGCCGCCCGTCACGCTCGTGATGGCTAGGAACAAAATCATCGAGATGATGGCCATGGAAAAGCTCATCGTGTTCACCTTTGCGGACAGCTGGCGCACGGTGAACATGTTAAGGCCCCTCCAATACAGACCGCGCGCGGCCTGGAGCACCTTGAGCAAGAACCCGGACAGACCAAAGAAGAACAGAATCGTGCCCACAACCACAATGCCCGTGGTGAGCATGAACTGATTCATGGCGGCTTCGATCTCGCTTGGCGCGCTGTCAATGGGCAGGCCGTCACGCAGCAGCCGGAAGTACGCAATGCCGATGAGTGCGGTGCCCAGGATGAATATCGCCGCGGACACGATCGGGTTGCGCATCTTGATGGCCTCATTCTTGCGACCGGCGCTCATGAGGTCGATCACCTTGGCACGACGCACCACGCGCAGGTTGAACACGAGCGTCACCAGGAAAATCGCAACCAGGCAACCCACCGTGATCAAAAATGCCGGCACCGAGAAAAAGAAATGGAAGTCACGGATCTGCGTTTTGAACAGTGACGCCGTGAAGAAGGTCATGAGCTGGGAGAATCCCACACCCAGCGCGATGCCGAGTACAAGGGCCGCACCGGAGACGATGGCCGTCTCGAGGGCCATCACGCGCGACACCTGGCCACGACTCATGCCAAGGACCTGATACAGGCCGAATTCCTTCTTGCGTCGCTTCATGATGAAGTTGTTCGCGTACACCATGAGAAAACCCATGAGCGTAGCGAGGAACATGGTGAGTCCGGACATGATGGTGCTTAGGAGTTCGGGCATGCCCTCTTCCTCAAGCACCAGATCCGCCTGAACGGAAATGGTGTTGAACGCGTAGAACACCGTGACGGCAAGCGTGAGCGTGAGCAGGTAGACCAAGTAGTCCTTACCCGCACGGCGCACGTTGCCCCAAGCGAGTTTACAGAGCATCGGAGCCCTCCCCACCCATCATGGCCACGACCTCCATGATTCGGTCGAAGAACTCGCGGCGCGGGCTGTCTCCGCGGCGGAGCTCGGTAAAAATGCGCCCGTCGCGGATGAACA
Source organism: Collinsella sp. AF08-23 (assembly GCF_003479805.1). Classification (GTDB taxonomy): domain Bacteria; phylum Actinomycetota; class Coriobacteriia; order Coriobacteriales; family Coriobacteriaceae; genus Collinsella. The sequence continues at coordinate 170,243 of NZ_QUHV01000002.1, read as the reverse complement.
GCACGCGGTTGGTGTAGCTCGCGGCAAAGCTGTCGTGCGTGACCATAAGCACGGTTGCCTGGTACGCATGGTTCATGTTTTCGAGGCTCTCGAGCAACAGGCGGGCGTTCTTGGAGTCGAGGGCGCCCGTGGGCTCGTCGGCCAGGATGACGGCGGGGTCGGTCACCAGGGCACGGGCAGCCGCCACGCGCTGCTGCTGTCCGCCGGACATCTGGTAGGGATACTTATCGAGCACGCCCGCGATGTCCAGACGCTGTGCCACTTGTTCAACGCGCGCAAGGGTCTCCTTGGCGGGCGTGCGCGCGATGGTGAGCGGTAGGGCGATGTTCTCGCGCGCGGTAAGCGTGTCGAGTAGGTTCGAATCCTGGAAAATAAAGCCCAGCTGCTCGCGACGGAAGCGCGTGAGCTTGGCCTGCTTGAGACGCGTTACGTCCGCCCCGTTGATGATGACGCTGCCGCTTGTCACGGTGTCGATGGTAGACACGCAGTTGAGCAGTGTCGATTTGCCGGATCCCGATGCGCCCATGATACCCACGAACTCGCCCTTATTCACCGTGAACGACACATCGGCGAGCGCGCGCGTGACGTTGTTGCGACTGCCGTATACCTTCTCGACGTGGCGCACCTCAAGGACGGGAGCGGCCTGTGCCTCAAATGCCATGTGAATCATTCCTCTCTCTTTAACAATCTTGCCAGAGCGCGGCCAAATAGCTGACTAGCGGCTTACCAGCGCAAGCAATGCGAGCATGCCCGATGCCATGAGCGCCATCACGCACAGCCACACCGTCATCTCAACCTGGCTCATGCTCGCCTGAACGAGCGCGGGCTCACCCTGAACAATCGCGGCGTCCATCTTCATCATCATGTCCTTCATCGTAAGCGTCCTTTCCCATCTGCTCGCGCACACTGGCGCGCTGGTCTTTTTCTTCGACCCCTATACTCGCAGCAACCCCCGTGCACAACCATCGATTTGGCTTACAGAAGGGTTGCATTCGTGTAAGGTTGCTTGTGGAAAACGGAAGCAGCGATTGGAAGCATCGCAAAGCGAGGTGACGCGCATGAAGAACGTTCGCGTGGCGGCGGGCATTATCCAGCGCGAGGGTGGCGAAGTTTTGGCCGTTCAACGCGGATATGGCAGCATGGCAGGCATGTGGGAGTTCCCCGGCGGCAAAATTGAGAACGGCGAGACGCCGGAGGAAGCGTGCAGGCGGGAGCTGCTCGAGGAGCTGCAGGTGCGCGTCACTAACTTGCAAGATTTTTACACCCTCGAGTACGACTACCCCGACTTCCATCTTTCGATGAACTGCTTCTTTTGCCAAATTGCCGAAGATGAGGGGGAGCCTCAGGGCAACGACCGTCAACGTGAACTGCGCTGGATACCGCAGGTCTCGCTCGCGACGCTGGAATGGATGCCGGCCGATATCGAGCTTGTGGAACTCCTCGAACAGCTCGCGCGGAAATCGAACGGCGAAGGGGCCCGTCAGCCCAAGACGAGCGACGAGGTCGGCAAGGAGCATGAGGGAAGGACGCGCGCTAGCAAGAGGCGCGCTCGAAAGAAGCGCGCCCCGAAGAAGCCCGACCTCCTCGACGGCATCGACACCTCGCAGCTGACCGCCGGCCAAACCGCCCTGGTCCGTCGCCGCGCCGCTGTGCGCAAATCCATGCAGGGCAACAAGCGGCGCGACACCAAGCCCGAACTTCTTGTGCGCCAACGGTTGCGTGCCGCCGGGCTCACCGGCTACCGCCTCGACTGGGCAAAGGCCCCCGGACGTCCCGACATCGCCTTCCCCGGACGCAAGATCGCCATCTTCGTCAATGGCTGTTACTGGCACCGCTGCCCCAACTGCAATCCAAGCGTCCCCAAGAAGAACGTCGAGTTCTGGGAAGCGAAGTTCCGCCGTAACGTCGAGCGTGACCAGCGCGCGCTCGATGAGCTCAAGGCACTGGACTGGACCGCCATCACCATTTGGGAATGCGAGCTCAAGCGCGACCGCATCGATGAGACAATGGAGCGCGTGATTGAGCGCGTACGCGCGGCAAGCACCGGTGCGAGCACGGACAAGGCAGCAGCTGAGTCGCAAACCGCCCCAATCGCCTCAGACGCCCCTGCCGAACCGAACGCCTCGCCAACGCCGGATGCCGCCTCGATTTTGACAGACGCCCCAATCCACGACCCCTCGCCCACCAAGTAAGGAGCCCATCATGCACCTGGGAATGTTTCAAGCCGAGGAGTTCGGCGACCTGCAGCGCCTTGTAGACGGCCTGTTCACCGGGCGCGAGACAATCGAGCGGCTCGACCTCATCGTGCAGGCCGAGATTTTGGACCTCGCGCCCGATTTGCTCGAAATCGTGAACCTCGTGCCCCCGGGAACGTACGACCGCACGAGGCTGTGCGATCAAATCAACTCCGCCCTCGCCGCGCACGGCTGGGGCGCCACCTACGGCACGGTCGAGTAGGCAGCAGGGGCACCCCGCCGGACCTCGAATTGGAGATGGGCTCCAAATTGAGGTGCATGCGCGTGCGTGCGCGCGATGCGGACGGACGTGGGCGAATACGGGCGAATGCGGACGGACACAGGCGCGATGCGGGCACAGGCAAACGCAAGCGCAGTACGAACGCAATCAGGCGTGGTGCGAACGCGCGCGAGCAAATGCAGGCGCTGTGCGCGTGTAATGTCGAAAGTGAAGGGCTTCAATCTCATTTTTTTCGACATTACACGCGCGCGGTAAGGCTAGGCGCGCCTCCATGCGCGCGGTAAGGTCAGGGGCGCTTCGCCTTTTTGCAGGCGACCGTCATGTAAATCATGCCGATTACCGCGGCGCTCACGGATCCTGCGAGGATGGCGGCCTTGGCAGCGAGCATCTCGAAGGGCTCGGCGGGGAACGCAAGGCCCGAGATCAAAATCGACATGGTGAACCCGATGCCGCCCAAGATACCAACGCCCACGATGTGCCGCCACGTCACCCTGCTTGGCAGTTCGGCAATGCCAAGCTTCACCAGCAGAAATGTTACCCCCACAATGCCGATGGGCTTGCCCAGCAGCATGCCAAAGTACGTACCCATGGACACGGGGTCGAATGCCAACTGCACCACATCGACGCCCACCAGGCGCACTTGAGCGTTCACGAAAGCAAACAGCGGCAAGATGATAAAGTTAACCGGCGTCGAGATCTTACGCTCGAGGCGGACGAGCGGGGGCGAGACGCGATGCATAACGCGCTCGGCACCCAAGGTGGCGTGCGTGAAGTCGTGCTGTCCCAGGATATGCGCATCCTCATCGTAAGAATCGACCAGGTCGGGCATATAACCGCGCAGCCAGTCAGTCAGGTTGTCCAAGCGGATGCCCGAGCGCGCGGGAATCGCGAACGCCACAATGACGCCCGCGAGCGTGGCATGCACGCCCGACTTGAACAGGCACACCCAGAGGACGAATCCACCCACCATATAAGGCGCCAAGCGGTAATGCTGCGTCTTGTTGAGCATGAACAGGGATGCGGTCACCACAGCGGCGGCTAGGAGCCACATGAGATCGGGAGCCTGACCGTAGAACAGGGCGATCGCCGCGATGGAGATGAGATCGTCGGCAATAGCGAGGGTCGAGAAGAACACGCGCACGCCGGCGGGCACGCGGTTGCCCAACAGCGAGAGCACGCCAAGAGCGAACGCGATGTCCGTTGCCATGGGAATAGCCCAGCCCTGTGCCGAACCGCTTCCGCGATTGAGCAGCATGTAGATCGTCGCTGGCACCACCACGCCGCCCACGGCGGCAAGCATGGGGAGCAGCGCCTGACGCGGGCGCCTCAACTCGCCCACCGTCATCTCGTATTTGAGCTCGATGCCCACGAGCAGGAAGAAGATCGCCATGAGGAAATCGTTTACGAACACCTCGATGGAGATCGCCATCGTATGCGAACCAATGCCCACGTGGATGGGCTCCATCAAGATATGGTGAATCGCCTCATAAGCGTCACTGTTGGCACAGATAACCGCGGCAATCGCCGCCACAACCATCACGGCAGCGGCGATAGTTCCATTTTCCGAGATGCGTTCCCAAATATCGCGCCGCTCGATGCGCTTGCGCTGCGTCTCGTTGAAAAGCTGCTCGCGTGCGTCCATACCACTCCCCGTCTCTTTTCACATCGAGAACTATCCTACCCAGCGGGCACATATGAGCGACATATGTCCATTATTGGTTCTAGAGCGAATCCATAATTGCCGGGCATCCATATTGCAAAACTCAACCTCTGGCATAGAAAGGCGCCCTGCACCGCACATGCGTTGCAGGGCGCCTCACGCTTGTTGGAGAAGCGTTAGTTCGCGGCGAGAATGGGGGCAGCGACCTGCTTCTTGCGAGAAAGCACGCCGGGCATCCACACGCCCTCGGCCACGTCCTCGATACCGAGACCCTTCTGCGCGGCGGCGGTGTCGCCCTCGAGCAGGACCTGGGAGCCCTCCTCCATGATGTCGGTGAGACAGAGCACAATGCCATCAGCGGCCTTCTCGGCCTGGTAAGCGCGCATGGCCTCGCGGATCTCGGGAATCATACCGAGCGCGCGGGACTTGTCCACGGTCTCGTACTGACCAATGAGGAGCTTCTTGCCAGCAACCTCGAACATCTTGATGTCGTTGCCGACCATCTCGGCGGCGGTGAAGGAGCCGGACGGGCGGGTGAGGAAGACCTCCATGCCGAACTTGACCGGGTCGACGCCGAGCTGCTCGCCGAGCTTTGCGGCGATAGCGGCATCCACATCGGTGGCGGTGGGGCTCTTGAGCATGAGGGTATCGGTCATCATGGCGGACAGCAGCAGCTTGGCCTGCGTGTCCGTGGGCTCAACGCCCAGAACCTCGAACAGCTTGGCCACGATGGAGCAGGAGGAGCCCCAAGGCAACGCCACGATGTGAAGCGGAGCGGCGGTGGTGAAGTCACCGAAGCGATGGTGATCCACAACGCCGAAGATGGTGGCGTTCTCGAGGCCGGTGACGGACTGGCCGGGCTCGTTGTGGTCGGTCAGGATGACGAGCTGGGCATCGTCGCCCTCGGCAGCGGGCTCGATGGCGTCGATGAGCGTCGGGGCAGCCACGCCGGCGTCCTCAAGGAGCTTGGCGGACTCGGCGGGAAGCGGACCCAAGCAGCAGGCGGTGTAGGTGTTGCCCTGGTACTCGACCTGGTTGAGCAGCTGGGACAGGACGACGGACGACATGATGGCGTCGTTGTCGGGGTTCTGGTGTCCGAAGACGAGGACGTTTGCCATGAGGGCTCCTCCCTTGTAGCGAATGCATGGATGCTCTCATTGTAACGCGCGGACGTCACCCCGCCTCGCAAGCCTCTGTATTAACGATAAACACCCGTCTCTTTGACGAAGCCCTGTTATCAGCACGGTATCATACGTGCGGAATAGCAACACCCCCTTCGTCGATCCATGCGAGGCGCGGCATCGCGCGCAGGCTGCGCCAGCAGAGACCGGCTTTTCGTCGGGCATCCTTGCAAGTGGCATGTCCACGGCCAATTCGATTGGCATTCGCCATCGACGAGGGGAATTCTCTTTCTTGATTGGAGCCAGCATGCTTGCTGATTACCATGTACACACCGACTTCTCCGACGACTCCGTCTTCCCGCTCGAAGACGTCTGCGCGCTCGCCGTTGAACGCGGCTTCGACGAGATCTGCATCACCGACCACGTGGACTACGGCGTGCGCCCCGACTGGGACGAATACCGCCGCGACCCCTCCTGCGCCAAGATCGTTGAGGGCAAGCCCTCCATCAACGTCGACTACGAGCGCTACTTCCCCGCCATCGAGCGGGCGCGCGAGCGATTTGCACCGGAGCTCACGGTGAAAACGGGTATGGAATTCGGCGTGCAATCGCACACGCTCGACAAGTACCAGACGCTGTTCGACCAGCACGCCAATGCATGGGGCTTCATCATCCTGTCCATCCACCAGGTTGGTGACCAGGAGTTTTGGGATGGAACGTTCCAGGAGGGCAGGACGCAGGAGCAGTACAACATGCAGCACTACGAGGAGATGCTGCGCGTTGTCCAGAACTTCGACCATTGGTCGGTTATCGGACACCTCGACCACATCAAGCGCTACGACCCGCTCGGACCCTGGCCCGACGTGAACGTTCGCGACATCGTGGCGGAAATTCTTGAAGAGGCGATTCGCCGCGACAAGGGCATCGAGCTCAACACCTCCTCCGTCCGATACGGCCTGTCCGATCTCACCCCCAGCGTTGAGATCCTGAGCCTCTACCACGACCTCGGCGGCCGTATCCTCACCATCGGCAGCGACTCGCACAAGCCCGAACACCTTGGCGCGCACATCCCCATGATGCGCGAGCGCCTGCAGGAAATCGGCTTTACCGAGTTCTGCACCTTCGACCACATGGAGCCGATCTTCCATAGGCTGTAGGCTCTCCCTGTCGGCATAGCGCCGAAGCACGTCTTGCCGTCCACCTCGTCCCATCAACCCCGGAGCATCAATGGCCTCTCTCCTTCTCGCCGTCATCTATCTCACGTTTATCTCGCTCGGCCTTCCCGACTCGTTGCTCGGCACCGCATGGCCCGTCATGCACGTCGACCTCGCCGCGCCCGTTGCCGCACAAAGCCTCATCTCCATCATCATCAGCTGCTGTACGATCATCTCGTCACTGCTCACCGCGCGCCTGGTCCACAAGCTCGGCACCGGCAAGCTCACCGCACTTTCGGTTGGCCTCACCGCTGCGGCGATCCTCGGCTTCTCTACAACGAACGCGTTCTGGCAGCTCTGCCTCATCGCCATTCCCTACGGTCTAGGCGCGGGTGCCATCGATTCCGCCCTCAACAACTACGTTGCTCTGCATTACGGCGCACGCCACATGAGCTGGCTACACTGCTGCTGGGGTGTCGGCGCGAGCGTGGGCCCGCTCGTTATGGGCTGGGCCCTCGCCAGCCCCTTGAGTTGGCATGGCGGATACCTCGGTATCGGCCTTATCCAGGCCGCAATCACGGCGGCCCTGTTCCTCTCACTTCCTCTGTGGAAATCAACCGACGCGGAGGCGACCGATGCAAATGAGGGCACGGCGATCGAACCTGCCTTTGACACCGGTGCTCCCCGTAAGCAGCCCTCTGGCGAACGCCCCCTCACGAACCGAGAGCTACTTAGACTCCCGGGTGCCATCGCCTCCATCGGTTCCTTTGGCTCCTACTGCGCGCTCGAGGGCTCCATTGGCCTGTGGATTGCCAGCTACCTCGTCATGGCGCGCTCCATCGACACGGCAACGGCGGCTTCCATCGTTGCACAATTCTTTATGGGCATCACCATCGGACGCCTCGTGTCGGGCTTTGTTGCCCAATGGCTCACAAGCGAGAACCAGATCCGCATTGGCCAAGCGCTCATCACCCTCGGCATCTTCTCGCTCCTGGTGTTTGACGGGCCTGTTGCCGCCGGTATCTCCATTCTGCTTATGGGTCTTGGGTGTGCTCCCATCTACCCCAGCATCGTCGCCCTCACGCCCAAGCGCTTTAGCGCCAAGGCGTCCCAGGGGCTGGTCAGCCTGCAAATGGCATGCGCGTATGCGGGCTCCATGCTCGTGCCGCCCGTCTTTGGGCTCGTCGCCGGTGCGGGTGGAGCGGTGCTCATTCCCTATATGATTGCGGCGCTCCTCGTTACCAATACCGTCCTTGCCGAGCTTGCCGTGCGCAAGGCCAACGCCGCCCCGGGCAACGCGACGCGCTGACAGGAAGAAAGCCCCCCTCGAACCTCCCAATGTGGCAGTTCGAGGACAAACACCGCATGCAAAACAAGAGGCCGGCTCCATTTGGAACCGGCCTCTTCATCTACAGCGATCCGCACACGCCGTCGAGCAGGACAGCGGACAGTCATGCGGCGAGTGCACGACGCTCGTCTACACCTCGCACGCAGCGGCGCGCAGCGCCACGTACGCAGCACCGATGATACCCGCATCGTTGCCGAGCTCGGCGACCTCAATGGGAGTCTTGGTACTCACAGAGAGAGCGCAAGCGGCATACTTCTCGCGCAGCTTGTCCAAATATACGTCCGCAGAAGCAGAAGCGCCGCCGCCCAAGACATACACCTCGGGATCGACCACAGCAGAGATGATCTGCAGGCCGCGGGCGAGATAGTCGGTCATCGTTTCAACGGCAGCCCAGGCGACCTCGTCGCCCTCACGGCACGCCTGGAACACGGCGCGGGAGTCGCTCGTGCCGGAAAGTTCGATGGGGTCGACGCCACGGACCTTGCACTCATGCAGGTAGTTGCTCACCACGCCGGTGGCGGAGGCGTATTGCTCGAGGCAGCCCTTGTTGCCGCAGCCGCACACACGGGTCTCGTCGGGGTTCACGCACATGTGGCCGATCTCGCCGCCCGCACCGAACGCGCCGTCGATCACATCGCCGTTCACCACGACGCCACCGCCCAAACCGGTGCCGATCGTCACCATGACCATGCTGCGATGACCCTTGGCGCTACCACGCCACAGCTCCCCCATGGCAGCCGCGTTCGCATCGTTCACGTAGCGCACGGCGGCATGGGGACAGCGAGACTCGAGTGCCTCCTTGAGCTCGGGGGCGTTGATCTTGATGTTGGCGGCAAGCGTGATGTTGCCGCTCGCGGGAACGGGGCACGGCAGCGCCAGACCGACGCCGCGCACGAACAGCATGGGCTGCTGCACGGACGCCATGAGCTCCTCGATGCCGCCCACGACCGCCGCGTAGCCCTCCTCATTGGCCAAAGAGGGGGTTGGCACGCTCACCTTGCCGAGTAGGTTGCCGTCCTCGTCGAACAGGCCCTCCTTGACGGAGGTGCCTCCCACGTCGATGCCAATGTAGTACTGCTTGCTTTCGGTCATTGGAGCTCCCTTCGTGTGGCAGGTCCATGTGCCCGCCTCAATCGCTGGCTCCAACTATACCGCTACCTGCCGCCATCATGCCAAACGAATGGGCAGCATATCGCCCGGAGGCCCCGGAGCCCAAGAGGCCCGACACCATCACCCAATTCACCGAGCAGGCGCTTTTCATACGATTCGGAGGGTACAAACGCAGGAAAAGCACTCACTTAGGACGCGCTTTGGGGCTTTTTGCCGGCAAACGACACCACAACGCCGATTAACGCTCCGAGCAGTGCGGGCACAACCCAATTCATGCCCAAATCGGCAAAGGGCAGGACGTCGAACGGCAGCCAAGCGCCGGTGAAAAACGCGTCGCGCAAAGAGGTGGCAATGCTCACGACGGCGGTTAAGCCCACGGCGCATGGCCACACGGCGGGCATGCCATCGCACACCTTATGCAGCATGCCCATCACAACCAGGACGATCGCCATGGGGTACATCGCGTTGAGCAGTGGGACGGAGAACGTGAGGATGGCATCGAGCCCGAAGTTCGACACCACGCAGGAGAACACGGCAAAACCCAGTGCCCACACGCGATATGGAATGCGCGGGAACTCGTCGGAGAAGTACGTGCCGCAACAGCTGATGAGACCGATGCACACATTGAGGCAGGCAAGCAGGAAGATTGCCGCAACGACCACCGTGCCCACCGTACCGAAGTGCTGACCAGCGGAGGCAGCAAGGATCTCGGCACCGTTGGTAGCGCCGGGCAGAACGGCGGCTATGTTGACGCCCACCAGCGCCAAGCCGCAGTAGATGATGCCCATGAGCACGCCCGCGAATACGCCCGCGCGGGAAACCTCGCGCGTGAGGCCGGCATCGTCCGTCACGCCGAGCTCGCGGATATTCGTGGCGATGACGATGCCGAACGTGAGCGACGCCAGCAGATCCATGGTCTGGTAACCCGTGAGGAAGCCCGACATAGCGGGGGCGGAGGCGTACGTAGCATGGGCGGCCTCGAGACTGGATGCGGGGTCGAAGAGCGCGGCACCGATCACGAAGACCAGCAAGGCGATGAGGGCGGGGCCGGTGATGCGACCGAGCAGGCGCGTGAGAGCGTTCGGATGCATGGCGAGCAGGTAGGCAACGGTGAAGAACACGACCGAGAACACGAGGCGCGCCACCTCGAGCGAAAGCCCCGCGGGGAGCAGCGGCTCAAACATCTCAAACGAGGTGGAAGAGGTGCGCGGAATGGCGAGGCACGGACCGATTGCCAGGTAATTCGCCGCAACGAAGACGTGCGCGAACAGCGGGTGCACGCGCGAGGCGAGGTCGCGGATAGTGCCCGCGAGGCCAACCGCGATAATGCCGAGCATGGGCAGACCGATACCCGTAACGAGGAAACCGACCATGGCGGGAACCACGGCCTCACCCGCCTGCAAACCCAGTAAGGGCGGGATAATCAGGTTGCCTGCGCCGAAGAACATGGAAAAGAGGGTAACGCCCACGAATAGGGACTGCCTCGATGTCAACTTACCAGTAGTCATAGTCTCCCCGTTCCCGCGATTCCGCCGTAGTGCTCGTACTTTACCAGAGGGGAGTAGTTCTCACAATATGCACGAGGCGTGCGAGATTATGCGTTCAGCACCCCACAATGCAACGGATTAACACAGCGTCAACATTTGACATGAGCGGAAGGCGCTCACATTGCGACGAGGCACGGCGACGCACAACATGAAAAGGCGGAGCACCCTCAGGGTGCCCCGCCCTATCATCGGCGATCAGGTAACGTTACGCGCGTGCAGCAGTCACTGCTTGCGACGCCTCACAATAACGCCAGCGGAGATTACAGCCACAGCAGCCACCGCAACGCCACCAATCACGAGCATCGAGCTATCACCCGTCTGGGGCAACCCAGAATCGGGCTTCTGCGTCGAGCCCTGCCCGGGCTTCTCGCCCGGCTTCTCAGACGGCGCGTCATTCTTCGAGAACTTCGCAACGAGCGTCAGGTCGCTCGTCACGGGTGTCTCAAACGAATACAGCTCGCCGTTGAGATACCAGCCCTTGAAGGTGTGGCCGTCCTTAACCGGATCATCCTGCGGCGCCGCGACCGTCTCGCCATCGGCCACCTCAACCTTGTGATACTGCTCACCATCAACCGTGAAGGTCACCGTATGAGTCGTAGGCACAGGGGGAGCAGGCGTCTCATCGGAGCGCTTAAAGCGCGCCTCGAGCGCAACGCTGTAGTCGGCTGCAACCTCATAGGAAGTCTCCTCGCTCAGAGGCTCGCTTGAACAGGGGGCAAACCAACCCACGAACTCCATGTCATCGCCGGCCTTTGCCGTGAGAGTCACCCTGGAGCCGGGCTTGACGTCCGCCCGGAACACGGCGTCGGAGGCATCCGCGTCCTCGACCGATCCCGTCACGATACCACCCAACTCACCCGCGGACATGTCAAGCGACCCGTCCTGCGCGGCGACATAGCTCATGCCGCGCGCGTACACCGTGCTTGCAGGTGCAGGCTTGTTGGCGATGTCGAACTCGGAAACGGCGACCCACTCGTCATTGGACTTGGTCGCCTCAAAGCGCACGCCGTACACTGTCTGCTCGTCGAACGAGATGGTCTTCTTGGAACCATCCGCCTTGAACGTGGCGCCCTTGACGACCTGCTTCCATTCCCCATCTTTCTCCGTGCGAATGAACAGATTCGCCTCGGTCACCTGACCGCTGTTTTGGCCCTTACGCGGCGTAAAGGAGAACTGATTGATGAGATAGCCCTTACCGAAGTCGATCTCAGCGTAGATTGGGTTCGTCACGGACAGGTGCCCGTCGGCGTTACCTTCCGTTACGTCCTTCCAATTGGAATGCCAGATGGTGGCATCGTCGTTGTCACAGGCGTGCTCGATGTGGCCGCCGGCGGTTTCGCCTTGAAGGGTCTGGCTATTGGTCGTTGCCGTCCAGCCCTTCTTGTTGAACTCATCGATCTCGGGTTCCTCGACGGCAGGTTTGACCACCACGTTGTCCATAGTCGCGGCGATCGCCTGCGTCTTGGACCCTATGCGCTGCAGAGGCAGGGTAAAGGTGGCATTGGTAATGCCCTCCTTGGTCACCTTGCCCGCATCGACGTTGTAAAAGCTGCCACGTGCCGTCCCGATGGCCTCACCATCGATCTTGAGCGTTGCCTCCTGCACGCTGGTGACAATCTCAACGTGGACCGACTTGCCCACCGGCAGCTTATAGTCGAAGTAGTAGTTGTACAGCTCGCGCGTAAAGCCAAGCCGCCCGTCGTCCATTACGCGAATATCCAACGTGCCGTACGGCGCATCGGCCTCAAAGAGGATATCGCCGGGACAGGCAGGCTCGGTGAGCTCGATGTCAAAGGAGAGCGAGGTGCCGGTCGAAATCTTGTCGATCGCACCGTCAACATAGGACTCGCCACCGCTCAATGTGAGCTTGCCGTTCTCCACCTCCGCGTTCTTGCCCTCCGTAAGGTCGCGGCCGTTCTCACTCACATCGTCGAGGCCCTGCTCGAAGTCGAACTCCTCGTAGGAATCGCCCTTGAGGGAAGCCTCGCCGTACGGATTCACGCCCGGACCGTAGCCGGCCGTCTCCACGAGAGAGCGAAGGTTCTGATACCCCTTGCTTCCCTCGCCCTTTTCCTTGCCGGTAGCAGCCCAGTTGTTCTCTGCGTACACAGGCATCGCATCGAAGAAGCGCGTGAACTCGTCGGCCTCAGATAGACCGGATGCGCGTGTGTCGATATTGTCGTTCCAGATGGCGAATGCGGATCCCAGCACCTGCTTATCGCCAGATGGCAGCACGGTACCGCCAAAGTTGTTGGGATCGAACGAGTTGTACAGCCCCTCGGAGTTGAGGTAGTCGCCGTATGCACCGCGATTGCCGCCACCATTGGGGACCATGTAGCCATAGGAATCGAGGATGTTGATAAGATCGAAGCCCTTATCGTGCATGCGCCGAGGGTTCGCCCAACCAAGAGACCAGATGTTCATCTGAACGTCCTCGATGCCCTCAGGACCGGGCTCGGTGCCACCACCCTGCAGGTAGCTGCTGTCAAAGCTGCCCCATACGCGTACGGTATTGCCGTTTGCCTTGAGGTGCGGCACGAGGTCGTTATAGAAGCTGCAATATGCCGGGCGGCCGTTGGGGATGATGAACTCGTCTGCGCCGATGTGCACGACGGTCTCGTCGTCGAAAACCTCGTTTTCGCCCGTAGTGTAATCATCGAAGATATCCTTGATGAGTTCCATGGTCTCGGGCTTGGTCACATCGAGATGGTCGATAGCGGAACGCGTCGTGTTCCCAGCCGTCGTGACCCTGGTGTTGTGCACGCCGAGCTCAGGCCACACCTTGGTAAAGGCCACAGCATGCGCGGGCATGTCGATCTCGGGGACGATGTTCATGCCAAGGGCGCGTTCGGACTGAATGAAGTCACGCATCTGGTCCTTGGTAATGGAGTAGTCCTTTGCCGTGGGGGTCTCGCCCTCGGCATTGGCCACATCCGTCTGCAAACGGAAGGCACTATAGGCCTGCCACTGGTTTTCCTCCGCGCCGTAATCCTCGAGGAAGATCAGGTTGTCGGAAAGATGGACCTGGAAGTCGTTCATCTTGTAGTAACGCATGGTGCGCGTCACGTTCTTCATCATGTCGAGGGACACGGGCTTACGCGCCACGTCCCACATGAAGCCGCGCACTTCGAAGCGCGGATAGTCGCGCATCTGGCCAACGGGGAACCCGGCCGTGTCGAGCTTGTACATCTGTAGGATGGTCTGCATAGCGTACATGTTGCCGGTCACGGCGGGCGCCACCACGTCGATGCTGTCGGCATCGATGGTCATGGCATAGCCCTCATCCCCAAGAAGTGCATCGCCCTCGGGGGACGCCAGCGTGAAGTTGAACGCGCCGGCCTTTGCGCCGACCTGCTCGATCGTCAGATCGCGACCGGTAAAGGTCTTGTAGTCATCTGCGAATTCCTCGGCAATTGCCTTGAGCGAGGCATCGGAATAGGTGATCGCGGTCACGGTGTCGAGGGAGAGCTTGGCCGTCGAGTCGGAGAACCACTCCTGGATTTCGGGCACAACGGAGGGCTTGGCGTTTTTGCCCTGCTCCTGCGTTTTGGCGCCCTTCACCACATAGGGGATGTCCTTGGTCTCGGCGGTCTCATCGCTGCCGTCCTTGGTCACCTTCCACGATACCTGCACGACCTTATCGACCAGAGGGTGAACCACGCTCAGGTCATCACCGATGACCTGCTCGAAGTCCGCTCCATTCAACTGGACGCTGAAACCCTCGGGGACCTCGGGAAGGGAGATGGACGCGGCGTCGAGCGCAATGGTCTGCTCCCCCATCTGCTCCAGGTCCTTCACCACGCTGCTAAGCGACTGGGTCACGGCCTGTTCATTCGTGTAGGCAGCGAGCTCGACCACGGACACGCCGTTCCACTGCGTGTCGCCCGCGACGATGTCGAAATTAGTCAGGCGGACCTTGGAGGCCACAATGGGCTCGTCAAGCATCACGCGAACGTGAGTCTCGTAACCATCGCCGCTCTTGACGTTCTCGACGGTCTTGGCCAGTTTCCACTCGTCGCTGCCTGGGGTCTGATACTGAATATCAAAGCCCTTTACGTTGCTGGGCTTGACCGCAACCGTGCGCCCCTCGAACTGGATGTCGAAGAACTGCAGCTTGGCGGCTTGCTTGAGGTCGACGGCAAGCCAGGTTGTATCGTCCCTGTTGGGCTTTGCCGAGCTGCTCGACCAACGCGTATCGGTCTTGCCGTCGATGGCATGGTCGGGCTTGAGCTTATCGTCGTTGTCCTCGTAGGCACTCGCGGTCGCCGTCCCACCAAGCAGGTGGTTGACGTTCACAGTATCGACCACTCCGTCAACAGCAAACACACGCATGGGTCCCAAAGCGCAACAAAGCGCCCATGCAAGCAGCGCGATGGCAGCAAGTCTCCGGCTTACACCTCCCTTATACATATTGAGATGCATTCGAACCATACATGCTCCTTTCTGCGAGCCTCCGGCATGCCGAGTGACAGAACCCACAGGAGTCCCATTGGCCGGCCTGCGCCGACCCGCCTCCCCTCGTCATCCTGCTCAATCACTCTGCATGCATAGCCGCATGATTGTCGCATGCACATAAACATATAGATTCAATGGGCAATTCGCACCCCAGCAACGGTCGCTTTTTCTCGGCAAGCGGTACGTTGCGCGATGCAACACATCCAATTATCTATGCAAAGCAGAGGGCGGGGCGCAATTCACTTGGGGAGCGCCCCGCCCTAAAACGGAATCCGTAGAGCCCGAGGTTAGCGCGAACGAAGAGCGCGCGTTTGTTCGTGGCGCCCGACGATTGAAGGCGAGTCGAACACGTTGTGCACGGCAGCCGACGTTTGAACGGCGGGTCGGGTGCCACGAGAAGCCGTTAGGTCAGTTTGACGATGGGAGCGAAGCCCTTCATGAGCTTCTTGGTCTGACCGGAGCGCTCGAACTGGACTTCGATCATATCGCCAGCGGCGGAGATAACCGTGCCCGGGCCGAACGTCTTGTGGCTCACGCGATCGCCCGCCGCGAAACTCGTGGCAGCAGCAGTTGCGTCGCGCTCGCGCTCGACCGTGGCGGACACGCTGGCCTTCTTGGGTCGGGGCGCACCGGAGCCGAAGGTCGACGGCTTGCGGGGCGCCGAGCTCGCTCCCGCGCCTGCACCCACAGCACCCACGCGCCCGGCGTCGGGGCTGATCGCGGTGCGGCGTTGCGTGCCGGGCGTCGAGCGGGTATACGAGCCGAACACGCGCCCGCCGTACATATCGGAGCCCTTGCCGGAACCGAACGTGCCGCGACGGTCGCCGCGCTTCTCCCAGCCCGTGCCCTCAAAACCGGAGGAGCCGATCCCGGAGAACTCGATGTGCTCCGACGGGATCTCGTTCACGAAGCGAGAGCGGGGATTTGCCTGGGTGGAGCCGTAGGTGCGGCGCGTGGCGGCGTAGGTGAGGAACAGACGCTTGCGGGCGCGCGTGATGGCCACGTACGCGAGGCGGCGCTCCTCCTCGAGCTTGGCCGGGTCGTCATCGGTCCAGCCGGCGACATGCGGGAAGATGCCCTCCTCCATACCGGCAACGAACACCGCCGGGAACTCCAGGCCCTTCGCGGAGTGCACCGTCATCATCGTGATGGCGTGGGTCTCCCCCGCCAGTGCATCGAGGTCGCTGCGCAGAGCGAGCCACTCGAGCAGGGCGGGCAGGGCCTTGCAGGCGAGCGGGCCGTACATGCGCTCGACCTCCGTCGCGGCGATGGCGGCGGCGTTCGGAGCGGAGGCGGGCGCCGTGGAAGGGTTCGCCAATGCGCCAGCGAGCGCACCGGCGGCCGAAGCCGTCGCGTCATCCAACTGCATCGATGTCCCTGCCCCCGCAGCGGCCGAGGCACCCGTGGCACCGACGGCACCCAGGGCGCCAGCAGAACCACCAGCACCACCGACGGCACCCGCCTCCGGCACTCCCGCGACGCCCGCGGCGCGCAGCTCCTCGAGGCTCTCGAGCGTGCCCTCGATGTCCTCGTGCGTCTCCTCGAATTCGGCGGCGACGCCCAGGAATTCCTGGATGTTCTCGGCGCGGCTCTCCGCCTCCATCGTCGCCTCGGCACGGAATGCCTGGATAAGGCCGCTCTTGTCGACGATCATCTCGACAACATCCTTGAGCTCCCCGTCCATGCGACGCCCCTCGCGCACGAGCGAGACAAAGTCGCCCAGGGCATTGCGAACCTTGGCGGAGAACATGCCCGTCTCCGCCGTGGCGATCTCGCACGCCTGGAAGAACGAGCAGCGGTTGGTGCGTGCAAGGTCCTCGATCTTGGAAATGGAGGTGGATCCGATGCCGCGGCGCGGGGTGTTGATAACGCGTTTGACGCTCATCTCGTCGGCGGGGTTCACAATCATCTTGAGGTACGCCATGACGTCGCGGATCTCGGCGCGGTCGAAGAATCGCGTGCCTCCCACGATCTTGTACGGCACGCCCGCGCGCAGGAACATATCTTCCAAGATACGGGACTGCGCGTTGGTGCGGTAAAAAACCGCCATGTCGTCGTAGCTCATGCCACCAACGTGCAGCTTCTCGATCTCCGAGGCGATCCAACGGCCCTCATCGCGCTCGTCGCTCGCCTGGTAGGACTGGATCTTCTCGCCGTCGCCGAGGTCGGTGAACAGGCGCTTGTCCTTGCGCTGCGAGTTGTTGCGCACCACCGCGTTGGCGGCGGCGAGGATATGGCCGGTCGAACGGTAGTTCTGCTCGAGCTTGACCACCTTGGCCTGTTTGAAGTCCTTCTCGAAGTCGAGGATGTTCGAGATGTCGGCGCCGCGCCAGGAATAGATGGACTGGTCGTCGTCGCCCACGACCATGAGGTTCTGGTACTTGGCGGCGAGCAGATTGGCGATCTCGTACTGGACGTGGTTGGTGTCCTGGTACTCGTCGACGCTGATGTAGCGGAAGCGCTCCTGGTACTTCTCCAGCACCTCGGGGCGCGTACGCAGCAGCTCGAGCGTGCGGACGAGCAGGTCGTCGAAGTCCATGGCGTTCGCGGCGCGCAGGCGGCGCTCGAGCTCCAGGTACACCTGGCCCGCCTTCTGCTCCTGCGGGGAGCTTGCCTTCTCGATGAACTCCTCCGGGCCGATCATGGCGTTCTTCGCCGTGGAAATCTTGGAGCGGATCATGTTGATGGGGTACTGCTTTTGCTCGATGCCGAGCTGCGTCATGATCTCGCGCACCATGCGGCGGGAGTCATCGTCGTCGTAGATGGTGAACTGGCCGGTGTAGCCCAGCAAGTCGGCGTCCTCGCGCAGAATGCGCACGCACATGGCGTGGAAGGTGCAGACCCACATGCCGCGCATGCCGCCGTCGGAAAGCATGGCGGCCAGACGCTCGCGCATCTCGGCAGCGGCCTTGTTGGTAAAGGTAATGGCCAGGATCTGCCACGGGCGAATGCCGAGGTCGCCGATCATGCGCGCGATGCGGAAGGTGAGCACGCGCGTCTTGCCGGAGCCGGCGCCTGCGAGCACAAGCAACGGCCCTTCGGTGGTGAGGACCGCCTCGCGCTGGGCGGGATTGAGCGAGTCGATGTCCACAAGCGGGCGGGCGGGCGCGGCAGGGGCTGAAACGGGAATCGGGGCGGATGCCGGGACGTCAACGGGCACGTAGTCTGCAGGAACGTAGTCCACTGGTGCGGATTCGGGCACCGCCACCACGCCATACGCCTCAAGCGGAACGTAATCGGGCTCGGGCGCAGCGGCAGCGGCCTGCATGCCCCACAGATCAGGCTGATCGTTCATGACTTCTCTCCAAAACACATCATCGACGGGCCTGCGGGCCGCCGTCTTTTGAGCCTATCCAGTATACCGAGGCGTCGTGACGGAACCTTTGACCCTGCAAATACGCAAATGTTGACTGCTTTTCCGAAAACCCGAGTAGACAGCGTCAATGACTTTGCAAACATGCAGGTAGACGCGGTGCGGGATTTTGCTCTACTCCGAGCGTCCTCTTTTAGGCCAACATTTGCGTATTTGCACACGGCACCGCACCTGCATCCACGCACCCGAGCCGCGCAAAAGGCCCCGGCAACCCAGAAAAGGCCCCGGCGCACCCTAGAATAGCCACTGGCAAAACGCAGAAGAGCCCCAAACACCATGATTTCAGCGCCCCGCGAGACGCCGCTGCCCAGCGAGACACCGCTGCCCAGCAAAACGTCGCCACCCCACGGGACGCCACTGCCCCACGGGACGCCGCCGCATTGCGAGGCGCCACTTCTCCGCGAGGCACCTCCGCATTGCGAGGCTCCGCCGCGCGCTTGGCGCCGCATTCAGATAGCAAGACGACCCGAAGTCCGCGCGCTTCGCCCCAGCCGGAACTATTTACCAGCACCCACGCGGGTGACGTCGTAGGGCGTGGTCTGATACACGTAGTAGTTGAGCCAATTGGTGTAAATGAGCTGCGCCTGGGCGCGCCACGTGCACAGGGGTTCGCGCGCCGGATCGTCGCCGGGGAAGTAGTTCACCGGCACGTCTGGATCAATGCCTGCACGCACGTCGCGCTCGTACTCGAGCTGCAACGTATCGGCGTCATACTCGGGATGCCCAAACACGAAGAACCGCCGACTATCCACGCTTTTTACCAGGTAGAGCCCTGCCTCGGACGAACTCGCGATGACCTCGAGCTCCGGATGCGCGCGCACCGCGGCCTCATCGACCTCGGTGTAGCGCGAATGCACCGCGAAAAAGCGGTCGTCCAAGCCACGCACCAAAGGCGAACTCGGCTTCTCAATACGATGCTCGTACACGCCGGAGAGCTTGGCGGGCAGCGCGTGCTTGTCGATGTCGTAATGATGAAAGAGCCCCGCCTGCGCACCCCAACAGATGTGCAACGTTGAGTGCACATTTGTGGTAGACCAATCCATAATGTCCACCAGCTCGTCCCAGTAGTCGACATCCGCGAAGTCAAGCTTCTCAACCGGCGCTCCCGTGATAATGAGGCCGTCGAAGTGCTCATGGCGTACCTCGTCGAACGTGCGGTAGAAGGTCTCCAGGTGCTCGGGGGAGACGTTTTTCGCCTCGTGGCTACGCGTGCGCAGCAGCTCGACTTCGATCTGCAGAGGCGTATTGGAGAGCTTGCGCATGATTTGCGTCTCGGTGGCGATCTTGGTGGGCATGAGGTTCAAGATCAGCACACGAAGCGGACGAATGTCCTGGTGGAGGGCGCGGAACTCGGTCATGACAAAGATGTTCTCGCTCTCCAGCGCCGCGGTGGCGGGCAGAGCGTCAGGAATGCGAATGGGCATGGGGCCTCCTTGGTTCACGTCCCCCTATGGTACGACACAAACGCGTGCGCCGGGAGGTGGGCTCGATGCGAACCGATGCCGGAGCGAACCGAGCGCCACGGACGCCGTGCGTGCGTGTCTGCGCCGTCCCGCAACCCCGCCGCGCCCGCTGCACCTGCAGAACCCATCATGCCCGGAACGCCCGCCGCCCCCACATGCCGCCACCGCAATGTGTCAGAACTGAAACGAATCACTTTATCTCGGCGCAGCGCCATGCACGAACTACAATGACTCTTACGCGAACTTCGGCCGAAAGGACTCGGATATGTACCAGACTCGAAAGATTGGCGTGGTGGGCCAGGGCCATGTGGGCGCGCACGTTGCCGACAGTCTGCTGATGCAGGGAATCGCAGACGAGCTCTACCTGTGCGACATCAACGAGACAAAGGTGACCTCCGAAGTCCAGGACCTGCGCGACTCGCTCAGCTTCGTTCCCTACAACACCAAGATCGTCGACTGTGGAAACCGCTACGAAGAGCTCGCTTGCTGCGACATCGTCGTCAACGCCGCCGGCAAGGTCGCGCTTGCCGCAACCAATCGCGATGGCGAGCTGTTCTACACCACGGACGCCGCGCGCACCTTCGCCAACCGCATCGTCGACGCCGGGTTCGACGGCATCTTCGTAAGCATCTCCAACCCCTGCGACGTCGTGTGCACCGAGATCTGGCACCTGACCGGCTACGACCCCAAGAAGATCATCGGCTCGGGCTGTGGCTTGGACTCCGCGCGCCTGCGCACCGAGATCTCCAAGCAGATCGGCATCTCGCCCAAGTCCATCGATGCGTACATGGTCGGCGAGCACGGCTTTAGCCAGATCGGCGCATTCAAGGCCGCGACCGTCGCCGGCAAGAAGCTCAGCGAGCTCGAGGCGGAAAACCCCGAGAAGTACGCATTCGACCACATGAAGATCGAGGAACTCGCACGTAAGGGCGGCTACGTGACGTACGCGGGCAAGGGCTGCACCGAGTACGCCGTCGCCAACTCCGCCGCTCGCGTCTGCGCCGCCGTGCTGCACAACGAGCACGCCGTGCTCTCCGCCTCCACGCTCATGACCGGCCAATATGGCGAGGAGGGCATCTTCACCTCCCTGCCGTGCGTAATCGGCGCCGAAGGCGTCGAGGAGGTCTATACGCTCGATTTGTCCGAGCACGAGCTTGAGGGCTTCCACAAGAGCTGCCAACACATTCGCGACAACATCGCCCAGCTCGATTGGTGGGACGAGGCCGCCTGGGACGCCAAATAGTCAATCGACTGCCGTCTGGTCGAGCGTAACGCGCTCCTACATATCGCGCTCCTACAGAGGCCGCGCGCGGAGAAAGCACTTCCGGCGCGGCCCGTTTATTGTCCCTGCGAACGCCCACAGAGGCCTCCGTCACTGAACAATTACCCCACAGCTGCCCCAGGATGCAATCGAATGACGGCACCTACCGCACGCTTGCTTCGTACTCGGCAATCGCCGCAAGAAACGCCTCGCCATAGGCGTCGGCCTTCTTCTCGCCTATGCCTGTGACCTCGAGCAGGTCCTCGCGCGTTGCGGGACGCTTGCGGCACAAACCGCGCAGCGTCGCGTCCGAGCAGATGATGTACGCCGGGACGTTGTGCTCATCCGCCAACTTGCGACGCAAGGACCTGAGCTCGTCGAACAGCTCGGCGTCATCACCCACGCGCGGGCGAGCATCCAGCGCAGCCTCCTCACGCACCAAGTCGACCGCCCGGCGCGCCCGGCTTGCCGAGACGCTCTGGGAGGCGCGCTTCTTCACCGTAAAGGAGAAGCCACTCACACGCTGCGGATCAAGTGCCTCACCTGCGTGGGAGCCCAGGCCCACAACGGGGAACCGACCCTGCGATTGCGCCAAGTAGCCGCGACCAACCAGCTGGTCCAGGACGTCCTTGATGCGCTTGATGGAGACCTCCGCAACAACACCGTATCCCGGCGCGTCGTCGAGGTGAAATTGGCGGATCTTCTCGGTGTTGGCACCGTGCAGAACCTCGGCTATAAGTGCCTTGCCAAACCGCCCGCCCGTCGCGGAGACCAGGCGCATGGCAGCGAGCGCGATGTCCGTGACGTCCTCCACTTCATAGCGCGTCAGGCAATTGGAGCAATTGCCGCAGCCGGTCTCGCTTGACGCGGCGCCCCCGATTGCCAAAGTCGCGCTGACCGGTACGGGGCTCCCTGCCGCCGCGCCTGCGCCGAT
Organism: Collinsella sp. AF08-23; assembly: GCF_003479805.1. Classification (GTDB taxonomy): domain Bacteria; phylum Actinomycetota; class Coriobacteriia; order Coriobacteriales; family Coriobacteriaceae; genus Collinsella. Next base: position 148,343 of record NZ_QUHV01000002.1, on the reverse strand, counting down.
CGGGTCGGCACTCCCAGTTGCCACCCCCTTGACACCCAGCGCGCCCTCGTCGCCAAAATAGCGCAGGATGTACTCGCGCAAGCAGCCAGTGGTCTGACAGTAGCCCTCCATCTGCGCCAACAAACGGTACCGGTTCTGCCGTGTGAACGCGCGCTCTTCCGCGCTGAGCGCGTCTTCAGGCACATCCCGCTCGATAAAGTAGCGCCTCAGGCCAAAATCGTGCCCGTTCCACAGCAGGTAGCATGCGGCTGGATCACCGTCGCGCCCCGCGCGACCGGCCTCCTGGTAATAGGCTTCGATGCTCTCGGGCACATTATGATGAATCACGTAACGCACGTTGGGCTTGTCGATTCCCATGCCAAAGGCGTTCGTGGCGACCATGAGCGGTGCGGCGTCGGCGATGAAGGCGGCCTGCTCCGCCGTGCGTTCGTCTGTGCTCATGCCTGCGTGGTAGCGCGCAACACGTATTCCCTGCGGCGCAAGCGTCCGGCCCAAGTCAAAGGCCAGTTCGTCCACCGCCTTGCGAGTGGCGCAGTACACAATGCCGCTTTCGTCGGCGTGCGATGCGGCATAATCGCGAATCCAAGCCGCCTTCGCCTTGTCGCCCATCTCCTGCACGTTGAACGAGAGGTTGGCTCGGTCAAAACCCGTCACCACCGTCTGCGGCGAGCGCAGCCCCAGCATCTGGACGATGTCGTCGCGCACGCGCTCCGTCGCCGTTGCCGTAAAGGCAGCCACCACGGGGCGCGCGGGCAGGGCGGCAATGAACTCTGCTATCTGCAGGTAGGATGGGCGGAAATCCTGACCCCACTGGGAAACACAGTGGGCCTCGTCCACGGCGACGAGTGGAAGACCGATGCCTCCCGGGGCCGCGGCCGCCTGCGCAAACGCGAGGAAGCGCTCGTCGGCGAGGCGTTCGGGCGCCACGTACATGATCTGGTACCAGCCTTCAGACGCACGCTTGAGCACGGTGTTCTGCTGGGCGGGCGTGAGCGAGGAGTTGAGGTAGCTCGGGCGCGCACCGACTTCTTTGAGGGCGCGGACTTGGTCGCCCATAAGTGAGACAAGCGGAGACACCACCAGCGTGAGGCCCTGCATCATGAGCGCTGGCACCTGGTAGCAGATCGATTTTCCGGCGCCGGTGGGCATCACACCCAGCGCATCGCGGCCGGCGAGGATGGCGTCGACCATCCGCTCCTGACCCGGACGAAACGAGTCGTAGCCAAAATAGCGCTTGAGAATGTCCTTTGTTGCTTCCACGAACCCCCTATGCCTCCCGAACCGAATGCGCGGATTCGCCCGCATTGGACGAGACGGACCTAGGCTTGGTGCGCCGGGGCCTTCCACCAGGCCTGGGGTTGTTTGCGCGGTCGCGCACGCTCTCCACGTCCACCATCCATAGATTCCCTTCTTTATGCCCGCGCAAAATGCCGCTTTTCAGCATACGTGAACTCAAGTTCCATATGTATGACGACAGCGTTTGAGGACGATTCGTCTGTGCTATGATGTATCCAAGCACGCGAGGCTCACCCTCTTTTAAGCAAGTGAATCGGGTGGAACGGAACATATGTCTCGCACCTAGACTCCGGGTCGCTTGCAGGGCGGCCCGGAGTCGTCTTTTGTGCGAGAGCAGAAATTAAGACTTGGCCACGATCACCAGGACGGTGACGAGGGCCAGAAGCAAAATAACCTCGGACACGACGACCACCCCCTTCCCATTGGATGAGGGCGATGGGCACACCTCGCGTACTCGATCTCCATTATAGCAACCGGCGCGTCGCGTGCTGCAAGGCCGCTGGCGATAGACGCGGCCCGCCCGTGATACAATCGCTCGACACACCCTGTACCAACACCTACCTGCAAAAGGAGCGCCCGTGGCGAACGCCGTCGACCAGCTCACCGACCGCGCGCTCGAGCTCGCGCGCCTCACCATCGTCCGCCGCATCATCACCGCGGCGGCCGTCACGGTGTCCGCCCTGATCCAAACCTTCCTCATCCAGACCTTCGTTCAGCCCGCCGACCTCCTGCCCAGCGGCTTCACCGGCGTCGCGGTCCTCCTCGACCGCATCACCTCGCTCGGCGGCGTCCATATCGACACCTCGCTCGGTATGCTCGCGCTGAACATCCCCGTGGCACTCATGTGCTGGAGCGGCATCAGCAGGCGCTTCGTCATCTTCTCGATGACCCAAGTCGCCCTCTCCTCGCTGTTCCTCAACATCTTCGACTTCGCGCCTTTCCTGGGCGACAAGATCATGCTCATCATCTTCGGCGGCGTGGTCTCGGGGCTCTCCATCGCCATCGCCCTCAAGGCGGGCGCCTCCACCGGAGGAACCGACTTCATCGCGCTGTGGGTCTCGAACCACACGGGCAAGACCATCTGGGGAGTGATCTTCGCCTTCAACTGCCTCATCCTCGTGATCTTCGGTTGGATGTTCGGATGGGACAACGCCGCGTACTCAATCGTGTTCCAGTTCATATCCACCAAGACGATCGACAGCTTCTACCACCGTTACGACCGCGTGACCCTGCAGATCACCACCCGCCTGGCCGACGAGGTCATGACCGCCTACGTCAACCACTTCCAGCACGGCATCAGCTGCGCCGAGGTCATCGGCGGCTACAGCCGCGAGAAGATGTACCTGCTGCACACCGTTGTGTCCACATACGAGAGCCAGGACATCATCAAGCTCGTGTGCGACATCGACCCCGGCGCCGTGATCAACGTGTTCCATACGCTCGACTTCGTGGGCGGATGGTGGGGTGGCCATGTGGATGAGCCGTTGCCCACCGCGGTGCCCGACCCCGACAAACCCGCCCGCCTGCTCTCCAAGCAGGCCCGCAGGCACGAACCCGCCGGCCTGCAGCAGGACGACGGCAGGTAATCCCCGCACATCCCATATGGCGGCGCGCCGTCATATCGACCCACCGCCATGCCGAAGCTCCGTTATATCGAGCGCTTTTGCCTACAACACGAAGCGGTACCTGCTGCCCACGTAGTACTGGCGGCCGATGCACACGGGGTTGTCCTCGTCGTCGGCGAAGCAGACATTCAGGAAGAGCAGCGGGTCGCCCACCGAGATCGCCAACCTCGACGCCTGCTCCTGCGTGGCGCGAACCGCCTCGACGGTGCGTCTTGGTGTTTTAGTCGGCCGGTGTCCGGTAACTTCCGCAATTTTGTCGAACAGGGATACGTCCTCCAAATCGACGTTGAGAAGCTCTTGGCAACCTTCGTACGGCACGAAAACATTTTCTTCGAAAATCGGCTGCTCGTCGGCAGTGCGAATTCGCTGGACATACAGGAGTAGCGCCGACTCGTCGAGGCCAAAGAACTTCGCTTCCTCCAAGCGCACGGGGACGATGAGGCGATTGAGAACATGGGCACCAGGCTTCATGTTGCTGTCGCGACACACATCTGTAAAACTCCGCGCCGCCGTATATTGCAGAAGACGGCGATTAATGTGAGGCGTGCTCACGAAGGTGCCGCGACCCTGCTGCTTGACCAAATATCCCTCGGCACACAACTCCTCAACAGCACGGCGAACGGTGATACGGCTCACTCCATAACGCTCGGAAAGCTCCGGCTCGGAGGGAATCCGCTCCTTCGGAACGTAATCCCCCGCCTCGATCGCCCCTTTAATCTCTTCGAAAATCTGCTGGTACAGAGGTGCCGACTTGCTATTTGTCATGATTCCATCCAATTATGTGATGTATATAACGTCTTAAGTATAATCGCTTGCGCATCAGTTGAGCCCGCCTCAGCCGGCAATGGCATACACCTCGGTAAACGGTAAAAAGCCAATCGCCGTCCAGACCTTGACTACAGCTCGTCCATGATTGCGCCCAAAGTGTCAATCACTTTATCTGCCCGAGATTGATCGAGCACAACCCCGTCGCGGGGCCTCAATGCCAAGACACGTGCGCCAGAACGCACGCCCGACTCAATACCAGTAGGAGAGTCTTCGACGACTAAGCATTCGGAAGGCTCAACCCTCAAATAGCTCATCGCTCTCGCGTAGATTTCAGGATCAGGCTTGAAAGCATTGCACTCAAACCCACTTATCACATAGTCTACAATACCCCTGATTCCCGCAACGCTAATGACCTCCTCAATCATGTCTCGATATGATGAACTCGCAATAGCAGTCTTTATTCCGCGTTCGTGCAACTTTCGAAACGTGTCCCTCACCCCATCATTGAGAAGCTCGGAATACGGAATGGGGTGAGCATCGCAATAGGGGCCATATGCCTCACATAGACGTTCACGCAGCCCTAAATCGTTAGGGATGAGCACCTCCCAAGTTTCGGCAGTGCTAATACCAGTCAAATCGGGAAAAACATCGTATGTTATCCCGCACTCAGCTAAATATGCCTCACGACGCCTGCTGTAAAACCACTCTGTATCTACCAGCACACCGTCCATGTCAAACAGCACTGCCCTAATCATAGGAACCTCCCTGTAATAAAGGGCGGCCCCATAAGGAGCCGCCCCGCCGAGTCAAAATACAAATCGCAGACAGAACCTGCGGCCTTCACCTAGTAGGTGAGCTTCCACATGTAGCGACGCATGGTCAGCGGGTGCTGACGGGCCTCGGCGATCTGGTTGCCGTACTCGCGCATAACGGCGAGGTGCAGCAGCGGGTTGAAGTAGGTGATGACGCTTGCCGGCACAGCGTCGGCCAGACCGTAGTCCTTGGAGTCGATCAGAGCGACCTTGGCGCCCATGCGCTCAAGGAAGGTGAGGGCGCGGGCGTCCATCGGACGGGTGGCACCATCGGACATGAAGAAGACGTAGGGCTTACCCTCGGTGGAAACCTCGAACGGGCCGTGGAAGTACTCGCCGGTGTTGTAGGCGGCGGCGTCGATCCACTGCATCTCGGTGAACAGGAAGGCGGCGTGAGAATAAGCCATCTTCTCGGAGGCACCGGAAGCCATGAAGTAGATCATCTTGTCGTCCTTGAAGTCCTCGGCGAACTTCTTGGCGAGCTTCTTGCAGTGCTGAGCGGCGTTCTCGCACAGGTCGAAGATGTTGGTGAGGCCGGTGATCATATCCTCGTAGCGATCATAGCCCTCGGTCTGCTGAAGGATCTCGAGAGCAAGAGCGATGGCATAGCCAGGCTTCTCGGCCTTGGCGGCATAGTTGGCGTGGAAGCCGTGGACGATGACGTGGTCGGCGTCGACGGTCAGAGCGGAGCCAGCCTTGTTGGTGAGGGAGACGACCGGGCAGTTGTGCTTCTTGGCGGTCTTGTTGGCCTCGACGGTCTCGGGCGTGGAGCCACCGAGGGAGCAGGTGATCACGAAGGTGTGCTCGTTGACCCAGGAAGGCGTGTCGTAGTTGAACTCGTTAGCGGTGAAGATCTGAACGTTCAGCTTGTCCGTGTTGTTGGCCAGGAAGTACTTGGCGGGGTACAGGTCGGACATGGAGGCACCGCAGCCGACGAAGGCGACGCTGTGGATCTCGTGGTTGGACAGGACGTCAGCGACGATCTGCTTAGGGAGGTTAAGGTCGATCTCGTACATAACATGCTTCCTTTCTATGCTGCCGCGACAAGACTCTCCTACGCGCCGTCGTGGCACCTATAAACAAATGGTTTTATGCAGTGGATTTAAACCGCCGTACGCTAAACAGACGTAATAGGTTCTTTCGGGAACGAAGGGGTCTGCTGGCTATAGAGCTTCACGCCCATTGCGAGCAACTCTCGGGTATCACTTTGTTCAGACTCATCCAAAAAGACGCTTTGGTCAATCTGCTTCGAACCGTCCTTATTAAAGGTGGCTCCATATTGGATCTCGTTAATCGCACCAGTAGCCTTACACACGTCGACAAGCGCCTTAGTAGTACCAAAGACCATCATGATATTCTCGTTGAGCTCGAGAATCTTTGGCATCTTCGTGATAGCTTTCTCAACGGTAAAGAAATTCAGGCGAATCCCCGCGGGCTTTGCGAGCTTCAGGGCGGCAGACTTCATTTCGTCATTCGCCGCCGCATCGTCAACCAAAATGATACGCTGAGCGCTCAGGTGGTTCACCCAGGCTGCCAAAATCTGGCCGTGTACCAAACGATAGTCCAAACGCACAAGCTTGATCATAGGTCGTCCTCCTCTTCTTCCTGTGCCTTCTGAGCCAAAAGGGCCGCGACGTCTTGGATGCCGCCCTTGCTTTGCGAGATGATTTCGTCAATGCGCTCTCGAGAAAGAGGCCCGGTTGCCAACGACATCTCAAGCACTAGAGGAAAATTCATCCCAGAGATCACCGTGACAGAGGGACGCTGGGCAAGCACGGAAACCATCGAGTTATTCACGCTGCTACCCATCATATCGGTCAAAATATAAACTGCATCAGACGGCTCGAACGAGTCGATTAGCGCAATCGTGCGCTCGTCGATCCGATCCTTGTCATCCCTCTCCAGCGAAACCACGTGAACACGCGACACATCGCCAATAATCATTTCGAGCGTATCGCGGGCACCAGCCGCAAGGCCACCATGCGACGCAAGTATGAGTTGATTCATACGTACCTCCTATTCGTTACTGACATCATAGACGTTATATACCGATTGGTCTAGATTCAAGTTGAAATGTCCGTTTATCGCCGAATATCTACCGTTCACGGCAAGAACCCCAGGTCTGCACATCATACATCTCTTTAATTTATAATCGTATATGACGTCTGAGACGTGTTTGTTGATAAATCCTTGGAAAGGAGTCGGGATGGCACAGCCTCGCATTGAACTTGCCACCATGAACCACCACTACATGTTCTATGACCTTGATGACTTTTTTGCCAATGCACAAAAGCTCGGCTATCCCTGCGTCGAGCTATGGACATCTCCCCAGCACTTCTTTATGGATTATCGGCAGAACGATCCCATTGAGCGCCTAAGCCATCTCATCGATGAATACGGCATCCGCATCCACGGCATATGCCCGGAGCAATGCAACCCCAAACCACACAATATGGCGGCAAAAGACGCGAGCATCCAAGAACGCACACTTGCATATTTTACCCGTGCCGTCGATGTTGCAAAAAGCGTTGGCGCAACTCAGGTGCTCGTAACGAGTGGCTGGGCGTATTACAACGAGCCAGTTGAAACCGCACGCGAGCGTAGTGCGACCATGCTCAAACAGGTCGCGCGCTATGCAGGCGAGCAGGACATCAACCTCGCCATCGAAGCCTTGCGCGCGCCCGAGTCGCGCATCGCCAACACCGTTGCCGACCTCAATCTTCTACTATCCATGGTCGATGAGCCCGCATTGAAAGTCTGCCTCGATATCGGCGCCATGGTGAGCGCTGGCAACACTATTCAGGAGTATTTCGATACCTTTGGCCCCAAGATGATTCATGCCCACTATGTCGATACCGGCGAGCGTTCACTCCACCTTGCCCTTGGCGACGGAGAACGTGATATTGCGACTGACATCCTCACCTTTGAGCAGAACGGCTACCAAGGGGTGTTAAGCGTCGAGTGCACCGATTCCGCAACGCTCACCGATCCCATGGCAGCCGATGCGCGGTCAATGGCAACCTATCTTAGCGCCTACGAGAAGATCGAAGCCGCACGCGCATAACGCGCACCCCACCAAAAGACAGAAACCCTCCATCCCCCGTTTCTCATACAGCAGAAACGGGGGCTTCTTGTCTCTGACAATGCCAGCCACCGGTCATGCAGCGGAACCAAAAGACCCCACGCAAAGCACCCACTCATATGGTTCTCAGCAACCTCGAAAGGAAAAAGGCCGCCCGTGGCGGTAAGGATCCGGACTCTCATAACCCATCCGCACATTGACATCAACATGATGACCCTGCGGCACACGCACATTCGACACCTACGCCATCACAGCTTTCGCCACACCCGTCCACATTTCGATGAGCCATGGCTGCGAACGAATCGGCGAGCCACTACTTGCCCGCAACCACTGGCAACAGTCGGGGACCAGGTCCTGCCCAAGACCGACATACTTCAAAGATGTCTCACTCGAAGCACCAGACCCCGCTCGACACATTTCGTCAACATACGAAAAGGCGCAGACCCGTCAACGATCTGCGCCTAATAAGGGGGCTATATACGCAATTGCTATGCAAGAATTCCAAAGAAGCTTGCAGCCAAGCTAGCAGCAATGCCGCCCAGCAGCAACACCGTGAGGCTGACCTTCTTCTTGAGCAGCCAGTAGAAAGTCATAGTAATAGCCAAGGGAATCATTGCCGGGAAGATGCCGTTCAGCACGTCCTGAATTACCAAAGCTCCATCCTGGAACTGCAACGGGGTCGTAATACCAACCATCGTGGCAATCATCGCGCCCACAGTCATGAGGCCAACAATGCTCGCAACGTACATCACGCGCTCCATCATGCCGCCGCTCTGCAGCTGCTTTACGTAGTCGGCACCAAGTGTATAACCGAGTTTGCCGCCAAACCAAGTAATAAGGGCTTTAGGGATGCCGGAGATGAGGATCGCCAAAATAGGTCCAAGAATGGAGCCCTGCGCTGCCAGGGACGCGCCCAATCCGAAAGAGATAATGCGAAGCGTTCCCTCAAGCAATGAATCGCCAATGCCCGAAAGCGGACCCATAAGCGAAACCTTTAGGCTGTTCATCACCTCAGGGTTGAAGTGTTTGGGGTCGCGAGCGTACTCTTCCTCCATCGAGGCAACGAGACCAAGCACAAAGCTGTTCAGCTGTTGCGTGATGTTATACAAAGCGGTATGACGGTGATAGGCCTCCTTCTTTCGCTCGAGAATCTCCGGGTCGGACTCATCTGTGTAAATGCGGTCGAGCGTCGGCGCAATGGAATAGAGGAAGCCCAGGTTCATCTGGCCCTCATAGTTCCACGAAGATTGGATCGCCCAGGTGCGCCAGAAGAACTGCCAAAGGCGCTTCTTCTCGGAAACAGGTTGCGGCTCCAAGCTTTTCAGCTCGGTCGTGCTGGATGCCTGCTCAACAGTAATCTGCTCTGCCATTGAAATGACCTCCTTCTTTCTTAGTCGTCGTCCTCGAGCGGATCATAGTCGTCTGCGGCCTGGGTTGCGAACTGGCCGCCACCATCACGGAATTTGAGATCCACGAGCAGCAGGGCGAGCAACACAGCAAAGATCGCAACGGCGGTAACGTTAATGTTAAGGAAGGCCGCAGCAAAGAAGCCAACGAAGAAAAAGAGGGCCATCTTCTTGGTAAGCATGATATTAAGCAGCAGGGCCATGCCGAGAGCAGTAAGGACATTGCCGGCAAGGTTAAGTCCACTTGTGACCCATGCGGGAATCATATCCACAATAGACTGGACAAGATCGGTGCCGACATAGATCGCAAGGAAGATAGGCACGAAATACATCAGAGCATACAGGACATTACCCCAAATAATATGAAGGTGAAGCGCCTGCTTAAATTTGCCCTGATCGATAAGGGTGTCGGCCTTATGAGAAAATGCCGCGAGGACCATGCGCACCGCAAGACCAATCGCTTGGCCAAATGCGGCAACAGGGACTGCGATGGTCAACGCCGCCTCCGGACCCGCTCCGGTCAAGATGCAAAACGCCGTAGCAACGATAGATCCCATATTCATGTCGGGGATCATCGCGGCGCCCACATTAATCAAACCGATGCTCATAAGTTCGAGCGTCGCGCCAGCGGCCAAAGCCGTGGGGATGTCACCAAGCACGATGCCGACCATCGTGGCGCCAATAAGCGGGCGCTCAAGACTCAGGCGCCCCAGCATACGGGAGTCCATGATGCAAATGACACCCACGAGGCCAACGGCTATTGCTGCATAAAGCTGATTCATTACCGTCTCCTTTCCATCAATTCTTTATGGCGCTTCGAAGCGCCCTCACCGAAGCGCGCGAGTCCGGATCCCGCGGCAACATGTGACATAAGTCATCATATACGTCTTATACGTTGTATACGATTTAGTTACATCAGTCTTGGGTAGACGGTAGCTATTTCCATGTGAACGGTCTTCATCTATCAACATCCTCAAACTGTCCCTCGCCGCTGCGCCCGAACAAGAACTCTTCCGACAGCCTTGTGAAGATAACGGTTATGGCAGAAAAAGCGACTACAGAAGGCATGGCACCATAACAACCAAAGCATCGGATCGATAACATATTTTGGCATGCCGCACGAGACGGCAGCTGACACCTCCAGCAAGCAAAGAGCCCCAAGCGGACCACCGCTCCGGCATCAAACGCCCGCCCCGCTCCACGTCTCAAAGCGCGTCCAGCGCACCGACCGGGCCAAATACGTCGAGCCTATTGGGTAGCCAGCCAAAGGGGCCGTATGCCAAGCCGGGCCCAAGGGGTCGGGCGCCGAGCGTGCCCGCGAGAGTTAACTCTCGCGGCGACATTTCCGCCATGATGGCAAATACGCTCTTCGAGAGTTAACTTTCGCGGAAGCTATTTCGGCGCAAGAGCAAAAACGTGCCGCGAGAGTTAACTTTCGCGGCACTTTCGCGCGGAGCCGCCATGGGATGGGACATGCCGCGACCGGCACAGGCAGTTGCGAAACGCCGCCCGAGCGTTACCCGTCCAGGCCCTCACGCTCATAGGGGAAGACCTCGGCAAGATAGCCCTTGGCCGCAAGGGCGGCCTCAATGGCGTCCAGGGCCTCCTCCGTATCGGCAGAAATACGATGAAAATGATAGCCACTCGTCACCGTCATCAACGGTGTGCTCTTGCCCGTGCGGATGTCTTCGAGGTAGCGGGCTATGCCGCTACGGCTGCGTATGTCCAGATTGGCGGTGATTTTGCCGTATGCGCGATGATTTACCATAACGGTTTGAACGGTTCCGCCCAGGTCGACGACGGTCTGGAGCTCGTCCTCAAGTTGATCGATAGTGTGGTGAACCTTGATAAGACGCGTGGGAACCGAGAGCTCCGAGGCGCCCTCGCGCAGCACGTACCCGCGATTGGTCGCAACGATGTCGTGCCCATCGGCACGCAGCAGGGCGATGTCCTGCACGATCACCTGTCGGCTCACACCGGCGACGCTTGCGAGCGCCGTCCCGCTCACCGGGCGTTTTGCGCCACGCAAGGACTGCAAGATGGCATCCCTGCGCTCATGACCCATTAGCGGCATCGCCGCACCTCCCGTCTCGCACTCTCCGAACGAACCACATCCCACATCAAGATGAGCTAGAGCAGGCGCAGGTGCTTGAGCGAGAGATCCAGAATGGGCGCCGAATGGGTAAGCGCTCCCGACGAGATGATATCGACGCCCAGATCGGCGATCTCACGGATATTGCTCGCGTCAACGTTGCCCGAGGCCTCGACCTTGGCGTGGCCATCAATGAGCGCAATGGCCTCGCGCATCTGCTCGCGATCCATATTGTCGAGCATGATGATGTCCGCACCAGCATCGAGTGCCTCTTGCACCATATTCAGGCTCTCGCACTCAACTTCCACCGTGCACACAAAGGGCGCATGGGCGCGAGCACCTGCCACGGCGGCAGCGATACCTCCCGCCGCATCGATATGGTTGTCCTTGAGCATGACCGCCTGTGAAAGGTTGTAGCGGTGATTGTGGCCACCGCCTGCCTCGACCGCCGCTTTTTCGAATATGCGAAGGCCAGGCGTGGTCTTGCGCGTGTCGGCAAGCAGGGTCTTGGTACCTTCGAGCTCCTTTGCCATGGTACGTGTATACGTTGCGATACCGCTCATGCGCTGCAGGAAGTTGAGAGCCACGCGCTCACCGGAGAGCAGCACGCGGGCGTCGCCGCGCACCGTCCCTAGCACCTGGCCGGGCTCGACCTCGTCGCCATCACTCACGCGCGCGTCGAACGTCGTGGCAGGGTCGAGCAGGGTAAAGGCACGCTCGAACACATCCAACCCCGCGATGACGCCCGCTGCCTTCGCAATGAGTTGAACCTCGGCCTCCCGCGGACCGGAGCAGACCGACTCGGTCGACAGATCGCCCGCGTTCATGTCCTCGCGCAGGGCAAAACGGATGATATCGTCGGCAACAAGGTTCATGGTGATTGGATTCACAAGAATTCCTTTCGTAAGCATGACGGTCGTGAGCATGACGGGCGCGCCGCACGCCAAGGGGCGCGTCGCAGATAGCGCACCTCAAGGCGCGCTCATCACGCGTGCACGAGCACGTCGATGTTGAGGTTTTGGCGCACCTGACCGGGCAACAGGCGATGTGCGCCGTCGAGCGCGGGCTCGCCCGCCTTCTCGACTTCCAGGCTCTCCCCCGTCGCCATCTTCCACGCCGCACGGCGCGCAAAAACGAGCGACTCAAGCAACGAATTGCTCGCAAGGCGGTTCCTGCCATGCACACCATTGCACGCCGCCTCGCCGGCAACATACAGATGCGGCATCGTGGTCGCCGAATCCCGATCGACCCAAACGCCACCCATGAAGTAGTGCTGCGTGGGCACCACAGGAATAGGCTCCTCGAGGATGTCGCGCCCCTCTTGCTGGCAGTGGGCTCGGATGTTGGCAAAGTGCGTGCGTACGATCTCGCGATCAACGGGATCAAAGCTCAGCCACTCGTACTCCGCGTCCTCATCGCGCATCTCGTCTTGAATGGCGCGCGCCACCACGTCCCTGGGCTGCAGCTCGTCGGTAAAGCGCTCGCCGGCTTGGTTGAGCAAAACCGCTCCCTCGCCACGGCAACTCTCTGAGATGAGGAACGTGCGACCGGGCTTTTCGGAATACAGGCCCGTGGGATGAATCTGAACGTAGTCCAAGTGTTCCTGACTGACCCCATATTCGTTCGCCAGGAAACACGCATCGCCGGTGAGCTGCGGGAAGTTTGTGGAGTGCTGGTACACGCCTCCGATGCCGCCCGTTGCGAGCAGCACATCACGCGCCCGAATCTCAAACGGCGCTCCCACGCCCTCGGGACGGACACCCCGCTCACTCTGTTCACCGCGCAGCTCTTCGACCGTCGCAGCCGAGGCATTCTCCGTTACCGGCACGGCGATCACGCCTGCGCACGTATGGTCATCAACGATGAGGTCGACGGCGGCAACGTGTTCGAGAACGGTCACATTGGGCAGCCGTTTGACCGCCGCGAGCAGAGACTCGGTAATCTCCTTGCCTGTCACATCCGCATGGAATGCGATTCGCGGACGCGAGTGCGCACCTTCGCGCGTGAACGCGAGCGAACCGTCCTCAGCCCGATCGAAATCCGTCCCCAACGCCACGAGGTCGTTGATGACCGAACGGGATGATCGAATCACGATGTCCACGCTCTCGCGCCGGTTCTCATAATGACCCGCGCGCATGGTGTCCTCAAAGAACGCGTCGTAATCCGCGGCCTCGGGCAATACGCAGATGCCCCCTTGGGCGAGCATGGAGTCGCATTCGTCAACCGCGCCCTTGGAAAGCATAACCACCCGCATATCGCTCGGCAAGTTGAGCGCGGCGTACAAACCCGCCACGCCACAGCCGGCGATTACCACATCGCATGTCATATCTTTGTATGCAGCCTCCATCGTGCCGCCCCTTTCGCCGCGCATGTGCCGTCGATTATCGAGCGGCGTACTCGAGCATACGGTCGAGCGTGAGCTGAGCGCGCTTTGCGGAGGCCCCATCCACGCCGATCTCCACGGCACCCGTGCCGAACTCCAAACAATGCAGGAGCTTCTCAAGCGTAATGCCGTCCATATCGCTGCACGTAGGCGGCGTAGACGTAACGTAAAACCTCTTCCCCTGGCCGGCGCATCGACGCTCGAGTTCGTACAGAACCCCTCGAACCGTCACGATAATGAACTCCTGCGCGTCGCTTTGCTCGGCAAACGAGATGATGCCCGCCGTCGAACCAATGTAGTCCGCCTCGTCCAACACGGCGGCGACGCACTCGGGATGAGCGAGCACCAGGGCATTCGGATGCCCCGCCTTGAGCTCGCGCAGCTCGGCCAAGGAAATGGCCTCGTGCCGCGGACAGCACCCGTCATTCAAAATCACGTGCTTCTCGGGCACCTGTTCTGCCACGTAGCGCCCCAAGTTGCGGTCGGGAATGAACAGGATGTGGCGCTGGGGCAGCTCGTGCACGATCTTCACCGCGTTGGAGGAGGTCACGCACACATCGCTCCAGCTCTTGACCTCGATGGTGGAGTTGACGTAGCAAACCACCGCAAGATCGTCACCGTACTCCTCGCGCGCCTTGTCGATCGTCGCACGCTGCACCATGTGGGCCATAGGGCAGTCCGCTGCGGGCTCGGGCATCAACACGGTCTTATCGCGATTGAGGAGCTTCGCGCTCTCCCCCATGAATTCCACGCCGCACAGCACGATCGTCTGTTGAGGGAGTGATTTTGCGAGTTTTGCCAGGTAAAACGAATCACCCACGTAGTCAGCCACCGCCTGGACCTCGGGTTCTACATAATAGTGGGCCAAAATCACCGCGTCACGCTCAGCCTTGAGCGTCTCGATCCGCGCGCGGGTCTCCGCCGTCACCGCGGCGGCGCGCTCAAGCGCGGTGGGTTCCATCGTCGTCTCCGTCATTGAGTCCTCCCGACGAATCAGCTTCCGTTGGGGGAAGTATCCCACTGACCGCCTTTACTGACAAGACAGCTGACAAGACAGTTAATAATGACGAGAAGTCGCCACGGTTCACGGTTAATAGGGGGCTCCCAAGGGAGGGAGCTGCTTGAGATATGCCCACATGCGCTGCTTTTGACGAGGCTCCGTGAGTGCCGCCTCAAAGCCGTCGAGCGCAAGCACGCGCCGCCCCAACACCGGAGCCACCAACCCGGGCTTGAGCATAGCCGTGTCAAAGTCCTCGATGATCGCAAGGGCGTCCGCGTACGCTTCGCGCATCGCATCCGCTGCGGCATCGTCGAGCAAGACGATCGCCTCGGGGTCAAGCGCCTCGAGCGCCTCGCGAAACAATTCAGCGGGCACGGCATCGCCCGGTACGGGGCCGTCGACAATGCCTGGCTCGCCCGCGCCGAACACCGTCGCAAGCGCACAGAAATCCTGCGGTTCCCACCCAATGGCCGGAAGCGCCGCACGGAGCGCCGCGCCGTCTGCGCCGCTCAAGAGGCTTTCGCCCGCCAATTCGTCGGCATTCAGCTCGCCTTTTACCAAAACGACAGGCGAGAACGCATTCCCCGCAATCCGAACGCCACGCGCTTGGAGCGAGCCAAGTTCCTGCTCAACGGCAGCCGCCAGGGCCTCCTTGCGTTCGCCTGTTGTTACCGACATGCGCCCTCACCCCGTCCGCGTTGACCGTCGTCCTACATATTGTAAGAACATTCTACCGCTCGGTGTAACACCAGTACGCTCGTGGGTATAACCACCTCGATTAGACCAACCCTTGCAGCGTCCAACGCTGCGAGACCACCCATACAGGAGGCTCTCATGGCCAATATCATCGAAGCGAATGCAAACACGTTCGACAGCCTGCTCACCAACGAGCTCCCCGTCGTCATCGACTTCTGGGCCCCGTGGTGCGGCCCATGCCGTATGCTCTCCCCCGTGGTCGACGAGATCGCCAACGAGCTTGAGGGCAAGATCGTCGTCGCCAAGTGCAATGTCGATGAGAACCAGGACCTCGCCATGCGCTACGGCGTCATGTCCATCCCCACGGTCGTTATGCTCAAGGGCGGCACAGAGGCCATGCGCTCGGTTGGCGCCATCCCCAAGCCCAAGCTCAAGGCAGATATCGAGGCAAACCTCTAAACGCCTGTTACGTCGCGTCGCACTGCGGCGCGTCAACACACCTTCCCTCTGAGACCGCGCCCGTCCCCCAGGCGCGGTCGTCTTTTTGCATGAGCCGCATCGTCCCATGTATCATCAACACCTCACGAGCCGACCCCAGTGGAACTTGTGCGGACGATACACATCCTTGATACACTATGAATCGTATGCCGCGCGGGCATGTTGCGCTCGCGTGCATGAGATAGCGCCGTCACCGACCAGATGGTGGTGTGCGCCAGGCTTGTTAGGGGATCCGCATGGAATCCATCACACCGGGAATGCAAGGGCCTGCCGTCGAAGACGTTCAAACGCGCCTCGCATCGCTGGGATATGCCATTGATACCGCCGAGACGTCCGCCCAGGAGTACGGCACCACCACCGCAGAGGCGGTGCGTGCCTTCCGCTCCTCCGAAGGCATCGAGACGGGTGACGAGGTCGACGGCACCACATGGAGTGCGCTGGTCGACGCCTCGTACAAACTCGGTGACCGCACGCTCTACCTGCGCCTGCCCAATTTCCACGGCGCGGACGTGCAGGCACTGCAGCGGGCACTCAACACGTTGGGCTTTGCCTGCGGCGTCGACGATGGCTACTTTGGCCCGCACACCGAGGCGGCGCTGCAGCAGTTCCAGGAAAACGTCGGCCTCTTCGCCGATGGCATGGCGTTCCAAGACACGTTTGCCTACGTCAAGCGCCTCCACCATGTCTGGGAGGGCAAGCCCTCAATCGTCGACATCGATGCTGAGGCACGCATGGGCTTCGCACGTGCTGCAAACGTGCTTGAGAACTGCCGCATTGCCATTGGCGGCGAGGACGCGATTGCACGCAACGTCGCCTCGCGCGTGTGGAATATCGCCTCGGCGACCACGGACGGCAGCGGTATCGTCCTGTACGACAGCGAGGCACCGCACGACGTCGACCTCATCGTCGAGGTCGCTTCTGACGAGCTTCCCGAAGACGCAGAGCCCCGTGCGACCATTGCTCTCGCCGAATGCCAGAATCTTCCCCTTCGCATAAAGACCGCTCTGGCGGCGGCCAAAACCAAACCTGTGATCCTGCGAATCGAGCTCACGGGCATCACCGGTTATGGCATGTTCACTGCAAGCGATGCGCAAACCTTGGCGGTCCGCCTCCTCGACGGTTTGTGCGATGCATTGAGCGCCTAGGTACGCTACACTATGACGGTCGCGCGTTTGCGCGGTCGATGCATTGGGGTATCGTCCAGCGGCAGGACCCTGGTTTTTGGTACCAGTTACGGGGGTTCGAATCCCTCTACCCCAGCCATTGAATACAGCAGGCCGGAGCAGATAATTGCTCCGGCCTGTTTACTTACGTGTTCAATGACGAACGCACAGTGGATTCTTCTTATCCTTTTCTACAAAGACTTCGAAGGCACCTGTTATTACGCTGATCGGTTTCCCGCATAGTACCCATCAAGGTCTTTGCTAAACCAACGCCCATTCATCACATTTTTCGCAACTAGGCTTTTTATCTCATCGCTTACCGTTGTATCCAACTCCATGCGCTCGATGATATCGCCATAGGTAGTAGTCTTATCAAGGCTCTTCACCACTGCACCTTCTGCATCCGCGTCAAAGCACAGGGATTCATGGCAATCGCTGCTCCAAGCCACCCACTCTTCGAGCTCCTCGGAATTCGGGTCTCCCGTCTTCAAATAGTTTGCGATGTAGCTCCTGAATACTTCCGCCATTGCCTGGTAGCTCTCACTTTCGAACACGCCTGGGAGCATCGAGGTATAGGAATTAGTCGAGGACAGCATGGGAATAAAGATGCCATGGAACGCGCCGTAACCGCTGAGTTCATCCTTCATCTTTGACGCATCATCGCCATAGTTCACCTCGCATACGTATATCGGCTGCTCACATCCACTCATCATCGTGTTTGCGCTTTCTTGCGCGTTGAAGATGCGATACATCTCGTTCCCATATGTGCAAGAGAAGTTCTTTGCCGCAGTCAGTTCGTCATCTGAGAGCCCTGCCGCTTCTTCACCCTGCCACCACGAATCTCCATTGGAGAATAGTCCGAACTCCGAAGAACCCGTCAACATAATCACGGGCACATCGTTGTACAACGCTCCATCAAATCCTCCCCTTGGAAGGGCCACACCATCTTCGTACAAATGAGGGAACACGCTCATCCGGATACTGGCATTCGCCATGAGAAGTGCCAGACGCTCCGCTTCCAGCCCGCGCACGTATGCTTCGACCTCATTGTCATTCGCAAGAAGCCACGCCACCGCCTCTTCCGATGTGTCGGCGATTCCATCCTCAAGCGCAAGAGGCGCCAATGCCCGGGCCACTCGCACAGAGGCGGCAGACTCATCACATGTCGTCATACCGCCGCTAAAGACGATCGCACGTTTAAAAGCTCCTTCAAACAAAGGGCTGATAAGCATCGCCATAACGTCTCGGCCTCCCGCCGAGAAACCCGCTATCGTAATATTCTCTGGGTCGCCACCGAACACGGAGATGTTCTCCGCAACCCAATCAAGAGCCATTTTAATATCGAGCAGCGCATAGTTACCCGTAGCGTCATCGTCGCTCTGTAGCGCCGGAAGACAATTGAATCCAAAGAGACCCAGTCGATAGTTTAAGGAGACATACACACAGTCGAGCGTACTCACCAGCTCGTTTCCAATAAGCTCCCGAGCATCACCAGTCTGATTGTTGCCACCATGAATATAAACAAGAACCGGTTTTCCACCCTCACCGTCACGAGCTGTCACGGTCAGGTTAAGGCAGTCTTCAGAGCCAATAACCTTTCCGCCGGAATACTGGAGCGACCTCTCGCCCATTTTGCTGCAGTCAAGCTCGTCCGTCCACGCAGCACGGGTTTTTGGAGCACTCCAACGCAAGTCACCAATCGGTACCTCGCCATACGGAATTCCGTACCACGAGAACACTCCATCAGCAACTTCAGACCCCTTGACCGAACCTGCGCTCACCGTGGCGCGCGCACCATCAAACTTCACACCACTTGCCTCAGAAGACAACCCGCCTTTGGTAATATCGTCACCCGTGCACGCCGAAAGGCCTGCAGAAGTCGCCGCCGCAGCCACCATCGCACACAACCCCCCTACGACTTACGTTCTTGCCCATTAAGGTAGTACCTCCCATGGCACCGATCCGGCACCGTTTCCGTTTTCGCTTATTTGGCTTGATCCCCTAATAAAAAGGCGGCCAGTGGTATCTCGTAGGCCGCCAAATCAAAGTCATATATACGATATCGCTCGTCTTAATCCCCAAGGGCCTTCTTGACCTGGGCAATGACGGCCTCGCCGTTCATCATGCCGTAGGCCATCATGTCGATCGCCTCGACCTTCTTGTCGGACAGCAGACCCTGGATACGCGCCAACTCAAATCGAACCTGCGGGCCAAGCAGGACAATATCGGCGTCCTTGCCGTACGTGTCGGCCTCCGCAATGGGGTGAGCCGCAATCGTTGCCTCATAGCCGGCGGCGTCGGCAGCTTCCTGCATCTTGGTCACGAGCAGGCTCGTAGACATGCCGGCAGCACAGAACAAAACGATGTTACGCATGATGGTTTCCTCTCTGGCAATGTGGGGCACGGGCATCCCGCGCCCCACACATGTGATACGGGTTCGGTCAATACACCGGACACGAACCGAACGACTGGCTTAGGCAGCGAGCTTCTCCTGAGCAGTCTCGGCCTCGACGAGCGTCTTGTCATACGCCTTGATGAACGGCAGGCACACCAGGACATCGACCGCGAGCAGCACGAAGTACAGAACGATGGTCTTGGGGTCCATAGTGGCGAGGAACGCCTGCAGCGGGCCGGGGACCGTGAAGGGTAGCGTGATGTAGAAGCGACCCAGGATGCCAGCATCGGCAAGCAGATAGTACGTAGAGAAGTTGATGATCGAGCAGATGAGCAGCGGCACGTACGTGAAGACGTTCAGCACCGTGGGCATACCGAAGATCATGGGCTCGTTGATGTTGAACACACAGGGAACGGATGCGACCTTGGCGACGCTCTTGAGCTGGGAGCTCTTGCAGAAGAACAGCACGACGAGCAGGATGGCGAAGTAGGTGATCCAGTTGCCGAACACGCTGTTAACCGCGCCGGAGAAGATGTAGGGCAGGGGCTGATTCGCCTGATAGGCCTCAAGGTTGGCGGCGAGGGCTGCCGTGGTGATGGGGCTCGTGACAACGCTGACCATGTTGGCACCGTGGATGCCGAAGAACCAGAAGGTAGTCATGATGACGTTGATGAGCAGAACGGAAGGAAGGCTACCGGTTGCGGAAAGCAGCGGCTGGAAGATGGTGTACACGAGCGAGGTGATACCCGCGCCAGTGACCGCGGTGCACAGGACGTTGAGGAGCGTGAACCCGACGACGCTGAACGTCATGGGAATCAATACGTTGAACGGGGCGGCAACGTTGGGCGGAACGGATGCGGGCAGCTTGATGCTGATGTTGTGCTTGATGCACTGGTGGTTGATCTCAACAACCAGCAAACCGATCATCATGGCGCCGAACATATAAGAGGCACCGAGCTTGGAAATGGAGATGGAGACCGTCTCAAGGTCGACGGCGTCGCTCACGCATAGGAACACCAACAAGGCGCAGAGCATGTTGTTGACGCCATCCATCTTGTACGTCTGGGCGAGCTGGTAGGCCACGCCGCACACAACGAACACTGAGATAATGCCGATCGTCATGTGATAGGGAATCATGAGAACCGACGCATTCGCCGCAGCCCATGCCTGCCAGGCAAGCAGGAAGTCGGCGAAGATGTTGCCGCCCGTGAGCCCAACCGGCGCAGGAGGAACGGCGAGCAGGCAGGCGAAACCGCCGATGATGGTAATGGGGATCATGACGGTCATGCCGTCGCGGATGGCAGCCAGATACTTCTGCTGCGAGATCTTCATGCCGATGGGCACGATGGTGCGTTCCATGACTGCCTGGAACTTATCCATGATGGACTGCTTTGGTGCAGTGGCCTCACTCATGGTGGACCTTCCTTCCTCTCGTTACTGCAAACGATGTGGGCGCACGGCCAGTACGTGAGTCGAATGTATACGAACTTGAATGACCATTCAACACTTTTACCGTTTACCGGAATTTCCATTCGGTAAACGGTAAATGGTAATTCATGTAGTACGATGTCCTCATCATACAGGTTTCAATGGTAAGAAGCTGGTAACTATGTATATCGGATTCGATAAAGTAGATATCACCCCACAGCGTCCATGCTATATGGCTGGCTATAATCGCCCAGGAATGAATGAATCAGTGCTTGATTCCATTCAGATTAATTCACTATGTCTCTCCATCGACAACGAGACCTTCGTTCTCGTCGTCCTTGACTCCATCATGCTCGACCCCGTGTTCTGCAACCGAGTAAAGGCGGGAATCACCTCGCGCACGGGCATCCACCCCTCACACATCACCGTGGCGTGCATTCACACGCACTCCGCCCCGGCGTATTTCAAACTCGCCTTTGAGGACACCCATGTCGAACCCGAACTCACCGCGGACGCTGAGCGCCGCATGATCGAGAGCGCCTGCCGTGCACACGCGCATATGCAGCCCGCCACCTGCACCTTCGAGAAGATGCTCGTCGACGGCCTCTACGGCAACCGCAACGTCCGGGGGGGTGTCGAGGACAAGCACTGCTACCTCATCGCCTTCCAAGGCGAGGACGGCACGCCCCTCGGAGCGTTCTTCAACGTCTCGGCGCACCCCACCATCCTCAACGGAAGCAGCACCGCGCTTTCCGCCGACCTTATCGGCCAAGTCCGTTTGAGGCTCGAGGATGCCCTTGGTTGCCAGGTGTTGTGCACCAACGGAACGTGCGGGGATGTGTCAACGCGCTTTTACCGCAAGTCATCGGGCATAGACGAGCTTAACGAGACCGCCGATGCCCTCTTTGATCAGGTCATGGTCAAGAAGACGCCCGTCGAATTGCACACGTGGACGCCCCGGTGCGGAAGCGTCAGTCGTCCCACCACCTATGATGCCCGCACCGATCGCGACTGGGCAGAAATGACCGCTCGCATTCAAGGAGACCTGGCCTCACCCGAGCCCCAGGCCATGTCCGCATTCCTGATGGACCGCCAACAGCGCAAGCTCGAGATGAGCCCCGTGTCGCTCGAACTTACGAGCCAGTTCTACTCATTCGGTACCCTCATCGTCGTCACCATGCCGGGTGACGTGTGCAGCGAACTCGGCCGCCGCATCAAAGCGGCATTCCCGCATCACGAGGTCATCATCATCGGCTACGCCAACACCTACTGCAACTATCTCGTCCCCAACTGCGACTACGGCAAGTACTTCGAGACGTTCAACTCCCGCACCGCGCGCGGCGAGGCGGACGCCTTCGTTCAGTCGGTAATTGGTAGTATTGAGTCCATGATTGCTGAATAGCCATTCGGTATGACTGGAGGACTCACTATGAACCCATTCGAGCAGATGCAGATTAAACAGGGTGCGTTCACCGCAACGGATCAACAGGTGTACGAGGCGTTCATCAATAACGTCGACGCCGTCCTGCGCGCTTCGGCGACCTCCCTTGCCGAGGACTTCGGCATCTCCCAGCCGGCGATCACGCGCTTTTGCCAAAAACTCGGATACCGGGGGTTCTCCGATTTCCGGTCCGCCGTGTACCAGCACCACAAGTCAGCTGGCGAGAGCAGCTCGCCGTCTACGGCAATCGAATGGTACTGCAAGCTCCTCCAGCTCATACCCGCCGCTATGGAAGACGCCGATATGAGTTTGCTCGTCGAGCGCCTCACGACGTCGCGGCGCATCGTCACCACCGGCTTCCACAAGAGCGCCCTGTCCGCCCAGCTTCTGAACTTCAACCTCCTCAAGCTCGGCATCATCTCGAGCTTTGCGCCCTATGACCAGCTTTCCGTCGAACAGGGCATCACCGATGAGGACACCCTGGTCATCTTCTCCGCAGGCAGCAGGGTTTACAAAGATATTCTCGATGCCTTGGCCGATACCTCCGACGAGCGGAAACCGCATATCGTCCTCATCACCATGAGTCGGAAGAACCCGCTCAACGCGAAGGTCAGCCAGGTCGTCTGGCTCCCCAATTATCAGAACCAGAACTACAGCCAATACCTCGAGACGCAAGTCTCGTTCATGGTGTTCATCGATCTACTCACCAGCGCCCTCGCGCAGCGCACCTCCCAACAGTCTTAACACCGCGATCGAATAGAAAGGACCCATCATGATCGCCATCAACTGCACCATGTACCACGACAAGCTCAAAGAGTACGTCACCGCCGTGGAAGACCCCACGTGCACGTTCGTCAGCGAGACTCCCATGGAGATGTTTTTTGAGACGACCGACGACGAGCGCGCGCTCACCGTCGTCAAGGCGGCGCTCAAGGCAACCCCAGAATTCAAGGCTGTCTACTTCCAAATCCACGCTAAATAGCAACCAGCCCAACGAACAGGAGTATCCATGAGTCCCGAAGTCGAACAGGCAAGTTTCCAGATCATCGCCTCCGTTGGTGCCGCGCGCTCAAACTACGTCGAGGCCATCCACCGCGCCAAGGAAGGCGATTTCGATGGTGCCGAGCAGTTGATTGCCGAGGGCCAGCAGCTCTTCACCGCCGGTCACGACGCCCACTTCTCCCTCATCCAGAAGGAGGCCGCCGGCGAGCAGTCCGAATTCGCCCTGATCCTCATGCACGCCGAAGATCAGCTCATGAGCGCCGAGGCCTTTGGCATCCTCGCCAAGGAGTTTATCTCCGTATACCAGGCTATAGCCGAGAAATAGGACCCATGAGCATCGCCGCAACACTGGCCTCTCAGTGCCTTGTCATGTTCGCCGTCATGGGGCTCGGCTGCCTGCTGGTGAAGCTTGGCATGCTTAGCCCCACCACCACGCGCGAACTCGGCTCATTGCTTCTCAATGTCGTGTTCCCCGTTGTGATCGTCCGCTCGTTTTGGGGCATGTACACACCCGAGCGCCTTGAAAACCTCGTGTTCACCATGGTGCTTTCCGCCCTCGCACTCGGACTGGCAATGCTCATCGCGCGGCTGGTGTTCCCCCGCGACGGCGTTCTTGAGTTCGCCGCTGCGTTTTCCAACGCCGGGTTCATTGGGATTCCCCTCGTTCAAGCAGCATTTGGAGCCGAGGCAGTGTTCTTCATCGCGCCTTTCATCGCGGCCCTCAATGTCTTGCAGTGGACATACGGGCGGTGGCGCATCTCCGGCTCCACTGAGAGCATCAGCATGCGTTCCGTCCTGAGCAGCCCCATGCTCATCGCACTCATCCTCGGGACCGTGCTGTTCTTGGTTCGCATGCCCATTCCCCCCATTGCCCAAACCCTCATGGGGACTATCGCCAACCTCAACTCTCCGCTCGCGATGCTGATTCTTGGCTCGTATCTGGCCAATGCAGACCTGCGCACCCTACTCACCACGCCCAAAGCTTATCAGGCAAGCGTGGCGCGCCTCGTGCTCATCCCCTTGGTATCCATTGCCCTCTTTGCCGTCATCCCCGGGGCGCGCGAGGTCAAACTTGCAATCCTCATCGCGGCCGCAGCGCCCGTAGGCTCCAACGTCTCCGTCTTTTGCCAACAGCTCGGACAGGACACCAATAAGCCCAGCATCACGGTCTGTCTTTCTACCCTGCTCTCTCTGGTAACGCTGCCCCTCATCAGTGCGCTGGCGACCGCCGTTCTTTAATCCACACGTCCCCTGCTTGGAGGCCCCATGCGATTCGTTGTAAATGGAGATGACCTTGGCTACACCAAGGCGAATACGCTTGGCATCATCGAGGCATACGAGCGTGGCATCCTCCGCTCAACCACCGCGCTCATGAACGCCAAGGACATCGACTTCGCACGGCAAGCGGTGGAAGGCCTGGACGGCCTGGGCATCGGCGTTCACCTCACGCTCACCCTGGGCAGCCCCCTCACCGCTGGACGCAGCATCACGGCCCCTGGCGGTACGTTCTATGGACGCAAGGAGCTCTACAGCCGCGTGGATGACCTCGACGCCGAAGACGTCCGACGTGAGTTCAAGGCCCAGATCGAGTCCTTCTGCGATGTCTTTGGACATGCGCCCACGCATATCGACTCACACCATGGCGTGCACGATATGTCTCCCGCCATCCTCGATGTCACGCGCGGCCTTGCGCGCGAGTACGGCCTCGAAATGCGCCGGTACGGGCGCTTTGCGTATGTGAGCGGATTCTTTGGGCCAACCGCCACAGCCGAGACGCTGATATCGATCATGCAGGAACATCTCGACGAGGATATCGAGCTCATGTGCCATCCCGGCTACTGCGACCTCGACCTCTACCGGGCAAGCTCGTACAACCTGGATCGCGTGCGTGAGCTCGATGCCCTATGCGATCCGGCAGTGATTGCATTTGCAGAAGAACACAGCATCGAGCTCACACACTACTAGCGCCTCAATCGCGGCGGCGCTACATGGACGCGCGAACGCACAGGCGCGCGGATATGCGGCGCACACGCGCCTCGTCCGCGGGGGGCGCAAAGCCAACCGCGTCCCCCAAAAGCTCGAGGCAGTGCCCTGCCATCTCCTCCATGGGAATCGAGACGCACGTCAAAGGCGGACACGTATGCTCGGCGTATTCCACGGCACCATTGCCCACGGAGATGACTCCCATATCGTTGGGGACGCGAATGCCGAGCTCCCAGCACCGGTGCAGCACGCCCATGGCGACCGCATCGCTGGGAGCGAACAGGCACGACACCGCACCTGGCGCGATACCCGCAAGCGCTTTATAGCCGCCTTGTGCGGAGTTCTCGTCAACTGCCATGTCGATCACCTCATGGCCCGCATCTCGCAGGCCTGCGCAAAACGCCTCTTCGCGTATGAGCATGCCCTCAAAGGCTGCAGGTGCTCGCAGGCAAGCCACGGGACGACGACCGCCATCGCCCCGACCGCCCAACCACGCAGCGGCTCTCTTCGCCGCCATCGCCCCAACTTCCGCATCGTCAACCACAACCGAGGCGTAGCCCTCAAGTTCGCGGTTGTAGAGGACCATAGGTGCCAAGGGCTTCATCTCTGCCAGGAACGCAAGGTCGTCGGGCGACGCGTTCGCGATGATGGCGGCGTCGAACGTCGGCGCACCGCACAGGGCACCAACGCGAGACAGCTCTCCGTTGCGGTACGTCTCGACACCAACATCGAGTTCTACACCACATTGCTCGAGCTTCGCATGAAGCCCCTTAAGGAAGCGGGCAAGCATGATCTCGCGGAAGTCATCCGCCCAAAAAACTGTGAGCTGGCGGCGCTCCTTGCCGCCCCGGAGCTTGCGGGCCGCAACACTTGGGCGATACCCAACCTCACGCATCGCATCCAGCACGCGCTCTTGCGTGACCTGTGAAATGTTGCGCTGTTTGGCGCGGCCGTTTGCGACGATGGAGACCGTCGAGAGCGAGACCCCCGCCAATGCGGCGACGTCTTTTATCGTGGCCATTCCCATTCCCCCATATGCACGGCACGTGCGGGCTCGACACCGCGCATGCAGACGATTTTGCTTAAAAAATCCTAGCACAACCGCTTGACACTGATAGGTACAACGTTCTACTATCCTCGTAGGGTACAACGTTGTACTTACGTGGTACCGGCACATTCACGGGAGGCCGGCCAGTACTCCCATCCTCCTTTGGCCCGCAATGCGAAAGGACGCCAAACATGAGAACTATCCGCATCGGCTCGGGCGCGGGATACGGTGGCGACCGTATCGAACCCGCCATCGACCTCATCCGCCGCGGTGACCTCGACTACATCATCTTCGAGTGCCTCGCGGAGCGCACAGTCTCCATCGCCCAGACCAGGCGCCGCCAAAATCCCGAGCTTGGCTACAATGACCTGTTCGATTACCGCTTCACGCGCATCCTCGACGCCCTCGTCGACTTGCGCGCCGAAACCAAGCGAGCCCCGCGCATCGTGACGAACATGGGTGCGGCGAACCCCACGGCCGCGGCGAAACGCTGCCTCGCTATGGCACGCGAGCGCGACCTCACCGGCCTCAAAATCGTATGCGTCACCGGCGACGACAAGACCGATGAGCTCGACCACTACCTGGGCATGACCACCATTGAGACGGGCGCGCCGCTGTCCGACATCGACGGCGAGGTCCTGTCCGCCAACGGTTACATCGGCTGCGCTGGTATTGTCGAGGCGCTCGACCGTGGCGCCGACATTGTCATCACCGGACGCGTGGCGGACCCCTCGCTCGCGCTCGGCCCCCTGGTGCACGAATTCGGCTGGAGCATGGACGACTACACTCGTCTTGGGCGGGGCACATGGGTCGGTCACCTGCTCGAATGCGCCGGTCAGGTCTGCGGCGGGTACTTCGCCGATCCCGGCCACAAGGAAGTGCCCGACCTGTGGAACCTCGGCTTCCCCATCATCGAGGTCGATGAGGAGGGCAACGGCGTGATCACAAAGCTGCCCGGCACGGGTGGCCTCGTCAGCGTCGCGACGGTCCAAGAGCAGACCCTCTACGAGATCCAGAACCCCCACACCTACTTCACGCCCGATGTCGTGGCAGACTTCTCCCAGGTCCGCATCGAGCAAGAGGCCGAGAACCGCGTCAAGATCCACGGGGCAGACGGAGCCGCACCCAACGGCTTCTTCAAGACGAGCGTTGGCTACCACGATTGCTTCATCGGCGAGGGGCAGATCAGCTACGGCGGCGAGAACGCGCTCGCCAAGGCGGAGCTCGCACGTGATGTACTCGAGCACCGCTTTGAGATCATCGGGCTTGAAGCCGAGGAAGTCCGCTTCGATTACATCGGGTTCAACTCCCTGTATGGCGATGCAATCTCCCATGCCATCCGCGAGACGTCCGGCCCTGGAGTCGGCGCCCCCATTGAGATCCGCCTCCGCGTTGCAGCTCGCACCAAGACTGCCGAGATGGCACATGAGGTTGGTCGCGAGGTCGAGGCGCTCTACACCAACGGCCCCGCCGGTGGCGGCGGTGCCACAGCCAGCGTACGTGACATCATCTCCATCGCGAGCATTCTCATTCCGTCTTCGGACTTCACCATCGGCGTCGAGCTTCTGGAGGCATAGACGATGAAACTCAAGGAAATCGCCCACTCCCGCACGGGCGACAAGGGCAATGTCTCGGTCATATCGGTCATCGCCTACGACCCAGCGGACTATGCGCTCCTCGAGGAGAAGATCACCGCCGAGCGTGTCGCCTCTTGGTTTGGAGAGCTCGTGCACGGAGAGGTAACCCGTTACGAGATCCCAAGCATCGCAGCGCTGAATTTCGAGCTCAAAGCAGCTCTTGGTGGCGGCGTGACCCGCTCGCTCGCCCTCGACATGCATGGAAAGTCCCTAGGGAGCGCCCTGCTCGAGATGGAGGTCTAACTATGAAGGTTCAAGATATCGAGCGCATCGTGGTTGCCGGCGCGGGAACGATGGGCTATTCCATGGCGCAGATCTTCGCGCGCTACGGCTACCAGGTCACCATCTACGACCTCGCTCAAGCGGCACTCGATAACGCCGCGACGCGCATCGCGCAGGGCACGGACAACCTCGTTGCGGATGGCGATATCACCCGCGACGAAGGCGATGAGCTGCTGGAACGTATCGCATATACCTGCGAGAAAGATAGCTTTGGCACCTGCGACCTCATGGTCGAGAGCATCGTGGAGCGCCTCGATGTGAAGACGTCCTTCTACCGGGAAATCTCCGAACTCGCTCGTCCCGACGCGATTCTCGCCACCAACACCTCGGGCCTCTCCATCAACGAGCTCGCGGCGGCGGTGAAACTGCCCCAGCGGTTTATCGGCATGCACTGGTTCAACCCCTCCCATATCATCCCGCTTATCGAAATCGTCCGCGGCGACGAGACT
The DNA here is from genome assembly GCF_003479805.1 of Collinsella sp. AF08-23. Taxonomy (GTDB): domain Bacteria; phylum Actinomycetota; class Coriobacteriia; order Coriobacteriales; family Coriobacteriaceae; genus Collinsella. Next base: position 119,857 of record NZ_QUHV01000002.1, on the reverse strand, counting down.
TCCAATGAGACCGCCGATATCGTGCGCGATCTGGCGCACGCGATTGGCAAGAAGCCCGTCGTGGTGCAGAAGGACGTGCCCGGCTTCGTGGCGAACCGCATTCAATTCGCGGTGCTGCGCGAGGCCCTGCACCTTGTGGAGACCGGCGTGGTCGATGCGCAGGGCGTCGATGACATCATGCGCTATGGCCTCGGTCTGCGCTATGCGTGCCTGGGACCGCTGCAGATCGCCGACTTCGGCGGGCTCGACACCTTCCACCACATCGCGTCGTACCTCAATGCGGACCTTTGCAATGCCGCAGAGCCCTCTCCCCTTCTCGCCCAGTTGTTCGACGAAGGAGCCTACGGCGTGAAGACCCAGCGCGGGTTCTATGACTACACTCAGGGTCGCGACGTTGAGGCCACGCGCGAGCGCGACGAGGCGTACCTCGCCGTGGCGAAGGCCCTCGGAGAACTGTAGCCTCTCCGCGCTGCACCCCCGCTCAGAGCCCCTGCACATCGACCTCCGCGTACACGGTGCAAGCGCTTCGCGCTTTCAAGGCTCCGTCCCGCCGCCGCGCGCAACCCCTCCAAGGTGCGACGTCGCAGACCCCCACAACAACCCCGTCCCCTCCTATACGTCCCGGCACCATCCCCCAAGGTACCGGGACGTTGCGCTATGATGGCTGCGCAATCAACCGAGAGGAAGGCCCGCCCATGGCATTCACCCACGTGATCTTCGACCTGGATGGCACGCTGCTCAACACGCTCGATGACCTCACCGCAGCGGGCAACCATATGTGCGAGCTGCACGGCTGGCCCACCTTCACCGCTGACGAGTTCCGATTCAAAGTGGGCAACGGACAGCCCAAACTCATCGAGCGGCTCATACCCGCCGAGTTCGCGGGGGACGGACGCATCTTTGAACAGGCGCTCTCCGAGTTCCGCACGTACTACAGTGCCCACAAGCAGGACCGCACGGCCCCCTACAGCGGCATTATGGAGATGCTCGACGCCCTCTTGGATGCCGGCGTGACGCTCGGCGTCCTCTCAAACAAGGACCATGCCGCCACCACTCCGCTCGTTGCCCAGTACTTTGGAGACCGCTTCGCCGTCGCGCAGGGGCGCGTGGATGCGTTCCCGCCCAAGCCTGCCGCCCCCATCACGCTCCATGTGCTCGAACTGCTCAGTGCCGACCCCGCCTCCACGCTCTACGTGGGTGACTCCAATGTGGATATCGCCTGTGGACACAACGCCGGCTTGCGCTCTTGCGGCGTTGCCTGGGGATTCCGCGGACGCGCCGAACTCGAGGCGGCGGGGGCCGACTACGTGATTGACGACCCACGCGAACTCATCGACATCGTTCTCTAATGGCTGCCACAGCACGAGCACAGCGCGATTCGATTGCTGCTGCCGCAAATCGGGCGAAAATGTAACGAAAAACCAAGGGAGCCAAGTAGACCCTCTAAAACGCCGACGTTTTCCCTGATAAAACTCTTTACTTTTCCCGTCTACTCAAGGCATCCGGAAATTCGTTACAAAATCGCCCGATTCCTGGCATCAAGGAGCATTTACGCCAAACCGAGCTGCCGCTTCACACCCGCGGCGCGGCGGCGACTCACCGGGACGCACGCCCCCGTGCGCTCGAGCGTGAGTTGGATAAGGCCGCTTGGCTTGAGAACCTCGATGTCACGAACGTCGTCGATGTTCACCAGGAAGCTGCGGTGCACACGCAGGAAGCCCTCAGACGCCAGGCGGCGCTCCAACACCGATATCGATTCGTTGACCAAATAGCCCCCTACTTGCGTGTGCGCAACGGCGTAATCGGCCTTTGCTTCGATGTAGGCGATCTCCCCCACGGGAATATACGAGCGTTTCCCATTGCGCTCCCCTTGAATACGGCGGACAGGCTCGGCAGCCGCAGCGGGTTTGCGTGCCGCAATGGTAGCCTCAACCTTGTCGAGCGCTTTCTCCAAACGGGCCTGCTCAACGGGTTTGAGCACGTAATCAGCGGCATCGAGCTCAAATGCCTCGGCGGCGTACTCGGAAAACGCCGTTACGAAGACGATTGCCGGCGGGTGCTTGAGGTTGTGCAGGCTGTCGGCGAGCTGCACGCCACTCGTGCCGGGCATCTGGATGTCCAAGAACAGTACATCCGGACGGAACGACAGGATCTTTTCAACCGCCGCCGTCGCTCCGCCCGCTTCTTCCACCGCGCCCACACGGGCATCTTGCGTAAGCAGGTAGTTGAGCTCTGCACGAATCGGCGGTTCATCATCCACAATTAGCACGCGCCAGTTTTGCCCAGCCATGCGAACTCCCTTTCTGCTGCCCGGGCATGCGCCCGAACTCATACGGCCATAATCCAGTCCCAAACGAAAAGTCTACCGCAGCGCCAACAGCCCCGACGCCCCGGCGCAATTGCCCAAGGTCAGCGGGCGGAAGGTATTGTGCTCGCGTCCGGCTCATGAGGTTCGCCCACAAGCTCGACCATAATCCGCGTGCCCACGCCCTCCCGGGATTCCACGCGAATGCCCGATTCATCCCCGAAAAAGAAGTGGATACGCATGAGCACATTGGCGAGCGCCAAACCGCCGCCGCGCTTAAGCGACCCGTCTGCCGTCGTGGGTGCATCGCGAAGACGGGCACCGTCCTGGCCCTCCGCCTCGTTGGGCTGCGACCCCGATGCCCGCTTGGGGTCAAACAGGTGCGCGACCGTCTCCTCGCTCATGCCAATGCCGTCGTCCTCCACAACGATTTCGATGCCGTCATCCGTTTCGATGGACGAAAGCACGATGGATAGCGGTTCGATCTCGCGCATGGCGTGCTTGATGCAATTCTCCAACAGCGGCTGCAAGATGAACGGAGGCACACGGCTGTCCAGTGTCGCAGGGTCAAGCTCCACACGCAGCTTGAGGCGGTCGTCTCCGTAACGCGCCTGCATGAGGTTGATGTAACGCATGCCCTGCCCCAACTCGTTTTGCAGTGTCGTGAGGGCGTCGGAGTTCGAGAGCGTCTGACGGTAGTAGTTCGAGAAGTCGATGAGCAGCGAGCGGGCCTTCTCGGGCTCGGTGCGGACGAGCGACACGATGGTTCCGATGGTGTTGAACAGGAAGTGCGGGTCGACCTGAGACTGCAGGGCGCGGAGCTCCATGCGCGCGCTCACGTCCTGCTGGCGCTCGAGCTCGAAGCTCGCGAGCTGCGTGGAGATAAGCTCGGCGAACCCGGTGGCGAGCGCCGTCTGCCGTGCGTCGATGTCGCTGTAGCGCGGGTAATACAGCTCGATCGTGCCCATGCAGCGGTCGCGCACGATGAGCGGGGCGGTGATGCCCGCGTGCAGACGGGGAAAGAAGCGCGGCTCGCCCGGCTCGGGGGTCTCCCGCGCAAAGACCTCCATCTGCTTCCCCTCGAGCACACGCAGCGTGCTCGGCAGCACGACGGGCGTGCCCGACGGGCACCTGTCTGAATCCTCGCCCCAACTCGCCACGACGGCGGTGCCGTCCGTCACGCAGATCGCGGAGGCGAGCGTTTCGGGCAGGATGATCTGGCATGCGCCGAGCGTGGCCTCGGGCGTAAGGCCATGACGCGTGTAGGTGAAGATCTTGCTCGCGATGCCTAGCGTGCGGTCGGTCGCCGAGAGCGAGAAGTCGTCCGGCGCCACGAACACGTAGGCGAAGAAGAAACACAGCAGCACGAGGCCGGCGATGGTGATGACCGCGGGAACCGGGTTGGGATTGCTCACGAACTCGAGGCCGAGCAGACCGAGCAGCATCGGCACACAGAGCATGAGGCCACGCAGTGCCCAGGTCTGCGCAACACGGAAGAACTTCGTCTGGTTCTGCCGCTCGAACGGTCTCTGCATGCGTCTCCCTCTCGCCCGCACCATCCACAACACCTCACCATCTTACAAGAGCGGAAGTCCCGAAGCCGGGCGCGCCAACTCCCCCGCTCCACCCGACCCCGCAACGGGGTAAGCGCAGGGGCTCCCCGGTCCTTAGTCTTGCGCGATTTCTGAGCGCAGCGAAGCTGAGCGCAAGACTAAGGACCGGGGAGCCCCGATGGGAGTGACCCCCGTTACTCGGAATACTTATTGCCCTCGCCGAAGGTACCCGGATCGACAATCCAGCCGTCCTTCATGATGACGTCCATGTTGTCGACGTTGAGGGTGTGGATGTCGGCGGCGACGTCGCCGTTCACCACGAGCAGGTCGGCGCACTTGCCGGCCTCGAGGGAACCGGTCTCGTCCTCGATGTGGCACATCTTGGCGCCGTTGAGGGTGGCGCAGGTGATGGTCTCGACCGGGGTGAAGCCGATCTTGTCCACGAACTCGTACATCTCCTCGATGGAGCAGGTGCCGTAAGGAGTGACGAAGGAGAAGGAGTCGGAGCCGATGGTCATCACGACGCCGCGCTTCTTGGCCTCGCGCAGGCAGTCGTAGTTGCGCTGGAGCTCCTTCTCGACGAGGGTGCCCTCGTACTTGTCGTGCAGCTCGGGCACGTAGACCGGCGGATAGGTGGAGTACCAGGTGGGCAGGAAGGCGATCGTCGGGGTGAAGAAAGTGCCCTGCTCGGCCATGAGGTCCATGGTGCGCTCGTCGATGTCGAAGCCGTGGATCAGCTGCTCGCAGCCAAAGCGCACGGAGTCATACGCGGCGGCGTGGTTGTTGTAGCAGTGGCTCCACACCGGAATGCCGACCATCTTGGCCTCATCGATCACGGCCTTGATCTCCTCGGAGCAGTAGTGCTGGTCGCGACCGGAGTCCCAGCGCCAGATGCCGCCGCCGGTAGCCCAGATCTTGATGGCATCGGGGTTCTCGCGCAGGCGACGGCGAACGGCCTTGCGAAGGTCCCACGGACCGTCGACCTGGTCGCCCCAAGGATGGGACTCTTTGTTCTCGAGCTGGCTGCAGTGGTGGGAGTCGCCGTGGCCGGCGGTGCGGCAGAAACCGAGACCGGTGGCGAGGACGCGAGGACCCTTGAAGACGCCCTTCTCGATGCAGTCACGAACCTGGATGCCAAAGCGGCCGATCTCGCACACGGTGGTCAGGCCGTGGGTGAGACAGTCATAGGCCTGCTTGACGGCGACGGCCTGCTTCTCGAGCAGCGGCTGCATGACCCAGTCGGTGTCGTCGTCGGTGAGGTTGCCGGAGAAGTGCAGGTGGGTGTCGATGAGGCCGGGCATGACGGTCTTGCCGGCGGCGTCGATGACCTCGTAGCCCTCAGGGGTGTCCTGGTGGGCGCCAGCGTACTCGATCTTGCCGTTCTCGTCGACGAGAACCAGGGAGTTCTCGACCGGCTCGGCGCCGGTACCGTCGATGAGCTTGCCTCCGACGATTGCGTACTTCTTACCCATGATGTTCCTCCTTATTGGAACGATGGATTGGCTATTGGCCCCCGGCCGCGCGGGGTACGTGCACGGCCGGGTGATGCCACAAGAGAGGAGAGGTCGGGCGAATGCCCGGAGGAAAGCGGCGGGTGCGTCGTGTGGGGTCACCCGCCGCTTGCGGGTAGTTCGCTACTTAGCGCGGGCCTTGGTGACGAACATGAGGATGAAACCGACGACCAGCCAACCGATCACGATGGACCACTCGACCATGTCGAGCGATGCCGGGCTGAAGGGCAGGACCAGCAGGCCGATGATGATAGCGCCGGCGAGGATGGCCAGGAAGATACCGAACTTGCCGCCGGGGACCTTGTAGGGACGGGGCAGGTCGGGCTCGGTGTAGCGCATCTTCAGGCACGCGAGGGCGACCATGGTGCAGGAGAGGATGAACGCGAGGGCGGACACGTTGGTCAGCGGGATGAGCATGTTCTTGCCCAGGAACGGACCGACGATGGTGATGACGGCGAGGACCACGCAGGCGAGCTTCGGGGCACCGGACTTCTCATCGACCTCGGCGAACTGCTCGGGCAGCTGGCCCTTGCGGCCCATGGCGAGCATGATGCGGCTCGTGGCGCCGTAGAAGGAGTTCATCGGTCCCATGGGCCCGAGGGTGGCGATGACGAGCATGGCCACGTACAGGATCATGTTGATGTTCTTCAGGCAAGCGAGCGCGGGCACCGGCTGGGAGACGAACTCGTCCCAGGGAAGGATGGTGCCGAAGGAGTAGATGCAGACCATGTAGAAACCACCGGCGGCCAGGAGGGCCAGGGTGATGATCTTGCCGAACTTGTTCCAGTTCAGGCCCTCAGCGGCCTCCTCGGCCTGCTGGGGAATGGTGTCGAAGCCCGCGTAGAAGAACGGGGTCAGGACCAGGACCGAGACGATGCCCGCGAGCAGGTTCGTGGACTCGGTCGCGGCGACGCCGCCGCCGGCGCCGGACACCTGGGAGAAGACGGGCATGGCGTTGCTCGGGGAGCCGGTCACGATGGAGACGCCCATGGCGAGCAGCATGCCGCAGAGCAGGGCCTTGGTGAGGAAGGCCTGGAGCTTGGCCGCGGAGCTGGCACCGCGAAAGTTGAGGAAGACCACGTAGCCTGCGAAGGCGAGCGCGATCAGCGTCGGGAACAGGTACACGTCCGCACCGAGGATGGTGTAGAGCTTGACGGCGCGAAGCCACTCGAGGCCGGGCAGGCTGCCGAACATGTCGGACACGAGCGTGGAGATGGCGATCGCCTCCCACGGGCACAGGATGCCGTTGCCCAGGGCCAGGAACCAACCGGTGATGTAGGATGCCGTGCGACCGAAGGTGCGGTCGACGTACTCCACGATACCGCCGGAAACCGGGATGGCGGCGGTAAGCTCGCCAAACACCGCTCCAATGGGCACCAACGCGATAGCGCCCAAGAGGAATGCGATCATAGCGGGGACCGGGCCGCCGCCGACGACCATCCAGTCGCCGACCTGAAGGACCCAGCCGGTACCGATGATGGCGCCGAAGCCAATGGTGAAGAAGTTCCACAGCGACAGCGTCTTTTTCATGCCGCCCTGTTCGGCGGCAGGAGTGGTGGTGTCCGCCATAGCACGCCTCCTTTCTTTGTTATGGGCCTCTCCGTTCCGGACGGGCCCATCCCTCTGCGCGCGAGGTACACGCGCGCCTTTTCCACGCCTTGGAGGATATTGCCTGCCGTTGCGCGTTTTGCGTGCTTCTCGATTTGCGGAAGCAAGGCGCAGACGAGCGGCCGCGTTTTTGGGACGAGCGGTCGATGATGCAACGGCCAGCGACGGGAGGCGCAGCGGGTGCGCGGTGGGCGTGGCGCATCTGCGCGGGTTACAGGCACGACAGCCGACATCGGCGAGCGCGCGGGCCGCGGCAAGGCGCATCTCAGCAGCGAATCCCTCGTCCCTCCCCTACAGCCATGCGAACAACTCGCAATCCCCTTAATACGATGTGAGGAATCAACGGTTTGAAACGGTTAGTTTGTTTCAAACCGTTGATAAATCACATTACCAAGGCCATTTATGTGAGAAAACCGCGGTTTGAAACTGCCGCCAGATTTCAATTCGGAAATGACTCGCCTTATTAACCCCAGACAAGCGTCGGACAGGCGCATGTGCGCGGCCGGCGCATCCTGCCTGATTATCCACCCTGGAGCTGGTACCATGTGCAGTATTGCCGTGCATACCGTAAGGGGGTGCAGTTGTGGACCAGGGCCATCAAAATGATGCGTCTCGGCGATCCGTTCGCCTTGCCGGCCAGCGAGAAGTGCCGCTCGGCGTGAACGAGCGTCGACGTCAGGCAGACTCGAGTATCAGCGGTGCGCCCCAGCGAGAATATCTTGAGCAACCTCGCGCTGGCAGAACTCCTCGCTCGCAACGCGGCACATATCGCGCCGCGGGCCCTGGTGCCGCCCGCAACTCCAATCTCGGCGTCCCCCGCAGCTCCAGCTTCGGCTCCACCCGTAACCCCAACTTCGGCGCCGCCCGTGGCTCTGGGCTCAGCGGGAAACGCGGCCGCTCGCATGCCTACGTTGACGGAAGCCGCAGATGGTCCGCCTTCAAATCATCACGCGTCACGCATCCCCATCTGCGCTCGAATCGCATCTTCGCCCGCGCAACCTGGATCGATCGCCTTCTGCAGCCGCGCGTAATCGTGGCGGTTCTCGCGCTCGTGCTTGTTGGCGGCAGAGGGCTGGCCATCTACTCGTCCGCACAGCAGCGCGCAGCGGAAGAAGCCGCGCAAGCAGAGGCAGCCGCCGAGAAAAAACGGCTCGCCAACCAAGCGGTCAACCCCAACAAGTTAGGCGTCGGCGCCTATGCCGTCTCCACTCCCCGCTCGGAATGGACGCAGGGCACCATGCCGCACCTGTACCAAACTGATCCCGCTTGGGCAAACAAGTCTTACGCTGGTGGAACGGTGCGCGCCAACGCATGCGGCCCCACATCTCTGACCATGGTCTACATCTACCTAACCGGACGAACTGACCTCGATCCCGGCGCCATGGCGGCGTTTGCCGACGAGAACAATTTCGCCCCAACCGGCGCCACGGAGTGGTCCTTCATGACTGAAGGTGCCTCGATGCTCGGCATCAACTCGGCATACATCAACCCCTCGCGCCGGGACATCACCAACGCCTTGGCAAACGGGCGTCCCGTCATCTGCAGCGTCAGTCCGGGCGACTTCACCACCGTGGGTCACTACATCGTGCTGCGCAGCATCGACGACCGCGGCATGGTCGAGGTCTTCGACCCCAACAGCCCCTACAACTCCGCACGACGTTGGGGCATCCAGGAGATCCTCAACCAAACCCAAGCGTGCTGGTCATTTTGGGTGTAATCCCCCCCACCCTCTCGTTGCGTCATCCAGTCAGCACCCTTCCACAAACATACAAGTGCCTATGGCCGCACGAGATTGACTATGTCTCTCACGAGATTGCCTATGGCAATCTGCCGGTTCAGAGGCCCAAGCGGCTGACAACCATAGGCAATTTCAGGGTAGTCATAGGCAATTTCAAGGCGCCCACAGCCAATGTGTGGCGACACGTGCAAAGGACGCCCCGGGGCAGTTTTCCGGGACGTCCAAAGGAGAGGAAGGCTATGTAGGAGGCCGACCCGGCATCCGTCGTCGTGTTAGGCGGACGCAAGCGGTTTGACCAGCAGGGAGACAAGCCAGGGAATGCCGCGCCCGAGGCTTGGCGCTCGAGCGCGGCGAGCGAAAACGCAAAGCGATAGCTCATCGGAATTCCAGATGCCGGACATCGTCCGACACGCTGAATACCGATATCTAGCCCGTGATGCGCGTGCCGGAGAGACCGGCCATGGTCTCGGCGGCCTTGTCGAGGGCACCGATGATGCAGGTGCGGCCCTTGCGGGAGCGCGCGAACTTGATGGCGGCGCGGACCTTGGGCTCCATGGAGCCCTTGCCGAACTGACCCTCATCGGCCAGGCGCTCGGCCTCGTCGGCGGTGAGCTCCTCGAGCTCCTCCTGGTTGGGCTTGCCAAAGTTGATGGCGACGTGCTCGACGGCGGTCAGCAGGAACAGAACGTCGGCGGAGCAGTCCTCGGCGAGGAGCTCGCCGCCCATGTCCTTGTCGATGACGGCGGCAACGCCCTTGTAGCAGCCCTTGTTGTTGTAGTCGCGGACGACGGGAATGCCGCCGCCACCGCAGGCGATGACGATGAACTCGTTGTCGAGGAGGTTGAGGATGGAGTCGGCCTCGACGATCTTCTTGGGCTCCGGGGAAGCCACAACGCGACGCCAGCCGCGGCCGGAGTCCTCAACGAACGTCATGTCCGGATTCTCCGCCATGATCTCCTTGGCCTGCTCCTCGGTGTAGAAGGGGCCGATCGGCTTGGTCGGGTTGACGAACGCGGGATCGTCGGGATCGCACTCGATCTGGGTGACGACGGTGGCGGCGTGCCAACGCTTATAGCGCTTGTGCATCTCGCGGCCGATGCCCTGCTGCAGGTGGTAGCCGATGTAGCCCTGAGACATGGCGCCGCACTCGGGCAGGTCCATGGAGGGGGTGCCGATGGCGTCGTGCGCGGCGGCGAAGGCGTTCTGGATCATGCCAACCTGCGGGCCGTTGCCGTGGGTGATGATGATCTCATTGCCCTGCTCGATGAGGCCCAAAAGGGCGTGGGCGGCGTGGTTGACCTTCTCGATCTGCTCGGCGGGAGTGTCGCCAAGGGCGTTGCCACCAAGAGCCACGACAATGCGGTCGGGCTTGCCGTAAGGCTTGGACATAACTGCCTCTTTTCTAACGTAGGGCGCCGGTTCTAATATTCACCAGCAGGCTTACTTTATGCAATATACCCTCAATGTGCCACTGAAAGGACCTTTGTTTTTAGTTGTCTTGGTGAACGGACGATTATTGGCGATAAGCGTTAATAACGAGCTTATAGGCATAATCTCATCACATTGACCAAATGTCAGGCCCTTGCGCCTCTTGTATATCAATCCTGCAGATTTAGCTTGTCTATGCATTTCTATACAAGAATGAACAAGAATATGCGCACCTGTTATCACAGTGGAGTAAACGGGGCACCCGCGCACGAGATTGGGCGCCCCCGCAAGAGATGCGGCCGCCCGGCTTGGAGACGGGGCCGGGCGGCCTTCGGGAGATGACGAAGGGAAGCACATGGTGAACGGGGCGCTTCCGCTCCGCGGAAAAGCGTGATCAGGCGGAGCGGCCCATTACGCAGAGGGCTCCTGCTGTGTGATGCAGTGGATGTTGCCGCCACCGTAGACGACCTGCTCGGACTGGACGCCGACGCACTTATAGACGCCCTCGCCCCAAACCTCGTCGTAGATCTATGAGCTCGATGCAGGGGACGGCGATGGCGATCTTCATCATCGCACCCTTGAAGGGCAGGGTCCATTCCTCGATCTTCTTACCCTCGGGCAGGTTCTCGAGCATGGTCATGAGGCCGACGACGTCCTTGTGGCGGTCCACGCGGGCCATCATGATGTCGAGCAGCGAGCCCATGGCACGTGCGGCGTCGCCCAAGGACTCATGGCCACCGAGCTGGATGGAGCACGGGCTGTCCGAGCGGGAGGCCGAGGTCCTGAGCCTCGTCGTCATGAAGAAGACCAACCAGGAGATCGCCGACGAGCTCGTGCTCGCCGTGGGGACCATCAAGTCCCACGTGCACAACCTCGTCAAGAAGACCGGCACCAAAAACCGCGAGGACCTCATCGTCGACTTCTGGCAGAGCTAAGGTGTGAAACTAGATACCCACCACAACCAGCAGGTTTACGCTTTTACATCACGTTTTTGTCGTTTTTTCTTGCGTTTTCCATCTCGATTATGGTCGAATTACTACGCTTTTCCATCAGGCACCTCGCCATGCGCAGCATCCTGTTCGACACGCGTTTGGGCATTTCAAGTTATGGCCCGCCTCCACTCGGCTGCCTCGAGAGTTAACTCTCGAGGCGGCAATCCGGACAAAACGACAAAAACCCGCCGCGAGAGTTAACTCTCGCGGAACTCGCCTTTTCCGTGGCAACGCCGAGACTTCATTTCTCGTGACTTGCGCTTCGCTGCAAGTACTTCATACCAAGCGCCTCATGCCAAGCACCCCCGCACCATGCACTTCGCACCTCAGATTAGCACCCGTCCCTTTCTCGAGGTGATGACTTGTATCGCGCATTTCCATCACGCTGGGAACTGTGTTTTCCGACGCCCATGCAAACGCCCCCGCCGGAAATGAATCCGACGGGGGCGCATCAGGCGCTATGCGCTGCGGCTTACAGCCCGTTTTAGGCGACTACTCGTTGTAGAGCGTCTTGAGCTTGACCAGATGCTGGTAGCGATCCATGGCAGCGGCCTCGTTCTCGGCAAACAGCTCCTCGGCACGCTCCGGGAAGGAACGCGTCAGGCTGGCGTAGCGCGCCTCGTTCATGAGGAAGTCGCGATAACCGCCAGCCGGCTCCTTGGAGTCGAGGGCGAACTTCTTGCCCTCGGGGGCAGCCGGGTTGTAGCGGAAGAGGTTCCAGTAACCGCAATCCACGGCCTTCTTCATCTCGGCCTGGCAGTTCTGCATGCCGCCCTTCTTGATGGAGTGCATCTCGCAGGGGCTGTAGCCGATGATGATGGACGGGCCGTCGTAGGCCTCGGCCTCGTGGATGGCCTTGAGGGTCTGGGCCGGGTTGGCGCCCATGGCGACCTGCGCCACGTACACGTAGCCGTAGCTCATCGCGATCTCGGCGAGGCTCTTCTTCTTGATGTTCTTGCCCGCGGCGGCGAACTGGGCGACCTGGCCCAGGTTAGAGGCCTTGGAGGCTTGGCCGCCGGTGTTGGAGTACACCTCGGTGTCGAACACGAAGACGTTGACGTTGTTGCCAGAGGCGAGGACATGATCCAGGCCGCCGAAGCCGATGTCGTAGGCCCAGCCGTCGCCGCCGAAGATCCAGAAGGACTTCTTGGTGAGGTACGCCTTGTCGGCCAGGATCTCCTTGGCCTTGTCGCAATCGGACTTCTCGCACTCGGCGATCAGCGCGGCAGCGGTGGTCTTGGAGCCCTCAACATCGTTGCGAGCGTCCATCCAAGCCTGGGCGGCGGCCTTCAGCTCATCGGAAGCCTTGTCGCAGCCGAACATCTCCTCGCACGCGGCGACGAGCTTGCCCTGGACGGCCTTGTAGCCGAGCTCGAGACCGAGACCATGCTCGGCGTTGTCCTCGAACAGGGAGTTGTTCCAAGCCGGGCCGTGACCGTTCGCATCGGTGCAGAACGGGGAGGTCGCGGCGGGGTTGCCCCAAATGGAGGAGCAGCCGGTGGCGTTGGAGATGAACATGCGGTCGCCGCAGACCTGGGTCACCAGGCGGGCGTACGCGGTCTCGGCGCAGCCGGCGCAGGAGCCGGAGAACTCAAGCAGGGGCTGCTTGAACTGGCTGGACTTGACGTTGTTGCCCACGAGCTCGGGCTTCTCGGCGACGTTGGCCACGCAGTAGTCGAAGGTCTTCTGCTCGACGAGCTCGCCCTCGGCGGGAACCATGGTGAGCGCGTCCTTGGGGCAGACCTTGGCGCAGTTGGTGCAGCCCATGCAGTCGAGCGGGCTGACGGCGATGGCGAACTTGTAACCGGTGTCCTTGGGGATCTTCACATCCAGCATGCGCATGGTCTCGGGGGCCTCGGCGACCTCGTCCGCGTTGAGCGCGAACGGACGGATGGTGGCATGCGGACACACGTAGGCGCACTGGTTGCACTGGATGCACTTGGTCTCGTCCCAATGCGGGACCATAACGGCGACGCCGCGCTTCTCGTATGCGGAGGCGCCCAGCTCGAACTGGCCGTCGGCGCAATCCTTGAAGGCGGAGACGGTCAGGGAGTCGCCGTCCATGCGGGCGATGGGCTCCATGAGCTCCTTGACCTGCTTGGCGATTGCCGTCTTCTCGGCATCGGTGAGGACCTCGGCAGGAGCCTCGTCGGTGGCGTCGGCCCAGTCGGCGGGAACATCGAACTTCACGAACGCGGTCGCGCCGGCGTCGATGGCCTTGTGGTTGGCGTCGACGATAGCCTGGCCCTTCTTAGCGTAGGACTTGGTGGCGGCGTCCTTCATGTACTGGAGCGCCTCCTCCTGCGGCAGAACGCCGGCCAGCGCGAAGAACGCGGACTGAAGCACGGTGTTGGTGCGCTTGCCCATGCCCACCTTGGCGGCCAGGTCGATCGCGTCGATCAGGTAGACGTTGATGTTGTTCTTGGCGATGTAGCGCTTGGCATTCGCCGGCATATGGGAGGCGAACTCCTCGGGCGTCCACTGGCAGTTGACCAGGAAGGTGCCGCCGGGCTTGACGTCGCGGACCATCTTGAAGCCCTTGATGATGTAGCTCGGGTTGTGGCAAGCCACAAAGTCGGCCTTGGTCACGTAGTACGGGGAACGGATCGGGGAATCGCCAAAACGCAGGTGCGAAATGGTGACGCCACCGGTCTTCTTGGAGTCGTACTGGAAGTAGGCCTGGACGTACTTGTCCGTGTGGTCGCCGATGATCTTGATCGAGTTCTTGTTGGCGCCAACGGTGCCGTCGCCGCCAAGGCCCCAGAACTTGCACTCGATGGTGCCCTCAGCCGCCGTGTTGGGGGCATCCGGGTCCATGGGCAGAGACAGGTGGGTAAGATCATCCTCGATGCCGATGGTGAACTCGCGCTTGGGCGTATCGGACTTGAGGTCCTCGAACACGGCGAAGGCAGCCGCCGGCGGCTCGTCCTTGGAACCGAGGCCGTAACGGCCGCCGGTCACCACGAGGTCGGAGCGGCCCGCCTCGTACAGCGCGGAGACGACGTCCTGGTAGAGCGGCTCGCCAATGGAGCCGGGTTCCTTGGTGCGGTCGAGCACGGCGATCTTCTTGACGGTCGCGGGCAGCGCTGCCACGAAGTCCTCAACGGACCACGGACGGTACAGGCGGACCTTGACCAGGCCGACCTTCTCACCGTGGGCGTTCAGGTAATCGATGACTTCCTCGAGGGTGTCGCAGAAGGAACCCATGCAGACGACCACGCGGTCGGCGTCGTCGGCGCCGTAGTAGTCGAACAGATGGTAGCTGGTACCGAGCTTGGCGTTCACCTTGTCCATGTAGGACTGGACGATGGCCGGCAGCGCGTTGTAGGTGCCGTTGCAGGCCTCGCGGTGCTGGAAGAAGATATCGCCATTCTCATGGGAGCCGCGAGCGGTGGGGTGCTCGGGGTTGAGGGCATGGTCGCGGAAGGCCTGGACGGCCTCCATGTCGCACATGTCCTTGAGGTCCTCGTAATCCCACACGGCGACCTTCTGGATCTCATGCGAGGTGCGGAAGCCATCGAAGAAGTTGAGGAACGGCGTCTTGCCGGTGAGAGCGGCAAGGTGGGCGACGGGCGAAAGGTCCATGACCTCCTGGACGTTGCCCTCGGCGAGCATGGCAAAGCCGGTTTGGCGGCAGGCCATGACGTCGGAGTGATCGCCAAAGATGTTGAGCGCGTGGGTGGCGACGGTACGGGCCGAAACGTGGAAGACGCTCGGCAGGCCCTCACCCGCGATCTTGTACATGTTCGGGATCATGAGCAGGAGACCCTGGGACGCCGTATAGGTGGTGGTGAGGGCACCAGCGCCCAGAGAGCCATGGACGGCGCCGGCAGCGCCAGCCTCAGACTCCATCTCAACCACGTTCACGGGCGTACCGAAGATGTTCTTCATGCCCTGAGCCGCCCACTGGTCGACATGGTCGGCCATGGGGCTGGACGGCGTGATCGGGTAAATACCCGCCACTTCGGTGTACGCGTACGAAACGTACGCGGCGGCCTCGTTGCCGTCCATAGACTTGAACTTACGATCTGCCATATACCCCTCTCCTCTCGACTAGGTATATAAGGCGCCGGGAGTCACTGCGGCTCCCGGTATGCTCGCATGGCGGACGGAACCGAGCAGCTGCCTCGGAAGATCGCACCATGCACTCGCGCGGCATGACATATCGCCACGCGGGATGCGCATGTAGAACCATTGTACCCCCGATTATGAGTCCTAAAAGCACAATCTAGTTGAGTCGGCGAACGTATGTTTTCGCAGGTAGATATACTGGACTACGCAGCATCTCATCAATGATGAACCTCGTGCCATCGACACCGGCTTGCTCAATGTGCCGCCCTCGCGGTCGTACTCCACCATCATCGTCCGCCGCGTTCTGTTGCCGGCATGTGCCGCCACCCTACCTCGACGGCACCTCCGCACGCCCTTGCGCACTTCGGCCCAAAGGCCAGCGTTACCGCGCGAACGGCCACGCCCCACAATCATCCCCAAGCACTGCCGCCGCTCCGGACAGCGTGCTCCCTGATCTGTCCGGGCTCGCACTCGCGCATCTTTCGGCGATTAATGCCGACGACTAATTCCGGTGATTCACCTAAGTACGTTCAATTTGGCCAATGCCTCGAGAACAGAAGCAGATAATTTGTCAAAACCCCAGATAGAGAGCTCATTAATTCTGGGTATATCCGACCCAACCACATTATTGAACGTACTTGAATGCAAGCTGGAAGGGAACCGACTGATGGACCAGATATTGAGCGGGCCAACCGCCTTTGCGCTGCATCGCATTCCGCCGCAATACCGCGCCCTGCTGCCCAGCGTCCCCTTCATTGGCGCACCTGCATGCTGGCGCACCGTCCTCAAAGAATCCTTGTTCCGGACTTTAATCCAGCCACCGCTCTACTGCCTACGTCAAGCACGATCCGCCTGTTCCGGCGCAAAGAACCTCAAAGACCAGCTCTGGCTTGGCGATCTCCCCTTTGGGGCAATCGAGAACTACGGCTCTGACCTCCAAGTCACCTCGCCCCTCATGACCCTTCTGACACTCGCCCGCATTCCGCATGTTTCCGATGTGCGTCTCCTCATGGCAATGTATGAGCTGTGCGGTACGTTTTCGCTTTTCGCACCCACCGAGGAGTTGTGCGCCGCACTCGAAACGGCACGCTCGGCGGGCGCACGTTTCTTCGAAGAATGGCGGCCCGTTAAGAAAGCCGACGGCAGGCCAAGCGGACTCTGGAGCCGCAGGCCTCTTGTTGCAATCGAGGAGCTCTCCTCCTTTGCCAACGAAGTGCGCACGTATCGTTGCGGAGCGCGCTTCGCTCGCTGCGCCAAGCTGGTCACCGGAATATGCGCGTCTCCCTTTGAGGTGCAAGCCACTATGTTACTTTCGCTGCCGCCAAAACTCGGAGGCCAAGGGTTCAAGGGGCTCGAGAACAACAAGGAAATTAAGCTCACTAGCGACGCACGTCTCCTCTCGGGACGAGTCCGCTGCTGTTACGGAGACCTCTTTTTCGAAAACACCACCTCGGGGCGTCCGCTGGATATTGAGTGTCAAAGTGGTCTGGTCCATGACCGATACGAGTCCTTCATCTCGGATTCGGACAGAATGGCCGCATTGCAAACCATGGGGATCGAAGTCCTGCCCCTTACCTATGACCAGCTTTTCAATCCAGAGAAGTACCACGCCGTCTGCGCCCATATTGCCCATTTGCTGGGCACCAAGCCCCCGGTTCTGGATGCCCGCATGCACCAGATGGAAACCAACCTGCGATACCGCCTATTCACCAGCTGGAATACGCCCTTTTAGCATGGCCGCGCCAAGCATCGATCGGGGCGGGCATGGCCAGGTGCCTGCACGAAAAACTGCACCCGTCAAGCAGACCCTGCACGTGAAATCTCGAGGACTTTCGTATCGCTTGCTGCTAAGTACGTTCAATTTGGCTGTCACCGGAACTCGGCCCGTTTAAGGCGACACCTCTACCTGCGCTTTTGATAGGCCGCATTCATTCCGTACTCAGGGTAAGCCAAAAATTGAACGTACTTGGAACATCGAAGCGCCGCAAAGCCGCCCGGCACCGCAGATCGACACCGTATCCACGCCAAAGCGCGGGCGCACGTATAGCGGGTTTTTGGATGGATGCCCGCAGATTGGACTTCCAGAAAGTCGTCTTGGCGTGTGCGGCGTGCGCATCCGGACATTTTGTGCCTCCCAATGCCCGACTCCCTGCACGCGACAACGATTAGCCCACTTCTACAACGCCCGGCGGGCCTCGATAGCGCGGCCCAAGGTGAGCTCGTCAGCGTACTCGAGGTCGCCGCCCACGGGCAAGCCGCTGGCCAGGCGCGTGACGGTGGTCCCCAGTGGCTTGATGGTGCGCGCGAGGTAGCTCGCTGTGGTCTCGCCCTCGATGTTGGGGTTCGTGGCGATGATGACCTCTTCGATGTCCTCACTCCCCAGGCGAGCGAGGAGCTCGCGCACATGCAGCTGCTCGGGGCCGATCTTGTCCATGGGGCTAATCACGCCGCCGAGCACGTGGTAGAGGCCGCGGTAGCTTCCCGTCCGCTCGATGGCGGTCACGTCGCGGGGCTCGCCCACCACGCAGATCCGGTCGCGCTCACGGGACATGTCCTCGCAGATGGCGCACTCGTCGTCGGTAGCGTAATTGAAGCACCGACTGCAAAAATGCACTTCGTTCTTGACCATGAGGATGGCATCGGCCAGGCGGCGCGCCTCCTCGACGTCGGCTTCGAGCAGATGGTAGGCGATGCGCTGGGCACTTTTGGGGCCAATACCCGGCAGGCGTCCCAGCTCGTCGAGGAGTATTTGAAGGCTACGATCGGCACTCATGCTTCAATCCAAAATCGTTCCACAGCGGCGTGCGTCCGGAGCGCGCATCTTGGGGACGGACTCCAATTTGCACAAAGAGGGCCGTGTGCATTTTGGGGACGGACTCCAAAATGCACACTCTGCCTCAAGTTCAACAGATGCTAAAAAGGCATGCCGGGCATGCCTGTGCCCATGCCGCCGGTGGCGGCGCTCATACGCTTGTTGGCGATCTCGGCCACGCCGCGGTAGGCCTCGTTCACGGCCGCCACGATCATGTCCTGGAGCATGTCAACGTCCTCGGGATCGAGCGCGTCGGGGTCGATGGTGACGGACTGAAGCTGCATGTTGCCGTCCACGGTCACCTTGACCATGCCGCCGCCGGCACTGGCGTCAACGGTGACCTCGTTCATGCTCTCCTGGGCCTCGGCGAGCTTCTTCTGCATCTGCTGGGCCTGCTTCATGAGCTGCTGCATGTTGATTCCGGCCATGGGTTCTCCTTACTCAAGCCTCCTGCGATTCCCGCAGGCGAATAGTCCAAGGGCATGGTACCACGGGGGACCGCAGCCGCCGCGGGAGGCGGCCGTAGGCGCGGCCACAAACGCGGTCACGGTCTCTGCCGCGATCACGCCTGCGGCCACAGCTGCGGTCTCGGCCTCTACCCCAGTCTCGGTCTCGACCACGGCTGCGCTCTCGAGGGTAACTTCGTCGATTTTTCCTAATGAAAGCAGGAGATTTTTCGACGAATCCACCCTCGCAGCATGAGTGCCTTAGCTGCAGGACAACCCCGGCGACCGAACTACTTGAAGACGACGTTGCCCCAGATGTTCTGGAGCACCTCTTTCGCGTCGACGGCATCGGCAGCGGGTGCAGAGGCGGCGTCGCCGGCGGCGGGAGCGGTAGCCGCGGGCGTCCGAGCTGCGGCGGGCCGCCCAGATGTCGCGGAGGCGGCGGGCTGCGCGGGTGCCGTGGGCTGCGCGGGTGCCGCGGGCTGCGCGGGAACGTCGAACGGCGGCAGCTCATCCTCATCGGCATACGAGGCTATCGTCGCGTCGTCGTACGGGACCTGCTCATCTTCCCACGCCCTACGGTCGGCCTCGATGTCGCGTTCGGGCAAGACGGTGGGACCACTCACCTGGTCGACCGTCTGCGCGGACTGAGCAGATGCCGGCTGCGCCGAGACATCGGTCCTGCCCTGAACAGGAGCCGACGCGGGCTGCGCGGCCGACACCGCCCGCGGGGCGGCGACAACGGGCGCCACCTGCTGGGCAGGCGCGGTCTGGCGGGCGGGGGCGGTGGAGGCGCTCTCCGCAGCGGGAGCCGAGGGGGCAGCAGGGGCCGGCGCCTGAGCCGGCGCGGCCTGGACGGTCGCCGTGCCCTGCGTCGCCGCCGGAGCGGATGCGGCCTTTGGCGCCGGCGCGTCTCCGGGGCCGCCCTCCATCACGTACGTCACCGAACGCTTGCCGAACACCTGGCAGATGATGGGCATGACCAGTTGCGCCGAATCGGGCCGGGTGATCATCTTGAGCGCAAAGGTTGAACCCTTGGGGAATTCAATCGTAAGCGTCTCGCCGTCATCGCTCACCGCGCGAGAGCTCTGCAGCAAGCCACCGCGAGAGGGCTGCTCTGCCGTGACGCGCTTGACCGCATCCGCCCAACGACGCTGCAGTTCGCCGGCGTCAGCGGCAGGGGGCGTGACGGCGCATGAAGCCATGTGGAGCTGGGACTCGGCGGAGACGGTCGCCTTTGCTGAGGGAGCACCAGTCGCCGACGCCTCAGACGAGCTCATGCTTGCACCAGGCACCTGGGTCGCAACGGGTGCCGTGCGACCTGAAACCGAGCAAGCAGTCGCACCAGGCTCGGGATTTGTCGAGTAGGCTGGGGCGGGCGAGCACGATGTCTCAACAGCGGTGGGACGAACCTGGGCGGACGCCGAATTCGCAGTGGGCGACGCGGCAACAGCGGGTTCCGGATTCGCAGCGGGTACCGCAGCAGCAGGGGGCACCGGTGTCGCAGCGGGTGCCGCAGCCGATGCCGTGACAGGATCGGGGGCCGGTCCCGAGGCAGCGGCTTGGGCGCCGGTCCTCTGGCCTCGCCCCATAGCCGCCGCTGGCATCGCTCCACGCGTGGGCGCAACGCCGCCCTTAGCTGGCGCCGCCTGCGCGGCAGGCCTTGTCCCCGTCATCGAGGCAAGCTGCCCTGCCCCCATCGGCGTACTCGGAACACCGGCGGCAATCTGGGCCTCCAATCGCGCGATGCGCTCGGCTAGGGCTTCCAGCGTCAAGTCGGACTCGGGACGAGCGAGCCTTGTGAGGGCTATCTCCAGGACCAAGCGCGGATCGGAGGCACTGCGCATCTCGAGGGCCGCATCGTCAAGAACGGTCAACGCGCGAGCAAGGCGATCGGCACTCCCAAACAGGCGGGCCTCCTCCACCAGCGCGGCGACCTCCTCCGGCGTCCCATCGAACAGCTCCGTCTTGGGGCCAGCGATCGCTGCGGTATAGACATCGCGCATGTGCGCCACCAGGTCGCGCGTGAGCTCCAGCAGGTCATTACCCTCATCGACCTGGACACGAACCAGCCCGAACAGGCCGACGGTGTCGCGCACGGCCATCTTGCAGGCAAACTCGGCGAGGACCGTCGACGCGACTTCGCCCAGCAGGGCGCGGGCGTCGTCCGCACGTACCGAGCCATCGCCGAATACCGAGAGCTGCTCGAGCGTGGACAGGGCGTCGCGCATGCCTCCGCGTGCGTGCTTTGCCACAATATCGAGGGCCTCATCGTCAAAGACAAAACCCTCCCGCTCGCAGATATACCGCAAACGTCCCACGATATCCTCGTTCGAGATACGGTGGAAATCAAAGCGCTGGCACCGCGAGAGAATGGTTTCCAAGATCTTTTGCGGATCGGTGGTGCATAGCACGAAGATCACGTGGCTCGGCGGCTCCTCGAGCGTCTTGAGCAACGCGTTGAACGCCGCCGTCGTGAGCATGTGGACCTCGTCGATGATGTAGACCTTGTACGCGCCGCGCACAGGCGCAAAGCTCACCGAGTTGATGATCTCCTCACGCACGTTGTCGACGCCCGTGCGGCTCGCGGCGTCCAGCTCATACACATCGGGGTGGGTTCCCGCCGCGATGGCCTCGCACTCGGGACACGTGCCGTCCGGCATGCAGCCCGAGGCGCCCTGCGCACGGGCGGCGTCGGACTTCTCGCACAGTAGAGCCTTGGCGAGGATGCGCGCCATGGTGGTCTTGCCGGTACCACGCGGCCCACAGAACAAGTACGCATGGGAAAGACGACCCTCGGCCACCGCGTGCTCAAGGGTGGAGACGATATGTTGCTGGCCAACCACGCTTTCGAACGTGAGTGGACGGTACTTCCTGTACAGCGACTCCATAAGGTGCCTCCTTTACGGCGTTTCGGGCACAGACACGCAAGCGACGAGGCTACAGCCCGTGTTCGACAAGACGACAATCGATCTCCTTTAAGGTCGACCGAATCGCGAAGAGTTGTTTGTATGTGGCGGATTTTACCCTGTTCTCCGCGCGAAGCTTCTCCATATGACGAGCCGTCTCGTCCAGCTCACGCCGCACATCGGCAGCGAACTGGTCAAACGCCGTCAGTCGA
The DNA here is from genome assembly GCF_003479805.1 of Collinsella sp. AF08-23. GTDB lineage: Bacteria > Actinomycetota > Coriobacteriia > Coriobacteriales > Coriobacteriaceae > Collinsella. The sequence continues at coordinate 98,272 of NZ_QUHV01000002.1, read as the reverse complement.
TCCATGTTCTCCACGCAAGGCGCCCCCTTCTCTCCCCTTTTACCTCCCCGCTCGCGAGCGCAGGACGGACGCGGCGACGGCACGGGTGGGGCTCGACCCGCTGATGATGAATCGCTCCATCAATCATACCGTCTTGCGTCCGCGCGGGTGCCCAGGGGCGCAGCGGCGGCCCCGCCGAGGAGGCGCATGCCCGATATCGGGCGATTTTGTAACGAGTTTGCCGCGGGGTCGAGTAGACGCCTGTTTCGGCTTCCTGCGAGCTGGGGTTTTGTTGTTCAAAACGCCCGTCTACTCGGGGCGTTCGGATTCTCGTTACAAAATCGCCCGATTCCGGGCACTCCCGCATGGTGGAACGGATACTCCCGCCTGCACGCGTGGTAAAATTCGACCTACATCAACCGGCCACGGCCGTGAACGCAGCTCAAACGCACCAAGGATGGCCATGCCGCTATTCTCCCCACACAGATCGCCCCGATCCGGGGCAGGAACACCCGCATCTCACGGGCCCACCGCGGTGCCCGGCGCCAAAGCGGGCTATCCCGCGAGCGACCACGCGGGCAATGGGTTTACACCCGGCGGGGCACCACTGTCGCAGCGCCACGGACTCGGCGGCGTGCACGTTGCCCCGCCGCCCCCGGCGGGGTCCGCCGCATCCGCCCTGCTTAAGCGCTATCGCCCCCTGCAAACACGTGCGGCGGGCGGCTTTGGCAGTGTCGAGATCTGCCTCGACGGGCGCCTGCAGCGCCGCGTCGCCATTAAACGCATGCCGCTCGCCTCCCCCTACAACCGCGTCTCCACCGAAACCACCGCGACCGCGCTGGCCGAGGCCCGTACTGCGAGCATGCTCCAGCACCCCAACATCGTGCAGGTCATCGATTTCACCTACGACAGCGCCTATGCCTACCTGGTCATGGAGTACGTCGACGGCATGAGCCTCGAGGAGTTCCTCGCGCAGGTCGACGGTCACTCACTCACGTACGATGAGGCGGCCTGCATTGCCGATGCCCTCGTCCAGGCGCTGTCCTTCGCGCACGAGAACGGCGTACTCCACCTCGACATCAAGCCGGCGAACGTGCTTATCGACCACAGCGGCCACGTCAAGCTGGCCGATTTTGGCATGGCAACACTCGCGAGCGCCGCGGGGTTCGGCGGAGCGCGCGGCGGCACCATTGGCTACATGCCCCCCGAGCAACTCAACGGCGAGGTCGTGGACGAGCGCAGCGACATATTCGCCCTCGCGTCCGTGCTCTACGAATCGCTCTGCGCCGCGACCCCATTCCGGGCGGGCACGCCGGCGGACTCCCTCGCGAACATCGAAAAGGGCGTGATCTACCCCAGCGACCTGCTCCCCGACATCCCCGAATCCGCTGAGGACGCGTTGCTTTGCGCCCTCGCGCCCAACGCCTGCGACCGCATGGCGGACGTGGGTGAGTTCGGTGACCTCTTTTTGGCCAGCTTGGGGAACCCGCGCGAGGGACGTCGAAGTCTGGCGCGCATCATCGCCCGCCTGACCTCGGACGAAGAAGAGGAGCAAGGGGGCGAGACGCAAGAGGCGGCTCGCGCCTGGGAGCTCGATCCCGCAGAAGGATACCTGGGCAGCCGCACACCCCGCGCGCGGTTTTACGCGCTCGGGGCGATCAGCGGAGCCGCAGTCGCGGTAACGTCCTGGACGCTCCTGGGCGACTTGGGGATCGCCGACCCACTTGTACGCGCGCTCACCGCAATGGGCATAGGCGCCGGCGCGGCGCTCGCCCCGCAGATTGGATCGGCTCTCGCCGCGGGCGGCTGGCTCATGCTTATCCTAAACAACACGCCCCTGCTCTCGGTGCTGCCCGTCGCCATCCTTTCGTTTGCCCTGTTCAGCGCTTGGTGGCTCGTGTGGGGCCGTCTGCAGCCCGCCTCCTCCATGGCGTTCACCGTTGCCGCGGCATGCACGCTGACCTGCGGGAGCACCTTGTTCGCAGCGCCCGTCGTGGTTGCGCTCGCCGCGTTCTTCCTTGCGCCCGCCCACGCCGCCACATCCACCGCCTGTGGCCTTGCGTTCGCGCGCCTCCTTATCGCCGCGCACGTCGCCGGCGGCGCACTGCCCCTCGACATGGCCGCACGAGCCCTGTTCTCCCTCGAGTTCCTCATCCCCGCCGCAGGCTTCTCGGCGGCTGCCGCCGGTGCGGGCTGGATGCTCGAACGCATATGCCAGGCGCGACAAGACAGCCGCTCTACCAGCCTCACAACCATCCTGTACCTGCTGCTTCCCGTGGTTTCCGTTGTGTTGCGCTATCTTGCACAGCCTATGGAAATTGCCAGCGTGCCGCCCCTCGAGGTCGCCGAGGCTGTGGGACTTGGGTGCCTATCCTCTATAATCGTTTGGATATGCGTGTATTTGCTTGGATACAAACGAGAAACCCCGGAAGGTGATCGCTCGTGAACTTCCTGAATATCTTCGAGGACCGCGTTGCCGGCATTTTTGGCGCAGCGCAAGCTCCGTTCTCTTTTAAGAAGCTCGCCAAGCAGGCGGCTCGCGAGATGGAGGACCAGACGCTCGTGATCAACGGCGTGGACACCGCACCCGCGTTGTACACCGTCCTCATCTCCGCCGACGACGACCCGCTGCTCGCACCGTACTACGCGCAGCTCGCACGCGAGGTTTCCGAATTCGTGAAGGCGCAGGCCGAGAAGAAGCGCTACCGCTTTTCGGGCTCCCCACTCGTCCGCTTTATGATCGACCCGTCCCTCAAGGCGGGCAAGTTCTCCGTGTTCGCCGAAAACGTGGACGCCCCCACCCTCGCCCGCCTCTATGAAGAGGAGCGTGCGTTCCTCAACGGGGGGAAGCAGGGCGGCGCGAATGCGTTCGGATCCAGGACTCCGGCCCCATCCCCCGTTTCGCAACCCGCGCTGTCACCGCTCGCCGCCGACGCCGAGATGGGTGCTTCCGCGGCCGCCGGGATCGCGGGGCAACCCGACCCGTTCGCAGCCGACTCGCCTGTGCCCGACCCGCTCGCGGCCCCCATTCCCGTTCCCAAAACCATGACGCGCGAGCAGATCGCCGGCCTGGGCGGCGCTGCAGCCGCAACCGGTGCTGCCGGGGTTGCCGCAGCGGCAGCTGGGGCGCACATGGCGCCGTCCCGTCCTTCCGCGCCCGCCCGTCCGCTCGCCCAGCTCGTGGACGTGGTGACCGGCGACACGTACGAGATCACGAGCGCCCGAGCCACCGTGGGCCGCGAGCGCTCCGTTGCCGATGTGGTCCTGCGCGACCCCAACGTCAGCCGCAGCCACGCCCAGCTCGCCTTCACCGGAAGCGACTGGTCCATCGAGGACCTTGGCTCCACCAATGGCACGCTCGTCAACAACCGCCGTGTCTCGCGCTGCCCGCTGCGCACCGGCGACCTGCTGACCTTTGGCCTCAGCACCTTCGAGTTTAGGGGCTAGCCGTGATTGACATCTTCCTGTTCGCGGGGCGCATCGTCCTCATCGTGTTGCTCTACATCTTCCTGTTCGCCGTCATGAAGACCGGCGTGGGACTGGTGCGCGGCCAGCGTCGCGACTCCGCCATTTGGACCATCGACGTCGACAAGGGCCCGCGCGGCATCCGCGGCATCCACATGGACATCCTCGGCCCCGTCATCGTGGGCCGCTCCCCCAGCTCGGACATCTGCGTGAACGAGCCCTTTGTCTCGGCGAGCCATGCGCGTTTTTCGCTGCAGGGGCCCGCGCTCGTGATCGAGGACCTCAACTCGCTCAACGGCACGCTCGTGAATGGACGCGCGCTCAAGGAGCCCGCCACCCTGCGCGAGGGCGATGAGGTCCAAATCGGAGACGTGGTCATGAAGGTGAATCGCCGATGACCGACGAGCGGGACTACACTTCACGCGGGGTGGGCGAAGTGTTTGACGAAGAGCTCCCCCGCGAGCCCTTGGGTGCTCACGCCGAGCCAGCCATGCCCGCTGCCGCTCCAGCCCCAGCTGCTCCGGCCGTCCCCGTGACCCCCGCTCCGGCCCCCGTCGCGACTCCCGCCCACGCCGCGCCCGGATCCTTCGAGTCCATCACGGAGCCCGAAGAAGAGCCCGAACCTGTCTACCCATTTGAACCGGCAACCGATACGGCCCCGGAGACACCCGCCCCCATCGAGGCGATCCCCGACCCCACCGCTCCCACCTCCCCCGAGGACACGGCAGAGATCGACATCACCGCCGTCGAGGCACAGCTGAACGACCCGGGCTCGACGCAGAGCTTCGAGCCCATCACCGATGATCTCGTGAACACTGACGAGACTTTTGACGCCGGGACCTCTTCTATGCTCATGTGGGGTGCCAGGTCCGATGTTGGATGCGTGCGCAATCACAACGAGGACTCTTACCTTGTGGCCTCGCCGCTCTTCTGCGTCTGCGACGGTATGGGTGGCCACGCCGCCGGCGAGGTGGCGAGCGCCATCGCCGTCGAGACCATTGCCAAAACCGGCCCCAAAACAGCCGACGCCGCCCAGCTCGGAGCCGCCATCGAAGCCGCCAACGCCGCCATCATCGAAGCCGCGGTGAACGGCATAGGTCGCCCGGGCATGGGCTGCACGGCAACCGCCGCGGTCATCGACGGCACCACGTTGGCCATCGCGCATGTGGGCGACTCCCGCGCCTACCTACTCCACGAGGGAACGCTCATCCGCGTCACGCGTGACCACTCATATGTCGAGGAGCTCGTGGACGCCGGCGAGATTACCGCCGACGAGGCTCGTGTGCACCCCAATCGCTCGGTCATCACCCGCGCACTCGGTAGCGATCCCGCCATGTACGCGGACCACTTCACCTTGAACGTCGAGGAGGGCGACCGGCTCATCCTGTGCTCGGACGGCCTTTCGAGCATGATTCCCGACGGCGAGATCGAACGTGTGGCGCAGCAGAGCTCCACCGCGCAGATCTGCACCGACAACCTCGTCGACGCCGCGCTCGCGGCCGGCGGCGGCGACAACGTGACCGTCGTCGTGGTGGACATCACCGACGACGGGCGTATTCGCGAGCTCGCCCGCAAGCACCGCCGCGTGATGACCCTCTCGCTCATCGGATTGCTGCTCGCAATCGTCATCATCGCCGGGGTCTCGTTTATCTCGATCACCAAATCGGTGTATCTGGGCGTCAAGGATGACGCAGTCGCCATTTACACCGGTGTCCCCGGCAAAATCTTGGGACTCAAGCTCCATTGGCTTGAGGACGAGACCTCAATTAAGCTGAGCGACCTGCCAGAAGACACGCAAAATCGCCTGCGCGAGGGCATTCCGCAAAAGAGCCTTGAGAACGCTGCGGACGCCGTGGACAACTACCGCGAGCAAATTGACGAGTCCAAAGCCAAGGCCCTCGCCGATGCGCGGGCAATCGGCCTTGACGCGCAATACGGTGCCGAAGGGGACGGCGCAAGCGGTCCCGCCGACGCCTTGGGGTCGAGCGACCCCGCCGATTCTGTAGCCCCCACTAGCACATCAACCGAGGGAGGTGCCGCGTAAATGAGTCGCCGCACGACCGAATTGCTCCTGCTCATAGCCGCCGCGTTCCCCGTGACGCTGCTCTACGCCCTCTATGTGGTCAACGCGGGCGCCGCGCTCTCGTTCCAAACGCTCGCCGTACCGCTCGGCCTCTTTGCCGCCTTTGCCGCCGCCCATATTGGCGTTCGATTCTTCGCCCCGGGCGCCGACCCCGCGCTGTTACCCATCGTGTTCGCACTCTCGGGCATTGGCATCACGTTCGTCACCAGGCTCGAGCCCAGCGCGGCCATGGGTCAGATCGTCTTCCTGTTCGTGGGTGTCGCGCTCATGGTGGGCACACTCGCGCTCGTCAAGAACCTCGAGGTCGTCAGCCGCTACAAATACGCACTCGGTGCCATCGGCATTGTGCTGCTCGTATTGCCCATGCTCATTGGTACCGAAATCTACGGCTCCAAACTGTGGATAAAGATTGGCAGCTTCCAGTTCCAGCCCGGTGAGTTCGCCAAGGTGTTCATCGTCCTGTTCCTAGCGGGCTACCTCGCAGAGAACCGCGAGCTGCTCTCCATCTCCAACCGCACCGTACTCGGCATCAAGCTCCCGCGGATTCGCTTGCTGTACCCCCTGTTCATCGTGTGGGGCATTTGCCTTCTGGTGGTGGCATTCGAACGCGACCTGGGCAGCGCGCTGCTGTTTTACACGGTCTTCCTCATCATGCTCTACGTTGCCACGGGGCGCGTCTCCTACGTGCTCATAGGCCTCGTGCTCTTGGCCGTGGGCGCGTTCGGTATGTACCACATCATGAGCCATGTGCAGGTGCGCGTAGCCATATGGCTCGACCCGTTCAAAGACGCCCAGAACATGGGCTTCCAAATTGTGCAGGCGCTCTACTCGCTCGCCGATGGAGGCCTGTTCGGTGTGGGAATCGGCAAAGGCCTGGGCGGCGACACCATTCCCGTCGTGGCATCCGATATGATCTTCGCCGCCATCGGCGAGGAGATGGGCCTGCTCGGCGGCGTCGCGGTGCTCCTGCTGTTCATGCTCTTCGCCGTGCGCGGCCTCACTACCGCGGCGCGCGCCAAATCCGACCTCGCCGCGTTCTCCGCCGCCGGCCTCACCGCGGCCGTCTCGTTCCAAGCCTTCACCATCGTGGGCGGCGTGACCAAGCTCATCCCGCTCACGGGCGTCACCCTGCCCTTCATGAGCCAGGGCGGCTCCTCGCTGCTCGCGAGCTTTGTGATTGTGGCGCTCCTGCTGCGCGCAGGCGACGAGGCGACAGGGCGTTCCACCGAGATTGCCAACACGAGCACCGACCTGGCAACCGCCGGCTATCGCGTGACTGCGCGTGGATCCCATGTGCGTCGCCCGGGCCTCGATACGCCCGAGAGCGGCCTGTTGGGCCGCGTGGCCCTTGCCAACCGCCTCACCCGCACAGTACTGCTGTTCACCGCCCTGTTTGCCGTGCTCATTGGCAACATCACCTATATCCAGGTGTTCAAGGCGTCTGAGTATCAGAACATGCCCAGCAACAACCACACCATCACCAAGGCGCGCTACATCAAGCGCGGCTCCATCATTACCTCCGACGGGCTCACGCTTGCCGAATCCATCCAGCAGGAAGATGGCACGTACGTGCGCTCCTACCCCAACGGCAACCTTGCCGCCCATGCCGTGGGCTATTACTCGCAGCAGTACGGCAGCTCGGGCGTCGAGGCTTCGCAAGACGAGACGCTTACCGGCTCCAAGGATTACTCGAGCTGGCAAAACGCCCTCAACTCCCTTGCCGGCATTACGCAGCCCGGCAACTCCGTGCAGCTCACGATAGACTCGCGTATCCAGGTCGCCGCTGAGCAGGCACTCGCCGGGCGCAAGGGAGCCATCGTCGTGCTCGACCCCCGCACGGGCGCCGTCTTGGCCTGGGCGAGCGCCCCGGCGTACAACAATACGGATATCCAGGCGGCCATCGAGTCCGCCAACGCCAGCGGCGGTGCCGATACCTCCATGTTCGACCGCGCTACGCAGGCTCTCTACACCCCTGGCTCCACGTTCAAGGCGGTCACGCTGGCGGCGGCGCTCGAGAACGGCGTCGCAACGCTCCAGTCCACCTACAACAGCCCCGGGCGCCTCGAAATCGGTGGTGCAGACGTTGTGAGCGTGAATGAAGTCGGGTACGGAAACATCACGCTCGACCGAGCCTTCGCCGTCTCGTCCAACACGGTCTTTGGCCAGGTTGCCGAGCAGGTAGGGGCAGATCGACTCGTGGCCACCGCAGCGGCATTTGGGTACGGCCAGAGCCTGGGTATCGACTTCTCCACCGTCGCCTCCGTCATGCCCGATCCCTCGGAGATGACCGAATGGGAGCTCGCATGGGCAGGCGCCGGCCAGCCGGTTGGCCAGGGACACACGCCCGGCCCGCAAACCACGGTCATGCAGAATGCCGTCATCGCCGCCGCGATCGCCAACGACGGCATCGCCATGAACCCCTATGTGGTCGGCCAAGTGCTCGCATCCGACGGAACGGTCATCAAGACCACGCGGACGCGCTCGCTCGGCCAGGCCGTGAGTAGCGACACCGCTGCCAAGATCAGGCAGGCCATGCTCGATGTCGTCCAAAACGGCAGTGGATCTGCGGCCAGCATCGCCGGCGTCAAGGTCGCCGGTAAGACCGGTACGGCGGAGACCAACAGCAGCACCCCCAACTCGACGTTCATCGGGTTCGCGCCATACGACACGCCCACGCTCGCAATCTCGCTCGTCCTAGAGGAGACCACCGAGAACGAGGCGACCGCCGCAGCCGCTGCGGGACAAGTCCTGCGCGCGGCACTCGCGGCCCAGAGCTCGTAACGTATTCGCCCACCCACGGGCCCAAGTGAGGTAACGATTTCCGCTTTGCGGATAGGATGATGAGGAGTTTGACAGATGGCAGAGGTACAGCGCGTCCTCGGAGGCAGATACCTGCTCAAGGACAAAGTAGGCAACGGAGGCATGGCAAGCGTCTATCGCGCACAAGACCAGGTGCTCGACCGCACGGTGGCAGTCAAGATCATGCTGCCCCAATACGCTGGCGATGCCACGTTCGCGGCGCGCTTCAAGCAGGAGGCTCAGGCTGCGGCCGGACTGCAGAGCCCCTATATCGTGGGCGTATACGACTGGGGCAAGGACGGCGACACGTACTACATCGTCATGGAGTACCTACGCGGCACCGATCTCAAGAGCGGCGTGCGCAGCCATGGCGCCCTTGACCCCAAGAAGGTCGCCCAAATTGGCTCCCAAATCTGCGGGGCACTCTCCGTCGCCCATAAGCACGAGATAATCCACCGCGACATCAAGCCGCAGAATATCATGGTGCTGCCCGACGGCAACATCAAGGTGATGGACTTTGGCATCGCCCGCGCCAAGAACAGCCACCTCACCCAGGACAACAACGTGCTGGGCACGGCCCACTACGTCTCGCCCGAGCAGACGCGCGGCCAGGAGCTCGGCCCCACGAGCGACATCTACTCCCTCGGCGTGGTGATGTACGAGTGCGCTACCGGCCGCGTTCCCTTTGACGGCGACGACGCCATCTCCGTTGCGCTCAAGCAGGTCAACGAGCTTCCGGTCCCCCCTTCGCAGATCAACCCCGGCGTAGACCCGGCACTTGAGCGCATCATCCTCAAGTGCATGGAAAAAGATCCTGCCGCCCGCTTCCAAACGGCAGACGAGCTCCGCGAGGTCCTCAACGCCTACGCCGCCGGTCGTGCCGTCGACGTGGCCGAGCCCACGCGTGTCATCGCGGGCGCCGTTCCCATGAACGGCATGGGTGCCACCGAGACGCGCGTGATGAACGATGCCACGCAGGCAATGGCGAGGCCCGCCGCAGGCGCCACCTCGGCCAGCCCCCGAGTTTCTACCCAAAACGGTGGCAGGAGCGCGTCCTACGAGGAGTCCAAGAGCAACAAGGGCAAGATTGCGGCAATCGTGGTCGGCGCCATCGCCGTCATCGGCATCGCCGTATTCCTCGCCTCCAGCCTGTTCGGCGGCGGCAAGATGGTCACCGTTCCCAACGTGATCAACTACACCAAGGAAGATGCGGAATCGACGCTCGAGAAGGCTGGTTTTAAGGTCGAGTACGGCAATCCGGTGACTGACGAGGAGATCGAAGAGGACCACGTGGTCGACCAGACGCCCGACGGCAACCGCGAGGCCAAGGAGGGCTCTACGGTCAAACTGACGCTCTCCAAGGGCCCCGAGCCCGTCACGCAGGTTGAGGTTCCCAACCTTACCGACATGACGCGCGAGGAGGCCGAGGCGGCGCTCAAGGCGCTCAACCTCAAATGCCAGGTACACGAGGAGGCCAACGACGCCGACAAGGGCAAGGTCTTCAAGCAGGGCACGAACACCGGCGAGATGGTCGACGAGGGCTCCACGATCGAGATCTGGGTCTCCACCGGTCCCGACACCGTTGAGGTCCCGAGCATCACCGGCTACAACGAGTACGACGCCAAGGCAGCGCTCGATGAGGCGGGGCTGAGCTACAACTTCACCTCCGAGTACAGCGACTCCGTGAGCAAAGGGCTTGTGGTTAGCTTCAACCCCGGTGGCAACGTTGCCCCCGGCACCACCATCACGGTCGTTCTCTCCAAGGGCCCCCAGCCCACCGAGAAGGTCAACGCCCCCTACTATGTGGGCGAGTACGCCTCAACTGCCATCAAGGACCTTAAGGCTCTTGGCTTTGTGGTGACCGTGAACGGCCCGCAAGACGGCGTGGTGACCGCCCAGTCCGCCTCCGGCTCGCTCGATAAGGGCTCCAGTATCACGCTGACCACCCAAGCTCAGCAGTCCGGCGGCGATACCGGGTCTGAAGATTAACGCACGCCACGCGAACGGAAAACGCGCTTGGGGATTGAGCCCCAAGCGCGTTTTTTTATCTCGACCAGTGCTGTGGGCTTTGGAACGGGCCTCCCGTTTCGAGCCCCACTCCCCACGCTTGCTCAGCGTGATCAGGTATTCCGTATGGGAAAAATCAGGCCAGAGGAGATACGTCCTCTGGCCTGCTATTTCTCAATGGTGCCCCCGATACGATTCGAACGTACGACACCCGCTTTAGGAGAGCGGTGCTCTATCCCCTGAGCTACGGAGGCATTGCCATGTGTGCGGCGACCGTACCTAAAACCCGTAAAGCGTCAATCCGGGCTTACCGGAAACGATCGGGCGGGCCGGACGGCACCGGCCGAGTCGCAAAAGCGCACTCTCGATATTCTAGCGGTTTTTGCGGAACAGTGACAGCACGCCACGCTTGATCACGTCAAAGAAGCTCAAAGAACGCAGCAATTTCTCCTCCGGGACATGCTCGCGCATGGCCCGAAGCGTCGCCTTGTTGTCTCGCGTCGAGAACGAGAAGCCCGACTCGCTGCCGTGTACGAAGATAGCGAAACGCGCGATCTTCTTGCCCCCGAACATGACGGACGCCGCCACGCGATCGATCTCGTCCCAGGGAATCTGAATGTAGTCCTCGGGGTTGCGCTCGTTGTAGAACTCGAAGGCCTTGTTCCCCAGCATCACGTTTCCGTATGTGGCCATACCGTGAAACGATGTGGCGTGCTCGGTGTAATAGACGGAGCTGTTCTGCGACTGCGCCATCTTGGTCCCCTCTCCTCTTCGCGCTATTGAAAACGCGCCTGCCACCGATGGTAGACCATGGTAGCAGGCGCGAATTTAGGTGCAAGCGCGACAAACGCGCTCAGACCCCGGATGTCTTACATGATGCCGGCAAGGCGGGCGATGATGCCGACGGCGAACAGGGCAATGATGATGACGATCGGGGAGACCTTCTTCTTGAGCAGCTGGCAGCACAGGAGCGTGAGGCCCACGGCGGCAAGGCCGGGGATCAGCTGGTCGAGATTGGCCTGGAGCGTGGTCACCTTGGCGACCTCGAGGCCGGTGGGACCGAGCGCCGCGAACTGGCTCAAGGCCTGATGGATGCCCTCAGTACCCGCGGGCAGGCTCGCCCAATCGATGTAGGCGCCGGGGGACTGCTGAACCGTGGAGACGACCGGCGTGAAGGAGATGCTCACCCAGCGCTGCACGAGCGCGCCGATGATGAACATGCCCAGAATGGAGGCACCCTCGGTGATCTTGCCCATAAGACCGCCAGAGAGGTCCTTGGTGATGGAGGTACCAACCTTGTAGCCAAACTCCTGGGTGTACCACAGGAAGGCGATACGGATGATGTTCCACGCGAAGAAGAACAGCAGCGGGCCCATGATGGAGCCGCCCAGAGCGAGGGAAGCGCCAAGGGCACCGAGGATCGGGCGAAGGGTGAACCAGAAGACGGGGTCGCCAACGCCAGCCAGCGGGCCCATCATGCCGACCTTAACGCCCTGGATGGCGGCGTCCTCGACCTGCGCACCGTTGGCGCGGTCCTCCTCAAGGGCGAGGGTGACGCCGATAACGGGAGCGGACACGTACGGATGCGTGTTGTAGAACTCCATGTGACGCTTGAGCGCCGCGATCTGGTCCTCCTTGTTGGAGTAGAGCTTCTTGATCGCGGGGATCATAGCGAAGCACCAGCCGCCGTTCTGCATGCGCTCGTAGTTCCACGAGCCCTGCAGGAACTGATGACGCATGCACACCGACATGCGGTCGGACTTGGAAAGCTGAACCTTGTTCTCTGCCATGATGTACGTCCTCCCTTCCTTACTCGTAATCGTTCAGGATGTCGCCGAGCGGGTCGCCGGTGCCGGCAGAACCGCCGCTGTTCTTGGCCAGGTCCTTGAGGCCGAGGTACAGCAGGGCGAGGGACACGCCGATAACGCCAAGGGCGATGAGCGTGAGCTCGGAAATGGCGGCGAAGACGAAGCCGAGCGCGAAGAACGGCCAGACCTCCTTGGTCGCCATCATGTTGATGACCATGGCGTAACCGACAGCGGCGACCATGCCACCGCCGACGGCCATGCCGCCGGACAGCCATTCGGGCATCATGTTGAGCGCGTCGGTCACAATCTCGGGCGAGACGAAGCACAGGGCCACAGCCGGGATGGCGATGCGGGCACCCTGCATGAGGATGGCCAGGATCTGCCACATCTCAATGCCCTTGAAGTTGCCCTTCTCGGCGGCGGCATCCATGGCGTGAACCAGGGGGATGGCGAGTGTGCGGCAGATCATCGTCAGGAACAGGCCAGCCACGGACAGCGGCACGGCGAGAGCGATAGAGGTGGTGATGGCCGTCTGGGAGTCGGCCGTGCCACCGTCGAGCGCGAGCACCATGATGATGGCGGACGCAACGGAGGCCAGGGCCGCATCGGGCGCGACGGCGGCGCCGACGTTCGCCCAACCGAGGGCGATCATCTGCAGGGAGCCGCCGAGCATGACGCCCTCCTGCAGGTGGCCGGTCACAAGACCGATGAGCGTGCAGGCCACGAGCGGCTGGTGGAACTGGAACTCGTCCAGAATACCCTCCATACCGGCCAGCAGCGCGATGATGGCGATCAAAACGATCGAAAGTGCTGACATATTCCCTCCTTTACTGGGCGGCCAGCTCGGACTTGGCCTTCTTGATCATCGCGTCGAAGGACTCGGCGGAATCTGCCGGGACCTTGCGGATGTCGAAGGAGATGCCACGGGCGGCGAGCGTCTCGAGCGTCTCGACGTCGTCGTTATCCATGGCGATGGCGTTGGTCACGACGACCTTGCCCACGGAGTGGGCCATCGAGCCGAGGTTGACCTCCTTGATGTCCACGCCGCCCTCAACCGCGCGGAGCAGGTCCTGCGGGGTCTCGAACAGAAGCATGGCCTTGGTGGCGCCGAAACGCGGGTCCTTGGCGACCTCGATCATCTTCTGGACCGGGACGACGTGGGCCTTAACTCCGGGAGGCGCGGCCTCCATGATCATGGACTTGCGCAGGTCATCGTGAGAGACGGCGTCGGACACGACGATGATGCGATCGGGGTTGGTCATCTTGGTCCACGTGGTTGCCACCTGACCGTGGAGCAGACGGGTATCGACACGGGCGAGCACGAACTTGATGTGGCCGTCGCCGAGGACCGTGCCCTCGGGGATGGCACCCTGATGGGCGGCCGGCGCCGCGACTGCCGCGGGCTTGGCCTCCACAGGCTCGAGAGACTCAGGCTTGACGCGAACGCCGGCGCGGGCCTCGGAAATGACGTGCTTGGCGATATCGTGGGCCGTCTTGGATGCGTCGAAGCGAGCGGTGTACACCTCGACGAGCATCGGCAGGTTCACGCCGGTCAGGATCGCCCAACTGGGATGGGCGTCGAACAGACCGCTGATCTGGTTGAAGGGCGTGCCGCCCCACAGATCGACGAGGAACAAGACGTCCTCGGGATCGTCGAAGGAAGCGACCGCCTCTTCCACCTTCTGGCGGAAGTCGTCCGGACCCATGCTCGGCATGAGGGAAACCGTGGCGACGTTGGGCTGATCGCCGAAGACCATCGAACCGGTCATCTTCAGACCCTCTGCCAAGTCACCGTGGCTTGCCAAAACGATACTTACCATCACACAACCTCCTCTGTTGATACACGTTTTGAACACAACTTCTGTTATGGTATGCCGCTCGTCCGTAATATTCAACCCTTTGTCGAACAGGGAAAATAATGCATATTCGCAGGTCGAGGGGTTGTTATATAGATTCAGTTTTTCGCCCCACTATTTCAGCACGGTAAGTCCGCAGGTACGCGCCATATACGTGATATGTCGCGGCTTGCACTCGATGCGGCGACTCGCATTTAAACGCCCCCAATCGGGCTTTTTCATTCCGTTGAACGGCGGCAAGCAGGCCGTAAGCGGATTGGGTCACGGCGCACGGCCCGCCCAGGCTCACCACAAGTCGAGGACGGAGCGGTGCGCATCCGCTCGGATGGCCGCGCCCCGGAGCGGAACGGGGCGGCCAGCCCAGGCGGGCGCCAGGCCGGCGCGGCGCGATACGGCGACCGACCGGGCGGCCGTGCGCCCTCACGATCTTTAAGCGAACTGGCTGCGATACAGGTCGGCATACGGCCCGTCCTCGGCGAGTAGCTCCTCATGCGTACCCTGCTCGATGATGGTGCCGGCGCGCATGTGCAGGATGAGATCGGCGTCGACGATCGTGCTCAGGCGATGTGCGATGACGAAGCTCGTCCGCCCATGCATGAGCGTCTCCATGGCTCGGACGATGTCGCGCTCGGTGCGCGTGTCCACGCTCGAGGTCGCCTCGTCCAAGATCAAGATTTTGGGGTCGCACAGAATGACGCGCGCAATGGTGAGCAGCTGGCGCTGGCCCTGGCTGATGTTCTCAGCGTCGTTCTCAACATGCGTATCGTAGCCTTGGGGCATCGTGCGGACAAAGTGGTCCATGCGCGCCATCTCGGCGGCGGCGACGATCTCCTCGCGCGTGGCTTCCGGGCGCCCATAGGCGATATTTTCGGCGATGGTGCCGTCGAACAGCCATGCATCCTGCAGCACCATGCCGAAGTTCCGGCGCAGGTCCGCGCGCGTCATGGCATGGGTGTCCACACCATCAAGCGCGATCTCGCCAGCGCCGATCTCGTAGAAGCGCATGAGCAGGTTGATGAGCGTCGTCTTGCCGGCACCCGTCGCGCCCACGATGGCGATCTTCTGGCCGGGCTTCACATGGAACGTCACATCGCGCATGAGCGGCTTTTCCGGGTCGTAGCCAAAGCGCACGTGCTCAAAGTCCACGCGCCCCTCGACTTCCGCCGGCAGGCTCGCGGCCACATCGGGGGCAGGGTCGGGCTCGACCTCCTCCTCATCGAGGATGTCGAACACGCGCTCGACGCTCGCCAGGGCGTTCTGCAGCGTGTTGATGGTGAACGAGAGCTGCGTGAGCGGCTCGGACACCTGATAGATGTAGTGAAAGAACGCCTGGAACACGCCGATGGTGATCTGACCGCCCACGAGCATGCCCCCCGCGACGATGGCGATGAGCACCTGCGCCAGGCGGATGATGAAACGGATCAGCGGGCTGATGGCGTTGGTCGCGAAGTCGGCCCTGCGGCTGGCGCGGGCGAGCTTATCCGACAACTCGCTCACCTCGGCGGCGCTCAGCTCCTCGCGGTTGAAGCTCTTGATGATGAGGCGGCCCGAGTAGGCCTCCTCGACCGTCGCGGTGAGCTTACCCACGTAGCGCTGGCGCTCCGCAGCGAGCCGCAGCGTCTGCTTTGAGACGTACTGGGTCACCACCGTCGAGAACAGGGCGAACACCAGGAAGATGCCGGTGAGCAGGAGGCTGTAGCGGAACATCATGAACAGCGCGCCGACGATGGTGCCCACGGCGCTCATGAGCTTGAGCAGGCCGGTTTGCAGCACCTCGGACATCTTGTCCAGGTCGTTGGTGGCACGGCTCACGACCTCGCCGGGCTTGTGGCCGTCGTAGAACTTGAGCGGAAGGCGGTTGAGCTTCTCGGCGATGCTTGTGCGCAGAGAGAGGTTGAGCTTCTCGGCGAAGCCCGCCATGACGAAGCACTGAACCGAGTACAGCGCACAGGCACCCGTCCAGATGGCGAAGTAGATGGCGAGTTCACGGCCGCCCGTGTCCCAGCCGACGGTGAACGTGCGGCCCTCGGCGAAGGCGGCCTGAATGCTCGTCCACAGGACGTCGATCACGTGCGCGCTGTACGCGGGGGCGGCGACATGGAAGCCCGTGTAGACGATAATGGCGGCAACCACCACGCCGAAGCGCCAGCGCTCTCCGCGGGCGGCGCCCCAGAGGCGGCGCACGGTGCCCCAGGCGTCCTTCGGCACCCCGAGCCCCTCCTCCGGCGTGCCGGAATTATCGGCCATCGCCTGGGCGTCCTCTATGGCACCCTGCTTGCGCTCGCGCTCGATGCGAGAGTTCTCGGAGAACAGCTCGTCACCGCCATCGTTGCGCTTCTTCTTATTCCACGCCATGCTACTCACCTCCCTTCATCTGGCTATTGGCGATCTCGCGATACACCTCGCAGCTCTCCATGAGCTCCTCGTGCGCGCCCTTGCCCTCGATGCGACCGTCTTTGAGCACGATGATCTGGTCGGCATGCAGGATCGTGTTGATGCGCTGGGCGATGATGAGCACCGCCGCGCCGCGCGTCTCGGGCTTGAGGGCGCGGCGCAGGGCGGCATCGGTCTTGAAGTCGAGCGCCGAGAAGCTGTCGTCGAAGATGTAAAGGTCCGCGTGCTTCATGAGGGCGCGTGCGATGGCGAGGCGCTGGCGCTGACCGCCCGAGAAGTTGGTGCCGCCTTGGGCAACAGGTGCCTCGAGCTTCTCGGCAAGCCCCCAAACGAAGTCGGACTGGGCCACATCGAGAGCGTGGCGCATCTCGGTTTCGCTTGCGCTCTCATTGCCGTAGCGCAGGTTGCTCGCGACCGTGCCGCTAAACAGCCACGCCTTCTGCGGCACGTAGGCGATCCGGTCGCGCAGGTCGCGCTGCGTGAGGTCGCGCACGTCCGTGCCGGCGAAGCGCACAGAGCCCTCCGTTACATCGTGCAGACGCAGGAGCATCTTGGCGATGGTCGACTTGCCCGAGCCCGTCGATCCGATGATGGCCGTTGTTTGGCCGCGACGGCACGCGAAGTCGATGTCGTGGAGCGTGTCCTCATCGGCATCGGCAAAGCGGAACGAGGCGTGGTCAAACTGGGCGACGACGTCGCACGCGCCAGTCGCAGGCGAAGCGGACCGCAGGCCCTCTCCGGGGCACCCGCCGTTCGCGCCCACCTTCGTCGGCAGACCCGAAGCAACGCCCGCGGTGCCCTCTCCTGTCCCTGATATGATCTCGCCGTCAGCTGCGGCAACCCCGTCGACGATGCTCGGCTGCTTGTAGATGACGTCGGAGCAGCGCTGCAGGCACACGATCGCGCGCGGGACCATCAGTGCCACGAACTGGGCCATCATGATGTAGAACATGATGAGCATGGCGTACTCGACCACCGCCGAGATGCTGCCGATCTCCATGGCGTGTGCGCCCACGCGGTTGCCGCCGAGCCACATGAGCAGCACCTCGGCGATGTTCATGAGGCAGAAGCTAAAGCAGTCGACGCCGGCGAAGATCCAGTTGACCTTGATCGCCGCGTTCGCGTAGTCGCTGAACACGCGGCCCATGCGGCCCTCTTCGTGGCGTTCCTTGCCGAAGGCGCGGATGACGCGCACGCCGATGATGTTCTCGCGCAGCACAACGTTCATGCGGTCGATGAAGCCCTGCATCTTCTCGAAGATCGGCGCGGCGCGGCGCACGGCGATAACGGCGAAGACCATGACCACGGTCACCACGGCGAGCATCATGGCGCCCATCTGGGCGTCGATCTTGAATGCCAGGACCGTGCCCATGACGCAGATGATGGGAACCGGCAGCATCGCCTGCGTGGCGAGCATGACCGTCTGCTGGATGACATTGACGTCGTTGAGGGTGCGCGTGATCATCGAGCCCGTGCCGAACTCCTCGAAGTCACTACCCGAAAACGCGAGCGAAGCCTCATACACGGCGTTACGGATGTCGCGGCCCACGTATGAGGCGAGACGGGCACATAGGTAGTTGCCGAGCAGGGCGCCGCCGCTCGCGCAGCAGCACGCCAGCAGCATCTTCAGGCCCTGTCCCAAGATGAAATCGGTGCCCCCGCTCGCGACACCTTGGTTGATCATCCCGGCGAGCATCGTGGGCACGTACAGCGTGCCCGCAACGTCCAACAACAGGGCCGCGAGCGTGGCGGCGACGAGCAATTTGTACGGCCGTACGGTATTCAGCAGCAGCTTCACAACCATCATCCCCCACGCGTCAAACCCCGATGACCGTCAATCGCCCCGCAAGCGATGAACGACTCGCCACCTCGAACGATCCCCGCATCGCTCCGCTCGAACGATCATCAACAATACATGTGCGCTGTATTAGACACCAATCCTATCTTAACGTCACAAGCTTCTCAATCGCACGCCCCCAGCATCGCTCTTAGCAACCCACTTCCTCAAAGGAAAAGCCCCGCTCCCCCATGGGGGAGCGGGGCTGGCGCCCGCACAAGGCGAAAATCGGCTTACGGTCGCTACGTGGAAGTTATTCCTCCGCAGTAGCGACTTCCGTGGCCTCCTCAGCTTCCGCGGCTTCCGCAGCAACGGGCTCCACGCCATCCGGCGTGACCCAGCCCTCCTGAATCGACTCATAGAACGTCGCGCAATCGGTCAAGTCGTGCACGCTCTTGCCATCGAGCCACGGAAGCTCGACCAGCTCCGGCAGGGTGGTCACCAACTCTGAGCAATCCACGAAGCGGCCCTTGTCGTTCAGGCGCTCGCAATCCTGGACGCGCCAGTACCCGTCGGTGTGGGTCACATAGTACTCATGGCCATCGACGTCCATGAATACGCGCGTCTTAGAGCGCAGGTAGGACAAAAGCCCCTCGAAATCCAAGGAGATCTCCTGATCAGCCTTCATTCCCATAGTTGGCTCCTATCTGTCGGGCGCCCGGACCCGACGCCGGGCGCTTGCATAACCGATACCTCCATCTTTCCCACCTTGCGCACGTTTTACGAGCAAAACTTGGTGGACGGCTCTTTTGTTCGAGCAACGGTATGCATACGAGTGACGCCCGACCTACCAAATACCAAGCAGGTGCTGCATGCCCACGCTTACCAGCGTGATGCCAATCCAACAGCACAGACCCATGAAGATGGGCTTGCCGCCCGTCTTGACCAGTTTGACAACGTCGGTGTTGAAGCCAATCGCCGCCATGGCCATGACAATGAAGAACTTGGAAAGAGTCTTGATGGGGGCGGTCACGGCTACCGGCAGGGCGAACACGGTGGTAATGACGCTCGCCAAAACGAAGAAAAGGATGAAGAACGGGAAGATCTTCTTGATGTCGAACGTGCCCGTGGCAGCACCGTCACCCGTACCCGTCTCGGCGGCGCGCTTTGCCTGTCGGACCTGCCAAAAGGCGAGGAACAGCGTAATGGGGATAATCGCGAGCGTGCGCGTGAGCTTGACGATTGTGGCATGGTCGAGCGCGTTGGAGCCGGGGTGCATGCCGTCCCACGCCGTCGCCGCGGCGGTTACCGAGGACGTGTCGTTCACAGCAGTGCCGGCGAACAGGCCAAAGCCCTCGTTGCTCATGCCAAGCATGCCGCCAAGCGTGGGAAAGACCAGCGCGGCGATGATATTGAACAGGAAGATGACGCTGATTGCCTGGGCGATCTCCTCGTCGTCCGCATCGATGACCGGAGCCGTGGCGGCGATAGCGGAACCGCCGCAGATCGACGAGCCCACGCCCACGAGCGTCGATATCTTGCGCGGGATGTTCATGACACGGCACAGGACAAAGGAGATCACGAGCGAGGTCGTAATGGTGGAGACAATGATGGGCAGCGAGCTGGCGCCCACCTTGGCGATCTGCCCCAAATTGAGTCCGAATCCGAGCAAGATGACCGCATACTGGAGAATCTTCTTAGAGGTGTACTTGATGCCCGGGGCGGCGGCTTCCGCGACACCCGAGCGCTTACGCAGCACGTGTCCCATCACCATGCCGATGAGAATGGCGAAGACGGGACCACCGATGACCTCGAATCGCCTCCCCAACAACCAGGCCGGCACCGAGATCGCCAACGTCAGCGCCACCCCGCGCCACAGGTCCTTGAAATCCTTGAAGAGCTCCACGCATCCACCTTTCTCAACCTCAACCGTGAACCTCAATTGAGAGACAAGCTCAATTGAGGGCCGTCCTCACATGGGGGTCACCCCAAATCGAGGTTTACATGTACCGCCGACCGCCCAATCGAGCGTTGAGTCAGCGCATCTACTAACAGAATCATGGTAGGACCTTTGTCTATAATGATTTCTATTCGATTGGTTATAGACTTATTAGGTATTCTTATTCACATCGGCATAGCAGGTGGAAACACGAACATGCTCGACTACCGCACCCATACGTTTCTAGAAGTCTATCGGCAGCGCAGCTTCACGCAGGCCGCGCGTTCCCTCATGATCACGCAGCCGGCCGTCTCCCAACACATAAAGCAGCTCGAATCGCACTATGGGTGCCCGCTGTTCGTGAAAACGGGCCGGGGTATCGAACCCACACCTGCCGCAACCGTGCTGTATCGAAGACTCCTCACCATGGAAAACGACGATGCGCGTCTCGTTGCGGAAGTGGGGCGCCTAACAGCAGCGCCCACGAAGGCCCGTGAGGCGCCTCTCAAGCTGGGATGCACGCGGACCATCGCCGACTTCATGGCCCCGCAGCTCGTGGCAGCCCATCTCGTTCGGCACCCCAACAGCCCCGTCACGCTACGGGCCGGCAACACACGCGACCTTGTGGGCGCCCTCGATCGGGGCGATATCGACTTCGCGCTCGTGGAGGGCTCATTTGACCGCGAGCGCTTTGACTACGAGGTTCTCTCGCACGAGCCGTATATCGCCGTTGCCGGCGGAGCGGACGCCGAAGAAATCGTCACTCGTGGGACGGGCGCCGAAACCGAGGTTGCCGACCCAACAGGCACCGAGCAGGACGCCTCCCGCACGGGGCTCCATGCTCGCGTCGCCCGACCCAGCTCCATTCGTGACCTTCTCGGCGAGCGCCTCATTCTGCGAGAGGCTGGGTCGGGTACGCGCGAGATTCTGGAAAAACACCTGGCGGCGCGCGATCTCGCCGTGACGGATTTTGCGGAGATCGTCGAGCTCGAGAGCATCCCCACCATCAAAGCGTGCGTGCGCGAAGGCACCGGGGTCACGTTCATGTATCGGGTGGCCGTGGAAGAAGAACTCTCTCGAGGGGAGCTCGCGGATATCACGCCCGCCGACTTCTCAATCGAGCACGACTTTTGCCTCATCTGGCAACGGGGCAGCCAATACGCACCACGATATCGAGCCCTCTGCAAAGCGTGGCGCGGCCTGCTGTGAGCCCTTCATGCCGTAGGTGATTCCAAACCGAAGCGCAACAGGTGAAGCTGAAGGGCCTGACCCCGGCGGAGTTCCGTGATCAGGCCCTTCAGAAGGCCTCGTATAGGTCATGTGATTTATCACGTCCAAGTTTTGGAACGTAGTTCACCCCTAGTTCCCACAGGGGTTGAGAACGGCGCGTTCTGTTCTCTTTTTTCGACATTTCACCTGAACGGCTTAAGACGGCGGCGTGCCTCAATACACCGCCAGTCCCACATTGAAGAAAAAGGCGGCTGGCACCGCGCCAACCGCCTGCAACGCTACGTCTTACTTGTCGTCCGGCCTCAAACGAACGCGAGCAAACATGCCCATGGTGGCCATAACGGCTCCAAGAACCCCAAAGATGCCAACAGCGACAACGGAGTCTCCCGTTGCAACAAGACGGTCCCCCGCTTCGGACTGCGGACCCGTTGGGGCGGGGTCCACAACGGGCTGGTCGGCGTCCGCGCCTTCCCCGCTCGCATAGGTCACCGTACCGGAGATGCGCTCCTTCGTCTGCTCCCAGCCATCTTGACCGATGAACGCACGAAGCGCCTCCTCGCACGTGCCGTACTCATGCACGAGCATCGCCTGTCCAAAGGACGGATATGTGCCAGTCGCACCGGGCAGGTAGCTGTTGAGCGCCACCGTGTACACGCGCTCGGAGTCGAGCGGCTGCCCGCCCACCGCGATCTTGACCACACGCTGCCCGTCAGGCTTGCTCCAGTCGACCGTCATCGAGGCGCCGCCCACCGTAAGCACGGAACCCGAGCTCTTGGGCCACTCGTACTGCATGGGGTCCTCGCCCGCCTCCATCGCAGCCACCTGCTTGGCAAGCACGTCGCGACACTCCGCCGAGATCGCGAGCGAGCGTTCGATGGCGTCGAGCACCTGTGCGCCAGTCATCTCGTAGGTCGCCAGCGTGTTCCCGTAAGGCGAAACGCCAAGGATATCCGCAGCCGTGACGTCCCCTGCGGGGATGCCTCCGCGAATGCCACCCACGTTCTCAAACGCGAGGTCCGCCCCAGTCTGGGCGAGATACGCACCCGTGACCACGTGGCCGATGGGCGCGTCCTCCGTGCGCACGAGCTCCCAGCCGCCCGGCAGCGCATCGGTGGCGTACTCGTACGCCTTGCCGCTCTTGCCAATCACCTGTGAGAGCGCGTCTTCGCTCTGGGCAACAAGCTCCGCGGTCAGGCCGTCGATGGCCTCGTTGGGCCGCGCCGCCTCTACGGTGGAAGTTGCCTGGGATGTATGGCCCTTCACGGCAAAGCCCTCGCTCGTAGTGTCCGCAACGCTGATCTCATCGCCCGCGTTCGTTTCGAGGTCGAGCGTCAGCACGCCGATGGAGCCGAAGTACTCCGACGCCGGGCTGGACGCCATCTCGACCACCGCGACGTCGCGGCCGTCGGCGCCCTCGACCGTCTCGTCGATCTTGATGTGCTCATGCCCCGCGATGACCGCGTCCACGCCCTCGGTCGCCGCGGCGAACGCTTTCGGGTCCTCGTTATGCGTGAGCGCCACAACCACGTCGGCACCTGCGGCGCGCAGCTCGGCTGTCGTCTCGTTGGCGGCCTCCGCGCTGTCCGTGAACGAGACGTCCGCCACGTTGGCCGGAGCCGTCGAGCCGTAGAAGTCCTCATCGATAACGCCGAACACGCCCACGGTGACGCTGCGCCCGGTCAGGTTGCCCTCGTCGTCGGTCAGTGCGACCTCACGCAGCAGGTACGGGGACTCGAACAGCGCCGCGCCCGTCTCGGCATCCTCCACGTTGGCGGCGAGCACCGAGAAACCCGCATCGGCGTCGATCTGCGCCAGGCGCGCAGACCCGTAACTCCAATCGTGATTGCCGGGCGTCGTCGCGTCGTAGCCCGCGGCATCCATGAGCTGAGCAATCGCGTCGCCCTCGCTCGAGGTGGCGAACGTAGTGCCGTGGAACGTGTCACCCGCGTCCAGGATGAGGTCGGCGCCCACGTCCTCGGCCAGCGCCGCCACGGCGCCGAACGCGTTGGCCGCCTCGCCGTCCGCGCCCTTCACGCTGTAATGCCCGTGGATGTCGTTGGTGTGCAGGATCTGCATCGATCCGTCGTAGGACAGGTCGGCAGCACTACCAAACACCTTGATCTGGGCATTTCCGTACGTTAACACCCCATTCGCGGTGAAATCCGGGTCGTTGTTGAGTTCAACCGCGTCCTCCCAAACGCCATTGATGGC
Source organism: Collinsella sp. AF08-23 (assembly GCF_003479805.1). Lineage (GTDB taxonomy): Bacteria > Actinomycetota > Coriobacteriia > Coriobacteriales > Coriobacteriaceae > Collinsella. The sequence continues at coordinate 74,724 of NZ_QUHV01000002.1, read as the reverse complement.
GAAATAGCTCTCGCCCTCGTTCGCCACAACATCCGCGTAGAAGGGAAACTGTTGCTCATCCAGGTATGCGCGCTCATAGCCGCGCTCAACGGGAATGCCCCACACGGGCACCTCGTCACCCGATCCGTCATCCATCAAGCCGTCAATCGTCTCCACCACCGCATAGCGTTGGCCCTCCTGCACCGGCACCGGCTCGTCAAGGTCAATCGTGTATGCGCCCGCCAGCGGCAGCTCCTCAGTCTGCTCCGCCACCAACGCGCCGTCGTCTGGGTCTTCCGTCTCGTCGCCCAGCAGGTAGATGTCCACATCCGCGCTCGCTCCCGCAACGCCGGCAAAAGCCGTGACGCTCTCGATACGCATGTCCTCCTCGGCGGTGAACACATTGGCGACCGATACCTCACTCGTCGCCAATAGCGGGGCGCCCTGCAGCTCGTTCGTATTCGCGAGGTCGTATTGCTGAATGATGCCGCTCGCATCGGGCTCTGCCTCCGCCGTGATGGCACAGAAGGAGTAAATCGTCTTGTCGTAGTACGAAAGATAGAAGTATCCGCTGCCGTCGAGACCCCATTCGGTATAGGAGCCGGAATCCGGGTCTGCCGACGTACTGCCCCAGCTGTTCTTGACGATCCAGGCGCCGTTGCCGTCGGGCGCGGTGGGGAAGCTCTCGCGCGGGTAATTGTCATCCCAGCCCACCACGGTCACGAAGTGGTTGTACGGCAGGGCGTCGTAGGAGTACTGGCACCAGTTCTTCATGCTGAAGTACGCGGTGTTCTGCGTCTCATCATCCGGGGTGGACGTGTCGGAGTGGTAGGACAACGTGACCGCGCCGCCGTCCATGATCTGGGTCTTGACCGCCTCGGTGGCAGACGGATCGTACTCGCCGAGCACCAGATTGCCATCGGAATCATAGGAGTTTCCATACGGTCCGGGCAGCAGTTGAGCGGACTCGACCGTCGCCACGCGATTCGCGCGGTTCGCGCGCAGAGCCTCGGCGAGTGTCCAGGGCTCCTCCCAGGAGAAGCAGGACATCTGTAATCCCGTGTACTCGTCTATCCATTTGATGAGCGTCTTGTAGTCGTCCTGATAAGGCGCCACCGACTCGGCCGGCAATCCGCCCATCGACATGATCCACGTCGCGGCATCGAGCGCATTGCCGCTCGCATCGAGATAGTCGACTCCCTCGCGAGGAACCGAACCCTCGCCCACCTGAGACGCGGCCCCCAAGAGCGCGAGCGTCTCCACCGGGGTCTCCATACGGCCAAAACCTGCGACGAAGTACTCGGATAGGTCGAGATAGCTCGCAGAAGCAGGGTCGGCCGACCCGTAGCCCTGCATGAGCAGGTTGCTCTCAAGCGCCGAGACAGCACCGAACGCCCAGCAGCTCCCCCAGGGGTTTTGGTTCTTGACGGGCGTCACGTAGGTGGTGCCGTCAACATTGCGCAGGTCGAATGCAGCTGGCAGCGAACCGTTTGCGTACGTCGTCGCGTCGTTGGCGGGCGTCGTGTAGCGCGCACCGATGCCACCGTACGCGCCCGCCGGGGACACAGCATCGAGCTCCACACCAGCCGGCAGATAGAGCGCATCGTGCAGACGCGAGACCGCGTTCGTGCCGTCTGCGTGCGCCGCTATGGGATGCCCGGCCACCGCCAGGACAAATGCAAAAAGCGTTATCGCGGCACGTATCGCGCCACCACGGCTTAGCAGTTCCCGCACGCAAGGACGGCTCGCCCTGTTCGCACCCCTAGCCATACGCCCCCATTCCCAACGATATCTAGATGTGCCTAGGGTAACCGACCTCCCTCTACTTCAAGATCTCAATTTGGGAACAGGCGCTTAATTGAGGTGGCTCGCCTTTTAAAGACACGCGGTAGAAATGTCGAAAAGAACGAGGATGAAGCGCATCATTTTCGACATTTCTACCGCGATAGGTGGTTGCGAGGCTCGCCTTGCAGCATCACCTCAATTTAGTACCTGCCCCCAAATTGAGGTCGCTTGGGCCCCGGGGAGCTACTCCACGGTGACGCTCTTCGCGAGGTTACGGGGCTGGTCGACATCGCATCCGCGCAGGATGGCGACCTCGCGCGCCAAGAGCTGCAGGGGCACCGTGGCGGTGATGGCACTCAGCGCATCCCGCACGGCAGGCACGTAGATGACATGGTCCGCGACCTTGCGAATGTCCTCGTCCCCCACCGTCGCCACGGCGATGATGCGCGCGCCACGTGCCTCGCACTCCTTGAGGTTGCTTACGGTTTTGTCGTACGTGGGGCTCTTGGTGGCAACAGCGATGACCGGGAAACCGGGGTCGATCAGCGCAATGGGCCCGTGCTTCATCTCGCCCGCCGCGTACGCCTCCGCATGCAGGTAGCTGATCTCCTTGAGCTTGAGGGCGCCCTCGTTTGAGATCGCGGCGCCCATGCCGCGGCCCACAAAGAGCGCAGAGTGTGCGTCCTTGCACGCCAAGGCGGCCTCGTGGACGGCCTCCTTCTGCGTGTCGAGTATCCACTGGATCTGCTCGGCGGTGTCGCCCAGCTCGTGGAACAACATGCGCACCTGGGCAGTCGTGAGCTTTCCTTTGACCTGGCCGAGCAGCAGTGCGAGCAGCGTCAAGCTCACCACTTGGCCGATAAAGCTCTTGGTGGAGGCCACCGCGATTTCCTTGTTCGCCTTGGTGTAGATCACGCCGTCGCTCTCGCGGGCCACCGGGCTGCCCACTACGTTGGTGATGCCGAAGACCTTCGCGCCCTTGATGCGCGCGTCGCGAATCGCCGCCAAGGTGTCCGCCGTCTCTCCCGACTGAGACACGGCAACCACCAGCGTCGAAGGCGTGATGATGGGGTTGCGGTACCTAAATTCGCTCGCCGCCTCAACCTCGCAGGGAATGCGCGCCCAGCCCTCGATAAGGTTCTTCGCGATGAGGCCGGCATGATAGCTCGTGCCGCACGCGATCACGTACACGCGATCGATCACGTCGAGCTGCTCGTACGTCAGGCCGAGCTCGTCGATGTCGAGCTCCCCCGTGGGGGCAAGGCGGCCCACCAGCGTGTCGCGCACCACGCGCGGCTGCTCGTAGATCTCCTTCATCATGAAGTCGGGATACCCGCCCTTTTCGGCCATATCGATATCCCAGTCGATATGCGTGACCTCAGGCTCAATGACGTGTCCGCGCTCATCGGTGAACTCGACGCCTTCCGGCGTGAGGCAGGCGAACTGCCCGTCCTCGAGGACCACGACGTCGCGCGTCGCGTCGATAAGGGCGATGACGTCGGAGGCAACATAGCTGCCGCGCTCGCCGCGACCGATGACTATCGGGCTGTCCTTGCGGGCAACCGCGATGACCCCGGGCTCGTCCGCACACACGGCGGCCAGGCCGTAGGCTCCCACCACGCGCGTGCACGCCTCGCGAACCGCCGCGACAAGCGGGCGCGGCTCGGATAGATGGTGCGGATAGGCCTCCTCGATCAAATGCGCAAAGACCTCGGTATCGGTTTCACTCCTAAAGTGATGGCCCTTCGCCGTGAGCTCTTCGCGCAACTCGGCAAAATTCTCGATGATGCCATTGTGGACCACCGCGATTTTGCCATCGCAGCTCACGTGTGGATGAGCGTTTTCCACCGAGGGGCGCCCATGCGTCGCCCAACGTGTGTGACCGATTCCGCAGGTCGCAGCCGCATGACGGGCGACCAGCTCGTCTTCGAGGCCTGCCACCTTGCCCACGCAGCGAACCACATCAATCGTGCGCGACGACTCCCCCGTAGAGCCAAGCTCGAGCGCGACGCCAGCCGAGTCGTAGCCCCGGTACTCAAGGCGCTTGAGGCCCGTGACCAGCACGTCGACGGCGGCCTCGGCTCCGGTATATCCAACAATTCCGCACATGGAAAACCCTTTCGGTCGATTGACGGCAGCCCAAGAGTTTACGGACGAATTGTTACAAGTTGGTAACAATGGTATTTGTTTTTTGGGACCATTTGAGATGACGCGCGCCCCCGATTGAGAAACTCAAATTAGCGCCTGTTCCCGAATTAAGGTTTTGAAGCGATACAATGGATAGGTTTTCCGCATAACCGCGTTCGGCAAGGCGCTTTTGGAGGCCCCATGGCTCGCCATACCACCGTCACCATCAACGACGTCGCCAACGAGGCGGGTGTCGCGCTGGGCACTGTATCGAACGCCTTCAACCATCCGGAGAAGGTGCGCCCCGAAACGCTTAAGCGCATCAACGAGGTCGCGGCAAAACTGGGATACGCGCCCAACCAGAGTGCCCGCATGCTCGCCGGTGGCAAAAATCAGTCGTTCGGCCTCGTGCTGCCCAGCCTTGAGCACGGCATCTCACTGCAAATCGCCAACGGTGCCAACGCCGAGGCCCAAAAGCACGGATACGGCCTGCTCATCGCCAACGCGGACAACGACGATATTCTCTCCGCCCGCTACCTGTCCTACTTTATGGGCACCCAAATGGCAGGCATCCTCGTGCAGCCCATGAGCGTCTACGGCTGGAAGCCCTCCATGGCGACGCCCTCGGTCCCCACCGTCTACCTCGACTTCCACAGTGACGAGCCGGGGTATTTTGTTGGCGCCGACAACCGTGCACAGGGGCGCCTTGTGGCCCAACACGCCATCGAAGCCGGCGCCCATCACGTTGCGGTCTTTGGTAAAGACGAATTTGAAAAGCTCGGCATGCGCATAGCGGGCATCAAAGACCTCATGCACGAGACGACGGGCGTAACGTTCGAGTTCATTGACGAGGGCTCTTGGAACCTGGCACGCGATGGATATTCAATCGGGCGCCGCCTTGCCAAGCGCCCCGCGTCGGAACGGCCCGACTTTGCGATTGCGCTCTCCGACGTGCTCGCCACCGGAGCCATCGCGGGCATCCAGTCCGCCGGGCTCAGCGTGCCCGACAACATCAAGGTTGTGGGTAGTGACGGTAACCCGCTCGCCTGGAGCGGCAACGTTCCGCTCACCACCATCGCTCCCCCCGGGTACGAAATTGGTCGCAAGGGCGTGCAGTACCTCATCGCGCAGATTGAAGACAACCGCAGGGCGGGCAACGCCATGCCCACCGAGAATCATCAGGCTCTGGTGCGGCCATTCCTGCTCGCACGCGCAAGCTCCGGAGAGCACAACGCCACCGACTTCGCCGATCCGGACCTGGATATCAGTGGGTACCTGTAGTCGGGTTAGGCAGGAGCCCGCATGGGCTCCTCCGGCGACGGCGCGAGGGGCGATCGTCTTGGGCCATCGCCCGCACGAACGCAACATCCTGACCGGAGAGCGCGGCAAGCGTGGTCCCGCAGACGTCATTCTCAAAATCATCTTCCGCCGCACGGATCGCACCCTGCATGAAGAAATCGCGGCAGGTATCACGAAGATCCTGGTCGGAAATGCGGTTGAGGAAGTCGTCCGAACCGCCGTTAGCCGCACGGGCCGCGAGGTAGATCTCCGCCGCCTTCTCGATGGTGTGCGCGAGGCCAAAGGTCGTGTCGAAATCCGGACCGGCCGCGAACAGGCCGTGGTGCGCCCACACAATCGCTTCGTAGCTCTTCATGAGCGCGCAGGACGCCTCGGCAATCTCGGACTTGCCGGGCACCATCCGAGAACTTCATGCGCATGTTGGTGTCGCCAAAGGTGAAGATCGGGCCATCCACGTTCTCGCCCTCGGCGGCCACGAACTTGAAGTAGCCGTCACCATCCTGCGTGATACCGAGGAACGTGTTGGTGCCGCGGCCCGGATAGAACTGGGGCAGATAGGCGCCGAGGGCGATGGAGAAGACTCCGACCTTCGCGCGAGTTTCTACGAGCATGTTTTCCTCCTTATTGGTTAGGGCTGCGGATCGATGCGCCTCACGTCGAAGCTGCGGGCAACGCAATCGCGGGCGTCTTGCAAGCTGGCAAATTCCCCGCCGGCGATCATCTGGACGATCAGATTGCCGATACTCGTCCCCTCAATGGGCCCGGCGAAGACCGGCAATCTCGTGGCGTTCGCCGTCATCTGATTGAGGTAATAGTCCTGGCACCCGCCGCCGACGATATTGATCGAGGTGTACTCGTTGCCCGTCAGCTCGCGGAGCCCCTCGACCGCCTTCGCATAGCAGGCGCCCATGCTGCAGTAGATCGTGCGGATGATCTCGCCGATCGTCTCTGGGACAGGCTGGTCGCCATCGGCGCGGGCACGCTTGATCTCGGCAATCATGGAATCGGGCACCAAGAAGCGATCGTCCTGCACATCGACGTAGGCCTCGAACGGCTCTGCTTCGCGGCACAGGTCGCACAGCTCGTCAAAGCCGACCTTGTGGTCGAGCATCGCTTTGCGTGCGGTCTTCCCCTCAACGTAGTCCACGCCGTTAATCTCACGACGGACCGACTGATTCATCCACAAACCCATGATGTTCTTGAGATACCTAAAGCGGAACTCAAAGCCGCCCTCATTGGTGAAATTCTGCTCATAGCTTTCCGCAGTGGTGATGGGCTCGGGATTCTCAACGCCCAGCAAACTCAACGTACCTAAAGAAAGAAATACGCAAATGCGAGGTTAAAATCTGTTACACCAAGTAGAGCTTGTTTTTGACAACACAACTACCTGCGGTTTTGTCAAAAGGGGAACTCTGTCTACTCGCGCGTCGTCAATTTAACCCCGCATTTGCGTATTTACCGAGCGCGCCATTAGGGACAACCCCCAATGGCGCGCGCATTGCCCCGTCGGTGCAATTTATCCGTTCACGGCGGCAATCGCGGCGGGCAACTCATGCAGGCTGCCGAGGATCGCCGTGCACATGGCCTCAATCTCGCTGGTGGGCGGCACCATGTCGGGAATCATGAAGACCCGCGCGCCGGCGGCGTGACCAGAGCGGACACCGTTATGCGAGTCCTCTACCACCGCGCAGTTGGCCGGCTCGACGCCCATACGTTCCGCCGCCAACAGGAAGATGTCGGGTGCCGGCTTGCCGTTCTCAATCTCGTCGCCCGTGGTCATCGTGGCGAACATGTCGAGCAGCCCAAAGCGCTCAAGACGCGGAATGGCCTTCGCGCGGTAGGTTGAAGTTGCCAAAGCGAGCGGATATCCGGCGGTGCTCAGCTCCTCGAGCGCCTCGCGGGCGCCGGGCATCAACGTGAGGTCCGTCTCGCAAATGCGATCAAAATGCACGTGATGCAGGCGGAAGCACTCCTCGGCGAGAGCCTCATCTCCATGCAGGTGATTCGCCACCAGGGCATGCACCGATGGCGCGGTGCGGCCAATGAACGACTGGGTGAGCGCATCGGGGAGCTCGAATCCCAAGTCGTGGGCGGCGAGCTTCCACGCCGCCTGACTCACCCGCTCGGAATCGACGAGCGTGCCGTCCATGTCAAAAAGAATCGCTTGAATGGGCTGCATGGCTCTCCTCTTAACGTCAGTCTCGCACGGCGCCGAGAACATGTCGATATGATGCGAATTGAGATGCGAAGCCATCAACCTCGCCCTCGGCAAGCATTGTAACGGCTCGTTGGGTAAGATACCTTCCATGAGCACAAGAATCGACATACCAATATCGATTTGCAGCGACGAGAAGATGCAACGGCTTATCGAGCTGCTTCGGTCGTACGAAAGCGTCGCCATCGGATTTTCGGGCGGGGTGGACAGCACCTTCCTCGCCGCGGTCTGCGTGCGTGCGCTGCCCCCGAGCCATGTGCATCTCATTCACCTCGATACACCCCTGGTGGGAACGCCCGAGCGCGCATCGTTCGAACGAGAGCGGGAGCGGTTTGAGCGCCTAGGGGCCCATGTGGTCAGCATCGCGGTCGATCCGCTTTCGGATCCCACCGTGGCGAAGAACCCCGCAGATCGCTGCTATCACTGCAAGCGCTTGGGATTCCAACGCATCATGGATGCCGCGCATGAGCTTGGAGCGCACGTGGTCCTGGAGGGCAGCAATGCCGACGACGTCGGAGACTACCGCCCCGGCACGCGCGCCGTGCGAGAACTTGGCGCGAAATCCCCCCTCATGGAAACAGGTTGGAGCAAGGCAGAGGAGCGCGAGGTGCTGCGCGCCTGGGGGCACGAGGTGTGGAACCTCCCGGCAGGAGCCTGTCTGGCAACGCGTGTCCCCTGTGGTGAAATCCTCACCGCGGAGAAGCTTCATGTTGTTCAAGCCTGCGAGGACTACCTGCATAGCCTGGGGTTTGAGCAGGTCCGCGTGCGCTTGGACGCCGGCACGGAGCGGGTGAGTCTCGGCGAGGATGAGCTCAAGGCGACGCTGCTCCAAAATGCGCAGACAGGAGAGCACGCGCTGCCACAACGCATCATTGACGAACTCGGACGACGGGGCGCCCAAAGGGTCGACCCCATCGTCCGAGCATACATTCACGGCGAAGGTAACGGCAAAGCATAACGACCTGCAGCGGAGCGCAACGCTCCTACCCGCAACGCCCAGAGCCGCTACAGCGCGGCGGGCCCGTGTTCGCCGGTGCGGATGCGAATGACGTCCTCCACAGGGGTCACGAAGATCTTTCCATCCCCGACCTCCCCCGTTCGAGCTGCATCGCAAATGACCCGCACTAGATCATTCACCTGCTCGTCATTCACAACGATTTCGAACTCGACCTTGGGGATGGTGTTGAGAAGGACTTCGGTGCCACGCACGTACTCCTTCCAGCCGTGTTGGTTGCCGCAGCCCTGTACCTGAGAGATGGTCATGCCGCGAATGCCCTTATCGAACAGCGTCTCCTTGAGGACCTCGAGCTTGTCCTGACGAACAACAGCGGTCAGTTTCTTCATGGCTACTCCTATCGTTTCATTTATACGCGCCGGTTAGCGAGCCAAACGAGCTCGCAGCAGGTCTAGTCCAAGCCCGTGAAAGCGGGATAGGCGCTCTCTCCATGCTCGGAGATATCCAGGCCCAAAGCCTCCTTAGACTCCTCAACGCGCAGGCTGCCACCGCAAAGAGCCTTCACCACAAACACGATGGCAAGGTCGAGAACGAGGACGATGGCGACCGTGACCACAATGCCCAGGACCTGCGCGACGAGCAGCGTGGGATCGCCGGTGTAGAGCAGACCGCCAAAGGACGTCCATGACAGCTCGGGCACGCAGAACAGGCCGGTGAGGATGCCGCCAACGATACCACCAATGCCGTGGCAGCCAAACGCGTCAAGCGCGTCGTCGTAGCCGAAACGGGCTTTGAGGTGCGAGATCGCGAAGTAGCACACCGGCGGGACCGCGGCGCCAATGATCAGCGCAGCCCAGGGCTCGACGAAGCCCGCGCTCGGCGTGATGGCAACCAGGCCTGCCACCAGGCCCGTGCTGGCGCCCACCAGCGTGGGCTTTCCCGTTGCAAGTCGCTCCACAATCAGCCACGACACCAGGCCCGACGCACTTGCGGTGACGGTGTTGAGCAACGCGAGGGCGGCAACGCCGTCGGCGGCAAACTGCGAACCGGCGTTGAAGCCAAACCAACCGAACCACAGCAGACCAGCACCGAGGGCAACAAAGGGCACGTTGTGCGGACGGTAACTCATGACACCGAAACCGCGACGGCCGCCCAGTGCGATGCAAAGCACCAGACCGGTGAGGCCGGAGGAAATGTGGACCACGTCACCACCGGCGAAGTCGAGCACGCCGATCTGCTCGCCAATCAACGAGCCTTCGCCGCCCCACACCATGTGTGCGAGCGGGGCGTACACAACCAGCACCCATATGCCCAGGAACAGCACGATCGCCCTGAACTTCATGCGGCCGGCAACGGAACCGGTGATAATCGCCGAGGTGATCATGGCAAAGGCCATCTGAAAGGCGATGTTGACGATGGCGGGATAGGTGGCATCGACCGGTGGGTTCACGGCCTGCTCGAGAACCTGCTGGACAACGGGCAAGCAAAGCAGCTGGTCAAAACCGCCGAAAAACGAGATGGATCCGTCTCCGCCATACGCGAAAGACCAGCCGGCGAGGATCCAGAGCACACCGACGACACCAATGACCACAAAGGTCATGAGCATGGTGTTGGCGACGTTCTTACGGCGGGCAAGACCCCCGTAGAAAAATGCGAGACCTGGGGTCATAAGGAAGATGAGCATGGTGCAGATGAGCATGAAGGCCGTTGAACCGGTGTCGAACATGGTATCCCCTAACAATCCGGTTTTGCGTACATAACCTGGTGGACCGGTCGCGCCGGACCACATTGGCCCACGGCGCAATTGCAACTTGGCCATCATGCCACCCGGAACGCTCAGGACTGGCGCGAGACCCACTCGTTAACGTATAGATGCAAAGGGGAAACAGCCCTGTCAGCATTCTGAAACAGGCGTGCAACTCCCGAAACTAGGCTGAAAAGGGCATGTAATGTGGATAAAGATCAACCTTATTACTAAAGCCGAAGCGATATGCGGTCCGAGGTAAATGGGCACCCAAGACGCTCGCAACGCAAACGTTGTATAAAAAACCCGGGCCGCTTATACGACCCGGGTCCTCATTTCGACTGGTGCGGCGTACAGGATTCGAACCTGTGACGTTCTGATTCGTAGTCAGACCCTCTATCCAGCTGAGGTAACGCCGCAACGCACGGAATATATTGCCACGCGCCCATGGCGGAGTCAAGCACTAAACCTAAAATCTTTTCGACGGAGGCAACCCCAGCGGCGACTTCGGTTGCAACGATAGGACGGCGGTGTTGGGCCACGGCCTCAAGCCATCACGACCCCACCCTCTCATCCTTTTCACAGCGATGCCACATTAAAAAAACCCGAGCCGCTTAGACGACCCGGGTTCTCATTTCGACTGGTGCGGCGTACAGGATTCGAACCTGTGACGTTCTGATTCGTAGTCAGACCCTCTATCCAGCTGAGGTAACGCCGCAACGCGAAGTATATAGTGCCACCAATCATGCACCCCGTCAAGGATTCTTCGCCACTTTTTCAGATTCCTGAAACTAGCAGCTATTCCTCGAGCTTGCAAAAGACGCCGATGCCCAAATAGGGAGCGACATCAAAATGCCCCGCTTCCCATCTTCAAAAACAAGACGTAGGCGATAGCCATCCAAAGGCTCCACCTCGACCACGTCAACAAGCTCAGGCATATCCATTCCCCCTTTCCTCTCCCCTCAGCGCGCAATCGCGGCCTCGAGAACGGTGTACGGGACCGCCAAACGGCGCAGGAGGGCACGCAGGCGCAGGAAGCAGTCGTAGCCCGTGTACTCCAGCCGGAGAATCGCCGGCAACTGGTAAGGCTCATCCACATGGAAGTACTCCATAAGCGCGTCGAGTTCCGCGGGTTCCACCACCGCCTCGATGCGATGCGGCGTCTCCTCAAAGCACCACTCGGTAAGCGGGCCATCGCTTTCCTGCATCACCTCCAACGCGCCCTCGGGCGTCATTGCGCACTCGATACGCAGTACCTCCTCATCCTGGTCGCTCTCAAACAGCATCGCTCCGCAATCAAACAGATCTAGCATCGCCACTCCCCTTTCAACTCGACCGCTCTCCTCGTCATCTAGTTTACCCAATAACGGAACATTTGTTCGTGGAACTTCTGTTCGTATTCGATGGAGAGCGCCGAGGTTTGTCCGGACGCCGTGCTACTCCCCCAAACAAAAACGGCCGCCCGAAGGCGACCGTCGTTCAACACGTGAAATGTGTTGGGGCTGCCCGTCTACACCATGATGCCCCGGAAGAACAGCAACCAGCACAGGAGCGTGAGCGACGCGAGGGCGACCGCGAACGTAATGAAAAACCCCTGGCAGAGCCCGCGCTTTGAGTCGAGGAAGAACCGGGAGAACGCGAGCGCGCTTGCCGTCAAGACCGGCGCGGCGCAGGTCGTCGAAAGCCCGATCCCAACACCCGCCTTTGACGCGAAAAATGGGATGACGATTGTTCCCAGCAAGACTGCCCCACCCAAAAGGAACGCACTCTTGAATGTAAACGGGACGGAACCCGTTGCCGTCACCTCGTTCGCCAGATCCTCGGGCATGACACCTACGAGCTTGGCTGACTTCTGGACGCTCTGCTTTGCCTCGGTGCGCAGTCTCTCGGCATCTTTGCGCGACGGGTCCGCCGCAGTCCCACGGGCGGCGATCTGCGCCTTGGTCTTTCTACTCATTACCTGCTCCTCGGGGGATTGATAACACTACCCAGCACAACCGACTCACACGCGCCGGTGGCGGAGGGAACATTTGAGGGGCGCCCGCTCAGCGTCTGGTTGCCCAGCACGGCGAAGGCGACCGCTTCTTTCGCGTCGGAAGAATAGCCCAACTCGTCTTGCGTGCACACATGTGTATTCGGCATGCGGGCCGCGATACGCGTCACGAGCGTGGCGTTGTGCGCGCCACCACCGCCCACAATCAGTTCGTCGAGCTCCCCGTCGAGCCTCGGGGCAACGAAACGCTCGCAAGCATCCGCCACACTCGCCGCGGTGAACTCGGTGAGCGTGGCGACTGCATCCTCGGGGTCCATCTGGGGGTGCGCCGCAAGGAACTCCTCAACGAACTGCATACCAAACATCTCGCGACCGGTCGACTTGGGCGGCTCCATGCCAAAGAACCCATGCTTGAGCAACTCGGCAAGCACGCCCTCATCCACGCGTCCGCGCGCCGCGACACGCCCGCCCTCATCATACTCGACGCCGAACAGACGACGGCATGCCTCATCAACCGCCATGTTGCCCGGGCCGGTGTCGAAGGCGAACACGTCGCCCGCACGGCTCCCGCGCGGCAGCACGGTGACGTTCCCGATGCCGCCGATGTTCAGCAGCACGCGGTTGTGTTCGGTCGAACCGTACAGCACGATCTCGGAGAACGGCACGAGGGGCGCGCCTTGGCCGCCGGCAGCCACATCCATGGCGCGGAAGTCATACGCCACGCGGATGTTATGGTCGAAGGCGATCGCGGCGGCATCGCCCAGCTGCAACGTTCCGGCATGAAAGCGGCTGCCATCCGCGTAATCGCGCGATGCACCCGGCTCGTGCCAAATCGTCTGACCATGGCTGGCAACGAACGCGACATCACCGGGCGCAACCCCGGCCTTTTCGCACACCGCGGCGACCGCACGTGAGAACAGGTGGCCCAACTCGGCATGGAGCGAGCACAGCAGACGCGAATCCCCGCCCCCGGGCGCCACCGCCTCCAAAATCCGAGCCTTCGTGGCATCGGGCATGGGATAGGTGATGAACTCGCGCAACTCTACACGCGTGGACTCGTCCACGCCGTCGATATCCACAAGGGCACAGTCCACGCCATCCAAGCTGGTGCCGGACATCAATCCAATCGCTAGCATGGCGCCTCCTACTCCCCAAGTCGCTGGCGCAGGATCAGGCAGGGACCCGCCGCAGGCCCGAACACCGGCTCGACAAGCTCAAAGCCCTCGGGCAGCGCACGGCGCAATGGCGAGAACAGCAGCTCGCCCGCTCCCTCGAACACGCCGCCCACATACCCCACGGGAACGTACTCGCCGTGCTCAAACAACCCCCCGACGGCGGCGGAGGCGATTTGCGCCAACTCGGAAGCCGCGCGCTCGTACACGTTCAATGCAAAGGGATCCCCCGCCAGAGCGGCGTCACGCATCACGCTCGTGAGCGATGCCACCTTCGCGCGCTCGCCCCCCAGCTCATCACGGACGTACAGGATCAGGTCGGAAGGCTCGGAAAGCCCCAGCCGCTCCATCACGACATCAAACAGCGTGCCTCGCTCATCGCGTCCATCGGCTTGGCGGCTGAACAGACGCAGCAGCTCGCGGCCGATCCACCAGCCGCTCCCCTCGTCACCGATCTGATAGCCCCAGCCTCCGGCGCGCTGCTCCCGCTCGCCGCGGACGGCGTAGGCGATTGAGCCCGTCCCGCAAATGACCGCGACGCCATCGCGCACAGCGAGGCTCGAGGCCCAAGCGGCGCGCACGTCGTTCACCAGCTCGAATGGGCGCTCACCGGCGACCGCGCGCACGACCTCCTCGATCGAGGCGCGGATGCGGGGGTCCTGACCGTAGCCCGCTAGGCCAAAGCCAATGCCCACCTCGTCACCAGCTGCCGCCGCGAGCGCCTCCACGCCCTCGGCGAGCACCGCGCGCATGCCGTCGTAGCCCACCTGACCGGCGTGGCACGTGGGCAGGCGCAGCTGCTGCAGCATGTTCATGTCGTTGTCGTACAGCTCGAACAGAGTCTTGGTACCCCCGCCGTCCACGCCGATCCACTGCATGCCTAGCACGCCTCCCTAAAGCGGAACTTCTGCCACGGGCGAATCGTATCGAGCAGGAAGTGCTCGATGTCGGGCACGTGGCCCACCACGGAGCTCTTGCCGCTGTTCTCCATATCGGAAAGGGCGATCTGCAGCTCACCGGCATAATGACCGTATTCACTGCTCTCGATGACCACGTCGCCGCGACGGATTGTGGCAGGGGCGTTGAGGACCTTGAACTCGTGGCCCTTGTACTTGACGCGACTCTGCGTGGAGCGCAGAAAGTTGACCGAGACATCGCCGCGGTTGAAGTGTAGCTCGTCGAGCACGATGGAGCGCTCGACCTCGGGCAGACCCTCGATGAGTTCAACGTCAAAGCACACGAGGTTGCGCGGCAGGTCCTTCAAAATAGCGAGCTCCTCATCGCTCGGATAGCAGTTCGAGATGATGACGTCGTCGATGGTGCCCATGGAGATGAAGTGCTCCACCTGCAGGTGCAGCGGCAGGTGCCGGTGCATCTCAAGCGTGGGCAGACCGTCGGTCACGGGCCAGTTGGCAAACGTACCACTCGCCTGGGACGTTACGAACGCGGCCGTCTGCAAGCCATGGCGGCGGAAGTTCTCGGTGCACTTGGTAAAGTGCTCCAGCGTGAGGCCGGAGTAGTTGTGTGGATAGAAGTTGTGACACCCCACCAGGTGATTCGTGTCGGGACAATAATCCATGATGGTGTCCACGTAGTGGGTGTCGTTGCTCATGTTAATCTCGACGAGCAACCCTTGCGGGTTGAACGTCATGAGCGATTCCTCGCTGCCACTAAAGCCCATATCCAGGCGAATGCCGTCCGCGCCGATCTCCTTGAAGAACGATAGGTCCTTATACGACACGCCAAGCTCGTCGAACACGCGCGGATTGCAGTCGAGCATGACCTCAAAACCCAGCTCGTGTGCGCGATTGTTCATCTCGATGTAATCGCGCTTGAGCGTCTCGCGGTCATCTTCGACCGAAAGCAAACAGCTAAAGATCCGCGAGAAACCCGCCTTGGCCGCGCGCTCCATATAGGCGAACGTTTCTTCCCTGGTGGCCTTTTCCGGATAGATGGAGATACCCAAGCGCTTCATGAGGTTCCTTTCGTCTATGCGGGCGAGCCGCACGGCGCGCCTACGAGGTTCAAAACAATAACGGGTCCCGAGCTACCTTGTGCCCGGGACCCGTGCGATGGCTACACAGCGGTCACGTTATCGCTCGCGCTACGCGACGTCGGCGGCGGGCTGCTCCTCGAGCGAACCCTCCTCCTTGAGCTGCTGCTTGTCGTACATCTTGACAAACGGCAGATAGCAGAGGACGGAAATGATGATCAGGACAATGCACAGCACCGAGGCACGCCAGTCGCCTCCGGTGGCCAGGTAGGCACCGATAGGCCCGGGCAGGGTCCACGGGGCGGTCACGATCACCTGGTTCACGAGACCCATGGAGGTCACGACCCAAGCGATGACGGCGCAGACCATGGGCGTCACGATGAACGGGATCGCGAGGGTGAGATTCAGCACGATGGGCGTACCGAAGATCAGGGGCTCGTTGATGTTGAAGATCGCCGGAACGACGGCCAGACGGCCAAGATCCTTGAGGTACTTGGAGCGGCAGACGGTCACGAGCAGCAGCGCGAGGCCGATGGTGCAACCCGAGCCGCCAATCCAAATGAACCACTGATAAAAGGGCTCGGCGGAGATGGCGGGCAGGGCGGTACCGGCAGCACCAGCGGCGACGGCGTTGGCGTTCTGCTCAAGCAGGGTCAGCCACAGCGGACGGGCAATGGAGCCCACAATGGACACGCCGTGGATGCCGAAGAACCAGAAGAAGCAGGTAAGGAAGACGATGAGCAGGACACCCGGAAGGGTGTCGGTGGCGCTCACGAGCGGAGCGATCAGCGTGGAGACCGCGGTGTGCCAGTTGAAGCCCACGAAGTACGTGAGCGAGCCGATGATCAAGATCACGATGAGCGTGGGCGTAAGGGCCTCGAAGGAGCGAGCAACCGACGGGGGAACCTGCTCGGGCATGGTGATCTTGAACTTGGAGTTGTTCGTGAAACGGAACACGTTAATCGCGATGAAGGTCACGATCATGCCCACGAACAGGCCGCCGCCACCCAGGTTGGCCATGGGCAGCACAAAGCCGGCAACGCCAGCCTCGGCCTCAGCGGCAACGTTGACCGGGGTGAAGGTCAGCAGGAACGCCATGACGGACAGGATACCGCCCGAAACGCCGTCCAGGTTGTAAGAACGGGCGAGGCTGTTACCCATGCCAAAGACCGCGTAGAGCGCCATGATGTACATGGTCATGCGGTAGGGCAGCAGAATCGTGGCCGCGTTGCCGGACAGGAACTTGTAGATCTCCCAGTCCTGGGGCAGCGGCGGCATGGCAACGATCAAGAAGAACGAGCCAACGATGATGAGCGGCAGCGCGGAAACAACGCCGTCGCGCACGGCAAGCAGATAGCGGTTTCCACCGAGCTTGCTCATGATAGGCCCGAGAGACCTATCGAGGAACGCTTGGAATTTGTCCATGTGTTCGCATCCTTTCTTACTCAAGGGCACTCGACTGCCGAGCGCACGTGGGCCTTAGCTCAAAATCTCATCGACCTGCTTGAAGATGTTCTCGCAGCGAGCCATCGCGTAATCCTGGGGCTGCATGGCGGCAACCGGGATGGACACCTTGGCGGCGATGCCGCCCTTCTGATAGGCGATCTGCGGGCCGAGCAGGATGACGTCGTACTCGGGTGCCTTGTCCTGGCACACGCCCATGGCGCAGGCATCGACCTTGAGGCCAAAGCCCTTCTCCTCCGCGTACTTCTGCATCTTGGTCATCAAGATGGTGGTGGACATGCCACCGGAACAGACGAGCAGGATCTTGTAGTCCTTCATGGTAACCACCTTTCACTGGTGCTTTCGGATCTGGTTTTTCTCCAATACCTCCGAAAAGCGCTCATAGTTGCGATTGACGAATGATTTGAATAGGATATCGATGACTCCCAGCTGGCCGATGCGCGATGCCATGGCGGCGGAGCGCATGAGCGGTTCGGTCGATCCGACAAAGAGGATCTGGTCGGCGCTGCGCGTGAGCTCAGACTCAAAGCCAGCGCCGGTGATGGCGATCACCTTGCCACCTCGCTCGTGAGCCAAGCGCGCACACGTGTTAACCTCATCGGTCGAACCCGAATAGCTAATCGCAATCGAGAGGTCATCCGGACCGCTATTCGAGGCATACAGCAACTGCCCATGCCAGTCGTCAATCAGGTTGCAGTTCACCCCAATCCTCAAGAGTTTGTAGTGCAGGTCGCGAGCTGAGAGCAGCGATGCCCCCATCCCGAACAGGTTGATGGTGCGCGCGGCTTCCATAAGGTCAACGCATGTGTCGTACACCTCGGGATCGTTGAGTTTGCCCACCAAGCGCAACGAGTCGACGTTGCCCCTCGTGACCTTCTCGATGGTCTGCCGCGTCGTGTCGGTGGGCGCCAGATCGTCGATCTTGGACAACTCGTTCTCACGTAGAAGCGCTAGATCGTATATGAGAAAACGTTGGAACTCCTTATATCCCTTGAGGCCCAGCTTTTTACACATACGGGTGATGGTCGACGGGGAGGCGAACGTGTATGCCGCCAGCTCGTGGATGCTCAGCCCAGAGATCTCTCCGGGTGCCTCGAGAATCCTCCCGATCAAGTCGCGCTCAGCCGGGCTTGCGCTGTCCTTATGCTGCTTTAAACGTACCAGTAGGCTTGCCATGGGGCGTACCTCCAACCTGTAAGGCCATTGTAGATAGTGAAAATTATTTGTCAGCTATAAGCATGGTACAAGAAATTTAATTTCAATTTCTGACACGAATGGGCCGTAAACGGTTGAAAATCGCCGGCTGTGGAGGACTCGCGTGACATGTTTTACCCTCAACGGCAAAAGCAACCCGCTAGCGTGCAATCGGAAAAGTCGGTGAACGATTTTGCCTATACCACCGTTTACGTGCGGTTTCGTTATGGTAGATGCCATGACGAAACATGTGAGCGCCGGATGGGGCCACAGCGTTTGACTCGCCTTCGACCGTCCTTGTCGGAGTTTTGCGCATGGTCTATCTTCAACACGAACCCGCATGCGGGATAGTAATGCACACCCCAAAGAAAGGCCCCTCACATGAACGAGCCGACCGAGACCTCCCCCGAGATGATCGCCTTTGGCCTGATCGCGCAGGCGGGCGATGCACGCAGCAAGGCCTACGAGGCGCTCGCGCTCGCCAAGCAGGGCGACTTCGCCGGCGCGAAGGAGCTCATCGAGCAGGCGGAGGCGTCGGTGCTCGAGGCGCATCACATCCAGACCTCCCTGCTCACCAAAGAGGCGAGCGGCAACCACACTGAGGTCAACGTGATGCTTGTGCATGCGCAAGACCATCTCATGACCGCCATCCTCGCCAAGGAGCTCATCGCCGAGATGATCGAGATGTATCAGGCCATGGGCAACCTCAACCAGTAAAGGACGCTCAAAAAATGGTAGACCTCTCCAAACTCACCACCGAACAGCGCAACCCGCTCACCCTTGAGCTCGACACGTTCAGCCCGCTTGAGATCGCGCAGGCCATGAACGCCGAGGACGCCAACGCGGTGAAGGCGGTCGAGTGCGTGCTGCCGCAGGTGGCGCAGGCGATCCAGTGGGCCGCCTCGTGTCTTGCCGACGGTGGCCGCATCATCTACCTGGGCGCGGGAACAAGCGGGCGCTTGGGCGTGCTCGACGCGGTGGAGTGCCCGCCCACGTTCGGCGTCGACAGCGACCTGGTGGTCGGCCTCATCGCCGGCGGCGAGGACGCGTTCGTCAAAGCCCGCGAAGGCGCCGAGGACGACACCTCCCAGGGCGAGGGCGATCTACGCGCGATCGACCTGTGCGAGCGTGACTTCGTGGTGGGCCTCGCCGCGAGCGGCCGCACGCCGTACGTGATCGGCGGCCTCACCTACGCGCGCGAGCTCGGCTGCAAGACGGCGGCCGTAGCCTGCGTGCCCACATCGCGCATCGGAGAGGTGGCGGAGCTCGCCATCGAACCCGTAACGGGCCCGGAAGTTCTCACCGGCTCTACCCGCCTCAAGGCCGGTACCGCTCAAAAGCTGGTGCTCAACATGATCTCGACCGGCGCCATGACGCTCACCGGCAAGGTGTACCAAAACCTCATGGTCGATGTGAAGCAAACCAACCAGAAGCTCCACGCACGCGCACGTAACATCGTGATCGAGGCTTGCGGTTGCACGCCCGAGGCGGCAGCTGCCGCCCTCGAGGAGGCGAACGGCAGCGTCAAGCTCGCCGTCACGAGCATCCTGCTCAACCTGCCCGCCGCTCAGGCGGCCGAAGCACTTTCCGCCTCGAACGGCCATGTTCGCCAGGCACTCGAAGGGCGCTCCGCATGCTAGCCGAGCGCGATCGCAAACTCACCTCCCTGCCTCGACCGGCGTCCTCGCGCGCACTCTTGTGGGGCGGCGCCACGGCGAGCAGTCAGTACGAGGGAGCTTTTGCCGCCGGCGGCAAGGGGCTCGACACACAGGATGTGCGCCCCTACCTGCCGCGCACGAGCGATGCCACCACGGCAACCCGCCTGCTCACTCGCTCGGCTGTCGAGCGCGCCAAGACTGATACCCGGGGCGCCTATCCTTTCCGCACGGCATCGGACGGCTACCATCATCTGGAGGAGGACATCGCCCTGCTGCAGGAACTCGGCATAGACATCTACCGGTTTTCAATCAGCTGGGCACGCCTGTTCCCCATGGGCGATGAGCCCGAGCCGAATCCCGAGGGGCTCGCCTACTACGACCGTGTGTTCTCCGCCGTGCGCAAGGCGGGCATGAAAGTGTTCCTCACGCTCACGCACTATGCCCTGCCCTTGCACCTGGTCGAAGCCTATGGAGGCTGGACCAACCGAGCGCTCATCGACCTGTACGCGCGCTTTGCGCGCGTGGTGTTCGAGCGCTGGGGCGACGCCATCGATTATTACCTGCCGTTCAACGAGATCAACGCGGGCTACTTTAGCCCCTGGAACGGCGTGGGCCTCATTAAGCCCGAGGACGGCGAGTACAACCAGTCCGACGTGTTCCAGTCACTTCACCACCAGTTCGTAGCGAGCGCGCGCGTTATCCAGATGCAGCGTGAAATCGCTCCCGCCTGCCAGTCCGGTTGCATGGTGGCCGACTTTTGCTACTACCCGCACACCTGCTCACCCGAGGACAACCTCAAGACAATCCGCGAGGAGCAGATCAACCAGTGGCTCGCGGTAGACGTCCTCGCCCGCGGGTACTACCCCGGCTACATGGACCGATTCTTTGCCGAGCACGGCATCCTCATCGAGCTTGGCGAGGATGACTTGGAGCTGCTAGAGCGCCACACCTGCGATTTTGCGAGTATTTCATACTACCAGTCGAGCGTGTGCTCCACGAGCGAGACGGCCGAGCACACCGCGGGCAACCTCGTGTGCACCGTCAAGAACCCGTATCTGCAGGCCACCGAGTGGGGCTGGCAGATCGACCCCGTGGGCCTGCGCACGGCGCTCAACAAGCTCTACGACCGTGTGCGCAAGCCGATTTTCATTTCCGAGAACGGCATGGGCGCCCGCGATGTGCTTGAGCGTGACGGCGGCGGCAAGCCCGTGGTACACGACCCGTACCGCGTCGATTACCTGGCACGTCACTTTGAGCAGATCGACGAGGCGGTCGCCGACGGCGTAGACGTGATCGGCTACATCATGTGGGGCGTCATCGATATCGTGAGCGCCGGCAGCTGTGAGATGGAGAAGCGCTACGGCGTGGTGTACGTGGATGCCGATAACCACGGCAACGGGTCCTTCGAGCGCATCAAGAAGGACAGCTTCGCCTGGTACCGCGACTTCATCCGCGCGCGACATGAGGGCACAACGCGCTAGCGAACGGGCCCCTTTTGCCCGACCTCCTTAAAGCGGGTCGCCCGGGCACGTGTTTTCTGAACCGCCTCCCATTTCTTGGACACGAGAAATGGGAGGCGTCTTCATGACGTGCGACCTGAGGGCACAATACGGCGAGGTGCTGAAGAGGAGGGGCTGCGGAGCCGTTCGCCGATGGCCACGGCCATACGAGCATCGCGGGCCTCCTTGGGGCGCCGATGCGAACGGTGAAGGGCTGGTTGCGCATATGGCGCGCCGGCGCTCCATGGGAGAAGATGGCCGCCCCCCTACGCCAGCGGCTCGATCTTCTCGATGCCGCCCATGTAGGGGCGCAGAACCTCGGGCACCGTGATGGAGCCGTCGGCGTTCTGATAGTTCTCCATAATGGCGGCCATGGTGCGACCGGTGGGCAGGCCGGAGCCGTTGAGCGTGTGGACGAAGCGCGTGCCCTTGAAGTTCTCGGGGTCGCGGTACTTGATGTTGGCACGGCGGGCCTGGAAGTCGCCGCAGTTGGAGCAGGAGGAGATCTCCTTGTAGGCGTTATAGCTCGGCAGCCAAACCTCGATATCGTAGGTCTGACGGGCAGAGAAGCCCAGGTCACCGGTGCACAGGCTGATCACGCGATAGGGCAGGCCGAGCTGCTGCAGGAGGTACTCGGCCTCGGCCACCATGCTCTCGAGCTCGTCGTCGGACTCCTCCGGACGGGCGAACTTGACCATCTCGACCTTGGTGAACTGGTGCTGGCGAATGATGCCGCGCGTGTCGCGACCGGCGGAACCGGCCTCCTCGCGGAAGCACGGGGTGCCGGCGGTATAGCGCAGCGGCAGCTGGGAGGCATCGAGCACCTCGCCGGCGTGAAGATTGGTGAGCGCGACCTCAGCGGTGGGGATCAAGAACTGGTCCTCGCCAGTGTGGTAGGCATCGTCCTCGAACTTGGGCAGCTGGCCCGTGCCGTACATGATCTCGCGGTTCACGATCACCGGCGGGATGAACTCCTTGAAGCCACGGGCGATGTGGGTGTTGAGGAAGAAGCACTGCAGCGCGCGGTCGAGCGTCGCGCCGGCACCGGAGAGCACGGTGAAGCGGGCGCCGGAGAGCTTCGCGCCGCGGTCGAAATCGAGGATACCGGTCTCGGTGCCCAGATCCCAGTGGGCCTTCGGCTCGAATCCCTCGGCGGCGAAGTCGCGGGGCTCGCCCACGCGACGGCGCTCGGGGTTCTCGTTCTCGTCCTTGCCCACGGGGGTCGCCTCGCAGGGAATGTTGGGGATGCGGGCCATGAAGTCGGAGACCTCGGCGTCGAGCTCCGAGCGGCGGGCGGCGAGACCCTCGATCTGCTCGTTGACCTGGCGTACGGCCTCCTTGGCGGCCTCGGCCTCCTCGCGCTTGCCCTCTTTCATGAGCATGCCGATCTTCTTGGATTCGGCGTTGCGGGTCGCCTGCAGGTCCTCGACCTGCGAGATGACGGAGCGGCGCTCCTCATCGAGCGCGAAGAAGCGGTCGCGGTCCCAGCTGCCCTGGCGGTTCGCCATGGCGACGTCGAGCACCTCGGGGTTCTCGCGTACAAACTTGATGTCGAGCATGATTCCTCCGTACTTCTCTCTCGTAAAGCCGTTACCGCAGCCCGGGAATCTGGACCGCAGCACGGCGATTCATCGCAGGGAAACGCGATGTGATGCATGTTGATGCATTGCAAGTATATACTGGTGCCCGTTATAACGACAGGCGACCCAGCCAAGAAAGCAGGACGTAACCATGGATGAACTGTTCAATTTTCTCTTTGGCACCCGCACGGGTGTTGCGGTCCTGTTCTTTGCCGGCGTGCTGATTTTCGCCATCGTCGCCTTCGTGCTCGAGAAGCGCACGCACAAGATCTACGTCGACCGAGGCTCCAGGCCCGACGACGAAGACGGCCTCTTCTAGCCCTCGATCACGTCGATGGCGCGGATGAAGGCCGAGCGCATACCCGCCGCCTCGAGCTCCGCCACGCCCTTGATGGTCGTGCCGCCGGGCGAGCAGACCGCGTCCTTCATGGCACCGGGGTGCATGCCAGTCGCCAGCTGCAGCTTCGCCGTTCCGGCAACCATCTGGCTCACCATCTCATAGGCGATCGCGCGGGGAATCCCATGCTTCACGGCGGCGTCCGCCAGCGACTCGATCACCATGGCGATGAACGCGGGCGAGCAACCGCCCACCGTGCCGGCAACGGAAAGCAGGCGCGTCTCGACCTCGATGGGCGAGCCGAGCAGGCCGAGCAGGGCGAACACGAGCCCGTGCTCATCGGCAGTCAACGTCGAAGCCTTCTCGCAGGCGATCACGCCCTCGTTGATGGCCACGGGCGTGTTGGGAACCGTGGACAAGTGATGGGCCCCGGGAATCACGTGCTCGTAATCCGTGCACTTCCAACCCGCCGCCACAGACAGGATCGCCTTGCCCTCGAACGCGTCGGTAAGTGGGGCGAGCACCGACTCGATCATATACGGCTTCACCGCGATGACCACGACGTCAGACGCCTCTACAACCTGCCGGGAGGTCTCGCACGCCTTCATGCCGCGCTGCTCACAGCGGGGCACCAGCGCCTCGTAGCGGCCGGCGCAGGCGCACATGTTGCCCGCCGGAACCGCGCCACTCGCGATCCAGCCGTCCGCCATGGCGCTCGCCATGTTTCCGAATCCGATGAAGCCAATCCTCGCATCGTTCACGTTCATGCCGAAAACCAATCTTGTCGTGCGCTCTTCGCGCGAGCCCGCACTCGCATGGGGCCGTCCATACACATATGCAGATATCTTACTCGCACGCCCCAGCAAGGTGCGTTCACGCTAGGATTGTGAACGCGAGGTGTCAGAAAAGGGGAATGCATGGAGGAGCACAGCTTGGCTCGCGCCAAGGCAACAGGCGGAGTCGGTTCGGATAGCGCGGATGGCGCCACATCGAGCCCCGAAGGGCGCATCGCCCTGTTCGACAACCTCAAAGGACTCCTCATCATCCTCGTCGTGCTCGGCCACATCGCCCATCCCGTGCACAACACCAATCCGGTCCTCAGCTTCGCCTTCGACGTTGTCTACCTCTTCCACATGCCGCTCTTCGTGCTGATGTCCGGCCTGTTCGCAAAGAGCGCATATCGCAACGGCAAACTCAAGATCAATCGCATCATCTCGTTTATCGCCCTGGGCTTTGCCTACCAACTCGCCCTCGCACTCATAAACGGGGCAAAACTCACGCCGCTGCGCATCTGCGCGTTCACCTCGGCGCCGTGGTACCTCATCTCCATGGGCTGCTGGTATGCGATGACACCCGTGCTCGCCCGCCTTGGGACGGTGCGCGGTATGGTGGCCTCGATTGCGATCTCCCTGCTTTCGGGCCTGGTGGACACCTCGAGCGGCTTTCTTGCCATCGGGCGCACGTGCGCTTTCCTGCCGTGCTTCGCCCTCGGTTACTACCTGCGCCCCGCAACCGTCGCGAGCCTGCATGGACGCAACATACCATGGCCCGCCCTCTGCTTTGCGGGGGTCGTGGTGGCAATGCGCCTCATCGACACGGATTCATACAGCTGGTTCTTCCCGATGGTCTATGGAGACAACCCATATGCAAACGGGCTTTTTGAGGGAATCGCCCAAAGGCTCACCGCCTTCTTGATGGGTGCCCTCATGTCACTGGCCGTTCTCAAACTCGCGCCCACCGCCACAGGTTGGCTCACCACCCTCGGCAGGCGCACGCTCCAAGTCTACGTACTCCATCGCCTCGCCCGGGCATGGCTGACCTTCCATACGCCCCTGTACGAGTTCGCATGGATGGACGACCCGTTCGCCGGCACCGCCGTGATCGTGGTCCTCACCGCCGCCACCGTCGCGCTGTGCTCGGCACCGCAGTTGGAGCGGCCGTTCGCGAGGCTCCTCTCGATCCGCTGGATTCGCGGCGAATAAACCGCCCGACGCCCCCGAGGACCCAGCACCACATGGGGAAGTCCCGATCGGCGCATCGCGGAAATCCGACATGAAAAAGGGGCGCCCGCAAACCGCGCGGACGCCCCGAACCGAACCGCCCCGGTGCACCTTAATGCACCGGGGCGGATGTACGGCGGGAATATGGCCTCAGTGCCAGGTATCGTGCTCCTTCTTGACCTTACGTGCGAAGAAGAGGATCGTGAGCGCCTCGAGCACGCCCACAACGAGCAGCACGGCATTCGGAGCGTCGATCTTAACAAAGCCCTGCCACGACCAGAACAGCACCGCAACGGCGCTCACCGCCAGTGAGCCAAAGGCCGTGACAATCGACGTGCCGCTGCGCGACGGCACGTTGGACGCGCGCATGCCCATCAAGCCCATCACCACAAAGCACAGACCCGAGACGCCGGACACGCCCATGTACAGCGGCGCGGCGTCGGTCCCCGAGATCGCCGTCCCGCCGAACAGGCCGGCGCCGGCGACCGCCAGGCCGAATGTCCACATGGCGAGTCCCGTGATGGCCGCCACGATGGCCACAAGCTTCAACATCTTTCGCGAGCTGCTCATCGCTTCCCCTCTCTCTTCAGGCGAAAGGGCCGGATCGTCGGCCCCCTCTTGCAATCATGATGGCTTATACCCAGTTTACCTGCATGCGGGTATAATGCGCCTGCCCCTTTGCGCGCCGTGCACGCACGCGCATCCTAACCCCGCGGCTCCACCGGGGGCACGGGAGGCGCTGCGGGCACCGGGGCCGAGTCGTTCGCCTGACTCGCCGCCAGCATCTGCTCGAACATGCCCGCGCTCTGCGTGAAATCGGTGGGCAGCACCACGGTGCTGGCGCGACCGCTCTTGGCGAACTCATTCATCATCTCGGTCCACTGCGTGAACATGAAGAGCTGGTTGGCCTCATCGTTGCCCACGCCCGTCTCCTGGATGGTCTCGAGCGAGTCCTTGATGCCGATGGCAATGGCCTTGCGCTGGTTGGCGATGCCCTCGCCGGCCTTCTCCATGGCCTCCGCCTCCGCCTTGGCCTCGGTGACGCGGCGGATGCGGTCCGCCTCGGCGAGGTCCTGCGCTGCGGCCTTGGTGCGCTGCGCGGCGTTGATCTGGTTCATGGAATCCTCGACCTCGGCGGGCAGCGCGATCTTGGTGATGAGCGTGCTCACCAGGGTGAAGCCGTAGGCGTCCATCTGCTCGGACACGGTGGCGTTCACGTCCTTGGCGATGTCGTCCTTCTTGGCGAAGACCTCGTCGAGCGTGTAGACGGGAATGGAGGAGCGCAGGGCGTCGGTGATGAAGTCGCGCATCTGGGCGACGGGCTGCTGGAGCATGTAGTAGCTCTTGTACACGCCGGATTCGATTGGCTGCGTGCCCATCTCGTAGCTCACGTGGTACTGCGCCGAGACCTCGAGCCCGATGGTGACGTTGTCCTCAGTCTTGACGTCGATGTCGAAGCCGTTCTTCATCGTGCGCAGAGAGACCGTCGCCGCCTTGCGGTCGACGAAGGGGATCTTGGCATGGAAGCCCGCGGGCACGATACGATGGAACTTGCCCAGGCGCTCGATGATGACGGCGTGCTGCTGCTTGACCACGAAGAACAGATTGCCGGTGACGACGCCGACGATTAAAAAGATCACCAGCAAGCCGACGAGACCGCCGAGAAAGTCGAAAATGAAGAACATGTCCGATCCTTAGAACGAAGGGTTCGTTGGGAGCATAATACCCGCTCGCCGTTCACCCCGTTCCCACATACCGCCTGTTTCCCGCGAACGGCGGGAGAGCGGCCCCCGCGGCGGCGGGCGGTATACTGGGCCAGCCGGGGGTCACTCGCCGCACCGCGCCCGCACCATCGAGGCTCGACGGCGGCACCGCCCCACGGCGCCCCGCACGCATATGAGGGAGGGCCCATGGCACGACGCAGCAAGCACGACACCCAGGTCGACCCGTTCAACGCCGGCGAACCCACCCTCCCGTGGGATGAGCCCGACGCGCCCGATCTGCTCGCAGACCGTCACCATGCCGAGGATTGCGCGTTTGGAGAAGAGCCCTACACCAGCCCCACCAAGATGCGTGACAACTACAGCGCTCCAGATTCCGACGCGCCCAAAAAGCCGAGCGGCGATGGGCTAACCCCACGCCAGCGCAAACAGGCCGCCCGGGCAAAGGCAAAAAGCGAGCGCCGCGCCGCAAAGGCAGCCCCCAAGGACACGACGAAGCCGCGCCGCGGCAAGCGATCGGTCTTTAGCCTGATCATCATCCTCATTGCTCTGGTCAATATCGTGCCATCCCTGTTCAGCACGGCATTTGACCTCGTTAGAGACGTTACGGCACCGTTGGCATCCCTCCTTGAACCCGAGCCCGAGATCGATTTCGACTCGGACCCCATTGGCCCGGATGCGCCGCAAGATGGCGACAGCTCCGGCGATGCGTCCGGCTACGAGCTCGATGAGCAGGAATGCATCGCCCTCGTAGACGAATACCTAAGTGCCGAGCTCGTCAGCGACCACACACGCGACCTGCTAGTGAAAACACTCAACGCAGATTGCGATAGCGCCCTCCTCGGCACCTGTGAAGAGCTTGGCATCGATGCCCAAGCGTGGGCGGACTGGGAGATGAGCCATCTCTCGTATACGATCGACTCCTGCTTTGTGTATACCGAGGACAACACCGCCACGGTCTATGTGAGCTACACGACGGCCGGCGGCATTTTTGAGCTCCAGGATATTTACGATGAAATCGACCGCTACCTCAAGGACATTGACGCCTGGGACGAAGAATGGAACCTCCGCCCACTGAGCGATGCAGAGAAAACTAAGGTCGGAGACATGTTCACCGAGGGAATGGCGGACATCGACGCCGAGCAGGAGACGTTCTTTGGGAGCGAGCTCGTCCGAAAAGACGGCGAATGGGCCATCGACGAAGATGCCATGGCCGAAACGATGAGCATGGTTCTCGGCGTCTGGTAAAACCACAACGGCCCCGTCACCGGGGGCCGATATCGCGCTGGTAGGGGCGGTGGGACTCCGCGTGCGGCTCCGCCGCCCGCGCCCCGCTTCGGGCCCCAGCGGCCCTCGCGAGCTCCGCTGGAAAACGGCGCGGCCGTTTCCTCAGCTCCGCGCCCTCTCGGGTTCGAGTCCCCGCAATGCGCCCAAAACCACAACGGCCCCGTCGCCGGGGCCGATATCGCGCTGGTAGGGGCGGTGGGACTCGAACCCACAATCCCGAAGGCCGAAGATTTTAAGTCTCCTGCGTATGCCAATTCCGCCACGCCCCCATGCCGGGAAAGTGTACCACGGTGCGCCTCGCACGGGCATGTACTTGGTTTCCCCTCACGCACAAACAACGATGCCGTTAACCGCCCCGCTCACCGGTTCGGAAAAATAACACCCTGTCAGGGGGTATCCTGAAGGGGACAAACAAGCCGCACGGACAGGAGGGTTTGTGAATAAGACCGGGAGCGAGACGCTGCACGGAAGCGTCTCTAGTTTTATCCGCTCAAAGATCTACGACAAAGAGCTTGCCGCAGGGGACAAAATACCATCTGAGCACCGGCCACACTTTCGTAGGCGTGGCCCGTCAGACCACCGAGGTCGGCATCGCCCTGGGGCAAAATCCGTTCTAAAAAGTTCTTGAACCGCAAAAGCACTTTCGCTAGTATGTAAATCCATGCGGGCGTGGCGGAATTGGCAGACGCGTATGGTTCAGGTCCATATGGGGGCAACCCCGTGAAGGTTCAAGTCCTTTCGCCCGCACCATAAGATTTGTGAGCCCCAGCGATGGGGCTTTTTCATGTCCAGGCACCACGCATGGACTTGAACCCATTAGGGTCGCGAGGCGTTAAGCGAACAGGCCCTTTGGCCTGTTCGTAGCCGAGCGTGTGAGGGCCGGAAGGCCCGAAGCCGCGAACGCCAAAGGCGGGCGCAAGTCCTTTCGCCCGCACCATAAGAATTGTTAGCCCCAGCGATGGGGCTTTTTCATGTCCAGGCACCACAGGATGAAAAGGCCGTCCAGGAGCCCGTCCGGCGGTGTTCCGGCGGCGCTACAAAGCGCTGAGCGTCGGCGTCCAGCCAATCACGGGGGCCTCGCCCGCCATTGCCTCGCACATCGTTGCCGCGGAACCCGCAAGCAGGCTGTTCTCGCTCACCGTCAGGCGGTCGTAGCCACCCGAGCGCATAAGCTCGCGCATAACGACCGCTCCCGCCAGAATAACCGGAGCGCGCTTTGCCTGAATTCCCGGCAATGCGGCAATTTCCTCGATCCCCATGGCTCGCATCTTGGCAATTGCGTTCTCCACCTGGGATATCGTCAGGTCACGCAAGTGCACGAAGCGGGAATCGTATACGGTCAGCTCATGTACCATCGCCACGAGCGACGTTACCGTGCCGCCAACCGCGATGAGGCGGTCAGGTCGCTCGTCCAGCGCCCGCCAATAAGCATCGAACTGGGGTCGCATCCACGCGACCGCGGCGTCAAGCTCCTCACCACGAGGCGGCAAAGCAGAGAAAAAGCGCTCCGTCACCCGACGGCACCCAATATCGAGCGAACGGGCGCACTCGAGTGCAAAAGCGTCGCCCTCAGAGCTGGGCGCATATGTCCCAACCACGATTTCGGTCGAGCCGCCGCCCGAATCTGCCACGGCGATACGCTCGCCGGGGAAATCGTGCGCAACACCGTAAAACGTCAGGCGCGCCTCGACTTCGCCCGGAATGACCTGCGGCTCAAGGCCAAGGTCGCCCAACTGTTCGAGCAGCGCGTCCCCGTTCGACACATCGCGGGCGGCGCTCGTGAGCGTCGTGCACACCCGAGACGCTCCATACGAGCGGGTCTCATCGACGAACTCCCGGCATGCGTCCATCACGCGCTCGATAGCGGCTGCAGAAAACACTCCCCGCGCATCCACGCCCTCGCCCAAATCGGTAATGACCGTGTGCTTGCGGGATTCGACGATCGCCCCATCGCGCATGGTCGCACACAACAGACGCGACGATACCGTTCCCAAGTCGATGGCAGCGAGCTTTACCATGGACACTCCTATTCCCCCGTTGAGACAACCGCCATACCGTTGACGCCATCAAAGAAGAAGATCACGTCAAGCACCTTCCAGTACCAGGCGGAATTCTCGAGAACCGCCTGTTCGGCGGCCTCCACTTCCGCCGACGTCTTGGGGTTGTCCGTGGACTTGGAGGAGCCATTGTCAGCAGATGAGGCGTCCTTACTGGCCGCATCGGCCCCCTTGATCGTGTCCTTCTCCTGCTTGGATGCGGCGCCATTGGCGTTTGCGGGATCCTCCTCGGAAGCACCGTCCGCGCCAGAGGCACCACCCGAGGCCTCCCCATCCTCGCCCTGCGCGCTGGTATCGACCACAACCGGGTCGCCGTTCTCGTCCAGACCCTCAACTGTGATGGTCTTCTCGCCGGGCATGACCATGCCATAATCCCTGCGCGCCGCGTCCTCAACGCCCTCCTGCGAGAGCAGGGACTCGACCTCTTCTCCTAACGAATCGTTATAGGTTTCGCGAATAGCCTTCTGCTCTTGCAAAATCGCCTCGGTGCGATGGGCGATGTAAAAGTCGCGCACGGGCATGTACACGCCCACGCCCACGATTGCGGCGATGATCAGATAGAACAGGTGACGGCTCGGGCCCGTGGTGAAATCGTACAGCCATCGAACCGCCCGGTTGTCCGTTGCGTACTTCATGGCAGCGCGTTGAGACGCCTGCGATTCCCGGGGTGCGCCGCCGCGGCTCCTGCGACCAACGCCGGCATGCGCTCCGCCAGCAGGCCCTCCCCCCGACGACGAGCGAAAGCCCGCGCGGTCGGAACTGCGGGAGCCCTGCTTGCGAGCATCGCGGCGCTCTTTTTTCTCACGTGCTGCGACCTCGCTCCCCCGTGCCGAACGCCGGGTGGGCTTTGCCGTCGCCGCCCCCTCGTCGCCTGCGGAGCCCGGCTTGCCGTTCATGTGCTCCAGAGCCGACGCGCGCTTGGCCGCGACTCGCGCCTCGGCGGCATGCACCGCTGCGGCCTGACGGGCAGCAGAAAGGTCTCCGGTCTTGCCGGGATCGATTCCGCGAGAGATACGTGCAGTTGTGTTCGAAGTAGATGCCATATGCGCCTTGTGCGGTTGAGGGTGTATGTGCGCTTTGTTTCCCTCATTATGGCACGCGGGGCGAATGCAGATGTGCAGGCTTTGCGAGCTACGTATAGAGCGCGAGCTCCATGAGGGCAAAAAGCGTCTCACATGACCCATCGCCCCGTTTCATCGCGTCGAGCATCGCCTGCCAGGCGAAGTCCACCACCGCATCCATTTGAACGCAATCGCGAGCCCGGCTGGTGATAGCCGCGTCCCTCTCGAATGCGTGCCTGACCGTCTCGTGCAGGTCCCCCAGACATGCTCGCTCCGCCTCCATGGTCCGCTGACGCGTCCTGCCGTCGAGCGCCCCCATGTCGCGGAGCCACGCGGTGCGGAACCCCTCGAGCGAGCTGGACAGGGCATTCGAAAGGCGACGGCAGTAGTCCAGCGCGGTCTCGGCATCGCGCGTGCACGTCTCGAGCTCCGCCGCTTCGATCGCCTCGCGCCAAAAACGCTGCAGCACCTCCGTTCGCAGCTCGGCGACGTCGGGCACATGGTTGTATATCGTGCCGGTCGCCACGCCGCAAGCCTCTGCGATGGCGCGCACGCTGAGCGACGCCAGCCCCGATTCGCGCGCCATGCCAAACGCGACCTCGATAATACGATTGCGTGAAATCGCCTTCTTGCTGCTCATGGCCCCGCCTTCCCTTCTGAACAGAAGCGTGGAACGTTCAGGGTCTTTACCAGCAAGCCAGCCCCCGACTTGTTTCCACAGTGTCATGCTCCTAATATGAACGCCGTTCATATGAACATCGTTCATATTATACACCGCCTCGCGGGGTCATAGCGACGCCGCCTGAAAGGAGCTTTCATGTCCCCCATGCTCATGTTCGCCAGCCTTGCCATCACTGGCGCTCTCATCTTGTATACCATCGGCGTGTTCAAGGAGCGTGCTGACGGTCGCCTGCGCGGGATCCACCTCGCCTTCTTCTGGTGCGGCCTTGCGTGCGACACCACCGGCACCACGCTCATGAGCATCATTGCGCGCGAAAGCGCCGCCACTACGCCCGCCATCCACGGCATAACCGGACTCGCCGCCATCGTCCTCATGCTCTTCCATGCCATCTGGGCAACGGTCGTCTACGTGCAGGGCAGAGCCCATAACGCCAGTGCCCTCAAGCGTGAGCAGACGTTTCACCGTCTGAGCGCCGCCGTGTGGATCGCCTGGCTCGTCCCCTACGTCATCGGCCTGCTTGTGGGCATCCCTTTCATCAAACTTGGCACAACGCCCTCGGTCATCCTGAGCGTGCTCGTCGCCGGCGTTGCCGCCTGTCTCGTATTTCGTCCTCATTCGTCGCGCGCGTAACCGCGGACGAACCATCTAAGGAGGCCCCATGAACCTATTCACCGTCCGCAAGCACACGCTGCTACTCATCGCGAGCATCGTCTGGCTTGCCGCGGGCATCAACATCGCCCGCATAGGCTTCGAAGCCTACGCCAACAACCACGTGACCCCGATCAACATCTTGCTTTCCGCCGCGGTGGGCGCCGTCTTCTGGCTTTTCGTGTTCGGGAAGCTCGTGGTCAAGCACACGGCGCGCATTGCCTCGTACGAAGAGGAGCGCCACTTCTTCCTCAAGTTCTTCGATGTCCCGGCATTCCTCATCATGGCGGTCATGATGACGGGAGGCATCTCGATCAGGGCATTCGGCCTTGCGCCCGAAGTCTTCATCGCCGTCTTCTATACCGGACTCGGACTGGCGCTCACGCTTGCCGGCCTCCGCTTTGGATGGATGTGGATGAGCGCCCGATCTAACCCCGCTTGGAGTGATCCCACAGCTCGTTGAGCTCGTCCGTCGTGAGGCCCTCAATTGGCATTCCTTTGCGATACGCCGCGCCCTCCATGGATTCCCAACGCGCACGGAACTTCGCGGTGCTCGCGCGCAACGCACTCTCCGCGTCGATGCCCTCTTTGCGGGCGACGTTGACGAGGGCGAAGAGCATGTCCCCGAACTCCATGGCGCGCGCTTCGCTGCGCGGATCCTCGGCCTCGAACTCGGCGCGCTCCTCGGCGACCTTTGCCCACACGTCCTCGACGGTCTCCCATTCGAACCCGACGGCAGCCGCCTTGCGCGAGACCTTTTGCGCCTCCATCAGGGCGGGAAGAGCCCTCGGCACCCCATCGAGCAAACCTTGCGGCATCTGGCCTTGGGCAACGGCGGCCGAATCCTTGTCGCTCTTCTCGGAAAGCTTTACGCTATCCCAGATCTCGAGCACTTCGCGGGCGTCCTTGGCTGCGCCGGTGTCATCGCCGAACACGTGGGGATGGCGGCGAATCAGCTTTCGATTGATGTCGCGCGCAACGTCCGTCATGGTGAAGGCACCAGCATCCGCCGCGATCTGCGCGTGCAGAACCACCTGCATGAGCACATCGCCGAGCTCCTCGCGCAGATGGACCTCGTCATTTTGTTCGATGCAGTCGACGGCCTCATAGGCTTCCTCGATCATGTTCTTGGCAATGCTCTCGTGGGTCTGTTCTCGATCCCACGGGCAGCCGTCCGGCTGACGCAGGCGCCAGATAGTCTCGACCAGACTCTGCATGCTCTCCGCCGCATCTGCAAGCGTGGACGTATCACGCGTGAGGGCTGCCAAACTCGACGAGTCCGTCTCTTTCCATTCGGCCATGGTCTTCTCCTCATTTCCGCTCGCAGTGCTGTTTTTACAACAGTACGTGGTCGAAGGCCTGATCCAGCGGTTTTTCGCTGTCGTAGGTGCCACAGCTGTTCGTTCCGTCTTTGGGGATCGACACGCTGCCAGGGTTGAATAACCACAGCCCGGAGTGTTCACTACTCGGGCCGTTCACTTTGACGTGCGTGTGCCCGTACAGCAGCGCGGAGCCCTGAGGAAGGCACGGAACACGGTCGACGCTGTTGTGCATGCCCGCGCCGAACACGTGACCGTGCGTGCAGAACAGCGTGCGGCCCTGCGGGTCAATCAGCGTGGCGCTGTCCGCCATACAGGGGAAGTCAAGCACCATCTGGTCGACCTCTGCCTCGCAGTTACCCCGCACCGCGACCAAGCGGCCGGACAAAGCAAGCTCGTTGAGCAGCGCGATCACGCGCTTGGGCGCATAATCGCGCGGAAGGTCGTTGCGGGGGCCATGGTAAAGCAGGTCGCCAAGAAGCACCACGTGATCGGGGCGCTCATGGTCAATTACGCTCATAAGGCGCTCTGCCCAATAGGCAGAGCCGTGAATATCCGATGCAATGATGAGCTTCATACCGATCCCCCATCTTTTCGTTCTTCCATGCCGACTTCAAAGACTCCTCGACGCGGCGGCAGACACCGACCCCGCAGGCATTCGGACATGTGGCGCGCCCGATTAACTAGTGTATCGTAGCCCCGCGACGCAAAATCGGCCGCGCATGCCGCAAATCGACCGTTTTTGTAACGAATCTCTCGCACAGCCAAGTAGACGGGGTTCTCAGACCCCGCTCACCTGGGGTTTTACCGCGCGGACAAAATGGCGGCTTCGACCACCTCGTGCAGCGGGACCCCACACGTGCGCGCTAAGGCGGCACAGTCCTCGTATTCAGGCTTAACGCGCTTCGTGCCGTCTGGGAGCGTCGCGCGCTTAACCGTAACGGGCCCAAAGGGGGTTTGGACCGTCGCGCGCTCACGCGCGAGAACCGTACGCTCGCATTCGATGCGCCTAATGCCGAGGGTGGGGGTTTCGGCGAAGATGATCGATTCCAGCGCTGGGACCTCGCTGGACTGACACAGCACCTGCAACTGATAAGCGGGGCGACCCTTCTTGGAGAAAATGGGCAGCCAGTGCACCTCTCGCGCGCCGGCACGAGCGAGCTCGGAGGCTGCATACGCCATCTGCTCCGATGTCGCATCGTCGATATCGCACTCGAGCTTGACGATCCTCGTCGGCGCCACGAGCTCGGCGGCGCGCGTCCAAACCCCTTCCGAATCCACCGAGGTTTGCAGCCCCGAGCCGCGCTCCTCTTCTATGAGCACCGCGCGCAGAACCGAAGGCCTGCTGTAGGTGCGTTTTCCGGCGCCAAGGCCGACGGCGCGAACGGTGTACCGCGCAGGCAAATCGAAGGCGGGGTCGAGGGCGGCAACGAGAGCAGCACCCGTTGGTGTGACGAGCTCGCCCTCCACCTCGCACGGGGCGAGCGGCAAGCCGTGCGCGGCGCAAATGTTGAGGGTCGCGGGGACAGGCACCGGGATGACCCCGTGCTGGCAGCGGACCGTTCCGTGGCCCTCAACGAGAACGGGTACGCAGACGCGGCCGATGCCGAGATAATCGACAAGCACCGACGCCGCAACGACGTCCACGATCGAATCGACGGCGCCGACTTCATGGAAATGCACCTGGTCAGCGGGAACGCCGTGCGCCTTGGCCTCTGCATCGGCCAAAATCGCGAACGTCCGCTGCGCCAACTCACGCGCCCCGGGCTCCATGTGCGCGGACTCGATGATCGCGTTGATCTCCGCAAGGCCCCGGTGCTCGTGGGCGTGCTCGTGGGCGTGCTCGTGGGCGTGCTCGTGGAGCGCATGTTCACACGCACCGTGTACGGCGTGCGCATGGCCGTGCAGATATTCCATGTCGTGATCGTGATTCTCATGCGCCTCGTCGAGGATCACATTGAAATCAAGGCACGACAAGCCCGCCTTCACCACGCGCGTCACCGCGATGTCGAATCCCTCCACATGTAGGCTCTCCAGGGCGGCCGTCACGACCGCCTCCGCCTCCGCGCGGTCCGGAGCCGCATCGAGCAGCGCCGCCACGAGCATATCGCCCGCAATACCCGCCTGGCAATCGAGCCACAGCGCGGCACTCGAGTCGCCCACGCGGAGCTCGCCGTCGTCTCTTCCCTCGCACTTCATATGCATCACGCCTCCCCGCTCGAAAGATGGTTGATTAAAGACGCCTGGTAGGCAGCACCAAAACCGTTATCGATGTTGACCACCGAGACGCCGCTCGCGCAGCTGTTCACCATGGCAAGCAGGGCGGTGACGCCACCGAGATTCGCCCCGTAACCCACGCTCGTGGGAACCGCGATGACCGGGCAGCTCGCCAACCCAGCAACCACGCTGGGCAGCGCTCCCTCCATACCGGCGATCGCGATGATTACCTGCGCGCCGGAGATATCCTCACCGTGCGAGAGGAGCCTATGAATCCCAGCAACGCCCGCATCGTGCACCACGCGTACGCGGTTTCCCAAAAACCGCGCAGTCAGCGCGGCCTCCTCTGCAACTGGAATGTCGCTTGTGCCGGCGGTGATGATGAGGACCTCCCCGTTCCCGTTGGGTTCGGGCAGCTCGCCCACCACACCGGCACGAGCGCCTTGGTGATACGAAAAGCCGCATCCAAGACCCCGCAGCCGCTCTGCCTTTTGCGCATCCAGGCGTGTGATGAGCACCCGCTCCTGTCCGACGGCAAGCATCGCGGAAACGATGCCGGCAATCTGTTCGGGTGTCTTCCCCGCCCCGTATATCACTTCGGACACACCGGTGCGAACACCTCGTTGGTTGTCAACGCAGGCGTATTCGAGGTCGGTCACCGCATCCACGCGAACCTGATGTACCAGCTCCTCGGGCGACATCCGCCCATCCGCAACAGCATGGGCAAGCCCTTCCAGTTCGTGTATCTCCATCAGTACCCCCCACAAGACCACCTATGGCAAAACGGAAATTACCTATGGCGTTCTGACGTTTCACTGTCCTCAACAAGACAATTCCCATAGACATTTTTAAGGGAGAGCCGAGGCATGGACCGACGGCGGCCCTCCTATTTCCAACAGACGCTTAGAGCAGCGCCTCCTCCCACGCGGCCTCTTTAAAGCCCGTGAGAACCGCGTTGTCGGTCACGATGATCGGGCGCTTGACCAGCATGCCATCCGTGGCGAGCAGGGCGTACGCCTCCTCGTCCGTCATGCCGGCGTCGAGCTTGGCCTTGATGCCGAGCTCGCGGTACTTCATGCCGCTCGTGTTGAAGAAGCGGCGCAGCGGCAGGCCGGAGCGCTCGTGCCACTCCGCCAGCTCCGCCGCCGTGGGATTATCCTCGACGATATGGCGATCGGTGTACTCGACGCCATGCTCATCCAGCCATTTCTTGGCCTTTTTGCAGGTAGTGCACTTGGGGTATTCGATAAACAGGACGGCCATGAGGGCTCTCCTCTCGTATTGGGTGCCAAACTCCTAACAGCGTACCCAACCCGTATAATGACAAGTATGAGAAACTCAGCTGACACATCCGATAACAGGCGACGCACGGCGCCCACGGTGCCGACCTCCCCCGGACGGCGCGCCGCGCTCTACGGCGTGCTCACCGCCGCCGCGCTCGTATGCGGCTACCTCGAACTACTCATCCCCCTGCCCGTCACCGTGCCCGGCGTGAAGCTGGGCCTGGGCAACGTCGTAATCCTCATGGCACTCGAGCGCCTGGGCGCGAAAGCGGGCCTCTTCCTCATGTTCATCAAGGTCATCGCCTCGACGCTGCTGTTCGCCAACCTGCAGATGCTCGTCTTTTCCCTGGCGGGCGGCCTGCTGTCCTGGGCCGTCATGGCACTCGCCGTGCGCAGCGGGGCCTTTTCCACCGTCGCCACCTCGGTGCTCGGCGGGCTCGCCCATAACGCCGGCCAGCTCATCGCCGTCGCCGTGCTGCTCTCCAGCCGCGTCGCGCTCGCCAACATGCCCGCGCTCGCCGTGTCCGGCGTCCTGTGCGGGGCCGCCGTGGGCGTTGCCGCCCGGCTCGTCCTGCGTGCACTGCCCCAGGAGGCATTCCATGGATAGGGAAAAGGGCACGCCGATCTCGCGGCGCGGGCTCATGTGCGGCGGCGCCTGCTCGACCCTCGCGCTGCTGCTCTCCGGATGCGCACGGCCCGGAAGCGGAGCCTCAGCCGCAAAACCCGTCACCGGGTCGACCTTCGCCTTCGACACCTACTGCACCTTCAGCGTCTACGGTGACGACGCAGCACCGGCACGTCTGGCCAAAGCATGTGCCCACTTCGACTCCCTCTTCGATCTCTATGACGAGAAGTCCGATATCGCCCGCATCAACGCGGCGGCAGGCAAACCCATTCGCGTGCACGCCGACACCGTCGACCTCCTGCTCGCCGCCAAAACGTATTGCGAGCAGGCGGACGGCCTGTTCGACATCACGATCGGCGCAGTTTCCACGCTCTGGGATTTCACCGAGGGCGTGCGCCCGGCACCCGAGACGATCGCCGACGCTTTGCCCCATGTGAATTGGCGCTGCATCGAGATTGACGAGGAGGCGCTCACCGTGCGTCTGGCCGACCCGCAGGCCAAGCTCGACCTGGGCGGCATCGCCAAGGGGTATGTGGCCGACCGCCTCTGCGATCTACTACGCGACGAGACGAGCGCCACCGGCGCCGTGCTCTCGCTCGGCGGCAATATTGCGCTGTTTGGGGAGAAGCCGAACGGCGAACCCTGGGAAACCGGCGTCCGCGATCCCAACGACCCCGGTGGCGACACCGTGGTGGGCACCGCGCGCGTCCAGGGAGGGTCACTGGTGACGAGCGGCCTGTACGAGCGCGTGTTTGAGCAAGACGGCGTCACGTACTGGCACATCCTCGACCCGCGCACCGGCGAGCCCGTCCAGACCGACGTGGCGAGCGTCACGGTGCTCAGCCCGTCCTCGACCGCCGCCGATGCGCTCTCGACCACGCTGTTCGTGGCCGGCAGCCGCCAAGGCGCCGAGATCGCCGACGCGCTCGAGGACACGGCGGCGTACTTCATCCTGCAAGACGGCGGCACCGTGGAATCCTCCCGCTGGCAGGAACTCACCGACTTCTCGTAACGGCGAGGTACGCGAACGGGCGCGCATGGGGCAGGTGCGAATTGCTCCGGTCAGCGCGGCGTTTGTGCGGCATGCGCGTGTAATGTCGAAAAAACGACGTTGAAGCGCATCAGTTTCGACATTTCACGCACGTCGTTGTGTTGTGGCAGAAGTGCCGCCGCAGCTCGTCGCGCCGTCGGCGAAAGCGTTGACCGACGCGCAATTTGCACCCAGCCCCCATCAAAATCCCTTAATCCAGTTTCGCCTCGAGGGCGGCGATGCGACGATACTCATCGATGAAAAAGCGGGTCTGCTTCTCCATCATCATGGCGGTCATGAGGGTATCCTGCGCATGGACCATGATGAACGTCACATCCATCTCGGAGCCGCCCGCCTCCTGCGACAGCAGCTTGGTCTGTGTGTCATGCGCACCGATGAGAGCCTCCTTGGCGGAGGCGTGCAACTCCTCGGCCCGATCGAACTCCCCCCTGCGCGCGCAATCCAATGCCTCAATCAGATCCGTCTGAGCATCGCCCGCGTACGCGACGATTTCGAAACCGATCATAGATATTTCCTGCTTGGTAGCCATGCGCTCTCCTTAAGAAGTAAATCTGTAATTCTGATATGACACGCGATCGGTCAGGACTCGACGCTCCACAAGGGCCACGAGCGCGCCGTTCGCGTCGGACACATATCGAGTGATCGATAGCAGGACCCCGTCTTCGACGCCAAAGGCATCTCGCTCACCCGCTGTAATCGACCGTGCGTGATAGCTTTCGCGAACGGAAGACACACGAGGGCGAATCGCCATGAGTGTGCGGAGCACCGGCTCGGATTCGCAGTCCGGCAACGCGTTGACGTCGGATCGCCGCAAGTAAATGCTCTCAAGCGCGACGACGGAACCGTCGACAAGATACCGAACGTCGGTCCTGCACACTGATGCCCTGGAGGCCCCGCCGAACATTTGGACCGTCGACATCGCGACATCCGGCAGATCACGACAAACCAGTTCGCGAACGATCTCGCCCGGCTCCACACTCTCGCACTGAGCGAGCATATCGAAATCAAGCATGGACGAGGGCTCATCGACCGACGCCTCCGAGGCAATGAAAGAACCCTTGCCCTGAATGCGATAGATCAAGCCCCTCTGCTCCAGCTCCGCGAGCGCCTGACGCACAGTCGTTCGACTCACGGCGTATTCATCGCACAGCTCCTTTTCGGTGGGAAGTTGCTCTCCCTCGCCGCCGGCAGCGACCACGTCGGAGAGCAGAGCGTCCACGAGCTGAACGTAAAGTGGCCGCTTTTCCCGAGAATCCAACACCGCTGCCCCCAATGTATCGCTCTTCCTGTGTCTTCGTCGTGGATAGTATTATACGGGCGGGACGCTCGCGCCTAGCGAATCACCGAGCGACTCGTCATGGCGAGCTGATGGCGAAGGCCGCGAATGGCGACGCCGAGCGTCCAAATGTTCTCGGGAAGGCAGCACCCGTTGAACGAGTCCCCGATGTGCTGCAGATGCGCTCCAGCCGCCTTCGCCGCAAGTCCGATTTGACGGATGGAGTCCGGGTCGCACGAATCTTGGCTTGTGCCGTTCGCCGCAAGGACAAGCACCTTCTCCTCGATGGGCTTTCCCTCATTGAACTTGTACACGTAATCGCAGATCTCGCGCAGGTCCTGCTCCTGGAAATGCGGGACGGTATACGGGGCGGGCACAAGCAAGATATCGACACCAAGCCCGATGAAGGACTTGGCGATCTCAAGGGTCATGACAGGCTCATCCACACCGGCCCCATGCATTTTGCCAGCGATGACCAGGCCGTTGAAATGCTCTTTGACAACCCTGACCGAATGAGCGATCGAGGCATTCGAAACGCCCGTGCCGGGATTGCCGGTGAGGCAGACGAAGTCGAAGCCGAGCTCATTCGCCCGCTCCAGCGTTTTGATGGAGACACGGCGCCCAACAGGAAGCTCGACGCGGGTCTCGACCATTTCGGTTTGGTCATCCACTGGCTCCAGATTCACACCGATCGCCCGTCCGCAAGCGCGCTTGACCCAAGAGATGGGGTTCTCTTCGATCCCCTCAGGCACGCAGGCAATCTCCGGGTCGAAGAGGTCGAGCGCGTTGAACATGAGCAGGTCCGCACCGGCATGCGCCTCGTACTCGGCATTGGTCGCACCCAGCAATAACGGGGAGCCGGGAACGTTCTCCGCCATGATGGTGCGCCCCTCCGACGCAAGAATCGCCTGCTTGAGCTCCATGGGCGTTGCACTCAGAAAGTCTGAGGCGTTGAAATTGAGAAGACGCTTACCTGCCATTGGATCACCTTTCATATAGTCATTCGAGCGTATAGACAATACCGCTCAATTGATACCTAATTGTTACAACAACTAAATAACTTGTCTGCATTCCATCGGTAAACGGTAGAAGGATCCATATCTTTTATTATTTTGGCAGGTATTTATCTTATTGATAAATGTAACTGCTACCGTTCACCGATATTGCCAAATATAACTTGACCTACAATTCCCGAGTGCTTTTCAATTATTGCCGACAATTTGTATCAGTTGTATCTTTCTTGATATGACCGATGCACACTAGGCTCGTTGATTCCGGACGCCGCAGCCTAGCGCCGACGAACGCGTACACGAAAGGACGTGACATGGACTCAATCGTCAAACTGCTGCAAAGGCATCAGGGATTCTTCGACAAGATCTCGAAGAACATGTACCTGGTGGCCATCAAGGATGGCTTCATATCGAACATGCCCATCATCTTGTTCTCCAGCTTGTTCCTGCTGATATCCACCCTTCCGGCATATGTCGGCATCACGCTGCCACAGGAGGCGCTTGACTTCTGCAACAAGGTGTATGCCTACACCATGGGCGTCTTCGGCATCATGGTCGCCGGGCAAACCGCCAACTCACTCGCCACCTCCATGAACCGCCGCATGCCTGCCGGAAAGGCGATCAACCCCAGCTCGACCATGATCGCGGCCATGTGCGGCATGCTGTTGCTCTCCGTGACCAACTCCGTTGTCGCCGTCGACGGAGTTGACACCAGTGTTTTCGACACCGGCTTCATGGGCAGCAAGGGCGTCGTCTCCTCGCTCATCTCTGCGTTCATCATCGTGAACGTCTATAAGTTCTGCATCTTGCACAACGTGACCATCAGGATGCCCAAGGAGGTTCCCGGCACGATCGCCCAAAGCTTCCGCGACATCTTCGCTTTCGGCTTCTCCATCATCATCTGCGCCGCAATCGACTTCGTCTGCCGCGCCACCATCGCGACGCCGTTCGCCAACCTCGTGTCCACGTTGATGTCGCCCTTGTTCTCCGCCG
The DNA here is from genome assembly GCF_003479805.1 of Collinsella sp. AF08-23. Taxonomy (GTDB): domain Bacteria; phylum Actinomycetota; class Coriobacteriia; order Coriobacteriales; family Coriobacteriaceae; genus Collinsella. The sequence goes on along the minus strand of NZ_QUHV01000002.1, from coordinate 32,500 downwards.
TCGACTCTTATGCCGGCATGGCGTTCATCTCCGGCGCTGTCGCACTTTTCCAGTTCATGGGCATCCACGGCGCATCCGTCGTCATGACTCCGCTCAACGCCGCCCTCTATGGCAACCCGACCATCAACCTCGAAGTGTTCCAGGCGGGCGGCCATCCCACCCTTGCCCTCACGCAGGACTTCACGAGCTTCATCTCCGGCCTGGGAGGATCGGGCGCAACGTTCGTCGTTCCGATCATCCTCATGCTTCTCATGCACTCCAAGCAGCTGCGCGCCATGGGTAAGGCCTCCGTCATTCCCACCATCTTCGGAGTCAACGAGCCCGTCATTTTCGGTATGCCCATCGTATTGAATCCTTACATGTTCGTCCCCTTCCTTCTCGCCCCCATGGCCAACGCCGTCATCGGCAAGGCATTCATTGACTTCCTCGGTATGAACGCCCCCATCTACACCCTGCCCTGGGCGCTTCCCGGACCGGTGGGCATCTTCCTCACCACCAACATGCAGGCCATTTCCCTGCTGCTCGTGGTCGTGCTCCTGGCAGTGGACTTCGTTATCTACTATCCGTTCTGCAAAGCATATGACCTTAGCCTCATCGCCGAGGAGGAGACCGGTGCCGAGGGCGAATCCATCGAACCGGTTGTCGACACCAAAGCCATCGCCGACAAAATGAAGAGCACGGGCGAGCAGATCAAGGTTCTCGTCCTGTGCCAGGGAGCCGGTACGAGCGCAATGCTCGCCAACGCCCTGCGCGAAGGAGCTGCTGCCGAGGGAATCGACCTGGTTTCGAACTCCGGCGCGTACGGCAGCCATTATGAAATCATGAGCGAGTACAACGTGATCGTACTTGCACCTCAGGCCCGCACGTATTACGAGGATATGAAGGCCGATACCGACCGCCTGGGCATCAAATTGCTCACGACCCGCGGTAAGCAGTACATCGACCTCACGAACGACCCGAAGGGCGCTATCAACTGGATCCTCGACGAACTCAACAAGGACTAGTAGTCGCCACCCACCGTTACCGCCCCAAACCGAAGCGGCCGTCTCATCCGAGACGGCCGCTTTTTTCAGACTTTTGAACGATCGCACACAAGGAGACGGCACGCTTACACCAAGGCCTATTCGAGACGTTAGAACTCGCCGATCATGCGGACCTCGGGCTCGAGGTCGACACCAAACTGTGCCTTGACCTCGGCCTGCACATGCTCGATGAGGCCGAGCACGTCCTTCGCGCTCGCGCGGCCGGTATTCACCACGAAACCGCAATGCTTCTCGCTCACCTGCGCATCGCCCACGCGCGCGCCGCGCAGGCCCGCGTCCATGATGAGCTTACCGGCAAAGTAACCTTCGGGACGCTTGAACGTCGATCCCGCGCTCGCCATGTCGAGCGGCTGCTTTGCCTCGCGACGTGCCTGGTAGTCGTCCATCGCGGCTCGGACCATGGCAGGGTTACTCGGCGAAAGTTTGAAGGTAGCGGAAAGCACGATGAGTCCGTCATCGTGCACGCGACTCTTGCGGTACCCCAGATTGAGGTCGCGCGCCTCGAGCGTCACGACCGACCCGCGATTGCCCTGTTTGCTCGGCACGTACACGCGGACCGACTCGAGGACGTCGCCCATCGTACCGTCGTACGCGCCGGCGTTCATAAAGCACGCACCGCCCACCGTCGCGGGAATGCCCCACAGCGGCTCCATGCCGGAGAGCCCCTCTTCGGCGGCGGCGAGGGCCACGTCACGCAAAAGCGCGCCGGCCTGGGCAGTCACGCGCCAGCCGCCGGCGTCGACCTCAACCTGAGCGAGATTGTCACGCAGGAGCACAACCACACCGCGAATGCCGCGATCACCCACGAGCAGATCCGACCCGTTACCCACGATCGTCACCGGAACATCACCCAAATAGCAGGTGTCGAGCACCTTGACGAGTACCTCGGGGGTGCGCGGCGTCACGAGCACGTCAGCCGGCCCGCCAATATGAAACGTCGTGTAATCGCGCATGGGCTCGGTCATGAGCACATTGTCCTCGCCGGCGATTCCCGCCAACACGCAGAGCAGCTCTTCGCTCACATACTCGTGCTCGTGCATAAGGCCCTCCCAATAGGTAGGTGAAAAACAGTCACACCCCACTATACCCAAGCACCCGCCCCCTCCCACGCGACTCCACAACCCTTTCGAGGAGCTCCCCCATTGCGCCCCGCAGAAAGGCGCGTTATAGTCGACATGTTTCAGGGCGGGGCGCAATTCCCCACCGGCGGTAAATGCGCGGCGTATTCCTCGCCAAGCGCATGAGCCCGCGAGCCGCAAACAGCGGCCGACCCGGTGCGATTCCGGGGCCGACGGTATAGTCCGGAGTGAAGAAACGGAAGGTATTCCCATGAACAATGCTATCGATTCAAAGAAGATCGCCCTCGCGGCGCTTTTCACCGCGGCCTCGCTCATCTTGAGCTTCGTGCAGATCCCCATCTTCCCCGCCGCGCCTTGGCTCATGTACGACCCCTCGGGCATCGCCTGCCTTATCGCGGCGCTCGCCTTTGGCCCCAAGCTCGGAGCCGCCGTCGCCATCATCTCGTGGATGCCCCGCGTGTTCCTCGATCCGTTCGGTGCGCCCATGGGCATGCTCTCTACCTGTGCATTCGTCATCCCCGCGGCAATCATGTACGCAAAAGGCGGACATTCGCGCCGCGCATCCGTTGTTGGCATGGCACTCGGCTCCGTGGTGTCCGTTGCGCTTGCATGCGCGATGAACCTCGTGGTGACACCCCTCTACACGGCCATCACCGTCCAAGAGGTCGCGGCCATGATCCTGCCGATCCTGCTGCCCTTCAACATGCTCAAAATGATCATTAACACCGCTGCCGGCCAAGTGCTGCTCGCGCCGTGCGCAAACGTCCTCAAGGCACAGGGGGCAATGCGCTCGTGACCGCCGACGCCATCGTCTTCGAACACGTACACGTCACGTACCCCGGCGCTGCGACCGAAGCCCTCAACGATATCTGTCTGCGCGTCCCCAGCGGGCAACACCTCTGTATCTTGGGCGGCAATGGGTCGGGTAAGTCGACCTTGCTCCAACTCGTCAACGTCTTGACCATCCCAACGGCGGGCCGCGCCGTCATTCACGGCATGGACACGAGCGACCCGTGTCGCACGCTTGCCATACGCAGCCGGACCGCGAGCGTCTTTCAGCATCCCGAGGACCAAATGGTGACGAGCGTCGTGGCCGACGACGTCGCCTTTGGTCCGGAAAACCTGTGCACCCCCCAGCCGGAGATCGCGAAACGCGTCGACGCCGCCCTCGCCGCCGTCGACATGGCCGAACGCTCGCAGAGCGACCCCGCCGATCTATCCGGCGGGCAGATGCAGCGCGTGGCGATTGCCGGGGCACTCGCAATGAAACCGGAAATCCTGCTGCTCGACGAGCCATGCGCCATGCTCGATGCCGAGGGCCGCTCGGGCGTGCGAGGCATCATCGCCGAGCTCAGCGCCCGCGGCATCACCATCTTGCATGTAACCCACTTTATGGAAGACGCCCTCGCGGCCGACCGCGTTCTCGTGCTCGATCACGGACGCACGGCGTTCGACGGCACGCCGAGCGAGCTCTTCTCGCAGCCCAAACTGGTGGAGAGCCTCGGTCTCGAGGTGCCGAGCGCATGGAGTGTAAGCGCTGAGCGCTCTGGCGCTGCAGGAGCCCATGGCGGCGCGGAAGGCCACGGCAGCCCTTCCAACCAGCAACGTGCCGTGGCGGCAACGCGCGCCGACAGCGCGGCCGAGCCCATCGACAAGCCCAGCGTCGTATTCGATCACGTCTCGTTCTCCTACGCAAAAGCCGTGAACCCGCGCAAGCGCACGCGCCGCCGGAGGCTGTTCGGCGTCCGCGGAAGCAGCGACGCTTCCCGCAGCTCAGTTCCGCTCGCGCTCGACTCCCTCTCCTTCCAGGCGCGGCCCGGCACCATCACCGCTCTCATTGGGCGCACGGGATCGGGCAAGTCGACCACCGCCGAGCTCGCTTGCGCCCTCAAGCTCCCCACCCGGGGAACGGTACGCATCGCGGGCATCGACACCGCCGACCTTGCGCGCCGCGGCGAGCTTCGTCGCAGCGTTGGATACGTGGCGCAACTCCCCGAGCGCCAGCTGTTTGCCGAGACCGTCTACGACGATGTCGCGTTTGGCCCGCGCAACCTCGGGGTGCCGTCGGACGAGATCGACCGACGCGTGTGCGACAGCCTGCGCTCCGTCAACCTCGAGCCCACCGAATCCCTCCTTCAGGCGTCGCCCTTCGCGCTCTCGGGAGGCCAGCAGCGCAGCGTCGCGATCGCCGGCGTCCTGGCGATGGGGCAACCCGTCCTCGTGCTCGACGAACCCATGGCGGGCCTCGATCCCACCGGACGCAAACACATCCGGAGGCTTCTGAAGCAGCTCAAGCAGGTTGGGACCACACTGATTATGGTCACCCATAGCATGGAAGACGTCACCGAGCTCGCCGACCAGGTCATCGAGCTCGACCGCGGCCGCCGTATAGACCATGCGGAGGTGAGCCGCCATGGCACTACGCGCTAGCATCGGCCAGTACTATTCCGCCGACTCGCCTATCCACCGGCTCGACCCTCGGGTGAAGCTCCTTGGGACCGTTGTCTTTATGGTGAGCTGCTTTTTCGTGAGTTCCTTGCCCACACTGCTCCTTGCGGCGTTGGCCGTGGGCGGCGCCGTGGCCTGCTCCCATGTGCCCGCGCGCCGCCTCCTGTCGCAGGTCCGTCCCATCGCGCTCTTCCTCGTGGTCACCTCGCTCATCAACCTTTTCTTCGTCCAATCCGGCGAGGTCGCCTTAAGCATGGGGCCGTTGCACATCCATTGGAGCGGCGTGCACGCCGCCGTGCTCTACACCGCCCGTTTCTTCCTGTTGCTCCTTGCCGGGTCGCTCCTCACCCTCACCACCACGCCCGTCGCGCTGACCGACGCCGCCGAGTACCTGCTCGCCCCGCTGGAGCGCGTGGGCGTACCCGTGCGCCAGGGAACGCTCGTGCTCTCCATAGCCCTGCGCTTTGTGCCCACGCTCTCGCAGGAGGCCGAGCACATCGTGGCGGCGCAAACCGCTCGCGGCGCCGATCTGGAAAACAAGGGCGCGCTCGCCTATGCGCGGGCGTGCGTACCGCTCATCGTTCCGCTATTCGCCAGTGCCCTTCGCCATGCCGAGAACCTGGGGCGCGCCATGGATGCACGCTGCTACACCGGCGGCGAACGAACGCACTACCACGTGATGCGGCTCGTCGCGAGGCGCGACGCCCCCGCGATCGCAGCGCTTGCACTGTACCTTGCGGCCCTCATCGCGTTCAGCATGCGGTAACCGTCCCTCTCCGCACCACGACCATGTCCATTGGCCGACGCGTTTCCGTGAAATTTATACCGTGCCCATTATCTTGCGGTATCCTTTATCCCTGATATGTGGCGTACATCATTCACAGAACCAAACGGAGCACCCATGTCGCACATTCCCAACGCGCCCGCCTCGGAAGTCGAGAAGCAGGAGCGCATTCAGAACGCACTTTTCAACGTGGGCTATAATGCCGAGTTTTCGCGCCGCGGTGCCATCAAGGCGGCACTTGCGCTGACCGCTTCCGCCGTGCTATTCGGCCTGCCCGGACGCGCCTATGCTGCACGAGCCTCGCAAAAGACCCTCGACGCACTCGCCACGGCAGAGGAGAAGCTCGCCGCCGTGGAAGCCGAGCTCGAGCAGCTCGCCGCCGAGTTCCAAGCGCTAAGCCTGGAGCAGGAAAAAACCATCGCCCAGATCGATGACGTCCAAACCCAAATCGACGAAACGCAAGAGCAAATCGAAGAGAAGCAGCAGGAACTCGAGGACAAGCAGAACGTCCTCGCCGGCCGCGTGTCCGACAGCTACAAGGACGGCCCCGGCAGCACCCTCAAACTCCTGCTCGCCGCGAAGTCCTTTGACGAGTTGCTCTCCAACAGCCGTTACGTCGAGAAGATCAACGATGCCGATAAACAGGTCATCAGTGAGATCCAGCAGATCCGCGAGAGCCTGGAGCAGCAAAAAGCAGAACTGGAGCAGCAGAAGACCGAGCTGGAGACCCTCAGGCAGCAGCAGGCCGACCAGCTCTCCGACATGCAGGCCAAGCAAGGCGAAGTCCAAACTTTGGTCGATGGCCTTTCCAGCGACGTCAAAGAGCTCATGGCCCAGCGCGATGCCGAATACCTCGCCGCGGTCGAGGAGGAGCGTCGCCAACAGGAGGCTCAGCAGCAGCACCAGCAGAGCGGCGGGGGAACGACGTATCTGCCCGGCAACGCCCAGGTCTCCGGCTCGTCCCGCTCGCAGGAGCGCGTGGTTTCCTGCTGTTACGCCGTGCCGAGCCCCGGCGCCGGATATTGCGCCATGTGGGTCTCGCGCGTGTTCGCTGCGGCGGGCTTCTCCTACCTGGGCGGCAACGCTAATGACATGTACAACCGCTGGTGCACGAGCTCCAACAAGGACAACCTGCGCGTGGGCATGATCGTCGCCGTCTCCACCTACTCCAAGAACACCATGGGCCGCATCTACGGCCACGTGGGCATCTACGTGGGCAACAACACCGTCATGGAGAACATCGGCGGGATCGCCTCCACCAACCTTGACCGTTGGATCTCCTACTACGGTGACACGGTGAGCCCTCGCTGGGGCTGGGCGGGCGGCTGGGCCCTCGAGTAGCCCACATCCAACAGGTCTTGTGAACAACGCCTGCCGCATGAAGCCATCTTGGCATGCGGTAGGCGTTTTGCGTTAACGCGGACCGCGAGACGCTCAACGGACGGGGCAACCATGTGAAGCGGTATACTCTCCCCAGCATCATCCCCCGAAAGGAGCGCTTGCATGACCCAGACCCTCACCCCTGCCGATACCTGCGTCCTTGTTACCGGCGGCGCCGGATTCATTGGCTCCCACACCGTCGTCGAGCTGCTTCAGCGCGGCTACCAGGTTGTCATCGTCGACGACCTGTCGAACGCCTCGGCCAAGGTCGAGGACCGCATCAAGACCATCGTCGGCGACCAGGCCGCGGCCAACCTCACCATGTACGTCGCCGACGTCAACGACCGCGAAGCTCTCGAGCGCATCTTCGACGCCCATCGCATCGACCGCGTGATCCACTTCGCCGGCTACAAGGCCGTGGGCGAATCCGTGGCCAAGCCCATCGAGTACTACAGCAACAACATCGGCAACACCCTCACGCTCGTCGACGTCATGCGCGGCCATGGGTGTAAGTCCATCATCTTCTCCAGCTCCGCGACCGTCTACGGCGACCCCGACAGCCTCCCGCTCACCGAGGAGAGCCCCAAGAAGATGGCCACTAACCCCTACGGCTGGACCAAGTGGATGATCGAGCAGATGCTCACCGACCTCCACACCGCGGACCCCGAGTGGAACGTTGTGCTGCTGCGTTACTTCAACCCCATCGGCGCGCACGCGAGCGGCCTCATGGGCGAGGACCCCAAGGGCATTCCCAACAACCTGCTGCCCTACGTGGCACAGACCGCCATCGGCAAGCGCGAGGCCGTGCACGTCTTTGGCGATGACTACCCCACGCCCGACGGCACCGGCGTGCGCGACTACATCCACGTGTGCGACCTGGCCTCCGGCCACGCCGCCGCGCTCGCATGGATGAACGGCCGCGAGGGTGTCGAGGTGTTCAACCTGGGCACCGGCCGCGGCACCTCCGTGCTCGAAATCATCCGCGCCTTTGGCAAGGCGTGCGGACACGAGGTTCCTTACGTCATCGACCCGCGCCGTCCCGGCGACGTAGCCGAGAACTACGCCGACTGCTCCAAGGCCCGCGAGCTCATGGGCTGGGAGGCGCAGTTCGACATCGACGACATGTGCCGCGACGCCTGGAACTGGCAGTCCAACAACCCCAACGGCTACGAGGGCTAAAACGCGGCCTCATCGCGTCCGCTCCGCGCAGTCATTGCGCCGGCAGGACGTAGGAGCTGAGGGCGTTACAGAACGAACCTGGACGGGGCGGCCAACGGTCGCCCCGTTTTGCTAGCATTACACGGTGAGATCAACAGAAACGAAAGGGCCGCACATGAGCGATGCAAACACCAACACGGGAGAGGCCTTCGTCGCGTACCTGCGCGAGAAGCTGCCGCTCATCGAGCGCGCCCTGCACGAGGCGAACGCCGCGCCCATGGCAGAGGTCGACGCCCCCGCGCGAGACCTCGACCGGTACCTGTACGAGCCCCTCGCGCACTTCACCGCCGGTGGCGGCAAGCGCGTGCGCCCCGTCCTCGCCCTGCTAGGAGCCGAGGCCATGGGAGGCTGCACTGAGCAGGCGCTTTCCTCCGGCGTGGCCATCGAGCTGTTCCAGAGCGCCGCGCTCATCCACGACGACATCGCCGATGCCAGCGAGCTGCGCCGCGGCGAGCCCTGCCTTTACCGCACGCACGGTGAGGGCCTTGCCATCAACGCCGGCGACCTTGCCCTCACGCGCGTGTTCGAGGTCGTCCTGAACGATGCCTCCCTGCCGGGCGATCGTCGCCTGCGCGTCCTTGACGAGCTTGTGCGGATGGAGCGTCACACGCTCGAGGGTCAGGCGCTCGACCTGGGCTGGGCGCGCGACGGACGCTGGGACGTCACGAGCAGCGACTACCTGTACATGATCGAGGGCAAGACCGCCTGGTACACCGTGGCGAGCCCCCTGCGCATCGGAGCGCTGGCCGCCGGCGCGGCGGACGAGGCCGCCCGCGAGCTCGTCGAGCTGGGACGCCCCGCCGGCCTTGCCTTCCAGCTGCAAGACGACCTGCTCAACCTCGTGGGCGACGCCAGCGCCCAGGGCAAGGACTTCCGCTCCGACATCACCGAGGGCAAGCGCACGCTCGCCGTGGTCTGGGCGCTCGAGCACCTCGATGACGAGCCGCACCGTGAGCTCGTCGACCTGTTGGAATCCAAGACAACCAACCCGGACGAACTCGCGCGTGCCGTGGAACTCATCGAGCAAGGCGGCGGCATCGAGGCGTGCCGCGACCTCGCCCTCAAGCTCACGCGCGACGCGCAGGGCAAGGCACGCGCCCTCGCCACGTCCGGCACCATCACGCCCGAGTCGGCCGAGCTCCTCTGCTCCATGGCAGACTTCTTCATCAACCGCCGCGCGTAGAGCGGCGCAACGCAAAAACGCCTTTCGTGCTTCCCCTTGCAGGATCTACTTCGCCCGTGCACGCACGCGGCGATACATCAGGCCACCCGCGGCGACGAGCAGTGCAGACGCAACCAAAACCACGCCGACCATCACCCAATTGCCGCTACCCACGGCAGAAGCCGCAGCCGTCGAGGTCACGATGGACGGAATGCGACCGAACGTGGCAATAAGAACGACGGGGGCAAAGCGCATCTTGGTGAGCCCGGCGAAATACGTGAGGAAGTCCTTCGGCGTGCCCGGGATGAGGAAAATGACGAGCATCACCAACTCAAGGCGCTTGGCATTGTTGAGCCAAGAAAACCGGTCGAACAGGCTTCGATCGAAAAACAGCCCCACCAAGCGCCAGCCCCAACGGCGCGTCGCCCAGTATATTGCCGAAGTCGCAACCGCCGAAGCCACGAGACACAACGCCGTACCCTCCCAAAAGCCAAAAGCGTAGCCACTCGCCAACTCGACGGGTTCGCCGGGCAGAAACGCCAAGAAGATCTGCGTCGCGTTGATTCCCAGCATGGTGAGTCGGCTCATCACTGCGTTATCGGCGACGAAGGCCCGCACTGCCTGCGGGTCCGCAAGCCATGTAAGCACGCTCGGGAGATACTCCCAACACGCAGCGGCGATTCCAATCGCGGCGACGGCGAGGACGATCACGACGCGGCGGCGCAAGGTCTTTCGGCGGGCGTCGAGATCGCTTCCAGACTCAGCCTCCGCCGGCGCGAAACCCGCCACAGGCATCGCATCTGCAGCCAGTGACGCGGAGGCCGCGCGCTCTCGAGCCTCCTCCACCTCGGGTTTGACGCGACGGCGCAGCTCGCCGAGAATGCCCGTATCCACACGGCGCACAGCTCCCCCGCAGGAGACCTGACCGGTGTAGCTTTCCGCTTCGGGCTGCATTTCCATCATCGCGATCCCTCCTTGGTTTTAGGACAAGGATAGTTTCTCAACCGCGTGTCTACCTTTTGTCTACCAGTGATGACAATTCAGTAAGCCTTACGTTAAGGTAAGCTTTTCTTAAGGTAAGGTCGGCGCATCACCGAGAACAAGCTCCCCCTTCTTCAATCGTATGCAGGAACGCGGTCACCCCTCTCGCTCCGTGCCATCCACGTCAAACGTCGCGGACGCACATGCGCCACCCATTTCGCCGTTCGCCAAATCAAGCGCACCGCCGTGCAGCCCACACAGGATGCTCGACACGTTCAGCCCCAAGCCAAAGTGCACGGCAGACTTGTTCTCGCTGAAAAACGGATCGCATCCGCGGCGTAGCGCCTCGGGCGTGAAGCCCGGACCGTCATCGCTCACGCGGAGGACGAGCTCACCCTCCCGCACGACTGCCTCCAGCCCAACGACACCGCGCGCGTGTCCACACGCGTTGCTCAGCAGGTTATCGAGCACCTCCTCGACGAGAGAAAGGTCGACATACGCGAGGCCGCTCCCCATATCCGCGGCATGCGGGCTGGGCCTCTTCACGGTCGACATCGCCGACTCCACCGTCGGCGTCGCCAGCGCCATGTCCGTCCCCTCGCATGGAACCGGCGGCATCTCCCGCTTCACGTGCAGCTTGAGGCCCTCGCCACGTGCCGCGACAACCTCCGCGGCATGGGCGGCGAGCTCGTCAACGAGCTCGCTTGCCGGCATGATGCGGCGCTCGACGGGCCGATCCTCCAGCTTGGTGAGTCCGCCCATTTCTGTAGCGTATCGTTCAAGCCTCATCACCTGCGACGAAAGCGCGTTAAGCGACTCCTCTGCAAGCGCATCCCCACGGCGCAGGCGCATCTGCGCCATCTCGACCGTGCCCTTGAGTACCGTAATCGGCGTGCGCATATCGTGCGCGAACGCCGCATTGAGGCGGCGGCGCCCTTCCGCCGTGCGCCACAGCTCCCGCTGGGCATCGAGCAGCGAAGCCCTCATGTCTTCGAGCGTCTCCGACAAGCGGCCGAGCTCCTTGCCCCGAACCCGCTCAATCGAAAAGTCCAAGTCTTGCCCGGCTATGCGCTCCGCGGCACCCGAGAGCTCGCCCAAAGGATCGGCGATATGCACCCGATAGAACCTACGGAACGTGATCCAGCCCAACCCGCCGTAGGCCAGCACCGGAGCAAGGCCGGTAGCAATCGCCAGAATCCACGGCATGGGGCCGGCGGGGCGCTGGGACGCCGCATAATATGCGGTGTTCGAGACGAGGTTCTCGCCAAAGGTCTCCTCCAGGTCCGCGCCGGTCATCGACTCGAACAGCTCGACACTCTGCAGGCGATTCGCGCGGCTAAGCTCGTCATATCGCGCCAGATTGTCCGCGGAGATCGAGTTGTTCACCTCGAGGACTTCCTCCTGCGGATACCATTCGTTGTAATTGAGACCCCAGTCGTACAGCTGGACCTGTCCGTCGCGAACCATGTCGACCGTCGCGTGTATCACGCTGGCCGCATCTGCACCCTCAGGTGCGTAATCGCCTCCGGCCTCCCAGTCCCCCGTGGCGATGAACACCGCAAGCGGACCGTTGCCCGGCAGGTCAAGCTCGGAGGCGGGAAGCAATTCTCGCGCCACGGGGTCATAGATATATGGCCCCGAATCAACCACGCCGCGCTGCGTCAGGCCGTTTTCGAACGTCACCTCAAGTTCGTAGTAGCCGTTGTTCCAGGTGGAAAGAAGCTCGATGAGCCCCAGCGTCAGCACCGTGGCGACCGCGAGGTACGCACCCAGGTACACCGCGAACGTCAGGCCGAGCGGGCGCGTGCGCCACCATGCGCCGAGACGCTCCCGTCGAGGAAGCCGCTTGAGGACCCCGCGCTCACGCGGCCGGCTTTCGCGACGCGACGTGCGGCGGGCGCGGCGCTCATCCCCGCGCGCGGCCAGCCGGGAATGCCATCCGCCCGCATCTCCCGCGCGCCTCACTTGGCCACCCACTTATAGCCGACGCCCCACACCGTTGCGATGGGGTCTTCGGCCACGCCCGCGGCGGCGAGCTTGTTGCGAATACGGCGGATATGCTCGCGGACCTGCGAGGGATCGCCCGCGGCATCCCAGCCCCATACGCGCTCGTATATGGCATCTCGGTCGAACACTTGGCCGGGGCGCTTGCTCAGCAGGGCGATGATGTCGAACTCAAGTTTGGTGAGGTCGACGGCCGCCGTGATCGAGTCATCCGCCTCGTATGGCTGCCGCCCGCCGTTCGCTCCGTGGACCTCCACAAGCCGCTGCGCGTAATCGATGGTAAGTTCGCTAAAGAACCGTGCGGCATTGCCGCTTTTGCCGCCACGGGCCCTCCCCTCGCGCGCCATGTGGGCCGCCACACGACGACCCAGCACCTCAAGGGAAAAGGGTTTGAGCACGTAATCGTCGGCGCCGGCGGCGAAGCCATCGAGCTGGTCCACGTCCTCGACGCGGGCGGTCAGAAATATGATGGGACAGCTCACGTGCTCGCGCAGGCGGCGGCAAACCTCAAAGCCGTCCATGCCCGGCATGTTCACATCGAGCAGTATGATGTCGAGCGCAGATTCGGCCGAGGCGGCGGCAAGCGCCTCTGCGCCGCTATGCGCAGTCGTGACCTCGTAACCCTCCATGCGAAAATACTCCGCAAGCATATTCGCGATATCGACCTCGTCATCAACGACCAGCATGTGCATGGCGTCCCCTCCGCTCTTCCAACAGCAAGACGCTCCCAGGTGCCCGGGCTTCGTGCCGCATAATCTCCCACCCGTAATCTTGCTCCAAATCTGTCTACTCTTTGTCGAGAGTTAACTCTCGGGGAGCTTTTGTCGACTTACGCCCGAAAAAGCGCCGCGAAAGTTAACTCTCGCGGCGCCATACCCAGGCGGCACGAGAGCCACCCCTCCCCAAGGGTCTCCAGTAATCCGTGAGCGGTACGCCCGAATCGGCTAGCGGCAAATTCCCCCATCTCCAGCCATTCGCTTGACGCCCTACAATCTCGGCAAGTATTATGCAATGCATACACAGGGTGTTACCCACGCTTTTGCGACGGGGCAGACTGGGCGCATCAGGGCGCATTATGTCTGTTCCGTTTTTTCATGCCGAGGGAGGGCCCGTGATCGTACTCAAGCGCATTAACAACAACGCCGTGCTGTGCATCGACCCCGCTGGCCACCAGGTCGTCGCCCTCGGTAAAGGCCTGGCGCAATGCACCGTGGGCAAAGACGTTGACCTCAACCTTGTTGACCACACCTTTTACGACGTCGAGCCACGCTATGTTGAGCTCATGCGCGACCTTTCTCTCGACTACCTTGAGGTAAGCGCCCAGATTGTCAACGTAGCAAGAGGCATGCTGGGCTACGACCTGAGCCCGAACATCGAGGTCGCCCTGGCCGACCACATTCAGTTTGCCATCCAACGTATGCGCGAGCATATCTATCTTTCGGCTCCGCTTTCGTACGATCTCCAACAAAACTATCCGCTGGAATATAAGATCGCGCAATGGTCACTCGGCCTGATTCGGCAGCACTTCGGCGTCGCGCTACCCAGCAACGAGATATCCGGCATTGCCATGTGCCTGATAAACGGTGCTTACAGTTCAGCAGGAGCCTCTTCAAGCGATGAGGCAGAAAAGCAGGACAACCTGCTTGAACAGACAATCTCGCTCATTGAATCCAACATGGGGGCCTCCGTCAACCGAGAGGGATTTGGCTTTGCTCGGTTCGCGACCCACCTGCAATACCTTATCCGCCGCGTGGCCTCCGGCGACTCCATATCCTCTGACAACTCCGAGATGTACCAAATGGCTGCAGCGGACAACCGGGCTGTCTCCTCGTGCGTCGACGCCATTGCGGCTCTCATCTCAAGCGCATATCGCCAATCACTCACCGATGAAGAAAAACTCTACCTCATTCTTCACGTCAACCGTATCTGCTCGCGCTCCGATGTAGCCCGCCCAGGCGATAATCCCAGCGCGTAAAGATAGCTATCCGGGATCGGCACGGCGCGCACGCCGATCAGGGCATAGAGACTGTTTCGTAAGGCATCCGCATACGCTCGCGCGATGCCCGCGATGGTAAACGCATGCTCGCCTGCCATCGCAATACGTGAAAGGATTCCACTGTGGCCAACAACAAACAGATCGCAGCCGACGTCCTCGAGGCAGTCGGCGGCAAGAGCAACGTCAGTTTTGTGACACACTGCATGACCCGTCTGCGCTTCACCCTCAAAGATCGCACCGTGCCGGACACCGCAGCCGTCAAAAAGCTCAACGGCGTCCTCGGGGCACAGGAGTCCGGCGGGCAGTTCCAAGTCATCATCGGTCAAAATGTTCCCAAGGTTTACGATGAACTCTGTATCCTTGGAGGTTTTTCCAAGCAGGCGGCGATTGACGAGAATCTGGATGGCCCAAAGGAAAAGCTCACCATGGCAAGCGTCGGCAAAAACATCATGAACTATCTTGCCGGCTCCATGACGCCGATGATCCCCGTCCTTCTTGCCGCTGGCCTGTTCAAAACCATTGGCGTTGTGTTTGGGCTCACTATGCTTGGCGTCATGGCCGCGGACAGCGACCTCGTTCGCTTTATGGACATGATCTACAATGCCGCATTTTACTTTATGCCCATCTACCTTGGATTTAATGCTGCCAAGCAAATCGGACTCACGCCGATTCTCGGTGCGTTTTTAGGAGGCATGCTCATCGAGCCAACTTTCTCCTCACTCGCTGCCGAAGGGGCAGACTTTAGCATCTACGGTGTCTTCCCATGCGCTCCTGGTGCCTATGCGCAGACCGTTCTGCCCATTCTCTTGACCATCCCTGTTGCCTATGCAATTGAGCGCATTATGCGTAAACACATGCCTGATGCACTGCAAACCGTGTTCGTTCCTTTCCTCACTCTCGGAATCACGCTCCCCATATCCTTCTGCCTACTCGCCCCTGCTGGCTCTTGGCTCGGGAACGGACTCGCCGGCGCGTTCGAGTTCCTAGGGACCTCCGGCGGCGTCATCTCCATCCTTGGCGGCGGCATCCTTGCAGCGGCATGGCTCCCCATGGTCATCACCGGCATGCATGTTGCGCTCATCGGAATCGCTCAGGTCGCCTTCCTCCAAGCTGGTTTTGACCCATTTATCTTCGTTGCCATCACCATTAGCCTCTGGCCTGCGTTTGGTGCGGAGATCGCCGCGTTCCTCCGTCTTAAGCTTCGCGACGAGAAGAGCGCTTGCGCCGGTTATCTTGTGGCACAGCTGATTGGAGGCGTCGGCGAGCCCTTCATCTACGGAATGACCTTCCGCTACCCCAAGCTCTTCGCCTGCTGTATGGCGGGGAGCTTCGTTTCCGGCGCGCTCGCACTCGCACTCGGCGTCACTGCATACGTAGCCGGGCTTCCGTCGAGCGTCCTGTCTATCCTCACCTTTGTGGGCGGAGGTACGGAAAACCTCCTGTTCGCCTGCATCGCTGCGGCGGCGGGCTTTGCAGTCTCCTTCGCAGCAACGTGGTTCTTCGGCTTCAGCAAGGACGAGATCGAGAACGGGCCCCTTAGCGAACGCGACTAGCGTCGCCCGTTAAACCCCACAGGGTAGCCATTACCATTTAAGAGGGCGACGGGGCATAGCGCTCCTCGCCCTCTTCATCACGTCAACTCACGAATCCGGGAGGCCATACCATGCTCATCAGCGAGGCAATCCAGAAGACCAAGGACTTTTGTTGCGGCATCGACGCTTTCACGGGCAACCCGATCGACCCCGTCACCACGCGCGACAAAGTCACCTACGGCAACACCGATCAGGAGTGCACGGGCATCATCACGTGCATTTGGCCAACCGCGCACATCATCGATGAGGCGCGAAAGAGCGGGGCGAACCTCATCATCACCCACGAGGCCCTCTTTTGGAATCACGGGGACCATCAAGATGTTGTTGCCGACAATAGCGCATTTATAGCCAAGAAAGAACTGCTCGATAACTGGGGCGGAGCCATCTGGCGCTGTCATGACTATATCCACGCTGGAGTTCCCATCGAGGAAAACGGATCGATGGCCGATGGCATATTTTACGGCTTCGCTTGGAAACTAGGATGGCTCGGCTATCGAACGGGAAAGCTGTTCAACAGCATGGATTACGTAATCCCTCCTACGCCCGCACGGTCCCTCGCCAAGCAAATCGTAAACAAGCTCGGTTTAAACGGGGTGCGCGTAGTGGGAGACCTGGATACAGATGTTGAACGAGTCCGTATTCCCATGCACATCATGGGAGGACCTGGCGACACCGCTACCGCCAACGCCATGGATTCCGAGCGCATCGACGCCCTCCTTAGCATGGAGATGATTGACTTCACCACCTGCCAATACGTGCGCGATGCCGCTATGCTCGGCCACGGCAAATGCGCCATTCAAATCGGACATTTCAATCTGGAAGAGCCCGGCATGGAATACATGGCAACATGGCTTCCCAAAGCGCTCGAAACAGAGGAAGTCCCTGTAACATTCGTCCCCATGGGTGACACCTACCAATACGTGTAGAGGAACGCTCCCAAATAACCGGAGCTGCCGATTGGTCGCCATGCACAACGTGCCAGCCATAACCAGGCTGCAATTTGCGAGGAATTCTCGCACGGCCTCTCACCGCTGCCGAAGCTCCCCGAGAGTTAACTCTCGGGGAGCTTTTGTCGACTTACGCACGAAAAAGCGCCGCGAAAGTTAACTCTCGCGGCACCATGCCCAGGCGGCACGAGAGCCAAAAGAGTACACTTAACCCATATCGACCGTCCCGTCACAACGGGGGGCTGCACAGCGGCCCGAGCGTATCGAGGAGCACGACATGCACGACGCAGGCATGAATATGGGGCAGCTCGAGATGAGCATCAAGCAGGTAGACGACGCCATCGCGCTTGCCCGCGAATGGAGCCACACGCTGCTGCACGCCACGGAGACCTATGACATGGAGCGCATCGGCGGCAAGCTCGAGGCCGCCATGAGTGCCCTTGATGAGGCGCGCGGCGCGCTTGAGGGCTATCAGGAGGCCATCGAAGCCGACCACAACGCCGTTGGCACTATCAAGCTGGTGTAGTCATGGCGCACGAGCACGCCCACATCGGCCACAGCCATCATGCATGCGCCGAGAGCAATGCCCGAAGCTACACCGTGCAGCCATCGAGCGGCTCCGGGGAACTCGCCCGCTTTTCCGTCACCGTGCCCGAAGACCTTCTCGCCACCTTTGACGAGCAGATTTCCCGACGTGGCGACGTCGCAAACCGTTCCGAGGCCATTCGCGACTTGATTCGCGCGTCCCTTGTCCGCGAGACTACGCGCACTCCAGAAGAGCAGGTCATTGGCTCGCTCACCATGATTTACGACCATCACACCGGAGACCTCGCACGTCGTTTAGACGAGGTCCAGCATGACTACACGGATGAAATCGTCTCTACCATGCATGTACACCTCGATCACCACAACTGCCTCGAGATTCTCGCCCTCAAGGGAATCGGCGCGCGCGTCTACGAGCTCGCCGACAGGCTCTTGGGCCTGCGCGGGGTCAGCCATGGCGAATTCACCTGCGCGGCGACCACATCCAGCCTAGAACTCTAGGCGACCCAAAGCCCGTCGCCACGCAAGCGAATCCGCAATGGCAAACAAACACGAAAGCACCTGGCGATGAAACACGTGCGCATACATATCACCGGCATTGTCCAGGGAGTGGGCATGCGCCCGTTCGTGTACCGCGAAGCGGTGGCGCATGGCATTTCGGGATGGGTGCTCAATGCCGGAGACGGAGTTCATATAGAGGCCCGTGCGGCAGAAGATGCACTCGAGGTGTTCGTGCGCTCGCTGCGCGATCACGCGCCGGCGGCATCCCGTATCGATCACATCGCCGTGGAGGAGCTCGACGCACACGACGACACAGTGGTGCAGGCATCGACGACATCGGGCGGGACGAGCGCGCGCAGAAAGCACTCAGAGGCCCACGAGTCTTGCGGCATGCCCGCGTTCCGCATCGTCGCCTCCCGCGATGCGACGGCCCACACGACGCTGGTTTCCCCCGATATCGCCACATGCGACGACTGCTTGCGCGAGCTTTTCGATCCCGCAGACCGACGTTACCACTACCCCTTCATCAACTGCACCAACTGCGGACCGCGCTTCACCATCATTCGCGATCTGCCCTATGATCGCGCCAAGACCTCCATGAGCGCTTTTCCCATGTGCCCCGACTGCGCCGACGAATACAGCGACCCCCTTGACCGGCGCTTTCACGCGCAGCCGGACGCCTGCTTTGCGTGCGGCCCTCACATCACATGGCGCGAACGAGAAGATCACGAGACCACAATGGGCGATAAGCTCGAAGCAAGCGATGCCATCATCGCGCGTTGCGCCGAGGTCCTCGCCGCCGATGGCATTGTGGCGATCAAAGGCTTGGGCGGTTTTCACCTCGCTTGCCGCGCCGATTCCGAGCAGGCCGTGCGCGAACTGCGCCGCCGAAAGCGCCGAAGCAATAAACCGCTCGCCGTTATGGTGCGCAATATGCAGGTCGCACAGGAGCTGTGCCACATCAGCCAGGTGGAACGCGACCTGCTTACCGGAAGCGTCCGTCCCATCGTCCTGCTCATGCGGCACGCCGAAGAAACGTGCCCCACAAAAGAAGACAAGGTGCTGCTCGCCCCCGCCGTCGCGTTCGACCTTCCCGAGCTCGGCGTCATGTTGCCCTACACGCCGCTCCAGCACCTGCTCATGGAGGAATGCCGAACGCGCGGGGTCGATGCGCTCGTTATGACCAGCGGAAACGTAAGCGAAGAGCCCATCGAGATGGACGATGGGCGCGCATGGAATCGCCTGGTAGTCAATGGGTTGGCGGACGCTTTACTGGGCAACGACCGAGCGATTCTCTCCCGATTCGACGACTCCGTCGTGCGGGTCGTCAACGGTAAGGTCCAGCTCGTGCGGCGGGCACGAGGTTTTGCCCCGCGCCCTATTGCGCTGCCCGTTCCGCCCGCTTCGCGCTCATCCTGCATTTTGGCATGCGGCCCCGAGCAAAAGGCGACCCTTGCGCTCACCCGCCCCGGCAGCCACGATGCGGAAGAGTGCTTCGTTTCCCAGCATATCGGCGACCTTGAAAATGCGGAGACGTTCGATGCGTGGAAAGCGGCGCTCGATCGCATGTCGCAGCTCTTTGATGTGCGCCCCTCCGTGCTCGCCTGCGATGCCCACGCGGGATACCTCTCCAGCCAATGGGCGCAGGAGCAGGCACGGGCACTGGGCCTTCCACTCGTCCGCGTGCAGCACCATCATGCGCACATCGCCTCCGTCATCGCGGAGGCCGCCGTGCACGGAGAGATCGATCCCGCTGCACGTGTTATCGGTATCGCTTTTGACGGCACGGGGGCGGGGGCGACTCCGAACCCCGAAGGTCCCCTCCGCAAACCTGTGCTCGATAGCACCATCTGGGGCGGAGAGATTCTCCTCGCAAGCCTCTCGTCTTATGAGCGCGTGACGCATCTCGAGCCTTGGCGCCTTCCCGGCGGGAGCACCAGCGTGCGCGACCCGCGCCGCAACGCGTTTTCTCTGCTTGAGCAACACGGCCTTCTTAACCACTCCGGCGCCAGCACGCTCCTTGCAACACTGGGCTCCGATGAGCGCGCGCTCACTTCCCGCATGCTCGAGCGCGGCATCAATTGCCCAAGCACCAGCAGTATGGGTCGCCTGCTCGATGCCATAAGCGCCATCCTTGGCATATGCCACGTGGCGACATACGAAGGCGAACCGGCAATCGAACTCGAGGCCGCCGCGTGGAAACACGCTCGGAGGTGCGGTGCCGTAAGCGCGCAGCGCTTCGGCGCAGGCGCGCACCACGACGAGGGCAACTGCTTTACCGCAAGCCCCCGGCCATCGCACGGCCACACGAACCGCCTCGGGGAGCATCTGCCCACCGAAGAGGCCACGATCGACGTCCACCCGCTTCTCATCAAGCTCCTCGACGGAATGGCGCACAGCGCACCCGTCGAGGAGCTTGCATGGGACGTCCATCGGGCAATCATCAACATCACCGCAAAAACCGTCATCGGCATTTCAAGTGCCACCGGCGTGCGCACCGCTGCGCTTTCCGGCGGCGTCTTCATGAACCGCCTGCTCCTTGACGGCGTTTCCTCCGCGCTCGAACAGGAGGGGCTCACTGTCCTCACACCTCACAGCCTTCCGCTGAACGACGGATGCATAGCCTACGGTCAAGCGGCAGTCGCCGCGTGGATCGTCGGCGCATAGCACCCGCGGCACGCCGGTTCGTTGCTTCGTTTTTCCCGTAGCGTTACCATCTAGACCGATGACGCGACCCTGGGAGGTTGGCATGTGTCTCGCGGTTCCCGGCAAAATACTCTCGCTACACGATGACGCGCGCGGAACGGTCGATATGCTCGGCGCGCAGCGCGAGGTCTCCATACGCCTCACACCAGACGCCGCGGTAGGCGACTATGTGCTGGTGCACGCCGGCTTTGCCATCCAAATCATCGATGCCCAAGAAGCAGCGGAAACCCTCAGCATCGTCGAAGACCTTGCCGATCTGATTGATGAGGAACTTCCGGCATGACCCAGGGCACCGCTAAAGACGTCGCGGCGAACGCAGCACCCCCACTCGACGCTTTTCGCGATCCGGCGCTTGCCCGATCGCTCATCGACACCATCCACGCACTCGCCGGCGGTCACGCCATCAACCTCATGGAGGTCTGTGGCACGCACACTGTGAGCATCGGCCGTTATGGCTTCCGCTCAGTCATGCCCGATGGACTGCGTCTGCTCTCCGGACCAGGGTGTCCCGTGTGCGTCACCGCCAATCAAGACATCGACCACGCCATCGCCCTCGCGCGCGTGCCCGGAGCCATTATTGCGACATTCGGCGACATGATGCGTGTGCCCGGGTCAACGAGTTCGCTCGCGGCGGAGAAGGCTGCGGGCCGTGACGTGCGCATGGTGTATTCGCCACTCGATGCGCTTTCGCTTGCGCATGACAATCCCGGCAGCGAGGTCATCTTCATGGGCGTGGGCTTTGAGACCACGACACCGACTATAGCCGCCGCCATCCTCGAGGCGCAGGCGCAGAGCCTCAGGAACTTCTCAGTCTTCTGCGCCCACAAAACCACGCCACCCGCACTCCGCGCGATTGCAGGAGATCCGCATACGCACATCGACGGGTTCATCCTTCCCGGACACGTCTCGACCATTACCGGCATCGAGCCGTACCGGTTCCTTGTCGATGAGTTCCGCATCCCCGGCGTTATCACGGGTTTTGAGCCCGTCGATGTCTTGGAGGGCATCGCCGTGCTCGTCAACATGGTCGAAAGGGACGAACCCGCCATCCAAAATGCATACCGTCGCGGTGTAGATACGAAGGGCAACGCAGTCGCTCGCGCACTCGTCAATCAGGTCTTTGAGCCCTGCGACGCGATCTGGCGCGGGCTGGGCCCCATCCCGCAATCGGGACTGCGCATACGGGACGACTTCGCGGCATTCGACGCCACACGCCGCTTTGAGGTGGAAGTCGAACAGACCGTTGAGCCACAGGGATGTCGCTGCGGCGATGTACTTCGCGGGCGCATCGCACCAACCCAATGCCCGCTTTTTGGCCGGAAGTGTGCGCCCGAGGACCCCGTCGGCCCCTGCATGGTGAGCTCGGAGGGCAGTTGCGCCGCGTACTATCGATACCGCGCATAGCACCAAGGAGGCATCATGGGCATACAAGCAGAAACCGTGCAGCTCGGCCATGGATCGGGCGGGCAGATGATGAAGCGCATTATCGACGAGGTGTTCCTCGAGGCCTTTGGCTCGCCCGAGCTCCTCGCCGGCAACGACGCAGGCGTTGCCGAGCTGTCCCCATCAGCCACAATCGGCACTTCGCCGTCCACCCGTGAACCCGCCACCCACGACGACACGACCGCGCAGGCGCGGCTCGCCATGTCAACCGACAGCTTCGTAGTTACGCCACAGTTCTTCCCCGGCGGCGACATCGGTCGGCTGGCCATCTGCGGCACCGTCAACGATGTGGCAACTTCGGGGGCGCGACCGCTCTATCTGTCGTGCGGATTCATCCTGGAGGAGGGCTATCCGCTCGCAGACCTGCGACGCATCTGCCAATCCATGGCCGTAACCGCCCGCGAAGCGGACGTGCGCATCATCACCGGCGACACCAAGGTCGTTGAGCGCGGCAAGGCGGACGGCGTCTACATCAATACCGCCGGCGTGGGAATCGTGCCCGCGGGTGTCAACCTCTCCGGCTCGAATTGCCTGCCGGGAGACCTCGTTCTCGTCTCGGGCACCCTTGGCGACCATGGCATTGCCGTCATGAGTCAACGCGAGGGCCTCACATTCTCCACGCCCATCGAGAGCGATGCCGCGCCACTCAACCACCTCATCGCAGACGTGCTTGCAGCGGCACCTCACACCCGGTGTTTCCGCGATCCCACCCGCGGAGGTCTTGCGAGCACACTCAACGAGTTCGCGCAGGCAAGTAGCGTCCTTATCGCCGTTGATGAAGAGGCCATCCCCGTCAAACCCGCCGTGCGCGGCGCGTGTGGGATGCTCGGCTACGACGTGCTCCAAGTGGCAAACGAGGGCAAGATGGTTGCCGTCGTGCCCGCAGAAGAGGCAGAAGCTGCCCTTGCCGCCATGCGCGCATCGCGCTACGGCGAAAACGCCGCCATCATCGGCGAGATCGCCGCGCTGCCCGATGGCTCCAGCCAACCCGCGAGCACAACGGGCTCCGTCCGCGTGCGCACCCCGTGGGGTTCAACGCGCATCCTCGACATGCTCGTGGGCGAGCAGCTCCCCCGCATCTGCTAAATCGACTGCAGCAAAACGACCGAAGAAAAACGGGCTTCGTCGCGCATACGACGAAGCCCGTTCACGTGGGGGCTATGCTGATGCGAGGACGGGGCAAGAACGCCCCAGACCGTGCCCTTTCGGGCAACCCGCAGGCGTCCTAAGAGGATTTATGCCTCGACGCCCATACCCTCGGGAACCTCGGCCTTACCGGAGAACTTACCGGCGCGGTAATCGCGGGCGCCCATCTCGGACCACTCGGGCTCCTCATCGGGCATGGAGCCAGAATCCTTGCCCACGAGCTCCTTGAGGCAGTTCACGGCCACGATCAGGCCCAAGGCGACCAGCAGCACGGCGAAGACGAGCTGCAAACCAGAGGTTGCCATCACGGCCATACCGCCCGCCTGGAGCGCAGTGACGCAGCCCATGATGCTCATGCCGAGCGACGTGAAAGTACACACGAGCAGGAACGCAACGGGAACGTAGAGCATCCAACCGGATCGGCCGGTGCACTTGCAGAACACGGCCAGCGTGATCATGGTCATACCGCCGAGCAGCTGGTTGGAAGCGCCAAAGAGCGGCCAGATGTTGAGGTAACCGCCAAAGGTGAGGGCGAGACCGGGCAGCAGCGTCACAACGGTGGCCACCCACGGGTTGCCGAGAACCTTCATGACGCCGGTCTTCTCGTTCTCAACGGCGAGGGCGTCATTGCTGGTGGCAAAGAACTCGGAGAAAGACGTGCGGCCAATACGGGCAACCGCGTCAAGGGAAGTCAGGGCGAGGGCGGAAACATTCATGGTCATGAACACGGTGGCCACGGTGCCGTCCACGCCAAATGCCTGCATGCCGCGGGCAATGCCGGTGGCGAAAATGGCAAACGGAGTGGAGGCGACGCCGGCGTTGAGCGCGCCGGTTCCCGCGGTGTTCATGTCGGAGAACATGATGCCGGCGACGATGATGGCAAGGACGCCCACGAAGGACTCGACTACCATGGCACCGTATCCGACCTTGACGGCGTCGGCCTCGTTCTCAACCTGCTTGGAGGAGGTTCCGGAAGACACGAGGCTGTGGAACCCGGAGAGCGCGCCGCACGCAACGGAGACGAACAGGACCGGGAACATCATGCCGGAGGCGGTGGTGAAGCCCGTGAACACCGGTGCGGTGATGGTGGCCTGACCCTTGGCCCCCAGAACGACGATGCCGAGCACGGCGCACGCGATCATGACGATCATCATGATGGAGGTCAGATAGTCGCGGGGCTGCTTGAGCATCTGGATGGGCATGGCGCCAGCGAAGACCAGATAGACCATCACGACAGCGATCCAGCCGTTGAGATCGAGGTAGACCGGGAACTGCATGCCAACGGCGAACATGGCAACCATGAGCACGACGCCGGTAACGAACTGCTTGGCACCCGTGAGGTTGAACTTATTGCAAGCCCAGCCAAAAACCATCGCGACGAACGTGAACAGGATGGAGATGGTGCCGGCGCAACCCGCGGCGTAAGACTTGGCAACATCGACCGCACCGGCGGCGTCGGGTGTGAACTTGAAGGTGCCGGCGACCATCGAGGTGAACGCGGCGATGACGATCAGGCAGAACAACCAGCTGAACAGCAGGAACAGGCGACGGCCCGTGCGACCGATGTACTTCTCGATAAGCTGTGCGAGCGACTTGCCGTTATTCTTCATCGAGGCGTACAGCGCACCGAAGTCGTGCACGGCGCCAAAGAAGATGCCGCCCACAAGAACCCACAGCACGACCGGAAGCCAGCCAAAGGCCATGGCGACGATGGTACCCGTAACGGGACCGGCTCCGCAGATCGAGCTGAACTGGTGCGAGAACACGGTGAACGCCGAAGCGGGCGAGAAGTTCTTGCCGTCCTCCATGCGGCA
This sequence comes from Collinsella sp. AF08-23, assembly GCF_003479805.1. Lineage (GTDB taxonomy): Bacteria > Actinomycetota > Coriobacteriia > Coriobacteriales > Coriobacteriaceae > Collinsella. The sequence goes on along the minus strand of NZ_QUHV01000002.1, from coordinate 7,713 downwards.
AGCGGGCGTAAGAGCCTCACGGTCAACGCCCCACGTATTGGCGAGCCAGCGACCGTATCCCAGGTAGCCGACGGCCAAAACCGCCGCCGCCACCACCATCAATACAACTCCGTTCATGTTTTCCTCCCCCTCGTGAGTTTTAAAGCCAAAAAAATGGGCCGTCGAACGATACGACGGCCCACAACCTATAAGCCGCCCGTGAAAATGCACGGGCGGCGACACCACGCCAACCCGTGCTAGCTAATAATTAGGCGAATGTATAGGCTGAACTGATGCATGACTTCAAAAACCCTCTTGGTCCTGACGAAAGCCCTTCTGCTTTCATCGACTAAAGTGAACATAGTGCAGTATCACGCTTTAGCAAGATGGAGTCAACTATATTTCTCACGTGTTTCGAACTATGAAACACCCTGTTTCCGCCGCGCTCGGCTCAATGGCCACAAGTCTGCCTCTAGGCCCGCCACCGCAGGGGCGTTTTGTCCGGCGCTCGGGCAGTCCTGCTCGCACGGAGGGTCCACTGGACCCTCCGGCTCGTGCGGAACTCGCGGCGGACAAAACGCCCATGCGGTGGCGGGCGGCCGGGGTCGCTACAGCGTCATATTGGGATCGGCGTCCACCGTAAAGTCGGAGCTTTCTCCGCGCAGGAACTTCTCGCGGGCCACCACGGCAATCATCGCCGCGTTGTCAGTGCAGGCGTTCTGCGGTGGCACGGTCACGCGGATTCCCTGACGGCCGAGCTTCTCGATCATCATCTTCCGCAGGTGCGGATTTGCGGCGACGCCACCTCCGATGCAGTACTCGCGAGCACCCGTCTCACGCAGTGCGTTCTTCGCCTTCTTGTACTGCACGTCAAACACCGCCGCTTCGAACGAGGCGGCCAAATCGGGAAGATGGATTGTCCTACCGGCCGCAGTCTCCTGCTCAATGTACAGCGTCACGGCGGTCTTCAGGCCCGACAATGAGAAGCGGTAGTCTCCCTTGCTGTTAAGGGCGCGAGGGAAGTCGATCGCTTTGGGATTGCCGTCTTCCGCGAGGCGCGAAATCACGGGGCCGCCCGGGTAACCCAGACCCAACGCCTTGGCGACCTTGTCGAACGCCTCGCCCACGGCGTCATCGAGCGTTTCGCCCATGACCTCATAATCGCCCCAAGCCCGCACATGCACGAGCATGGTATGACCGCCCGAGACGAGCGTGAAGATAAACGGCGGCTCAAGATCGGGCGTGGTGAGCTTGTTGGCGAACAGATGCCCCTCAAGGTGATTCACGCAGATAAGCGGTTTATCCGCGGCGAAGGCAAAGCCCTTCGCGAACGCCACGCCCACCACCAGCGCACCCACGAGGCCCGGCCCCTGCGTCACGCCCACGGCAGCAAGCTCGAAAGGAGCAATGGCACCGCCCTTGAGCCCCAGCGACACCGCGGCTTCCCCCAGGGCAGCATCAACAATGCCCACGATGACCTCGACATGCTTTCGCGAGGCGATCTCGGGCACAACGCCGCCAAAGCGCGCATGGAAGTCGATCTGGGTCGACACCTGATTTGCCAGCAGATTGCCTGCGGCGTCGATGATGGCCACAGCCGTCTCGTCGCAAGAGCTCTCGATGGCGAGCACAAGTTGACGACGGGCGAGCTCGGCGGCCTCGTCGTCGGTGCGTTCAGGTGCAGGCAGGGGCCATTCGCGCACCGATGCCGCGGTCGGCTCGGGCGAGGCGGCATCCACGGGCAGCACCAAGGGCAAGGAGGCCCCCATCACAAGCGCGTCGACTCCTGCCCCATAATATCCACGACGACGCCCCACCTCGACGAATCCCAGGCTCTCATACAGGGCGATCGCCGACGCATTGCCAGCTTCGACTTCGAGTGATGCCGAGGTGCACCCCAGCATCTGCGCGTCATAGCTCACATGCGCGAGCAGTTTGCGCGCGATGCCCTCACGGCGGTGCTCGGGCGCGACTGCAACGTCCAGGATCTCCACGTCCTTGTCCACGACCATGCCGCCGGCAAATCCAATCAGCTCGCCGTTGTCGTGAGCGACCCACCACGAGCGGGCAGCCGGGGCCTCAGGGTCAAGCTCCGCCAAAAACATGGATGCGCTCCACGGCTCGTGACCCGCGCCGACAAAGCACGTACGCTCCAGCGCTGCCATGGCCTCCGCATCCGCCGCCGCCATGGGGCGCAGCTGCAAGTGGCGACCCGCCAGCTCGTCAGCCACGCCGGTCGTGGCAGTATTAACGCTTTCGGCGAGCCCCAAGCGTTTACGCTCGTTCTCCTCGGCATCGGACAGCCTGGTGTACACGGGCAGCACGGCGGCAGGATCACTGCTGCCGGCGGCCATGAGGCCCTCGGGGCTCGCGGCAGCCAAGAGCAACCCTTCGCCCGTAGGCCACCAAAGCTCACGCGGCAACGCGCGCGCCATCATGCCCGATGGCTCAAAAAGCTTCCCATAGCGCACCAGGCCGTCACCCGTGAGTTGGATATCGGCGGCATCTGGCCGAGATGTCCACTCCTTGACGACGAGATCCGCTTTGATCACGCGCTCTCGCTCAAACAGGCGCTTGGGGCCGCCATCGCCCACCTCATACAAAGCCGGGTAGATCTCGCCACGCATGGCATCTGCCGCAACGCCGATCATGCCGCGAACGCCGGAGCGCCACGCCGTCCAAGCGTAGGCGTCGAGCGTCGACGCGCCCATCAACGGCACATTCGCGCCACAGGCGAGACCCTTTGCCGTCGAGATGCCAATGCGCACCCCCGTGAACGAACCGGGCCCGCGTCCAACCAAAAACCCGCCCACGTCCTCAATCGTCTTACCGACATCCGACAGGGTCGCCTTCACCGTATCGACCAACTCGACGTTCGCATGCCTGCGGCACCGATGGTCACGAGAGGCCAGGACCTCCACGCACGCACGCGAGGGCGTGTCGTCAAAGAACACCTCGGGCGTCCACCAGGCAACCGAGCACGCGAGCATGTCCGTCGAGGTGTCAATCGCCACAATCAGCGTGCGAAAATCGTCCAACTTCATCGGAAGCGCCCTTCCAAACTGCAATCGTTCATCCAAATCATCCCCGGGATCAAACGGGGGGTGCCGCGCAGCCGCAGCCACGCACCTACCGCGCGGCCAGGACCGCAGCGTCGATGGCTTGCGCCAGCTCCTCCGCGCGTGCGCCATGTGGCACAAGCTCGATACTCCGCCCAGCGGGCTCACCCTCGACGCGCGATATGACTACGCCCAGATACTCATCGGTCAACTCGTTCTGGAACTGTTCGCCCCATTCGAGGAGACATGCCCCCTCGTAGCCGAGCACATCGAAGATGCCCGTGTCTTCGAGCTGATAGGCGTGCTCAAGGCGGTACAGGTCAAAGTGAAACAAGGGAATGCGTCCGCCATCATGCACAGCCATCAGGGCAAACGTGGGGCTCGTCACGGGATGGTCATCACCCAGTCCAGCCGAGACGCCCTTGGTGAAATGCGTCTTGCCCACACCCAAGCCGCCGGTGAGCACCAACACGTCGCCATCGGCCAAACAGGCAGCGACAAGCTCTCCCAAGCGAACCGTATCCTCAACGGACGCACTCTCGTAGAGCCGGTCCCCCTTGCGCGAAAGCGCCATACTACTCTCCCATCCGTGGCAGGGCATCCGAGTTGGAGGCATCTACGGTCGACGTCCCTGCACCCTCGCCCTTGGCACGTGCCTCATGGGCGGTGCGCAGTCCGGCATCGATGGGATGCTGCGCCAAATACTCCCCCAACATGCGGAAGTCCGCTTCGAGCAGCTCTTGCCACGCCGGGTTTCGCAACGCGGCCGCAGGATGGAAGGTTGGCATGACGGTGAAATGCCCCATTTGGTGGAAGCGGCCGCGCAACTTGGTGATGCCGACCTCCGTCTTGAGCACGAAATGCGTCGCCGGATTTCCCAGCGTCACGATGACATCCGGCCAAATGCTCCTAATCTGCTCGCGCAAAAAAGGAGAACACGCCAAGACTTCGTCCGCCTTGGGGTTACGGTTTCCCGGAGGCCGGCACTTGAGCACGTTGGCAATATAGATATCCTCACGGCGCAGACCAGCGAGCGAGAGGATTCCGTTGAGATTCTCGCCCGCTCGCCCCACAAACGGCTCGCCCTGCAGATCCTCGTTCTTACCAGGAGCCTCCCCCACAAACATCACGCGCGCGCGAGGATTCCCAACGCCGAACACGATATTGGTGCGCGTCTGGCACAACTCGCACAGCCTGCAGTCACCCAAGACAGAACGAATCTCATCGAGCGAGACTTCCCGTGGCTTCTGATTCTCATGTCCGGGAATGTGCATGACACCCATTGCGAAGTCCCTTCGTCACCTCGAGCCCGGCGAGCCCCTTTATACGTAAATCTTCTCCAAGCGCATGCCAAACCCGCATGCCAACTCATAGTTGATGGTCTGGCACGCGGCAGCGAGCTCGTCGAGCGTAATCCGCGCCTCGCCATCGCGCCCCACAATCGTCATAAGGTCTCCCACCTCGGCCTCGGGTGCCGGGCGCATGGGGTTTTCGCTGATGGCGACCATGCACTGATCCATGCAGATATTTCCCACCTGGCGAACGCGTCGCCCATCGAACAGCACTTCCATACGATTGGACAGAACGCGCGGAAGGCCGTCGGCGTAACCGATCGGCAGGGTGCAAATCTCAACACGCGTGCGCGGGACACGGTAGGTAAACCCATAGCCGACTCCCTCGCCCATGGCCGGATGACACGCATGCGTCACGCGAGCCTTGATGCTCATCACAGGTTCAAGCGGAAACACCGTGGCGGTGCGGTCACACGGCTGCAATCCATACAAACCGATTCCCGCCCTGATCATGTCGAAATGCATCGACGGGTTCAAAATCGATCCCGGCGTATTGTCGCAATGCACAATTCCCGGATCAAAGCCCGCCTCGCGCAAGCCGGAGATCGCCTCGGAGAACCGCTTGCACTGCAGCTGATGATCCCATCCATCGGGTTCGTCGGCAGTCGCGAAATGCGTGAACGTGCCGTCGCATTGCAACCCGGAATGAAAGTCGACGCTGCGTCTGAAATCGATGGCCTCCGTATAGTGCACGCCAATTCGATTCATGCCCGTGTTGATGGCCATGTGGTACTTGCCCACCTTGCCAAGGCTCGCCGCCCGCTCACCATATGCCCATGCGAACTCCGGTGAATACACGGAGGGCATAATCTCGTGTTCGAGCAGCGCATCGATGGCATCGGTGGGAGGTTCGCTCAGAAGAAGGATGGGGAGCTTCTGCCCCGCCTCGCGCAGGGCGACGCCCTCGAGTACCGTTGCGACGGCAAACATGTCGGCACCTGCTGCATGCATGACTTTTGCGCATGCAGCCGCTCCGTGTCCATAGGCGTCCGCCTTGACCACGCAGCAGAGGCGCTGACGCGCTCCCACAAGCCCCTTGAATGCTCGCGTATTGCGACGCAGGGCGCCCGTGTTAATCTCGGACCACGCCCAACGTGTGGGTGGTTCGCTCAACGTCTGCATGACCTACTCCCCCAATTCGATCCCGGCATCCTTGAGCGCCTCGCTCTCGACAAGGTGCATGGCATCGCCCAATACGTCGACCAGGTCGGTCGCGATGACACTTCGCTCGCCCATGGCAGCCGCGGCGGCATATCCGGTATACGAGTGCACGGCGACCGCATAGGCGCAAAGCAGCTCCCAGCGATCGACCTCGCCGTGACTCACCGCGACGTTAGCGGCAATGATGCCGGCAAGCACGTCACCAGAACCCGCGGTCGCCAATGATGCGGGACCGCTCATAGGCAGGAGCACCTTCTCAACACCCACGATTGCCGTGGAGGGGCCCTTTGCAATCACGATGAGGTTGTCGGAACCAGCGGCCCATACAAGCTTTTGCGCCGCATCGATGGCGGAGCTCAAATCATCGACGCGCGCATCTCCCACAAGTCGCGAAAGCTCGCGATTATGCGGCGTCAGGATGAGCGGTGCCTCACGACGATACACCTCCGGCGTCTCCTCGATTCCACCGATTGCCAGCCTGCTCATGCAGTTGAGTGCATCGGCGTCGAGCACCAAGGGAACTTCGGTACGCAGAAGGTCGGTCACCACCTGCATACCGCCCGCCGTCACCGTCATGCCAGGACCACACAACACGCAATCAAATTTCTTTGCAAGCTCACGAACGGGGGAGCTCGCCGCCGCACCGAACGCACCGCGGGAGTCGGAGGGAATACCCACAACCGGAACGCACGGAAGCGCCATTCGAATCAGGTTGGCACATGGCTCGGGGGCGGCAACCGTCACATAGCCGGCACCAGCGCGCGCGGCCGCCTTGGCCGCCAGAATTGCCGCTCCTGGATACGTTGCAGAGCCAGCGACGACCAAAACGGATCCGCGACTATATTTATTGACGTTGGCAGGTAAATCTGGAATATACTCCACCAAGTCCGCCGGCTCTATGATCTCTGCCGCATGCTCGACGTCGTCAATCACCTCGTCAAGCCGGTCATACAGCTCACCGCAGGAGATCTCTCCAGCAACTTCGGGCCCCTCTCCGCTATACAAACCGATCTTGGGAGCGAGAAGCGTGACAGTCGCCATGGCCTCTACGCAGACGGAATCAACAACACCTGTCTCAGCGTTGAGACCCGAGGGGACATCGATGGAAACAACGGTGAGGCCAAGCTCGTTGAGCGCGGGAATCCAGATGGAAAACGGCGCGCGGACAGACCCCGAGAACCCGGTTCCCAATATTGCATCGAGCACCACATCGGCTTTAGAGAGAATAGCGGTAAGCTCATCACGAGAAGGGCCCACAACGACGCGAACATCCCGCCCCGCCGTCCTTCGAGCCACATGGCGAGCAATGGGACTCTTGATCTCGTTGGGCTCGATGGGCGTGACAACATCAACCGTGACGCCCTTATGACTGAGGATATCGGCAGCGACCCATCCATCACCGCCGTTGTTGCCAAAGCCACAAAGGACAACAACGTGTTTGGGCGCGAATTCGTACACACGATCAGCAGCAAACTCGCCAGCATGCTCCATAAGCGCAGCCTTGGAGGTGCCTTCCTTTTCAATGAGGTCCTCGAGACGTAAAACCTCCTCGACATTCAGCACAGGCTTCATGCGGCACCACCCTTCTCGACAACCGGCGCATCGCCAGTCGATTCTAGCAGCTCAGTGTTTTGAACGCGTTCCAATTCGTCGAGAACCGAACGCGCCTCGCGAAAAGATTGCGCGAGACGTTCGCGTTCGGAAACGCGCTCCTCCTTAGCTTTAGGCCTGAAATCAGGAGTAATCGCCATGGCATTGGCAACGGCAAGCTCACCCGTGAACGAAAGGGAAAGGGCCACTTCCTGCACGCCAAGACGCTGGGCAACGGCCAAGGCCCCACCAGACAAGACGGCAAGCGGGCGACCATTGGCATCACGAGAGACAGAGACGTCCTTACGCCCAATGCCCTCTTGGCCAAATCCGACACCGAGAGCCTTTAAAACGGCCTCACGCGCGGCAAACCGGCAGGCGTAGTGTGCTGCCGGCCTTGCACTGGCCTCACAATACTGTCGTTCTTCTTCGGTGAACATGCGCGGGAAGAAGCCGGGAGTGTCGCGCATGATTCGTTCCATGCGGGCAATCTCGACAATATCAACGCCGATGCCAGCCTCGGCCATAGGCACCTCCCGATATCAATAGGCATACCATCACTATTGTATCTA
>NZ_QUHV01000019.1 GCF_003479805.1 Collinsella sp. AF08-23 | reverse complement strand
CCCCCCGCCGAAATACGCAAATGCGGGGATAAAAGGCGAAGGTGGAAGTATAGGAGAAATGCATCAATTCCCTGACCTGCATGTTTTTCATCCTGGGAACCGCATATGCTCTGCAGATCCCGAGATTATCCCCGCATTTGCGTATTTCCGTGCGCCTCGTGGCTCCTGAGGGTGATTTTGCGTACGGACCCGGCATCCCTTCGTGCCTTAAGCGTCGCCAGGGGGCGACGGCCCCGCCCTCCGCGGGAAAGGGTGCGCGCTTTCGCGCCGGGTGTTCATACGTGGGTACAAGGTTTCTGTGGTCGACAGGCGCGGGGGAGGCCGTGGGGATGACGCTCAAAGAAAAAGCGCGGGTGCTGGCCGGCGCATCGCATTGGCGTACGCACGCACTGCGTGCATGCGGCATCGAGTCGCTTGTACTTTCCGACGGTCCGCACGGTCTGCGTAAGCAGGAGGGGAACGCTGACCACCTGGGCATTGCCGAAAGTCGTCAGGCAACATGTTTTCCCACGGCCTCGGCGCTCGCGTGCTCGTTCGACCCCGATCTCGTCCGGCGTGTTGGCGCGGCTATTGGCGAGGAGGCCCGCAGGCAGGGAGTCGACGTAGTCCTCGGGCCGGGGGTGAACATCAAGCGTCACCCACTATGTGGCCGCAATTTTGAGTATTTCAGTGAGGATCCCCTGATATCCGGCGAGTTGGGTGCCGCTATGGTGTGCGGCATCCAAAGCAAAGGAGTCAGCGCATGCCTTAAACATCTGGCTGGCAATAGCCAGGAGCACGCACGCATGGTCTCCGATTCCGTTATCGACGAGCGTACGTTACGCGAGCTGTATCTGGCGCCCTTCGAGCGCGTTATTCGCCGGTCGCATCCATGGAGCGTCATGACGGCGTACAACAAACTTAACGGCGTGTATTGCTCCGAGCACGAGTGGCTTCTGCGGGATGTGCTTCGCGGCGAGTGGGGGTTTGACGGTGTAGTTGTGAGCGACTGGGGAGCCATGAGCTCGAGCGTCTCCTCTGTGCGCGCCGGTCTCGACCTGTGCATGCCCGGCCCCCGCGCTGATCACGCGCGCGCCCTGGTAGAGGCGGTCAACGCCGGAGAGCTGGACGAGCGCCACGTAACGGAGGCGGTCGGTCATATCGCGCATCTCTCATGTAGGGTTGATGAAGGACGCCGCGCCGTTCCCGCGAGTACGCTGCCCGATGAGGAGTTGTATCGATCCCATGCCGACCTTGCCCGGGAGGCCGCCTCGCAAAGCGCGGTGCTCCTTAAAAACGAGGGCGTGCTGCCGCTTGAGACTTCGCAATCGGTGGCGGTGATCGGTGCCTTTGCCCGCATGCCTCGCTACCAAGGTTCGGGCTCATCGCGCATCAATCCAAAGTTCATCGACAATCTGTGGTATCGATTGGGGCAACGGGGTTTTGCCGCGCGCTATGCGGACGGCTACGAACCGATTATGGGCGAGACGAGCGAGCGACTCCTGCGTGATGCGGAGCAGGCCGCAGCGCACGCGGATGTTGCGGTCGTGGTTGCGGGCCTTCCCGCGCGATACGAATCCGAGGGTTTCGATCGCAAACTCATGACCATGCCCAAAGGTCAGGTCGAGCTGATCGAGCGAGTGTGTGCGGTGAATCCGCGGACGGTGGTGGTGCTGCAGGGCGGCGCCCCCATGGAAATGCCCTGGCGCGACAAGCCTGCTGCAATTCTGCTTATGTACCTCTCGGGCTGCCAGGGCGGCGGTGCCGCCGTTGACATCCTTGCGGGTGATGTCAGCCCCAGTGGCAAGCTGGCGGAAACCTGGCCTATCTGTCTGGGAGACACCGCGCTGGGAGTAACGTATCCCGACATGGACCGCGAGGTGTACTATCGCGAAGGGCCATTTGTGGGATACCGATATTACGACGCGGCGAATATCGAACCGGCGTATCCGTTTGGCTTTGGGATGTCGTATACGTCGTTTGCCTACCGCGACCTCGAACTCACGCAGAGGTGCGTGCGCCTAACGGTGGAAAACACCGGAGCGTACCGCGGCGCCGAGGTAGTGCAGCTCTATGTGGCTCCCGCCCCCGGCGTGGTTCCATCTCCCTGCCCGCCGCAGCACCTGATTGCGTTTGAGAAGGTCGTGTTGTCGCCCGGCGAATCCAACCGCATCGAACTCGCTCTTGATGACGAGGCGTTTCGCGTTTGGGACGTGCAAGATCATGCGTGGCGCGTATGGCCCGGCGCATACGAGGTACGCGCCGCCGCCTCGAGCAGAGATATGCGCCTCTCGGGATGGATCGACGTTCCCGCACCGACGCCCCAAGGCGACGCTGGGGGTGCCACCTCAGTGGCTCCGGCCCTTCCTAACATGTATGCTCAACCTTATCCGGGATGCTTCACATCGTTGGGGGCGATTGCCGCATTTGAGGGCCTTTATAGCTCCCCGCTGCCCGTCCGCCCACCGGTCGTCCCGTTCACCGTCGATTCTACCGTTGAGGACATGGAAGCGAGCTGGCTCGGTCGCCGTATGTTTCGCATCATCGATTGGGTGATGGCAGATCCCACCAGCAAGATGGATCATATACAGCGCACCATGATGAAGGAGATGGCGGCAGACATGCCGCTGCGGTCGCTTACTACCAGCGGTGTACCGCTCGGCGCCGTTGAGGGGTTCGTGAACATGCTGAACGGGCGCTACCTCTCAGGGTTCATGCGGATCATTCACGCACTCGTCCGCAGCATTCGCGAGAGATGAGGAGACCGCACGACAAAGAAAACGGCCGAACCCGCATCGGGCTCGGCCGCCATGGTTGGGATGATGACCCAATCCTAGAAATCGTCGGGGCTCAGGTTTTTGACAAACTCATCGAAGCGCTCGATTTCCTCTTGCGACGACTGCTCATCGCGCGCGGCTTGGTACGAGATGCTTCCGGCGCGGTTCATGACATCGTCTTCAACGTAAATGGGTGCGTTTGAGCGCGTGGCGAGGGCGAGGGCATCGCTCGGACGGGCATCGAGTTTAATCTCGCGCACGCCATCGCCTTGCTCCGACACCTTGGACTCCGCGGCATTCCCCGTGCACTCAAGTACGATGTCGGCATAAAACACAGGTGCATCCCAACGGTTGATCTCCACGCGTTCCACGCGGGCTCCCAACTCCTTAACGGTGTTGAGCAGCAGGTCGTGCGCTATGGGTCGCGGAGCCGCCTTGTCGGAGTCGATGCCATTGCCAATAGAGGCGGCCTCGTAGGCTCCGGTTTGGATGGACAGCGCTCGCAGGGGCGCATCGGCGGTGGCGCCGTTTTTGCGCTCGCGCAGGACGACGACGGAGGGCACCGGTCCCGAGGCCATGACGATGCTTTCGATATCGACGCGAATCATGCAAACCTCCAGATGTGCACGGCGAGTTGCGGACGGTGAACAGACATAATACCCAAATGTCGCGATGAAGCCAGACTCGATCGCAGTCCGTGTATTTGTTCACATTGGGGCCCTCTGAGCCCGTGGGAAATTCGCCCTCAAAAAGCCGTCCTCAAAAATAATGAAAAAAGGTGTTGACGCGCCTTTGGTGCCTGGGCTATATTAATCCCCGCGTTGGACCTGTAGCTCAGTTGGTCAGAGCGTCCGGCTGATAACCGGGAGGTCACAAGTTCGAACCTTGTCAGGTCCACCACCTCTTTCGCAATAAACACCCCAGCGAGAGCCGAGTCGCCGCTGGGGTGTTTATTACTACAGTGGGGGTTTAGCTCAGCTGGGAGAGCGCGGGCTTTGCAAGCCTGAGGTCAGGGGTTCGATCCCCCTAACCTCCACCATATGAACTGATGGGGCATCGGCATAGTCGGTGCCTTTTTGCTTTTAAGGAGCAGGTCATGGCAGACGAGATGAACGACGTGCAGCAGGACGAGGTTTCCCCCGAGCTCGATTCCATGGTGTGTGATCTGCTCGACGGCTATCTCAATGCACTTGCCGACGGCGAGGATCTCGGTGTGGTCCTCATTGCCGAGGATGCTCGTGCCAATCGCTATCAAGCTTGCTTTACCGAGGATGGCCCCGAGGCGTGCCTGGAGGGTGCCAAGCATTTTGTCGAGTCGAACGCGACGGGCATCCAGTCCGATCACGTTGGCCCGCTCGATCGCTACGCCATCGCCTACGCAGGTGGTGTGGAGCTCGACTGCGAGTTCCAAGATGCCATCGTCGTGAGCTTTTACCAGCGCGGCATGTCCCTGGGCTATTCGGCATATGTACTCTACGAGGGTGCCGGAACTGGTGAGAATTTCCGTTGGTGCGATCCCGAGCCTGCTGGCGAAGAGCCCCCGCTGTTGTAGGCCGTCTGCGCCACATCGCGCGGTGCAGGCGCCCCATTCTTTGTCACACTTATGTGTAGGGCGGCAAAACCGCTGGATACAACAGCTTGTGAGCGTCACAACAGATACAATACCGCCGTGCAAAAACCGATTACCGACTATGTTGGGCGCTTTGCCGGATGAAGGCTTGCGCATCGAAGAGCTAAAGGATAAGGGGAAGCCCATGCGCGTAGATAATCTGCGAGACATCGCCATCATCGCCCACGTCGACCATGGCAAGACTACTCTGTGCGACAAGTTGCTGCGCGCCGCCGGCGCCTTCCGCGCCAACCAGGAGGTGCAAGACCGCGTGCTCGACTCCAACGATCAGGAGCGCGAGCGCGGCATCACCATTCTCGCCAAGAACATCTCCATCGATTACAACGACGTCAAGATCAACATCATCGATACCCCCGGCCACGCCGACTTCGGCGGCGAAGTCGAGCGCGTGCTGCGCATGGCCGATGGCGCGCTGCTGCTCGTCGACGCTTTTGAGGGCCCGATGCCCCAGACCCGCTTTGTGCTGCGCCACGCCATCGACACCGGCCTCTCCATCATGATCGTCATCAACAAGATCGACCGTCCCGGTGCTGATCCCGAGAAGGCATACAACGATTGTCTGGATCTCATGGCCGACCTCGGTGCCACCGACGAGCAGCTTGAGTTCGCCATGGAGCACGTTGTGTACTGCTCGGGCGTAAACGGCTACGCCCGTCTCGACCCCGAGGACGGCAACATGGACATGTATCCGCTCCTCGACATGATCGTGAACGACCTCCCCGCGCCTGAGGTGGACATCGACGGACCGCTCGCCATGCAGTGCGTCACCATCGACCACTCCAACTTCGTTGGCCGCATCGGCATCGGCCGCGTGTACTCCGGCACTATCCACACGGGTGACCAGATTCTCGTCGTGAAGAACGATGGCGAGCGCAAGACGGCTACCGTCAAGCAGCTCTTCACCTTCGACTATCTGGGCCGTACCGAGTGCTCCGAGGTGAGCGCCGGTGACCTGGCGGCTGTGGTTGGCGTGGACAACACCGACATCGGCGACGTGTATACCGATCCCGAGAATCCCGTCGAGCTCGACCCCATCGAGATCGACCCGCCCACTCTGTCCATCGTGTTCGAGGCCTCCACGTCTCCGCTCGTGGGGCGCGACGGCGACATCGTGGGCGCTCGCCAGCTCAAAGAGCGTCTGTTCAACGAGCGCGAGAACAACGTGACCATGCGCATCGAGGAGCTGCCCGATAAGAGCGGCGTTGAGGTGAGCGGTCGTGGCATCCTGCATCTTTCCGTTCTCATGGAGACCATGCGCCGCGAGGGCTACGAGTTCCAAGTTGGTCGCCCGCGCGTTCTGTTCAAGAAGGATGAGAACGGTACCCTGCAGGAGCCCATCGAGCAGGCCGTCGTGGAGTGCCCCGACGAGTACGCCGGCAAGGTTATCGAGATCTTCGGCAACGCCGGTGGCACTATGACCGGCATGGAGACGGGCACGTCCGTCACTCACGTTGAGTTCCGCATCCCCACCCGCGGCATCATGGGTCTCAAGAACCGCATCCTCAACGTCACGCACGGCGAGGGCGTGTTCTACCACACCTTCCTCGAGTATGGCCCGTATGCCGGCGAGATCGGCGGCCGCAAAAACGGCGCCATGATCGCCATGACCACCGAGAAGGCCGTCGCCTACGCTTTGGGTACCCTGCAGGAGCGCGGTTCCCTGTTCGTTGAGCCGGGTACCGAGTGCTACGAGGGCATGCTCGTGGGCGAGCGCAGCCAGCCGGGCGACATGGTCGTGAACATCGCGCGCACCAAGAACCTGGGCAATCAGCGTTCTTCCACCGCTGACATCTCGGTGCAGCTTGTGCCGCCACGCACCTTCTCTTTGGAGGAGGCGCTTGAGTACATCATCGACGACGAGCTGGTCGAGGTCACCCCCAAGAACATTCGCATGCGCAAGCGCCTGCTGAACGCCACCGACCGCAAGAAGGCGGCGAACCGCGCCGTCAAGTAATCGAATAGTGCAATGGTGCAATTGAGGACGTACCCCAATTGCACCATTTTAGGTAGGCTTCGCGCCGGCCTGGCTTCATTCGCACGATAGGGGACGGGGCCGATTCACAGGTATGCTGGTACACTGGCATGCATATGGATCGGTCCCGTCCCTTTTCCATTACATGCGGGGCGGAGTTTTGAGGTGAGTCATGAGCGAGGAATTTGAGCCGGTAGAAGGGTGTGCGGGATGCGTTGCCAACACCGCTGTCGAGGATGCGGTTGCCGTCGAGGCTCCGCACTTCGCGCCGGGTGGATCCGACAGCGCCCCCTCATCCACGCCCAACGATGACGGTGAAAAGGACGTTGGAGCCCCTACGCCTGAGGGCCTCGCCGCTATTCACGCCCGCAACGATTGGTTGATTGCAGCGGACCAGGCCCTCGCCGACCTGCGCCGTCGGTCGACGGACGGCAAGCTCACCTCTCCCGAGCGCTGGGTGAAGCGCGCGTTCGCGCCGGCGGGCGTGGATGCGAAAGCGTTCGGGGACGAGCTGCTCTCCTATATTGAGGAGCATCCGCATGCAGAGGACTCCCCTGCAATCGGCAGGCGGGAAGTGCCTGTGGGGTATGATGATCGTCCCGAGCTCGATGAGCTGGGCCTGGATGATCCTCTACCCGAGCCCGACGTGACGGATATCGTGGTGCTGTACGGCAAGTCCGGGGTGTACCTGTACTCCAAGCCGATCATGTCCCACAGCTTTGCCCATGCACTGTTCAACACGGCGGAGGGGGATGACCTAGCGACGTTTGCGGATGTGATTCGCACGGAGTCTCGCGTGTATCCGCGGCCTACGGCGGCGTCTGACTTCCTCAACAGCCCTTACTTGTGGTCCGCCTCGAAGGTTACCGAGCTCTACGAGCGCGCGACAGGCGACGACGCGTATGCGGACATTGAGCTCACCACGACCAGCTTGAACGAGTCGTTCTTCTATTCCACGCGCCATCTGAGCCCTGCGCAGGGGAAGGCGTTGGCCGAATGGTACGGCGTGGAGAAGTTCCGCAATCCATAGGAGTTCGAGCCGCCTGCCGTGCCATTGGACGTGCCATTTGGGCACGCCTCCTCGACATGTGTACCAAACGACTTACCAAACGACTACGTCCCCGATTGGGAATGGGAGAAGGGAAACGTTTATGGCAAAGCGCCGTCTGACCGAGGACACACCGTTTTTGCGCACGCCCGACATGTACCAGATCGAGAACGACGCGCCCATCACGGAGTACTCCGAGCGTTCGCTCGACCTCATCGCCGATGCCAAAAACGGCGGCATCCCCGACGGGGCCAATGCGTTTTGCAGCGTGGGCAAGGAGAAGCGCGGCACGGTGCAGATGCAACTGTTCGCGCAGATCGACCCCGAAACCGAGACCTTCGTCGAGGTGGGCTTTCGCAGCCACGGCTGCCTCGCGGCCATCGCCTGTGCTACCGCGCTCGCCACGATGTTGCGCGGCAAGACGTTCGAGGAGGCACTCGCCATAAGTAAGGAGGACATCCTCGAGGCAGTGGGTGGCCTGCCGAATGGCCGCAAGTACACCCTCACCTACGCCATCGAGGCCGTGCGTGCCATCATCGGCGATTACCTGTTACGCATCAAGGGGTGCAACCTTGCCCAGCTCAACGAGGTTATCAGGTGCGAAAGCATGTGCCCTAACTGCCTGCTCACCGAGAATTGCTCCCTGCGCGACGAGCGTGTGGACCAGGAGCTGCGCGAAGTCGGAGAGATCGAGTAGCGCCACGCGCCGACACGGGCTGGTGTCCGAGTACGGTCGCCCTTCTCAGGTACGTAAGGACAATGCTCATTATTCTCCAAATAGAATAATGAGCATCTGCGGCTTAAACGCCTTATTCAGGCATAATTGAACGTGTCTGCATGTGCGCATTTTCGCCGCGCACAGTGCTTCAAGGTTCCGCGGGTGTAGCCTCACCCGTGAAGCAAATAGGGGAGGGAACTATGAAAGAGAACACCGCCATGGAGCAGGTCGGCTCCGGTGCGGATCGTCTCGACTCCTTCTTTACCCGTCGTGGGTTTGTGAAGGTGTCGGGCGCGTTCGTGGCTGGCATGGTGGCGCTGGGGTTGCTCCCGGATTCCGCCGCCGCGGCCCCCACGAGCTCAAAGGGCGAGGTCGATTACTACGCGACCCCGGCCCACGTGCTCAAGGTCAACCGTGCTCGCTGCACCGGTTGCCAGCGCTGCGAGATGATGTGCACCCTGCAAAACGATGGTGCATCTCAGCCCGCCGCCGCCCGCATCCACGTGCACGACGGCTTCAACTTCGGCTCCGACTGGGAGTCCTTCGACGGCATTTACTATTCCTGCGAGTGGCAGATCCGCGCCTGCCACATGTGCACAACCGCTCTTTGCCAGACGTCGTGCCCGCATGGGGCCATCATCACCATGGAGAACGGCACGCGCACCGTCGACCCCGACAAGTGTGTGGGCTGCGGTACCTGCGTCGCCGCCTGCCCGTGGCACATGCCCGTGGTGAACACCGAGACCCACAAGTCCACCAAGTGCATCGCCTGCGGCCGTTGCGCCGACCAGTGCCCCAACGGCGCTCTCGAGCTCATCAAGTGGGAGAACGTGAACCACTCCTCCGGTCCCACCCGTTCCGAGATCAAGTGGCCCTACGTCAGCGAGGTCCAGGACTTCGTCGGCGGCGGCAAGATCGCCCAGTAAAGGAGAAGCGCAATGGCTGAAACCTCTTACGGTTGGGCTGGCTGGATCGCCCGCGTCAACCTTACGAGCGGAGATATCACCGAAGAGTCCGATGTCGAGATGCAGAAGGACTACATCGGCGGTATGGGCTTCGCGAACAAGATCATGTACGACGAGGTCGGCCCCGAGGTCGATTGGATGGACGAGGAGAACAAGGCCGTTCTCGCCGTCGGTCCCTTGACCGGTTCCGGTGTGCCGTTGGCGGGCCGCTCCACCTGGGCGTCCCTGTCCACGTTCACGACTGACCATCTCGTGGTCGACATGCACTGTGGCGGTCAGCTCGGTGCCATGCTCAAGTACTCGGGCCACGACGGCCTGATTATCGAGGGCAAGTCCGACAAGCCCGTTTACATTTTCATTGACGACGACAAGATCTCGATTGAGGACGCCTCCGCCCTGTGGGGCAAGGGCACGCGCGAGACTACTGAGGCCCTGTGCAAGAAGCATGGTGCCGAGTGCTGCGTCGCAGCTATCGGCCCCGCCGGCGAGAACCTGCTGCCTTACGCCTGTGTGATGAATACCCGTTCCCACTCCGCCGGTGCCGGCCTGGGAGCCGTCTTTGGCGTCAAGAATCTCAAGGCCGTCGTTATCCGCGGCACCAAGGCGGTGCACGTGGCCGACCCGCAGATGGTCGCCGACCTTTCCGACTACATGATCGCCCAGGTCATCGGCTCCAACAACAACCACGTCGTCCCGAGCACCCAGCAGTCTTGGGCTGAGTACTACGACGCCGGTTCCCGTTGGACCGCCAAGAAGGGCCTTTATTGGGCTGCCGCCGAAGGTGGTCCCATCGAGACTGGCGAGCCCAAGCCGTTTGAGCCCAACACCATGGGATACCGCTGCATGAAGTCCACCAAGGACATGGGCCCCGCCGCCGAGAAGTACACGGTCAAGATGGCCGGCTGCCACGGCTGCCCCGTTCGTTGCTACGCACAGGTGCACGTGCCGTTCGTCCAGGAGAAGACCGGTTACGAGTCCCAGGGCAACACCTGCGTGCCCAACTTCCCCTTCACGGCCTATATGCAGTCCTTCCTCAAGGCCGAGGGGATCTACGAAGAGGATGGCAAGACCCTGACCGACCTCTCCGTGAACTACAACATGCTTATCTCCGCCACGGTCGATGACCTTGGCCTGTGGTGCAACTATGCCCAGCTCTACCGCGACTTGGCCTACACCTACTCCGCGGGCATCCTCGAGAAGCACGTTCCCGCCGAGCAGATGGCCGAGTACAACTTCGACGCGATTCTCCATGGCGGCGATCCCTCCAGCTTTGTGAAGATCCTGCTGGACATCGCTTCCAACGATACGGAGAACAAGCCGATCTCCTGGCTCGGCCACGGTCCCATCGTGTGGACCAAGGAGTGGGGCTGCGAGGATTGGTTCGACAACGCCAAGTCCGCGCTCATCAACTACCGCGGCTGGCCGGTCCACCACTCCATCGAGTGCTTCGGCCAGACTGGCGGTCTGTACAACATGATGTTCAACCGCGATGACATGATCCACTCCGCCGTCAACTTCCAGGGCTGCGGTCTGCCGCAGGAGCTCAAGGAGGAGATGGCTGCCGAGATGTGGGGCGAGGGCGCTATCGACGCCACCAAGGATTACACCCCCATGAACGAGGCTAAAGCCGAGTTCGCCTGGTGGAGCATCGTCACCGACGTTCTGCACGACTCCCTCGTCCTGTGCAACTGGGTATGGCCGATGGCCATGGCCCCCGCCAAGGAGCGCAGCTATCGCGGCGACCTGGACCTCGAAGCCCAGTTCTACACCGCGGTCACCGGCCAGAAAGTCACCATTGACGACCTGTACAAGGCTGGTGAGCGTATCATGACGCTCCAGCGCGCCAACACCGTGCGCGGCATGAAGGACAAGGACGGCAACGTGGGCTGCAACGACATGCGCAATGTCCATGATGTCATTACCGAGTGGGTCTTCGAGAAGGATCCGGATATCGAGCCCTTCACCCCTGGCACCGACAAGATGGAGCGCAAGGACTGGAAGAAAGCCCTTACCATGCTCTATAAGCGCTTTGGCTGGGACGAAAAGCTCGGCTGCCCCACCAAGGAGTGCCTGAACGACCTTGGCATGAGCGATATCGCCGAGGATCTTGAGTCGCGCGGTCTGTTGACCGAGGGTGGCACCTCGTACGACAAGCGCACGCGCACGTACGACCATATTCTTGAGAAGTACTGCGGCGACAACCCGGCGCTGTCTGCGTAGACCGTCTGATCTAGAGGAGCAAGTATGGCTGATGAGATCAAGGAGACGAGCGCGGCCGAGGCCACGCCCGAGACTCCCAAGAAGAAGCGCGATTGGAAGGGCAAGCGCCTGCCCATCGTGATTGCCGTCGTGGTGGCGGCGACCGTTCTCGGCGTTGCCGGCTGGGCCTGGCGTGCTACCCCCGGTTACTGCGACGCTCTGTGCCACAGCACCATGGGCAAGTATTACGACACGTTCGAGAATCAGACCGATTCTTTGGCGTATGCCCACAAGGCCGTTGTGAATGGAAAGTGCCTTGACTGCCATGAGAACACCCTGGGCACCTCTGCCCGCATGGTGCAGTCCCAGCTGACCGGCGATCACGATACGCCGCTCGCCAAGGTGACCTACACCAATGAGTTCTGCCTGCAGAGCGGTTGCCACGCTGGTGCCGGCATCATGCCCGGCGCGAGCGAGTCTTCCACGAAGGACCTCTCGTTTGATCCGCATAGCGATTACCACGGCGTACAGCAGTGCAATTCCTGCCACCGCATGCACGACCAGAGCGTCTTCACGTGTGCCGGTTGCCACCAGGTTGGTGCCTGGGAGGGCGAAGGTGGCATTCCCGAGGGCTGGAGCAAGGTTGACTTGGGCGACGGCCAGCAGGGTGCCGTGCCGGATGGCTGGACCACTCCATTCCTGTTCGAGGCTTCCGAATAGGGCACTCAACAAGAACGACCGAAAAGGGCGGGCCTTTAGGGTCCGCCCTTTCCATAACGATGACAAGATGGAGTCATGTTGCCGATACATGCTGTGTGGCATACTGGCAGCAGTGAAAAATGTTAGGGAAAGGCACCTTTGTGATCGATCTTGATTTCAAACCGCGCGGCGTGTGCGCCCGTATGATTCACGTGGAACTCTCGGATGATGGCTCGGCTATCGAAAATGTGGCGTTCGACGGAGGCTGCAACGGTAACCTCAAGGCCATCGGTAGGCTTGTCGCCGGCCAACCGGTCGATTCCATCGTCGAGCTTTTGCAGGGAAACACCTGCGGGCCGCGTAAGACCTCTTGTGCCGATCAACTCACGCTTGCCTTGCGCGAAGCACAGGCCAAGGTTCGGGCGTAGCTGCCATGAAAACTAGGGAGTACCATTTCGATTCGCGGACCGATCGCCGTGCCACTGCTTCTCGCAGCGTGAGCCGCCGAACGCTGTTCAAGGGAACTGCGGCCGCCGGAGCAGCGCTCACGGCAATATCCCTTGTGGGTTGTGGATCAGATGGCGGCGCTGCGAATGTGAGCGGTGAGCCGCAGGTCATCACTGACGACTCGAAGATCACCAACGTCACCGATGACTTCGAGGGGGTGGACAACACCCTGACCGCCCAATACGAATGGGACCTTCCCTTGGGCACTGTCCCGTTCCACTGCGAGGGGTCGTGGGCGGCACTGCTGGAGGCCCCGGCGAGCGCCCGCACGATCAACACGCTCGGCATCATTTCTCTCGCCAGCGGAAACACGTCGACTCTGGTGTCGGAACCGGTAGCGGGAAAGACCCATGCGTTCCACGATGTTCGCTGCTCGGAGCAGGTGTACGCGTGGGTTGAAATGGATTATGCGGCGGGAGCTTGGGTACTCATTGCCCAGGCACTCGAGAACGGGGTGCTTGTTGGAGATCCCGTTGAGCTCGACAAAGGCGACGCCGATTGGGAGCCGGCGCGTTTTACCGCAACGGGATCTTCGGTCATCTGGCAGAAAATGCCCTTTGCGACGGGAGCCAAGAGCTCGGAGTTCTCCCATTGCTACCTGTGGAACGTGGGAGACGAAAAGGGTGAGGACCTGTACGAGAGTCCCGGTCGATTTGCGACGTGGCCGCGTGTGAGCGACGGTTACCTCACCATCGCCCCCCGCGTCAATTCCGATGATGGTACATATTACGGGCTCACCGCGCTTGACCTGCAGAATAACAATAAGGTTGCCGCCCAGCTGGTCATGCCCGAAACGGTCAGTCCCTTCGAAGCTGTGTTCATGGGCGAAAGTTTTGCCTTTTCTGTCGAGGCGAACTACGGATACGGCGGCAGCCTGGGGAACATGGGCACGTTCATCGGCAACTCGGGTGGTCCGTTCGTATATTTGAGCCGCGAGCCGCTCGCCTGCGTCACGGGCAAGGGGAGTCTGTACGTCATCAAGGCCCAGTCCTCGCATTTTGTGGTCGACACAAGTGCCCAGACCTACGCAATCCTCACGGCCCCGGATAAGGCGCTTGATTTTGGCGACTATCCGGCAAGCGAGGGAACGACGGATCGTCTGGTGACGTATGCCACCGTGCGAGGTGACGACGGCTTACCGGCGTTGGTGCGTCTGCGGGTGTTCGCCCTGTAAAGCGGGCCTGCTGTCCAATGCCGCCCGCGCCAATGATTGAGCACTCCGCAGATTGGGCATACTTCGTTAAAGGTGTGCGCCATTTGTGTGCGCTAGAATAAAACGACGTTTGTTTGCGAGACGAGGAGGCCGCCCATGGCTTCAGATGCACGTAAGATTTTGTTGGTTGAGGATGAAAAGGCCATCCGCGACGCGGTGGCAGCCTATCTTGAGCGTGAGGGTTATTGGGTCGTGGGTGTTGGCGACGGTCAATCCGCCGTTGAGGAGTTCGAGAAGCACCAGTTTGACCTGATCGTGCTCGACCTTATGCTTCCCAAGCTTTCCGGTGAGCGTGTGTGCCGTGCCATCCGTGACACCTCTGATGTGCCGATTATCATGCTTACCGCTAAGGGGGAGGTTGAGGATCGTATCATCGGTCTCGAGCTCGGTGCGGACGACTACCTCATCAAACCCTTCTCCCCGCGTGAGCTCGTGGCGCGCGTGCGCGCCTTGTTCCGCCGCACTCACCTTGCCGACGAGCCGCAGGTCGAGGTCCTCGACTTTGGCGATCTGGTCATCGATATCTCTGGGCACAAGATTCTTGTTGAGGGCAAGGAAGTTGACCTCACCGCATCCGAGTTTAAGCTCCTCACCACGCTCGCTCGCCATCCCGGCCGCGTGTACAACCGTATGGAGCTCGTGGAGAAGGTTCTCGGTTACGACTTTGAGGGCTATGAGCGCACCATCGATAGTCACGTGAAGAACCTGCGCGCCAAGCTGGGGGATGATCCCAAAAAGCCCAAGTGGCTCTATACCGTGCACGGTGTCGGATATCGTTTTGAGGCACCCGCGCAGCCTGACAAGGCGGACAAGTAACACGACTCACGCCGGGCGCCGCATCACGTGGCGCCCATTTTATGTGGTGCGGTAGGGGGATTCATGGAGCGCCTGGTCATTGGAAAACACGGAGCCGAGGCGGAGCAGCCGTCGCCGCGAGCGAGTTGGAATACGCCTCATCCCATGCCGCGGTCGGGCATGAGCTATGGCGGGCGCATGGCGCTCTCGTTCGCCATGACATCGCTTGTAACGGTCGTTATCTTGGCACTCGTGGTCACGGTGGTTTGGGGTGGCGCGTTTTCGGATTACACACGTGCCAATGTCGAGGAGATTGCCCAAGTTGCCGCCGAGAAGCTCGCCGAGCGATACGAGGATGCCGGCGAGTGGAGCGTCGATGCCATTAAGACCGTGGCGGAGTCAAGCACCCTGTCAGACGACATCGGTATGCAGGTCAAAGATGCCGGTGGCGCTATCATGTATGACGACACGTGGCCTGCCGCCGCAATGGCGAGTACTGCCGACAAGTCAGATGGAGGGCTGGGCACCCGCAGCCCCGTTTCTAAAGCCCCAACCGATCCCGAGTCCGCCGTGGTCGCCCCCATCGTGGATAGCAATGGGGGCGAGATCGGCTCTCTCCGTCTTTGGGTGTTGGGTAGTGATGCACTGCTCACCAAGGCAGACACGGCGTTTCGCGAGCGGACGTTCAACGCCATGGGACTCGCTGCTTTTATCGCGGTCCTTATGGCGGTGGTGATTGGCTTCCTTGTTTCGCGCATGTTTACCAATCCCGTCCGCACCATCACCGACACCGCCCGCCGGATACGCGAGGGTGATCTTTCGGCACGGACGAACATGCGGGGAGAGGATGAAATCGATCAGCTGGGCGAGACATTCGACGAGATGGCCGCCAGCTTGGAGCGCGACCTCAAGCGCGAACGTCGTCTCACGTCCGACGTGGCTCATGAGCTGCGCACGCCGCTCATGGCCATGCAGGCGACCGTGGAAGCCATGCAAGACGGAGTGTATCCCACAGACGCCGAGCATCTTGAGACGGTCGCCGCGGAGACTCGCCGCTTGGCACGTCTCGTGCAGCAGACCCTCGACCTCTCCCGATTGGAGAATCACACCGCGCCCCTCAGGCTCGACAAGGTCGACATTGTGCAGCTGGCGCAAAACATCGTGAACAATCAGCATCAACTCTTCCACAACAAGGGGCTTCATCTGCGGTTCGTTAATGAGATGCAAGGTCGTTCGGCGGTCATCACGTGCGACGCGGACATGATCACGCAATGCATTATCAACCTTATGAGCAACGCCATGCGCTATACGCCCGAAGATGGATGGGTGGTTGTTTCGATCCATGGCGACCGCAAACATGTGATGGTGACGGTATCAGATACGGGTATTGGCGTCGCAAAAGATGATCTTGCGAGGATATTCGGTCGTTTTTGGCGCGCAGATGCCAGCCGCGCTCGTGAGGCAGGCGGTCTGGGCGTTGGCTTGGCCGTGACCAAGCAGATCGTAGAGCGCCATCATGGCTTCATCGCGGTGGAGAGCGAACTTGAAAAGGGTACGACTTTTACGATTCATCTTCCCCGTGAGCTGGAAGAGGAGGCGTCATCCACTACAATGAAATATTAGCTGTGCTATGGCGGTAAAGGAGCGGGACAACGCCGCTGCCGCTCCGCCAGGAACAGGCCGTTGTGAGGGAAGATTTCTCAACAGCGGCGATGACATTCGCGTAAGGAGTTGACGCACATGACCACGATGGAGCGCCGTCCCGATTCCCGGGGCAAGGTCCGTGACATTTACGACGCCGGCGACAACCTGCTCATGGTTGCCTCCGACCGTATCTCCGCATTTGATTACATCTTGCCCGACGAGATTCCCTACAAGGGCGAGGTGCTCAATCGCATCTCCGCGTTCTGGTTCGATAAGTTCGCCGACCTCGTGCCCAACCATATGGTGTCCATCGACACGACCGATTTCCCGGCTGACTTCGCCGATTACGGCGACTATCTGTCCGGCCGCACCATGTTGGTCAAGAAGGCCGAGCCCATCATGATCGAGTGCATCGTTCGTGGGTATCTCACCGGTTCCGGCAAGAAGACCTACGATGCCGACGGAACCGTATGTGGCATCTCCCTGCCCGCCGGCCTCACCGAGGCATCCAAGCTCCCCGAGCCGCTGTTCACGCCGTCCACGAAGGCGGCCATCGGCGACCATGATGAGAACATCTCCTACGAGCGCTGCGTGGAGCTTGTGGGCGAGGACATCGCATCTCAGATCCGCGACCTCTCCCTCACCATCTATAAGGCAGCGGCGGAGTACGCGGCCACGCGCGGCATCATCATCGCCGACACCAAGTTCGAGTTTGGCGTGATTGACGGCAAGGTCACCCTCATCGACGAATGCCTCACGCCCGACTCAAGCCGCTTCTGGCCCGCCGATTCCTACGAGGAGGGCAAGGTCCAGCCCAGCTATGACAAGCAGTACGTGCGCGATTGGCTCAAGGTCAATTGGGACTTCTCCGGTGACGCGCCGCAGCTGCCCGCCGAGGTGATTGAGGGCACGTCCGCGCGGTATCGTGAGGCGTATGAAATCATCACGGGCGAGAAGTTCGTCCCTATGAAGTCCAAGTAAGTATCTAAGGAGAACGAGTAAGTGAGCACCCGTAGCGCCCAAAACAAGCGTACCCAGGAAAAGCTGCAGGGCGAAAACCGTCAGGGAATGGCGCGCAAATCCGCTTCGTCCGCCAAGCCCGCTCGCGCCGCCGGAAGCTCCGTGCGCGTAGTACCGTCGTCGTCCAAGGCCAAGCGCGCCGCAGCGGAGCGCGGCGAGGATCTTTCCGGCTTGTCCAAAGAGGAGAAGAAGGCACGCAAGGCTGAGCTTCGCCGTCAAGAGGACCGGGTGTATACGGCATCGAACGCCCTGCTCAACGAGAACGAGGACTATGTTCGTTTTCGCCGTATCTGGTGGGTGCTCCTCGGCATCGGCATTGCGGCGCTGGTTGGTACATGGGTGGCGCTCGCCGTCTTTGGCAAGGATGGGGCCGATACCCAGCTTGCCCAGACGGTGCAGATGGGGCTGATCATCGTCGCCTACGCTGCCATCATCATCGCGTTCATCTTTGACTTCATGAAGATTCGTCCCATCCGTAACGCCTGCCGTACTGCCGCTTCGGGTATGAGCGAGTCCAAGCTTAATGAGGTGATTGCCCGATCGGTGCAGGATAAGAAGTCCAAGAAATAAGCGCCGTTTGCGAGATTTGCCTCAAGGCGCACTCATGTCGCGAAGGCGTGGGTGCGCCTTTTGCAAAGCGGTGCAATTGGGGGCGTACCCCAATTGCAGCACTGCGTCTCTGGCGTTCAGCAAAAGAAGGGAACAGCATGTTTAGGGCCGAATTAACCGTTGAGGAAGCTCGTTCCGGGATGGCGAACCTCAAACCCAAGCTCGAGCGATATGCCGACTTGATTGTTCGCAAGGGGGTGAATGTCAAGCCTGGCCAGGAGGTCGTGGTGCAGGCTCCCGTTGACGTGGCAGCGTTCGTGCGGCTGCTTGTCGCCCGCGCCTACGCTGTCGGTGCCGGACATGTCACGGTGATTTGGAACGATGATGCGGTGACGCGCCTGACGTACGAGAACGTCGATGCCTCATGGTTTGAGACGGTCCCCGCCTGGCAGCGCGAGCAGCTCGATTCCCTTGCCGAGGCCGGCGCGTGCTTCATCTTCGTCGAAGGGGCGGATCCCGAGGCGCTCAAGGGCATTGACCCCGCCAAACCCGCTGCCGCCTCCAAGGCACGTAACACCCAATGCGTGAAGTACCGACATGGTATGGATTTCAATATCAACCCGTGGTGCATTGCCGGTGCCCCGGTTGCGGCATGGGCGCGACAGGTGTATCCGGGTGTCGAGGACGAGGTTGCGACGTACCGTCTGTGGTGCGCGATCCTCTCCGTTGCCCGCGCTGACGGGGACGATCCCGAGGCCGCCTGGGAGTTGCACAATGCGACGTTCGAAAAGAACTTGCGTCTGCTCAACGAGCGCCACTTCGATCGACTGCACTATACCTCCGCGAATGGCACCGACTTGTGGGTGGGCATGACCGATAAACACGTGTGGGAGGGAGGCTCGAGCAGCACCCCCGATGGCCATGTCTTTTTCCCCAACATCCCTACGGAGGAGGTTTTCACTTCACCGCATTGCGAGCGCGTGGACGGTGTAGTGTACTCCGCATTGCCGCTGGTGCGACATGGCAACAAGATCGACCGCTTCTGGTTGCGCTTTGAGAACGGTCTGGTTGTTGATTTTGACGCCGAGGTGGGTCGCGACACCCTGGCGAGCATTCTCGACACCGACGAAGGTGCCCGCCGCTTGGGTGAAGTCGCGTTGATTTCCAAGAACACGCCGATCCGCGAGACGGAGACCCTGTTCTACGACACGCTGTACGATGAAAACGCGAGCTGCCATTTGGCGCTGGGTTCTGGTTTCCCCGAGTGCTACGAGGGCGGTTACGCCATGACGCAGGATGACCTGCGCGACCTTGGCCTGAACAAGAGCGGTACTCACGTGGACTTCATGATAGGAGCAGACGATCTGGACATCATGGGCGTCACCGCCGACGGCGAGGAGATCCCGGTGTTCGTAAACGGCCAGTGGACCTGGGAGTAGCTTGGTTCACCAGATGCCCGGACCCGTCACGAGGTCGAGGGCTTGCGTGCGCCAGTGCGCTACGCCCTCGCCTCCGGCAACCTTGGACATATCGGAAACCTTCGGATCGATGCGCGCGCACGGCGACTGAGTGGAACTTCTTGAGGTTTTTCGTATTGATTTTCCAATATGTCGAGTACACTCTCATATGGGCGGCATAAAACCGCAGGAACGCGACGCTGCATGTAAGTGACTACTTCGGATTTTCCGAGATTGATACGAAAAACCTCAACTTTTACTGCAGGCTGGGGAATGGGATCCCAGGCAAGCCAGTTCAGGCAGCCGCCGCAGTCGGTTGCGGGTGATTCGTAACAGACGGGTTCGTCTGCGTCGCCGCTCCTTTGCTGCAGTGAATCGCTTAGTGGCAAATTCTGCTACAATACGGCACGCGGGTCATTAGCTCAGTTGGCAGAGCAGGGGACTTTTAATCCCAAGGCCCAGGGTTCGAACCCCTGATGACCCACCATTATGAGAAGTCGCGAGGAGCAGCGATGCCCCTCGCGTTTTTTGTTGTAAACGGTAAGGGATGCACGCGGAAGAGAATTGGCAATCCAGTGACAGTGAATAGAACAGGCCATTATGTAACATTAATTGCATATTAGAACTTTTTAAGCAACATAGATGGATAAGCGCGTACAATACTGTGAAACCATACGGCCTTTAAGCCGGTACCGAGAGACCGAAAAGGAGACGAGATGGGTTCAAATCACCCTATGGGTGCTTGCGCATCCGCCCTGCCGCGCACGGCTATGAGCCCCCTGGCTCAACGCATCATGGATTCAACCACAAAAGGCAATACGCTCCCCGCTGTTCTGCTGCTGGCAGATGGCACCGTGTTTTACGGCCGCGCGTGCGGAGCATGTGGAACGGCGACGGGAGAGGTGTGCTTCAACACCTCGCTTGAGGGCTACTTCGAAGTTCTCACCGATCCCAGCTACGCGGGACAAATCGTAACCATGACGTATCCACAGATCGGCAATTACGGTATCGACCTTGCCGATGTTCAGAGCGCGTATCCCGGAGACGCCGACCGTCCCGCATCTGCCCCCGCGTTGCGCGGCATGGTGGTGCACGATATGTGCCGCACGCCGTCCAATTGGCGCAGCTCGTTGAGCGTTCCAGACTACCTGGCCCAGCAGGGCGTCGTCGCGATTGAGGGCGTTGATACCCGCTCCCTCGTTCAGCATCTTCGCGACCATGGCTCGCAGATGGGCATTGTTTCCACCGAGGAATTCAACCTCGATGTCCTTGCCGATCGTTTGGCGGCCGCTCCGCAGCTCGTTGGCGAGAACCTGGTCAAAACGGTGAGCTGCCCCCAGCCTCATACATACGACTCCTCGGACCTGCCGGTCTCCCATGAATTTGCCCTTGCCGCCACAGCGACCCGTCGCGCTCCGTATCGTGTGGTCGCATATGATTGCGGCGTCAAGCGGGGCATTCTCGAAGGTCTGGTTCGTGCCGGCTGCGACCTCACCGTTGTGCCGTGGGATACCCCCGCAGAGGATGTTCTTGCCCAGAACCCAGACGGCGTGTTCCTCTCCAACGGTCCCGGCGATCCCGATGCCGTACCCGAGACATACATGCAAGTCCAACAGCTTGTTGGCAAGGTACCGGTGTTCGGCATCTGCTTGGGCCACCAGATGATCAGCCTTGCGGCGGGTGCGCAGATCGAGAAGCTCAAGTTCGGCCATCGCGGCGGCAACCAGCCCGTTATGAATCTGCTCACGCGTCGTGTTGAAATCACGGCGCAAAACCACGGCTTTGGTTTGGTGTTCCCCAGCTTGGGAAACTTGGTACCCGAGCTCTCTGGCGGCGTGAGCGAGCATTCGACCCAGAGCGACCTGCGCTTTTGGGTCGAGCGCGGAGTGGCACCCGTTGTGCGAAACGAACGCTTTGGCCGTATCCGCCTCACCCACGTGAACCTTAACGACGGCACCGCCGAGGGCATTCAGCTGCTCGACGTCCCCTGCTTTAGCGTGCAGTACCATCCCGAGGCCTCTCCTGGCCCCACCGACGCTCATTACCTGTTCACCGCTTTCACGCGACTCATGGACGGCGACCCGGATTACCTGGGCATCGACATCGCGGCCGACCGGTTGCACGGCTGGAATTTCGCAACGGAGGAGAACTAGCATGCCCAAGCGTACCGATATTAAGCGGATTTTGGTTATTGGATCCGGACCAATCGTGATTGGCCAGGCATGCGAGTTCGACTACTCGGGTGCTCAGGCCTGTAAGGTACTCAAAGAAGACGGATACGAGGTCGTGTTGGTCAACTCGAATCCCGCGACCATCATGACGGACCCGGGCCTCGCCGACCGCACCTACGTGGAGCCCATCACGGCGGAGTTCATTGAGAAGGTCATCGAGCGCGAGCACCCCGATGCCCTGCTGCCCACCCTGGGTGGCCAGACGGGCCTCAATGCCGCCGTCGAGCTGGCGAAGTCTGGTGTGCTCGACCGCTACGGCGTCGAGATGATCGGATGCGACCTTGATGCCATCGAGCGCGGCGAGGACCGCAAGCTGTTCAACGAGGCCATGGCTGACCTGGGTCTCGAAGTGGCGCGCTCGGGTTATGCGTACTCCGTTGAGGATGCCCTCTCGATTGTCAAAACCACCGGCTATCCCTGCGTATTGCGTCCGAGCTTCACCATGGGCGGTGCCGGCGGCGGTATCGCGCACGACGAGGAAGAGCTCATTCAAATCGTGACGCAGGGCCTTGAGCTGTCCCCGGCAGGTGAGGTCCTGGTCGAGGAATCCATTGAAGGCTGGAAAGAGTATGAGATGGAGGTCATGCGCGACCGCGCCGGCAACGGCATCATCGTGTGCTCCATCGAGAACCTCGACCCCATGGGCGTGCATACCGGCGACTCGATTACCGTCGCCCCCGCTCAAACGCTCTCGGATCTCGAGTACCAGCGCATGCGCGTCGCCTCGCTCGCCATCCTCGAGAAGATCGGAGTCGAGACCGGCGGCTCCAACGTACAGTTCGCCGTCAACCCCAAGAACGGGCGCCTTATCGTCATCGAGATGAACCCGCGCGTAAGCCGTTCCTCCGCGCTTGCCTCCAAGGCGACGGGCTTCCCCATCGCCAAGGCGGCCGCGCGCCTGGCCGTGGGCTACACGCTCGACGAGATCACCAACGACATCACCCGTGCCACGCCGGCGTGCTTTGAGCCTTCCATTGACTACTGTGTGGTCAAGGTGCCGAGGTTCGCATTCGAGAAGTTCAAAGGCACCGACACCACGCTCACCACGCGTATGAAGGCTGTGGGCGAGGTCATGGCCATCGGACGTACCTTCGAGGAGGCGCTCGGCAAGGCCATGCGCTCGCTTGAGGACGGCCATCGCGGCCTGGGGGCCGATGCCAAGGCGTCCGCGCTTGAGCAACTGTCTGACGAAGAGCTTGCCGAGCATGTCGCCCGCGCTACGGAGCAGCGCATTTTCTACCTGGCGGAGGCACTGCGTCGTGGATGGTCGGTCGAGCGTTTGCATGACCTCACGCGCATCGACCCGTGGTTCCTCTCGCGCATGCACGACATGATCGCGGTTCAGACGGCGGTTCGCGGCCTGCGTGTTGAGGACATCGACGCCGACGCGATGCGCCTGCTTAAGCAATACGGCACCTCGGATGCCCAAATCGCGCACCTTACCGGCAGCGACGAGCGCTTTGTGCGTGCGTACCGCAAAGGGCTGGGTGTGGTGCCGAGCATGAAGACGGTCGACACCTGCGCCGCGGAGTTCGAGAGCGCCACTGAGTACCACTACAAGACCTACGAGAACCTCATGCGTGTCTCTCCCGTCGCTCACCGCAGTGTGGCGGTAGACGAAGTACGTCCCTGCGACAAGCCCAAGGTCATGATCTTGGGCGCCGGTCCCAATCGTATTGGGCAGGGCATCGAGTTCGACTACTGCTGCGTACACGCTTGTTACGAGCTGGCCGAACGTGGTTATGAGACCATCATGGTCAACTGCAACCCCGAGACGGTCTCGACCGACTACGACACCTCCGACCGCCTGTACTTCGAGCCGGTCACCTACGAGGACGTCATGGATATCGTCGACGTCGAGCGCCCCGTCGGCGTCATCACGACGCTCGGCGGGCAGACGCCGGTGAACCTCACGCGCAAGCTGGCCGAGAGCGGCGTTGCCATCATGGGCACCCAGCCCGATGCGATCGATTTCGCCGAGGACCGCGAGCGTTTCTCGGCGTTGCTGGACCGCTTGGGCGTCATGTATCCGCCGGCAGGTATGGCAACCTCGTTTGCAGAGGCCGAGTCCGTCGCCGCCCACATCGGCTACCCGTTGCTCGTCCGCCCCAGCTATGTTTTGGGCGGTCGCGGCATGATGATTGCCTACGACGCCGAGCACCTGCGCGAGTACATGGCCGAGGCTGCGCGCGTGAGTCCCGATCACCCTATCTACCTCGACCGATTCCTCGAGGGCGCGTACGAGAGCGATGTCGACGCGTTGTGCGACGGTGAGAACGTCTATATTGGCGGCATCCTCGAGCATATCGAGGAGGCGGGCATCCACTCGGGTGACTCTGCAACGTGCATCCCGCCGTTCTCGTTCTCCGAGGGCCTCAAGGCGAAGCTCCGCGAGACTACGCGCCGCATCGCGCTGGCCCTGGGCGTGCGTGGTCTGGTGAACGTGCAGTTCGCCATCAAGGGTGAGACGGTCTACGTGATCGAGGCGAACCCGCGCGCGAGCCGCACCGTGCCGTTCATCTCCAAGGCAACGGGTGTGCCGCTGGCGCGCTATGCCGCCCGTATCATGGCTGGGGAGAGCCTTGAGTCGCTTGGCTTGACGGGCGAGTATCGCGAGCCCGAGTACTTCTGCATGAAGGAGGCCGTGATGCCCTGGGGCCGCTTCCCCGGCGCCGAGGTCATCCTTGGCCCTGAGATGAAGTCGACGGGTGAGGTCATGGGTATTGCGAAGAGCTATCCGGAGGCCTACGCTAAGACGCAGCTCGCGATCGACTACCAGCTGCCCACGCCTGAGGATGGGCGCGTGTTCATCTCGGTGTGCGACCGCGACAAGCGCCATATCCTGAGCCTTGCGCGCATCTTACGCCACCTGGGATTCGATATCGTCTCAACGGCCGGCACGGCGCGCGTGTTGCGCGGCGGCAATGTGCCATGCGAGGTCATTGGCAAGATCGGTGCCCCTGATGGCGCCGAACTCGTTGTTGGTGAGGAAGCCGAGCGCGGAATCCTCGATATGATCGCGGATGGCGAGATCGCGTTCATCATCAACACACCGTATGGTCCTGGATCCCGTGGCGACGGGTACCGCCTGCGCACCGAGGCGGTCCGTCGCGGGGTGACCTGCGTGACAGCCCTCACGGCGGCGAATGCTTATATTGCCGCCCTTGAGGCCCGTCAGTTCGGCGACGGCATGGAGGTCATCGCGCTGCAGGATCTGTAAGGCGCGGGTGGGAGCCAAGCTTTCATGAGTGTTTTAGCCGGGGACGGCACCTGTCAATGGTGTCGACCCCGGTTTTTTTTGTTGCCCACTGAATACCACACAATGATTCTTCATGTCCCATGACGGGCAAGCTCGAGGAAATGGAAAACCATTCGCCGATTTCTAGTGGCCGTCTCGGTATCCTCTGGTTAGCAATTCCTCGCAGCGAGGCGGATTGATTTGCTTTGACCTTGGTTCGGTGACACCCTACGTTCTCACGGTTCCAGTTGTTGGAAATGGATCCTTTTGGTTCGTCGTTTTGGGCCGAAACCGGCCGAAGGGCCTCCTTGTTCAATCGAACACTTGTAGAGAAGCTATGGGTTTTGAGTCAAATGGCCTGTTTGAACTAATACCAGTCTGAGTTCCAAAAAACCGTTTGGGGAGGGTATCCTACCATTCGCCGCTGACAACCCAAGGATAATCAAGTACATACGAAAGTCCCCTCACAATTCATTACGTAGTGTTAATAGGTCTGCTGGTACATACCAGTTGCCCTGTGTACAGCGTAGAAACCTAATGGGAAGGGGACTCACGTGCATCACAGCTCAATCTTGAAACGCAATTGGGTGCGTGGTTCGGCGGTTATTGCAACTGCGGCGCTTTCGCTTGCCCTTGCAGTGCCTGCGAGCGCGGCACCTCTTACGGGTGTGAAGGATGCCAAGGCCGACAAGAACGTCGTTACCGTTACATTCCAGCAGGGTGATAACGAGGTTACTGGTAGGATTACGTTCCTTGAGGACGACATCTTCCGTTACAACGTTGATCCCTCGGGTGAGTTTAGCGAGTATGCGAAGCCGAAGAGCGATGCCCATAAGGCCAGGATTCAGGCACAGCCGGATTCTTCGAGCAAGTACAATCACCCCGATGCTCAGGTAAAGGCGGAGGGCGATAGGTTCGTCATCACTTCTGGTGATACCACCATCGAGTTCGCCAAGGATAGCGCCCTCATGACCGTCAAGCGCGGCGGTAAGGTTGTCATGGAAGAGACCTCCCCGCTCGACGTAGATAAGGCCGGCACCGTCCAGACGCTCAAGAAGCACGACGGCGAAGACTTCTTTGGCGGTGGCACCCAGAACGGCCGCTTCATCCACACGGGCACCACCATCAATATCGCCAATGAGAGCAACTGGGTTGACGGTGGCGTGGCTTCGCCGAACCCGTTCTATTGGTCCGATAGCGGCTACGGCGTCATGCGCAACACGTTTGCCGACGGCTCGTATGATTTTGGCGCGACCGATGCCGGTGTTACGACTGCCCGTCACAACGAGAACGAGCTCGACGCCTATTACTTCGTTGCCGATGCTAAGGAGGGCAAGGCCACCGCGCCGATCGCCCAGGATCTGCTCCAGGACTACTTCCAGGTCACCGGCAATCCGGTGCTCCTGCCCGAGTACGCTTTCTATGTTGGTCACTTGAATGCCTGGAACCGCGACATGTGGTCCTCCGAGGCCAAGGACGGATACGGCAAATGGCAGATTAAGGGCAGCGAGCCCGCAGGGGCCGGCACGGGTAAGGTTCAGTATGAGAAGGGTGGCACCGGTACTTCCATGCAGCCCGGCTCTCACGTGGAGTCTCTGAACGGCCACGGTGCCACTGAGCAGGGCGAAAATATCCCCGAGGGCACTGACTTCCCCAAGGAGTTCTCCGCTCAGTCCCGTTTGGACAACTACCTCGAGAACGATATGCCGCTGGGCTATTTCCTACCCAACGACGGCTATGGCGCGGGCTACGGCGTGAATGGCTTTGGCAAGACCGGCGGCGTCAATGATGACGGCACCAGCTCCGCCGAGCGCCTCGCCGCGGTCGCCGCTAACGTGCAGAACCTCAAGGAGTTCACTGATTACGCCAACGGAAAGGGTGTTGCGACCGGTCTGTGGACGCAGTCCCAGCTCTCCCCGGATTCCAATCCCGACACGCAGTGGCAGCTGCTCCGCGACTTCAAGGCCGAGGTCAACACCGGCGGCGTGACCACCCTCAAGACCGACGTTGCATGGGTCGGTAACGGCTATTCCATGGCGCTCGACGGCGTCAAGACGGCCTACGACATCATCACCGAGGACGTCAATTTCCGTCCGAACATCATCTCCCTCGACGGTTGGGCGGGTACCCAGCGCTTCGCGGGCATCTGGACCGGCGACCAGACCGGCGGCAACTGGGAGTACATCCGCTTCCACATTCCCACCTACATTGGTCAGTCCCTCTCCGGTAACCCTAACATCGGCTCCGATATGGACGGCATCTTCGGTGGCCAGCCTGTCGTTGCCACGCGCGACTATCAGTGGAAGACCTTCACTCCGCTCATGCTCGACATGGACGGCTGGGGCTCCTACGTCAAGTCTCCGCAGACGCACGGCGACCCCTACACCGGCATTTCCCGTATGTACCTCAAGCTGAAGTCCCAGCTCCTGCCGTACATCTACACCTCTGCAGCATCCGCGGCGAATATCAACACGGGCAACGGTGACACCGGTCTGCCGATGATCCGCGCCATCCTGCTGAACGATGATTCTGCCTACGCTCAGAGCACCAAGACGCAGTACGAGTACACCTTCGGTGGCTCCTTCTTGGTCGCTCCTGTGTACCAGAACACCGACGGCGATGCCGCCAATGGTGGTATTGGTGACGGCAACGATCTCCGCAACGGCATCTACCTGCCCAACTATGGTACCGAGGAGGAGCCGACCATCTGGATCGACTACTTCACGGGCGACCAGTATCGCGGAGGCCAGGTGCTCAACAACTTCAATGCCCCGCTGTGGAAGCTCCCGTTGTTCGTGAAGGCTAACGCTATCGTCCCGATGTACGAGCCCAACGACAACCCCGAGGACATCGATCGCACCAAGCGCGAGGTGGAGTTCTTCGCTACGTCCGGCAAGGGCGAGTACACCCTGTTCGAGGACACCGGTACCTACATCGAGAACAAGTCGGACTCCTCCAACGAGGCGTACGGCAAGGAGGACAACATCGACTACGGCAAGAGCGTGAAGACCACGTTCACGTCCGAGGCCGATGTCAAGTCCGGCACCGCTACCTTCAAAGCGGGCAAGTCCGAGGGTGCCTACGATGGTTACGATTCCAACCGCACCACCGTCTTTACGGTGAACGTGTCCAAGGAGCCCGAGTCCGTTGTCGCCAAGAACGGCGATAAGGAGCTCACTGTCGAGAAGGTCGACTCCTTCGACGCCTTCAAGAAGGCGGAGCCTGCTGAGGGCAAGGCCGTCTACTTCTACGAGCAGACCCCGAACCTCAACTACGGCGCCACCGCCGAGAGCGAGCAGGTACGCAACGAGGACTTCTCCAAGCAGCCGATTAACACCACGCCCAAGCTGCACGTCAAGTTTGCCAAGACCGATGTGAACAGCAGTGAGCAGACGCTCGAGGTGAAGGGTTTTGAGAATAAGGGCGAGCTGCCGGGCAACACGCTCGACAAGAACCTCAAGGCTCCCGCGAACCTTGCTGCTCCCGAGGATGGCCTGACCCCCACGAGCATTAAGCTCACGTGGGATAAGGTCGAGGGTGCTACTGCGTACGACATCGAGATCGATGGCATGGTCAACAACATCCCGAGTGGCGATACCGTCGAGTTCAACGTGACGGACCTGCCGTACAACACGGAACACGAGTTCAAGATTCGCACTCGCACCGCTACCGGCTACTCCGAGTGGAGCGCGCCCCTCAAGGTCAAGACCCTTGAAGACCCGTGGCGCAATGCCCCCAAGCCTGTCCACGTTGATTGGGAAGGCGGCGAGAAGTGGGGCAAGCTGGACCTTGCGTTCGACCACGACGACAAGAGCGGCAGCAGCTTCCACTCTACCGACAGCGTTATCGGCATGCCGATGACTATCGACTACGGCAAGACCTACAGCCTGGATAAGTTCGTCTACACGCCGCGCCAGGACAACGGCGGCAACGGCAACGTGTCCAAGATGAAGGTCGAGGTCAGCCTCGACGGCGCAAACTGGACCGATCTGGGTGTTCAGACGTGGGATAACAAGGGCGAGGGCAAGATGCAGCCCAAGACCGTTGACCTTAACGGTAAGTCAGCTCGCTACCTGCGTCTCACCGTTGAGGAGTCCACGGGCGGCTTCTTCTCCGCTACCGAGCTCGCGCTTTACAAGGCCGACAAGACCGAGGCTGCCGAGACCGGCTCCCTCAAGGCTCCCGGCACGGTTGGCGAGGAAGACGCGAACCATCTCCCGAACTGCTATGGTCGCGAGAACCGCGGTACGGGTACGAATGATTGGACCTCTCACATCGTCCAATCCAACGCTGACTACAACCTGAACAACGCCTACGACGTGTACGACATGTCTTTCACCATGTCCAAGCTTAACGGCGGCACCAAGAAGGACGGCAAGGTTGCCGGTGCCATCTCGGTTGTCCCCGAGAAGACTTCCGTCAAGGCGGGCGAGACCATCACGGTTGCCGTTAAGGTCAAGGACGGCAAGAACGTCAATGCTATGGGCGCCCTGGTTAAGTACCCCGTTGCAGACTTCGACTTCGTTAAGGACAGCCTCAAGGTCGCGGATAGCACGAAGGGTATGGAGAGCCACTCCGGTATGTATACCTTCAACGAGCCGAGCAATTCCGTGAATATCGCGCTTGCCAACAGGGGCGACAAGGATCTGTGGAACGGTTCTGAGGATGTGGCGACCTTCCAGCTCACCGCAAAGAAGGACTGCGAGGTCAACCTCGAGAGCGAGGCCTGGCTCATCGGCCCCACGCAGGACTTCATCACCTCAACCGGATCTGAAGTTCTTCCTGAGGTGAAGGAGCTTGGTCGTGACGACTTCAACATCACGATTACCAACGAGCACTTCCCCACGGACGATGGGACCAATGTTGAGAAGCTCATTCAGCAGAAGAGCTATGACAACCTGTTCAACGGCACCGAGACCTACGTTGACGGTAAGGTATTCGAGTTCCTGTGGAACTGGGAGCCCAACTATGTCGACGGCAAGTTCCCCGAGTACGTGAAGCTTCCGGTTGACATTCACTTCGAGCTCAAGGAGCCTCGTGCGCTCAGTGATATCGAGGTTTGCAACCGCGAGAGCGGCAATGGTCGCGTTAAAAAGCTCAACGTTACCGTGTTCTTCGAGGATGGCACCAAGCAGACCTTCAGCGCCGGCGAGGAGGACACCTACACTGTTCAGATCGCCGCTGAGAACAAGGGCAAGAAGGTCAAGAGCGTTGACGTTTCTCCTCAGGAGGCCAACGGCACCCAGATGCTCACCATCTGCGAGATCAACTTCAACTACACCGAGGAGGATCCCAAGCCCGAGGAGCTGAAGGAGGTCTCTCAGGAGCAGTTCGGCATCACGATGACGAACGATATCCTCACGACTGACGATGGCACCAACGTTGAGAAGCTCGTCGAGAGCAAGAAGTACGATGGCCTCTTCAACGGCAAGGAGGGTGACGCGGATAACGACTTCGAGTTCAAGTGGGACCTCGGCTACAATTACGTGAACGGCAAGCTGCCCGATTACGTGAAGCTTCCGACCACGATGCACTTCGAGCTCAAGGACCCGATAGTTCTGCGCGATGTTCAGATTCTGAACCGCAAGAACTCCAACGGTTCCGTCAACTCCCTCGAGGCCGTGATCACCTACACCGACGGTTCCACCACAGAGTTCAAGGACGGTGACTTCGCCAAGAAGCAGGAGGTCTACACCCTGACCGCCGACAACACCAAGAAGGTCAAGAGCGTCGACATCACGCCGCTCACCTCTGACGGCACCGCGACCGGCTATCAGGGCGAGGACGCCAAGAACCGCATGCTCACCCTGCGCGAGATCAACTTCCGCTACGTCGAGGGCGATCAGAAGCCTGAGGTGCCTGAGGTGAACAAGGCCGATCTCCAGGCCAAGTACGACGAGCTCAAGGGCAAGGCCAACGACGGCTACACCGAGGACTCCTGGAACGCCTTCCAGAAGGCTCTCGAGGGCGCCAAGGCGGTCCTCGACAAGGCCGACGCCACCCAGTCCGAGGTCGACACCGCGCTCAAGGCCCTCACCGACGCCAACGCCGGCCTCGTGAAGCCTGAGGTGCCTGAGGTGAACAAGGCCGATCTCCAGGCCAAGTACGACGAGCTCAAGGGCAAGGCCAACGACGGCTACACCGAGGACTCCTGGAACGCCTTCCAGAAGGCTCTCGAGGGCGCCAAGGCGGTCCTCGACAACGAGAAGGCCACCCAGTCCGAGGTCGACGCCGCGCTCGACGCTCTCGTCAAGGCCGACGCTGGCTTGACCAAGGCGGAGAATCCCAGCCCGAACCCCGATCCGGAGGATCCCAAGCCGGAGAACCCGGATGGAAACGGTGGTCAGGACGGCAGCAATCCCGGCAACACTAACAAGCCGGGATCCGGCCTGCCCCAGACGGGCGATCCGGCCGTGGTGGCCGTGGCCGGCACGGGCATCATCGGCTCCGTGACCGCTGCGCTCGGCGCGTTCTTCCACCGCCGTCGTCGCGACCAGTAGTCGCTTGCGGCGGTTGGGGAGACGCTGGTCGGGCCCACAGCGGTAAAGGGCCCGGTGGAGTACAGCAATGGCTCCTCTGGGTCCTTCCTGCAAGGACGCGCAAGGCTCGGTTCCGTAAACATGGGAAAGATTGCCCAGAGAGACGCTGGCGTGGTATGATACCGCTCATGCGGGTATCGCCAAGTGGTAAGGCATCAGCTTCCCAAGCTGACATTCGCGGGTTCGAGTCCCGTTACCCGCTCCATTGAGAGCTAGAGAGCCCGGTGTCATGGCGGCACCGGGCTCTTTTCGAGTGCGCCGGGACCGGAGCCCTCAATTGGTGGCACAACTCGACAAAACTTCGTAAAATGGGCGTGCGGCAGAAATCTTGGAGACCGGGCGGAGAG
>NZ_QUHV01000018.1 GCF_003479805.1 Collinsella sp. AF08-23 | reverse complement strand
TCCTCTCGTAGATTTGTTCAAGAAGGTGTTGCCACATCAGCACAACCTCATTCCCGAGTGGAACGAGCTCATCTACCGTGGACGTATGGAGGCCGCCGCCGAACGCCTCGCGCTCACCTCACCCCTGCCCGAGTTCACGAGCCGCGTATGCCCGGCCCTGTGCGAGGCGGCGTGCAACCTCGGGACCGTCGACGGCCAGCCCGTCACGATCCACGACAACGAGCGCGCCATCTCCGACTGGGAGTGGGAGCACGGCGGCCCCGCACGCTTCCCCGCCCCTGGCAGGAACGCGCCGCGCGTCACCGTCGTGGGATCCGGCCCCGCCGGGCTCGCGGCGGCGTGGGACCTCGCCCGGCGCGGCGCGCGCGTGACCATCGTGGAGCGCGATGACCGAGCCGGCGGTCTGCTCATGTACGGAATCCCCAACATGAAGCTCGAAAAGTCGATCGTCCAGCGCCGTGTGGACCTCATGGAGTCGCTGGGCATTGAATTCCGGCTGGGCGTCGACGCCTCTCGCGCAGACGTCGCCGAGGGGCTGCTCGAAGAGTCGGACGCCGTCATCCTCGCATGCGGGGCGCGTACGCCGCGCCCCCTGGCATCCCCGGGCGCCGATGCGGCGGGTGTCGTATACGCCGTCGACTACCTCGAGGCGGCGACCCGCGCGGTACTCGCGGGCGATACGGACTCGAGCGTCATATCGGCACGCGGTCTCGACGTCGTCGTGATCGGCGGCGGCGACACTGGCAACGACTGCGTGGGCACCGCCGTGCGCCAGGGAGCGCAATCAGTGCGCCAGCTCGAGTTCCTGCCGGAGCCGCCCGCATGCCCGCGCGAGGGCAATGGCTGGCCGCAATGGCCCAACGTGAAGAAGACCGACTACGGGCAGCAAGAGGCCATCGAACTCATGGGCGCCGAGATGCGCACGTGGGCTGCCGACACGATCGAGGTTCTCACGGACGAACGGGGCGGCGTGCGCGGGCTGCTCGTCGCCAACCTCGATTGGAGCGACGGCACCCCCCGCCGTATCGAGGGATCCGAGCATGAGATCCCGGCACAGCTGGTGCTCATCGCCTGCGGGTTCACCGGACCGGAGACGAGCACGTTCGACGCCTTCGGCGCGCTCGTCTCCGACCAGGGGCGCGCCCTGACCGTCATGGAGGGGGCTTCCCACCGTTGCGCCCCCAAGACGCAGGGCGCGCCGGGGGCCGCGGTCTTCGCCTGCGGCGATGCACGCACCGGCTCCTCACTGGTAGTCAACGCCATCGCCGACGCCCTGGCCTGTGCAGACGAGGTCGCCCGCGAGCTCGCGCTGTAGCCTCAGCTCGCGACCTCAGAAAAGTGCCTGTCCCCTTTCTGAGAGGTTGCACGTAGAACAGGATATCGTCGTAGGTGGGAACGGGCCAGTAGTCGGCGGCGACGATCTCCTCCATCGCGTCCACGGCGCGGCGCGCCTCGCGCACCATGGTGGTCGCCTCGATGTTCATGAGCTTGTTGTACTTCTCGCTCGTGATACCCGAGAGCGGCTGGAACCAGTGCGCGTAGTGCGTGGCGCCGTGCAGCAGCGCCCATTCCTTCATGGCGTGCGTCACGGCGTTCGCCACATCGAGGTCGAGCGACTCGCCCTCCTCGATGGTCTTGGCGAGCCTCTTGTACACGTCCTTGGGCAGCCACCGCTTCATCTCGTCCTCGGAGAAGACCATGGTTCCAAAACGCTCGGTAAGATCAGCCATAGGGCGCTCCCTTTCATAGGTCAAAAAGCCGCGGCGCCGCGGCGCCGCCCCGAGATGGTCGGTCGATACAGACGCGCCCCGCGCTGCCTCGCGCCAGGCGCTACACCTCGCTCCCCGGTGCGATCGCAGCGGGAAGCATGCAGCTAGGCATAGCGGAGCCATCCTCAAACAACAATTGACAACACGGTTGGAACTCAAATCTTCCGCCGGCGTACGCCCTTTGGGCGGACGGGCCTTCAAAAGTAAAAGGCCCCGCCGCTCCATGCGACGGGGCCTTCACGCTTGGTCCTTTATCCGTGGGCATCCGCATACCGGCTTCACAAGCCGGCAGCCGGCACCGCGGGCATGACGTCCTAGCGCTTGCGGCGCGCTGCAGCGATTGCCGCGGCACCCAGCGCCGTGAACACCACGGCGAGGGATGCGGGGTCGCCGGTCTGGGCCAGACCGTTCGAGAACCCTGCTCCACCGCCCGATGCAGCGTTGCCGCCGGCATTGTTTCCACCGGCGCTACCACCGTTGCCGTCGGCGTTACCGCCGCCGTTGCCGCCGGTATCGGGATCGGGGCTCGGCTCGGGCTCGGGTTCGGGCTCGGGCTCGGGTTCGGGCTCGGGCGCCGGATGCTCCTTGAGGTTCGCGATGGAGGCGAGCAGCTCGTCGTAGGCGGCCTTCAGCGCCTCGGCGTCATCCGACCCCGCGTCGAGCAGCGCCTGCGCCGCGTTGCGGGCGGCAGCGAAACGCGTCCACGCCTCGGGCTCGTACTCGTCCTCGGCCAGGCCCTTGCTCTCCTCCAGAACCTTGCGGATCATTTCGGCATAGTCCACACCCGGCTCGGGTTTGGCGGGATGGTCCGCCAGATTCTCGAGCGCATCCACCAGCTTCTCGTACGCCGCCTTCAGAGCGCTCTCGTCTGCCGAGTCGTCGTCGAGCAGCTTCTGAGCCGCATCGCGGGCCTCGGCGAACTGCTTCCAAGCAGCCGCCTCGTACTCGGACTCGACCAGGTTCTTGTTCGCATCCAACAGGTCGCGAATCTTGCCCGCGTAGTCAACGGCGGGCTCCTGGGCGCCCTCGTACGTGAACACGAGGGATGCCGGCAGGGATGTGGCGCCGCTGTCGCTGCTCGCCACGAGCTTGACGGAGTACACGCCGTCCTTCACCAGGCCGGACAGCATGACCGACGCGGTGTCGACCGCCGCGCTCTTCACGCCGTTCACGTATACGTGATAGCGCGTAGCGCCCTCGACGGCGTTCCACGAAAGCACGGCCTCGCCCTTCGTCTCGCTCGGCTGCACCGCCAGGCCCGTGGGGGCTTCAAGGGCATCCTCGGATGCGACGGGCAGGGTGTCGACCGCGCCCTCGATACGCTTGATAACGCGGCCCGCCTCGTTGCGTGCATCGACACGCACGACGTAGGACGTCTCGGGATCGAGGCCGCTCACGCGCGCGAGCGCGCCGTCGACCACGATATCGGACAGGGCGTCGCCCGTGGGCGCGCCCTCGGCATCGGCTGCAAAGACGCGCACCCGATACGTCGCGGCATCCTTAACGGCGTCCCAGCTCGCGCACACCGCGCGCGATTCGATCGCGGGAAATGCCAGATGCGCCTCGGTGTCAAACTCGATGGAAGCATCGTCGATCAAAACGAGCTGCTCGCGCGCTTCCTTCAGCGATGCGGCGCGCTCGGCGGCCGTCTCGCTCGTGGCGTTCACGTCGTTCATGACCTTCACCGCAGCATCGAGCGCCTTGCTATAGACGTCCCAGCTCTCAGCGGTGTAGGCGCCCTCGAGCAGACCCGCTCCCGCCTCGATCTGCGCCTGCAGCTCGATCTTGTTTGCCGCGTCGCTCGGCGCGATGATCTCGAACCAGTCGACGTTCGACTTGCTCTGGCCGGCGCCCGCGCGCGCGACGGAGGTGAGCTTGATGGTGTGCTCGCCGTTCTTGAGGTCGAGCTTCTCGAAGACCTTCACGTTCTTCTGGTCATTGCCGCCCAGCGATAGGGCCTCGTTCACCACGGCGCCGTCGATCTCGACCTTGAAGGCCACGTTATCGTTGTTCAACGCCGAGTACACGCGGATGCCCGTGCCCTCGAAGCGCAGGCTCACCGAATCGCCCAGGTTGTTGCTCTCGCCCTTGGAGCCGCCGTGGTGACCGGCCTCGCCCCAGCTGTACCAGCCACCCGTCCAGGTGAGGTGCTCATCATCGTTCAGGGTGCCCTTTGCATCCACGGGAGGCGTGCCCTTGCAGTCCTCGACCGCGGTGGACACGGTCCCGGCAGGAGCCAGGGTCACATCGAGCGAGCCGGATATGTCGCCGCACGCAGCCGTGACCGTAAGCACGCCCTCGCCGCTCGCCGCGAGCAGACCGTCCTCGGAGATGGTGCCCGTGGCGGAACCGCTCTTCGTGGCAACCGACCACGCGATGTCCTGCACGCGCGCGTCGGCAGGCTTCACGTCCGCGACCATCTGGAGCGTCGAGCCGTCTTTTGCCAGCAGCGTCATGCCGTTCTCCGAACGCACGGTCACGCCCGTCACCGGCTTGGCAGACGTATCGATCACGTTGAATGCATCGAGCTCCACCTTGGCCAGGGACGACGAGGCGTTCTTGGTGCCCGTCGCGCGCAGCACGATCGTGTGCACGCCGGGCTCGAGACCCGTCTTGGAGTAGACGGTCTTCTGGCGCACGCTCGTCGCGGAGTAGGTGTCGACCCGCTCTGCCACGACCTTGCCGTCGATGGTCACCTCGTAGTAGCCGCGGTCGTAGTTCGTCACCGTGACGACCTCGATGCCCGTTCCGCGGAACGTGAGGCTCGCGGTCTCGGTGCCGGTCGGATTCTGCAGGTACTTGATGGTGTCACCGTAGTTGCCGTCAGTGCTGTTGTTCCAATTGGCCCAAGCGCCGCTGTAGATCACATGCGGGTCTTGGTCGTCGACGCGGCCGAGCACCTCGCACACGGCGGGCGCCTCGGGCAGCGCGACTGCTTCGCTGGCGGGACCGCGCAGGCCGTTAAGAATCGCCTGGACGCGGTACTCAACCGTTCCAAAGCCCGCGGGGCAGGCCTCGTCCGCGAACGTGGTCGTGGACACGCTGTTGCCCACGGCCGTCCAGTCGCCGCCGTCGACGCGGCGCTCGACGGTATAGAGGGCGCCCTCCGCCACGGCATCCCAGGTTACCGTAGCCTCGCCCTCGCCCGTTGCGGCGACGGCGACGTTCTGCGGCACGGCGGGGCGCTCGACAGCGGGAATCTGGGCGATCCGGTACGTACCGCCAGCGGTGGTATCGAAGCTGATGCGATCGGCGGAGAGCGCCGCGAACGCCACGGGG
Source organism: Collinsella sp. AF08-23 (assembly GCF_003479805.1). Lineage (GTDB taxonomy): Bacteria > Actinomycetota > Coriobacteriia > Coriobacteriales > Coriobacteriaceae > Collinsella. The sequence continues at coordinate 30,304 of NZ_QUHV01000018.1, read as the reverse complement.
GCGCCCGTGCCATCCGTCACGGTGGCGAGCGCGGCATCGGGCACGTTCACCGTGGCCACGCCGCCGTTGTTCGACGTGATATCGGCCGTGACCAGCGCACCGGAAGCCCACGTCATCGCGACCTCGAAGTCGCCGCGTGCCACCAGGCCCGATACGCTACCGTGATCCCACTCGCTCGGCAGGGCAGGCAGCAGGTCGATGTAGCCGTTGGAGCTCTGCAGCAGCATCTCGGCGATACCGGAGGTCGCACCGAAGTTGCCGTCGATCTGGAACGGCGGATGGGTGTCCCACAGATTGGGATAGATACCGCTGTTGAACAGGTCGCCGATCAACTTGAGCGCACGGTCGCCGTCGCGCAGGTGCGCCCACGTGTTGATACGCTGGCCCATGCCCCAGCCCGTGCTGGAATCGGTGCGCAGGTTCATGGACGTGTGCGCCGCCTGGAACCACTCGGGCGTGTCCTGGGACACGAGCGTTCCGGGGAACAGGCCGAGCATATGCGAGAGATGGCGGTGGCCATAGCCCTCGCCCAAGGTGTTGCCATCAGCGTCCTTGTTGTACGCGTCCTCGATGTACCACTCCTTGATCTGGCCGTCCGAACCGATTTCGATGGGCGTGCGCAGGTTGTCGAAACGGTCCTGCCATACGGCGAGCACCGCCTCATCCTCGCCCACCAGCTTGCCGGCCTCGATGGCATCGTGGAAGAGCTGCCACACGAGCACCTGCTCGTAGGTGTTCGTCGCCGTACGCGGACCCTGCTCGGGCGAGTACGCCGGAGACGAGATGTACTTGCCGTTCTCGTCCTTGATGAGCGTCTTGCTGTACAGCTGGGCCTCTTCGCGCAGGGCGGGGTAGATGTCGTTCTTCAGGAGCTCGAGGTCGCCGCTGTAGCGGTAGGCATCGTAGGTGTTCTGAAGGATCCAGGGCACAGCAGCGGGCGACCAGCCCCATTGGAAGGACCAGCCGGGGCAGGTCCAGCCGAACGGGGTGTTCTGCGTATGGGCCATGAAGCCCTGCCCCTGGGTGTCGCCCTCGGGAGTCTCGACGCCTGCATACACGGCGGCGGTCACGCGACCGGGCTCGCGCAGGGAATCCACGTAGGATAGCAGCGGCGTGGCGCACTCGGCGAGGTTCGTGGAGTACGTGGGCCAGTAGTTCATCTGCAGGTTGACGTTCATGTGGTAGTCGGACGCCCACTGCGGGTTGTTGACGTTGTTCCACACGCCCTGCAGGTTACTGGGCAGCTGCGAGTCCTCGCGGGAAGAACCCAGCGTGAGATAGCGGCCGTATTGGAACAGCATGGTCTCGAGCTGACGGCGCTCGGCCGTGGTCGCGGTCTTATTGCGATACGCGGTGAGCAGGTCGTCGGTGGCGCGCTCGGACACCACGCCGTCAAAGCCCAGGTCGAGGTCCACGCGGTTCATGAGCGCGGAGAAGTCCTCGACGTGGTCGGCACGGACGGCGTCGTAGCCGCGCGCCACGGCGTCGTCCGCCGTCTTCTGCACGCGCGCCAGGAGCTCGGCATCGGATTCACCGGTGCGATAGACCGGATAATCATTCCTGTAATCCGTCGCCGCTGCAACGTAGAACGTAAGGTCGTCGGCACCCGAGACCACGAGCTTGTCGCCCTGGGCCTTCACGTTGCCGCCGTTTGCCACCACCTTGAGCACGGAAGCGTACTTGAGCTGGTTATCCTGCACCGCACCGGTCATGGTGATCTGGTTGCCCGATGCGCTGACCTTGGCGCCCGCCTGCTTGGACGGGAAGGTGATCTCGACGTTGACGCCTGCCTTGCCGCTCGCCTCGAGACGGCCTACGACGACCTTGTCGGGATGGCTGGCGAAGAACTCGCGCGCGATGTGCCGGCCGCCCGCATCGAACTCGACGCCCGCGATACCGGTCGTAAGATCCAGCGAGCGCTCGTAATCGGACGCGGAGCCATTGCCCAGGTCGGTGTACTTCAAGTAGATGTCGCCCCAGGCCTGATAGGCGCCGTAGCCTTCCTGGTCACCGATGAGCTGGTCGCACATATTGGCGGCCTCGGTGTTCTTGCCCTCGGAGAAGAGCTGCTGGATGCGCTTGATCGTAGCGCCGTTGGCACCCTTCGAGACGTTGTTGCCGCCGTTGTAGTTCTTGCGGGAATCACTCGGACCACCGGTCCACAGCGTCTTCTCATTAAAGGTGAGGTGCTCGGTCTGCACCTCGCCGTACACGTTCGCGCCCATGTCGCCGTTGCCGATGGGCAGCGTGCGCTTCTGCCACACATCGCCCGCTGCATCGCCGGCGGCCGACGCGGCTTCGTCATAGCGAAGCCTCAAGGGGTTGCCGACGGTCACGGCATTCACCGTGACGTCGGACGCGTCGGCATTGCGAGACGCTGCCCAACCGACACCCGGAAGCGCCACGGTCGCCGCTAGGATCACCGCGGTCGCCGCCTTCAGGGGAAACTTCGCCCCCTTAATCATTCGTGTCATCTTCATGACCCTGTCCAACCTTTCGCTCCCCCAGCTGCTTGAGGCAGGGGGCTCTGAATAAAAAGCGGGGGAAAGCGCGGTTGCGCCCTCCCCCGTTGCATGATCGTCGTTTAGCGACGACGGCGGCGGGCTGCAGCGATGGCTGTGGCACCACCCATGGCGATGACGGCGGCAATGCCGGCGGGATCACCCGTCTGCGCCAGGCCACCGCCCGCACCGGGCTTGTCGCCCGCGGCGGGTTTGTCACCGGTAGCCGGCTTGTCGGAGGGGTTCTCCAGCAGGCCCTTCACAGCCGCGTTCAGCTCGTTGAAAGCATCCTTGAGCTGCTCGTCGGTAGCCGATCCGCTGCCGAGCAAAGCCTGCGCGGCGTCGCGGGCGGCGACGAAGCGGTCCCAGGCCTCGGGCTTGTAATCAGACTCGACCAGGTTCGCGTTGTTCGCCAGCAGCTCCTTGAGCTTGCCGGCGTAGTTGACGCCAGGCTCGGGCTCCGGTTCGGGCTCGGGCTCGGGTTCGGGCTCGGGCTCGGGCTCGGCGGCCTTCTCGACGCGAACGTCGAACACAGCCGTCTTGCCCTCGTAGGCAACGGTTACCTCGAGCGCGGCGGCTTCCTCGGCGAAAGCCTCGTCCAGACCCGGCGTGAACGCGAACGCCGCAGCAGTATCGGCGCCGTACTCAACATCGACGGCGTCTCCATTGGAGTAGCTCAGCATCAGCACCAAGCCTGCGGGCTCGAGCTTCTCGCCGACCTTGTACGTGGTCTTCGAGGGAGCCGATTTGATGGCGATGCCCTCGAGCACGGGCTCGGCAACCTTGATCTCGAAGGTGCGCTCGACAGAGCCGGCGTACTTGCCCATACCCTTGACGGTCACCTTGCCGGTGCCGGCAGCGGTGTTGTCGGCGAACTCGAGCGTGTAATCCACGCCGTTCTCCAAGGTCTTCTCGCCATGCTTGACCACGACGGATACCACGGAGGCATCCACGGGATGCTCGGCGTCGACACGGTCGACGGTAACGGAAGCGGGAACCTCGATGGAGACGGCATCGCTGGCGATGTCGGTCGTCGTGCTCTTCGCCTTCGTCAAGCGCAGCTCGGCGGCGCTCAGGAACGCATTGTTACGGCCGCCGTCGGCATAGGTGGCCGTAGCCTGCAGGCGGAAGTACTTGGCCGTCACGGGCTTGGCGAGCTGGAGCAGCTTCCAATCGCGCGTGTAGTCGGCATCCTCGGGAGAAAGCCAGGTTGCGGTTCCGGCGTCCTTCCAGGTCTTGCCGTCCTCGCTGTACTGGAGCTTGGCGCCGAACAAGGTGCCGTTGTGGCTACCGCTGCTGGCAGGACGCGGCAGATAGCGCAGACCGTCGATGGCGGTGGGCTCCTCGAGCTCCATGGTTACCCACAGGTTGTCGAGCGTGGTCGCGGTCCAGTGGGAGTGATAGTAGGTTTCGTTGTTCTTATCGAAGGCGAAGGACAGCGGACCCTCGTTGCCCGAAGCGGGCTCATGCACGCTGCCGGTCTCCGTATTGACGATCTTGTCGACCGGATAGTCGCGCGAATCGTCGGCGGGATCCATCGTCTCGGGGGCACCGAGGTTGACGGTGAAGGTACTGCGGGTCTTGTGGTCCTCGGACTCGATGATGATCAGGACCTTGTCGTCGTGCGCGGGGAGCACGGTCACGGCGGCGTTATCGGCGGCGACCGGCTCGACCTTAGCGGTCTCGGCGGGCGTGTTATAGCCACCCTGCTTCAGGGCGGAGTCCGGCACGGCGGTGCCGTTCACCTTGAGCGAGGCGAGCTTCGCGGTCGCGTTCGTCACGAAGCTACCCTGAGCGGTATTCAGCTCGACCTCGGTGATCGCGGTGCAGGGCTTTGCAGTAGTGCCGGTCTGCACGTCGGCGTTCGTCACCGTCATGCGGACGAAGGTCGCCGTGACGGGAGCGAAGTCATAAGTGTAGAGGCGAGCATTGCCCTGGGCATCCGCGCGCGTCTCGGTAACGGTCAGCGGCGTCCAATCCTTACCGTTCTCAGACACCTCGAACTTCGTCGCGTTGTCATCGGGGAAGCGAGCGGACCAGCTGTCCTTGGCAAAGGTCACCTTGAACTGGCCGAAACGCTGCTGAGTTGCATATTCGAAGGTAACCTGCGCGGTCTTGTTGCCATCCTGAGAATAATCATAGTTGGACCACAGCGTGGGATTTGCACCGCCGCCGGTATTCGCACCGGGCTCGGTCTTGCCGTCTACGATCGCCATCAGCGTATCGCTCTGCTTGCCCTCGGGCACGCTCTGCGTAATCTTCATCGCATCCTTGGCGATGTTGCCGCCGATGGTGATGGTCTCCTCCTGGACGCGGATCGAAGCGGTAACGGTGACATCTTTGCCGAACACGTTGGACGTGCCGGCAAGCATCACGGTGCCCGCCTTGTCGTACGCGCCGTCCTCGGCAGCGCTCCACGTCACCGGGAAATTGGCGTTGAGCACGGTGCCGTCCGCCATAACGGCCGGGAGGCTATCGGGCAGCACGGGCTCGGCGCCCTTGCTCACGGTGGTGGAGTAGTTGAGCAGCGCAGCGATATCGTCGACGACCGTGACCACGGCGGTAGCGCGAACGGGCGTATCGGCGACCGTACCGCTTACGGTGAAGCTGCCGGGGGTCGCCAGCTTATCAGCAGGAACGTTATCCCAGGTAACAGCCTTGTTCTCAGACGCGCCGTCGCTATAGCGCACCTGAACGGCGGCGGGAAGCTCGAGCGCGGAGCCCGTCTTCACGTAGTGGTAGCGCGCGAAGTACAGGCTGTCGGCCGTCTTCGCCTCGGGAGCATCCGAGGAGGCGGCGACGGGGATCGTGATGGTGGTGGACTCGAGGCCATCGGCGCTCACCGTAACGGTGGCATCGCCAGCCTTCTCGCCCGCGCGCACGATACCCACCAGCTGGCCGGAGAACGCATCGCGGTTGTCATCGCGATAAGACTGATGGTCGGGCGAGCTGCCGTTGTCGATGCCGGCGAGGCTACCCGAGCCGGTCACCTTGAACGTCACGTTGTTGGTCGCGTTGGGAATGACGTTGCCCTCGGCATCGGTCACGCTCACGGTAACGTATGCGAGGTCGGTACCGTTCGCGGTCATGCCCTCGCGATTGACCTCGGCCTTGAGCTTCGCGGCCTTGCCGGTGGTGGTCACGCTCTGGCGACCCTGCCACGTCGAGGTGTCGATCTTCTCGCCCTTGGCGTTGTATGCCTCGGCGGTGATGGTGCCGTCGGCATAGGGGACCTTCCAGGTGAGGTACAGGTTGCGATGGATATCGTTACCGGTGTAGGCGCCATCGCCCTCGTAGATCTGATAGGAAACGCCGCCCTCGGTGGTCTTGGTCGTGAAGGCCTTCTTACCCAGCGACTGGCGCTCGGTGGAACCCTTCGGCGTGAAGAACAGCTCGACGGCTGCTGCATCGGTGTACACCGCGACATCGACCTTGTTCTGGCCGTCCTTCTTCACCACATCACTGTTCCATGCGGGCAGCATGTGCAGGGTGTTGACGTCCTCGTTCCACAGGCTCTGATACAGATAGTAGGAGTCCTTGGGAAGGCCGGCGGTATCGATGATGCCGAAGTAGGAGTTCTTCGGAGACGGCCAGGTGCCCTTGGCACCGGAGTCCGTACCGTTCCACGGCGTGGGCTCGCCCAGGTAATCGAAGCCGGTCCACACGTACTCGCCGGACATGAAGTCGCGGGTGAGCACATCGTACCAAGCCTTCGAGGCCACGTGGCCCCAGCCGACCGCGCTGTAATCGTAAGCGGTGAGCTGCTGGGCGCTGCCATCCTGACCATGCGTGTTGTAGATGCCGCGGCTGTTGATGGCGGAAGCGGTCTCGGAACCGATCAAGATCCAATCGCTATGCTCGCGATGAGCCTTGTCATACACGTTGCCGTCGGCGTAGTTGAGGCCGACGATGCCCTTGGCGTTCGCGATGCCCTGCGGGTTCAGCGTGGTGCTGCCATTGTTCTTGTACTGGTTGTCGCCCGTGGTGACGGGGCGCGTGGTATCGACGGCCTTGACCCAATCGATCAGGTTCTGCTGCACCTGGTTGAAGTTGGAGATGCCACCGGTACCCTCGGTCATCTCGTTACCGATGGACCACATGATGATCGCGGGCGCGTTGTAGTCGCGCGCGATGCTCTGCTCGAGATCGAACTGCGCCCAGGTCTTGTCCGCGGAGGCGCCGATGAGCTCGGACTCACCCATGGCCTTGTTGAAGAAGCGAGCGTAGTCCTTGGAGTTGCCGTTCTTCTGCGACGTCCAGCCATCGAAGAACTCGAGGTCGAGCAGCATGCCCTGCTCGTTGCAGATCTCGACCAACTCGCGGGCCGGCGTGTTGTGCGATGTGCGGATGGAGTTGCAGCCCATCTCCTTCAGGAGCTTCACCTGGCGCTCGAGCGCATCGCGCGTCGAGACGGAGCCCAGGGCGCCCTGGTCGTGATGCATGCACACGCCCTTGATCTTCATGGACTCGCCGTTGAGCGAGAAGCCCTTGGCGGCGTCGAACTTGAAGAAGCGGTAGCCGAAATCGGTATCGTAGGTGTCGATAACCTTGTCGCCCATCTTTACCTGCGTGCGCACGGTGTAGAGCACCGGGCTATCCGTGCCCCACAGCTCGGGCTTGGTCGCTGTGAGGTCGGCCTCGACGGCCTTCGTCTCGCCAGCGGCAACCGTGACCTGCGTGGTCTGGGTGCCGATGGCCTGCTCGACGCTCTCACCGCGCTTGAACACGGTCTGGACGAGGGTCACCGCGGCCTCGGACTTGCCCGCGTTGGCAACGGAGGTCTTCAGATGCGTGGTGACGTTGCCGCCCTTCTGGGACTCCAGCTGCGGGGTGGTCACCTGAACGCCGTCCTTGGCAACGTGGACGGGGTCGGTCACGACCAGGTCGACGTCGCGGCCCATACCGGAACCGGAGTACCAGCGGGACGACGGGATCTGGTTGTTCACGCGAACGGCGATGACATTCTGCTCGCCCACCTTGAGATAGGGCGTGAGATCGAAGGAGAAGGGCGTGTAACCGTACGGATGGCTGCCCAGCTCCTGGCCGTTGATGTAAACGGTCGCGTCCATGTAGACGCCGTCGAAGTCGATGCGGACCTGCTTGCCGGCAAGGTCGTTGCCCACCTCGAAGGATTTGCGGTACCAGCCGATACCGCCCGGCTTGTAGGCGCTCTCCGCCTCGCCGGTCTTGGTGTAATCCTGGTCGATGCTGTAATCATGCGGCAGGTCGACGACATCCCACGAGGAATCGTCGAACGCCTCGGTGTTTGCACCCGAGACCTCGCCCAACTTGAACTTCCAGTTCTCGTTGAACCCCTGCACGCGCTGAGCCGGATCGGTCACGCTGTTGATGTAGACGACCTCGGGCTTGGAACTCATCTGCGTCGTCGACTGCGAACGCAGCGAGGGACCCAGCCCCGCCGCGACCGCCGACACCGCAGGAGCGCCACGCGCCAAAGCGCCCACCAGCGCCGCGCACAGCACGCGCTTCGTACGCGTACGGTGCGCTCCCTTCCCGGGGCGGCTTTGGGTGTGCAATGTACTCATGCAACCTCCTTCTATCGTCGACCCGATGTCGACGCATAGCTTCGCCATATATGAGGTACAGCATGTCAGTTTTATACCGTCCGCTTCCCGGCGGAGCCGCCAGCGTGCGCCATCGAACGGTGAACGGTTATGCGGGGCAAGATTGGCATTACACACAAAATACCAGTTAGATTATGGTGAGCACAGCGGCAATCAAAGCTGGCTGCGCGCGGCATCCTTCGTAACCAATATATATCGTGGATGCCCCTCCCGCCCACCAGCGCTCCGCTGCGCTATAGTGAATCGCTACCATTGCAAGGGGAAGGCTCACCATGTATATATCCGATATCTTCGAAACGGCGCAGCGGCTCCGCAGGCTCCCCGTCTCGTTCGAGATGTTTCCGCCCAAAGGCGAGCTCACGCTCGAGCGAGCTCGAGAAGTCGCCGCCTCCTTCGCGCCCCTGGGGCCCGACTTCATCAGCGTCACCTATTCGGCTGGAGGATCGGGCAACAACGCCGCCACCACGCAGATCGCCCAGATGATCGATACGGAACTCGCTATCCCCTCGGTCGCCCACCTCACCTGCATCTCGCTCAAGCGCGCGGACCTCGCCGCGAAGATCGACGAGATGCGCGCGGCGGGTGTGGAAAACGTGCTCGCGCTGCGCGGGGATGTCCCCGAAGGAGCCCCGACCGGCCCGGGCTGCGCCGATTTCCGCTATGCGAAGGACATCATCCCGCCGCTCGTCGAGGCGGGCTTTTGCGTCGGCGCGGCGGCGTATCCGGAAGGCCACCTGGAATGCGACGACCTCGCGCGCTCCATGCGCCATCTCAAGCAAAAGCAGGATGCGGGAGCGAGCTTCTTCGTGACGCAGCTCTTTTTCGACAACGATTACTTCTATCGCTTCCGCGAGCTTGCGGACTCCGCGGGCATCACCGTCCCCATCACCGCCGGAATCATGCCCTTCATGGGAAAGCAGCAGATCAGCCGCATGGTGTTCATGTGCGGCGCCTCGCTTCCCTCTCCCGTTATCAAACTGCTCGCGCGTTTTGAAGACGATCCGGACAGCCTGCGTGCCGCCGGCATCGAATATGCGTGCCGCCAGCTTGAGGACCTCGCCGACCACGGCGTGGACGGCCTGCACATCTACACCATGAACCGACCGAGCGTCGCCCGTGCCGCTATGAGTGCCCTTCGTCAAGAGACCCGCTAGCCGTGGATACGCAAACCGAGGCCACGTCGTCGAACATGCGCGAGCTCCCCGGCGCGCTTGCGGGGCCGCGCGTCGTCACGCTTGGAGGCACGGAGGATCCCCTCGCGATTGACCGCAATGAAATGCTGCGATATCTGGGGCATACGGGACAGAACATCGAAGACGACCTGGCGTGCAGGATCGAGCGGGTCGCACGCGACGTCGAAGCCCATGGACGGGCGCGAGGCGTCTTCGCGACGTTTCCCGTAGACGCCTCCACCCTTGACGACGAGGGGAAGGCGTGTATTCGCCTCACGGGAACGGTCGCAACCCTCAGGGGGCGTGACATCTACCGCCACCTCAAGGACGCACGCTGGTGCACGGTGCTCGCATGCACGCTCGGCATGGACAACGAGCGGCGCCTGCGCGCGCTCGGCGCACAAAGCCCGTTGGATGCCGCAATCTACGATGCAGCGTCCTCCGCGCTCATCGAGTCCGCCGTCGGACATCTCGACTCCATGGTGCAGGACGCGGCATCCGCCGCCGGCCTTTCATGCAACTGGCGCTTCTCGTGCGGATATGGCGATTGCCCGCTCGAGGCGCAGGGGCGGCTCCTCGCATCCCTTGACGCCACCCGACGCATCGGGCTCACCGTCACACCCACCAACCTCATGGTGCCCAGTAAATCCGTAAGCGCCATGATCGGCGTTTTTGAGGGGCCGCCCCGTGCCGCCGATGCGCCGGCGCGATGCGCCATCTGCCGCATGCGCGCCTCCTGCTCCATGCGCAAACGCGGCACCACCTGTTAGGATGAAAGACCATCCAACGACAAGGAGACTCATGGACACCTTGCTGCACAAAGCCATCAGCGGAGACTGTCACCTGCTATTCGACGGCGGCATGGGAACCATGCTCCAAGCCGCCGGACTAGCTGCCGGAGAACTTCCCGAACTGCTCTGCCTCACGAACCCCGAGCACATCGAGGCCATCCATCGCGCGTACGTCGAGGCAGGCAGCGATGTCATCACCACCAACACCTTTGGGGCGAACCGATTGAAGCTCGATGGCCGTGCCACGGTCGACGAGGTCTACGCTGCCGCCGTTTCGTGCGCTCGTGCTGCCGGCGCTCACCTGGTCGCCGCCGATATCGGTCCGCTCGGCGCGCTCTTGCGCCCTTTGGGCACGCTCAGCTTCGATGAGGCATACGACGCATTCGCCGAGCAGGCTCGAGCTGCTTCGGACGCCGGCGCCGACCTCTTCATCATCGAGACGATGACCGACGTACTCGAGGTCAAGGCCGCCATCCTTGCCTGCCGCGAAAACACCGGGCTTCCCATCTTCGTGACGATGACCTTTGAGGCAGATGGCCGTACGTTCCTGGGCACCTCCCCAGAAGTCGCCGCCGTCACCCTCGATGCCCTTGGGGTCGACGCGCTGGGCATCAACTGCTCCCAAGGGCCGCACGAGCTGCGCGCACTTGCCCAGCGCATGCTCGCCGTCACGGAAAAGCCGCTGATTGTCCAGGCGAATGCGGGTCTTCCCCATGTCGAACACGACTGCACCGTCTTTGACATCGGGCCCGAGGAGTACGCCGCGGCAGTTCGTGGCATGGTGGACGACGGCGTTGGTATTCTCGGAGGATGCTGTGGCACCGATCCCCGTCACATCGCCCTCATCGCCGATGTGCTGCGGGGGCGCACCCCGCGCAAGCGAGAGGTGCCCCAGGCGTTCACCGTCACGAGCGCCCAAGCACTCATCTCGCTTCCCACCGAAAGCCGAGCCATCGCCGTCATCGGCGAACGTATCAATCCCACGGGCAAGAAGCGGCTCAAGGAGGCGCTCCGCACTCGAGATTTCGACTATCTCGTAAGCGAGGGCATCGCGCAGCAGGAGCAGGGGGCCGATATCCTCGACGTCAACGTGGGACTCCCCGATATCGACGAGGTCGATGCCTTACAAGTCGCCGGTGAACGCCTCTCGGGGGCCGTCACACTGCCGCTCCAGTTCGACTCCACCGTCCCCGCCGCGCTCGAGGCCGCCGTCCGGCGGTACCCCGGCAAGCCGATCATCAATTCCGTCAACGGCAAGCAAGAGGTCCTGGACGAGATTTTGCCCATCGCCGCGCGATACGGAGCCAACGTCATCGGTCTTACGCTTGACGAGGCGGGCATCCCCACCACCGCCGAGCAGCGGTTCGAAATCGCCGCGCGCATCGTGGGGGAAGCCGAGCGACACGGCATCCCGCGCTCGCGCCTCCTCATCGACTGCCTCGCCATGACCGTCTCGACCGATCAGCGTCAAGCGCTCGAGACGCTCCGTGCCATCTCGATGGTCAAGGAACGCCTGGGGGTCAAGTGCACGCTCGGCGTGTCGAACGTCAGCTTTGGACTGCCGCAGCGGCCCCTGCTCAACGGCGCGTTCCTCGCCGCCGCCCTCGGAGCCGGACTGGACACCCCGATCCTCAACCCCGGCTCGGATCGCTACATGGACGCCGTGCGCACCTTCCGCGTCCTCAATGGCGAGGATGCCGGCGCACGCGATTACATCGAGCGCTACGCGGGATGGCGCGATCCATACGCGAAGTCCGACGACAAGGCCATCCGTTTGCCGGACGCTACCGCCTCCACACGCGTCGATGGGAATGCGCCGAGCGCGCCTTCCCCGAACTCCGAGCGGTCAATCGGCCATTTCGTGCTCACCGGACGCAAACGCGAGACGGCCGAGCTCACACGCGAACTGCTGAACACTCTCTCCCCGCTCGACCTCATCGATGCTCACCTTATCCCCGCCCTTGACGAAGTTGGGACGCGCTTCGATCGAGGAGAGCTGTTCTTGCCGCAGCTCATGGCCTCGGCGGAAGCGGCGCGTGCGGGCTTTGACGTCATACGGGAGCAGATGCCCGCCAGTAAGGAGCTCGACAAGGGAACGATCTGCGTGGCCACCGTTGAGGGCGATATCCATGACATCGGCAAGAACATCGTCAAAATGCTGCTCGACAACTACGGATACACGGTGATCGACCTCGGACGCGACGTAAAGCCGCAGGCCGTGCTCGATGCGGTGCGCGAACACGACATTAAGCTCGTGGGCCTGTCCGCACTGATGACCACGACCGTCCCCAATATGGCGAAAACCATCGACCTGTTGCACCGCGAGGCCCCAGGAACGCTCGTCATGGTGGGCGGAGCCGTGCTCACGCCCGAATATGCAGAGCAGATCGGCGCCGATTTCTATGCCAAAGACGCCGCGGAGTCCGCACGCATCGCCGCAAAAGTCTTCGGTTAACGCCATCCAGCTTGGAAGTTGAGGTTTTTCGTATCGTTTTCCGGTTTTGCCAAGTAGAGCTCGGTTTTTCCCAACAAACACGCAGGTACATGTTGGGGATTTGGGGCTGCTACTCGACAAAACCCGAAATGAATACGAAAAACCTCAACATCTTTGTCGAATCAACGCCGCAATCGACCTAAGCGGACAAAAGCGCGGACGGGCCGGTCCTAAGACCCCGTCCGCGCTAGACTTCACCTGCGCATCAACCGAGATTACCTCGACGCTTCGCTAGTTCTTGAGCGAATTCATGGGTGCCGGGAAACGGCCGCCGCGATGGGCGAACACCGTGCCGGCATGGCTGTTGACCGGCATGATGGGAGCCCGACCGAACAGGCCGCCGTAATCGACCGACTCGCCGACGCCCTTTCCGATAGCGGGGATGATGCGGACGGCGGTGGTCTTGTTGTTGATGACGCCGATGGCCATCTCGTCAGCGATGATGCCCGCGATGGTCTCGACATCGGTGTCGCCAGGAACGGCGATCATATCGAGGCCCACAGAGCACACGCAAGTCATGGCCTCGAGCTTCTCGAGGGAGAGCGCACCAGCCTCCGCTGCCTCGATCATGCCGGCGTCCTCGGAGACGGGGATGAAGGCACCAGACAGGCCACCCACCGAGGAGCTCGCCATAACGCCGCCTTTCTTAACGCAGTCGTTGAGCAGTGCGAGTGCCGCCGTGGTGCCGGGGCCTCCGCACTGGCCGACACCGATGATCTCGAGGATGCGGGCAACGGAGTCGCCGATGGCGGGTGTGGGGGCAAGCGAGAGGTCGACGATGCCCTTGTCGACGCCCAGACGGCGAGCGGCCTCGCGGCTCATGAGCTCGCCAGCGCGCGTAATCTTAAAGGCGGTCTGCTTGATGCGCTCCGCGACCTGCATCATATCGGCGTCCTCGGGCAGCTCCTCGAGGGCGGCTGCCATGACGCCGGGGCCGGATACGCCCACGTTGATGACGGCGTCAGCTTCGCCGGAACCATGCACGGCACCCGCCATAAAGGGCGAGTCCTCGACCATATTGGCAAAGCAGACGAACTTGGACGCGCCCACGCACTCGCGATCGGCGGTGAGCTTGGCGGCATCGATGATCGTCTGGGCCGCCATGAGCACCGCATCCATATTGATGCCAGCGCGCAGGGTGGCGACGTTCACGCTGGAGCACACGCGGCTCGTCTCAGCAAGCGCACGCGGAATGCAGCTGATGAGACGGCGATCGGCGTTTCCGATGCCCTTGTGGACGAGCGCCGAATAACCGCCGAGGTAATCGATGCCAAGGGATTCGGCGGCGCGGTCGAGGGCATACGCGAGGGGCACAAGATCTTCATCGGGGCACGCCGACGCGATCTGGGCGACCGGGGTCACCGAAACGCGCTTGTTCACGATGGGGATACCGTACTCACGCTCAAGGCTCTCTGCCGTTTCGACAAGATGCTCCGCCGTGCGGGTAACGTGGTCGTACACCTTGGTGCACATGCGATCCAGATTCTCGTCGGCGCAGCCCATGAGCGATATGCCCATGGTGATCGTGCGAATGTCCAAATTGTGCTCTGAGACCATACCGCGTGTCTCGGCGATCTCCTGGGGCGTAATGGACATGGCGGTCTCCTTTGCGGATCGTACGTTCATGTTTTGCGTTCTCTCTATTTTAGCGCGCGCGCTTTCCCACCTGCGCACCGGAACAAGTGGAAACACAAGAAGCAACGAGATTGCCGCGCGCCAAAATCAAAACCGCACACGCGGACCATGTAGTCGGGTATTCTCGCTCGCCTCGAAATCGTATTTTAAATGCTCACCCACGTGGTCTTCATATGCAAACAGCTTGTCGGACGAGGCTGGGTGCGGTATCGTTGACCTGCAAAAACCGCTCCCGCAGAAAGCGAGTAGATACATGGCACTCACCGGCAAGCAGGTCCGTCAGCTTCGCGCCCTCGCCCATCACCTCAACCCCGTCGTCCTCATCGGTAAAGCCGACGTAACCGACGCGATCGCCAAGCAGGCCGAAGAGGCCCTCGAGGCGCACGAGCTCATCAAGTGCGCCGTCCAAGATGGCAGCCTACTCTCCTGCCGCGAGGCGGCCGACCAACTCGCCGAGCGCACGGGCTCCGAAGTCGTCCAGGTGATCGGTCATCGCTTTGCCCTGTACCGCGTCAGCAGCCGCAAGGACATCGAGCACATCACACTCGATTAATTACTCGATTACCTGCTCGATCAACTCAAGGGGCGGCCAGCGGGCCGCCCCTTTTTGCACGAGTTCGCTCTGCAGTGGACCCTGGTGACGCTAAGCCAAGAGTTCCACCTCTCTATCACCGTGAATTATCGCCTCGTACGCCATTTGCGTTTCCCTCTCGGGCAGGGAGTGCAGCTCCTGTTCCAGCACATGTACGTGGCTGTTGTACAGTTCGACCACCTCGCGACGACGCCCGCCCTTGTCGTATATGTGCATCGCGGCACGGATGACGTCCTCCCGCAGCGGGGCTTGGCGCAAAGCAGCATCGATAAGCCATGAGGCGACAGGCAGATCATCCAGCTCCAGTGCCACATGCGCGCCGCGCATCATGCAGTCCACGAACTTGGTTTGGTACAGGCGCCGCTGCCGCACATAGAATGAGGTATCTCCAAAGTTCGGGACGTACAAGGGGCCGGTATAAAGCTCATCCAGCCGCAAACACGCCTCGATGAGCTGCCTGCCCGTCGTCCTCGCGCGGCCGAGAAGAATGTCCCTGGCAAGAGCATCGAAACGCATCGTATCCGAAACCACATACTCCGTGTTGATGGCAACCCCCTCGCCTTGCGTCAGCACATATTGGGGGCCATCGTCACTTTGGCCAAAAGCCGACCGCAACGACGAAAGGCCGGCGTACAGCGTCTCACGCGCATGAAGATAGTCTTTGTCGGGCCACACCTCCTCTCCGATCTCCTTGCGCCCCACAAAGGCCCCCGCAGCCAAGACGAGGCGGGCGGCAATGATGCACGCCCTCCTGCGTCGCCAGATTGCGTCGGTCGCCACATGGCCACCGCGCTCAACTTGGAATCCTCCAAAGAGCCTCACATTCACCTGGCCTAACAGCAGATCCGCATCGTCTGAGCCCTCCCAAGGCGCTTCGCCTTCCCGCGGCGCGGGCTCCGAATCCATTCCGGCGGCCATCGCATAATCGCCGGGGAGCACCCGGGTGATCAGCCCCACCTTATCGCCCAGCACGGCGACCGCCTGACGGGCGAACGCGGTGAAGCCCTTGGTGAGCAGCATCTTCTTGTTCAGCGAGCACCATGCGCTGAGCTCCGACGATCTATGGGCCGCAGCGAGTCTCAACGCAGCCGTCCAAGCCTCGGCCGGTGTCTGCGCCGGTTCTGCAAGATCAAGCAGGTCCGCTTCGCCATCAAGTGCCATACGGGGCGTGTCGGCGAGATGCGCACAGCATTCGAGCATGCGAGCCCATGCCATCACCACACGCTGGTCCTCAGTTGCCAATTTGAGCACCTGATGTGCGCGAAACAGGGCGTTGGAGCATTGCCCGAGAACAAGGGCCTGCCAACCCTCTCCCACCAGGCAGAACAATTGCGTCGCAAAATCCGAGGTGCGAACGGAAAGCGTGCCGGCATCGATGAACGCGCGCTCATCGGCAACGGGAAGACCGGAGAATAATCGGCACGTCGCGGCGACCATGCGAATATGCGTGGCGATGGGCGCTACCTTGCGCTCCAAAAGCCTCGTCGCCATCCTTTGCATGTTCGCATCCATCGCTCGGACATCGCCCATATCCCCACACATCGCATCGACGAGTGCACGATCGCACGCAAGCAGCACCCGAGGAATGGACACTCCTTCGCCGGACAGCTCAGTAAAGCCCTGTATGTGACTTTCGAGCGTGACGTCCCCAGATCCACCGATGAGCTCCGCATATATCCTGGCATGAAGCTCTAGATCTTGGGATGCGACGGTCGCATGCCCCTGCGTGAACGCGGCGTCGATCTCGGGCAGGCCGATGCCCCTACAATCCGGCCACATGTTGCACAAGGCACGTGCTTGCGCCCATGACTCCGGCGCAACCTCCCCTTTGATCTCGTTCCTCCTGCGCCTGAGCTCACTGCCCAATGCACGGGCGAGACGAAATTCCCCGCTCATCAATGCCGAGAGATACAGCGCCAGCACGCCTCCCACTGGCGTCGACGCCGCGGAGACATCCCCCATCGACTCCATCATGTCGCGCACGAACGCCACATTGCCGCTCAACGCAAACGAAGTCGGGTGCTCCGTCAGGACCCCCAGTGCATCCTCGGTATGTTCGAGCATGCCCGCGATGTGCACGGCACGGTCGACGTTGTCCGCCGCCATGAGGATCTTGATGGCACGCACCGCGAAAAGCGGGCGGGCACGCGTCATCTGACGACACAGCTCGCCCATTGCCTTGCTTCCCTGCACCAGACAGCGATACGTCCCCTGCTCAACATCCACTCCGAACAACGGGTATTCGCGCGCGATGCGCGACCAGCTCTGCACGCGCACACGCATGCCGATGCGCTCGAAGTCGCGGAGCGATCCCGCGCCCGTCAATACGAGCAGGCAAGCCGTTCGGTACAGGGAATCCCTTCCGCGACGCATCTCCTCGAGCGCGCCCCGGTACAACGCAGCGGCTGCGCGAGAAAACGCCTCCAAGCTCAGCTGCCGACCGTCGACAATGCCGAGCATCGCGACGAGCGCGGGTATCCCCTGGGTCAAATCGTACACGTCGAGCTCTCCGGAGATTCCGAGCATCCGCGTCCAATCCGAGTATTCGCGCGGACGGACCACGAGGGCCTGAGGCGTGACTTTATAGGCATCGCCCATACCGTTCGCAAATGCGCGATTGCCGGGAAGGCACGCCAGCAAGAATTCGAAGCCCCTCCGATGAAGCGAGCGCATCCTTCCCGCAACTCCTTCGAGTGCCGCGCCGTGGAGCGTTGGAAGGTTGTCGATTGCAACCAGCGGGCGCAAGCGGGCATCAAGATGCATCTCCAACTCTCCCAGCAGCCCATACAGCTCCTCGCCATCCATCCCCGCCGCATCGATCATGCGCGCGACGCCGCGACTGGAGTCCCGTTGGACCTCCGCCACGCGCTGGCAAAGCAGGGTCGTCTTTCCAAACCCGTCGGGCGCTATCACAATGGTCGCACTGACCTCGTTCGCGCGCAGCTTAATGTCCCTCAAGATGCGAGCACGATGGACGGCTCTCCTCAGCGTTGGAACTGACACCCCCTCTTGGGCTCCACCCGTCTCACCCTCTGGTGGCTTCTGCTCGGTTTCGACCAAATCGCACGTCTTTACCTGTGCCATATCCGCTCTCCTTTTTCCGATACCGCTCGTCTACAACGGTACGAAACGTCGATGGCACAACGTCAGGTATATGTCTGATCGCTTGGCATTGCGTCAGATGCGTGTCAGGTTTTCCGCAATTCCAGGCCAACCTCCCGTTCTGCATGAATTGTGGCTATATTTCTATCTTTGCGCATACTTTCTGCATTTCATATCGCTGTAGGCGCACTTTACGTACCCCCTATTCATTTTCGAAGATACCTACAATTCCGTCAGTGTTGAAAGAAGGCGGACAGACGGCAGATTATTGTCGGGTCGCCGTAAGGTTGGAGCATCTCGGCGTATCCCTCATGTGGATAACTCCGCATGCAGCAAAGCCCGCATCGCCATGAACGGCGACGACTCGATGCGCAATGACAGGAAGGGACGCCCCTCGCCGCACTTCTGTAATCCCTATGCGAAAGGCCGAAACGTAAAGCGCAGTTTACGTTTCGCTTTTTTGCGCGGGCATGCTCGTAGCATGAATGAGAGCTCGCTACATACCCTGGGCAGGAACATCTGCGCCATTCGCAAAGATCTCGGCCTGTCAAAGGTCGATTTCAGCTTGCAGCTCGGCATCAGCCGGGTCACGCTCGACCTTATCGAACAGGGACGCGATAACCTCAAGCTCTCGACACTCGACCGACTCGCCTTCGCCCTCGGCAAAGAACCCTGGGAGTTGCTCCGGTAGCCAAACCCTGGTGCAACAAAGCCGCTTCGATCCCGATGGGAAAGTCGCCTACAGGCGTTCCTCCAACACACCTGTGCGATACGCCTCAAGCAGGGCGCGCAGGTCGGCGATCTGTTCGCGAATTTGCACGCCGGTATCGGTGTCGCTCACCATACGACGACGTTCGGCGACATCGAACCGATCGGTCTCGCTCACGATATCGGCGTTACGCGCGAGCACCGCCTCAACGCTCTCGAATGCCTGATGCGCCTTGAGGCGACACCCGCGCGAGCTCGAGATCAGGGTGTACCCCGCAATCCCCGTTTTAGGATGGTATGCGCTGCAAAACCCTCCATCGATCACCAAGAGGCGTCCGTGCGCGCGGATGGGCTGCTCGCCCTCGGAGGTGTGCACGGGCGTATGCCCATTTATGATGTGTCCCGTTCCGGATGCCAAGCCGAACTCCGCCATGATGGCGTCACAGGCGCCCTCGTCGCGCGTCAGCTCAAAATACGGATCCATGGGTTCTTGCCAGCAGGAAGGGTCATCGATATACGTGCGCTCGAACGTCTTGACCAGGCGCCCGCTCGCAGGGGATTTCATGCCAATCCACAGGTACCACATCCAATCCAGGGCATCCTGGTCGTGCGTACGCCATGCGCGACGGGCAATCTCATCGCAGAAGTCCAGGTAGTCACGACCGCTCCGCCACGTGCCCAGGCAGTTCATGCTCGAAAACGTTCCATCCTCGTTCATGGGAACGCACCCGTGGAAGAGCAGGTTGCGATTATGCGCCAGATACATGGATCCGTGGCTGTACAAGATGTTGACGTGGCGATGCAGGTGATCCGCGGTGGTGAACTCCGCCACCAGGCGGTCTACAATGTGCTGCTCGTCCTCGCTCAACTCATAGGGGCGCTCTGGGTCGAACGTGGGGAAATCGCACGTCGCGAGCGCGTAATCCCGACCATCCGCCAGTCGGACCGCACCCGCCTCCAAATCAATGCGCTCCAACAGCAACCGATCGTGCATGTCAAAGCAGGCATGACGCATGATGATCTGGCCTTCGAGCTTGAAAAGCAGGACGTTCACGGCCTTCATGAGTGGCGTGAGCGTCGTCGCCAATCCCGACACGCCCTCGGGAACCGGACGGTACGTACGCTCCGCGAACGCGACGAGCTCGCGCAGGGAGATGCCGTAATCGTTCTCGAGAATCTCGTAGTTCCCATAGCGCAGGTTATTCCTCAGCACCGTGACGATGCAGGCGGGCTGGCCCGCTGCGGCACCCATCCATAGCAGGTCGTGGTTACCCCATTGGATGTCGAAGGAGTGGTAGCTCGAAAGCCGGTCCATGATCTTCGAGGCCCCGCCGCCGCGGTCAAAGATGTCGCCCACCAGATGCAGATGATCGATAACCAGGCGCTTGATCAGGTCGGAAAGCGAGCAGATAAAGTCCTCACCCGCATCGGTCTCGAAGATCGAATCGATGATGCGCTCGTGATAGCGGACGCGGTAGTTGTTCTCGTCCGGGTGCGTGTGCAGCAGCTCGTCGATGATGTAGGCGTAATCGTGGGGAATAGCCTTGCGCACCTTGGAGCGCGTGTATCGGCTGGAAAGCGAACGCGTCACCACCAGCAGCCGATCGAGCGTGGTCTTGTACCAGCTCGGCGAATCGAGGTGCATATGGTGCGCAAGCTCGAGCTTCTCGTGCGGATAGTAAATGAGCGTGCAGAGGTCCGCCTTCTCCTCCTCGGCGAGCGTGTCGCCGAAGATGTCGTCAACGTGCTCCCGTACCACGCCCGAGCAGTTGTTCAGGATGTGCAGGAACGCCTCGTACTCGCCGTGCAGGTCGCTCATGAAATGCTCGGTGCCCTTGGGCAGGTTGAGGATTGCCTGCAGGTTGATGATCTCAGTGAAGACGGACTGCTGCGTGGGGAATTGCTGGGAAAGAAGACGCAAGTACTTGAGGGATTGGTCGGTCCGACCGAACGAATTCACGGTTATTCCTTCCCGCTGGCTGGCAGAGCGTTCACGCCCAGCTTAGCACGGGACGCCGCGGATTCACGATTTGTCGACGTTGCGAGCGAGCTTCTCGGCCACGCGGTCCACGCCCTCGCAGGCGGGGCAAGCCGCGTGCCCAGACGAGGAGCAGCTGGAGCATGACCCGCTGCACGATCCCGCGCTCGCGCAATCAGCGCACGTCCCCTTTTTGCGAATACGACGCACGACCGCGATGAACGCCACCGCGACCAACGTGAGAATCACAAAGTCGATAGCCGACATACAACTCCTTTTTCTAAAGACAAACCCATCATGCCCGAAATCGGACGTTTTTGTAACGAAATCCGAAGGCTCCTACGTACAGGCCCATTTTGCGCACTTGCCAACTGGGGTTTTGTTGGCAAAAACAGGGGTCTACTCGAGCTGTCAAAAAACTCGTTACAAAAACGCCGTATTTGCGGCAAGCGGATGCCCGAGCATGCAAGCATGTCCGTCGAGCACCGCGTCGAAACGAGCCGCGAGCCCGCACAGGCAGCCGGATTGCATCCCAACCATCACGGTGGATAGCTGCACATTCGACCCAGCTGCCAAAAAGGGGCTAAGCCTTTGTGGCGCAGGCGCATCCTATGCCCGCGTCATCCCACGCATACGAGGGCATGGGGCGCACGAGCTGGAACACAATCGCCACAGCGAATGCGACGGCGACGATGGTCCACACGCCGACCACGCCGGTCGCCGCTAGGTAGAACTGGTTGATCATGAGGCCGACCACCCAGGCGAAGCCGCACTCATACCCGAGTGCGATGGCGGTCCACTTTGCGGAGTTCATCTGGGCACGGATGGTACCCATGGCGGCAAAGCACGGAGCGCACAGCAGGTTGAACGCGCCGAACGCGGCAATGGCGCCCGCGCTGGGGAAGAGCGCCGCGAACGCGGACCACAGGCTCGGGTCGGTCTCGGTGGCGTCGGTCAGGTGCAGCAGCGACGCGGCGGTGGCCATGACGTTCTCCTTGGCAACGAGACCCGTGACGGACATTGCCGTGGCCTGCCAGGTATCGAAGCCGAGCGGGGCGAAGATCCAGCTCACCGCACCCGCAACCATGGCGAACAGTGAGTGGTCCGTGAACTCCTCGGGGATTCCCGCCATGGCGGGCAGGTAGCCGAAGGCGCCGTCGAACAAGCCGAAGTTGGACAGGAACCACACCACGATGGTGGAGGCGAAGATGATCGTGAAGGCCTTCTTGACGTAGGCGCTCACGCGCTCCCACACATGCAAAGCCCAGCTGCGCGCACTCGGCATGTGGTAGCTCGGCAGCTCCATGACGAAGGGCGTGGGACGACCGGCGAACAGACGCGTCTTCTTGAGCATGATGCCGGAGACGATGACCGCTACAACACCGAGGAAGTAGAAGAGCGGCGCGATCCACGTGGACTCGGCGTCGCCGATGAGCGCGCCCATGACGAGCGCAATCACGGGCAGCTTGGCGCCGCACGGGATGAACGTCGTGGTCATGACCGTCATGCGGCGGTCCTTCTCGTTCTCGATCGTCTTGGTGGCGAGCACGCCGGGCACGCCACAGCCGGTGGACACCAGCATGGGGATGAACGACTTACCCGAGAGGCCGAAACGGCGGAACACGCGGTCCATCACGAACGCGACGCGAGCCATGTAGCCGCAGTCCTCGAGGAAGGACAGGAGCACGAACAGGACGAACATCTGCGGGATGAAGCCGAGCACGGCGCCCACGCCGGCCACGATGCCGTCGCAAACCAGGGAGATGACCATGTCGGATGCGCCGGCGGCCGTGAGCCAGCCCTCGAACAGGGCGGGCACGCTCGGCATAGCGGCACCGAGCAGCTCCCAACCATCGCCGAAGAGGCTGTCGTTCACCCAGTCGGTCATGGCGGTGCCGAACGTGGAAATTGCCAGGTAATACACGCCGAACATGATCAGGGCGAAGATGGGCAGGCCGAGCCAGCGATTCGTGACGATGCGGTCGATCTTCTCCGAAGTACTCATGCGTGCCGGCGCGCGATGCAGGCACGCATCCACGATATGCGCGATCACGGCGTAGCGCTCGCCGGTGATGATGGACTCGGCGTCATCGTCGCAGTCGCGCTCGCACGCGGCCACAAGCTCCTCGATCCGCTTGACGGACGCCTGCGGCAGGGAGAGCTCCGCCAAGATCTCGGCGTCGCGCTCGAACAACTTGACCGCGTAGTAGCGGCGCTTGCCAACCTCGACCGACGCGGGAATCTGCGCCTCAATCCGCTCGAGAACGCCCTCGATCGCGGCGTCGAAGGCATGTCGGCATGCGGTGGCCTCCGACGTCCCGCATCTCGCCGTGACGGCCTTGCGGGCGGCGGCGATGAGCTCGTCCACCCCCCTGTTCTTGAGTGCGGAGATCATGACGACCGGGCAACCCAGGCTCTTCTCGAGGGCGGAGACATCGATCCGGTCACCGCTCTTCTCCACGAGGTCAGCCATATTGAGGGCCACGACCACGGGAAGCCCCGTCTCGATGACCTGGAGCGCGAGATACAGGTTTCGTTCAAGGTTCGTCGCGTCAATCACCTGGATGACCGCGTCGGGCTCGCCGCTCATAAGGTAATCGCGGCTCACACGCTCCTCAGGGCTATACGGGAACAGCGAGTAGATGCCGGGGAGGTCGGTGATGATCACACCCTTGTCGCGGGACAGGGGTGCTTCCTTCTTCTCAACCGTGACACCCGGCCAGTTGCCCACGTACCCGTTGGCACCGGTGATGAGGTTGAACAGAGTGGTCTTGCCGCAGTTGGGGTTGCCGGCAAGCGCGATATGCAGTGTTGGATTCGCCATGCGATCCTTCTTCTCTCTTGGCTTTGAAACGTATTCGTTGCTGAGTTCGCCTAAGCGAGGGCGGAGGTGTTTTTCCGGCGTGCCGCTCAGCTGCGGCTCGAAGTGCCTTCTGGAATCGCTTCCTCTTCCGTCTCACTTGTTAGATAAAGCTAACTCTACCGATAGAACCATGCGCATCTGGCGCATTAGGCGACCTCAACGATCGCGGCCTCCTCCTTGCGGATGGACAGCTCATAGCCGCGCACGGTGATCTCCACCGGATCGCCCAGCGGAGCGACCTTCACGACCTTGAACGGCGTGCCCTTGATGAGCCCCAGGTCCATAAGGTGACGGCGAAGGGCACCGTCGCCGTGGAGCTTAACCACTGTGGCACTATCCCCCACCTCTACTTCTGCCAGCGTTTTCATACTTCCCCCTTTCTGCAGATCTTGAACATCCCGGGCGTAGGCGGTCTCGTCATACCGATCGAACGCACAGAGGTCTCGGGCGTACCGGTGAGCACAGACGCACCGGTGTGCCCGACTCCGTTGCACGATGCAAGCCTCACACGCGCGGCTAGGCCGCCATGATGTGCTGCGCAACCTTGGCGTCAATGCCAAACCGTGCCCCCTTAACGAGGACGATGATGTTCGACCCCGATGATGAGACGACATGCACCTCGGCTCCATCGACGAAGCCGATCTCCTGCAGGTGGCGCTTCATGTCCTCGTTGCCGCGAACCCGGCATACAGTGACCGTCTCACCAGCTCGTACCAGCGACAACGGCAAAGTCTGACCAATCTTCTGCATGACGAAGCACCTCCATTGGAATGTTCACCTAAGTAAACTAACACAACGGAAGCACATTGGCACTAGAAAGTTTGCCATCTGTTACATTTTTGAAATACCTCACTCTTTTGAGGCGTTCAACTGCTCATGCGTCACTTCACACCAGTGCTGCAGGTTGCATCGGAATAACACGCAATCACTTCTCGCGGGCGTTGACGGGCGCGGCACAACGGACCCACATGCCACTTCTCGCCAGAAGTTGAGGTTTTTCGTATTACTTTTGCGAATTGGCACGTACACCCTCATTTGAGTCGATAAAACCGCAGGTCGCGTTGGGACATAATCGATCGCTACTCAGAAGTATGCAAAAACAGTACGAAAAACCTCAACATCATGTGCCAAGCGTGAACAAAAGAGAGGAAAGGAGGGGGCTATCGACCGAGCAGTCCCATAATCCGGCGCTTATGGACGAGGAACGTCTCGCTCACGGCGAATTCGGCGCGGGCGGAGCGGGGACAAGCGATGAGCTCCTCCCCCACGATGGTGGTGGGCACTCCCGCCTGGGGGTTTCCGCGCATCACGTAAATGTGATCTGCCAGCATGATCGCCTCATCGATGTCGTGCGTCACGATAAGAGAAGTCGTGCCCATGCGCTCGGCGACGTCGAGGAACCACGTGTGCATGTCCGCCTTCGTGAAGGCGTCAAGTGCCGAGAACGGCTCGTCGAGCAGCATGAAATCGCGTGAATACTGGTAGGCGCGTAGCAGGGCGGCACGCTGGCGCATCCCGCCCGAGAGCTCACTGGGCCAGCGCATCTGCGTACCTTCAAGCCCAAACGTCTCAAAGAGTCCCGCGACCTGGACACGTGCCTCATCGCGAGGGACACCACGCAGCACCAACGGCAGCGAAACGTTGTCGATAATGCGCTTGTGCTGCAGAAGTAGGTCTTTCTGCAGCATATAGGATAGGTGCCCTGGGCTCCCCGTGATGTCCTCGCCATCGAGCAAGACCCGCCCCGATTGTGGAGAAGAAAGCCCTGCCACCACGTTGAACAGCGTAGTCTTGCCACACCCGGAAGGGCCGAGTAGGCAGGCGATCTGCCCAGATTCGACCGTCATCGAGATGCCCTCAAGGATATCGACACCGTCGAAACCCTTTGACACCCCCTGTATTTCCAAGTGCGCCACTTTAAAATTCACTCCCTCTGAGCAAAGCGCGGCTTTGGGGGGCAGTTTTTCGCTGTTTTTCGAGTATCCTGCATCGTTTGCAGAAGAAACCGCAGGTAACGAATACCAGTAAACCTTCCCCAAAAGCCGCTCTTTGATCTCATGCCCTATCGAAATGCAAGCATCCGCCGATACCGCCGCGCTACGACAAGAACTGGTCTGTCATGCCGGCACCAGGCTCAATCGCATCGGCGAAGCCCTGGTCGCCCACCCACTCGAAGAACGCATCCCAGCGGTCCTGGTCAATCACGCCCCAAGCCTCTGCATCGGCCTGATACTGCTCGGCCAGGTACGTCTGGCTCGCAACGACCAACTCCTTCTCAAGCTCCGGAGCAGCCTTCAGCAGGATCTCGGCCGCACCCTCGGGATCGGCGATGCAGTCCTCGTACCCACGGCGGGTCGCATCGACAAAGGCCTGCACCATATCTGCATCCTGCTTGATGACATCATCGTTGGCAATGATCACCGGCGTGTAGTAATCGAATACCGAGTCGATGTCGGCGAAGGCGAAGTAGTTGGTATCGAGGCCCGCGAGCTTGCACTTCTCGCCCGCCCAGGCCCAGTAAATCCAAATCGAGTCAACCTGATCGGTGGAAAGCGCGGTGACCTCGTCGGTCACCGTGGAGGGAATCATCTCGACCTGGCTGAAATCTCCGCCGTCCGTCTCGACGCAGCGCTCGATCACGCCCTGCTCGATGGGCATCTCCCACGTGGCATACGTGTGACCCGCCATCTTGGCGGGGCTCGTGATGCCCTTGTCCTTCATGCTGATGATGCCCGAGGTGTTGTGCTGGATGATCGCGGCGATGGCCGTCACCGGCAGCTTGTCATCGCCGGAAACGTAGGCTGCCATGGTGTCCTGGAAGCTCACACCAAACTCGGCGTCGCCTGCGGCCACGAGCGCATCGGCACCGTTCTCGGGGGCCTGCACGATCTCGACCTCGAGGCCCGCCTCTTTGTAGTAGCCGCGCTCCGCGGCAACGTACACGCCCGTGTGGTTCGTGTTGGGCGTCCAGTCCAGGGCAAAGGTCACCTTGCGAAGGCCGGAGCCCTCTCCCGACGAGGAACCGGATCCTTGGGAGCTACCACCGCCGCAGCCCGCAAGCGCCAAAACGCCGGCAGTGCCTAGAGCCGCAGCACCGGCGCCCAACGCCGCCCTGCGTGAAACAATCAGGCTGTTTTCATCTGTAAACATGGAAAACCTCTTTCTGAAAAATCATTGCGATATGGTGTCGATCAGCAAATGGGTAGGAATGACGAAAAATCGCTTCAAAACGAGGGGTATTATCGACATTTCTACCCCTCTCGTCCACGACGGCAGACACGCCACGGCGGCGGGTCCCTTACGGCTCACGCGACTGGCGCTCCCAGGGCATGAGCGCGCGGCGAAGCGCATCCACTATCCACATGAGCGCCAAGCTCAGACCGGAAATCAAAAAGATCACCGCGAACATCTTGTCGAACGAATACGCCTTGCGCACCCGCGTCATGTACACGCCCAGACCCGAAAAACCGCCGAGCCACTCGGCAATCACGGCGCCCACGATGGCATACGCCGCCGAGATCTTGAGGCCGCTAAAGAGCTGCGGCAGGGCGGCGGGCAGCTTGACGTGGTGCAGGATCTGCAGGCGCGAGGCGCCCATGGCACGCATGAGGTCGATCTCGTCCGGGTCGACGGAGCGCAACCCCTCCAGCAATCCCACCGTGATGGGAAAGAACGTGGCGACCACGATGAGCACCACCTTGGGCAACATCCCGTAGCCAAACCACAGCACCAACAGCGGTGCGATGGCGACGGTCGGGATGGTCTGAGTGAGCACCACAATGGGGTAGAACGCGCGGTACAGCAGATCGAAGCGATCCATCGCAAGCGCGGCGACAAAGCCGAGCGCGACGCCGGTGGCCAAGCCCATGCCCGCCTCGGCAAGCGAGGTCGCGGCGTGACCCGCGAGCAAGGGCCAGTCATCTACGAGCGCCCGCACCACGCGCACCGGACTCGGCAGCATGAACGGAGGCACCAGGCCTGTCGAGCATGCGAGCTGCCACAGCCCAAGCAGCGCAACGATGGTCAACGGTGCCACAAGCTTCGTGAGCATCGCAGACCGCGTCCGGGACCCCGCCTTGCATTCCAGATGCGCACCATCAGCGACATGAACCTTGTTCATATCCGCACTTCGTGTCGCCGGTGATGCGGAGCCATCGCGAACGTCGGTACCCCCGCACGCCTTGGTGCTCGATGTGCCCGCGTCCTTACGCATCGTTCTCGTGGTACTTGGAAATCTTCTCCTCGGTGGTGAGGACGCCCTCCTCGGGTGCGAAGAAAATCTTGACGTAGGTGGCGACCTCGGGCGCGCCCGCCTCGACGCAGATGCGGTTCACGCCCGCGACGACCTCCATGCACAGGTCGTAGTCGCCCTGAATGGTGGTCTCAAAGGGTCCCACATATGCGTCGGGGAACTTGGTCTGAATGTAGGCGATTGCCTCGTCGACGATGCGACACACCTCGTCGTTGCCGCCCACGCGCTGGGGCAGGACCTGGATCGCGACGCTTGCCTCCATAGGCCTTCCTTTCCGGGGTCACAAAAAAGCGGGCCCCTCATCTCCGTAGGGGCCCGCTCGCATCTGTTCACTCGGAGCAAGGCTGCTCAATCCCTACGCCGGCATTACCCGGATCAGGTTGTGGGTCGAAGCGGTGCGGGAAAGGCGACGACGCTGCATATCGCCGATGGACGCGCGGCACCCCGCGATTGACGGGCGAGCGCATCCGCTCCCACGGGCTTCCTCTCAGCCGGCCTCCGCCAGCTCCCCGTTGGTACACAGGTGAGTATAGGACAACAAGGCGCTGAGGGACAGCCAGGACGCGCAATTGAAGACCGCCCTCGCTCGCATATCTCGCCGGCTCGTGCCGAGAGTGGCCTTCAGCTACGAAATCGAGACGATTTCGCGACCGAAGGCCGCATTCGATTGAAGACAGGAAAGACCTCGGAAACCCGGGAGCCCTTTCGGGCAGAAATGGCGACGATGCGCCGCGGCGTGATGAAAACGCTATAGATGCGAGGTGATGATCGTCATGTCGCCCGTGAGCACCAGCTCATCGCAGGCGGAAAGTGCCAGCAGGTGACTACCCTTGACGACTGGCTCGCCATTGATCGAGCCGTCGCCCTCGATGACGCTCACGCAGGTGAAGGGGAAGGGCGTCGCGAACTTCAGCTCACCGTCGACGTGCAGGCGCTCTACGGTGTAGCAGTCGTTGGACACGAGCACCGTTACGCCGTCGACCTCGGGCGCGGTGATCTCGCCGGACTCGGGCGCATCCATGGCGTAGTCGATGACGTCGAGGGACTGCTCGAGGTGCAGAGGACGCAGTTTGCCGTCGTCGCCAGGGCGATCGTAGTCGTACACGCGGTAGGTCACGTCGCTCGACTGCTGCGTCTCGAGGATCACCGTGCCGCCCTTGATGGCGTGCACGCAACCGGGGTCGATCTGGAAGAAGTCGCCGGCGTGGATCGGAATCACGTTGAGCAGCTCATCCCAGCGGCCCTCTTCGACCATCTGGGCGAACTCCTCGCGCGAGCGCGCGTTCTGACCGACGACGATGGTGCCGCCTTCGTCGGCGGACAGGACGTACCAGCACTCCTTCTTGCCGAGGCTGCCATTCTCGTGCTCGCCGGCGTACGCGTCGTCGGGATGCACCTGGATGGACAGGTCGGCGGCGGCGTCGATGATCTTCACGAGCAGCGGAAACACGTCGCCCTCGCAGTTGCCGAACAGCTCGCGGTGGTTGGCCCACAGCCAGGAGAGGGTCTTGCCGGCGGACTCGCCCGTGGCGATGACGTCATCGCCGTTGGGATGCGCGGAGATGGCCCAGCACTCGCCCACGGGGCCATCCGGGATGTCATACCCAAAATCGCTCGCCATGCGGCGTCCGCCCCAGATCTTGCCCTTGAAATCGGGCACGAGCTTGATGATCGAATCCATCGCCTACATCCTCTCCTGCGAATCGACATTCGGATCGAAGGCACGCACGCCCGATCCGACCTCTATTGTACTCACGCCCCACTACGTACGCTGAGAGAATCGACGGCACAGCGCCGCGGGGCCTCCGCACGCACCCCCCCCAGCGTCACAGGATGGCGGAATCGCGCGAAGCGATGGGGCGCACGCGGCCGATAGGGTCCCGTAGGCCAGGCACCCCCATCATGATGAACCCACGCTTCTCTCGCGTACGTTTTATGTATACCTATTCGGTAGGTATTGATTGATGCCCTGCGGGAACCATGTGAATACGGGCGCGCGAAGGCGCCCACCATCCGAAAGGAGCTCGCATGCCCCGTATCCTCATGATCGTCGGTTCGCTGCGCAAGCAGTCGTTTAACCATCAACTCGCACGTGAGATCGAACGCATTATCGGCGATCGCGCCGAGGTCACTTTCCTCGATTGGGGCGATGTGCCCCTCATGAACCAGGACATCGAGTGGCCAGCCCCGGAGGCGGTGCAACGCGTTCGCGACGCCGTACTCGCCGCCGACGGCCTGTGGTTCTTCTCGCCCGAATACAACTACCAGATTCCGGGAGGGCTCAAGAACCTCCTCGACTGGCTCTCGCGCCCCCTCGACGAGCATGACCGCACCAGCCCGTCCGCCATCAAGGGCAAGCGCGCTGCCATCAGCGGCGTTGGCGGACGAAACGCCACCGCCGGCATGCGCAAGGATCTAGAACGGCTGTTCAGCGCCATGGGTGTTCAAATCATCGGCGGGCCGAGTCTGGGAATCTCCCTCACGCCCGAAGAGTGGAGCAGCGATGTCCTGACGCCGGAACCAGGGACTCTCGGTGCCCTTGGGGCGGCCGTGGACGACTACCTGGCAGCGCTCGAGCGCTAATGCAACAAAAGCGCGTTTTACGGGGGCGCCGCGCGGCCATCTAACTGG
>NZ_QUHV01000017.1 GCF_003479805.1 Collinsella sp. AF08-23 | reverse complement strand
TGGGCGACTATCTTCGTCTCCACATTTCGCACATAACTAGCGGGAAACTTTGCTCCTATGTAAACTCGCCATGAGCGAGATCTATCCCCGCATCCAGCAGTTCGTCCCGCATTTCGATCGTCTGCGCTTCTGCATATACGCGTATGAGCGGTTCAGTTTGGGAAGGTCTGAGCAGGATCCACGATTCGTCATCGAACTCCAGCCGCAACCCATCCATATGACTCACGTGCACCGGAACTCGACCTGCCACCATCGGAGGGTTGAGTCCTGGTAAGACCGTACGGAGCATTTCGACAATCTCCGGGTCTATTCGGAGGTCGCGGCGAGCATAGTAATACCGCCCGAAATAGCTTTCCAGCTCGTCTACAAGCTCCGCAAGTGACTTCCCCGTCACCGCCATCGCCTCACAGAGAAGAAGGTTGACCAGAAGGCCATCGCGCTCCGGCATATGGTGGGCAATGCCCACACCTCCTGACTCTCCTCCCCCTAGCAACACGTCCCGTTTTTTCATCTCACTATATATATGCTTGAAACCAACGGGTTTTATGGAGAGCTTACATCCCAGCTCACGTGCAACCCTTCGCGTGAGAATCGACGACGTCGTGTTGAGCACCACGCGCCCGTTCCATCCTCGGTTGCGGCATAAGTGACCGAGAATGAGAGCTATGACCTTTTGCGAATTCACAAATCTGCCGTGTTCGTCCACCGCGCCAATGCGATCGCCATCCCCATCGTTGACAAGCCCCGCACATGCGCCACACGCGACAACCTCGCGCTCGCAGTCGTCAACCCAAGGCTCAATAGGCTCGGGATGGGTTCCATCGGTCTCTTCATCTGGCGAACCATGGATCTCGGTCACATCAGCCCCCATGGCACGCAGCAAATCGGCGAAGCAGCCACTTGCCGATCCGTACAACGGATCGTATACGACCCGTAACTGCGCCGCAGCGATTGCCTCGGTGTCCACCATTGCATACAGATGGTCTAAATAGCGCGTAAGAAAGTCCGTCTCGGCGATTGCCCCGCGGGCAAGCGTTGGATCGGAATCGATGATGCGCTGTAGTTCTTCGTAGAAATCGTCCGACCCCACACCACCATCCGCCATGCGCAGCTTGATTCCCTGATAGTCTGCGGGGCTATGCGAACCTGTCACCATCAAGCCGCCCACAGCGCGGTCATCCCGGGCGACTGTCCACGCCAACGCGGGCGTGGGAACGTGCCTATCGGAAACCTTGACCGCCAGACCGTGCGCCGCAAGGACCTTGCCTGCAAGGCGCGCAAACTCACGTGCACCAGGACGTGCATCGTACCCAACATACACCAGCGCACCAGCTGCGCGGCGTGCCCAAAGAGCACCCGCCGCATCTGCAACTCGCACCACGTTATCGTTGGTGAAATCACCATCAAGGCGCGCACGCCAGCCATCTGTTCCAAATCGTATTATTTCGCTCATGCGCGTATGCACCCCTTACGGTGATTATGTCATCGCGTCAATGCATTGTTCGGTATACCCCAACCAAGGCGCGCCAACCGCAGGCGGTGAAATCTAAGCAAAGTGTAAGGATGGGGCTCGCAAACTAACAATCGCCCGCGCTGGGAACACGTCCCAACGCGGGCGGCCGTCGTCCGCTATCTCGCCTTACCCTTCTATGGTGATTCCCGACGATTCGAGATAGGCCAACCAGCGATTCATCGTGTCCTCGGAGAGCGCGTGCTCCATCAAACACGCTTCGGCATCGGCGCGCTCAAAGTCGACTCCGAGCTCGCCCGCGAGAAAGGCGCGCAACATGCGATGACGGCGCCAGACGGCGGAGCCAATCTCGCGCCCCTGAGATGTCAGACGCACTCTGCCATAGTGAGATTGCTCGACCATGCCCTGCGCTTTGAGCGCGGTGATCGCCTTGTTGACCGATGCCTTTGACACCTCAAGGCGCTGAGCGATGTCTACCGAACGAATACCACCCTCGACTTCTCCGCCGTTCTCTCCCTCGATTCGAACAATACACTCGAGATAGTCCTCGTTTGCCGTCGTCAGATGGGGCTCAGCTGTGAACTCGTCATGCTCCATGGCGTTTGTTCCCTTCTCTACCATTTCCGGCGGCAACGCATCGGCGCCGGACTCTGCCCGCTATGCGAAGCGGGCGACCAGATGCTTGAGGACCTCCACCATCTTCTCGAGCGAGAGGACGGGAATGAACTCATTCACGCCGTGGCAGCAATACGCTCCGGTCGACAAATTGGGACACGGCAGGCCGCGGAACGAAAGCTGTGCTCCGTCCGTACCGCCGCGGATGGGGATGACATTTGGGGTGACGCCGGCGTCCTCAAAAGCTTTTTTCGCCTGATCGATAAGCTCGGGGTAATCGGCCACGACCTCTGCCATGTTGCGATACTGGTACTTGATCTCGACCTTCACGCGCTCGCGCCCCTGTTCCTCATTCACAAAGGCGGCGGCGGAAAGCAGATGGTCGATTTTCGCTTGGAATTTCTCGGCATCGTGATCTCGGATGATGTAACGCGCCGTCGCGTGCTCGACCGTCGCACTCACGCCTTCCAGGTAATAGAAGCCCTCGTAGCCCTCGGTATACTCCGGGCGTTGGGCTGCTGGCAGCAATCCATGGAAGCGGTGGAAGAGCTCGCCGGCATTCACCATGCGTCCTTTCGCGTCCCCGGGGTGAATGGAGAACCCTTGGAAGCTCACGGTAGCCTCTGCCGCGTTGAAGCATTCCCACTCAAGCTCACCAAGAGGACCGCCGTCAACGGTATACGCATAGGTGCACCCAAACCCGTCGATGTCGAGCAGCTCAGCGCCGTGTCCAATCTCCTCGTCGGGGCACAGGCAGACGCCGATGGCGGGATGAGGCGTCTCGGGGTGCGCGCACAACTCGGCGAAGAGTGCCATGATCTCGGCGACACCCGCTTTGTCGTCGGCGCCCAAGAGCGTCGTTCCGTCGGTGCAGACCAGGTCCTGTCCAACAAGGTCGTTCAAAGCGGGAAGCACACTGGGGGCGATGGAAACAGGAGCGCCGTCCACCACACCACACACTAGGTCACCGCCCTGGTACGTGAGCACATGCGGCTTGACGCCAAAACCAGGTGCCTGCTCCGTGGTATCGAGATGGGCAATCAGACCGAGGCGCGGACGCTCCTCGGAGCCCGAGCTTGCGGGAATCCAGGCGGTCACATACGCATGGTCCGTCACCGTCACGTCGCGGGCACCCATCCCGCGCAGCTCTTCCGCAACCATATGCGCCAAGTCAAACTGAATTTCCGTTGACGGGACGCGATCGCAATGCTCGTCTGCCGACTGGGTATCAACTTGCACGTACCGCAAGAACCTCTCGAGCACATCGGACATGGGGGCATTCCTTTCCTCGGCGCCATGTAGCGCAACGTGATACAAACGAAAAGCACCCCCAGCGTATGCCAGGGGTGCTTCTGAGTCAAAGGGTGCTGGCGTTAGGGCCGGCGACGTCGACGCCCCCAGCGTGGAACCATCGGCCACTACTCCGCCTCGTTCTCGCCATCAGACGTGGCCGACCCCAAGATGTCGCCCGCCGTGGAGGCGCCTGAAGTATCTTGTCCACTGGTCTGCGGACCCTGGGGGTTCTCACCCGCATCGACCCTCTCCATCATATCGGCGAGCTTGCTCTCGTAAACAAAGACGTAGCTCACACCGTTAACGTAGGTCGTATCATCGGCATACGAGGGGACGTTGGCGACGTACATGTCATTTTCGACGTCCATGCCCCGCATCGCGTTGGCAACGGAGATGATATCTTGGGGGCTTAACGTGGTCATGACGACCTCGGAGAGCGCCTCGACAATGCCCATCACCGTCGTTGCATCGAGCTCGTTGAGAATCTTCGAAGCAAGGGCGGCGAGCACCTGGCGCTGGTGGCGCATGCGCGTGTAATCGCCATCGGCATAGGTATAGCGGCAGCGCGCGTAGGTGAGTGCCGTGGCGCCGTCCATATGCTGATATCCCGTTTCGATCTTGATATCGAGATGCTCGGGATCATCGACCTCCTCGGTCGCGTTGAGGTCGATGCCGCCCACCGCATCGATAAGCTGTTCCATGCCCTCGAAGTTGATCTCGGCGTAGTGGGAGATCTTCTGCTCGCCACCAAAACACAGCTGATTGACCGCCTTCACAACGCCCTCCGGGCCGTCAACAGAGTGGGTGGCGTTGATCTTCATCGTCTCGCCGTTATAGACCACCATCGTGTCACGCGGGATGGAGATGAGCGTCGCCTGCTTCTCAGTGGGATCGACGCGGGCGAGGATAATCGAGTCGGAGCGGTACGTATCTTCGCCCGGGCGACCGTCAGTGCCGAGCAGCAGGATGTAAAACGGCTCACGAGCGACGTCGGAGTCGTTCAAAATCATCCGGATGCCCTCGCCGAGCACTCCGTTGCCGGAGAGGTTTCCCGTTACTCGAACGAACCAGGCGCCGACCCCAACCACGCCCACGAGCAGCACCGCCAACAGGCCGCCCAGCACGCCGCGCTTGACCATGCGGCCACGACGGCGCTGGCGGGCACGTTCGGAATACCGGCCAACGTTCTCACGGCTATAGATGCGGCTGCTCGCTCCGGTTGAGGGGCGACGTCCCTCCTGGATGGGCTTCTTACGACGGCTCATAGACACCTGCACTCAATTGTTAGTCATCAATGGGATCGGGAAGGGAGAGGCGTTCCACTGTGGCGCCCAGCCCGCGTAGCTTGTCGACAAACCGCTCGTATCCGCGATCGATATGGTGGATAGCGGACACCTCCGTATAGCCCTCTGCGACAAGACCGGCAATGGCCAGGGCGGCACCGCCACGAAGATCGGGGGATGTAACCTGCGCGCCGGAGAAGCCCTTAACACCGTGGATCATGGCGTGATGCCCCTCGACACGAATGTCCGCGCCCATACGGACGAGCTCAGAGGCAAACATAAAGCGGTTCTCAAAGATGTTCTCGGTGATGATGGAGTTACCGTCGGCGAGCGCGGAAAGCACCATGACCTGAGCCTGCATGTCGGTGGGGAACCCGGGGAACGGCAAGGTTTGAATGTCAACAGGGGCAAATCGCTCGCAGCGTTGGACGCGCACGCCCTGCTCTATGCGCTCGATGCACACACCCATGCTCTCGAATTTCTTGAGGACCATCCCCAAGTGATGCGGATTGAAGCCGAGAACCTCGATTCCGGCGGGACCGGCGGCGAGCGCGCCGGCGACGATGAAGGTTCCGGCCTCGATGCGGTCACCCACCACGCGATGCGTCACGGGGCATAGCTCCTCGACGCCCTCGATGGTGACAACCGGGGTGCCGGCACCAATGATGCGGGCACCCATCTCGTTGAGCATGTTGGCGAGGTCTACGATTTCCGGTTCACGGGCGGCGTTGTCAATCACCGTCGTGCCCTTGGCTTTAACCGAGGCCATGATGAGGTTCTCCGTAGCGCCAACGCTGGCGAACTCAAGCGTGACGGACGTACCCTTAAGTCCGTTCGGTGCTGTAGCGTGGATGTAGCCGTGGTCGGTATCGAACGAAACGCCAAGCGCCTCGAGTCCGAGAATGTGCATGTCGATCTTGCGGGCGCCAAGGTTGCAGCCACCGGGCATGGCAATCTTGGCCTTACCAAATCTGCCGAGCAGGGGGCCCATCACGGCAGTCGACGCGCGCATCTTGGCAACCAAGTCATAGGGAGCCTCATATGAGTCGACCGCAGACGTGTCGATGCGCAGCGTATGCTCATCAAGCACATCGATCGTGGCGCCCATGCGCTTGAGCACCTTGCCCATCACATGAACATCGGAAATATTGGGGACATTCTCGAGCGTCGTGGCACCGGGCGCCAGCAACGTGGCGGCCATGAGCTTGAGCGCTGAGTTCTTGGCTCCCGAAACGACGACGCGGCCCTCAATTGCGTGCCCGCCCTCAACGCGGATGATATCCAAGCGCTTCCCTTTCAAAAAACATGCCCGGGTCGCCCCGGGCATGATGTCATAAACTGTGCGCGTCAAACGCGTCGCCACTGACCCTATTGGGATAGCAGCAGCTTGCACCATGCGATTTCATTATAGAGGTACGCACGGCGTGCATCATTCTCCGACATTTTCCCCAGCTCGTCTTCAAAACCGGCCATCTGGGCGGAGACTTCTTCGGCGTCGACCTTTTCGATATCAAGGGCGCGCTCAGCAAGCACGATGACCTCGTCATTCGCAACCTGGACATATCCATCGGTGACCGCGAAGACGCGGTCGGTCACGCCCATCTGCGACTCGGAGACGCGAATCCGTCCGCCATCAATCGTGCAAATCTCGCTCGCATGGTGTGGCAAGATGCCGAACTCGCCGACAGTCGTGGGAACGGCCACGTAGGCAACCGGGCCCTCGAACACGCACTCCTCGGGGCAGACGATGCGCAACTGCATGGCCATGTCCTACGCCCCCATCTTGGCGGCGCGCTCGCGCACGTCGTCGATGGTGCCGGCGTAACGGAACGCCTGCTCGGGCAGATCGTCGCACTCGCCGTCGATGATGGCGGCAAAGGAGCGAACCGTGTCCTCGACGCGCACGTAGACGCCCGGGTTGCCGGTGAACTTCTCGGCGACGTGGAAGGACTGGGACAGGAACTGCTGGATCTTACGAGCGCGGTTCACAGTAAGGCGCTGCTCATCGGAGAGCTCGTCCATACCGAGAATGGCGATGATGTCCTGAAGGTCGGAGTACTCCTGCAAGATCTCCTGGACGCGCACGGCCACGCGGTAGTGCTCCTCGCCGACGATCGCGGGATCGAGCGCGTCGGAAGTGGAGGCCAGCGGATCGATTGCCGGGAACAGGCCCAGCGAGGAGATGGAGCGGGAGAGAACCGTCGTGGCGTCCAAGTGGGTGAACGTCGTGGCGGGCGCGGGGTCGGTCAGGTCGTCGGCGGGAACGTAGACGGCCTGAACCGAGGTGATGGAACCGGTCTTAGTGGAGGTGATGCGCTCCTGCAGGTCGCCCATCTCGGTAGCCAGGGTGGGCTGGTAACCGACGGCGGAGGGCATACGGCCAAGAAGCGCCGAGACCTCGGAACCGGCCTGGGAGAAACGGAAGATGTTGTCGATGAACAGCAGCACATCCTGACCGCGATCGCGGAAGTACTCAGCCTCGGTAAGGCCGGCCAGGCCGATGCGCAGACGGGCTCCCGGAGGCTCGTTCATCTGACCGTAGACCAGGCAGGTCTTGTCGATAACGCCCGACTCGCTCATCTCGAGGTACAGGTCGGTACCCTCGCGGGTACGCTCGCCAACGCCGGTGAACACCGAAGTGCCGCCATGCTCTTGGGCGAGGTTGTTGATGAGCTCCTGAATAAGCACCGTCTTGCCAACGCCGGCGCCACCGAACAGACCCGTCTTGCCGCCACGGATGTAGGGCTCGAGCAGGTCAACGGCCTTGATGCCGGTCTCGAAGATCTCGGTCTGCGTGGTGAGCTGGTCGAACGAAGGGGCCGGGTGATGGATCGGGTAGTACGCGTCCACCTCGGGCATCTCCTTGCCGTCGACGGGCTCGCCCATGACGTTCCAGATGCGACCGAGCGTGCCCTTGCCCACCGGCATCTGCATAGGGGCACCCGTGTCGACGACCTCGAGGCCGCGCTGCAAACCGTCGGTGGAAGTCATGGCGACGCAGCGCACGACATCGCCAGGCAGCTGGCTCTCGACCTCGAGGATGGTGTTGATGTGGCCGACGGGCGTGTCCACGTCGACGGTGAGGGCGTTGTAGATGTTCGGCACGCCGCCCTTGAACTTAACGTCCACGACGGCGCCGATGATGCGCGTGATGCGCCCGACGCCCGCGGTGGGCGTGGAGTCCACAGCGATGGTATCTGCCATTAGTTCTCCTCCAATGCAGCGGCTCCGCCCACGATCTCGTTGATCTCAGTGGTGATGGAAGCCTGGCGTACACGGTTATAGGTGCGCGAGAGGTCGGCGATGATGGCGGTGGCGTTCTCCGTCGCGGAGTGCATGGACTTGCGGCGGGCTCCCTGCTCGGCTGCCGCCGAGTCGATCATCGCCTGATGGACGATGGTGAGGACGTAGCTCGGAATGAGCTTGCTCAGCACATGGTCAGCGGAAGGCACGAACTCGAAGGGCGACGACAGACCCGTAGGCGCCTCGTTCTCGTTCGCACGCGGGCCACGGGCGGTCTGCAGCACCAGCTGGTCGAGCGGCAGAATGCGCTCGAGACGAAGCGCCTGCTCCACGCGGTTCTTGGCATGGAAGTAGACGATGTCCACGCGGCCAAGATGCCCCTGGGAATACGCATCGATCACGTAATTCGCGACGATACGCGCATTCTCGATCGTGGGGTCGTCGGACTCACCGACGATTGCCATCACCTTGTTAGGGTATTTGCGGAAGAACTCCGTCGCCTTGCGTCCACAGGTGATGAGCTCGACCTCTTTCGCACCGTGGCGATAGAAGTGCTTGATGCGCTGCTCGGCGGCGCGCTCCACCTGTACGTTGTAGCCGCCGGCCAAGCCGCGGTCGGAGCTGATCACAATCACCAGCGCTCGCTCGTAAACCTCGGGGTCGACGAGCAGTGGGTTGGAGACATCGACCGACGAATCCTGCGCAACGGTCAGCATGACGTCCGTGATGGCGGCGGCATACGGCTCGGAATCCTTCTCGCGCTGGAGCGCGCGAGCGATCTTAGCCGTAGCCACCATTTCCATCGTGCGCGTGATCTGCTGGGTCGTGGAGACCGAGTTGATGCGCTTTTTTATGTCGCGGAGGTTAGCCATGGGGCCTAGTTCTCTCCTGCTTCGCCGTCGAGCGCGGAGGCACTCGACGCCTGGGACTCACGGGAGGCCAGGAACTGACTCTTATAATCACGGATCGCCGTCTCGAGCTGGGATGCCATCGCATCGTCCATCTTGACGGTGCGGAAGCTCTCGAGCAGCTTGCGGTGGGCGCCCTCGAGGTAATCCACGAGGCCGTCACGGAACGGCACGACGTCGGCGAGGTCCATATCGTCCAGGTAGCCCTTGTTACCGGCGTACAGAACGGCGACCTGCTCCGTAACGTCCAATGCCTTATAGCGACCCTGCTTGAGGAGCTCGGTCATACGAGCACCATGCGTGAGCTGCTTTTGGGTGGTGGCGTCGAGGTCGGAGCCGAACTGCATGAAGCCGGCGAGCTCACGATACGACGCGAGATCGAGACGCAAGTTGCCCGCCTGCTGCTTCATGGCCTTGGTCTGAGCCGAACCACCAACGCGGGACACGGAGATGCCCACGTCGACTGCGGGGCGCTGACCCTGGTGGAACAGTTCGGACTGCAGGTAGATCTGACCATCGGTAATCGAGATGACGTTGGTCGGAATGTACGCGGAGACGTCGCCATCCTGCGTCTCGATGATCGGCAGAGCCGTGAGGGAGCCACCGCCGTTCTCCTCGGAGAGCTTGCAGGCGCGCTCGAGCAGACGAGAGTGCAGGTAGAAGATGTCGCCGGGGTACGCCTCGCGTCCCGGGGGACGACGCAGCGTAAGCGACATCTGACGGTAGGCGACGGCCTGCTTGGACAGGTCGTCGTACACGACCAGGACGTGACCGCCGGGGTTGGTGGCGCTGGCGGGACGGCCGTCCTCGCCGTTGTACATGAAGTACTCGCCAATGGCGGCGCCTGCCATAGGCGCGATGTACTGCAACGGGGCCGAATCGGCAGCGGTGGCGGACACGATGACCGTGTACTCGAGCGCACCGTGTGCGGCGAGCATCTCGCGAATCGCGGCGACCGTCGAGGCCTTCTGGCCAATAGCGACGTACACGCAGATCACGCCCTTGCCGCGCTGGTTGATGATGGCGTCGACGGCGATGGCGGTCTTGCCCGTCTTACGATCGCCGATGATGAGCTCGCGCTGGCCACGGCCAATCGGGATCATCGCGTCGACGGCAAGCAGGCCCGTCTGCATGGGCTCGCATACCGGGGTACGCTCGATAACGCCGGGAGCCTTGAACTCAATGGGTCGACGCGACGTCTGGCCGATGCTGCCCTTGCCATCGATGGGCTGGCCGAGCGGATTAACCACGCGGCCGAGCATGCCACGGCCCACAGGGATGTCCATGACGCGGCCGGTCGTGCGGCACTGGTCGCCTTCTTTAATGGAATCGACCTCGCCGAACAGGACCGCGCCGACCTCATCGCGATCGAGGTTCTGAGCCAGGCCGTACACCGTACGGCCCGTGATGGAGCTCGTGAACTCAAGGAGCTCACCTGCCATCGCGCTCTTGAGACCGAAGACGTGGGCGATACCATCGCCCACCTCGGCTACGTGGGATACTTCTTGGGTATCGACGGTAGCCGACAGGTCGAACAGGCGCTGCTGTAGGACTTGCTCGATGTTCTCGGCAGTAATTGCCTCGGACATTGGCTATACCTCCGAATTCTTAACTGACTGAGTCATGACCTTTCGGGCCTGCTCAAGCTGGTGACGCACCGACGCGTCACGACGACGCCCCTGCGCGGAGATGATCAAGCCACCGATGATGGACGGGTCGACGCGCTCGATCAAAAACACGTTGCAGCCCAGGTCAAGCTCGCACTTCTGCGTGATCAGCGCGCGCAACTCGTTGTCGAGCGGCACCGCCGTGGTGACGGTCACGCCGACCGTCTGCTGGTCGCCATCGGCCATCTCACTGTAGAGATCGAGGACGTCGGCCAACTTGTCCAAGTCGCCATTGACGGCCATCTGAGACAGGACGGAAAGGACCTCGGGGCTCGCATCTGCCTCAGCCTTGAGGGGGGCGAGGTTCTCGTAGACTCGATCCTCGTTCTTAGCCGCCTCGAGCAGCGTGCGGGCGTACGTCTCGAGCTTGCGCTTTTCGAAACGCTCGCTGATATCCTTATCGACCATTGATGGTACCCACTTCCGCAAGGTACTTCTTGATGAGCTCACGCTGCTTGGCTTCATCGCTGGCGAGTGTGTCGCCCACGATCTTGCCTGCCACGGCGACAGAGACCTTGGCGATGGTGTCGGTGGCGGACGCAAGGGAGCGCTTCATCTCGTCATCAGCGCGATCGTGCGCCTTGGCGATGATGTCCTCGGCCTCCGCGTGAGCGGCGGCGACGATGCGAGCGCGCTCCTTCTCTGCGTCACCGCGGGCCTCAAGGACGATCTCGGACGCCTTGCGGCGCGCCTCGGCGACAATGGCGTCCGCCTCGTCGCGAATCTCGGCAGCCTCAGCCTTGGTGGCGTCGGCTTCCTCGATGCTGTCCTCGATCTTGTGCTCGCGGGCATC
Organism: Collinsella sp. AF08-23; assembly: GCF_003479805.1. Classification (GTDB taxonomy): domain Bacteria; phylum Actinomycetota; class Coriobacteriia; order Coriobacteriales; family Coriobacteriaceae; genus Collinsella. The sequence continues at coordinate 25,944 of NZ_QUHV01000017.1, read as the reverse complement.
GAGAACGGAGATGACCTTGGGCCACACGAACTTGGCCAAGAGGAACCAGATGATCAGGAAGATGAGGAGCGCGGGAACGAACTCCGCCATCTTGGGGATCAGGATATCCGCGCCACCGGACTCGGTTCCCTCGGCAAAAGCCAAGGTGGGCGTGAGAAGCACCGAGGCGAAGGCCCCAAGCGCGACACCTGCGCGTTCAACGTTTTTCATGACTTCCCCCTCGGGACGTATCGCCCGGTACTCTTGCGAGGACCCGGCCTATTTGACAACCAGTGCGACGACGAAGCCGATCAGGGCCAGAGCCTCGGCGAAAGCCGAGCCCATGATGAAGACGGTGAACACGCGGTCCTGAACCTCAGGCTGACGCGCCATGGCGCTCGCAACGCCATATGCAGCGAGGCCGATAGCGAGGCCTGCACCGATAACACCAAGACCGTAACCGATAACTCCCACAATTCCTCCTTGAGATCGCGCGCCTTCGTGGCGCACCTTGATCACGATACCTATCTCAAGCGCACGGCTCGAACCGCACGCAGGGTACCCCTACACGTATGGCTAGTGCCCTTCGGCCTCTGCGCCCTGGATGTACACGGCGGTGAGAACGGTGAACACGTATGCCTGAATCACGCCGACGAAGATCTCGATGGCGTAAATCACAAATAGGATTGCCGCGAACGCAAGGGACGGCAGAGCGTCAAGGGCGTTGGCGGCGCTGAACTCGGCAATGAGCGGCTCCGCGAACAGCGAAACCATAAGCGCAAAGGAGCCCAGAACGATATGGCCTGCGAACATATTGCAGAACAGACGAACCGCCAGCGTGATGGGTCGCAGCAGCGTGGAGATGACCTCGATCACCCAAATAAGTATGTTGAGCGGGAACATGACCCCCTTGGGCGCGAGGCTTTTGATGTAGCCCCACACGCCGTGGTTCTTCATGCCCACCCAAACGAAGTACACGAACGCGACGAGTGCGAGGGCCGCGGTGGTGGAAATCGTGCCCGTACCCGGCTTCATACCGGGAATGATGCCGATGATGTTGTTGACCACGATGAACATGAACAACGTTCCCAAGAACGGCAGGTGACGACGCCAGGACTCCTTGCCCAAGATGCCGATTCCCACGTCGTTCTCAAGGTACTCGATCACAAATTCGATCGCGTTGGCAAACCTGCCGTGCGGAACTACGGCGACGCGCTTGGCGAACGCGAACATAATGACAAGTAAGACGATCGAAGACACGATGAGCCAGAATGAATACTGGGTCACGCCGTGCATCAAGTCGCCCACGACGGGTATCGAGCTGAAGCTCGACACGAGGTGGTTGATCTCGCCCGGCAGCTTCTCAAACGCTTCCATGCGCTAACCCTCCTAGAGTCAGTGACTCATCGTTTTGGCGGCAAGTACCGCCCACATGACCAGGAACCCCATGAGGAACCCGACCGCGACCACCGGCAAGTCCTGCGGAACGGACATCCAAACCAAGGCAAATGCCGCCATGGCAAAAGCAAAGGAGACACCCAGTGCGGCCATCCCCCTGCCTACCGTTGGTTTAAGGCGCCCCGACCGCGCCAAAAGCACGACCGCGAATAAGGGGGCGAACGTTGCGACCCCTAAGCCCATCCCAACTGCAAGCATCGGCTACCCTTCCGCTGCGGGACATTCACGTGGAATGCGCGTGCCACAAGTTCCAAACCTGCACATACATGCAGTTTGATGCGGCAACGCACGACCTTGCGAATACCAGTGCTTCGCAGTATATCGCTCAATAATCCCCGCGCAAGTAAAATCGTACAACCGGATGATGTTTATGGACATTTGTTCACAATACGACATTCGTTCATTAAATTTGAGAACATATTGGGGCGTTTGTTGTTTATTTTAACCCAAACAAAAACGCGGTGCGCCCTCAAAACGCACCGCGTTACCGAACCGAAACGTGCCCCAATGGCGCGCGCGAGACCCTACAGAGTGCCGAAGATGCGGTCTCCGGCATCGCCGAGGCCGGGAACGATGTATGCCGCGTCGTTAAGGCCCTCGTCGATGGAACACGTGTACAGGCGAACATCGGGATCGTGGTCGAGCACCGTCTTGATACCCTCGGGAGCGGCAACCAACACGAGCAGACGCACGTCCTTCACGCCTTGACCGCGCAGGTAGTCAATCGCCGCCGTGGCGGAGCCGCCCGTGGCGAGCATGGGATCGACCACCAAGCACGTACGCTGCTCGGCGTCGGCGGGAAGCTTAGCGTAGTACTCGTGCGGCTCGTGCGTCACTTCGTCGCGGTACATGCCCACATGACCAACGCGGGCAGCGGGGATGAGCTCAAGTAGGCCGTCCACCATGCCCAATCCGGCACGCAGGATCGGAACAATGGCAACCTTGCGCCCAGCGATCTGCTTGCCCGTGGTGGCGCAAATCGGCGTCTTTACGGGAGCATCTTCGAGCGGGAAATCTCTCGTGGCCTCATAGCCCTCAAACAGGGCGAGCTCCTTAACGAGCTCGCGGAACTGTTTCGAACCGGTGCGCTCGTCGCGCATGATTGTCAGCTTGTGCTGGACGAGCGGATGGTCAACCAGCGTGACGCGGCTGCTGTCAAATGATACGGACATATCGTCCTCCCTACTATCTAGTCAAGCGCCATGACCTTGGCCACGCGGGCCTCATGACGACCGCCTTCGAATTCCGTCTCGAGGAACGTCTTGACAATCTCCTTGTTGACCTCGACATCGACGAAACGGCCCGACAGGCACACAACGTTGCCGTTGTTGTGCTGGCGGAACAGCTCAGCGAATGGAACCGACGTGATGGACGAGGCGCGAACGCCGGCTACTTTATCGGCGGCAAGCGCCATGCCGATGCCGGTGCCACACACCAGCACGCCGCGATCCGCCTCGCCGGCCGAGACCGCCTGCGCGACCTTCACGGCATAGTCGGGATAATCAACGGAAGCATCGGAGTCGGGGCCCATATCGGCGAGCTCGCAACCCAGCTCCTCGGTCAAGTAGCTCGCCAGGGCTTCTTTTTGTTCAAATCCACCATGATCGGAGGCAATGGCGACACGCATCGTGCACGTCCTTTCAACTGTTGAATGCAACGGTTTCACTCTAGCAGGTTCGAAGGGCGCGTGCGTCCTTAACGTGAACGGGCACGCGCGACCGCATCGTGCCATCCGGAAAGGTTGCGCGCCACGACCTCTTCTGACGCGAATGGGTCGAACCTCTTGCCGGGCACGCGATTTTGCTCCAATTCGTCGAGGTCTTCCCAATATCCCACCGCAAGGCCGGCGAGATATGCCGCACCGAGCGCCGTGGTCTCGACGTTCTCCGTTTGCACCACGGGTATGCCCAGAAGGTCGGCCTGGAATTGCATGATAAAGTCGTTGCGCGAAGCTCCCCCGTCCACCGAAAGTGTCTCTATCTTCACGCCCGCATCGCGCTCCATGGAGCGCAGTACGTCAAAGCTCTGGTACGCCATCGACTCGCACGCGGCACGCACGAGCGTGGCGCGGTCGCTCGCGCCCGTCAAACCGCAAATTAGGCCGCGGGCATCAGGATCCCACCATGGAGCTCCCAAGCCGCTGAATGCCGGAACCAGATAACAACCGCCGTTGTCGTCAAGATGACGGCACAGGTCGGACGCCTCCTTGGTGCTGGAAATCAAGCCGAGTTTATCGCGCAGCCATTGCACCGTCGTGCCAGCGTGGAAGATGGACCCTTCGAGGGCGTAGGAGATCTTGCCGTCATGGGCGATGCCGATGGTCGAGACCAAACCATGTTCGGAGGCAACGCACGCCTCGCCGGTGTTCATGAGCATGAAACATCCGGTGCCGTAGGTGTTCTTGGTGCAACCGGGCTCAAAACAGCAATGGCCGAACAGCGACGCCTGTTGGTCACCCGCCACGCCCGTGATCGATGGCCCGTAGGTCATAATCTCGTTCGATACGCTCCCGTAACCATCTGAACTCCAGCGCACCTCGGGAAGCATAGAGCGCGGAACGTCCAGCATCTTGAGGAGTTCATCGTCCCATTCGAGCGTGTGGATGTTGAACAGCATGGTGCGACTGGCGTTGGTGTAGTCGGTGGCGTGAACCGCGCCTCCCGTGAGGTTGTAGATGAGCCACGTGTCGATGGTTCCGAACATCAGCTCTCCCGCATCGGCAGCGGCGCGGGCGCCATCGACGTTGTCGAGGATCCACTTGATCTTGGTACCCGAGAAGTACGGATCGGGCATGAGTCCCGTCTTGCTCCGAATGGTGTCCGACATACCCTCGGCGATGAGGGCGTCGGTGATGCCGGCGGTACGGCGGCATTGCCACACGATGGCGTTGTGGATGGGTTGACCAGAGTCGCGATCCCACACCACCGTGGTCTCCCGCTGGTTGGTAATACCGATTGCCGCGATGCGATCCGAGTGGATGCCGCTTTTGAACTGCACCTCCATCATGACGGCAATCTGAGAGGCGAGGATCTCCATAGGGTCTTGCTCGACCCATCCAGAGCGCGGATACATGGTCTTGATGTGGCGCGACGCCTGGGCAACCACGCAGTCGTACTCGTCGACGATGATTGCGCGCACCGATGTGGTCCCCGAGTCGAGCGCCATGATGTAACGGCCGCCCAAGGGCGTATACGTGCGGTCAATCTTCCCGAGGTCTTTGAGCGAGAGCGCCATTGGATGGCCTTTCTATGAGAGTGCCCGGCGCCCCTGATTGGAGCACCGGGCACAATACATGCCATTAGCATTGTTTCACGGGCACGGAGTCACCACCATGGCGCCTGCGGCCCATCCGATAGACGGGGCAATCAGTCGGTCAATGCACACATTTGGTGGGTGAAAGGCGTGGGCCTACTTCCCTCCTCTGCGGCGAACAACCACGACGACGCCGGCAATGACCACGATGGCGCCAAGGGCTCCCAGCGCGATGACGGGGATCAGTGAGGAATCGCCCGTAGCCGGCAGGCCGCCATTCGGCTTGGTCTGGGGAGAACCGGTGCTGGTACCGTCACCAGTGCCGTTGCCGTTGTTGTTGCCACCGTTATCACCGTTGCCGGAATCGCCCTTGAGCTTCAGCCCATCACGAGCGGCCTTGAGTGCATTCACCAGCTGCTCAGCCTCGGCCTGGGAAAGGTTGTTGCCCTTCTCGAGCCCAGCCTTGGCCGCGGCGAGTGCCTCGCCATATGCCTGCCAGGTCTCATCCGTGTACGGCGAACCATCCGTGATCGCTCCGTCCACAAGCTCGGAGAGCTCCGTGCCCGTGTACTTGAGGACCGGGCTGTTCAGCGCGGTCTCGATAGCGGCCTTGAGGTCCTCAACTTGGTCGGCAGTCAAGCTCTCGGGGTGCGCAATCGCATCCTTCGCCTGCTCGACGGCGGCATTCAGCGCATTGATGGAGTCGGTGGTCCAGGCGCTCGTGTCCTGCTGGCCCGCGGCATCGACCGTCTCCTGTAGCTCGGCGATGAGGTCGGAATCCACGCCGGAAAGCGCACCCAGCAGGTAGATCTCGGAAATCTGGGGCGTCGTGCCCTCAGCCCACTCGAACACGAGGTCCTTCACCGCGGTGTACTCCGCGAGCGCGCGACCGTTGTTCTTGAGCTTTCCGAAGCTGAACTCCTTGAGCACCTTGTTGTCGACACCCAGCTCGACCGTCGTGGTCGTGCTGTACGTATCGTCGGTGTAGAGGACCGCCTTCACCGTCACATTGCTCGGCTTGCCATGGGAGACGATGCGGACGCCTTGGAGCGGCGTGCCATCGGCCTTGAGCGGAGCGGACACATGGTACGTGAGCGAACCGGCCTCGGATCCTTGCGGTGTCCATGCGGTAAGCAGGTTCTTGTCGATGAGGTTCTGCGGGGTCTTGCCCTGCTGCTCCATCACTGTGGACTCAAAGTCGCCACCGGCATAGGTGGAAACGTATGCCCCCTTGTTGATGCGCAGCTCACCGATCTCGACCCAGCGATTCGGATAGGCCCCGGTAAAGCGGATGCGCAGGTAACGACCGCTCAGGTCGAGGTCCTTCGCTTCGATGAACATGTTTCCGGGGGTCTCGCTGGAGTGCGTGAGCCAGCCGGCTTCCTTGGCCGTCGACTGTGTTCCGGGGTCGGCGATCTTTCCATCGCTGTTGATGTCGAGGACGAGCTTCCAATCCGCGTCCGCGGCGTCGGGCGCATCGGCGACCTCAACGACCGCATTGCGGATGAAATCGAGGCTGGCCTCGGGCACGAAGTACTCGAACGAGTTAATCGTACGGGTCTGACCCAAATCGAACACGACGGTGCTGCCCTTGGCAGGAGCGCCGGAGGACTTGGTGGCCGTGGTCACATCGCCGTCGAAGATCTTGGAGGCATCCAGCGTTTGATTGCCGGGAAGATCGCTCTTTACCAACGTGGGGGTGAGGGAGTTGAGATAGGAACCCTCAAGACCCTTGATGGTCACGGTCGCATTGTCGCCCGTGGCGCGGAAGCCCACATAGCGGGCGCGCTCCACGTTGGAGCCCTCGACAGGAATCCACTCAAGACCGTTCTGGGAATACACAGCCTCGGCGCTGGAGAGCGTCTGCTGGTCCAGGTTGGCAACCTTGATGTCGCGGCGGATGGAACCGAGGTCGAGCGCGAACACATCGCCCTTCGTGGGGAGGGTCACCGCGCCGTCGGTCGTCTTGAACGTGCCGTCACCCACACGAGCGGTGAGCTGGACATCTGCAAGGTCGAACGAGGCGTAGAAGTTGTCCTTGGTGTAGGAGAACTTTTCGAACGCCTGGAGCTCAAAGAGCTGGAACCAATTCGCCGTAGCCGCGGTGGCAACGACCTTGATGCCGGTGGCCTCAACGCGGTTGAAGGTGGCTGTCTGGTCGGCCGCGCTGCCGAGCGTGGCGATCTCGGTCCAATTGCCGCCCTGCTTGGGCTGCTCATCAGTGGTGTAGTAAAGCTTGGAGGACGTGAAGCAATCCTTGGTGCCCTGGAGCATGCGGACCGAGTCGATGAACCTGCGCTCGCCGAAGTTCAGCATCACCCAGTCATTTACAGCCGTGGCGCGGCTGCTCCAGAACTGCGTCGAATCATTACCGTCGATGGCACGATCGATGCTATTTGTGGAATACACGGGCATGTTGGTGGAAATGGCCTGCGTAGCCGCGGACATGCCACAGGTCGCGTGCAGTTCGGCCACGCGCCACCAGATCTTCTTGTCCTTGTTGTTGACGACCTTGATGGCCTTGGCCTCAACCGGGGCACTCAGCTTGACGATCTGATTCGTCTCGCTCGTGATGGCACCGGCCGGCTGCCAGGTACCATTGGTGTCCTGATAGTACGCCGCGCCCTCGTCGATGACATCGCCCGCCTGGCTCGCGCCCTGCTGGAACACGATGGCATCGATGGTCTTGGGCGTATCGAACGTAACGATGACGGCCGCGTCCTTGACGGTACTGTCGTCTTTGTCCGGCTCGGCGGCCTTGTGCGTGAGCCACGCCTCGGTGTCCTTGCCGTCGGAGGCGTTCTGCAACGGCTTGGACGTGTCCGCCGTTTCCTGGTTGGCGAGCGTCACCGTGCCGGTGAACGTGCCGCTCGTCTCGATCTTCTGGTTCACCATGATCTCATTGATGGTGGGCCAAGAATCGAGCTTGTTGTCACGAACGGCAACCAGGCGTACGCCGTCGACCTGCTTGAGGCCAAGATCGGTCACCGTGACGGTGCTCGTGGTGTATTCCTGAGCATTCGGTACGTCTTGCCATGCGCCATCCTTGAGATACTGGACCTTGCTGCAGTCGAAGAAGTTCTTGCCGGTGCCCTGAACAAACGTCACGGTATCGAGGTCGAACGGCTTGGTCTGCGTCATGCCAAAGTAATCGTCCTTGGATACCTTGTTCGGAGAACGATACTCGGCACCCGTGGCGGGATCACCGTCAAAGACGGCATCTTTGCTGCCCTCGGGCGTGTCGGTTCTGTTGGTCACCAGCTTGGTTACCACCGCGTCCGGGTCGGCGGCGAGCGTCGCCTTCTCGGCCACATAATCATTCAGTGCGTTGACCGTGGGCGTGATGTACGCCTTGCCCACACGAGCCTTCTCGTAGTGGTCGATGTACCACAGCTGATTGTTGTTCGCAGCTTCAAGCGCTGAGGTGCCCTCGGCGAACAGCGTGATGAGCTCGTTGGCGCTACCGCCGATGGAAGCCTTGACGGCATTCAGCTCGGTGATGGCGGCACGGGTGATGCCGTCGAATGTGTCGATCCAAGGCATCATCTGCTCCAGCATCGCCGAAGTGCCCGCCTGCTCGCGGAACGTCTTGGCATCCTTTTGGATCTCCTCGAAGACGGCGATCATCTTGTCGCAATCCTCGACAGTCACCGTGTCGGCGGTGAGCTTGGCAACGAAGTCGTTGAGCTCGTCCTTGATATCCGCGGACTCGCCGTTCTCCCACGTGGCGCCACCACCGTACATGCGCTTCATATGCACAGAGAGGTCATGCAGCGCGTTAGATCCCTCGGTGGGAATCGGCGAATTGTGATCGATGTAGCTAAAGGAATTCTCCCAGGTATCATCGGCATGGGCCTCGGACTCCCAGAGGTTCCAGGTGAAGTCCGCGTTCATGAAAATGCCCTGCTTGGAAGGCTCGGACTGCTGCATGGGGTTGATGACAACGCCCTTGACCTGGCCCGGCTTAAGGTCGGAACCCAGGAAGTTGTTGTGGCCACCCATATGCAGGGCGTCCTTGTCGTTATCGGAGCAGGGCCAGTTGATCCACATGAAGGGAGCCACGCCGGAGTTCTTCTGGAACGTCGAGGCGAAGCTGTTGTCGATCTTGCCCCACACACGTCCACCGGTATTGATGACCTGGACGTTCTCGGGAAGCTGGCTGTACCAATCCTCACCATTACCCATGTAGTTCACCGGGCAGAAGATGAGCGTGTCCTTAAGGCCGGGATACTTGACCGCACCGTCCGCATTCTTGGCCTTCTGCTGCTCATGCAGCCAGTCGGTCATCTCTTTGCAGAGCTTGATGTACAGATCCTTGCCCTGGTTACCCGCATCGTCCGCCAGGATCGCGATCTGGCGAACCCCGTGATCCATGACCTGGGTGAACTTTTGCTTGAGGACCTTCACGGACTCGTCGTAGTTCGCAGGCGTGATCGGGTTGCTCATGAACGGATGCAGCGCGAAGACAAAGCGACACTTGGACTCGTTGCCCGCCTTGGCAAGGGGCTCGATCTTGTCGCGCAGCTCGTCTTCGGTGTATAGTTCGCGCCACTTGGCGTTGTGTTTGGGATCATCCTTGGGCGCGTAGAAGTAGGCATTGAGCTTATAGTAGCCACCCCACTCCATCAGGCTCACGCGATCCTCGGTGCTCCACGGGTTTCCGTAGTAGCCCTCGATAAAGCCGCGCGTGGTCACGTCCGCGTAATCCGAGGCAGTAAAGGCGCGAAGCGTCTTGCCTTCTACCTGCTGGAGGATTTGATACAGCGTCGTAAGGCCGTAGTATGCGGCGTCCGTATCCTTGCCCAGCACGATGATCTGGTTGGAACCCGTGCTGCTTGCCGGCAGCGATGCCAGCATGTAGCTATCGGTCTTGTCGAACAGACCGTCCGTATAGGAGAGCTTACCCTCCTTTACGAGCTTCTCGACATGACTGTCGACCGCGCCCTTGGAGCCCTTAATACCCACAAGCAGCGACGTTTCACTGCCGCCTGTGGGAACCGAAGCGCCCTGAGCGGCCTTGAGCCCTTTGAGGTCGAGCGCCTCGTTCATGCGCGTTACGGTGTCCGCATCGATACCACCCTCGACAACCGTGGTGATGGTGTCGCTGAGTGGAACCTCGCCGTTTGCATATGTCACCGTGTGCGGCGTCGGGTAGATCTGGTAATCCCCTTCAGCCGCATGGGCGATTGCGGGCGATACGCTCAGGCCCACGACTGCACACGCGCAGGCGATAGCCTTCGCAATCTTCCATCGTATTCCTCTCGCCATCCATTTCCCCATCTCGTTCAACGGGCACTCCGCTCGCTCGAGACAGAGCCATCCCTTTGTACATAACGCATCAATCTTCCCGTAGGAGGCTGCCCCTCCCCGTTCGCGATTTGGCGAGCGGCACCTTATCGAACGTTGAACGGTTCAGCCTATCTCTTTTATGTGGATTATTGTTTCCGCTGGTATTTACTATTGAGTACCAACCTAGTGGGATAATCCACGTTTACCCGCGAGGGGGTTCGTCGCGCCGCTTGACGCCGGCAATCGCCGCTGCCAACCCAAGACCACCGAGGACGACAATCGACAGCATCGATGCATCGCCGGTTCCCGGCAGCGTCGTGCCCGGCTTGTTCGCGCCGGAGTCACCCGCGCCAGAACCGGTATTGCCACCACCGGGGCTCACCGGCGGGTTGGGATCCGTATCGGGATCGATCGGGGGCACGGGATCGGGATCGGGGCCGTGATCGGGCTGGGAGGCCTTGTTCACCGTGACAGACAGAACGGCGTCGCGCTCGCCATAGGTGACCTTGATGTCGACCGTGCCCTCCTCATCGAAGGCGGTCCCGAGCGCGGGATCAAAGGTGAAGTCGGCCTTGGTGTCCTCGCCGTATGCGACGTGTTCAATGTCACCGTTGCTGTAAGAAAGCTCAAGCTCCATGCCGGCCGGGTCGAACGCCTCACCCACGGTGTAGATACGCTTGGCGGGCTGCGTCTCCACCGCAATGCCCGTAAGCGTACGGCCGTTGAGTTCGATGGTGAAGTCATGCTCAATTGTGCCGGAGTAGTCACCAATGCCCTCGATAAGCACCTTGGCGGTGCCAACAGCAGTGTTGTTTTGGAACGTGAGTAGGTAGTCCACACCATAGACGAGCACCCGCTCGCCATCGACGATACGCTCATCAAACTGGTCGGCGAGCACCGGATGATCCGCGTCAACGCGATTGACCTTAACGACGCTCGGAAGGTCGGTCTGCAGCGTGTTGAGATCAACCGTCTCGGCGGTCTTGCGCAGACGAATCTCAGCGGCGGACATGAAGGTCGTGCTTTTATCGGCTTTGTCGGTCAGGGACTTCTCGGCCTTGAAACGGAACTGGCTGGCCGTTACCGGTTCGTCGAACTGGGCGATCTGCCACGAGCGATCGTTCGTATCCCACGTTCCCTCGGCGCACTTAACCCACTCTTCATCAGCACCGTTGCGATACCAGATGGAGTACTCCTCGATGAGACCATTGGGTCCCTGCTGACGGGGCAGATACCTCAGGGCTTCAATACTCGTCGGCTCCTCGAGCGTCATGTCAACATAGAGCTCATCTTGCGGAGTGCCGCTCCACAAAGAATGGTAGATGGAGTCGTGATCGCCATCAAAGGCGAACTTGACCGGGCCTTCCTTGCCGCTTTGCCCCTGCTCGTTCGATGCCGTGGGCGTCATGTCCCCAACGGGGTAGTCGCGCGCATCATCATCGGCCCCAAGGTCCGGCGAGACCGTGTCGGAGCCAAGGTTGATGACAAACTCACCGGTCTTGGCGTGGTCCTCGGACTCGAGCAGGATCTTGATTTGGTTCTCATAGGCGGGAAGGATGGTGACCGCGGCATTGTCTTTGCCAGCAGCGGCGACTTCGGCCACAATGGCGCGCGTATCATAGCTGCCCGAGGCAAGAGCACTCGCCGACAGATCTTTACCGTTCACGTTGAGGCTCTTGAGCGCGGCTTCGGCTCCCACCGGGTAGGAAGTGGTCGCCTTGATAAGTTCGACCTCGGTAATCATAGTGCAGGGCTTGTTGCTGCCCGTGTCGGTTGCGGTCGAGTTCACAATGTTCATGCGAACGAACACGGCCGTGACCGGTTCAAAGTCATAGGTGTAGAGCCTGACATTGGTGCTTGCGTCGGTCTCGGCAATCGTCTCGCGAGCCTCGACCTTCTTCCACGATCCCTCGCTACCGTCCTCGGACACCTCGAACGTGACGGTATTCGCATCGGGATACCTGCCGGAGCCCCCATCCCTGCCAAAGTACACCTTGATCTGACCGAGCGGCTGCTGAGTTGCATAGTTAAAGGTCAGCTTCGATTCCCGGTGACCGTCCTGAGCCCACTGCCAATTCGACCAGCAGCTCTGGTTCCTGCCACCGCCCGTGTTGGCGTCCATGGTGGTCGACCCGTTGCGAATCGCCTCAAGGGTGTCGGACGTCTTATCCTCGGGAATATCCTGGGTGAGCGTCATCGCGTCGGGGGCGATGTTGGTGCCCAGGGTGATGTTGCCCTTCTGAACGCGGACGGTCGCAGTGACCGGCATGTCCTTGCCGAACACGCTCGCGTGACCTTCGATTACGACCTCACCGGGCTCTGCGAAACGCCCAGCCTCCGGCTCATCCCATGTGACAGGGAAGCTTGCGTTCATGATCGTACCGTCGGGCATGATGGCCGGACGGGAGGCAGGAAGCACGGGCTCGCCCTTAACCGGAATGGTGGTCGAGTAATTGCGCAGTGCAACGACCTCGTCGACGATCGTGACGATGGCGCTGATCTCGGTGTTGGCAACGGTGCCCTTAACGGTGAACGAACCAGGCTGAGTAAGCTTCTCCTCGTCGATCGCGTTCCAGCTGACCTCTTCCTGCGAACTTGAGCCATCCGTGTAACGAACCTCGACCTGGGAGGGAAGCGTAACGGACGCACCCATCTTCACATAGTGGTACCGGGAATAGACCAGGGCATCGACTTGCTTCTGCTCGGACGGCTGGTCGGCAACCTTTTCAACCGGAATCTCGACCGTTGCAGGCGTGAGACCATCGGCGCTCACCGTCACCGTAACCGTGCCCGCATTCTTTGCAGCGCGCACGATGCCGACGAGCTGACCGGCATGGGCAGCGCGATTGTCGTCGCGGAACGACTGGTGATCAGCCTGGACTCCGTTGTCAATGCCGGCGAGCTCGCCCTCGCCCTCAACCGAGAAGGTAACCTGGTTCTTGGCCGTGGGAACGATGACGCCGTTCTCATCCTCAACGCTCACGGTGAGATACGCGAGGTCGGTGCCGTTGGCCTTCATGGCGGTACGGTCCACGTCAACCGTCAATTTGGCAGCCGCGCCGGCCGTCTTCACACTCTTGCGCCCGGCCCAATTCTCGGTGGAAACCTCCTGACCCTCGTCGTTGTACGCCTTAGCGGAAATGGTGCCATCGGCATAGGGAACGTTCCAGGTGAGGTACAGGTCCTCATGAGTCGGGGCCTCGGTACCGTCCTCGCCCTTATAGACGCGGTAGGTGTACTTTCCACCCTCGGACGTGACCTTGCTCAGTTTCTTCTTACCAAGGCTGCGCGCCTCACCACCATCCGCCGGCGTGAAGAACAGCTCGACTTCGGCCGCGTCGGTGTAGACGACGACCTCGACCTGCTTGTCATTGCCCGCCGTCATGACCGCGTTCTCATTCCACGCGGGCAGGATGTGGAGGGTGCTGACGTTGTCGTTCCACTGGCTCTGGTAGAAGTAATACGAGTCTTTGGGCAGGCCGGCGGTATCGATGATGCCAAAGTAGGAGTTCTTCGGCGAGGGCCATGTGCCCTGCGCGCCGGGGACGGTGCCGTTTGAGGGCGTGGGCTCTCCCAGATAATCAAAACCGGTCCACACGTACTCGCCGGCCATGAAATCGTTGGTGATGATGTCGAACCACGCCTTGGAGGCGGTGTGGCCCCACGACACAGCTGACTTGTCGTACGACGTCAGCAGCTTGTCGGCATTGAGCCTGTTGCTGTCCTTGGTGGTATACACGCCGCGGCTGTTGGTGGCAGAAGCGGTCTCGGATCCGTAGAGCTTCCACGTGGGGTGCTTTTGGTGAACATCCTTGTACCGGTTGCCGTCCATATAGTTGAAGCCCACGATGCCGCCAGCATCGGCGATGCCGGCCGGGTTGAGCTCGGTCGCCTGCTCGCCGCCTTTGAACTTGTTATCGCCCGTGGTGATGGGGCGTGTGGTGTCAACTGCCTGCGCCCACGTGATGAGGTTCTTCTGCACCTGCTGGAAATTCGCAATGCCGCCCGTTCCCTCGGTCATCTCGTTGCCAAGGGACCACATGATGACGGACGGGGCGTTGATATCGCGCTTCATGGATTGCTCGAGATCGAACTGGGCCCACGTTTTTGAGGCCTCGCCGCCGATGAGCTCGCTTTCGCCCATCGCCTGATTGAAGAAGCGGGAATAGTCGTTGCGGTTATCGTTCTTCGCGGAAGTCCAGCCGTCGAACATCTCGAGGACCAGCAGCATACCCTGCTCATTGCAGATCTCGGCGAGCTCGCGAGAATGCGGGTTATGGGTGGCGCGGATGGAGTTGCACCCCATGTTCTTGAGGAGTTTGACCTGGCGCTCGAGGGCGTCGTGTGTGTCCACGGAGCCGAGTGAGCCCTGGTCATGGTGCATGCAAACGCCCTTGAGCTTCATGCCCTCACCATTGAGGGAAAACCCCGTATTGGCGTCGAAGTTGAAGAAGCGGTACCCGAAGTCAACGTCATACGAGTCGACGACACGATCTTCCTGCTTGATCTCGGTGCGAACGGTATACAGGTTAGGATCATCCAGGGTCCAGAGCTCGGGGGCAGTCGTGGTGATGGCATCCTGCTCGACCGTTGCGCTTGCACCCGCAGCGATGTTGGTGGCAGCGCTCTCAACGCGGGCAATTGCCTGCTCAGGAGTGCCACCACGGGGGATCACCGTCTGCACGACCTTGACGGAGGCGTCTTTGTTCCCTTTGTTGGTGACGACGGTCTTGAGATGAGTCTTCACCTGGGTTTTGTTGGAGTCGGAAAGCTCTGGAGTGGTCACGACTACACCATCGCGATCGACGTGCACGGGATCGGTGATCACGAGATCGACATCGCGACCGATACCCGATCCGGAATACCAACGGCTCGACGGCGTCTGATGGTTCACCTTTACGGTGATCGTGTTGGATTCACCGAACTTAAGGTACTCGGTGATGTCGTACGAGAACGGCGAGTAACCATAGGGGTGGTTGCCAAGCTGGTGACCGTTGATCCACACCGTAGAGTCCATGTACACGCCATCGAAATCGATACGGACCGTCTTGCCCTTGAGGGCTTCGTCCACCGTAAAGCTCTTGCGGTACCAGCCGATACCACCCAGCTTGTAGCCACTCTCGGCCTCACCGGCGGTGGTGTATTCCTGATCGATGCTGTAATCATGCGGAAGATCGACGTTCTTCCATGCGGAGTCGTCGAATTGCTCGCCCTCGGCGCCACTTGCATCGCCAAGGTAGAACTTCCAATTCTCATTGAAGTTCTGAACGCGCGTGGACGGATCGCTCACGGTGTTGGTATAGATGAGCTCTGGTTCTGAGCTCATCTGCGTCGACGACTGCGACCGAACGTCGGGTGCGATTTCGGCCCAAGCTTGAGCAAGCGGTGCAGTTGCGATAAGGGCACCTGCGGCGAGCGCGCAGACAAGCTGGCTCCTCGTTCGTCCATGAGTCAGACGTGCCTTCATTCATATCCCCCTTCGCCTAAGGGGCTCCGCCTCGCGGCAGGACCCACCTACAGATAGCGACATTCAAGGAAGGATTTTCACATGGCTCACATCGGACTCGCCATTCAACTCACATGAACGGTGAGTAATTGGGGGCTGAATGGTATTTCCCCTGCTCAAACGGTATACATTGGTCTCTTTTTTTAACTACCACTCGAGTGGGTTGTCGACCATCGGCCGCAGCGGGAGCTACGCCAGAGCCTCGTATATGTCTTTTGCGGCAAGTGCTCCCTGGCGAAGGATCGTCACCTCTCCGCCCTGTACGGCCACGATGGTCGACGCATCCCTGCACGGGGTCTCCCCCGCATCGACGGCAACATCCACCCCGCTCAAAATGCGTGGCTCTACTTCGACGAACGAAGTTGGTGCGGGCTTGCCATGCGTGTTGGCAGATGTCATGGCGAGTGGAGAGTCACAGAGGCGAATCAGCTCCTGCACCACCGGCGACGCCGACGCGCGCAATGCAACCGTGCCGTCAGATGCGCGCATGAAGGCTGGGACTCGCGGCCCCGCAGGCACAACAAGGGTGAGGGCGCCGGGCCAGAATGCCGCGGCAAGGTCGCGAATCGCCTGCGGCACATCAACTCCGTACTCATCAAGCGCCTCTGCCCCCGACACGAGCCAGGGAACCGTCTGGGCGGTATCGCGGTGCTTAAGCGTAAAGATGCGTCCGTACCCCGTGGCAGACGGCGGCATTTCCCCACACGCGGCGTAAGCCCGAACCGCAACGCCAACGCCATACACCGTCTCGGTGGGCACCAACGCGAGGGCGCCTGAACTCATTGCCCCGGCGGCGACCCCGAGTGGCTCTCCATCGGGCGCGGGCACGCCTTCGCGCGCTCCCCCTGCTGTAACGCGGTACACCTCGACCATCATCGCCCTCTCTCGCTGGTTTTACCTCTTCGCAACGAACACGTACTCTTTCAGTCTGCCGAGCGCTTCTCTCAAACGCTCAGTGGACAGCGCCAAGTTCAACCTGATGGTCGCCTCGCCTCCAAACGCCCTTCCATCCTGCCACAGTACGCCCACACGCACCCCGGAACGCTGGAGATCGTCGATGGTCATATCATGTTCCTCGCACCATTGCGCGCAATCGAGGAACAGCATGTAGGTGCCCTGGGGACGGGAGAAGCTCACGCCGGGAATGCGTCCAAAGAACTCGCAAGCGACGCTGGCGTTCTCGCTCAGCACCACGTTGAGCTCGTCGGTCCACGCCATCCCTTCCTCGCAATACGCACCTATCAACCCATGCATGGAAAGCACGTTTTGGCTGTTGTAGTGCGACAGGCTCTCCTCCTTGTCGAGGCGGTCGCGTAGCCACGCGTTGTACACCACGCGATAACTGCCAATCAGGCCCGCAAGATTGAAGGTCTTGCTGGGAGCGTACAGAGCGATTGTCCTGTTACGGGCATCCACGCTCACGCTCTGCGTTGGCGTGTAAACATGTCCGTCCAACAGAATGTCCGACCAAATCTCGTCTGCGATCACATACACATCGTGCGCGCGGAACAGCTCCATCGCGCGCTCAATCTCCCATCTCTCCCATACACGACCCGTGGGATTGTGCGGGGAGCAGAAAATCGTCGCGTGAATCCTATGATCGATGATTTTGCGCTCCATGTCATCGTAATCCATGCGCCACACGCCCTGATCGTCGCGGATGAGCGCACTCGACACGAGGTCGTACCCCGCGTTCCTCAGGGTCTTGGTAAAACCTACATAGGTCGGTGCGTGAACAAGCACGCTGTCACCGCGCGAGCACAGAACTGAAAGCGTAGAAGCGACGCCACCCAGCACGCCGTTTTCGTATGCGATGTGCTCCGGGCGCATGCCAGTCACGCCGTTCCGAAGTTCGTGCCAACGGATAATCGCATCATAATAGGCGGGCGAAGGGTCAAAGTAACCAAAGCACGGATGGTCGACGCGTTCATGCAGGGCGCGGGTGACCGAAGGGGCGGTCGCAAAACTCATATCGGCAACCCACATGGGAATGATGTCGAATCCCTCTGCGACCTCTACATCAGTAGGACCCAGCGAACCCCCACGTATCGCCGCCTGCGCGTCGTATGCGATGGCGTCCTTGCCTGTCCTGTCGATTGCCTCGGTAAAGTTGAACATACATCCCTCCAGCTGCTACTTCTTTTGCTGCGTCTATTAGCCTATTGCCACCTGATCCAACGGCTGGATGTCCTGCAGGTCAGCCTCAAGGGCTGTTCGCGCCTCTTCGACATCGTATGCGACTTGCGCCCTGAGCCAGTATCCGTCCGTTAAGCCAAAGTACCGGCAAAGGCGCAAATCGGTATCGGCCGTGATACGACGACGCCCCAAGACAATCTGCCCGATCCTTTGAGCCGGAATGCCCGTCGCCTTGGCCAGTCGATACTGCGATATCCCCAAAGGCTCGAGAAACTCCTCTTTTAGAAGCTCCCCCGGTGTAACAGGTGCCAAGTCGCGCGCCATTTCGTCTCCCCTCAATGATGGTAGTCGACGATTTCAACGTCTTTTGGCCCTGACGGGGTCCAGGTAAAGCAAACCCTGTACTGGTCATTCACCCTTATGCTGCATTGACCAGAGCGCTTCCCCGTCAAAGCCTCAAGATGGTTACCGGGAGGAACTCGAAGATCATTAAGGCTGCCGGCAATGTCTAGCTGCCTCAGCTTTCGCAGAGCGATTCTCTCGAACGGAGCAAATCTGAGCACGCGAAGGCCCTTCGCCAGCCTCTCGGTATCTTTGTCTCGATACGATAGAATCATAGTAACGCCCTTCGTTAATAACGTCAAACGTTATTATTTGCAATCACTACTGATGCAGACACTTGATTCTCTCCGCGCGTCACCGCGAGGTGCTGGCCTACACGCGAGCGAGGATGATGCGGGGGCGATTGGTAAGATCGTTGACGACACGGACCTCACGCATGCCGGCGGCGCGGCACAGGGAGGCTGCCTGGTCGAGGTGTCCCTCATAGAGCTCGCATGCAAGAAGTCCACCTGGCTTGAGCATGTGGGGGGCGGCATTCACCAGACGCCTGAAGATGTCCAGACCATCTTCCCCGCCATCGAGAGCCAGAGCCGGCTCATAATCCGCCACCTCGTGCGGAAGGTTACCCATCACCGATGTTGGAATGTAGGGGGGATTCGACACCAACACATCGAACGTCCCCCACTCAGTCTCACGATTGAGGGGCGAGACGAGGTTACCCAAGCGCACATCCACAACATCGGGCGCAATGCCCAACGCGTCACGGTTGCGGATGGAAAGGTCGACAGCGCGCGGCTCTATGTCAATCGCAACACAGCACGTATGCTCCGGGCGCTCGGCGGCGATGGAAAGCGAGATGCACCCGGTTCCGCAGCCGACTTCCAGCACACGAGCCACCTGCGATGCAGAATCATCGTCATCCGACGTGTTCACACCGTTTGCGCTCGCAGAGCCCAATACGCCCTCCCCATCCCGAGGGACGGCGGTTTGCAGGCCTACCTCATCGCCAGAATCACCAGAATCTCCGGCCTCAAGCTCGGCATCCTCCTCAAGCGCCGCAATGTCCTCCTCCGTGAGCTCGCGCTCGACAAGGCGATCCTCGCTCTGGGCTGCCGCCGTTGCCAACTCCGCTTCGCGCGCCGCCTGAATCTCGGCGTTCCATGGCAGCTCAACACGGCTGCGCGGCCTGCTTGCAGCAGCACCCAAAACGTCGGCATCGATGTACTTGAGGGTTTCCTCAACCAAAAGCTCCGTTTCGGGACGCGGAATGAGGACGCCGGGGACACACGCAACGGTGATGGTTCGAAAATCCGTCTCCCCAATGATGTACTGCAGCGGTTCACCCTTGGCCCTGCGTACCACGGCGCTATGCATGCGAGCAAGCTCCTCAGGCGACATGGGCTTGTCGAAGCTCATGTAGATCTCTGTCCGTGAGAGCCCCGTAACCCCGGAAAGAAGCCACTCGGCAGACAGGCGCGGACGCTCGTCGCCCTTATCTCTCAGGTAGTCGCGCGTCCAATCCAGACACCGCTTGATGGTCCAGGTCTCGTTTGGCATCTCGGCCCCCGTCCTCATGTATTGCTCATCCGCGATTCTACGGCACGGCCGTCACCCACCTTTCGGAAATAGCAAATTACAGCATATCCCGGCCAAAGTCGTTCGTAAGGCAGAGAACTTCCGGCAAGACCATGCACACATCAAACAAGGGCGGCTTGCAAACAAACCGCCCTCACACACGCTATATGGTTGTGACGTGATGGCTTATACGGCCTCGGCCAACTTTGCTGCACGGTCGGCAGCGGCGAGCGCGTCGATGACGCCAGCGAGCTGGTCACCCAGCAATACACCGTTGTACGTGGAGTTATAGCCGATACGATGGTCGGTCACACGGTCCTGCGGCAAGTTGTACGTGCGGATCTTCTCCGAACGGTTGCCGTGGCCGATCTGCGCGGAGCGCTCGGCACCAAGCTCAGCCTGCTGCTTCTCGAGCTCCATCTCGTACAGACGAGCGCGGAGCATCTGCATGCAGACCTCGCGGTTCTGGATTTGAGAGCGCTGCTCCTGGGACTGGACCACGGTGTTCGTGGGCAGGTGGGTGATGCGAACCGCCGAATAGGTGGTGTTGACGCACTGGCCGCCAGGACCGGAGGCACAGTACGTGTCGATGCGCAGGTCGGACTGGTTGATCTGGATGTCAATCTCATCGGCCTCGGGCAACACGGCAACGGTCGCGGTGGACGTCTGAATACGGCCCTGTGACTCCGTCTTGGGGACACGCTGGACGCGATGCACGCCCGACTCATACTTCATGACGGAGTAGACCTTGTCACCCTCGACCTTGAACTCGATGGACTTGAAGCCACCCGCCTCGGATGGGCTGGAGTCGAGGACCGTCATCTTCCACTTTTTGGACTCGATGAAGCGCTGGTACATCTTGAACAGGTCGCCCGCAAAGATGGCAGCCTCGTCGCCGCCCGCAGCGGAGCGAATCTCGACAATGGTGTCCTTCTCGTCCATCGGATCACCCGGAATGAGCATGATCTTGATGTCTTCCTCGAGCTGAGGAAGCTTGGCCTCGTTCTCGGAAATCTCCATCTGGAGCATCTCCTTCTCGTCGGCATCGCTGGCATCGTGCAGCATCTCCTTGGCCACCTCGATGTCATCGAGGGCACCAAGGTACTCGCGAGCTGCCTTCACCAAGTCGGTCTGGTGCGCATACTCCTTGTTGAGGCGCGTGAATTCCTTAATGTCGCTGGCAACGGCCGGGTCGGAGAGCTTCTTCTCGAGCTCTTCGAAGGCGATGATGATTTTCTCAAGCTTGTCGCGCATGATGGCTCCTTGTATACGCGTGGAAATAACGGGGGCGCCGATAGTTTGATCGACGTGTGGGATGAGTTATGCCGGACAACGTCCAAGCAAAAATGCAGGCGTAGCTAGAGCTTATCGAGCGCGATGTGCATGGTTCCTCCTATAGTCTGCTGGATATGATACCCAAAACGCGCGGCGGCGGATAGCAGAAACGGGCCGCTGCCATAGGACAGCGACCCGTCTGAAGCACGTGTGTCTCGTGCGGTCTATGGGCTACTCGGACTTACGACGCTTAGCGACGACGACGCCTGCAACAACGGCGGCAACGCCGGCGACACCTAGGGCGACCATGCCGATGGCGCTCGTATCGCCCGTCTGGGGAAGCCCGTTTTGAGGCTTTTGCGCATTGGTGGTGGAGCTGGCCTTCACCCAACCTCCGTAAAGCGTCGTGTCCGCAGTTACGACGTCTTTGTCGAAGTTCCACTCGCCAGACACCGACCCGTCGGAAGCCTTGGCCTTAAACCAGCCAACGAACTTCCACCCTTTGTACGTGGGGTCGGCGGGGCGGGTAAGCTTGGAGCCCGGCTCAACCTCTTGGGTAAAAGAGGAACCCGTACCGGTTTCGAAAGTAACCGTGACTTTGTCAACGGGCTCGGGAGCGACACCCGAATCAACCAGCCTGACCTTGAGCGTGAAGGGCACGACCCCAGAGGAGGCCAATGATGCATCCGCCTCTTTTTCAGCACTGAACTCAAAGGAGAATTCTGCCGAAGTTTCGGCTGCCGCGATGGCCTTATTCAGGGCCGCAAGGTTAACAGTATCCACCTTGATAAGGTAACCGCTCTTCTCGACATCTACGTTCATGCCCATCAAAGCTAGAAGGTCGGCTTCGGTGATTTCCTTACCCGATGCCACATCGTAGACATACACGCCGTCGACGACCTTATCGGCGTTCGGAACCAGTTGCGCACTCACGGCAACCAGGTTGCCGTCCTTGTCGAGCTGCAGTCCGGAGCCGGGGACGATGAATTCGGCAGCGGGAGGCTCGCCCGCGAACGTGCCGCCGGAGATGGCAATATCACGGCTGACCGTAGTGCTTTCGCCTTCCTTGACGAAGTACAAGACGGTCGCGCCCTTTTCGCTCTCGAAGGTGCCGCCCTGGATATCCAGAGAGATGTCGCGATCGTTATAGCCGCTTTCCACGTAGATGGCTGCACCGGTCGAAATCAGATTGCCAGAGGGACTGCCGTCGTAGTAGTCCTCGGGGTTTTTCTTCTCGCCGGTAGCCTTAATATGGGTATCGCCCTCCGCGACAACCGAGCCACCCTTAATGGTGACGCCGCTCTTGGCCTCAATGGAGGTGTCCTCGATAGTCAGCGTGCCGGACTTCGGCGGCCAGTACACTGCGGTGGTCTCGCACGTGATATTGCAGTTCTTGAGCGTCACGTTCTGGTTGGAATTGAGTCCCTGAACGCCAATGGCCTGGTCAACCGTTTGAAGCGTAAGGTCTTCCAGCGTCACGGTGATGTTGTCATTGGTGGCGTAGGTATACAGGCCGTAGCTGTCCTTGTTGGTGTTGACGATTGTGCCGTTTTTTACCGCAAGAGTCACATTGGACGCAGACACCGATATGGTATCAGCGCTGTCGAGCGTGATGGTATGACCCGCCAAGTCGATGGTCGCCTTGGTACCGGCCTCGGTGATGTTGATGTACTTGTCTTTGCCAGCAGAGACCTGATCAGCGCCCAAATCGCTCAGAAGGGTGACCGTGCCGCCATTTTTGGCAGCCGCGATGCCCTCTTCAAGCGTGGCGAACTTCTGACCGTTCACCTCAACAGCGTAGACCTTGATGTCCTCGGTCGCACCAGGGTTGGCGTTTTCCGCAGCGGCAGGCGTTGTGTAGTAGACCTTCTTGCCGTCCTTCTCGACGAACGCACCCGCGCCTGCGACGGCGTCGGCCTCGCTCACTACAGAAACGGATCCCTCTTCGTTCACCAGCATGGCGCTGTCGTCGGCCAAAACAGCACCGGGAAGCTCGGTGTTGGACGTACCGCCCTTTACGAATCCAGTGCAGTCTTCGCTATAAATCGCCTGCGATGCATCGGGTGCGTTGGTCTCGAGTGCGCCACCCGTGACGGCAATCTTGACCTGCTCGATCGCTTCGGGATCGTTCTTTTGCGGATTGCTCTCATGCAAGGCGTAGGTTCCGGAAATCTTCGCGTTGCCTGAGATCGTAACGTTGATGGGTTGCTTCGTGGCGTGCTGAGCAATCGCGATACCCGCTCCGGACGACGTGCTGCCGCTACCGTTGGGG
Source organism: Collinsella sp. AF08-23 (assembly GCF_003479805.1). Taxonomy (GTDB): domain Bacteria; phylum Actinomycetota; class Coriobacteriia; order Coriobacteriales; family Coriobacteriaceae; genus Collinsella. The sequence continues at coordinate 2,860 of NZ_QUHV01000017.1, read as the reverse complement.
CTGGACTCCAGCGGGCCGATGCCTGAAATCTGGGCGTTTCCCGACACGGTAAGCTCGCCCGCACGAATTTCGATACCCGTACCTCCGGTAATGGTGCCGCCGGTAATGGTGGCCGTGCTATAGAAGGCAGGCAGGTAGAGCGCGGGGGCATCCTCTGCGGTGGACGTGATGGTACCGCCCGTCATGACGAAATCAACGCCACCGATACCTTCGGAGCCGTTGGTGCTAAATCCGAATATTCCCGCCTGGATTTCTCCGCCGGAGATCTCGACCTTCGCGCTGTGCTCGGTTCCGTTTCCAAGAGCGCAGATGCCGTAGTCCGCCTTGATGGTGCCGCCCTGTAGAAAGACGCACGCATCCGTATCGTCCTTGGTGGTGTAGATGCCGTACTCGGGAACCTCGAGCGTGCCGCCCTTCATGACCACCGAGCCTTTGGACCCGGTCACAATACCCAGCGAAAGCGTGCTGCCGACCTTGTTGACCTTGAGCAGACCGCCGCCTACGGTGTCATCGAGCGTGAGCCTGCCGCCGGAGATTACATTGAACGCGCGGTTGTCCACCTGGACGGCGCAGCCGTTAAGGTCCAGCGTGATGGAGACGCCTTCCACGCGACCCGTGGTCATGGTCGTGTTTGCCAGCACCTTGACCGTTTGGCCGTCTTTAGCAGCCGCAAGTGCCTCGTTGAGCGTCGGGTACTCGACGCCGTCAATGCTCGCAACCACCCCTCCGGCGCGCTCGGAAACATCCTCATCAAGAGAGAATATGGCTGCCTGCTGCTCAGTCGTCCGAACTGCAGGGACGGGCTCCTCATGCGCATACGCCACGGACGGCAAAAAGGTAGCCGTAGATAGCGCCGTGGCCAACACGAGGATAGCGGTTGTACATTTCTTTGTTCCGATACTCATACCCACCTCGTTTCTCTTGGGGTCCGACTTCTCGTTCGTCAACGACGCCATCGGGGCGATCGCGTCGCCGGGTGCTTTTATTGTACATTTTCCAGCACTTGAGCATGAGGCAAAACATTGCCCGTATGACAAAGGGTGCCACCGGCTGTTTCACGCCGGTGGCACCCCTAATTCCCTCGTCTGTATGCAAAACGAGCCATTCCCTTACACACTAGAAGCTCAGCTGCTCCAGACGCGTAAAGACCGTGTCAATGCGGGTGAGGAAGTCCCACGGATCGAAAATCTCGTCAAGCTTTTCGGCAGGCACCGTGCACTCCGGATCGGCCTCGAGGCGCTCACGCAGCGTCGGGCCATCGACGGCCGCGTGAACATCGTCCCACACGGCCATGGAATTGCGCTGGACGATCTTGTAGGCGTCCTCACGCGTAATGCCCGTGTCCACCAAGGCGAGCAGCACCTTGGAAGAGAAGATGAGGCCGCGCGTAAGGTCGAGGTTCGCCTGCATGCGTGCCGGATACAGAATCAGGCCGTCGACGATGCGAATGAGGCAGGTGAGCATGTGGTCGAGCGCGATGAAGCTGTCGGCCTGCGCCACGCGCTCGGCGGAGGAATGCGAGATGTCGCGCTCGTGCCACAGGGCCACATTGTCAAACGCAACCTGGGCATTCGCCTTCACCACGCGCGACAGGCCGCACACCTTCTCGAGGGTGATGGGATTGCGCTTGTGGGGCATCGCGGAACTGCCCTTCTGGCCCTTGCGGAAGGGCTCCTCGGCCTCGAGGGTGTCGGTCTTCTGCAAATTGCGAATCTCGGTGGCAATGCGGTCGCAGGTCGCGGCGGTCGTGGCCAACACGCCGGCGAGATATGCATGATGGTCGCGCGAAATAACCTGCGTAGACAGCGGATCATGGGCGAGACCGAGGTGCTCGCACACGTATTCCTCGACAAACGGGTCAATGGAGCTGTACGTGCCCACCGCGCCGGAAATCGCGCCGAACGCGACGTTCTTACGCGCGTCGATGAGGCGGTCGAGATCGCGCTTGAGCTCCCAGGCCCAGCTGCCGAACTTCATGCCGAACGTCATGGGCTCGGCATGGATGCCATGGGTGCGACCCACGCACAGGGTATTGCGCTCCTCGAACGCACGGCGGCGACAGATCTCGCCGAGCTTGCGTACGTCCTCAATGATGATGTCCGTGGCCTGAACAAGCTGATAGCACAGGGCAGTGTCTCCCAGGTCTGAGCTGGTCATGCCGTAGTGCACCCAGCGGCTGGGCTTGGGATCGCCCTCGGGCACATCGGCGTCGATATAGGAGCCCATGTTGGTAAGGAACGCGATGACGTCATGATTGGTGACGGCCTCGATTTCGTCCACCTCAGCCTTGTTAAAAGCGGCGTGCTCGCGAATCCAAGCGGCCTCCTCCTTGGTAATACCGCATTTGCCGAGTTCGGCCTGCGCCTCGCAGGCAAGGACCTCAATCTCCTGCCAAATGGCGTACTTGTTCTCAAGCGAGAAGATGTGGCCCATCTCGGGACGGGTATAGCGGTCGATCATGGCGGCTCCTTTTTGAGTATTGGCACGCAACGTACACGCCTTATTGTACGTGCACGGACTTACACATGCACGCGCTGCAAGAAGCGAACAAAACCACTCGCACGTGACGCCCGCGCTTCCCGCGCACCATGGAAGTGGGGGTATGTGCCAGGAATCGGGCGAAAATGTAACGAGTTTCCGAAGAGGCCGAGTAGAGCGCCAGTTGAGGCGGCAAACCCCCAGCTCGCAAGCTGTCAAAACCCACGTCTACCCGGCGTATCGAATTCTTCGTTACATTTTCGCCCGATTTGCGGCATCGCCTGATGAAGTTGAGGTCATCAAAAGCGCAAAAGGGTAGCATAACTCGACAAAACTCCGGCATTTGGGCGTGCGGCAGAAATCTTGGAGACCGGGGCCTCCG
>NZ_QUHV01000016.1 GCF_003479805.1 Collinsella sp. AF08-23 | reverse complement strand
TCGAAATTTATCGATGGCCTATTTCAGACTGTAATGGGCGGAGCTCGTCTACATCCAGGCAAGTGACGACATCAGCTCCGAATCGACGCTCGAGAGGGAGCTCGCGCCGCTTCTGTCCATCAGGGACGCGTTCCCGAAGGTTCTCATCGCCCGCACGAGGCATGAGCCCTATACCCGGGAGGGCGTTCTCGTGCTGGACCTCGCGAGGTGGCTGCTCGGCGAGCAGTGGTTCTGAGCGTAGCGTGGGGCTATCGCGGGATTCTCTCGGATAAGAAAATGCCGAGGGATACGCCCCGGCACTCGGAAGCCCTCCTGGCGGAAAGTCATTCACTTCATATCATTTCCCGCACAGGAGTTCGAACGCGCGCAAATCGATCTGGACGCAAGCAAAGCCCCCAGCCCGTTCCGTGACTCATGGGGAAACCACCCGGGACTACTCCCGCTCGACAACAGAAACCACTGGTCAAAAGTTCGTTACCTTCAGTGTGAGTTCTCAACCTGCTGACTTTTCGTAAGTCGATGATCCTCATTTGATACTCACGCCTATCACGCGCCAGGGAGAAAGGGAATCCGGCCTCCACTCAAATCAGGTCTGCACCGTCTTTTATGAACGACACCATGTTAAGGTGCCTGACGCCGTCTCTCTCCTGCAGCAGGGGATCAAGCGTGAAAAGGTATCGCGGATACCCGTCCCTGATGTAGCCGAATGGCCTGTACTCACGCTCTTCCACGTTCCTATCGGCAATTGTCATCGAAACCTGGATGTAGGCATAGGCGTTGCGCCTGCGGGCGATGAAGTCGCACTCCAGCTTCCCGATGCGGCCTACGGATAGCTTATATCCCCTCGAGCGGAGATAGATGTACAAGGCGTTTTCCAACGAGGGCCCGTAATTCAACCGGACATCGATGTTGCGCGCAAAATAGATACCCGGATCCGCAAGGTAGTACTTCTCCTCGCCACGCAACGATTTGCGGGACTTAAGGTCGAATCTCTCGCATCTGTAGAGCACCTTGGCGTCAACGAGCATCTGGATGTAGGAGGCGATCGTCCGCCGCTCGACGGCAATGCGCTCCGTCTTAGTGAAATAGTCATGAAGGTTGGTGAGGCTCGTTGGCGCACCATAGTTGTTGATGACGTAGGTCATGACACGGTTGAACGTATCAATGTTCCGGATCTTGTTGCGAGACCTGATGTCCTTGTCGACGATCTGCCCAACGACATCCTCGATGTAGCGAGCCTTTGCCTCGGGATCTTCGTATTCCAGAGACCGAGGAAACCCGCCATAGCGTAGATATTCGTCAAATTCGATTCGCGCGTCACCGACCGCCTTGCCCATGAACCTCTTCATATCGAGGAACTCGGAAAAGGACAGGGTGAACATCTCGAACTCCACGTATCGGCCCGTGAGCTTGGTCATCAGCTCGCCAGACAGCAGATACGAGTTGGAGCCTGTGATGAATATCGAGAAGCCGCCATCCGAGTTGTAGGCGTTCACGACCTCCTCGTAGTCTCGGACGTTCTGCACCTCATCGATGAAGAGGTATTTGAAGTCGTTGTCAGCCAGAAGCGACTCGATTTTTTTCTCCAGCTGCTCAGGCGTCTTAATCGAGCGGTTTCCGCGCTTATCAAGATCGAGGTAGATGATGTCCTTATCTTCGACGCCGCGATTTCTTAGTTCTTCGGCAATCGCTGCCATGAGGCACGATTTGCCGCAGCGACGAATACCTGTGATTACCTTGATTAGATCGTCATCGTAGAACGGTCGAATCTTTTTCAGATATTGCTCGCGATGGTACAGTTTCATGTAAACCGCCTCCTCTGCCTAGTTTATCAGAGGAGGCGATAATCGTCAGTTAAGACACTAATATTTTTGATTTTTCAGAAGTTGGTTCCTTAAACCTTATTCCCATTCGATGGCGTCGGTTCTGCCGTCCCGTCACTCCAGTTACACCCAGTTTTCGGCATCGACACGGAACGCGTGCCGCCGAATGACGCGATGTCGCGTTTCGTCGGCTTCGGGGACAAAAGCTGGGACAACCTCAAAAACTTTTTTCAAACTCAGGGCTTTGAGTTTTTGTTTTTGTCCCAAAGTGCGCGGCGGGTCGCCTTTGGAGGCTCGATGGCGCCGAAAACGCCCGTTTTGAAACTCAACCGCCCTTTTGCCCGCAAGCCGCCAGCTGCAATCGCAAGTGAATTAACGCGGGTGGCTTGCGCGCCATTTGCAAAACCCCAGGTCGCAGGTCTTCGCCATTCGTGAACAAAGTGAGTAGTCTCAGGTGGCTTGCTTATGAGTTGGCGAACGGGCCTTCAGGATTCAGGGCAAACATGCTGGTAGAATAGGATTCTCAAATCAATGACAGGAGTCCGAGCATGGCCGAACCCCACGATAGGAAGCCGATCCTCACGATCGAGCAGCAGATAGAGCACCTCAAGCAGAAGGGCGTAGCCTTCGAACTGTGTTCCGAGGAAGAGGCCGCGGACTACCTGCGCGACAAGTGCAACTTCTTCAAGCTCGCATCCTACCGCAAACTCTTCTCGAAATACGAGGGAGGCCCGCGCGACGGCCGCTACGTAGACCTCGACTTCGGCCAGCTGCGCCTGCTCGCGGCGCTCGACCAGGAGCTGCGCCACGCCCTGCTCGGCATGACGCTCGACATCGAGCATTTCCAGAAGGTGACACTGCTTCGCGAGATGGAGGACCGTGGAGAGGACGGCTACGCCATCGTGGCCGACTACATGGCATCGCTTACCACTGCAAACAGGGAGTACCGCCTGCGCGAGCTCAAGATGAGCGGCCGCAGCCCCTACAGCTCGAGCCTCTACGCGAAGTACTCCGGCGACATGCCTGCCTGGGCCTTCCTTGAGCTCACCTCGTTCGGCACCCTCATCGACTTCGTGCGCTTCTGCGCCAGGCGATGGGGCGACAGGCGCCTCGAGGCCTCCCACTACGACCTCAAGCGCGTGAAGTCCGTCCGCAACTGCGCCGCGCACGGCTCGTGCCTGATCAACTGCTTCGCCGAGAGGGGCGCCGCCCGGGGCTCGGCGTCCAGCGGCGTCTCCCGAAGGGTCGCCGCCGTGGGGATTCCCAAGGCGACCAGGAGGAAGTGGATGGGGAATACGGCCATGCAGGAGGTCGCGACCGTGCTCGTGGCGCACTCCGGCTTGGTACCCGAGGGCTCCTCGCGCTCGCGCGCCGCATCCGAGCTCGCCGAGATGTTCGCCAGGGCCGACGGCGAAACCGAGGCGCTGCCCGACAAGGGGCCCGACGCCGCAGCTCGCTCCGCGCTCGAGTTCCTTCGCAGGTTGACAGAATCGCTCGGGTTGGTAGAATAGCCTGCAGATAGCAAAACCTTCACGGTTTTAGGGGCGGACTTGCGCAAGCGACTCTGCCCTATTTTTATATTCACTCGCTATAGGAGACGGATGATACCTGGGTCAATGACAGAACTGAGAAGCCCGGAATAATGGAGCCAGTTAGAAACCCTCGGGTTTGCGGGGCGGGATCGTGAGAGCGATTCTACCCTATTTTTTTCCTCCGTCTGCCCCAACCAAGTAGTTCGAAGATAGCCTGTAGGTGTCCTCGTGGGCGCCTTTTATTTTCAGGGAATCGGCCGCTTCATGAACGAGCGACCGGCTTGACCTAGATCGAACCGCCTTCATCTCCGTCTAGGCGCCGGCAATCAACATCGTGAATCCGCGCGTGCTACAATGCGGGCACCAGAGATGAAAACACAGTCCCCGTCGGGTAGTCGTGGGCGTGCGGGAGTCCGCATCAGTAACCTGCCTCCTTGGTTGTCCCTTCTCTGCATGGTCATCTACATAAAGGAGGAACCAGCCATGCAGATCAGCGTGTCGTCCACCCTGACCGTATATCACGACGGCCAATTCTGGGTCGGGCTGGCGGAGCATGTCGAGGACGGCAGGTACGGCGTCGCCCGCATCGTCTTCGGCGCAGAACCGTCCGATGAGGAGATCCTGCGATTCGTTACAAGCAAATGGGCGAAGCTCGCGTTCTTCGGTGACGATCCCGCGGAGGCGAGCGAGCCCGCGAAGAACCCCAAGAGACGCGCCCGCGAGGCGGCGAAAGCCCTCAAGCAGCCGGCGATGAGCACCAAGGCGCAGCAGGCGCTCGCGAATCAGCGGGAGACGATGAAGCGGGAATCGGCTCAAGCAAGAAGCCAGCGTCGCGCGGATGAGGCGGAGGCGCGCTTCGAGCAGCGAAAACTGAAGCGCAAGCGGAAGCATCGCGGGCATTGATCGCCATTTGCAGCAAGCCTCATACAGAAGCGGTGTCGGTTCCATTTGAACCGACACCGCTATCTATTGCGTCGCTCGTTTCGCTAAATCAACTTTATAGGATGGCGGATCACGGTCTTGAGCTTCTCCGGCGCGCACTTGCGCGGGTCGGAGAGGTAGATTTCGTGATGGAGACGGGATTCGGAGAAATCGGGGGCGTAGCCCTCCTCCGCTGCAAATGCGCGCATGGCGTCTATGGTCGCCGGCTCGCCGTCGTAAGGCCCGGTGTGCATGCACTGAACGCAAAAGCCCTCGCCGACCCTCAGCAGCTCGACCGCCGAGAAGTCCAGCTTCTTCTTGGCGGCAGCTTCCGAAACGGCCCAGTCGAAGTCCTCTCGGGTGACGAAATCGGGTGGGCGGATGTTCGGCATTTTGCCGCTCCAGCAGCGCCTCGTTTCCCACGCCGTCGTGAAGCGAGTGCCGCCGAGTGACGCGTCTGCTACGGAACAATCGCCTTGTAATAGGCGCCGAAGTCTGCGAGCGAGTCTATAACGGGCATCATTTGCCGGCCGAGCTCGGTGAGCCCGTACTCAACGCGGGGAGGGTTTTCACCATAGTCGTGGCGAAAGACGAGGCCGTCATCCTCCAGCTGGCGCAGGCTGTCGGTAAGCACCTTCTGAGAGATGCCTTCAAGGTCGCGGCGCAACTCGTTGAAGCGCCAGGGCCGCTTGCGCAAGTTGCGAATGATGAGCAGCTTCCACTTGCCGCCGATGAGCGCCACCGCCGTCGCTACCGGACACTCCGGAAGTTCCTCTTTGGCCATCACGGGAGGCCCTCCTTCTTGATCGCGCCGGTTTCACAAAAAAATACGTAGTTACAAATAAGTGCGTACTCGCTTTTGCATGCACTATCACGTGAAATATAGCTCAAGCGGGATATGCCCGCAAGGCAAATCGGTTCTCTGAGAGAGGAACTACTATGGTTAATTACGCGAAGACCAGCACTGGTGACGAAGGTCGCGTCGAGCTGCACGAGGCGCTCGGCCTCACCGGGGCAGAGGTGAGCATCAACAAGCTTCCCGCCGGCGCCGACGTTCCGTTCGTCCATGCGCACAAGGAAAACGAGGAAATCTACGGCGTGCTCGAGGGCGCTGGCACGGTCACCATCGACGATGAGGATATCGAGCTTGCAGTCGGCGACTGGCTGCGCATCTCCCCCGCTGCGCGCCGCAGGTTCCGCGCCGCGGCCGACTCGGGCATCACCTACGTCTGCATCCAGGTCAAGCAGGGCTCCCTCGGCGCCTTCACCGCCGACGACGCCATTATGTGCTAATTCTGATTCGGGAATACGGCAAGGCTACTAACCCCATCTTTGAGGTGTTCTACCTTGACAATGCCCACGGTATCATCGTCGTTGTCTCTGCCTTTTGCAGGGATGGGTTTCTCCGATGCGTTCTTGCCGTATATCCGCACGAAGCTGGGCATTGCTGCGCAAAACTCGGGCCCTGCCGGGTTTTCGCTTGACGCAAGGCCGTGTTCGAGGAGCAGAAGGCCCGCATGGAGTTGGAGATACGCGCCGCCTGCCCAGAATGGGCCTACGCTTAAGATGAGCTACGGGAATCGTGGCGACTTGACACCGCTCGCATGCCTCCTTCGGAATAGGCGCCGAGCAGCTCCTGTGCATGGGCGAACTCAGGCCCTCGCCTCCAACCGAGCAGGCGGTTGACCGCGAGATTTCCCTGGACGTTGTGGACGAAGAGCAGGTAGGCGTCTTCGTGCGAAAGCCCGGTCTTCTCCATGATCGAGGGAACCATTTGCTCGGCGCCGCGCTCGACGACGTGCTGTGCCACGCGGGCATACGCGTCGTCATCCAAGTAGAGCAGATAATAGTCCTCGTTTGCCGGCGGGCGCTGGCAGAGGGCCCCCGCTTCCGTTCCTTCGAGTGGGGGTGCCGCCGCCAGGGCCTCGTCGATAAGCGCGTCGAGCAGCGCGAATTTGTCCTCGTAGTGCAGATAGAACGTGCCGCGGTTGATATCGGCGCGGCGGCAGATGTCCGCCACCGTCATCTTCGCGAAGCCGACCTCGGCCAGCAGCGCGAAGAACGCCTCCTGTATGATCGAGAGGGTGTAGCGCCGCCGGCGGTCGATCTTGGTTTCTCCCATCGCCTCTCCAATCTGAGTCGTTTGACAATGTCCAGTAGCTGTTCGTTTATCGACAGGTGCACGCGTTTGTTCATTGCCCCTACGAAAATCAACAAGGATACTGTTTATAGACACCTGTTTATAATAGCTGAAAGGGAGCACGGATGACCCTGTACGAGAAGCTCGGCATCGGGCTTGTCAGCCGATCGTTTTCCCATCGGGCCGTCTATCGAAACGGCGGCACGTCATACGATTTGAGCGATTGCGAGCCTGCTGCTTGCAAGCAAGATATCGAGGCTTTTGCCCGCAAGGTGGGGGAGGCTGATTGCGTGTTTACGGGAGAGGCAGGTAGGCAGGCGTTATGAGCATCTGCATCAAAAATCAGATTCAGAATATGAATATCGTCATCGGGTGCACGGTGGGGTGTCCATATTGCTATGCCCGTAACAATGTGAAACGTTGGCATATGATTGACGACTTCGCTGATCCTGCGTTCTTCCCGAGCAAGCTCAAGATGATGGAAAAGAAACGCCCGCAGAACTTTCTCCTTACCGGCATGAGCGATCTCTCCGGGTGGAAGCTGGAATGGCGAGACGAGGTATTTGCAAAGATCCATGAGAATCCACAGCATCAGTTCCTGTTCCTGACCAAGAGACCCGATTTGCTGGATTTAGATACCGACCTGGAAAACGCATGGTTCGGCGTTACGGTGACGAGGAAAGCGGAGCTGTGGCGTATCGACGCCCTTCGGAAAAACGTCAAAGCAAATCACTTCTTCGTTACTTTTGAGCCGCTATTCGACGATCCCGGTACGGTCGACCTTTCCGGAATCAACTGGATCGTCGTCGGTACCATGACCGGGGCGCAGAGCAGGAAGGTTCATACGGAACCGGAGTGGGCATGGTCTTTGACGGACCAGGCGCACGCGCTTGGCATTCCAATGTTTATGAAGGAAGACCTCGTCTCTGTCATAGGGGACGAAAACATGATCCAGGAATTGCCGGAAGAATTCGAAAGAGTGCTGGAGGTACAGAGAACATGGCGGAAGTGATCGATGGAATCCTCATCAATGAGGTGGAAGCAAAGAACATCATGACCAAGTCCAGCCTGCCGGTAGGCGGCTACTCGGTCAATCCCTATGTAGGCTGCACGCATGCCTGCAAGTATTGCTATGCCTCCTTTATGAAGCGCTTTACCGGACACAAGGAGGAATGGGGCACCTTTCTTGATGTGAAGCATTGGCCGGAAATCAAGAATCCGAAGAAATACGCTGGACAGCGGGTGGTTATCGGTTCTGTGACGGATGGCTACAATCCACAGGAGGAGCGATTCGGGAATACCAGGAAACTCCTGGAGCAGCTGATTGGCAGCGATGCAGATATTCTGATCTGCACAAAGTCCGATCTTGTGGTACGGGATATCGATCTGCTGAAGAGGCTTGGACGAGTGACCGTTTCATGGTCGATCAACACGCTGGATGAGAACTTCAAGAACGATATGGACTCCGCGTCGAGCATCGAGCGTCGTATCGCTGCTATGAAGCAGGTGTATGACGAAGGTATCCGTACGGTCTGCTTCGTGTCCCCGGTATTTCCCGGCATCACGGATTTTGAGATGATTTTTGAGCGAGTAAAGGATCGGTGCGATTTGTTTTGGCTCGAAAATCTCAATCTTCGGGGTGGTTTCAAAAAAGCAATCCTGGATTATATCGCCGAGAAACATCCCAATCTCGTACCGCTTTACGATGAGATCTATAACAAGCGCAACCGTAGCTATTTTGAAGCGCTTGAAGTAAAAGCCGAGGAAATGGCCAAGAAGTACGATTGCCCCTTTGTGGACAACGAAATGCCTTATGGCAGAGTCCCCCAGGGGCATCCGGTGATCGTGGACTACTTCTATCACGAGGAAGTCCGAGGGTCAGATAATAGCGGAAAAAGAAATCGTTAAACGGAAACCGACGACGATTCGCTCGAGCGATTAGCGTCCACGCGTGGCTTCTGCCGATTGGCGCAACGGGCGACGGATTAAGGGATCGCTCGGGCGGATGATCCCGCTGCAGTACAGGCGGTCGCTCAATTTAGCGGCATGAGCGTTTTCGCACGGAAAATCAGTATCTTGTACCGTGGGTGCGCGACGACACGTTTCTGCAGGGTGCGACATGGCGCGAGAGCCTCGGACGATACGAGCGCTTCGTGCACGAGCGCGGAGCTGGCCGCGTGCTGCTGCTGGAGCTTGGCGTGGGCGAGATGACCCCCGGCATCATCACGCTCCCGTTCTGGAGCATGGCCGCAAAGCTGCCGGATGTGCATCTGTTGAGCGTAAACATCTCGGGCGACTCAGCCCCCTTGCAGCTCGGAAGCAAGGCGGAGGCAATCCAGGCCGATTTGGGCGCACTGCTCTCGGCGGCGCGGGTGGGCGACGGTGCTTAAGCCTCTTTGTTAGTCGCTTTGAGATAATCCTCGTCGTTCACAGGCTCCAACCACTCGTTGGAGGTCTCCTCGCCCGGAACCTCCAGCGCGAGATGGGAGAACCAGCCGTCGGGCGCGGCTCCGTGTCAATGCTTCACCCCCGGGGCGATGTTGACCACATCGCCCGGGCGCAGCTCCTGTGCCGGCTTTCCCCATTCCTGGTAAAACCCTCGACCAGTCACAGCATGCCGGCAGCGAGGTCAATGCGCATTCGCTCATGCTACAATCCAACCACCAGAGATGAAAACACAGTCCCCGTCGGGTAGTCGTGGGCGTGCGGGAGTCCGCATCAGTAACCTGCCTCCTTGGTTGTCCCTTCTCTGCATGGTCATCTACATAAAGGAGGAACCAACCATGCAGATCAGCGTGTCATCCACCCTGACCGTATATCATGACGGCCAATTCTGGGTCGGGCTGGCGGAGCATGTCGAGGACGGCAGATACGGCGCCGCCCGCATCGTCTTCGGCGCGGAACCGTCCGATGAGGAAATCCTGCAATTCGTTACAAGCAAATGGGCGAAGCTCACGTTCTTCGGTGACGAGGCCACGGAAACAAGCAAGCCCGCGAAGAATCCCAAGCGACGCGCTCGCGAGGCAGCGAAAGCCCTTAAGCGGCCCGCGGTGAGCACCAAGGCACAACAGGCGCTCGCAGCACAGCGGGAAGCGATGAAGCGGGAGTCGGCTCAAGCAAGAAGCCAGCGTCGCGCGGATGAGGCGGAGGCGCGCTTCGAGCAGCGAAAGCTGAAGCGCAAGCAGAAGCATCGCGGGCATTGATCGCCATGTGCAGCAAGGCAAACCATATACAGCAGTGGGGCCAGTTCCACTTGAAGCCGACGCCGCGTAGACGCTAATGGTGACGGCTATGCACGGGCACGGGCGAGCCACTGCACTTCACAGCTTGTTTCTCAAGTTTCTCAAGTATTTGGGACGCACACGCGGCGTTCAAAAATGCGGAGCGACTCCACATGGCTCGAGACTGAGCCGAAGTGCCCTACTTCTCGCCCTCCAGCAGCCCCACGATACGGTCGATGTCGACGGCGAAGTGGGGCCTTCCCTCGCGCTCGTAGCGGTCGAGGTACGCCTGGCACTCGGAGACAATGCGCTTGGTGTTGCCGTCGATGATGCGCTGGAGCGTCTCGTAGTAGGCCGAGCCCTCGGTCCTGAAGCGGCGCTGGTAGGACTTGGTTATGGGGAACATCTTGATGTAGTGGATGCCGTGGCGGCAGCCGGGGCGCGTCGTGGGGCGGGGTGGCAACGCAAAGTACTGGTCTTTGGGCACGTTGGGGGCGATGTTGGAATGCAGCGGTACGGCGAAGTCCCTGCGCTTCCCGCGGAAACGCAGCCTCACCACCACGATGCAGGGGAGATTGTGCTTAAGCATGAGCTCGCGGTCGCCCTCGACGAGGTCGAAGAAGTCCTGGGAGATGGATACGACCTTCACCGGTTGCGCCCCCTTCATACGAAGCGGGGCCCGCATCGCTGCAGGCCCCTACAGGTGGGCGATATTCTACGCCTTGCGGCACCCCGTCGCCCACGGAGGTTAAACGTACACGTAAGCCGTACTCTGAAAGCCGCGGCTTCCGGCAAGCAGTTTATACCACGAAAGGTCGCTTTCAACGCGCATAGCTCGCAAAATAACACTCGCTGGGCCGTCACCCCTGGCCGTTGCCCTCCAATCTTCATTGGAGTCAGCAGGTCAATTCATATAGTTATGGGGGTGTATCCTAAAGGAAATCAAATTAATACCCCCATAACTAAGGAATTTTCTATTCCCACTCAATAGTTAAAAATTCTCTCCAGTTTGTTCCAGTTTGTCGCAGTTTGTTCTAGTTCGCCCAATTTATACCCAGTCTCAAAAATTGACGAAAATCCATGGGGTCAAATTTGGGTCACGGTTTTTCGGGTTATCTGGGTCAATCTCTGGGGTCACGGGGGTCACGGCGATTCGTGTAAAAATTTAGCTCTGCTTGGCATTATATAACCAAGGGAGGGCGGGGTAGAGCGAACTCCACCAAACCCTCCCCTGGTAGCTAATCGGGATCCTCGGTCTTCGACTTGTACAGTTCAATCAAAAGTTCCGAAGCAATCAATGCCCGCTGCCTCAAAAATGATTTTGAGAGTTTCAATTTTTACCGAAGTGGAGCTGCCTGGGTTGAAGTAGATCCCCTCTCCGACTTTGAAGCAGTAGTCACTTTCTTTCCAAGAGAAATACCTTCCTGGGAATTCGGAACCCTCGGGAACGAGTTTGTCAAGATGATTTTTGTAAGTTTTCTAAATTCAAATATTTATCCGCTGAAAAATCTCCCAACATCTCGTGTCTGCATATTTCTACCTTTTTCTATAAAATCAGGTCTATTATTTTTAATACCATATACAATAGTTTCTATTGGATAATATTGTTCTACAACATCTTGATATTCCTTTGCTTTTGAAATATCAATATTTCCGTATAATCTTAATATATCTTCTCCAAAAGACACGCCAATTTCTTCTTCACTATCTTCTAGCAAATATATGAAATCACAGTATTCATCTATAATTCCAGAATCTCCAAAATCTATTACACCACATAATCTATTTTCATCATCAAGTAATAAATGATTACAACTAAAATCATTATGGCATAAGCATTTTTTACCATCAAATATAGTTGTACTATTTAATCTTTGCATAAATTCTTCTACATATTGTTTTTCAATATCAGTAAGACTATCATATATTGTTTCTTTAAGTAATTGATATTCTTCTAAAACATTTTGTTTATTGTCTATCGTATATGAACTTATTTCACTATAATCTAAATCGTGCATTTGTCTTAAAAACATAGCAATATCTTGCTTTAATAATTCTTGCTTTTCTTTTGATAAGGCAAAATATATTTCTGGTGTTAAAAAAGTTCCTTTAATTTCTTTATATCCTAAAATAGATAATTCTTCACTTATATATGAATATTCTATATTTGGTATTTTAATATTTGTATTTAATTTTTTGTTTAGAAAATCATATATTGCTTTTTCTTTTTCATACCCTTTTTTCTTATTAGCACTAAATTTGATTTTGAAAACATATTCATTATTTACAATGTATGCTTTGCTGTCATAACCCTCACCAATCAACTTTATACTATCAACAACTATATTGCATTTTTCTTCTATTATCTTTTTTATATCCATTAGTTTTTCTCCTTAAAATCATACACATAAATAATTTCATCATCTACTTTATTTATTCCTCCTGCTTTTTCATAACATTTACAAGCAGAAATATTGCTTCTATTCGTTATTAAATACATTTTATAACAATCAATAGTTTTAGCATAATCACGAGCAAATGATATTAAACCCGTTCCATAACCTATAGTAAATGGTTGCAGGGGGTTTGTATGTCCCATGCATTCGTTGTGTTAGACCACTTTGGATACTGGGACTTTTCCTATAATCTTTCTTGCTTAAATAGCAGGCGAAAGCGAAGGAGCTCCTATGGTCACCAAGGATGATGCGTGTTGGATAATCGGCCTTTCCGCAGGTGCGGGCATTGGCGTATATCTTGATGGCGGCTGGGGCGTCGATGCGCTTGTCGGGCGTGAGACCAGGGCTCATAACGACATCGACCTGTTCGTTCAGCGCGGGGATTACCAAAGGTTCGTGGATCTAATTGCTGATGAGGGGTTTTCCGAGGTGGCTGCATCTTTCACCACCGAAGATCACACGGTGTGGCAAGACGAGGCGGGGCGCATCGTCGACCTGCATTGCTTCGATTTCGCCGAGAATGGCGATATTCTGTATCAGGGAGATCGTTTTCCCGGGGAGGTCTTTTCGGGGAGGGGGCGCATCGGCGAGGTGGAGGTGTCGTGCATCGACCCCGAAAGCCAGCTGTTGTTTCACTTGGGCTATCAGCATGACGAGCACGACGTCCACGATGTCATGCTCCTATGCCGTGAGTACGGTTTCGACGTTCCCGAAGAATATCGCTAGCTGTTGCTTTTTGCATCGGGTCACGACTTCAGCGCTTGCCGCAGATGCGCTGCGCCAGACCGCCCTGGACATCACGCCACGCCGTATATGGCCCTCCGCGCACGCGAGTCCCATTTCGCCTGCTTGATCCAGTACTCGTAGAACGGATAGGGGGTCACCTTGTACTGGCGCCAGGTCTTCTCGTACGTGCCGCGGGCCGCCTGCCTCACTATGAGCTCGGCGAGCTCGTCCGCGCTCCTGCGGACCTTGAAGCACCACGTCCACTTGAACCAGGCGAGGTAGTTCTCGAGGCGTCTCGTGGAGACGCCCCGGAACCTGCCGATGAAGTGCCTCATCTGGGAGTGGAGGCTGTTCACCCTGTTGATGGCGTGCTCCTCCCTCTTGCTGGCGATGTGCTCGCCGACGCCGAGGGCGGGCAGGACGCGGCGGTACACGTGCGCACGGTCCGTCGAGATTATCGCGCCGACCGCGAGCTTGTCGGCGAGCAGCTCCCTGGCTGCCGCCTCGTCGAGGCCGCCCCTCCCCGCGATCTCGTAGAAGATGTCGCCGGCGTCGTTGATGCCGGTGAGCACGCATATCTTCTCGTGCCCGTCGGTTCCCTGCGACCTTGCGCGGGGCTTCCTGGGCACGCCGGACTCCGACCTGGAGCGGTTTCCCTTGAAGCTCTCCCTGAAGAAGCACTCGTCGAGCTCGGCCCCGCCGCCGGCCTCCACGCGGAAGGCGGGCATGCGCTTGGCCATGGCCTCGAGCAGCCTGTGGCGCATGAAGAACGCCGTCTTGAGGCACACGCCGCACTTTTCCGCCGACTCGCGCAGCGGGAGCATGTCCACGTGGCACTCCGCGAACCTCATCCAGGCCGACCTGTCGAGCTTGGTGGTGGAGAAGATGCGCATGGTGGCGTCGGTGAAGGTCCTGGCGCACCCTCGGCAGAGGAACCGCTGACGGCCGCGCCCGTCTCGCCCCCTCTTCACGTAATGCGGGGAGCCGCACCAGGGGCAGGCTCTGTCGGGATCGTCTTCCGCCCCCTCGCTTGCCGCGAGGTCGAACAACTCCGCGTCTATCAGCGCCTTGAGCGATCTCAGGACCCTGCTCTTCTCGGCAGCCGTCATCTGCGGGAGGAACTGCCTCGTCAGCTGGGTGAGCACGTCTTCCATTGCAACCTCCATCTTTCCTGATGATGGAATTGTCGCAATTGGGGGTCCTGCTGCGTGTACTGTGCATAGGACACTTATCCAAAGCGGTCTAACACAACGGACGAAGAGGACAACGTCGACGTCCTGGGCGAGACCTACATGTACTGCCTCGGCAAGTTCGCCGAGCAGGAGGGCAAGCTCGCTGGCGAGTTCTACACCCCGAGCTGCGTCGTCAGGACGCTCGTCGAGGTCCTGCAACCCTTCCATGGCCGCGTGTATGACCCATGCTGCGGCGCGGGAGGCATGTTTGTACAGAGCGCGGAGTTCGTCAAGGAGCACGGCGGAAGCGTCCGCGACGACATCACCGTGTTCGGCCAGGAGTCGAATCCCTCCACCTGGAAGCTTGCCACGATGAACCTCGCCATCCGCGGCATCGAGGCCGACCTGGGCAACTACGCGGACACGTTCTTCGACGACCAGCACAAGCGCGAGAAGTTCGACTTCATCCTGGCCAACCCACCTTTCAACCTGAAGGACTGGGGCGGCGACAAGCTCGAGGAGGACGTGCGATGGCAGTACGGCATCCCGCCGGTTGGCAACGCCAACTTCGCGTGGCTCCAGCACATGATCTGGCACCTCAACTCCAAGGGTCGCATGGCGATGGTCCTTGCAAACGGCTCCCTTTCCAGTCAGACCGGCACTGAAGGTGATATCCGAAAGGCTATCGTCGATGCGGACCTGGTCGACGGCATCGTCGCCCTTCCTGGAAAGCTGTTCCTCACCACCCAGATCCCCGTCTCGCTTTGGTTTATCAATAAGAACAAGAAGCAGCCCGGAAAGACCCTTTTCATCGACGCGCGCGAGCTCGGCACCATGGTGAGCCGCAAGCTCTGCGAGCTCAAGCCCGACACCGACATCAAGAAGATCGCGGATGCCTTCAACTCTTTCCATGAGGGAACCCTCGAGGATGAGAAGGGCTTCTGCGCTGTGGCTAGCATCGCAGACATCGCGAAGCAGGACTACATCCTGACTCCGGGCCGCTATGTCGGCATTGCAGACATCGAGGATGACGGCGAGCCCTTCGAGGAGAAGATGGCGCGTTTGACCGGCGAGATAGCCAAGTGCTTCGATGAGTCCAACCGCCTGCAGGAGCAGATCAAGAAGAACCTGGAGGCTATCGGCTATGGGCTCTAATTACTTGATTGGAGAGTTTTGCTCTTTCGCCAAAGGAGCAAGCATCCCCAGGGACAGAATGTTTGATTGCGGGCCATGGAAGTATCTGCACTATGGCGACCTGTATAAGGGTCACAATCTATATATCGATATCGAGAAACCAACCAAGGCCATCCCTTTCATCTCCGATGATGAGCGAATAAAATCCGACCAGTTCGTTTCCGACGGGGACATTATTTATGTTTTAACTTCGGAAACGATCGATGACTTGGGAAAAGCATTAATGGTCAAGGGCGGAGAAGGCGAAGAGATTGTAGCTGGCACAGAAACCACCGTCATGCGTATTGAAAACTGTGATGTCGCAAATCCTGCATATATCAATTACATGCTTCAGACTGAGTTGTTTAAGCGCAAGCTCAGGCAGTATGTCACGGGAATGAAAGTATTTCGTGTTCATCCCCGCGATATCGCCAAGATCGAAGTAAACCTTCCTGATATTGATACTCAGAATAAAGTTGTGCATATTCTCGATGCTATTTACGAAAAGTGCAGCAATATTAATCGGCTAAATGATTATTTAGCTGCGTAAGGTCAACCTTCGAGACGTCGATTTCGCCAGACATCAACTTGGGCAAAAGCGCGTCGCGAAGCTGGGACAAGCTCCTGCTTTCTGTCTCATTGCACCTGATTTGAGCATCGATCGGCGCAACCATTGCTTCAAAAGTAGCAATGTCATCAATTCCGGGAAGCGCAATCTCTAGGCCTTTAAGGGCCTTGCCGTTAATTGAGCCAAACACCGTTCCCTCACCGTTGTACGCATCTAGCTTCTTGCTCAAAGATCTCATGAGATACAAGCAATATGACGGGTAATCGCAACTAATTGCTGCAAGTCCTCGACCAATGCAGCAGTCTTCGTAAGCGAGGTTCAGATCCCCAACTGGTGCACGCACGCTCATTAGCACATCGCCCGCTTTGGCCATGCGTTTAGGTTCTGTCGTGAACAATCTCTGCGTGGGATAACGCCATCCAAACTCTCCACGACCTTGATAGAACACGGTGCCAACACCCTCTTCGTTGTAAGAAGTGCCGGCCGGTGATTGACCCATGGTGATATTAGCGATATCTGAAAGAACCGCGTTGTCTTCAAGATCACCAAATGCATCAGCGAACAAGGCATCGGCCATCTCAGCTAAATAATCATTTATATGAAAGCAAAACGGGTGGCTGTAGGGGCCACCCGTTGTTTAGGAGATGCAAATTGCATGGCCCTCTGTGGTCACTTGAATGGATCTACCATCTATCGAATACCGGAGAGCAGTTAATTGCTCACCGTGGCAGCAATCAAATAATTCGATTCGCGCCAGATAGAAGCAGCCGAGATTTGCTTTATCGGATTCAAGGTCATTCTTGACCAACAAGCGCGCATCGCCGTCGTTTTTGTTAATGGCGGGGTCGGATTTGCGGCCTGGCCAGCTAATCACGAAGTCAGTATCCTCAAATCTCAATATGACAGGGTAGTGCCAGCCAGATTCCTCATCATGAGCATCGCGTACCGCATAAGCTTCTATGAAATACTGAGGAGATGTTCCAGCCACATCAGGAACAGAAGAGCTATCTGACGTATCGCCATACAAGGCGACTGTGATTTCGCATCGCTTGTTATCCATAATCGCTCCTTTCGTTCCTGGACGCTTCGAGGATTTTACGGCGTTAATTTGCTAGCCTTTGTCCCCACGAACGGACACCCTCACTCTCTTTTCAAATCCCATACACTCTGATTCTCAGCATCGATCTCGGCAGGTTGTTCGGATGATTCGAGCCCGGCGAAGATTGTGGACAGGATCAGCAGTGTCTCCTCCATGGAGGCGCTGGTTTCGCCTCCTGCGCGGATTCTGAGCAGTTGCCGGTAGATTTCCGCCATCGTGTCTTTCAGGGCTTTGTAGACCCTCGTAGAGGGCTTCACGACTATCTCGTGGTCCATTAGCTTCGCCATGATGAAATCCTGCTTGTCCATGCCACTCAGCTTGGCCAAATTGGTGATCTGCTCGTATTCCTCCGGGCTCACCCTGAAAGCCATGGTCTTCGACCTCTTGCGTGCGGAGTTAGGGCAGGGCATGGCTAGCCCTCCTTGGAGTAGTCAAGGGCATTGGCTATCTCGGACTGCTTGTTCGGGAAGAGGTGGGCGTATCGGTAGGTGATATCGGTGCTCTCGTGGCCAACGCGATCAGCGATCGCCAATGCGGAGAAGCCCATCTCGATGAGTGGGGAGACATGGCTGTGCCTCAGGTCATGGACCCTGATCCTCTTGACGCCGGACTCCTTGCATCCGCGCTCCATCTCGTGCGTCAAGTAGTACTTCGTCACGTCGAAGATGCGGTCATGGGGACCGAGGTCGTCTCTGAAGTCTTCCAGGTATTCCTTCATCTCCTCGGCGAGGAACTTGGGCATGGCGATCCTTCGCACGGAGTTCGGAGTCTTCGGGTCGGTGATGGTGTCGATGCCCTTCAAACGCTGATACGACTTCGTGATGCTGAGCTCCGAAGTCTCGAAGATGAAATCGGATGGGGTGAGGGCGAGGAGCTCTCCACAGCGGATACCTGTCCAGTAGAGGACCTCGAAAGCGTAAAAGGAAAGAGGCTTGTCCATGATGGCCTCCGAGAACCTCAGATACTCCTGCTTCGTCCAGAAGTTCATCTCTCCGCCTTTCTTCGAGCCCATCTTCGTTACCTTCCTGCAGGGGTTGCCCGTCAGGTCGTAGTAGCGCTCGGCATGGTTGAAGATGGCATTTAGCTGGTTGTTGATGGTTCTGAGATATGTGGCCGAGTACGGCTTGCCATTGGCATCCTTGTGGTCGATAAGCTGGTTCTGCCAGCGGACGACGTCGATGGGCTTGATCTCGGACATCCTCATTTTCCCGAAGAAGGGAATGATCTTGTCCTTGATCATGTACTCCTTGGTCAGCCAGGTGTGCTCCCTGATTCGAGGCTTGATCTCGGTGGCGTATACGTCGACGAAGTCCGCGAAGAGCATGTCCATGGTCCCGTTATGGACAGCAAGGAAGTCCTTCTCCCACATGAGCGCTTCAAGCTCGGTGGCAAAGCCTCTCTTGACCTTATGGCGCTTCGCGCCCCTGCCATCTCGGTAGAAGCACTGTGAATAGAAGGTTCCGTTCTCGCTTCTATATACGGGCATCTTCATCACCGGCAAAGAATCTTGCTTCGAAATGATCGGAGCGGACGCGGCCCTTGACCACAGCGCGACCCTTCTTGATCTGCTCCTCATTCATCTCCTGGATGATCTTGTAGGCGAACCCTTTCGACATGTTCAGCCTCTGTGCGACCTGCTCGGCGTTGAGCATGGTTGGCTTGCCTTCTTCCTGGTTCATTTGTCCTCCTAACATCGTACGAATATGTACGTTATATATGAGCGAATCATAATCGTACGGTTTCGTACTGTCAAGAAATTGCGTACGTTTACGTACGGTGCTAGAATTACGAGGTTTAGATTTTCAGGAGGGAAGATGACGACTGGCGAGAAGATCAGGCACTACCGTAAGCTGCGCGGGCTCTACCAGGGGGAGCTGGGTGAGAGGATCGGCGTCTCCGAGGGCGCGATCCGCCATTACGAGACGGATTTCAGGACTCCCAAGCAGCCTCAGATCGAAGCCATCGCCGAAGCCCTCGACATCTCTCCGCTTGTCCTGAAGGACTTCGGTGTGGAGAACGCCCGTGACCTTCTGGGCCTCCTTCTGCAGCTGGAGGATGAGTTCGGAATCGTGCCCGCTGAGGATGGCTCTGGTCTTTCTATCGACGCGTCTGCTGAGAAGGCGCCCAAGACGACCCAGATGCTCAAGGCCTGGGCTGCGAAGCGAAACGAGCTGGAATCCGGCGAGATCACATCGGAGGAATACGCCGACTGGAAGGCCAAGTTCTAGGAGTAAATATTTACTGAAACGCGAGCAGGTGGCTTTACCCCCGCAATTGGGAGTAAAACACCTGCTTTTCTTATGCCTGAAACCCACCATTCGAAGCGTGTTGAAGCCGATGAAATCGCTTGGGGGAGTAAATTTTTACTCCCCATTGTTGACCTGCGGTTTTGCTGAAAAGCCACCATATTTCGCCCCGTTGAGTTTCAGTTGAGTTTTGGGGCGCATTTTGATCGGCTGGGACAGGCAACTGGGACAATTTACTCCCCCAACAAACCTTTTACTCCCCGTCCGTGGGGTGCCGCCATGTCCGTCCTGTACGGCAATTGGGAGTAAAACTTCCTAAAACAGCAGGTCAAACGGGTAAAAAATACCCCCGATTTTCACCTGAAATCGGGGGTATCTCGTTCAATTTATTCCCCAAAGTTGCTGGGGGCTTTGCGTTTCTCCCGTACGCTGCGACACTCTGCGGTACTCAGCGGACGGAAAATCGACGTTTCAAAATAACCCTTCGGCTACTCCCACTCGATGGTCGCGGGCGGCTTGGACGTGATGTCGTAGCACACGCGGTTGGCGCCGGGAACCTCGGCCACGATGCGGCCGGAGATGCGGGCCAGGACGTCGTAGGGCAGCTTGGCCCAGTCGGCGGTCATGGCGTCGCTGGACTCGACGGCGCGCAGGATAATCGGGCGCTGATAGGTGCGCTCGTCGCCCATAACGCCGACGGACTTGATGTCGGGCAGGACCGCGAAATACTGCCAGCAGCTGTGCTCGGAGTTGCGCTCACCGGTCTGCTCAAACAGACGCTGGTTGTAAGCATCGAGCTCCTCGCGCACGATGGCGTCGGCATTCTTGAGAATCTCGAGCTTCTCCTTATCGACCGCGCCGATGATGCGGATGGCCAGACCCGGGCCCGGGAAAGGCTGGCGGAACACGATATGACCCGGCAGGCCCAGCGCCAGACCAAGTGCGCGGACCTCGTCCTTAAAGAAGTGGTCGAGCGGCTCGATAAGGTCGAAGTGCACGCCCTCGGGGAACGGGATCAGGTTGTGATGGCTCTTGATGGTGGCCGTCTTGCCGCCCGTCTTACGAGCGCCGGACTCGATGATGTCGGGGTAGATGGTGCCCTGAGCCAGGTACTTGACCGGCTTGCCATCGCACTCGAGCTGCTGGGCCACAGCGAAGAACTCTTTCCAGAACTGCGTGCCGATGATACGGCGCTTCTCCTCGGGCTCGGTCACACCGGCCAGAAGTTCGGCATAGCGGTCCTCGGCGTGGACGTGGATAAAGTCGACGTCGAACTGCTTGGTGAAGACCTCCTCCACCTGCTCGGGCTCGCCCTTGCGCAGCAGGCCGTGGTTGATGAACACGCAGGTCATCTGCTTGCCCACGGCGCGGGCGCCCAGCGCAGCCACGACGGAGGAGTCGACGCCACCGGACAGGGCCAGAATCACGCGGTCGTCGCCGACCTTCTCGCGGAACTCGGCCGTCATGGTCTCGACCAGGTTGTCCATGCTCCAGTTGGGCTCCAGGCCGCAGATCTCAAACAGGAAGTTGCTCAGCAGCTGCTGACCGTACTCGGAATGCTTGACCTCGGGGTGGAACTGCGTAGTGTAGATGCGGCGCTCGGCGTCCTCCATGGCGGCAACCGGGCACACGAAGGTGCTCGCGGTCACGGCGAACCCCTCGGGCACGCGGGAGACGGCGTCGCGGTGGCTCATCCACACGGTCTGCTCAAGCGGCGTGGCGTTGAAGAGCTTGCTCTCGCGGTCGCGCTCGATGGTGGCGGGGCCGTACTCGCCGATCTCGGAGTGGCCTACCTCGCCGCCGAGCGTGACGGCGGTCACCTGGTGGCCGTAGCAGAAGCCCAGAATGGGCAGGCCGAGGTCATAGATTGCGGGATCGACCGTGGGCGCGTCCTCCGCGTACACGGACGCGGGGCCGCCAGACAGAATCAGCGCCGCGGGCGCCATCTCGCGCACCTCTTCGGCCGTGATGTCGCACGGGACGATCTCGGAATATACATGCAGGTCGCGCACGCGACGGGCGATGAGCTGCGCATACTGCGCGCCAAAGTCGAAGACCAGCACCTTCTGCGCGGCCCGCTCGGATGCATTCTGGGTCATGAACCCTCCCAACCGTGCCGCCATAATCGACGGCGAGACGTGTTAGCCAATTGGTACATCATACTCGCCAAGCTGCGCGTGCGCAGAATCCTTACATGGTTTTTAGCCACATTGTGCCGATACGACTCGTAAAACCTCCTCGCGTCATCCGCGAACGCATCTCTCGCAGCAGTCGGCATCCACTACAATGTCTGAGTCGTCGTAACCCGCCATGTTGAGGAGGCCCACGCGTGAAACGCATTCTTTTGATTGCCACGGGCGGCACGATCGCCTCGGCCGAGGAAGGCAATGGCCTCTCCCCCGCTCTCTCTGGTGAGGAACTCGCACGCAGCGTGCCCCAAATCGAAGGCCTCTACGAGCTTGACATCGTGCAGCCCATGAACATCGACAGCACCAACATGCGACCCGCCGACTGGCTACGCATCGCCGAGGTCATCCGCGAGGGCTACGACGCCCACGATGGGTTCGTAGTCATGCACGGCACCGACACCATGGCATATACCGCCGCGGCGCTCTCCTACCTTATCCAAGGCAGCCCCAAACCCATCATACTCACCGGCTCCCAGCAGCCCATGGGCAATCCCTTCACCGACGCCAAGATCAACCTGTACCAGAGCCTCGTGTACGCGGCAGACGACCGCTCACGCGACGTCTCCATCGTCTTTGGCGGCTACGCCATCGCCGGCACGCGAGCCCGCAAGCAGCGCACCATGAGCTTCAACGCGTTCGCCAGCGTCAACTATCCCGTCCTCGCCTACCTGCGGCAAGGCAAGATTATCCGCAGCGGTTCCGTTGCCGTGGCCGCAGGTCTTGCCGAAGGCGAAGTCGCCGCATCCATGGGCACCGCCTCCGTGGGTGCCGGCGCCCCAATTGACCAGCGCCTCACAAGCGAAGATGGCCCCCGCTTCTACACTCACGTTGACAACCGCGTGTGCGTCCTCAAGCTCACTCCGGGTCTCACCCCGCACATGTTTGAGCTGCTCAAACCCGATTACAACGCCATCATCCTCGAAACTTTCGGCATGGGGGGCGTGCCCGAACTCGGCGCCGACAACTCATCGTTCCAAGAGGCGATCTTTGACTGGGTCGACTCGGGGCGCACCATCGTCATGACGACCCAAGTGCCCGAAGAAGGCCTTGACCTTGGTGTATACGAGGTCGGTCGCGCATATGCCGAACACCCCGGGGTCCTCAAGGGCGGAGACATGACCACCGAGGCACTTGTGGCAAAAACCATGTGGGCCCTTGGACAAACGCGCGAGCCCAAAGAGCTGCAGCGCCTGTTCTACACCCCCATCAACCACGATCGTGTGGACGAGTGGTAGGCACTCTGCAATTCGAGACCAACGTGCACGCTGCATCAATCGCCCGCACAAGGCCGTCGGCCTCGCGTGCGGAAAACCTGAGACCGGCAACTGCCAAAGCGTCATAACCTGCCCCCTCCAGGGCAATGGGGGCACCCGCTGCCATGAGCAGGTCGCGATCGATGGGGCTGGTACCGACTGCCACCACGTCTTCCAAGCCCATACCCCATCCTTGAAGCACCGTCGTCAGTGCCTCCACCCGCGCCGCTCGGCGCGTCAAGGGCGGACCCGGCATAAGCCTCGAATCGCGGGGGACCGCTATGGACACTCCGTCAACCCCGTTGAACTCCTTCGCTGCTTGCCTTCCATACAGCTCGGTGAACACGACGATTTTGAACCCCGCAACAGCGGCGCGTGCGATTGCATCGCGCTCGGAGACCGTGAACCCCCTCGTGCCGGTGCCAATCGCCAGCGCTTTGGGCACGCGCACAAATTTCCCACCATGCAACACGGTCAACGACAGCTTTTGCCTCATTGGGATCTCTGCACCTCCCCTGCGCCCTCAATCAAGCCCAGACGTAAACTGTACTTTACATCTTATCCATCAGCTTCGCATCGCTTTGCGAGCGGCGCTCGACTCCAAGCACTTTAGAGATAGAATTTCCGCGACTCCACAATATGGATTCCAACCACAACAACAGGTGAGCGCCTTGAGCAACGACGACAACATGCGGCAGAAGTACATCGACAGACATCGGCGGCGCCACGGCGATCGCCCTGCGCTGCAACGCGTCTGGAGGGGCGTGCAGAAATTCGTTTGCCGCACCTTCAATATCCGCGAGGGGCGCGCGCCCTACCATGTGATCCGCAAGCGCTTCGTCAACGGCGCCCGTCTTACGGGCACCCATTTGTGCATCCTCATCGTCGCAATGATCATTGCGTGCATTGGCTTGGACACCGACTCCGACATCGCCATCGTGGGCGCCATGCTCATCTGCCCGCTCATGGGGTCCGTGCTCGCCATCGCCTACGGTGTCGCTACGGTAGATCGGGCGCTTATGCGCGACGCCTTGGGCGGCCTCGTGCTCCAAATGGCCTTTTGCCTCATTACGTCGACCATCTATTTTGCGCTCTCGCCAGTCGCGGGCATGACCCCCGCCCTCGTTGACAACTCGGGGCCCACTGTATGGGATCTTATGCTCGCACTCGTAGGTGGCTTCGCGGGTGGCCTGGGCAACTCACGCGACCAAGAACCAGCAACCGTCATCTCGGGCGTCGCTGTGGCCACAGCCCTCATGCCTCCACTGTGCGCGGCGGGCTACGGACTCGCCGTTGCCAATGCCGGGGTCTTCCTTGGGGCGCTGTATGAATTCGGCATCAACGTCGTCTTCATCGCACTCTCCGCCGCGGTCGTTTTGCTGTTGCTGCACACGCCGCTCAAGCGCGACCTCAACGACGACGGAGTGGTGACGGAAGCGGAAGACGAGCTCGTGCGTGCCGAGTCGCACAAGATTCGTTGGCGCATCATGCTGGGAACCGCCATCTTCGCCATCCCCTGTGTGATACTTACCGGCAACATGCTCGCCACCGCCGAGGAGCAGGCCGCCGGAGCCACCGACCACTACGGCGCCGCCGAGACCGCACGCGAGCTCGCCGTGGTGTGCCCGAAATTCAAGAACTACTCGATCGGCATGGAGGTGTCCGCCCAGGCGCAGGGCGGGGACGGGGCCGAGAGGCAAAGCGGCACCGAGCAGCTCGTGGCTCGCGTCACGACGTCGGAGCCCCTTGCCAGCCGAGAGCGCACCATCGCGGAGGAGCTGATACGCCTGGACGCCCCCGACGTGGAGCGCGTCGAGTTCAGCGTGGGATAGGGTTTTCGACGCGGATAAGAAGCAACGGACCGGTCGCCAATAGGAACAGCGACGTCGCGGCAGGTATCATCTCCCAACGATCGACAGGACTGAAACACCCCATCCGACCAAACGCGAGCAAAGAACAGTTTTTTACAACGAACACACCAAGTGCACGGAGCGTCCTCATTTGCGTGGTAACGTCTTGGCATTAACGCCGGGGCATCGGCTCGATACGCCGACAGCCCGCTTTGCGTTGAAGCGACCACGAGGAGGTGGACCGTGGCGAACGAACTCGAGAGCAACATGGCATGCGCACGGGAACGCGGATGCGCAGGTTCCTGCCACGCTCCGTGCGCGTCCCACGCCGCCGACGAAGTCGAGCTCGCCGCACGCGCGCTCGAATCACAGGGGCGCTTTGGCCTCACGCACGGCTTCATCCAGCATGGAGACGTGAGCGTGCACGCCCATGTGCTTTCGGTCGCCCGCGCGAGCGTCGCCATGGCGGACTTCCTCGGCCGCGCCGGAGTCCGCGTCGACCGCGCCTCGCTCATCCGCGGCGCGCTGCTGCACGACTACTTCCTCTACGACTGGCACGACCCCGATCCATCGCACCGCCTGCACGGCTTCACGCACCCCTCGACGGCCCTCGCACGCGCCGAGGAGGACTTTGAACTCACCGCGCGCGAACGCAACATCATCGCCCGTCACATGTTCCCGCTGGCGCCCATGCCGCCGACCTGCCGCGAGGCGTGGATCGTCTGCCTCGCCGACAAGGCGTGCGCCCTTCACGAGACCATCGCGGGTCGCCTGCCCAAGCGGGCATCGAGCAAGAATCGGGCGGTGTAACGTCGATGAGCCTTGATGGATTTTTCGCCGCACTGACCGCAACCGGCGCTCCCCTGTCGGCGCTGCTCTCAACCGGCGCTCCCCTGTCGGCGCTGTTCCTCTCGTTTTTGGTCTTCTCGTTCGCCGGCTGGCTTTACGAATCCACCGTCTGCGCCATGGCGAACTACGGTCACTTCGCCAACAGCGGCTTCCTCCTCGGCCCCTATTGCCCCATCTACGGCGTGGGGGCAGTCGCGTGCTGGCTGCTGTTGCGCGACATACCCGGCGTCTTCACGCAGTTCCTCGCCGCCGCCCTCGTGTGCAGCGCAATCGAGTACACCGTGGGCGCCCTGCTCGAACGGCTCACCGGCGCGCGCTTTTGGGATTACTCCAAGCTCCCCTTCAACATCAAGGGAAGGGTCTGCCTATACGGAGCCGCGCTCTTCGGGGCCGGCGCGGTGATCGTCTGCCGCGTCGCCGAACCCGCGCTCCTCGCCGCGCTGCAGCTCATCCCCTCCCTCGCGCTGAAAGTCATTGCGCTCGGGTGCGCCGCGTGCATCGCGATCGACACCGTGTTCGCCGTAGTGAGCTGGCGCCAGCTCTCCCAAAAACTCGAGTTGTTGCGCATCGAGATCGCCGACAAGTTCAACGACTCCCTCAAGGACGCCTCCACCTCGCTGCTCGACAAGGTGCCCACCCCGATACTGGATTCGGCCGCCGAACTCAAGACGCGGAGCCGGGCACTCAATTCGTGGCTCGCCGACATGTCGGACGGCACGTTCGAGGCCGTTCGCGGAAGGGTGGAGCTCCCCTCTTTCATCGCCGAGGGGACGCGCGGGGTGAGATTGGTCGCCCGCCATGCACATGGCATCGCGACGCGCGCCGAGAAAGCCGCCCCCGAGAAGCTCAAGACCATGATGACCCGGCGCGAACTGCGCTTCTTTAACGCATTCCCCGAAATCAAGCTGAAGTCCTACGAGGGCGTCATCCGTGCGACAAAGCTCAAGGAGCGTGCCCGCGAGCTGTTCCATAGGGACTGATCAGCGACAAAGCTGAACCGATGACGAGCCGTCAAGGCGCGCCCAGATGAGTATGCCAGGCGTTCTTTGCCGGCAACTTCTGCACCGCCATTAACACGGACCTCGACGATACCGGCACGCTGCGCGCCTGGACCCCTCTCCGACACGGAGCCCAAAGAGGAGTTCAACGAGTACACCTCGCCACAGATCTCCGTCTATCTGATAGCATGCGACCATTAGACGTTTTATTTTTAGACCCTCTGTCCTTGACGATTTCCCATAGCCATCTAACAGCTGTTTTATAAAACTTGTTTATTAATAGGGAGACGTGATTATTAGAATATTGTATTGTTTGACCCTCCCCTGAAAGGAGAAGACATGAGGACCATCGTTGTTGGGGACATGCATCAGAAGCAACATCTGGTCTTGCCGATCGTGGACAACGCCATCCGGTTCCTCGGCGCGAAGCGGGTCG
The DNA here is from genome assembly GCF_003479805.1 of Collinsella sp. AF08-23. GTDB lineage: Bacteria > Actinomycetota > Coriobacteriia > Coriobacteriales > Coriobacteriaceae > Collinsella. The sequence continues at coordinate 28,009 of NZ_QUHV01000016.1, read as the reverse complement.
TGTTGCTCGGGGATTATTGCGATGACTACAGCCCCGACAGGGACGAGACCGACGCCGAAAAGCTACTCAGAGGGCTGGAATACCAGGTGGATTGGGTCGACTGCACGCGCAACCGCGGCGTACAGGTAGACGTCTTGCTGGGAAACCACGACATGCAGTACCTCGTCGAGCGTCGGGGGCCCGGCACCAACCTGAACTGCATCGTCCCCGTCCGGCGCCTGCTCGCCCAGATGAACGTGCGCATGGCTGCCGCCGTCGATGGATGGCTCGCCACGCACGCGGGTCTCACCAGCCAATTCGCGGACATTGTGCTTGAAATCGATGACGAGGCCGAGCCTTTCGGCAAGCCATCGTATTCCGCCGAGTCGCTTGCCGCCCGGCTCAACGCTGCATTTGACCACGCGCTGACCGAGATGTTCGATCATGGTAACGATGAGGAGCTCCTGCTGTTCAACCTCTGCGGCCCCGGACGTGGCGGCATAAGCATCCCCGGCCCCCTGTGGGCATCGACCAGCGAACTCACGGTCCTCGGGATGCCGCACCTCGACCAGATCGTCGGCCACACGCCCGTCTATTCCGTCCACGAGCTTGAGGAGCAAGGCTTCAGTGGCGAGCGATTCATGGCCTGCGACACGTTTTCGACCGATTTCGATTTCCGCCCGCTCGGAGATGGAAGCATCCTGCTCGCCGATGACGAGACGCACGAGATGCGCGCCGTTATACCCGAGGAAGTAGACTGCGAGTGGGCGGGGACATTCTGATTCCTGCGGATATCAGGCCCACCCGTCACATAAATGAAGTAGTCACGCGGACGGAGAGAAAGAAAGACGACAAATGAGCGACAAAACGAACCTTACCGCCAGAGAATTTCTCGAAGCGATCTTCGAGCAGATCCGACCCTACGCAGCCAACCCCGAAGAGTTTACAAGCGAGTGGGAGAGGATAACGGACGAGCTCGACAGCGAGATCGAGGATTTGGAACGCGTCATGAGCGAGCGGGATGCCCTGGCTCGGCAGCTCATCTTGCTGGTGCGCAACCAGCTTGCAAACAGCTACCTGTTTGACGATCTGTGGCTCCAATACTCCCAAGGGTGCAGCGTATTGAGCGACTACGCCGAACTGTTGAGCGACCCCGAGCTTGACAGGAAGAAGGGAGGTGTCTGGGGTGGACACAAGTGCGATGCCATCCATTGGACTTGGTACGAAAAGCGCGCGATGCCGAAACCCCTGGAAGAGAAGAAACTTGTTTTCCAAGGTGGGGAAAGGAGCGGCTGGCCATACTGCAGCTGCATGGACCACGCCCTGAGCAACTTGATTTGCAAAGTCTGGGGCTTCTCCGGATACAGAAAAGGACTAAGGTCCGATGATCCCGAAACAGAATTCAAGGTTACCTTTTGGCAGGACTCGAGCATGTACCTTTCCGTACTGCTCTGCTTCGGAGTCAACATCTTGAACGACCAGATACTCCTCGAAGACCTGAAAGACACGCAGCAGATCGATATCGACATTATTCCCGAGCCAAAAGAGAAGCTGCGGGCCGTATTGAACGCGAAAAGTATTCGCCCGAAGCTCTGGGCGCGCATACAAGATCAAATAGGGAAGCGCGCGAAAGAGGCTGACGCGAAGGCTTCTCAGCAACAATAACTCGAGCAACCCGCACGAGAGGCGGCGTCTTCACCGCGCTCTACTGGTTTGGCGTTGGATGCCTGTTCTGCATCACCATCATCGGGATTCCCCTGGGCCGCCAGGCGTTCAAGATGGCGAAGCTCTCGTTGCTGCCGTTTGGCGCAACAGTTCGATAGCGCTGTCAGTTTTCCACTTGTTCAACCGGACCAGTCACTACCAATGCCATTTAGTGGATAGGTGTCACATCATTATTTGAAGATAAATGCTATCAGCTCTCTGAGATGTCTCATTTGGTGCGCAGATAACTGACATACGTTTGTTTACCGCATCGCTCGATTCTCGTTAACGGCCCAGCCGCCCCCTTCTTTTGCCATTCGTCGGTCACACAAGCACCGTTTTTGACAATCGCAGTCGCCAGAGCGCTCGTTTTATGCCAAGACTACGTTGGCGGCACGCGCTTTCGGAGATGCGCGCCGCACTTCTTGAAGTTTTTCGTATCGAAATTAAAAACTCGCGAGTAGGCCGAAAGTGGCGGTAGGAAAAACCGCAGGTCGCCGGAGGCCGCAAATGCCACCTACTCGACGAATCCCGATTTGAATACGAAAAACCTCATTTAGGCTTGCCAGCTTGGAACGTAAACGACAAAAAGGAGACGAGCCCGGTGATAGGCTGCCTCCCATTTCTTGGACATGAGAGAAAGAAGGCGGCTCGGGCGGCCGCCTCCTTTTTTGATCGAAACTTATCCTCGGGTAAGATGCCTGGTCGAGATGCTTACTCCTCCGTGTCGCCCCTACTCGCGCGCCTCCAGTGCAGGCCGCGGCTCAGGCGATGCGCCACGCGCTCGACCTCGGCATCGCTCGTGAGATGGTGCGGCTTCATGCGGCTCGTCACCGAGTCGCGGCGGATGGTCGCGATCGGCTCCATCACGAAGCCCTTGCCCGCGCGCATGTTCTCCTTGGCGACGCTGATCATGAGCTTAATGCGGTTGAGCTGGTTGACCTCGCTCGCACCGGGGTCGTAATCCACGGCCACGATGTTGCTCTCGGGATGCTGGCGGCGCAGCTCTTTGATCACGGCCTTGCCCACCACGTGGTTGGGCAGGCACGCGAAGGGCTGCGTGCAGATGATGTTCGGCGCCCCGTGGTCGATCAGGTCGAGCATCTCGGCGGTGAGCAGCCAGCCCTCCCCCATGTTGTTGCACAGGGAGAGCACCTGGCTCGCCTTGTCGGCCATCACGGAGATGGGCTCGGGGCGCTCGAAGCGCACGCTGCGCTCGAGCAGGTCCTCGACCGGCTTGCGCATCCAATCCACCAGGCGGATGGCGGCGTCCATGCTGGCGCGCGCAGCGGCAGAGCTGCCGAGCTCGCCCTTCTGCACCTGCGCGTTGCTCATGGAGTACAGGAAGAAGTCGAGCAGGCCCGGCACCACGGCCTCGCAGCCCTCCGCCTCGATGACGTCGACCACGTGGTTGTTCGCCGTGGGATGGAACTTCACGAGGATCTCGCCGACCACGCCCACGCGCGGCTTGGTGCCCTCGCCGGTGAGGGGCAGGACGTCGAACGCGTCGATCGCCTCGCGCGACAGCTGGGTGTAGCTGCGGCGCGTGAAGCTCGGAGCCATGCGGCGCGCGCGGTCCATGAACTCCTCGAACAGCGCGTTTGCGGAGCCGGGCTCGGCCTCGTAGGGACGCGTGCGGTAGAGCATCTGCATCATGAGGTCACCGAACAACACGCTGTACACGCATGCCTTGAGCATGGCGGGCGTGAGCTTGAAGCCGGGGTTCTGCTCGTCGAGCTTGACCGCGGACAGGCTAATCACGGGAATCTCGGGGTGCCCGCTCTCGCGCAGGGCCTTGCGGATGAGCGCGATGTAGTTGGTGGCACGGCAGCCGCCGCCGGTCTGGGTGATCACCACGGCGGTCTTGGACAGATTGTAGCGGCCGCTCTCGATGGCCTCCATGATCTGGCCCGTGACCAGGATGGACGGGTAGCAGATGTCGTTGTTCACGTAGCGCAGGCCGGCTTCGACGGCGCCGCGATCCGTGGAGGGCAGAAGCTCCAGGTTGTAGCCGGCCGCCTGGAAGACCTCCTTGATGAGGTCGAAGTGGATGGGCGCCATCTGCGGGCACAGGATGGTGTAGCCCGCGTCGCGCATCTCCTCGGTGAACGCGACCTTGGGGAACGCGGCGCTCTTGCTCGCGCGCTGCGCCTCGAGGGCGTACTTGTGCGTCGCGAACACCGGCGCGTCGGTGGAGGGCGCCACGGGCGAGGCCTCGCCCGGCTCGTAGGCGTCGCCCGACGCGGCGGCCTCGGCGGCGCGCTCGGCCTCCTGGTCCTTGAGCGCCGCCATGAGCGATCGGATGCGAATGCGTGCGGCGCCCAGGTTGGACACCTCGTCAATCTTGAGCACCGTGTAGATCTTGCCGGAGGCCTCCAAGATCTCCTGCACCTGGTCGGTGGTGAGGGCGTCCAGGCCGCAGCCGAAGGAGTTGAGCTGGATAAGGTCGAGGTCGTTGCGCATGGTCACGAAGCGCGCGGCCGCGTAGAGGCGGCTGTGGTACATCCACTGGTCGACCACGCGGATCGGGCGCTCCGGCTTCACCAGGTGCGCCACGGAGTCCTCGGTGAGGACCGCAAAGCCAAAGCTCGCGATGAGCTCGGGCAGCGAGTGGTTGATCTCGGGGTCGTTGTGGTAGGGACGCCCCGCCAGCACGATGCCGTGGCCGCCGTGCTCCTCGATCCAGTGCATGGCCTCCTCGCCCATGGTCTGGATGTCCTGATGAAAGCGGGCGTCGGCCTCGTAGGCGGCGTTCACGGCGTCGTCGATCTCGGTACGGGTGAGCTTGGGCCCGTGCACGCGGCCGCGTCCGGCCTCCGCATCGGCCACGCGCTCGACGGCGAGCAGCTCATACAGGCGGCGCTTGAGCTCGATCTTGTCGTGGTAGGGCACGAACGGATACATGAACTCGACGTGCTTCTCGCTGATGTCGTCGATATTCAGTCCGAGCGCCGTGGGGTAACTCATCACGATGGGGCAGTTGTAGCAGTTGCCCGCCGACGGATCCTCCTTGCGCTCCCAGCGCACGCAGGGCATCCAGATGAAATCCGGATCTTTCTCGATGAGGTTCATCACGTGGCCGTGGGAGAGCTTGGCCGGATAGCACACGCTCTCGCTCGGCATGGACTCGATGCCGCTCTCGTACGTGGCCTTACTGGAGTTGTCGGAAAGCACGACGGAGAAGCCCAGGCGCGTGAAGAACGCGTGCCAGAACGGGTAGTTCTCGTACATGTTGAGGGCGCGCGGGATGCCCACGGTGCCGCGCGGAGCCTCCTCGGGCGCCAGGGTCGGGCGGTTGAACAGAAGGTCGTTCTTGGCGGCGAACAGGTTGGGCGCCTCAGACTTCTGCTTCTTGTGGCCCGCGCCCTTCTCGCAGCGGTTGCCCGTGATGAAGCGGCGGCCGCCGCCAAAGTCGTTGATGGTGAGCTGACAGTTGTTGGAGCAGCGTCCGCAACGGGCGTGCCTCTGCTCGACCGTCAGCGCGGCGATATCGGGGGCAGAGAGCACCGTCGAGACTCCAGAGGCGCCGGCGCGGTCGCGGGCGAGCAGGGCTGCGCCGTACGCGCCCATGCAGCCGGCGATGTCGGGGCGCACGGCGTGCACGCCCGTGAGCTGCTCGAACGCGCGCAGGGTCGCGTCGGACATGAAGGTGCCGCCCTGGACGATCACCTGCGTGCCGATCTCCTTGGGATCACGCAGCTTGATGACCTTGAACAGGGCGTTCTTGATCACGGAGTAGGACAGGCCCGCCGCGATGTCGCCCACCGTGGCGCCCTCCTTCTGCGCCTGCTTGACGCGCGAGTTCATGAACACGGTGCAGCGGCTGCCCAGGTCGACGGGGTTCTTCGCCGCGATGGCCTCGGCCGCGAACGCGCGCACGTCCATATCCATAGACACGGCGAAGCTCTCGATGAAGCTACCGCAGCCAGAGGAGCAGGCCTCGTTGAGCATGATGTGCTCGATCACGCCGTCGCGCACGCGCAGGCACTTCATGTCCTGGCCGCCGATGTCGAGGATGAACTCGACGCCGGGGAGGAAGGCGCGGGCGCCGCGCAGATGGGCGACGGTCTCGATCTCGCCCGAGTCGGCCTTGAGGGCCTCGATGAGCAGGGCCTCGCCGTAACCGGTGGTGGTCACGTGGCCGATGGTGCAACCAGCCGGGATATGCGCGTAGAAGTCCGCCATGATGGTCTTGGCGGTACCCAGAATGTCGCCGTTGTTGTTACCGTACCAGGTGTGCAGGAGCTGACCATCCTCACCCACCATCGCGGCCTTCATCGTGGTGGAGCCGGCGTCGAGGCCGATGAACACGCGCCCGGTGTAGCCCTCAAGCTCGCCGCGGGGCACGACCTCGCGCGCGTGACGCTCCCGGAACTCGGCGAGGTCGGCCTCGGTCGCGAACAGCGGATCCAGGCGGGCGACCTCGTCACCCTGGGTGTCGCCCAGCGCGTCGATGGCGTCGATGAGCTCGCCGAACCGCACGAGCTTGCTCGACTCATGTGCCATGGCCGCGCCGGAGGCCACGAACAGATGGGCGTTGTCGGGCACGATGATGTGCTCGTCGTCGAGGTTGAGCGTGAGGTAGAAGCGATGACGCAGCTCGGAGAGGTACTGCAGCGGGCCGCCGAGGAAGGCGACGTGACCGCGGATCGGCCTGCCGCACGCCAGGCCGGAGATGGTCTGGGTCACAACCGCCTGGAAGATCGAGGCGGCGACGTCCTCGGGGCGGGCGCCCTCATTGAGGAGGGGCTGCACATCCGTCTTGGCGAACACGCCGCAGCGGCTCGCGATGGGATAGATGGTCTCGGCGCGCGCGGCGAGTTCGTTCAGGCCGCCGGCGTCCGTGTGCAAGAGGGTCGCCATCTGGTCGATGAACGCGCCGGTGCCTCCCGCGCACGTGCCGTTCATGCGCTGTTCGATGCCCGAGTCGAAGTAGATGATCTTGGCGTCCTCGCCACCGAGCTCGATGGCGACGTCGGTTTGCGGGATGAGCGTCTCGACGGCGCGCTTGCTCGCGATGACCTCCTGTACGAACTCGAGGCCGAGCCACTGCGAGAGCAGAAGACCGCCCGAGCCGGTGATGGCGCAGGTCATGCGAGCCTCGGGCAGCACGGTGGCGGCCCCGGCGAACAGGTCGCGCGCGCAGGCGCGGACGTCGGTGTGATGGCGCTGGTACTTAGCGTATACAATCTGGCTCTCGTCGTTCAGCACGGCGAGCTTGACCGTGGTGGAGCCCACATCGATGCCCACGCGGAGATCGCCGCGGGCGTTCTCGGGGTTCCAGATGGCACCCTCCGGGGCCTGCGGCACCCCCGCGAGCTCTCCCCGTTCGGGAGAATCCGGGGCACCGCAGACCCCAGAGCAATTCGCCTGCATGTTCTGCATATCGTCAGCCATAGTTAGTTCCCTTCCGTCGGGGAAGACGAAGTGCCGCCCGCGAGCATGGCCGTAAGGTCGGCAAGGAGGTCATTCGGGGGTATTTCGCAATTGTCTACATTCAGTCCCATGAGCTTGAGGCCATATGCGGCCACATTGACGTCGATGGGCATGCCGTAGAGGTCGCCCGGGCGCACAAAGGCGATGACCGTCATGATGCGCGCCATCGTCTCGGGCGTCTCGGCGAGGTCGCGATCGAACCAGCGCTGCACCACGCCCACCTCGGAGGCGACCACCGAGGCGAGGTAGTAGTCGAAAAAGGCACCGAGCGCGCCGGGAAAGATGCCCGTCTGCATGCGGTCCGACACTGCGGCGCAGGCCATATCGATGACTTTCTTGATAAACGCCTGGTCACCGCCGGGACCAATCAGTGCCCCGATGAGCTCGCGGTTGTCGGCGATGTAACGGAGCAGCTCAACCGAGCCGGGCGCCGGCTCAAGGTGCTCGATGCTCTCGTACAGCTCGGGCAGGGTCGCCTCGGCAATGGCGCGCACGAGCGTGCGAACCTCGGCCAAAAGCGCGTCTTCCACCTGCTCGATGAAGTCGGGAATGTCCTTATAGTGCGAGTAGAACGTTCGCCGCGTAAGACCCGCGCGCTCCGTGAGCGCGGCGACGCTGATGCGCGAGATGTCCTCCCCCGCCGTGATCTCCTCCGCGAGGGCCGACCTGAGCGCGCGCTGGGAGCGCAGGCTGCGACGATCGGACTTGCACGCGGATGTGCCCGTTGGCTGAGGCATATCGCCCCTTTCCTCGACCGAGTTCTAATTCACTCTCTGTGCATTATTGCACACGGTGTGCATCAACATGGAATCAGCACGGTAAGGGTTGTGCAAGCTTCAACGCGAAAACGGGCGAAGGGATTACGCGATTTGAATACACTGCTGGCTGTGGAGGGTCTTGAGGATGTGCTTGGGTACCGCGTGGAACTCGCAACGGCCGATCGTCGCGCTCGCGGCGGCCTTGGCGGCATCACTGCCATTCGCCGTGGCGTAAGAATGGCGGAAGCGGCTGAGCATTGCCAGGTCGTTGCCACCGTCACCGTACACGGCGATCTCATCCTCCTCGATGCCGTAGTGGCGGCCGAGCCACGCCACCGACTCGCCCTTATTGCAGTCCTTGTCGGTAATCTCAAACATCACGGGATCGAACGGGGCGTTGACCACCGTATCCGCATGGTCGGCGAGGAACGCCTTGAGCTCGCGGTCGAGCTCCTCGGACGTCACGCGGCAATTGATCTTGCAGACCTCGTGCGAGAGGATTGACGAGAGCGGCTGGTCGAAGAACTGCTCCTCATGCGCGCCGCCGCGGGCGCGCATGCCGCGCATGATGATGCGTCGCATGAGGCCATCGCGTTTGAATCCCGCCTGATGCATTTCGTAGCTGCCGCTCGAGAACATGCCGTCGGGCGTACAGCAATCAAAGCAGATCTGCGGGAATGCGCACAGCAGCTCCTCCACGAATGCGGGGTCGACGGAAAACGTCTTGAGCACCTCGCCATTTTGCCCGCGGACAATCGACCCGTTGGCGCACACAGCGTCGATCTTGAGGCCCGTGAAACCGCGGTCGCCAATGGGCAACACCGAGCGTCCCGTAGCGGGAACAACATGCGCGCCGAGTTCACCCGCCTTCTTGATGGCACCGCGGATCGTGCGGTCCGCCTCGTGCAGGGCATTCAGCAGGGTTCCATCCAAATCACTCGCGAACAACTTGATCATGCGCATCTCCTTAGCCGAGGCTTTCCGCGCATCATTGTACGCCGCACGGGCATACGAACCCCTCGGCACGCCCCGACTTCGGCAGAACTTCCGACCACGGCCAGCCTCGAAGCACCCCGGAGCCTACGCCTCGGCGGAATCCTGCACGTCAAGGCCTTCGCGACACGAGAGCAGGGCACGCGCCAAATCGCCCACGAGCTCACGGTTCGACTCGGAGTCAGGCATGCCGGTGAGGATCGACATGATGTAAGTCTTCCCGTCGATCTCGACGATGCCGGCATCGCTCACGCTGTTGTACGCGGGATCGGAATCGGAGCACCAGCCTGCCTTGTCACGCACGGTCGCGCCCATACCCTCAAGTCCATCGCGGATAAAGGAGACCGCCGTCTGGCTTGTCAGATCGCTTAGCCATTGCGCCGTGTCCGTGCCACCCGATATATAGCTGAGCATTTCCGTCCATAAGCGCGCCGAGCTACGGGCGCAATAGGTAGGGAACCAGGAGTCGGAGCGATAGACGGCGTCCATGGCGCCAAGCGCCGTGACCCATTCGTCGAACCCCTCTTGATCAAACGCGTTCCTCAACGCTCCATACGCGTTGTTGCTCGACTGCGTGATCGCTCCTTCGATGAGGCTGGAGATGGTGTAGGAGCTGCCCGCGTAAAACCCGTCAGGGCTCAGCGAGTAGTTGACCGTGCAATGCGTGTCCAGCGAGGCGTCGCCCGTCTCGATGAACTCCTCGCACACATACAGGGAGTAGAGGGCCTTGAAGGAGCTCGCACCATACGTCACCAAATCGGGCTGGTACGAGATGCCGCGGCCCGTCTCCACATCAATAAACACGACGGATGCGCTTCCCTGCTCCTCGATAGCGTCGATTGCCTGCTCGACGCTGGCAAAGTCGTCCGATGCGATCGTGGGGCTCTTCAATCCGGACAGTGAGAACAGCCGCAGTCCGTCATCGGTGGGCATTTCGTCAAACGACGCCGCAGTGAGATCGAACTGGAGGTCCTCAAGCTGTTCGGACTCTGACGCGGTCTTTACCTCGGCTTTCGTCGCGGCCTTCTCCTTGGCGGCTTCCTGCTTGGCAGCCTCAGCCGCAGCAGCGGCGTTGTGGGCAATCGCACTCGGGATGATCGCCGCCAACACCACAATGCAGGCAAGCGCGGCATACCAAGACGCAGGTACGGAGCGCAGTAGGCACACGGCTCGTTCGAGCGCCCCCTGTCCACCCGCGCCGGCATACGAGGAGCGATAACCCGATGCCCCACTCCGACGATACCCATACTGAGAGGATGAACGCGTCCCGTAGTCGTCACGCGCGTTGCCGTGCCAAGATGCGTGTGCAGGGCGATCGCCACGGTCACGCTCGTAACCATCGGTGCCTGCATGTCCCACGGATCGACGCGTTGCCCCTGCGCCGGCACTCCCACTCCGCGATGACGCCAGCTGAATGCCCGGCCTTCTTGCGGATCCATTCCCCGAGGCGCGACTTGACCCAAATCCCCCGCCGGAGGCATATCCGCCGTCGCCGTTCCAGTCGGTGGACCCGTAGGCTTCCTCATCGCGTTCCACAGGGCGCCTCGAGCGACCGCGGTCAGATGCGTACCCCATGTCTGCAACCGCCTAACGTACAAGTGACAATTTTGTCACCGCATGGTACTACACATTTGGTACCTCTCCGGTTGCAAGAATCGCCTCCATCGCTGCTTCATCGAGCACAGGCACGCCCAAACTCTCTGCCTTGGTGAGTTTTGACCCCGCCTTGGGTCCCGCCACCAGGTAGCTCGTCTTCTTGGAGACCGAGCCGGAAACCTTGGCGCCGAGCAGCTTGAGCGCCGCGCCCGCCTCGTCGCGCGTGCGGTTGACGAGCGTACCGGTGAGCACGAAAGTGAGGCCGGCGAGCGGTTGCCCGGCCGCGAGGGTGGCATCGACGCCGGTCTCTTGCGCCGCCTGCGCCACCGCGGCACCCAGGTTCTCCTCGAGTGTGAGGCCAACGTCGCGCAGGCGCTGCAGGACCTCGAGATTCTCGGGCACGGAGAGGAACTCACGCACGGACGCCGCGATCTTGGGGCCGATGCCCTCACACGCGGCAATGTCCTCCTCGGATGCGGCGGCCAGCGCGTCGATGGTGAGGAATCGCTTCGCGAGGACCTCGGCAACGGACTTGCCCACATGGCGGATGCCGAGCGCGAACAGCACGCGAGAGAGCGGCTGCTCCTTGGAGCGTATGAGCTCGTCCATGACTTTGGTTGCGATAGTGGTGCCCACCTTGATGGAGTCGCCCGCGGCAACGCCCTTCTTCTTGTCGTCCTTGGCGTAGGTGCGGCCGGTATCGAGCGCGGCGATTGCATCGACGTCGAGCAGGTAGAAATCGGCGACATCGTGCAGCAGGCCCGCCTCGATCATCTTGTCGATGAGTTCGTCGCCCACGCCGTCCACGTCCATGCAGCCGCGGCTCACCCAATGGATGAGGCGCTCCTTGAGCTGAGCGGGGCAGTCGAGTGAGATGCAGCGGTACGCGACCTCATCGCCCTCATGCACGACGGGGCTGCCGCAGGCGGGGCAGGCAACGGGCATATTCCACTCGGGCGCGTCGGCCGGGCGCTTGTCCAGCACCGGCCCCACGACCTCGGGGATCACGTCACCCGCCTTATGGACGATGATGGTGTCGCCGGGACGGACGTCCTTGCGGCGGATCTCGTCGAGGTTATGCAGGGTGGCGCGGGCGATGGTGGAGCCGGCCACCGTGACGGGGTCGAATTCGGCGACCGGGGTGAGCACGCCGGTTCGGCCTACCTGGATGCGAATCTCGCGCAGAACGGTTGTCTTCTCCTCAGGAGGGAACTTGAAGGCGATGGCCCAGCGCGGAGCACGGGCGGTGAAGCCCAGGTCAAGCTGCTGATCGAATCCGTCGACCTTCACCACCACGCCATCGATGTCGTAATCGAGGTCGGCGCGATGCGCAAGGGCGTCGGCGCAGAAGGCGTGGACTTCCGCCGGCGAAGTGCAGCGAGCGACGTTGGGGTTCACCGAAAAGCCGGCACTGCGGAGCCAGTCGAGGAACTCGTGTTGGGAGTCAACGTGCAGCGGCGCCGTGTCGGCGATGGCATACATGAAGGTAGCGAGGTTGCGCGTTGCCGTGACCTTGGGGTCCTTCTGACGCAGACTGCCCGCAGCGGCGTTGCGGGGGTTGGCGAAGGGCTCGCGGCCCTCGGCGTCGGCCTCGGCGTTCAGGCGGGCGAAGCTGCCCTTGGGCATATAGACCTCGCCGCGGACCTCGATGGGGGTCGCGCGGTCCGCGCCCATGTGCGCGAGCGCCGCCTCGGAGAGATGCATGGGCACGTCCTTGATCGTGCGAACGTTAAGCGATACGTCCTCGCCCGTGGTGCCGTCGCCGCGCGTGGCAGCGCGCACAAAGGCGCCATTTTGGTAGGTGAGGGCCACACCGAGGCCGTCAATCTTGAGCTCGCAGGTGTAGGCCACGTGCCCGGCGCCAAGCGCATCTTCCGTGCGGGCGAGCCACTCGTCGAGCTCCTCGAGGTTCATGGCATCGTCCATGGAATACATGCGCGCCATGTGCGTGACAGGCGTGAACTGCTCAGACACGTAACCGCCCACGCGCTGGGTGTAGGAATCCGGGGTGACGAGCCCGGGATAGGCTGCCTCGATCTGCTGGAGCTCGATGAGGAGCTTGTCGAACGCCGCGTCCGTAATCTCGGGAGCGTCGAGGGCGTAGTACCGATAGGCGTGGTAATCGAGCAGATGGCGCAGCTCGGCCGCACGCGCCGCCGCCTGGTCGACCGTCTGAGCATGGGCGGCGCCCTCAAGGGGGGACCGAGAGCCGGTGGATGCATCCGCGGCGGCACCGGCTGACGCGTTGGCGACCATCTGGGCACCAGTGCCCTCGCCGTCCGCAGCGACGTGCGCTGGAACCCCGGTCTCTCCCTGTCCCGTCATACCCCCGAACAAACTCTGCTGATCAGCCACGTCTGCCTCCTTGATTGATTTCAACTGTTACAGAGTACCATCGCGTCGAGAATCAAGCGCCTTCGCATGGTCGCCCCTCACAAACACACGGCCCCTCTCCTACGGACCGTCTAAGCTGCCCATACGGCATGTCAAAGAGTCATTGCAGCGAACGTTTGGCGTGCAAATACGCAAATGTTGCCCCAAATCACGTTAGGCCGAGTAGAGAGCTATATTGGCATCACAAAAGAGCAGGTAGAAAGGATGACATGATTTTGCGTACTTCACGCATCGCGTTTTGAGGCAACATTTGTGTATTTGCAAGCCGACAGAGATGTTGCGATGGCAGCAGATGCAATCCAAGGCCTCGCGGTCATCGATCGCCAAAGAAAAAATGTGCCATTGAGGACATCGTCCTCAATGGCACATCTAATGGATGCCTTGTTGGCGGAAAACGACGCTCTAACAGCGAAGTTCTCGATGGCAGCGACGCTCTAGACGTCGGCGGGTGCGACCAGATCTCGACCGCCTTGGCAATGGAAACGATGCGCCCCTGGCTGCCCTGGTAGCGTCATCTCCAGGCCCGTCGGTATCGGCACCGGCGGCATCATCTCCGGACCCGGCGACCTTAGAGGAGGATCGACTAGGCCTCGTCAGCTCCGAACTCGGCGGCACTGGCATCGGCCTCCGCCTCGGCGGCAAGCGCCGCCTTGTACTCGCGCCACTCGGCGTGCTTGTGCACGCCGGCGCACACGGACAGCACGAGCGCCGCGGAAACCGCCACGAAGCCCAGGACGAGCATGGGCGCCACGGTGTAGAACACGGATTCGAACATGGCTCAAACCCCCTTACACGAACAGTCCGCCGGCGATACCGGCGACTCCGGTGAACGCCAGCGCCATGAGGGACGCGGTCACGAGCGTAATGGGCAGGCCGCGCAGGGCGGCGGGCACCAGGCGCTCGTCGATGCGGTCGCGCACGAAGGCGAACAGCACGACGGCGAGGAGCACGCCCAGGCCGGCTCCCAGCGAGCTGCCGAGGGCGGCGTCCCAGGTGAGGGTCTCAGCAGCGGCGGCATTGCCGAGCGAGACGGCCAGCACGGCGGCGTTGCAGGCGATGATCGGGCACGCGCGCAGCAGGCGCTCGCGTTCCGCCACGGTCTTGCCGGCACCGAGAACCGTCGCGATGACGACGATGGCGGTCCAGCTCACGAGCACATACGCGAGCGGGGCCAGATAGGCCACGCCCCAAGGCTGCAGGAGCTGCGTGTACAGCGGCCAGCCCAAGGCGCCGGCGACGGCGGTCGCCACCGCGACCATGCCGCCGAAGCACCAGGAGTCCTGCGGGCGGCCGGCCACCAGCACGACGGACACCATGCCGACGAGCTGCGCGAACACGAGGTTGTTATCGAGAGCGGCGGTAAAGAGCGCATTGAGGAACGCCATTAGCGCTCACCCCCTTCCGCATCGGCGCCATCGGCGGCAGCGCCCTTGGCGCACACCTGCTCGATGGACTGCACGAACACTGCCACGAACGCCAGCACCAGCAGCGAGCCCGTGGGCTTGCCGAAGGCGGCGATCGGCGAGGCGGCGAGCTCGCCCATGGTGAGGCCGAAGACCTGGCCGATGGTGAACATGCCGTTGATGAAGCCGACGAACGCGAGGGTCGCGAACACGCACACGGCCGCGAAGGCGGCGGTGGCGAGCGGCGTCTTGGCCGGGGCGACCACGAGGCCGTCGCCGGCGATCCAAGCGACCACGAGCGCGTTGACGGCGACGAGCGGCAGGTAGATGCCGAGCGCCTCGAACACGACGGGATCGATCACGCGCACGGCGTACCCGAGCAGCGTCACCACGGTGACGCTCAGCATGAGCATGACGGCGGAACGCGACCACACGCCGGTAAAGGCACGCAGCACCGGGGCGACGAGGGCCATCACCAAAATGGCAACGGCGGTCACGATGCCGATAGCAACGCCGTTCTCCAGCGAGGTGGCGGCGTACAGGGCGGGCAGGGCGCCCGCGACCACGAGGAACGTGGGCGTATGGATCATCTTGGAGATACGAGCGTCCTGCTCGCGCACGATGTTCTCATTCAAGGCCATTAGTTGCCTCCCATCTGAGCGTAGGCGGCGAAGGCGATATTGAGGCAGTCGACCACGGCGCGCGAGGTGAAGGTCGCACCGGAGACGGCGTCGACGTGGGTCTGGCCCGAGCCCGCTTCCTCGACCGTGAGCTCACCGGCGGCGGGAGAGCCCGCGAAACCGCCGAAGTACTCCTCGGTGAGCGCGTTGGTGCCGATGCCGTCGGTCTCGTTCTCGGCGACGACCTGCAGGCCCGCCACGGTGCCGTCGGCGTTGATGCCCACCATGAGCTCAACGTCGCCGTGGTAGCCCTGGGAGGAGGTCACGTCGAAGACCCACTCGCCGGTGTCGGCGCGGTAGACGGAGTTGAGGCCCTCGACAGCCGGGGCGGACTGCGCCTCGAAGGAACCGGCCTCGGGGAACAGGGCCTTGCGCTGGGCGCCGCCCTTCGCCTCGTCGAGTGCGGCGTCGGAGGCGGTGAAAGCGTCGGTCAGGCCGTAGTGCGCGCCCGCGAGCACGCCCGCGCACGCAAGCGCGACGAGCAGGACCGCGAACGCGGAGAAGATGGCACCGTTGCGACGACGGGCCAGGGGACATTTGCTAGACGAGGGCATGCTTCACACCTCCAGCGGGCTGAGGACGCGTGTAGCGGTCGATCAGCGGGGTGAACATGTTCATGAACAGGATGGAGAACGCCACGCCCTCGGGGGCGGAGGCGAACAGGCGCACGAGCGCGGTGATGACGCCACAGCCTATGCCGAAGATGATCTTGCCCTTCGGCGTCATGGGCGTGGTGGTGTAGTCGGTAGCCATATAGAAGGCACCGAGCGCAAGACCGCCGGAGAGAACCTGGTAGATGGCGTCCTGGCCGGCCAGGCCCGTGATAACGGCAACCGTGGCGATGAAGGGCACGGTCGCCCAGGCGTCGACCACACGCAGCACGAGCAGGAACACGTAGCCCGCGAGCAACGTGATAATGCAGGTCTCGCCAAGCGCGCCTGCGTGCATGCCGAACATCATGTCCATGTAGCTGTAGGGAGCATCACCCGCGGCGTTCATCGCCAGCGGGGTGGCGCCAGTGATGGCGTCGAGCGGTCGGCCCATGATGTCGGGGTAGGCACCCAGGGCGATGGGCATGGCGAGCATGATGAACACGCGGCCGGCGACAGCCGGGTTGGCGAAGTTGCAGCCTATGCCGCCGAAGAGCATCTTGACCACGGCGACGGCGAACACGGTGCCCAGGATCGCCGGGAAATAACCGCAGTCGGCAGGCAGGGTGAAGGCGAACAGCATGGCGGTGACCACACAGGACAGGTCGCCCGCGGTGCTCTCGCGGTGCATGAGCTTGCAGCACACGTGCTCGGTCACGAGCGCGGTGGCAACGCACACCAGCACGAGCAGCGGGGCGCCGAGGCCGTACAGGAACACAGACGCCACGAGCGTGGGCACAAGCGACAGGCACACCATGCCCATGATCCACTGCGTGGAACCCTTCCCATGGAAGTGAGGCGACGCCTCGTTGATGAGGTTCATGATTTACGCCTCCTTCTTCTCGGACGGGGCCGCAGGCTTGGCCGGGGCGGTCAAGCGGGCAACTTCGCCGCGGTACACGGCCTTGCCCTCGCGGATCGCCGCGGTAATGCGACGGTGCGCCGGGCACACGTACGCGCAGGAGCCGCACTCCATGCAGTTCATGACGGCGAGCTCGTCGAGCGCGACCACGTCATGGCTGCGGGAGGCGCCGTCGAGCGCAAAGGGCGACAGCGACAGCGGGCAGGCGCGCACGCAGCGGCCGCAGCGGATGCAGGCGGTCTCGTCCGGCAGGACGGCGGCGTCGTGCAGGGCGACGATCGCGTTGTTCGCCTTGATGATCGGGCAATCGATATCGGTGATGGTGCGACCCATCATCGGTCCGCCCATGATGATCTTCCTGGGCTCCTTGACCATACCGCCCGTGGCCTCGATGACGTCGCGGACGCTCATGCCGATGGGGATGCGATAGTTGCCCGGCTTGGCGATACAGTCGCCCGTGACCGTGACGGTCTTGCAGGTGAGGGGCATGCCATAGCGGAAGTACTGCTCCACGCGCGAGATGGTGGTGACGTTGACCACGAGGCAGCCCACATCGATGGGCAGGCCACCGGCGGGGACGTCGCGGCCGGTCGTGGCCTTGATGAGCACCTTCTCGCCACCGGCGGGGTACTTGGTGGGGATCGACATGACCTCGATACGGTCCTCGCGACCCTTCTCCTTGACCACGCGCTGGAGCTCGAGGATGGCCTCGGGCTTGTTATCCTCGACGCCGATGACGGCGGCGGGAATCTCGAGCGCCTCGATGGTGCGGAACACGCCGTCGACGACGCGCTCGGTATGCTCCATCATCTGGCGGTAGTCGCTCGTGATGTAGGGCTCGCACTCCATGCCGTTGACCACGAGAAACTCGAAGCTCTTGCCTTGCGGGGCGCGCATCTTGAACCACGTGGGGAACGAGGCACCGCCCAGGCCCACCATGCCGGAATCGCGCACGCAGGAGATAAACTCCTCCTTGGTGGTGTACTCGGGCGCCTTGAGCGCGGGGTCGGCCTCCATCTTGCCGTCGGAGACGATCTCCACCACGGGTGCGGTCGCGCCCGTGGGCAGCTGCTCGGTCGCCACCTTGGCGACCGTGCCGGAAATGCTCGCGTGGATCGGGGAGCCCAGGCCCTCGACCTGGCCGATCAACGTGCCGACATATACATGGTCGCCCTCGCTCACCACCGGACTCGCCGGCGCGCCGATGTGCATATTCAGCGGAATGAGCACTCGCTCGGGCGACGTGATGGACGTGCAGGCAAAATCCCGCATATCCTTGCACTGGGGCGGATGCACGCCACCCCTCGTCTTGTGCAGAGAGAACATTGGCTTCCCTTCCATATCTCCCCCAACAATGCGCGGCCGCGCAAAGCACGGCCGCGGCGCATAGCTAGGAAAAATTGTAACGGGTTTCCACCCGATATGGGGTGCCAATGAGCAGTTTTATGCGGCCTGAAGCGTTTTAGCGTCCACAATGGACGACAAAGCTCTCCACGCGCTCGGATTAGATGCCAATCCCCGAGCCGGTATAGACGCCGTACAGGATAATGCCCGTGGCGACGATGAAGACGATTCCCTGGACCGTCGCATTGCGGACCGCACGCTGGAAGGTGATGACGGCGAGGGTCTTATCATCGCGATAGCTCTTGGCGTTCTTGATGCCCGTGGCGATCGTGGCACCCGAAAGCAGGAAG
Organism: Collinsella sp. AF08-23; assembly: GCF_003479805.1. Lineage (GTDB taxonomy): Bacteria > Actinomycetota > Coriobacteriia > Coriobacteriales > Coriobacteriaceae > Collinsella. The sequence continues at coordinate 9,860 of NZ_QUHV01000016.1, read as the reverse complement.
CCAAAAGCCGGAATGAGCATGAGCTCCCACTTGGAGCCCCAGCGCAGAACCTCGCCCGCGGAGCTGACCTTCATGGGAACCTGGTCGCCGAGCTGCGGGAAAACCATCAGCACCGCGATCAGCGGGATGAACGAAAGCATGATGGCCACCATGGCCCTTGTGCCATTTTTCTTGCCAAACGAGAACATTACAGCCCCTCCTTACACGTTGAAACGGAAGTGAACGACGTCGCCGTCCTGCATGACGTAGTCCTTACCCTCCATGCGCAGACGTCCCGCCTCCTTGGCGCCCTTCTCGCCGCCGAGCTCAACGTAATCGTCGTACGCGATCGTCTCGGCCTTGATGAATCCGCGCTCGAAATCGGTGTGGATCACGCCCGCGGCCTGAGGAGCCGTGGCGCCCTGGCGCACGGTCCAAGCCTTGACCTCCATCTCGCCCGCGGTAAAGAAGCTCTGCAGGCCGAGGAGCTTGTATGCCGCCTGGGCGAGGGTCTCCAAACCCGAGCGCTCAAGCCCAAGGTCGGCCAGGAACATCTGAGCCTCCTCGGGGTCGAGCTCGGAAAGCTCGGCCTCCACTTTAGCGCAGATTGGGATGGGCACGACGCCGTCGATGGGGTCGAGCTCCTCGCCCAGCATGTCCTCGTCGACGTTGGCCACATAGAGCATGGGCTTCATGGTGAGCAGGAAGAGGCCCTTGGCGGCGGCGCGCTCTTCGTCGGTCATCTCGAGCGTGGCGGCGCGGTTGCCCTCGTTGAGCCACTCGAGCTGGCGCTTGGCGATCTCGAGCTTGGGCTTGAGCTCGGCGTCGCGCTTGGCCTCCTTCTCGAGCTTGGGAAGCTGCTTCTCGAGCGACTGCATGTCGGCCAGGATGAGCTCGGTCATGATGGTCTCGGCATCGCTCGCGGGGTCGACGAAATCGCCCGTGTGGTTGGCCTCGCGCATGACGTCCGGGTCCTTGAAATAGCGAACCACCTGGCAGATGGCATCGCACTCGCGGATGTTCGCCAGGAACTGGTTGCCCAGGCCTGCGCCCTCGGAGGCGGCACCCTTGACCAGGCCGGCGATGTCGACAAACTCGACCGTCGCGGGAACGATGCGACCAGGATGCACGATGTCGGCGAGCGCCTGCAGGCGGTCGTCCGGGACATCGACGATGCCCACGTTGGGGTCGATCGTGGCGAACGGGTAGTTTGCGGCCAGGCCGCCCTTCTTGGTAAGGGCGGTGAACAGCGTGGACTTGCCCACGTTGGGCAAGCCGACGATTCCGATGGAGAGTGCCATGGGATTCCTTTACTCAACGCGGCGCATATGGCGCCGTTAACATGTAAACCTTGTTATTATAGCCCGTTGACATAGCAAAGAGACGCGGGGGTCAAGCCCCTCGCGCCGCGCGGCCCCGCAATCCCTCCGCCGCAATCCCTCTACCGCAATCCCTCCCTGCAATCTTGCTGCAAATCTGCCTACTCCTTGTCGAGAGTTAACTCTCGCGGCATTTTTGCGGATGCATCCCCGTGAAAGCTCCGCGAAAGTTAACTCTCGCGAGTTTTAATCGAGTATTACCCTACATTTGGCGTTATTTGACCATATGTAGGGTAATCACATCAGGCAAGCGCTCGCACTTCGGGCATTTCCCGGCTCTCGAGCATCTTCAGCTGATATGTTGTCTCAAGATCGAGCCAGAAGCGCGGGGTCGTACGAATTATTTCCGCGTCCCTTACTCCGCGAACTTCTCCACGCTGTCGAGGACCTTGTCCACGGTCTTCTTGACCTGGGCCTTAGCCTCGGCATACTCGGCCTTGGCCTCCGCAGCGAGCTTCGCCTTGCGCTCGGCCTCGGGATCGGGAACCACGAGCTCGGCGCCATCGCGCTCGACCATCGTGAGGGCGTGGTCGCCGCACACCTCGGCGCACAGGCCGCAGCCGATGCAATACGTGGGTTCAATGGCGAGCTTGCCACTTGCGAGCAGATCGCATGCGAACACGGGGCACGCCGCGACGCAATCCCCGCACATGGTGCATTTGTCATGGTCGCACTCGGGTATCTGCACCCGCACGTTCTCCGCGAGCTCCGGGTGCTGCTGAAGTGTGGAAAGCATGAGCTGGCGACCCTGGGTGAGGACGCGGCGGCGCTTTTGCGACGTCGTCCCGCAGGCGGTGTTGAGAGTCTTCTCCAGCGCGCTCACGCGGCTCGAATGCTCGCGGATGCGCTGCGTCACGGTTGCCACGGCAGCGGTCGCCGGCGTGAGCTTGGACACCGTCAGACCCGTCTGGCGCACGATGTTGTCGACGAACTCCTTGCGCTCGTACTCGCGGCGTTTGTTGCACACAAGGTCCTTCGGCTCGACCTCGAGACCCATGCCACGACCGGCCCACTCCTCGGCAGTCGCGATGGCCTCGCCGAGCATCTCCTCGCCCGCGGCGTTTCGACAGGCCGTGCAGATGTCGAGCGGCAGGTACACGCTCACGTTGGGAAAATCGGTGAGGATGGAGAACCACGTCTCGCGCGTGACATCGCCCACGCAGGCAAGCACGACTTCGTTCTCGCGCGGGACGCGCTTGAGGGCACGCGTACAGGTGACGTAGGCCGTCTCGTGAGCGGTCGCCGCGCGAGCCACGGCGTCGTAAACCTTCTTGGGCTGCAGGCGCGGGCTCACGAACGCCTCCGTGGGACACGATGCCACGCACAGGCCGCACTTGCGGCAGCTGTCGAGCACGTCGATGGCGCCGTCCTCGATCTCGATGGCGTTAACGGGGCACACGTCGATGCACGCGCGGCAGCCGCTCTTGTCGGACTTGCAGGCCAGGCATGGAATGCAGTTCACACGCGGACGTTCCTTGTAATCCGCCGGGTTCCAATGCGGCTTGGAATCGTCCACCGTGCCGATCAGCGCGTCGGTAATGCCGCCGAACGGGTTTTTGAGCGCATCGATGCCCTTGCTGATATCGATAATGTCGTCGAACATGTCGCGCTGCTGAGCCATGCGTATCCCCTTGCGCTCGATTTGCCGAAAAACGCGCCCGCCATCCAGACGGGCGCGTTCACAGCACCATATTGTACTCAGCGCCGACTCACTTCGCGAGAGTTCCAAATGCAGAGGCGCGCCCAAGGTGCCTGCCGTCCGCTACACGCCAAGGCGCGTGCTCGCGAAGAAGCAGATACCGGCGAGTGCCAGCACCACGAGAGCTCCGGAGATATCGACGAGCATGCCGCCGACGCCACGATGCGCACGCCAGGCATCAAGGCCCTCGGAGCCGCGCCTCCACGTGCGCCAGAGCAGCACGGCCATACCGGCGATTCCCACGATATTTTGCAGGAGCATCTCGGCGCACAGAAGCGCGATGAGGTTCGACACGGCATAGCCCGTGTCCCCCTGCGCGTAATGACGGTAGACGAACCGCAGCAAATACGCCACGAACGGCTGCAGGCACGCGGCGATGAGCGTGATCGATGCGGCGGGGTTCTCGGCGAACGTCGCTTGCAGGCCCTCGGCCGAAAGCCCACCGCCCGTCATGGACAACACCGCGACCGACCCCACCAGCACAAGGCACAGCACGACCTCGACCGTCGTGAAGATGCGCTTCGTGAGCTGCTCACGGCCAGGCAAGTTCTCCTCGTCAAGTGCCGGTAGCCACCAGGATTGACGATCGCCGGGGGCATTGGCTTTGCGTGCGCCCGCCGTCTCTCCGTTGCGAGCTACTTGGCCCTGCACGCCCGAGCGCCCCTCGCGCCGAACATCGGCCTTCGTACCAGCCGCCGCAGCCTGCGCCCTCGTCTTCTTCGCCATGCCCAATACATCCTTTCGCCTGCCAACACGCAACCATGCCACCTCAAGGGTTTTTAAGGCTTTCCCAAGTGCCGCAGATCGCCCTGAAAGAGGAGGGCGCACGCCTTGCGAGCGGCGCCCGACGATTGAGGGGCGAGGTGCGGTGCTTGGGGAAGTCGACTACTTGAGCTCGGGCCAGAAGCCCTTGTTGGCCTCGATGAGCTCGTCCAAAATCTGCTTGGCGACCTTGGCGGACGGGATGGTGGCGGAGAGCGTCAGCGCCTGCCACAGCTTCTGGTAGGAGCCCTCGACCCAGGCCTGGACGACGAGCTTCTCGACGGAGACCTGCTGCTCGAGCATGCCCTTCTGCCACTGCGGGACCTTGCCCTGGCAGATCTTCTCGTAGCCGTTGGAGCCCACGATGCAGGGGACCTCGACCATGGCGGTCTCGTCGAAGTTTGACACGGCACCGTCGTTGGGGACGATGAGCAAGAAGCGCTCACCCGTGTTCTCGGCCAAGGCGCAGGCCAGGTCGACGATGTAGGTGGCGTGCGCATCGGCCTCGAAGCCCGCACCCTTGGCGGTGCCGGTCTCGATCACCTTGCGGCAGGCGCCGAAGACCTTCTTCTCGCGGCCGTCCATGACCTCGTTGGCGCGGGTGTACTCGGGGTTGGAGGTCTCAACCACATAGTCCGGGAAGGTATAGTACTTGAGGTAGGTGTTCGGGATGGTCTCCGGGTCGAGCGCATAGACGTCCTTGGCCTTGCCGAAGGTGTGGATCCAGGACTCGTCGATATGCTGCTCCTGGCCCTCCTCATGGCTGATGCCGTCGAGGTAACCGTTCTTGGCCATGTGCTTCTTGATTTCGGGCATGAGGTCGTTGCCCTGCTTGTCAAAGATCTTGGTGAACCAGCCGTAGTGGTTCAGGCCGTAGTAGCTGTACTGCAGGTCGCGGTGATCCTCAAGACCGCACATGACGGCCATCTTGTCCATGAGGTCGATGGGCATGTCGCAGATGTTGATGATCTTGGAGTTCGGGCGCAGCACGCGGCAGGCCTCGGCCACGATGGCGGCCGGGTTGGAGTAGTTGAGCATCCAGGCGTTGGGAGAGTACTTCTCCATGTAGTCGAGGATCTCGATGACGCCGCCGATGGAGCGCATGCCGTAGGCGATGCCGCCGGCGCCGCAGGTCTCCTGGCCCACGCATCCGTACTTCAGCGGGATCTTCTCGTCGAGCTCGCGCATGGCGTAGAGGCCCACACGGATGTGGGCGAGGACGAAGTCGATGCCGGTGAATGCCTCCACAGGGTCGGTGGTGTAGGAGAAGTCGAGCTCAGGCGCATTCTCCTTGAAGTAGATCTCGCAGGCCTTGGCCACGATCTCCTGGCGCTCGGCGTTGTTGTCGTAGAAGATGACCTTGTCCACGGGGAAGCGATCGTGCTCCTTGAGGAGCATCAGCGCGATGCCGGGGGTGAAGGTAGAGCCGCCGCCGGCGATGGTTACTGCGTAGCTGGACTTTGCCATGGTTGATCCCTCCTGGATCCGGCCGCCTACCTGTTTTGGGGGCGCCGCCGCGGCCACGTGCGGCGCCCGGTTGGTACCAAAATGGCGTGCCCGGTTGTGCTGGGACGGGCGGCCCCGTGATGGTCGGCGCGTTTTGGGAGACGCAAGGCGTCACCGCCCGGCGCCTGCCCACCCCTTAGAGAAGAGCTTCGAAGCGATCGCGGACCTTGGGCACCTTGAGGCCGATGATGACCTGCATGCCCTTGCCGTTCTTGGCGATGCCGCTCGTACCAATGGACTTGAAGTCGGGATCGTCGGCCACGAGGGTCTCGTCCTTCACGTTGACGCGCAGACGGGTCACGCAGTTGGTCACGTCGACGATGTTGTCCGCACCGCCGAGCAGCTCGAGGACGGCCGCAGCCATGACCGCGTAGGGGTCGGACTCGTCGATCTCGACGCCTACGGCATCGGCGAGCTCGCCATTCTTGGCGGCGCGGTACTCGGCCTTGCTGCGGAACTTAACCTCCTCGGCATCATCCTCGCGACCAGGGGTCTTGAAGTCGAACTTGAGGATGAGGAAGCGGAAGACCACAAACCAGATGAGGGTAAAGACGAGGCCGATGGCGAGCGTCATGAAGTACTGCTGCCAGTGATTGGCCATGAGCGGAATGAAGTTCAGCGAGCTGATCTCGATGAGGCCACCGGCGAACACGCCCACGCAGCCGACCATGTTGATAGCCATGGCGAGGAACGCCGTGATGATGCAGTGGACCAGGAACAGCGGCGGGGCGATGAACAGGAAGGTGAACTCGATGGGCTCGGTCACGCCGCAGAAGATCGCGGTGAGGGTAATGGGGATGAGCAGGGAGAGCAGCTCCTTCTTCTTCTCGGGCTTGGCGGTGGCGTAGAAGGCAAGCGCGATGCCCGGGCAACCGAAGATCTTCGACCAGCTGGAACAAGTGAAGGCGGCGTAGGGAGCGAGCTCCTTGAGCGAATCGGTGGATGCGGCGATCTGGGGCAGTGCGGTGGCGAAGGCGGTGTAGATGCCGCCGTCGACCACGGCATTGTCATAATAGAACGGGCTGTACATGAGATGGTGCAGACCGAACGGGATGAGCGCGCGCTCAAGGAAGGCGAACACGCCCACGCCCAAGGTGCCGGTGGTTGCCACGAAGCCCTGGAAGGCACGGATGCCGTCCTGGACATGGGGCCAGCCGAGGCAGGCAAGGAAGGCAACCGGGAGCATCACGAAGAACGTGACGATGTAGACGAAGGTGGAACCGGCAAAGACGCCCAGCCATTCGGGCAGTTCGACCTCGTAGAACTTGTTGTGGATGGCAATCACGATGCCGGAGACAGCGAGAGCGCCGATCATGCCCATGTCGAGCGTCTTGATCGAGGCGATCATGGCAAGTCCGGACGTTCCGCCCACCTCGGCGGCGAAGTCGACACCGAAGAAGCCGCCCCACTGCGAGAGCAGCGTGCTCACGAAGTACTGGAACGTGAGGTAGCCCACAAGAGCTTCCATGCAGCAACGAGCGTTCTGCTTATTGGCGAGGCCAATGGGAAGCGACACGGCGAATAGCAACGGCAGCTGGTTGAAGACGGTCCAACCACCCTGAAGGATGACATTCCAGACGCCGTACCACATGGTGTCGGGTGCGGCGAGAGGCCCAAAGATGACCTCGGTCGTGAAGAGCGTGCCAAATCCGATCACGACGCCCGCGAACGCGAACAGCATGACCGGGGTGAACATCGCACCTCCGAACTTCTGAATCTTCTGCATCATGGCAGGAAGTTCCTTTCCCCTCTCGTGCGTCCCGTCCTTTGCGGGGCGCTACGTGCCACCTGCGCGAACATCCCTTGGCGCCTTTACGGGATTGCTTGTTCGTACAAGTTGTGTGGCATCATAATTGCTTACTTGTTCGTACAAGTCAATTATTGAGAAGGGACCTTCCCTGAACGGTCGGTTTTTACCGGTGAACGTGTTTCCATGCTGATGGTCGACGGCATGCGCGATCGTACACCAGCGCGCCCTGTTGCAGTATCATGTTCGTACAAGCTCAAACAAGGTAAGCTCGCACGGACGTGGGGTCATCATGCCTAAATCGGTCTACCAAGACATCTATCAAGATCTCAAAGGCCGCATCGAATGCGGAGATATTGCGTATGGCGCGTTTTTGCCCTCCGAAAACGAGCTTACGGGCAGGTACAGCTGCTCGCGCAGCTCGGTACGGCGGGCGCTCGCCGAGCTCGCGTCCGACGGCTATGTGCAGTCGCAGCAGGGTAAGGGCGTGCGCGTTATCCGCGACCCCACGCTCGACGTAAGCCGCGGCTACGACGGGCTTGAAACCTTCAACGAGATGGCAGCGCGCCTCAATTTCACGCCGACCACGCGATGCCTGGTACTTGAGGACCTCACGGCAGACGAAGACCTCGCCCGTCTGACGGGCTTTCCTGCAGGAAGCGAGCTCACGCACGTGCTGCGCGTCCGCATCGCCGACGGCAAGGCTCTCTCGACCGACGAAAGCTACTACCTCTCGTCGGTGGTTGAGGGGCTCACGCCCCCGATCGTAGAGGGCGGCATCTATCGTTTTTTAGAGGGGGAGCGCAGAATCAAAATCGCCACAAGCCGCCGCATCATCACCGTTGAAGGCGTAACCGAGCAGGACGAGCGCTGCATCGATCTTGATGGGTTCAACGCCGTCTCGGTTATGCGCAGCCACACATTTGACCTTGAGGGCATCATGGTCGAATACACCGAGACGCGTCAACGGCCCGAGACTTTCTCCCAGTACTCCACCACCATTCGCACGCGATAAGCTGCCGCGTTGGCCCGTCGACCCGTCCGCGAGTCAACCGCACCCCTTCCCACGTGCAACGCCTCCGCATTCCCTACGGAAAACGGGGGCGAGCATGGCTGCAACCGTGGCCAAAGCCACGTGTCATTGCATGCGCTCAAGCACGGTAACCGTATAGTTGTTCCGCTCGTACGGACGATAGAACGTCCTTCCCTCAACCACCTCAAATGCACCGGTCGCCACGAGGTCATCTGCAAGCGACGTGACCTCGTATACGTCGTTTTCCTCCGCATTGTCTTCATCAAGCACCACAATAAATCGCCCGGAGGCACTCAGGACCTCCTCGACATGTGCCGCAAACGACATAACGGGCGCGTACACGCGGTACGCGCGGCCGATACCCGTATCGGGGGCAATGAACGTCTGCGGCACATCGTCGCACATCACCGCATACGTTCCTGCACACATAATATTACTTGAAATAACGGTGGGCTCACCATCGTTATCGTAGGTGTGCGCCACCGCCTCGAGATAGTCAATCGGCTCATTGTTGAGCTGGGAATACCCGGCGACCACAAAAACCGCCTGGCCATATAGCCCCACAGCGATGAGCGCCGCACAGCCGCAGGCGATTGCACGCACACCCAAAAGCTTTGCCGCAACGATAGAGATGGCCAGCAGCAAAGGCGGCAACGCAACGTAAAAGTAGCGAGCAACAGCTATAGGGGATGCCAGAAGCACCGAAGCAGCCAAGGCGAACGCCACCGTACCTGCATACACTGCAACGCCCCACCAAACGTCGACGGCCCAATCATCCGAGCGCTGCACGCGACAATGGGACCCGCGTGCCATCGGCCTCAATGAAATCATGCAAAACCTGATAAACAGAGAGGCAAGTAGAAGCAGAAGCGCAGCAGCAAGCGCAAGGAACACCAGCGCAACCATTTGGAACATGCCACCGCTCAGACCACGAGCCTCATCGAGCATCTGGGTCGAAACGAGCGGATATACCATCATTTGAGCAAGGCGGGCGGGCGTGAGCTTAATCCAATAAGACGTTGATACCACGGAGAGCTGGTCCAACAGTTTAAGTAACCACGGGGCGTACAAGGCAAGCTGGCATACGGTCGATACCACAAATGCGCCCATGTTGGATTGAGCATTTTCCGACTTTGCCGCAACGCCGCGCAGCAGATGAATCATGAGCAGCAAGTTAATAATGAATGCGGCAATGGCACCAAAATAATGCAAATATGCCGAGGCGAGGCTCGCTAGGGCAAAAAGAACCCAAAGGCGCGTCGGGCGTCGGGCGCCTGCATCGGACAGCTTTTTGATATGCAGCGCGCACAGGAAACACGCCCCGATCGAAAAAGCAGCCCAAGAATACATGCGAAGCTGCACGGACATTGACGAGGCGTGCGGCAACATAACGGACATCACGGCAAACAGCAGACCGGCAATATCGCCGTAATCCCGTCGAACGACCGTTGCGCCCAGCACGGCGAACAAGAACGTTGGAAGCAGCGTAACCACGCGATAGACGATTAAATTCGTTCCAAAAATTACGTTCACCAGATGGAGCATCCAGTAGTACAGCACAGGGTGAACATCCAAAGCACCAATGTCCCAAATCTCCGCAAACGAGTGGGTCGCCATAGCAACTGAGAAGCTCTCGTCAAACCACAATTCGTTAGTAAAGGCTCCCGTAAGCAGAAATGCGGCGCTCAATACAAGCAGTACAGGCCAAATGATGGAGGGGGGTGTTCCTATAGTTTTGTCAACTGGGAAATGCTC
>NZ_QUHV01000015.1 GCF_003479805.1 Collinsella sp. AF08-23 | reverse complement strand
AGACTCTCATCCGACTGTCCAATTTAGTATAGCCACATCAGTGCAGCGGGCACCCGCTCGTGCGTGCGCGCCCGAACGATATGCCCGATTGACAGAAGGCGACGCCGCACATCATGCAGCGGCTCGCCTGCTCACGCCGGACATCCTCGCCGGGTTCGCGATACAGCGGGTCGAAGTCGCGCGTGCGTTCATCGGTCGGCCGCAGGACGTGGGCCTGCCGATCCGTGGTGAGAAAAGCTCCGGGTTTACCCATGGTGGGCCTCCTTGGTGCTCATGGGACTGCAGATGGATGAGGGAATGGTGCTTGCAGCGGATGCTGCGCTTGCTGAGGGCGCGGTCATGATTTCGAAGGCGCGCTCGACGGCCGCCTCGTGGGAGTGTCCGGCGCGTTCCTCCTCCGTCACGATTTCGAGCATGTGCCGGTATTCGGTGGGAATCACCTTGATAAAGGCGTGCTCGATGTCGGAGAAGCAGTACAGAAGCCTCATGCCGCGCGGACTCGCCGTGTACCTGACGTGCTCCTCGATGAGTGAACGGATGCGGGCGAGTTCGGAGGCGTCCGGCCGCTCGAGCGTGAGCGTCTCCGCGTTCACGCGGCTGGCAAGCGTGCCGTACTCGTCGTAGACGTAGGCGACGCCGCCCGTCATGCCGGCGCCGAAGTTGTGCCCGACCTCGCCGAGGATGAGCGCGACACCGCCCGTCATGTACTCGCAGCCATGTGCGCCCACACCCTCGACGACCACGGTCGCACCCGAGTTCCTCACGGCGAAGCGCTGGCCGGCAAGGCCGTTTACAAAGCCGCGACCGCCCGTCGCGCCCATGAACGCGACGTTGCCCACGATGACGTTCTCGTCGAACTTGAAGGTCGCGCCCTCTGGGGGTGCCACGGACAGGACGCCTCCCGAGAGGCCCTTGCCAAAGTAGTCGTTCGCGTCGCCGCGCACGCTGAGCGTCATGCCGCTGGGAACGAATGCGCCGAAGCTCTGGCCCGCAGAGCCCGTGCACCGTACCGTGATGGAGCCCTCCGGCAGCCCGTTGGGGTGCGCACTGGTGACGGCATGTCCGAGCATGGTGCCCGTGCAGCGGTTGATGTTGGCAATGTCGACGTCCAGCTGGACGGGGACCATGTGCGAGCGGGCGTGGGCGGTGCGAGGGATGAGCAGCGTGGCGTCGAGCGTCTCGTCGAGGTTCGAATCGGCCGCCATGTAGGGCAGGTAGTGGCGGCAATCGGCCCCGGGGATATGGGAGCCGAACTCGCAGCGAGCCGGCGCGAGGACACGGGAGAGGTCGAGGAGGTCGGACTTCCAGTTTCCGGCGCCGCGCACCTGGCGCAGGCATTCGACGTGCCCGACCATCTCGTCGACGGTGGCGAAGCCCAGACGCGCCATCACGCCGCGCAGCTGCTCGACGACGAACAACATGAACCGCTCGACGTGCTCGGGCTTACCGGCGAAGCCGTGGCGCAGGCGGCAGTTCTGCGTGGCGATGCCGGCCGGGCACGTGTCCTGCTGGCAGTCGCGCTGCATGAGGCACCCCATGGCGATGAGCGGCATGGTGGCGAAGCCGAACTCCTCGGCGCCCAGCAGGCACGCCACGGCGACGTCGGTGCCGTCCATGAGCTTGCCGTCCGCCTCGAGCACCACGCGGGAGCGCAGGCCGTTGCGCACGAGCGTCTGCTGTGCCTCGGCAAGGCCGAGCTCCAGCGGCAGGCCGGCGTGCCAGATGGAATCGCGCGGGGCCGCGCCCGAGCCGCCGTTGTGGCCCGAGATCAAGATCTTGTTGGCGGCACCCTTGGCGACGCCGGTGGCGATGGTTCCCACGCCCGCCTCGCTCACAAGCTTGACGCTCACGCGCGCACGGGGGTTGGCGCACTTGAGGTCGAAGATGAGCTCGGCCAGGTCCTCGATGGAGTAGATGTCGTGGTGCGGAGGAGGCGAGATGAGGCCGATGCCGGGCGTCGACTGTCGGACCTCGGCGATCCAAGGGTAGACCTTCTTGCCGGGCAGGTGGCCGCCCTCGCCGGGTTTCGCGCCCTGCGCCATCTTGATCTGGATCTCGGTTGCCGAGGAGAGGTACCGGCTCGTCACGCCAAAGCGGCCAGAAGCGACCTGTTTGATGGCGGAGTTCACCGAGTCGCCATCCGCGAGCGGCGTCTCGCGGCGCGGGTCCTCGCCGCCTTCGCCCGAGTTGGACCGGCCGTGCAGACGGTTCATGGCGATGGCGAGACACTCGTGGGCCTCGCGGCTGATGGAGCCATAGCTCATGGCGCCGGTGTTGAAGCGCGTGGCGATGGAGCGCGCGTCCTCGACCTGATCGAGCGGGATGGGCGCGCGATCGGATGCGTCGAAGTCGATCAGGTCGCGCAGGCGCACGACGCGGCCCGGGCGGTGCAGGCGGGCGCTATACGCTTCGAATGCCTCGGCGTCGTCTTCGTGCACGGCACGTTGCAGCAGGTAGACGGTTTGGGGGTCGATGAGGTGGTCTTCGCCGCCCAAGGGGCGCCACTTGGTGAGGCCGAGCGTGGGGAGCTGGTCGGGCGCGGGAGAATGCGCGATTCTCTCCGCGGCATCCACCCGCTCATCGAGTTCGCGCTGAAGCTCGGCGAGGCCCATGCCGCCCACGCGGCTGACCGTGCCCGAGAAGAAGCGGTCGACGAGCTCAGGTGCGAGGCCGACGGCCTCGAAGATCTGGGCGGAATGGTAGCTTTGCATGGTGGAGATGCCCATCTTGGACATGATGGACACCACGCCCGCTGTTGCCGCGCGGTCGAAGCGTTCGATGCCCTCTCGAGCGCAAAGCACACGGCCGTCGGCTTCCACAAGGTCGCCCTCGTGCGCCAGACGCGCGATGTGCGTGTGGGCGCCGTACGGGTAGATGCCGCTTGCCGAGTAACTTACAAGCGCGGCGAGGTCGTGCGCCGAGAGCGCGTCGCCGCACTCGACGATGAGGTCGGCGAAGGTGCGCAGCCCCGAGCGCATCAGGTGGTTGTGAACCGCTCCGACGGCGAGGAGGGACGGAATGGAGACCTCACCTGAGCCCGCGCGGTCGGAGAGTGTCACGATGTTCACGCCGTCGCGCACCGCCCGCTCGACCTCGCGGCACAGCTCATCGAGCGCGCGCTCAAGCGCACCTTCTCCCGCATCGCGCAGGTAGACGGCGCGGAAGGTGCGGGCATGGAAACCCGTGCGGTCGATTGAGGAGATTGCCTTGAACTGCTCACCCGTGAGGATTGGGGAGTCTAGGCGGATGAGTTGGCAGGCGCTGCGGCTGTCCTCCAGCAAGTTGCCGTGATTGCCCAGGTACAGGATGGTGGAAGTGACCACGTGCTCGCGCAGTGCGTCGATGGGTGGGTTCGTCACTTGGGCGAACAGCTGGTAGAAGTAGTCGAAGAAAGAGCGCGTCTTGGTGGAGAGGCAGGCGAGCGGGGCGTCGATGCCCATGGAGGCGAGCGGCACCTTGCCCGTCAGGGCCATGGGGCGCACGACCTCATCGACGTCATCCCAGTGGTGGCCGAGCTTGGCGGCCTCGACGGCCGACAGCATATCTGCCCCGTCGGCGTCTGCATTGCTGCCAGATTCGTCCGCGATGTCCGCAAGGGTGAGCATCTCCTCGGCAATCCAGTCGCGGAACGGCTTGAGCTTGGCCAGGCCAGAGCGAAGCTCGTCGTTGTAGATCACGCGCGCCTGGGAGAAATCGACCTCGAGCATCTCGCCCGGACCGAGCAGCCCGGAGGTGAGGACGTTGGCAGGGTCGACCTCGATGGTTCCAACCTCGGAGGACAGCAGGAAGCGGTCGTCGCGCGTCACGTAATAGCGAGCCGGGCGCAGGCCGTTACGGTCGAGGGCGGCGCCGAGCGTGCGTCCATCGGTGAACGCGATGGCGGCAGGTCCGTCCCAGGGCTCCATGAGCATGGACTGGTAGGCGTCGTAGGAACGGCGCTCCGGCGTGAGTGCGTCATTGTGATCCCAGGGCTCGGGCATGAGCATCGAGACGGCGCGCGTGAGGGGCCTGCCGTTTTGCACAAGGAATTCGAGCACGTTGTCGAGGATCGCGGAGTCCGATCCCTCGCGGTTGATGATGGGCAGCACGCGTTCCAAATCGTGTTGGAGCACGGGCGAATAGAGGTTGGGCTCACGCGCGCGGATCCAGTTGACGTTGCCCTTCAAGGTGTTGATCTCGCCGTTGTGGATGATGAGGCGATTGGGGTGCGCGCGCTCCCAGCTGGGCGTGGTGTTGGTCGAATAGCGGGAGTGGACGAGCGCGACGGCCGTCTTGACGGCGGCGTCGTTGAGGTCGATGTAGAAACGGCGCATCTGGGTCGCGACGAGCATGCCCTTGTACACGATGGTCCGCGCGCTCATGGAGCAGATGTAGAAGATCTTCCCGTCGAGGGAGGGCTCGGCATCGGCGCGCTTCTCGATGGAGCGACGGCACACGTAGAGGGCGCGCTCGAATTCGTCACCGGCCTCGATCGAGTCGGGGCGTCCCAGGAACGCCTGCATGATGGTGGGCATGCAAGCTTGTGCGGTCGAACCGAGGTCGTGCGGATCGACGGGGACGGTGCGCCAAAAGAGCAGGGGGATACCGCAAGCGGCGCATTCCTCTTCGAAGATGCGGCGTGCGTCCACCACTCCGTGTTCATCGCGCGGCAAAAAGACCATCGCCACGCCGTAGTCGCCCTCTGCGGGCAGGAGATGCCCGCACTTCTGTGCCTCCTTGCGGAAGAATCGGTGGGGGACCTGGAAGAGAATGCCCGCGCCGTCACCGGTGTTGCGCTCGAGCCCCACGCCGCCGCGGTGCTCGAGGTTCACCAAGACGGAGAGGGCGTCGTCGAGGATCTGGTGGCTGCGCTCACCCTTGATGCTCGCCAGGGCGCCGATGCCGCATGCATCGTGTTCGAATTCGGGTTTATAGAGGGTCGGCTGGTCGTCCTTGCCTGTGGCGGGCGATATGGGTGTCTGTTCCATGCCTGCTCCTTTGCTCTTGATGCCAGTGAGAATCGTTCGGCAGGAATGGTACGTTCGGTTGGTTGCGTGTGGTTTGCAGGTGTGTTTCCCGATGGTTTCCGGCATGCGAACATCTGAATACGCACATTTCACACCCATGCTGAGCTGGGATTATCCAAAAACGGACGAAATACGCCGTCGCATGATTTTTTTGCCGCAGGTGTGCTTACGACATTCTTTCCGCAGGCAGCATGCGGTACGCTACGATATGTTTCACGCTTGCAACGCAGCGGTAATTGCATCGAAACGTATGGCGTATAGGCTGCAATCGTCCGCTAGCACCAGCGTCGCTCACGCGCGGCGCGCCACGAAGGGAGCATCTGATGGCCGATCTCACCGACCGCTTCGGCACGATGGTCTTCTCTGAAGACGTCATGAAGAAGTGGCTGCCCAAGGACGTGTACAAAAAGCTCGCGGGAACCATTGAGGAGGGCAAGCCGCTCGACCTCGACGTCGCGAACGCCGTGGCCCACGCCATGAAGGAATGGGCGATCGCTCACGGCGCCACGCATTACGCGCATTGGTTCCAGCCCCTGTCGGGAATCACGAGCGAGAAGCACGACAGCTTCCTTGAGCCCAACCACGATGGCACCGCCATCACCAAGTTCTCGGGCAAGGCGCTCATCAAGGGCGAGCCCGACGCCTCGAGCTTCCCCAACGGCGGCCTGCGCGCCACCTTCGAGGCACGTGGCTATACCGCATGGGACGCCACGAGCCCGGCGTTCATCAAGGACGACGTGCTCTGCATCCCCACGGCGTTTTGCTCCTACACCGGCGAGGCGCTGGATAAGAAGACCCCGCTGCTGCGCTCCATGACCGCCCTCGACGAGCAGGCCAAGCGCGTACTCGCCCTGTTCGGCAAGCATCCCAAGCGCGTCGTGCCTTCCGTGGGCGACGAGCAGGAGTACTTCCTCATCAAGAAGGACGCATACCGTAAGCGCCGCGACCTCGTTATCTGCGGCCGCACGTTGTTCGGCGCGGCTCCGTGCAAGGGCCAGGAGCTCGAAGAGCACTATTTCGGTGCCATTCGCCCAACCGTCTCCGCGTACATGAAGGACCTCGATAACGAGCTTTGGGCACTGGGCATCCCGGCCAAGACGAAGCACAACGAGGTGGCGCCGTGCCAGCACGAACTCGCGCCCGTGTATTCCGAGCTCAACGAGGCCGTTGACAACAACCTCCTCATGATGGAGAAGATGAAGCTCATCGCCAGCCGCCACGATCTGGTGTGCCTGCTGCACGAGAAGCCGTTCGAGGGCATCAACGGTTCGGGCAAGCACAACAACTGGTCGCTCGGCACCGCCGACGAGAACCTGCTCGAGCCCGGCGACACGCCGCTCGAGAACTTGCAGTTCGTGGTGTTCCTTACTGCGGTCATCGAGGCCGTCGACAAGTACCAGGATCTCCTGCGCGCCAGCGTCGCGAGCTGCGGCAACGACCACCGTCTGGGCGCCAACGAGGCGCCGCCGGCGATCATGTCCATCTTCCTGGGCGATCAGCTCACCGAGGTCGTCGAGATGCTGATGGACGGCGAGGCGAGCGTCCACGCCACCACCGACACGCTCACCTTCGGCACGGTGCTGCTGCCCAACCTCGAGCAGGACAACACCGACCGCAACCGCACGAGCCCTTTCGCCTTCACGGGCAACAAGTTCGAGTTCCGCGCCGTGGGCTCCGAGGCGAACGTCTCCGACGCGAACCTGGTGCTCGACTGTGCCGTCGCCCAGGCCCTGCGCGACTTCGCGGACGCCCTCGAGGGCACGCCCGAGGACGACTTCCAGGAGGCCGCGCTGGCCTACTGCGCCGAGCATCTGCGTGAGCATCGCCGCATCCTCTTCTCCGGTGATGGTTATTCCGAGGCGTGGGAGAAGGAGGCCGAGTCTCGCGGCCTGTGCAACTTCCGCACCGCCGCCGACGCGCTGCCGGCATTTGTCGCCGAGAAGAACCTCGCGCTGTTCCAGGAGCTCGGCGTGCTTTCCGAGGCCGAGGCCGTGTGCCGCTACGAGGTCAAGCTCGAGAAGTACAACAAGCTCATGAACATCGAGGCCACGACGATGATCCGCGAGGCGCGCCGCACGTACCGCCCGGTCATCACCGCCTACGCCACCAAGGTCGCCAAGGGTCTTGAGGCCATCCGCGCCGCCGGTGCCGAGGCGGCGATGCAGTGCGAGCAGAATACGCTCAATAAGCTCTGCAACGGCATCACCGACATCAACGAGGCCATCAAGGCGCTCGATGCGGTGCACGTCAAGGCGGAGTCCATGGCAGATGGCCAGGAGCAGGCGAATTGCTATGCGCACGAGGTTGCACCCGCTATGGCCGACCTGCGCGCGGCAGTCGATGCCATGGAGGAGATCGTGGCCGCAGATTACTGGCCGGTCCCGACGTATGATGACGTCTTGTTCTACGTGTAGGAACTCTGTTATACTCTTGCGCGCTGTCCCCATCGTCTAGCGGCCAAGGACGCCACCCTTTCAAGGTGGATATCACGGGTTCGAATCCCGTTGGGGGCACCATCGAATTGCCAGCCCGGATCCCTTGCGGGATTCGGGCTTGTTACGTTGACGGGCCGGGGTTCGAACCCATTGGGGTCGCGAGACTGAGGAAACGCGCGAGCGTTTCCCAGCGAGCGTGCGAGGGCGCTATGCGCCCGAAGCCGCGGACGGCGCAGCCGGACGCGAATCCCGTTGGGGGCACCATCGAATTGCCAGCCCGGATCCCTTGCGGGATTCGGGCTTGTTGTTGTAACGGGGCTCGTTCTTTTCATGAATGGGGGAGCAACATGGACGCCAAGCGTATTGCCCGTGCCGGACTCATGGTGGCGCTATTGGCGGCTTCCGCCCAGGTCATGCTGCCTTTTGGCCCCGTGCCCTTCACCTTGCAGACGTTCGTGCTCGCCATGATCCCCGCCGTGCTCGATCGCCGCACGGCGGTCCTTACGGTTGTCGCGTACGTCTTGCTCGGCGCCGTTGGCCTTCCGGTTTTCTCCGGCTTCATGGGAGGCTTCGGTGCGCTTGCGGGCCCCACGGGCGGTTTTCTGTGGGGATTCATCCTGGGCATGGTAGCAGCCGGCGTTCTGGACAGGGCGCTTCCGGCACGTATCCCCGCGTACCCGCGTGCCCTCGCATCCGCCGCTGTGTTGCTGCTCGTTTCGTATGTATGCGGCACCGTCCAGCTCATGGCGTTTCTGTCGATCGACCTGTGGGGCGCGCTTGCCATCGCGGTGGCTCCCTTCATCATCCCCGATGCCGTCAAGCTCGTCTGCGGCGCGCGGGTCGGGGTGTCCGTTGCCCGCGTCTTGCCATAAAAACGCGCGCCACGGGACGTGACGCGCGCATCTTCGAATATGTGCCACAGGGACTGGCGGCTGCGTTAACCAAGCAGTTTCATCGCCGCCTCGTGTGCGGCGTGCTCGCAGGCATCGTCGAGCATGGCGAGTGGCAACAGCTCTCGCGCCTGTATGTTACCGCCGCGCCCGCGGCGCTCGAGGGCTCGCGTGATGAGCCAATCGGCGAGCTCGGGGTTCTTGGAGAGCGCGGGTCCGTGGAGGTATGTTCCCACCAGGTTGCGGTGGAGGCATCCCTCAGAGCCGTCTTGACCGTTGTTGCCGGTGCCCTCGAGCACTGAGGTGCCGAGCGGATGCTCGCAGGCGTCGAGCACCGTGCGTCCGCCGTGGTTTTCAAACCCTACGAACGGGGCGTCGGCGATATCGGTTTTCACCGCGACGTTGCCCGTGAGGCGGCCTTCGCCACGTACCGTGTCGGCGGCGATGATGCCCAGCCCCTCAACCTTTTCATCGCCCATGTAATACGAGCGCCCGAGGAGCTGGTAGCTGCCGCAGATTGCGAGAACGACGCCATCATCCTCAACGTAGCCCTGCAGCTCGTCGCGCTGGTGGCGCAGCTCGTTGGCAACGGCGAGCTGGTCGCGGTCGGCACCGCCGCCTATGAGCACGATGTCCGCCGTGGACAGGTCGAGCACATCGCCCATGTGCACGTCGTCAACCTCGACGGGAATGCCCCGCCACCTGCAGCGGCGTTCGAGGATGATGGCATTGCCGCCATCGCCGTACAGGTTCAAGGCGTCGGGATAGAGGTGGACGATGCGCAACGGACGGCCCAGGTCGAGCATCTTGTCCGAGTGCGGGGTGTCGTCGTCATCGTGGATGGCCGTCACATCGATGGACACGGTTTTCGCATCGCCGGTCACGACGTCCCCGAGCCCCTCGAGCTCCTTGACGATTGGGGGGAACGCGGTGTAGTTGGCAACGGCATGAAGGACCTCGCCGACATCCTCACCCGCCAAGGTATCGATGACATCGCCGATGCTATTAACGAGCGAGGCGTCGATGCCGGCGTACTTGAGGCGAACCTGCAGGTCGTGCGCGCGCGATCCGCCCGCAAAGGCGCGTACGCCGGGAGCGCTCAGACATTCGAAGTCAACGTCCCAAATCCACGAGACGTCGCGTCCGTCCGCATCTGCGTCGTTGAGGTAGAAGGCCATGAGTTTGCCGCCCGAGGCCTTGATCTGCTGGATCTGACGATCGAAGCCCACGGGATTCTTGGCCAGGTCGGTCGCGACGATGCGCCCCTTCGCCTGCCAACGCGTCATGCGCCCTCCGGTGGGCACATAAGTGTCGAGGACGCCCTGGAAGCGGCTGGAATCGCCGTCGAGCGCGTCGAGGACCCAGGCGGCGGTCCAAGCGGCGGTGATGTTGTAGACCATGTACAGGCCGTTGTATCTGGTGGAGAGGGGCGCGGTCTGCGAGGACCCGTCTTGCTGCGCCTTCAATTCGAAGGAATAACCGGTGCTGCTGAGGTGCACGTTCGAGGCCCCCGAGGCGAGGTCGGGGCGCCTCCAGCCACAGGCGGGGCAGTGGTAGGAGCCCAGCTGACCGTATTGGATGTAGTCGTATTCGAGCGGGGCGTTGCAGTGGGCGCAGAAGCGCGATTCGGCGATGTGCGAGGCCTCGCCGCCGGTGGGGCCATCGAGCCCAAAGGGAAGCGAGGGATTGGGCACGCGGTCGGCGATGGAGGCGCACAGCGGGTCGTCGGCATTGAAGATCAGCGTGGTCGTTGGCGACAAGGCGAGCGCCTGCGCGATGACGTCCTGGGTATGGTCGATCTCCCCATAGCGGTCGAGCTGGTCGCGGAACAGGTTGAGCAAGACGAAATACGTGGGCTTGAGGCGCGGCAGGATGCGCACGGTGTACAGCTCGTCGCACTCGAACACGCCCACGCGGCGCTTGCCGGCGGTTCGACGTCGATTGGAGTTCGCCTCGAGCAGGGTGCCCGTGATACCGGTCTCCATGTTGTTTCCCGCTCGGTTGCACACGCAGACGGCTCCGCTCGCCGCCACGGCATCGGCTATGAGGTTCGTCGTGGTGGTCTTGCCGTTCGTGCCGGTGATGACCACGCTTGCGTCCAGGAGGCCGGCAAGATCGGCGACGAGTTCGGGGTCGATGGAAAGGGCGAGCTTGCCGGGCAGTGCACCGCCGTTACGATGGAGGACGGAGCGGAGCCCCCAGCGGGCAAGGTCGGCGGTGACGGTTGCGATGTTCGATCTGATGCTCATGAGAGCTCCTATCGTGACGGGGATGTCATGTGCCTGGCGTTCGATCCCGCCTTCCATGGTGGAGGGCCGGGGAGAACGACGGGCTTACTGGCTGGCAGCTGCGTATCGGGCGCGGCTGCGCTCCTCGGGTGTCATGCGGCTGCGCGGGGAGTAGATGACGTGTGTGCGGCAGCACTCGACGCACAGATCGCATCCGGCGCAGGCATCTGCGTCGATGCGGAACACGGGCGGCTCAAAGCTAATCGCCGGGCAGCCGGTGATTTGCTGGCAGCGGTGGCAGCTCATGCAGGCGTATGCATCGATCTCGGCGGGCTCCGCCTCGTATTCGCCGCGCTGGATTTGGGCGCAGGGCGAGGCGAACACCACGGCGTGGACGCCGGGGCGCGCCAAGGCACCGCAGAGAACGCCCGCGGCGCGTTGGCTGTCGAACGGATCCACGATCACGGCGTCGCCGCAACCCAGGGCGAGGGCACGTTCCGCCAGTCCTTCGATGGCCTCACGCGTGAGGAATGCGCGGCTGGATGCGAGCACGGCAAGGATGGTGACCCGTCCCTCTGCGGAAAGCCCCGCGAGTTCGGCTGATTCGTCATCACGGGCGAGCGCGGCGTCGGGCACGAAGTGGATGCACGCCTCGCAGGAGGGTTCCTGCGGTGTACCGCCCTGGGGCACAGGCACCTTGTAGCGGTCGAGCAGCGCCTCTTCGCCGCCTACGCACGTGCAGGCGGCCGGGTGCATGGAGCCAACGGCGGCGCAGCCTGCGTCGCCGCAGATAACGCGGGCGCGTCCACGCCCAAGTGCCTCCCTACATGCCACGTATGCCGCGCGGTGGGGGCAACCCGGGCACGCCACGCCGCGCCGGATGGGATGGGACGTCACCATGGTCTACGCCTCCTCATCGGTATAGGGCTCACGGCTCACGAGCGAGAGTTCGAAGGTGAGGGTGTGCCCGGCCATGGGATGGTTGAAGTCAAACAGCGTGTCGCCGTCGTCGGCCACGCGCATCACGCGTGCGAGTTGCTGGTAGCCCTCGCCGTTCATGAGGTAGATGAGTTGCCCGGGTACCAGTTCCTCATAGTTTGGAATCTCGATCGTGGGCATGACGTACAGAAGGCGCGGGTCGTGCTCACCGTAGGCGTCCCTGGGCGCAAGGGTCACGGTCTTCTTCTCGCCGGGCTCCATGCCGAGCACCGCGACCTCGAAGCCTGGGACGACCTCGTGGTTTCCCTCGACATATGTGAGCGGCGTGCGGCCCTCGGTGGTATCGAAGACCTCGCCGTCCTCAAATGAGCCGGTGTAGTGCACGGTGACGCGGTGCTTGAGCGAAAAATCCTGCACGGGCGGTTCCTCCGGAATCGATTGGCAACCCGATAAGCGTATCACGGATGGCCCGGTGCCCGGCGCGCATGGGGGCTAGAACCCATGCCGTAACGCGAACTCCTCGGCACGCTCTCGGATTCCCTCGACGCCCTCCGCCCATGCGGCGAAATCGGGCGTGTCGGCGATGATGCCGTCGGCCTCCCACACGGCTTGGTGCGACAAGTCCCATGCCTCGAGGGCCGCGGGCCGCACGGGCAGGTACGGGTCGTGGTAGGTCGGGTTGATGAGGAAGAACGCCCCGCCGTCGCAGCGCGCCGCGAAATCACGGAGCGCACGGCGCGCGCTGCGACGCTGTCCGAGCTTGTAGAGCAAGATGGTGCGTCCCAAGAGGAACCACGGCAGGTCCTCGGCGCCCTCACCCGCATCGCGCGCAGCCGCGAAGAACCCGTCTTCGTCCTCCAGACGCGCGAGTGCGAGGAAGAGCGTGCCCACGGCGAGGTTGGGGTAGCCGTGCGCGCGCATCACCGTGCGGGCGTACGAGGCGGCGGCGCGGTAGCGGGCTGTGAAGATGCATCCTTGGGCGAGCGCCTCAACGGTGTGAAGCCAGCCGATGACCTCGGGGTCGCGTGCGGTGAGCTCCCCGGCATCCTCGCTTGCCGCGAGTGCGCTTTCACGCCATAGCCCCTCGATATCGGGGTCGAATCCCGGACGGGACATCACGAGTCTCTCCCGAGTTTCACGTTCGAGCTGGAGCATATCGCCCAGGCAGGCATCGAGGGGCACCTCGGCGAGCTGTATGGCGACGAGCCTCGCGTCGACGCAGTGGGGGTCCGTTCGCATGATCGCCGCGAGCTGGGTGCGGGCACGCTCGAAGAGCGCGCTGCGGTCGCGTTCGAAATCTCCGTCGGGCAGGTCCTCCATGCGGAGCAACCCGTCGAGGAGCTCCTCCTGCACGCGCATGTACGACACGAGGGCCCGCGCGCCGTCATCGGTTGCATAGCGATCGGGATCGCGCTCGATCTGTTCGTGAACGAGTTCGCGCGCCGCGTTCGTGAGCTCGGGATGGGCGAGGGCGTAGCGATGTTCAAGGTACGCGGGAACGTATGCACGTGGATTCATCAGTTCTCGCCTCCGGGTGCGTTGCCGCGCGTCTCGGTGTGGGGGAGCGGGTCGCGTGCGTCGAGGGAACGCTGCACCAGGTCGTGTTCGGCGATCCACAACGCAAAGCTCGCCGAATCGGGCGTGCCCATCCCTTCTTGCAGGAGCGGCGTCGCCTCCGAGAGGGCCAGCACCAGCTCATCCTCGCTGCCGGGTTGCACATTCACGCGCGAGAACACGCCGTCGGGGAATTCTGCCTGGAAGTAGAGGGATTGGGCACTGCGAGGGTACACGCGCATGAGCGTTCGCAACGCCGTCGTGGCCCCTGCCATGTCGAAGGAGCGGTATGCCAGGCTCATCTGCGCGATAAGGCTCCACGCGTCCGGTGCGTGGCCGCCGGGTTGTGTGCGGCGCGAGGCGCTCTTGCCCGCAAGTTGATAGGCGGCTGCATGGCGCGAACGGTAGCGTTTGAGTTCCTCGGGCGCCACCTCGAGCTTGGCGAGCGCGAGCATGCCGGTGTGGCGAATGCCCGCCATGTCGAGTGGGTAGGCTCTCAGGCCCTCCTCGGCGCACATGAGGGCCATGCGGTACTGCCCGGCGATGAACAGCCGCGAGGCGAGCATGGCAATCCAGCGTTGGAGGGGCCGCTGCCCCAAATCGCGCGCGAACTCCTCTTCGTAGGGGTTCGATGCGTCCTCGAGGAGGTGCTCGACGTCGCGTTCGACATCTGCGCGATGGTCGAGCAGATAGGAGATGAGTTCGTCGTCCGATTCCGATTGCAGGGTGGCGAGCATGCGCTGGGCATCCCAATTGCGCGGGTCGAGCTCGGTCGCCTCGCGCAGGTAGTTCTCCGCAATGTCGAACTGCGCCTCGGCGTCCTGTTCGGTCGGTGCGAACGGCGCACGGTAGTCGACGACCTCCGTTGCCTTGGATACCAAGTGAAACGAGCGCTCACGATCGGTGTGGATGAGCGACGAGGGGTCGTTTTGGAACGCCTCGGAGGCACGATCGATGTACAAGGGGTCTTGGAGGAGCTGAACGCCTTCGCGTTCCATATTGGCGAGGATGAGGCGAAGGCAGTCCTCCTGGATGGGGTCGAATGCCATGGGTCTCTCCTTTCCGGTTGACTGGTGGCGTGGGCCTGGTCGTTCGTGATGGTCGCGGGACGTGGCTCCGGGGCCCGAGGTATATATCCGCACGTACGGCTCTTATTCGTTATCGAACTAGTGTAGCCGTTTTCTTCTTGCCCATGGCGTGCGTCCCTTTGGGCTCACGCCATTGGCTTGCAGGACGTTGACGCGTCAATGAAGGACGGTCGCCTGTGACTCGTCTTGAACGATTTCGACGACGAGTCCGTGGGGAAGGCATACGATTTCTTCTCCAACGCCCGCAATGGGGTCATGCTCGACACAGACCTGGTTGTTGCAGTTGGCGCTCTCGACCTTTACGGTGCCGTTCGCGATGCGAATGGTGTTGAGGCCTTCGTGCGCATCGGGCCCCGTTCCCGTCCCGGGCGTTTCGACCACATATGTCGTCTCCGTGGAGAGCGGGTCGGTGCGGCGGAAGCCCTCTTTGGTCTGGGTAACCACGAGCTCGCCGCTCGCCGAAAAATCGCCAGCGTTTGCGGAGTTTGCCAACCACCAGATTCCACCTATGACGGCTGCCAGCAAAAGACCAGTAAAAAGGAGGATATCCCCCGTTTTGATGCGCGTTTTCATACACGTTCCCTTTCGCGACCTGCTGCTAAGAGGGCGAAGTATGCAAGAAGCCTAACAGATTTCGAACCTAGTCGGATGGGCGCACGCGATATGATGTGAGCGTCTGTGATTGAACGATTTACCACGCTCTCGTTAGGCACTCGGGAATCCGCGGGGGGCGCCCCCTCGGGCACCTGTTTGGGCCCGAGCGGTGAAACCGGTCGATCTGCGGGCATAGTCCATGTGGGGCTAACGGTGCCCCGCGCAAACGCGGTTGATTCCGCGAAATGGGAGGTAAGTAATGGGACGTTTCACCAATCCTCGCGACCTGTATTTTGGTGAGGGTGCTCGCCACGAGGTCAAGAACCTCAAGGGCTCCAAAGCCATGATCGTGACTGGCGGCGGCTCCATGCGCCGTGGCGGCTTTTTGCAGGACGTCGAGGCGGACCTTAAGGAGGCCGGTTTCGAGGTCGAGATCTTCGAGGGCGTCGAGTCCGACCCGTCCGTCGAGACGGTCATGAAGGGCGCCAAGGCCATGGAGGCCTTCCAGCCCGACTGGATTATCGGCATCGGCGGCGGTTCCCCGATCGACGCCGCCAAGGCCATGTGGCTGTTCTACGAGTATCCCGAGGAGACCTTCGAGCAGGCCGTCGTGCCCTTCTCCTTCCCCGAGCTCCGCACCAAGGCCAAGTTCTGCGCCATCGCCTCCACCTCCGGCACCGCGACCGAGGTCACCGCGTTCTCCGTCATCACCGACTACGAGAAGGGCATCAAGTATCCGCTGGCCGACTTCAACATCACGCCCGACGTCGCCATCGTCGACCCCGAGCTCACCTACACCATGCCGGCCAAGCTCTGCGCCCACACCGGTATGGACGCGCTGACCCATGCCATCGAGGCCTATGTCTCGACCGCCGGCTCCATGTACACCGACGGCAACGCGCTGCACGCCATCCGCGAGATCGTCGAGTGGCTGCCCAAGTCCTACCAGGGCGACCATGAGGCCCGCGCCCACATGCACGACGCCCAGTGCATCGCCGGCATCGCCTTCTCCTCCGGCCTGCTCGGCATCGTCCACTCCATGGCCCACAAGACCGGCGCCGCATTCTCCGGCGACCACATCATCCACGGTTGCGCCAACGCCATGTACCTCGGCAAGGTCATCCAGTTCAACGCGAAGGACGAGCGCGCCAAGAGCCGCTACGCCTTCATCGCCAAGGACATCCTGCATCTCGAGGGTGAGACCGAGGACGAGCTCGTGGAGGCCCTTGTCCAGAAGATCCGCGACCTCAACGACGCTCTCGACATCCCGCAGGGTATCAAGAACTACGGCCAGTACGGCGTGAAGGCCGACGAGTCTATCATCGACTACGATGAGTTCGAGGCCAAGAAGTCCGAGGTTGCCGCCAACGCCATCCTCGATGCCTGCACCGGTTCCAACCCGCGTATCCCGACGCAGGAGGAGATGGAGCAGCTGCTTGAGTGCGTCTACACGGATACCCCGGTCACGTTCTAGTCTCCCTTGGCGTGCGCGCTGCGTGATTCGCGGCGTGCACGTGCGATGTCATCGCACACATGAGCCGCCCTGGGCAGTTTTGAACTGTCCCAGGGCGGTTTTTTTGATGCTTGTTCTTACGATCGCCCGGTTTCCGCGCCTGCGTCCCGGCCGATGCCGCTGTTGGCCGGCCCCGGCCTCCTTCACTCGACGATGTGAAGAAACGTGGGTTTGAAACGAGTGCATTATTTCAAACCAATGATTTCTCACATAAACGGCCTTGGTAATGTGATTTATCACGGGTTTGAAATGAACGTGCTCATTTCAAACTCGTGTTTCCTCACAATCCAGCAGGACGAGCGGGCGGCCAAGGAGGGTTTGATCGATTTGTCAAGCTCCGAATAGGTCGTACGGCCATATTGGGGGTACAGACGGTCGAAAGAACTTTCAATGTGACGCAAGTCGAGCTCTGATGATGCGATTTCGACCTTTGACCCGACCGTTGGCCGATGAATTGCCACCGCCCATGGATAAAAATACATCGGCTGTGGCACTGAGCTGGGTGTCAGATAATCCCCAACCACGTGCAAGACTCATTCCGTCGTCTCATTGATACCGTAGAGGTTCCGAGGTGTGCGGATGACGGGACGACATATGGGGGACGCAAAACAGCGAGTTTTGGATAAGTTCGACCGGTGTGACCGGCAGGGACTGTGGCTGATGCCGGAGTGCCACGCAGAAGAGGCCTTGCTGCATCGGCTTCGCGCGGCAGGCGAAGTGACCTGCCCCTGTCGAGGCATCTTCGCACGGACCGCGGCGTATGGGTCTGCCCCGCCGCGCGTGCGTTCCTACAAGCTCGTCCGCACTTTGGGCAAAACGCACCCGGAATGGATATTCTGCCTGTATTCCGCTGCGATGGTGCACGGATTGCAGGTTCCGAACCGGCTACTCGACAAGGCGCACGTGGTGTCGGCGCTCCCAAACAGCCCTGCAAGTCCAATCGCGCGCCACACGTGGGCGCTACGCGATGGCGACGTCGTCAAGGTCATGGGAGTGCAGGTGACGTCCCTTCGGAGGACTCTTATCGATTGCCTCTGCGCGGCGCCGTTTAAAGAGGGTCTGGCGATTGTCGACTCCGCATTGCATTGGGGGATGACAAGTGAGGAAGAGCCGAGTCAGTGGCTGGCGGAGGATGGCTTCCGTAAACGGGGTGTTCGCCAGGCACGCGAGACGCTGTTGTGGGCGGATGGGAGAAGTGAGAACGGAGGAGAGTCCATCGCGCGCGCCGCGATGATCGAGCTCGGTTTCCAGCCGCCTGAATTGCAGGTGGAAATAATCGACCCCATGGAACCGGACAACCCGAAGTACGGTGACTTTGGCTGGTGCTTGAGCAACGGCCACTGGATCATCGGCGAGCTGGACGGGCTGGAGAAGTACCGGGCGAGAGCGGCGAATGCCGGCGATATCGATGCGGTGATTCATGCCATGGCGAAGGAGCGCCGTCGGGAGGCGCATATCAACATGGCCAATGCAACGGTGATTCGGTTCTCCATGGAGGAGGTCTACAACGTCGAGTACTTCGAGAACCTGTTGACGACGGCGGGCGTTCCTCGACGGGATTACGTCGACCGGGCGTCACGACAAGGTGCTGCGCGCGGCGGGACATCGCGCTGATATGGCGAATTGAAACAGCGGGGACGATTTCAAACCCATGATTTTTCACATTTTGAGGCTTGGTAATGTGATTTACCAACGGTTTGAAATCGGGACCCTCGTTTCGGAGCTCGCGTTTCGAAGCGCGCGTGTCGGCTTTGTTACGAATGTATAAAAGTGAATGAATCAATCAGAAATGATAATATTTACTGTCAAACTTTCGCAATATTGCAAATGTTTTGATGGGCAATGCATATGGAAGCGACGAACGGCCTCGGGTCGGACAACGGTCCCGGAAGCGGCAGCGGACCAGGGCTCGGCAACGGCCCCGGGAGCGACGCACGGCCCCGGGTCCGGCGGGCGGAGCTGCATCGCAGCGTATACATGGCAGAAGGGCGGAACACATGGCGTATCAGGTAGGAGTCGTTGGCGCAGCGGGGTACGCCGGGGCGGAGCTCGTCCGCTTGCTCCTCGCACACCCGGATTACGAGCTCAAGGCGATAACGTCCAACGCCGATGCCGGTGTGCGGCTCGCGGACATCTACCCCGCGTTTACGGGAGAGACGGACCTCGTGTTCACCAGCCATGACGATCCCGCGCTGATGGCCCTCGATGCGGTGTTCCTTGCCGTCCCGCATACCGCAGCCATGGGGATGGCGCCCAGCCTCTTGGCGCACGGCGTCTCGGTGTTCGACTTGTCCGCGGATTACCGGCTGGCGAGCGCGGAGGTCTACGAGGAATGGTATGGGGTCCCGCACGCCTCGCCCGAACTGCTCGCAGGGCGCGCATTCGGGCTTCCGGAGCTGTTCGCCAAAGATCTCGCCGATGCCCGTGCCAGTTTGGAGACGGGGGAGCCAGCCCTGGTGGCATGCGCGGGGTGCTATCCCACGGCCACGTCGCTGGCGGCTGCTCCGGCGTTGCGCATGGGCTGGTGCCGCGAGGATACGATTGTGGTGGTGGATGCCGTCTCTGGCGTGACGGGCGCGGGAAAGGGCTGCAACGCCCGCACGCATTATTGTTCGGCCGATGAAAATGTCGAGGCATATGGTGTGTGCAAACACCGTCACACGCCGGAGATCGAGCAGATCTTGCAGGCGAAAGACCGTGTGGTGTTCACGCCGCACCTCGCGCCGCTCAAACGCGGACTGCTGTCCACCGTGACGCTGAGGCTCACGCAGGAGGCGGCAGCTATGGATGTTGAGGAGGCCGTCGAGGCGTACCGCTCGTTTTACGAGGATGCGCCCCTTGTCACCGTGCTCGATGCGGGCGCCATGCCGCGAACTGCCTCAGTGGCGGGCACGTGCCGGTGCCAGATCGGCCTCGCCGTGGACCCGCGCACGGGAGTGCTGGTGGCAACGGGAGCCATCGACAACTTGTGCAAGGGGGCTGCCGGTCAAGCTGTGCAGTGCGCCAATATCGTCTTTGGGCTCGAGGAGCGACGAGGTTTGCCGCTTGTCGCCATGCCAGTCTAGCCAAAACGAGTCCTAAGGGATGCATTATGAACACGACCTTCAACACGACCTCGACATCTTCCGCCGTATCGTTGCGCCCCATCGCTCGGGGCGGCGTGACGAGTGCGCAGGGCTTCACCGCCGCCGGCGTCCATGCCGGTTTTCGAAAGAACCCGGGCCGCGCCGACCTCGCGCTCGTGGTCGCCGACCGCCCCGTTGCCGCAGCCGGCGTCTTTACCACCAACCGGTTCTGCGCAGCCCCCGTGCAGGTGAGCCGCGAGCAGCTCGGCGGAATCGAGCACGGATATGGCACGATGCGCGCTGTGGTCATCAACTCCGGTAACGCCAACGCTGCGACGGGGGAGCCCGGTCTCGCCATCGCACGGGAGACCTGTGGCGTCGTCGCGGATGCCCTAGGTTGCAAGGCAGGTGAGGTGCTTGTCGCCTCGACGGGGGTCATCGGTGTCCCCCTCGATATCGAGCCCTTCGAGCAAGGGGTCCCGCAAGCGGCGGCGGCGCTTTCGCGCGAGGGCGCCCATGATGCGGCCCGCGCGATCATGACGACTGATACGCATGCCAAGGAGTACGCGGTTGCGTACGAGAGCACGGCGCCGGGTTTTGAGGGCTGCGCGTTCACTGTGGGCGGTATGTGCAAGGGCTCGGGCATGATCATGCCGAACATGGCGACCATGATCGCCGTCATCACCACCGACGCCCCCGTTCAGCCCGCCGCCCTGCACGAGATCTTGCTCTCGCAGGTGCGTGTGACATTCAACAAGGTGACCGTCGATTCGGACAGCTCCACCAACGACACGTGTGTGATATTCGCCTCGGGTGACGCGGCACCGGGCGTTGCGCTCATCGAGCAGGGGACGCCGGCCTACGCCGAGCTGTGCCAAGCGGTCCATGCCGTGTGCGAGAACCTTGCCCGTGCAATCGCCGCGGACGGCGAGGGTGCCTCGAAGCTCGTGACCGTGAACGTTCACGGTGCCGCTACCAAAGCCGATGCCGATACCGCCGCCCGTTCCGTTGCCAATTCGCCGCTGGTCAAGACTGCGATCGCCGGTCACGATTGCAACTGGGGGCGCATTGCGGCGGCCCTTGGCAAATGCGGGGTGCCGTTCGATCAGAGCCGGGTCGACATCGACATCATGGGGATGCCCGTGTGTCGTGCCGGCCTCACCGTGCCCTTCGATGAGGCCGAGGCCCTGCGACGATTCGAGGAGCCCGAGATCGTCATCGAGGCCAACCTGGGCGCGGGCACGTGCTCCACGACGGTGTGGACCTGCGACCTCACGCACGAATACGTGTCCATCAACGCCGATTACCGTTCCTAGGAGCAAGTCATGAAATACGCACGCGACAGCAGGACCTCGCTTTCAAGCGAGGAGACCGCGCAGCTGCTCTTCGAGGCGCTGCCTTGGATGAAGAACCTGACGGGCAAGACGGTCGTCATCAAGTACGGCGGCGCCGCGATGGTGGACGAGCGCCTGCGTGCCGATGTGATGAGCGACATCGTGCTGCTCAAGATCATGGGGATGAAGCCGGTCATCGTCCACGGCGGTGGTAAGGATATCAACGCCGCGCTCAAGCGGCACGAGATCCCCGTGGAGTTCCGCGGCGGCCAGCGCGTTACGAGCAATGAGGCGATGGAGCTCGTGCGCGAGGTGCTCGTGGGAAAGGTAAACGGACAGCTCGTGTCGGCGGTCAACCAGCACGGCAATCTTGCCGTGGGCGTGTCGGGCTCCGATGCGGGAACGATTGTGGCCGAGCAGCTCGCGCCCGAGTTGGGCCGTGTGGGGCGCATTGTCCGCATCAACGGCGGCTACCTTAACAACCTGGTCGAGAACGACTACATTCCCGTCGTCGCGACCGTGGGCGTTGGCGAGGACGGCGGCTTTTACAACATCAACGCCGATGTCGCCGCAGGGCACATAGCCGCTGCGCTTGGCGCCCACAAGGTGATCTTCCTCACGGACGTCGACGGCCTGTACGAGGACTTTTCCGATAAGTCCTCCCTCATATCGAACCTCACGGTCGACGAGACGCGCGCCATGTTGAAGGACGGTGCGATCGACGCGGGCATGATCCCCAAGCTCGAGAGCTGCATCGCCGCCCTCGCCGGCGGCGTGCTGCGCGCCCACATCATCAACGGGACCATGCCGCATTCGCTGCTGCTGGAGCTGCTCACCGACGCGGGCATCGGCACGGTGATTCACGCGTCCCGCAATGCCTACGAATACGACCGCCATCCCGATCCGTCGGCGTATGACGCCGAGGCCTGCGCGCCGTCTTCGCCAGCACCGCTTGACGCGTTTTCCGCGCGCTTGACCGAGAACAGCTAAACGAGAAAGGGGAGGCGTATGTCGCTTGCGGCTCAACAGACGCTCGAGTCTTCATATGTAATGCACACCTTCGGCAGGTCGGAGGTAGAGTTCGTCGGCGGTCACGGCATGACGCTCGTCGACGACGCGGGACGCGAGTACCTTGATTTTCTCGCGGGAATCGGCGTGTGCTGCCTGGGTCATGGGCACCCGGCGGTTTCGCGTGCCGTGGGGGAGCAGGCGGATCGGCTGGCGCACGTGTCGAACTACTTCTATATCGAGCATCGAGGCGAGGTGGCGGCGCTCATCTCCAAGCTTGCCAACGGCGATGTGGAGGGTGCGCGGGCATTGGCTCATGCCATGGATGCAGGTGATGAGGAGGCGGTGCGCGCCGCGTCTGCCCCGGCGGAGGGCGAGCAGGTGTGGAAGACATTCTTTGCGAACTCGGGTGCGGAGGCAAATGAGGGTTCGATGAAGCTCGCTCGCCTGTACGCCAAGCGTGTCGGCAACGGCGGTAACACGATCGTGTGCCTGCGCGGCGGTTTTCACGGGCGCACGCTCGAGACCATCGCGGCGACCATGCAAGATTGGCTGCAGGATAGCTTCCGGCCGTTGCCGGGCGGCTTTGCGGCGTGCACGCCGAACGACGTTGATGAGCTGAGGGCCATCTTCGATGCCCTGGGCGATGAGATCTGCGCCGTCATGCTCGAACCCATCCAGGGGGAGAGCGGCGTGCATCCGCTCACGCGCGAGTTCATGGAGGCAGCGCGCGACGTGGCGCATGAGCATGGAGCGCTGCTCATTGCCGATGAGGTCCAGACGGGCATCTTCCGCTCCGGCAAACCGTTTGCGTTCCAGGTTCTCGGGGTAGAGCCCGACATCATGAGCCTGGCAAAGGGTATCGCCGGCGGCGTTCCGGCGGGGGCGTGTGTGGCCAAGAAGGAGATTGCCGACGTGTTCCGTCCCGGCGACCACGGGTCGACGTTCGGCGGGAGCTGCTTGGCAGTTGCGGCGGCGGCAGCCGTGCTTTGCGAACTCACGCTCGGCGCATATGACGACCGCGCCGCCGAGGTGGGAGCCTATTTTGCGGAGCGTCTTGGCAGCTTGGATGCGGTTCGCGAGGTGCGTGGCATCGGCCTCATGGTGGGCTGCGATATCGCCGAGGATGTGGGAGATGCCCATGATGTGGTGGCGGCGATGCTCGCGGAGGGCTTCGTGATCAACGCTACGGGCCCGCATACGCTGCGGTTCCTACCCCCGCTCATCTGCGGTACTGCGGATATCGACCGGCTCATTTCCGCTCTCACTCGCGTTTTGGCCTAGTTGCCGCTATACTGTTCACCCACGGGCGATTGGCGCAACGGTTAGCGCAGGTGCTTTACACGCACAAGGCTGGGGGTTCGAATCCCTCATCGCCCACCATAGAACGTCAACGCGGGGGTCACGGCGCCCCCGCGTTTTTGTTTGAATTGCGCGGATTCGAACCCCGTTCGGGGTGCGGAGCTGAGGAAACGGCGCGAGCCGTTTTCCAGCGCAGCCCGCAAGGCGCGCGAGCGCCGCGGCGGGAGGAGGGCGGCGCCAGCCGCCCGGCGAATCCCTCATCGCCCACCCATGTTTTTGAACGCGGGGGCAGAGAGTGCCCTCGCATTTTTGTTTATGATGGTGAGGACGAACCTGCATCGCGAGAAAGGCTGCCATGAGCGACTTCGACCTCTCGAACTATCCCGTCCTGCCGTGCGAACCCACGGGTGGGCTGCACGACAAGCTCGCCCGCGTGAAATACGTCTTCACCGACCTCGACGCCACTATGCTGGCGCCTGGCTCCTGCGCCCTCTCGGACAACGACGGCAACCCGTCAACCACACTCGTCGAGGCCATCGTCGCCCTCAAGCGCGCCGGTATCGAGATCATCCCGTGTTCCGGCCGTGCCCGCGTGATGATGCACGAGGACTCCCGCATCCTCGGTTTCAACTCTTACATCGGCGAGATGGGCGGCCTGCTCATGCTCGACTTGAAGGCGAACCGGTGGGAGTACTTTACCGGCGACATGCCCTACGACCCCGATTGCGGCCTCACACCGCATCAGGTCATCGAGCGGGCAGGCGTGTGCCAGGGCATCATCGATCGCTGGCCGGGGCGCATCGAGTACCACAACGACATGGCCAACGGCATCAAGTACCGCGAGGTCACCGTCGGCATGCGCGGCGAGGTGCCGGACGATCAGGCACAGGCGATGATCGACGTCGCCGGGCTCGGTCTCGTGTGGGGCAACAACGGCTATCTCACCCACGTGTCCAAGCCCACCACCCTCGACCTCGGCGAGGACGGTCCCGGTCGCGCCTTCAACATCATGCCCGCCGGCCTCAACAAGGGCCGCGGCATCGAGCGCTTTTGCGAGCTGTGCGGCATCGACCGCTCCGAGACCCTCGCCATCGGCGATTCCGAGTCCGACTTCCTCGCCGCCCCCTACGTGGGGACCTTCGTGTGCGTGGAAAATGCGCTCAAGGACCCGGCTGCGCCCGCGCTCATCGAGGAGAACGACAACGTCTACATCACGCGCGGCAAAGTCGTCGAGGGTTGGATCGCGATGGCGAACGCCCTGCTGGCGGCTAAGGCGTAGAAAGACCACGCGGGATTGCCCCGTATCGCGCAGGCGAAATATCACACGGTGCCGCTCCGCACGGTGGGCACGGCAAGAGGGGAGAGCGTTTGATGCTCGATAGCGAACGACCGATCGGTGTATTCGATTCCGGTTTGGGTGGGCTCACGGTGGCACGTTGCATCGCCGAGGCGCTGCCGCATGAATCGATCTATTACGTGGGTGACACCAAGCGCTGCCCGTATGGCGTGCGTTCCGAGGAGGAGGTCCGCTCGTTCGTCCTCCAGGCGGGGCGCTGGCTGGCCGAGCGCGACATCAAGATCATGGTGATCGCCTGCAACACCGCGACGGCGGCGGGTCTGCGCATCGCACAGCAGATCCTGCCCGTACCCGTGATCGGCGTGATCGCGCCCGGAGCGCGCGCCGCCATCAATTCGACCCGCACCCGCAAGGTCGGCGTGCTCGCCACGCCGCTCACCGTGCGTACCGGTGCCTATACGCGCGCCATTCAGGACTTGGACGCGGGCGTCGACGTGTATGGCTGCCCCGCTCCCAGCTTCGTCGAGATGGTCGAGCGTGAGCTTGCCACCGGGGCCCACCTGCAGGAGCGCTGGCTCCAAGACGGCGACATCTTCGACACGCCGGAGAACCGCGTGGAAGTGGAGCGCACGTTGGCGCCGATTGTCGATGGCGGGGCCAAGGTGGATACCGTGGTCTTGGGCTGCACGCATTTCCCGCTGCTTGCAGGACCCATTCGTCATGCGCTCGGCCCGGGCGTGCGCGTTGTGTCCTCTGCGGAGGAGACCACGCGTGAGCTCGAGGACATCTTGCGTCGCCGCGACCAGCTGGCGCCGGAGCCCGTCCGTCCCGAGCATCGCTTTGCCACCACGTCCGACAACATTGCCGAGTTTGCCGCGGCCGGCAGCTTCATCTTCGGTCAACCGCTCAGGAGCATCGAGCATATCGCACTCGACGAGCTTCGCGGGCTGTAGGGACCGCTGCGGGGACCGCCCCGTGGGCAAGACCGAGGCGGGCCGCGAACGTTGAGTGCCGTTCGCCCGTCAGCCTGAAGTCGGCTGCCCGCGTTTGGTGAGACCCCAACCCATATACGACTCACAGGTACGTGTCGCGCCATGCGCGCTCAGATCGAAAGGAACGAAATCCATGGACCGCATGCTCATCGACCGCTCATACGGCCGCGCAGCAAACGAGATGCGCCCCGTCAATCTCACCCGCGACGTCATGAAGAACGCACTGGGCTCCTGCCTGGTTGAATTCGGCGATACGAAGGTGCTATGCGCCGCCACGATCGAGGAGGGCGTGCCCGGCTGGCGCAAGGCGAGCCGCCAGGGTTGGGTCACTGCGGAGTACGCCATGCTTCCCGCGTCCACCAATCGTCGTACTCGTCGCGAGACGAATAGCCGCAAGGGCCGCTCCATGGAGATCGAGCGCCTGATCGGCCGCAGCCTGCGCACCGTGGTGAACATGAAGGCCCTCGGGGAGTGCACCGTCACCGTGGACTGCGACGTTATTCAGGCCGATGGCGGTACGCGCACGGCCAGCGTCACCGGCGCCTGGGTCGCGCTCCACGACGCGCTCATGGCCTGGGTGGAGGCGGGGAAGATCTCCCGTCTACCCCTCACCGGCCAGGTCGCCGCCGTTTCCATGGGCCTCGTGGACGGCTGCGAGCTGCTCGACCTCGATTATTCCGAGGACAGCCATGCCGAGATCGACATGAACCTCGTCGCCACGGATTCCGGTCAGATCATCGAGATCCAGGGCACCGGAGAGCAGACGCCTTTCGACCGCGCGCGCCTCAACCGGCTGATCGACCTCGGGGAGCTCGGCATACGGGAGCTCATCGACCTGCAGAACGACGTGACGGCCTTCCGCGACTGAGGAATGCGGGGCGCCCAGGTTCCCACTCGACCCATCAGACGCCCGTCCGGGCGCACGTAAATCGACAGAGCACATGAGAGGACAGGAGGCGCACATGGCGCTGGATAAGATCGACATCGATACCCTCGACTCCGAGCGCACCATCGTGGTGGCGACGGGCAACGCCCACAAGCTCACGGAGATCGAGGCGATTCTGGGCGCGGTCCTGCCCGAGGTCCGCTTCGTCGCCCTGGGACAACTCGGGGACTTCGAGGACCCGGAGGAGAACGGGACGACCTTCGTGGAGAACGCCATCATCAAGGCCGAGGCCGCCGTCGCGGCGACGGGGCTCGCCGCTATCGCCGACGACTCCGGCCTCGTGGTCGATGCGCTCGACGGAGAACCTGGCGTCTATTCCGCCCGCTATGCCGGCGTTCACGGTGACGATGCCGCGAACAATGCCAAGCTCCTGAGGAATCTCGGTGATACGCCGGATGTGGAGCGCACCGCACGGTTCATGAGCGTCATCGCCCTCATCGAGCCCTCGGGTGCCGTCCTCACCGGCACGGGAGCCTGCGAGGGTACTATCGGCCATGAGGGCCGCGGTGACCACGGCTTCGGCTACGACCCGCTGTTCCTGCCGGACGACACGCCCGGCAAGACCATGGCCGAGCTCATGCCAGAGGAGAAGAACGCCATCAGCCATAGGTTCCACGCGTTGCAGGACCTCTCGCGCCAGCTCGTCGGCTCGGCGGGCGACGCCGCGGCGGAGGGCCGCTGACGTGCGCGCCGTCGTCCAGCGCGTGTCTCATGCCCGTGTGAGCATTGGCGGCGAGCTCGTGGGGTCCATACGCCGCGGGTACCTCATCTTGCTCGGCGTTGGTCATGCCGACACGCGTGAGACTGCCGAGAAGCTCTGGGGCAAGATCTTTGCCCTGCGCATCAACGATGACGCGGAAGGCAAGACCAACCTCGCCCTCGACGATGTAGCGGGCGAGGTTCTCGTCGTGTCGCAGTTCACGCTGTTCGCCAACTGCAAAAAGGGCCGCCGCCCGTCCTTCACCGAGGCCGCGCCCCCGGCGCAAGCAACGGAGCTCTACGAGTACTTCG
This sequence comes from Collinsella sp. AF08-23, assembly GCF_003479805.1. Lineage (GTDB taxonomy): Bacteria > Actinomycetota > Coriobacteriia > Coriobacteriales > Coriobacteriaceae > Collinsella. The sequence goes on along the minus strand of NZ_QUHV01000015.1, from coordinate 29,127 downwards.
TCAGTCTCGCCCGAGCCGATGTGCCGCACGTCGCGACAGGCCGCTTTGGAGCCAACATGCAGGTGGAACTCGTCAACGACGGCCCCTTCACCATCGTCCTCGACACCGACGAGCTGTAACTCGCAAGACGAATCGACACCCACCCCGGCACACCGATTGCCGGGATTGCCTATGCCCACCGGGAGATTGCCTATGGAAAACATCCTTTTCGCAAGTCCAAAGGGACGAACGTCATAGGCAATCTCCCCCGTGCCATAGGCAATGTTGTGCCCATGGCCGGCGTGACCTTGAGGGACACGCCGTCTCCCTGCTATACTTCCAGCGTTTGTATATTTTGGGTGCAATCTGTACTTTTGCGCCCCAACGGAGGCTATAGCATGGAAGAGCTGGAAGTTAACCACGTCGCGGAGATTCAGGATGCGCTTGCTGGAATGGTCGGCGACCGTGTGAAGGTTAAGGCCAACATGGGCCGAACCCGCGTTATCGAGCGCATGGGCGTCATCAAGGGCGTGCACCCTGCCGTGTTCATCATCGAGGTCGACGAGCGTCGTGGTCGCAAGTCCCGCCAGTCGTATCAGTACGTCGACGTGCTCACGGGTACGGTCGAGCTGTTCGACCCCGAGAGCGGCGAGCACATCTTCACCCCGCTTGGCACGCAGCTCGAGGAGCACTAGATGTCGGCGACCGGTCAAATGACGGGCACTGTGCCCAACCCGGCGTTCGACCCGTATCGCGCAACCGCTCGTGCGCAGGGCACCATAGCCCCGCAGGGCCGGTTCATGCTTATCACCGCGCCCGCCAAGATCAATCTGTACTTGGGGGTTCATGAGGGCACTGGCGAAGACGGCTACCACCGTGTCGATACGGTCATGACGACGCTCGACCTCACGGACACCTTGGCCATCGCGCCGTCCGATCGCCTCATGGTCAAGACGGTGCCCGAGGCCGATTTTCCGCAGGAGAGCAACACCGCCTACAAGGCCGCCGTCGCGATGGGCAAGGCGTTCGATCGCGAACCGAACTTCGCCATCCTCATTGACAAGCATATTCCCATCCGCGCAGGACTCGGTGGTCCGTCCACCGACGCCGCTGCGACTATCATGGGTATCTGCCGCTATTGGGGTGTTGACCCGCGTGATGAACGCATCGATGCCGTGGCTCGTTCCATCGGCGCCGATGTGCCGTTCTTCCTCTACGGGCCACCCGCCCACCTGGATGGACGCGGAGATCGCATGAGCGAGTTGTTCCGCCCGCTCACCGGCACTCCTGTGGCTCTGGTCAAACCCATGACGGGTGGCGTGTCCACGGTCGAGGCATACCGCCGATTCGACGAGGCCCCCGTTGCGGCCAGCCCGCTCGAGCCCATGCTCGAGGCGATGCGGTCCCACGACGAACAGGCCATCTTCGAGCATGTCTCGAACAACCTTGCACCGATCGCGCGCGAACTGTGCCCCCAGATCGGCGAGATCGTGGACTGGATGCGCGAGCAACCCGACGTCCGCGCGGTCGATGTCTGCGGTTCCGGCGCGACCGTCTTTGCCGTGTGCAACACGCAGATGGCGGCCGAAAAGATTGGCATCGCGGCCATGAAGGAGCATGGTTGGTGGGCGCAAGCTGCGAAGATGGAAAAAACTGGACCAATTATCGCCGTGGGCTAGATTTTCATCCGAGGCTTTGATACTATAGCGAAGCTTCGGGTTGTGGCTCAGCTTGGTAGAGCACCGCGTTCGGGACGCGGGGGTCGCTGGTTCAAATCCAGTCAACCCGACCATCGATTTTTACAGGGTCGCCTTCGGGCGGCCCTGTTGCGTAAGGGGCTCTGCGAATGCTGGCATATGGCAAGAAGCGTGCAAGGCCCCATAGATTGTCTAGAAGCCGTTTACCGAGTCCTTACGAAGGGCCTCGATCGCCCGTGTAAAATAGGCGGATGTTGTGCAGAGCCATGGCGGCGGGTTATACTCATTCGAGCTGTAACGCGCACGGTGTTTCGCCGTTCACGCCAAACGGAAAGTTTCTGGGAGGAAATGTATGTTCCCTAAAGGTTTTGAGTGGGTTGTCATCCTGATCGTCGCCCTGCTGATCTTCGGTCCCAAGAACCTGCCTAAACTCGGCAAGTCCCTGGGCAAGACCGTCAAGAACATCCGTGAGGGCATGTCTGGCGAGGAGTCCACCACCGAGGACGCCGAAGTCGTCGAGGAGGACGACGAGGTCGCCCAGCTCGAGGCTCAGCTCGCCGAGGCCAAGGCCAAGAAGGAAGCCGCTGCCAAGGACGCCGAGTAACCCGCTCGCAAAAGGGTTGATCGCGGCCGGTTGACCCGCTTTGGGTTCACCGGTCGCTTTGCTGTTATTCTGCACAATAAGAAGAGGAGTTCGACGCATGGATGCAAGCCAGATCGTACTGACCGCCGAAGGCCGCAAGAAGCTCGAAGAGGAGCTCGCCTATCTCGAGGGTGAGAAGGCCAAGGAGATCGTCGAGCACATCAAAGAGGCCCGTGCGTTCGGCGACCTTTCCGAGAATGCCGAGTACGATGCGGCCAAGGAAGACCAGGCCCGCAACGCCGCCCGTATCGCCGAGATTCGCGCCACACTCGCCAACGCTCAGGACGCCGTCGCCGGCTCCAATGCGATCGTCTCCATTGGCAGCATCGTGACGCTGATTGACGGCGACGGCGAGGTCTCCGACTTCACCATCGTCGGTACCACCGAGACCAACGTGCTTGAGCACAAGATTTCCAACGAGTCTCCGGTCGGCCGTGCCATCATCGGTCATGCCGAGGGCGAGAGCGTTGAGGTCGTGCTTGCATCTGGCAAGAAGCGCGTTTTCACCATCGCCAAGATCACGCGCTAGGGTTCGCGCTCCGTATTTCCGGTAGAACCCTAGCGCTCGTTCCGCTCCCTGGCGCCTCATGGCGCTGGGGGGCGGTTTTCGTTTACGTTGCTTATGGCGGGGACGATGTCCGCGTCTCCCGTTGACCATCACTGTCCGACGGACCCGATTCCGTCGTATGAGAGGAGCTGTTCGCATGGCCGAGAACCTCGTTGCCACCGAGGCCGTCAACACGCTGAATGACGAGCGAGCCCGCCGTCTCGCCGACCGCGCCGCCCTGTACGCCGCCGGCAAGAACCCCTATCCCGAGCACTCCAGCGTGACCGACCACGCGGCCGATTTGCTCGAGCGCTACGAGGGGCTTGCCAATGAGGAGTTTGCTCCCGAGGTCGTCACCATTGGCGGCCGCGTGGTCGCCAAGCGCGGCCAGGGCAAGATCATGTTCATCGTCGTGCGCGACCCCTCCGCCGATATCCAGCTTTTCTGCCGCGTGAACGATGTGGAGGAGGAGTCCTGGGAGGTGCTGAAGGAGCTCGACCTCGGCGATATCGTCCAGGCGACCGGCCAGGTGACCCGCACCAAGCGCGGCGAGCTCTCCGTCGCCCCGCGCACGGCGCAGCTGCTCTCCAAGGCCGTGCGTCCGCTGCCCGAGAAGTTCCACGGTCTCTCCGACAAGGAAACCAGGTATCGCCAGCGTTATGTCGACCTCATCGTGAACGAGGGTGTGCGCGAGACCTTCCGCAAGCGCTCCGCCATCGTCTCCGCGTTCCGTCGCTACATGGAGGACAACGGCTACATGGAGGTCGAGACCCCCATCCTGCAGTCCATCCAAGGCGGCGCCACCGCCAAGCCGTTCATCACGCACTTCAACGCGCTCAACCAGGAGAACTACCTGCGTATTGCCACCGAGCTGCACCTCAAGCGCCTGCTCGTGGGCGGCTACGAGCGCGTGTTCGAGATCGGCCGCATCTTCCGCAACGAGGGCATGGACCTCACCCACAACCCTGAGTTCACCACCATGGAGGCCTACCGCGCCTACTCCGATCTCGAGGGCATGAAGGAGCTCGCCGAGGGCGTCATCAAGGCCGCCGCGCGCGCCATCGGCCTCGAGGGCATGATCGACTACCAGGGCCAGGCCATCGATTTGTTCTCCCCGTGGCCGTCTCGCCCCATGACCGACGTCGTGTCCGAGGTCCTCGGCCGCGAGGTCACCATCGACACTCCCGTCGAGGAGCTCCGTGCCGCCTGCGACGAGCACGACATCGAGTACAAGCCCGAGTGGACCGCCGGTAAGCTCATCGCCGAGCTCTTCGACGAGCTGGGCGAGGCCATCCTCATCAACCCGACCTTCGTCGTGGATTACCCGGTCGAGGTGTCCCCGCTGGCCAAGCGCCACGAGGACGACCCGCGTCTCACGCACCGCTTCGAGCTGTTCATCGCCGCGCACGAGTACGCCAACGCGTTCTCCGAGCTCAACGACCCGGTCGATCAGGCCGAGCGCTTCGCCGCGCAGATGGAGGAGAAGGCCGGAGGCGACGATGAGGCCATGGAGTACGACGAGGATTACGTGCGCGCCCTCGAGTACGGTATGCCCCCGGCGGGCGGCATCGGCATCGGCATCGACCGCGTGGTCATGCTGCTTACCAACTCCACGTCCATCCGCGACGTCCTGCTGTTCCCGCACATGAAGCCCGAGAAGGGCTCCAAGTCCGGCGCCGCTGCCGCCAAGGCCGCCCAGATGGCCGAGGCCGCGGGCGCCGCGAGTCCGTTCCTCACACCCATGAAGCCCACGGTCGACTACTCCAAGGTGGTCGTCGAGCCGCTGTTCGAGGACTTCGTCGACTTCGACACCTTCGCCAAGAGCGACTTCCGCGCCGTGAAGGTCAAGGACTGCGTCGCCGTGCCCAAGTCCAAGAAGCTGCTGAACTTCACCCTGGACGACGGTACCGGCACCGACCGCACTATCCTGTCCGGCATCCACGACTACTACGAGCCGGAGGACCTGATCGGCAAGACGCTCATCGCCATCACCAACCTGCCCCCGCGCAAGATGATGGGCATCCCGAGCTGCGGCATGATCATCTCCGCTGTCCATGCCGAGGTAGAGGGCGACGAGACCCCCGAGCGCCTCAACGTGCTGATCGTGGATGACAGCATCCCCGCCGGCGCCAAGCTGTACTAGGCTTTCCCAGGCACCCGATCTTGCCGTTCAAGCGGGGGCGCGCCACCCTAAGGTGTACGCGCCCCCGCTTTCGCGTCAATATCGGGCACTTGGAAAACCCTAGCTTCGCACGGGGCACCCCGCCTTCGGGTTCAATCGTCGGGCGCCGCACGCAAGGTGTGCGCCCTCCTCTTTCGCACGAAATGGTGCAGTTGGGGACGTACCCCAACTGCACCATTTTGTGAAAGGCCGTTCGAGCTGCTCGAGCGGCCTTTCGCTATGAAATGAGCTCCAGTGCTCGGTCGGGGGTGATGCATGCCTCGGGGAAGCGTTGCAGCAGCGGGGCATCGCGCGTGACGATGTAATCCGCTTGCGCGGATTCGCCCGATGCGAGAACCAGATTGTCCTCCAGGTCTCCGAACTTATCTCGCAGAGACCGCGCCATGGTGCATTCAAAAAGACCGAGGGGCGTTGGCGTGGCGAGCTCAAGGATGCGCTCGACGCATGCCCATGCGACGGGTTCGTATGATGGGCCCGCTTTGCCCTCACGCATATCCTGCTGTCGAAATCGCCTCGGCAGGATGTAGAACACGTCCTTTAGGGTGGTGGGGCAAACGAGCAGGGTCGTCTCGCTCAAGATGGCGGCCTCGAGCAAGCGCTCTGATGCGCCTGCGTCGACTTCGCTTCGCATGAAGTAGTCGATCCACACGTTGGTGTCGATTATCAGGCTGAGGTTTTTGCCGGATACACGCATCGGGCCTCCATCTCGCCGATCATGTCGTCGTACATCTCGTCGCGCAGCTGATGCCAGGTCTTTTCCCCTAACAGGTCGCCGGTGGGACCCGTGTAGCCGTGTTGTCGTGCGGCCCTGATTGCCAAGCCGGCGCCGTCATGGATGAGAGATAGCTTCCTTTGTCGGTCTGCGTCTATATCGCATGCCTCGGCCTCCTTCATAAACGGGGGCACATCCTGGTGGTCACATAGATATGTCCAAAGCGCCCGAACGGCCTGGCTGGGGCTATAGCCGCACTGGCTCAAGACCGCGTCGCCTCCGACTTTTATCGAGCGTGCTAGGCGTGTGTTCATTTGCATTGTCGCTTCCATGGCTCCTCCTGACGCTATACGTATAGCATAAGTGTATCAGGTAACGGACCATACGCTTCGCCGTCTGCCGAGCGGTGAACGGTTTCGCGCCCGCCATAAGCTACTTAGCGTTACTATGTAGCTGCTACCTAGTAAGGCAAAGTAGCTTTGCGGAAGAGCGGCTCAAGGCGGTGGTGCACATGTTGCGTTACATGCAGGCATTGGTAAAAGTCATGGTGAAGAATCCTGTTTTGTGGTTGGTTATCCTGGTGTGCCAACTCATGTTGGCGGCTCCGTTTATCAAAGGCGACGACACGATGGGCTACTTCCTGGGAGCGGAGCAGCTCGATACCGCGTTGCGAGAGAGGCGCAAGAGCATTGAGGAAGGTGCGTACGACTCCGCTCCGCCCGAGTTCCGCGAGCAGATGAAAGAGGAACTGAGCCTCATGACGCGGGCGAGCCTGACCGATGATCCGGCGGAGTACGCCCGTCTACGCGCCCAACTTCTCGCGAGTGACCTCGAATCATTCAGGGCGGGCAATCTGATCGGCCCCACCGAGAAGAGTCTCGAGTCGGAATACCAGTTCTTCACCCTGCTCTCCCAGCAAGAAGACTCGCGCATATTCGAAACGTACCGCGAGGCTCCTGCGTTGTTCTATTTCGCTGCGGCATACAGCTCGCTTCCCCTGCTCATGTGGGTGTTGCCTTCGGTTGTGCTGGCGGTACTGCTCAACCGCTCGGTGAGTGGCAGATGCCTGCTCGCTCAAGCTCCCTTGGGGTGCTTTACCGCGATGGCGGGTCAGATCCTTGTGCTCTCGGTGCTCTCGGTAGGCGCAATCATCCTTATCGCCCTTCCCTCGTTCATTATCCCCATGCTCGTCAATGGTTTCGGCGAGGCGAGTTATCCAGTAGTGAATGTGTTGGGCGAGGCCCAGACAGCGGTGCGCGAATGGTCGGTGGGAGAAATTGTTCCCCGTGCCCTACTAATGCTGCTTCTAGCGGCCATGTTTTCCACGCTTCTCACTCATGCGATAGCCCGTGTCGTGCCGAGGCGAATCTTGTTTGTCGCCCCTGTGACGGTTTGCTTGCTCCTGGCTTGGCCGATGGTCGAGGCGTATATGGCGATGGGGTCGCTCCCCGGCGTCGAAAGCGTGAATAATGAATCTGCCATGCTCGAGGTAATCGCGCCATACAATCCGCTTTCATATTTGAACGACTTTATGGACGTGGCGGGTCGTGCGAACTATTGGCCCAATCAGGTTCAGCTGAACGACGAGCGCCTTACGCTTGGATTGGCGGCTGTCGTACTGTTGGGGTGGGCGTTCGTGGCCCTTGCAATTGCCTTTGGCGCTGTCGCTGTGCGAGGCCGGGCGCTTGCTCGCAAGGATGCCCACCGCCCCGCTTCGTCCGGTAGCGGCATGGTCGTCCAGGGAGTCTTGTTATCATACGGAACCCATGTGGTGATTGACAACGCCTCATGCGAGCTGCCCCCGGGCACGATCACGGGACTCATAGCGCCGAATGGCAAGGGCAAGACGACGTTGCTCGAGGCCATGGTGGCGTTGAGCGGGACGCGACGTGCGGGAAGCGTGCATGCCAACGGCATTGCATCGGCGCAAGCGGCGTTTCGCAGGCTGGTGCTGTACGTTCCCTGCGATGCAGGACTGCTGTACCCCAACCTTTCGGCGGCGGACCATATCAAGCTCGCCGCAGCACTGTGGCCCGATAAGGTGGACACGCGCAAGCTCATCGAGCTGTGCGGTCTTACGGGTTATCTCAACAAGCCCGTCCGCGCGTATTCCTCGGGCATGAAGCAGCAGTTGGCGCTTGCGGTGGCGTACTGTACGGGTGTTCGTTATCTGGTGCTTGACGAGCCCATGAACGCATTGGACCCTGGTAACGTGGCGCTCAATACGTACATCATGAAGCGCTTGGCGTTGCAGGGAATGAGCATCTTACTCTCATCGCATATTCTGTCCAACCTCGACGAACTCTGCGATACCATGCTGGCCATCAAAGACGGCTCGCTCATTCGTGCTGCACTCGATGCGGAGAGCGGGGGCGCGCGAGAGGTGTACGAGCGGTTGTTTGGAATGCCTCGCACATACGGGAGCGAAGGGAAGGATGGCACTCCATGACCTCATCGCAGATGTTGAAAGGCGTGCTCGAGGGGTGCGTGCTGGCGCTTGTCGGGCGAGGGGAGACCTACGGGTACGAGCTTGTGGGCACACTTGCATCGTGCGGGCTTTCGGGTATTGCCGAGGGCACTCTGTACCCGCTGCTCATGCGCCTGGAAAAGAAGGGCTTCATCTCCTCGACGTACCGCGAGTCCGAGATGGGCCCGCGTCGCAAGTACTACCGCATCACGCCCGAGGGCGCGGCGGAGATCGACGCGTTCGCCGAGGAGTTCGCGAAGCTGTCCGACGTGGTGGAGAGCGTACTGGGGGAGGAGCCCGGCAGCGCAGCTGGGAAAGCGCTCGGCAGCGTGTCCAGGCCAACATTCGAAATGAGCGAGAGTATCGAGGAGAAGGCGGGGAAGACCCATGCGTGAGACCATCATCACCCTGCGTGTGCGCAATGCAAAGCTCGAGTGCGCCTTGGCATCCAAGTCGGCGCAAAACGCGATTCGGCGCATCCGGACCGAGCTCACCCGCCGTGGCCTCACCACGGCTCAACGCGAGGGCATCTTGCACGACAATCTGCTCATGCTGGCGGAGTGCGAGTCCTCGGGCGGCGATCCAGTCGAAATGCTGCTGGGCACCGCCAGCGTGTCGTCCTTCGATGCGGCGATCAACGCGTTTTGTGACGGCGTCGCGCCCGAGTGTCCGCGGCTGCCTACGGCGCTCGTCGTCGTGAGGTTTTTCGCCCTGATGCTCGTAGCGCTTGCCGTGGTGCTCGCCGCGCACTTGGCGTACCGGGTTGGCAGCAAACCCCCGGGAGGCTGGCTGCCCTGGTACATGGTGAATCTGCGGACCTTCGACATGCTTATGTTCAACATGGAGGTCGTCCTGGTGGCGACAGTCTTTCTTATCGTGCAAATCGTCTCAGCACGTGCTCGCCGTAATCCATGGCCGCATGCGTTGCCTGCAGTTGCGGCACCTTTACTGCATGCATTGCTCATGTGGTATACGTCAGTAGTCGGCGTCATCACGCTGCCCGGAGGTGTCATCATCTTCAATCCTCTCGTATTGGATTCCATCGCTCCGATTGTCCAGGCGCAGGCTTCGATGCGAGCGATGTTACCGGGGGAATTTGGCTCAATTGTGTATACGAGTGACCAGCCGTGGATGAACGTCAACTACCTCATTTTATTTGCAGCGATTGCAATCGTGCTTGTCTTGAGCGCACTCGTTGTATACCTCATCGAGTCGCGCAATCCACGTACGTAGTCCGTTCATCGTGGCACATGCACGCCAAAGCGCGCTAAAGGGGCACGTCCCCCTTTGGCGCGCGGTCGTCCCATGCGGCTGTCGGAACATTGATACCGTCGATTTCTCACAGAAAACGGCCTAAAACTGTGAGGAATCAGGGGTTTCAACGTACGCGAGGAGATTCCGCTGCCGCCGTCTAGCGACATCACGGAAGCGTCTGCGGGCGCGTGCTGGTTTGGCGCGTTGATCTTTGGGAATATACAAAACCGTATGTGAAGTATTCACTGACGTTGTTCCAAGGAGGCACCATGGACTACAAGATCACCGGTTACGAACCAGCCAAGCTATTCCATTACTTCGAGGAGATCAGCGCTATCCCGCGCGGCTCCGGCAATGAGAAGGGCATCAGCGATTACCTGGTGGCGTTCGCCAAAGACCGCGACCTATGGGTGTACCAGGACGACGTATATAACGTGATTATCAAGAAGCCCGCCTCCGCAGGCGCCGAGGACAAACCCGCCGTAATGCTGCAGGGCCACATCGATATGGTGTGCGACAAGCTCGGGTCCGTCGAGCACGATTTCGAGAAGGACGGCATCGACCTGGTTGTCAAAGACGGCATCCTTACTGCTAACGGCACCACGCTCGGTGCCGACAACGGTATCGCCGTCGCCCTCATGCTCACCGTGCTCGATGATGATGCGCTTGCCCATCCGGCACTTGAGTGCGTCTTTACCACCGATGAGGAGTCCGGCCTCGTGGGCGCCGAGACCCTCGACAAGTCCCAGATCGACGCTCGCATCATGATCAACCTCGACTCCGAGGAGGAGGGCGTTGCCACCGTGAGCTGCGCCGGCGGCGTCGTGGTCACCTACACCCGTCCCATCACGCGCGAGCACAAGTCCGGCAGCACCCTCACGCTCGAGATCTCCGGCCTGTTGGGCGGTCACTCCGGTGCTGATATCCACCTTGAGCGCGGCAACGGCAACCTCATCATGGCCCGCATCGTCGAGCGCCTCATGGCTGCCGGCGAACCCGCCCTCGTGAGCTTCAACGGCGGTACCAAGGACAACGCCATCAACCGCGAATGCAAGGCGGTCCTTGTCTACAAAGATCACGCCGCCGCCGAGGCGGGCGCCGAACTTGCCCGGAGCATCGCCGATGCCGTCTCCGCGGAGCTCGAGGTCTACGACCCCGGCTTCTCCTGCGCCCTCGCCATCGCCGACGACGCCGAGGTCGAGGCCATCAACGAGGACACGGCGCTCGCCTTCGTGCGCACCCTTCGCCTCGCGCCCAACGGCGTGATGCGCCGCAACCTCGCGGCGGGCGGTGCCGTGGACGTTTCTTCCAACATCGGCGTGGTCGCCACTTCCGACGACGAGGCCACGATTCTGCTGTCCCCGCGTTCCTCCATCACTTCCCTGCAGGAGGAGTTCAAGGACCGCCTGCAGACGCTCGCCGACGTTCTGGGCTTCGACGCCAAGTTCGAGTACGAGTATCCGGGCTGGAGCTATGCCGAGCACTCGCCCGTGCGCGACGTTTTCCTCGAGAGCTACCGCACGTTGTTCGGCACCGAGCTGCGCATCGAGTCCATCCATGCCGGCCTTGAGTGCGGTCTGTTCGCCGAGGCCCTCGACGGGCTGGACGCCATTGCCGTGGGCCCAACCCTCAAGGACGTCCACACGCCCGACGAGAGCATGGAGCTCGCCTCCTCCGAGCGCTTCTACACGTTGCTCGTCGACGTGCTCAAGCGCCTCGCCGCGTAGCGCGGATTTTCAGTTGGGGACGTATTCCAGTTGCAACAGAAGAGGACGTCCCTACCAACTTCATCATCGCGCCTCCGGTAAGCCCACGGGCTACCGGAGGCGTTGATTCGTTTGGCGTCATGTTGCGCGGCTCCAAAAGGAACGGTGCTCGCGCAAATGGGCTCGCCCCCCGTTGATCTTGAGGTTTCGTTACGAAGCGCGTTGCGTCCGTGTGTGTCACTTCAACGATTGAGCTGCTATCGGGTATGATGGTGAACCTTAAAGGGTACAGACCAAAACTAATACGTCTGAGATAGCACGTAAGAGGTACACGCATGTTGGATCGATTCACCGACCGCGCACGCAAGGTCATGTCACTTGCGAAAGAGGAGGCCAAGTCCCTCAAGACCACCAAGGTCGGCACCGAGCACCTGCTGCTCGCGCTCGCCAAGGAGCAAGAGGGCATTGCCGCCGAGGCCCTGCGCGACCTCGAGATCACGTACGATGACGTCCTGGAGCAGCTTAAGGAAATCCGCAGTTCGAAGGCGGATGAGCAGGAGACCGAGGATGCCAAGCTCGCGTTCACGCCGCTTGTGATCTCGGTTATGGAAAAGAGCTTCCGCCTGGCGCGCGAGAACAACCAGACCTATGTTTCCACGGAGCACCTGCTGCTCGCCATTGTGAGCGAGGGCGACGGCGTCGCGATGGACATCTTGCGCCGTTTGGGCGTTTCCGCCGCGAGTGTGCGCACCGCTGTGGAAAAGCTCACGTCAAACGACCAAGGCAAACAGCGCCCCCTTGCGGGCGCCGGTTCCGGTCGCCCGGGCGCGGGGCTGCCGTTTTTTGGCGGAGGAGCGCAGGGGCAGGCGGGCGGCAAGACCGAAAGCACGCTCAAGCAGTTCGGGACCAACCTCACCGAGGAAGCGCGCGCCGGCAAGCTCGATCCGGTCATCGGGCGCGAAAAGGAGATCTCCCGCATGATGGAGATCTTGTCCCGCCGAACCAAAAACAACCCGCTCATTCTGGGTGATCCGGGCGTGGGCAAGACCGCGATCGTCGAGGGGCTGGCACAGGAGATCGCGGCGGGCAACGTGCCCGAGAACCTTATGAACCAGAACGTCTGGACGCTCGACCTGCCCGGGCTCGTCGCCGGCGCCAAGTATCGCGGTGAGTTCGAGGAGCGCCTTAAGAACGTGATCGCCGAGGCAACCGAGGCGGACGACATCATCCTGTTCATCGATGAGATGTACACGCTCATCGGCGCGGGTTCGGCGGAGGGCTCCATCGACGCAAGCTCCATGCTCAAGCCTGTGCTCGCCCGCGGCGCCTTCCAGATCATCGGTGCTACCACGGCCGAGGAGTTCCGCAAGTACCTCGCCAAGGATCCTGCTTTCGAGCGCCGTTTCCAGGCGATTGATGTGGATGAGCCGAGCGTCGAGGACACGGTGGCGATTCTCGCCAAACTCGCCCCCAAATACGAAGAGCATCATCATGTTCGGTACACGACCGCGGCGCTCGAGGCGGCCGCGAGCCTGTCTAACCGCTACGTCCAAGACCGCTTCCTGCCCGATAAGGCGATTGACCTCATGGACGAGGCCGGCGCCCGCGCGCGCATTGCCCGCAACAAGGCCCCCGAGGCGGTTCGCGAGGCGGAGGCGCGCGTTGCCGAGCTCAGGGCGGGCATGGATGAGGCGACCGCTGCCGACGACATGAACAAGGCCGCAGAGCTCAAGGAGCGAATGCAGGCTGCTGAGATTGCCCTGGGCGAGGCCCGCGCCGCTTGGACTGCGGAGCTCGACGCGAGCCCCATCGTCATCGATGTGCCGCAGATCGCCGACATCGTGTCCGTGACTTCGGGCGTTCCCGTCTCGTCGCTCACCGAGGACGAGAGTCGTCGCCTGCTTGCGTGCGAGAGCGCCCTCAAGACGCGCATCATCGGCCAGGACGAGGCCGTTGCCGCCGTCGCAAAGGCCATTCGCCGCAGTCGCAGCCCGCTCAAGGACCCCCGCCGCCCGGGCGGCTCGTTCATCTTCCTCGGCCCCACGGGCACGGGCAAGACCGAGCTCGCCAAGACGCTCGCCGAATATCTGTTCGGCAGCAAGGATGCACTCATCAGCTTCGATATGTCCGAGTTCGGCAGCCAGTACGAGGTCTCCAAGCTCATCGGTTCGCCTCCCGGCTATGTGGGCCACGAGGAGGGCGGCCAACTCACCAAGGCAGTCCGCCGCAGCCCGTACTCGGTCGTCCTGTTCGACGAGATCGAGAAGGCGCACCCGGACATCTTCAACATACTGCTGCAGGTGCTCGATGAGGGACGCCTCACCGATAGCCAGGGCAAGACGGTGGACTTCCGCAATACGGTCGTCATCATGACGAGCAACGTCGGCGCACGCGAGATCGCGCAGGACGCGAGCGTGGGCTTTGGCACCACGGGCGAGGCCGGTCTCACCGCCAACGAGATCAAGAGCCGGGCGATGGGCGAGCTCAAGCGTTTGTTCCGGCCTGAGTTCATCAATCGCGTGGACGACATCGTGGTATTCCAAAAGCTGCAGGGCGAGAGCCTGACGCGCATCGCCGAGCTGCTCGTTGCCGACCTGCGCGAACGTCTGATTGCCAACGGCATGAACATCGTGCTCACCGACGAGGCGCTCGACAAGATCGTGCGCGAGGGTACCGATCTGTCCAACGGGGCCCGTCCGCTGCGCCGCGCCATCCAGCGGCTGATTGAGGATCCGCTCTCCGAGGAGCTGCTGGCGGGGGAGTGGAATGCCGGTGACACGGTGCTCTGCGATGTGGCGGATGGCAAGTTCGTGTTCAGCCATACGACGGGCGAGATCCCCGCACCCCGTGCGGTTGGCGCGTTGGGTGCCGGTTTTGGACCTTCCGCTCCGCGTCGCGCCACGAGTGCTCCGCGCAAGACCAATAGCGCCGGTGGCCTCACCAGCGTCGGCGCGGGCGCGCAGTAAACGCAAGGATGCGATTTGGACCCGTGTGCCAAAGGGGTGTTCCCCAAAGGCGCACGGGTCCAGTTTTTCGCGCTGAGTAGCTTTTCTGCAAATCCTTCGGACACTGCGCGATTCATGCGACAATGGGACAAGCGTGTAATCGAGGAGGTTCGTCGTGGAACAGAAGAGCACAGAAGATCGCATGAAGGAGGCCGTACGCCTCACTGCGCCCGGTCAGCCGCTGCGCACCGCGCTCGACATGATCATCGCGGGTCACATCGGCGCCCTTATCTGCGTGGGCGACACTGAGGCCGTCCTCGCCGCCGGCAACGATGGGTTCCCGCTCAACATCTCCTTCACGAGCAACCGCCTGTTCGAGCTTTCCAAGATGGACGGTGCCATCGTCATCGACGGTGGGCTCAACAAGATCCTGCGCGCCAACTTTCACCTCAATCCCGATCCGTCGCTCGCCACGAGTGAGACGGGCATGCGTCATCGTACCGCCGCACGCATGAGCGTGCTCACCAACGCTACGGTCATCTCGGTCTCCGAGCGCCGCGGCGTGGTGAATGTGTACGTTGACGGCCGCTCCTACCAGATTCAGCCCGTCACCGAGATCATGAGCTCGGTCAATCAGCTCGTGTCCACGCTCCAGACCACGCGCTCCTCGCTCGACCGTGCGCTGCTCCGCTTGACCGCCCTCGAGTTGGACGACTACGTCACCCTCGCTGACATCACGAGCATCTTCTCCAGCTTCGAGATCATGGAGCAAGCGAAGGTCGAGCTCCAAAGCTGCATCACCAAGCTCGGCAACCAGGGCAAGCTCGTGCAGATGCAGCTCGAGCAGCTCGCCGGCGCAAGCATGGAGACCGAATACAACCTGATGATCCGCGACTACGCCGCCGATGCTTCCGAGGAGAACAGCGAGCGGATCCGCGTGATGTTCTCCGACATGTCGGCCCAGGACCTTACGAGCCCCAGCAAAGTCGCCGCCGCTCTGGGGTACGAGGACCTCGACGAGGATTCCGTTATGTCGCCGCTGGGGCTGCGTACGCTTTCTCGTGTCTCGGTTGTTCGCGATGGCGTTGCGGAGCGGATCGTGGACGAGTACGGCTCGCTGCAGGACCTCATGGACGACATCAAGAAGGACCCCGATCGCCTGGGAAGTTTTGGCGTGAACAACCCTGCCATTCTCGCGGACTCGCTCGCGCGCATGCATGGCGGAAAGCGCGAACCGTAACACGATACCTTGGACGAGGCGGCGCGGCTTTGCGCCGCTTTGCATGTAGGGGGATGCATGGATACAAATACGCGCGCCCGCGGCTGCGCCATCATCGTCGCCGGCGGGTCCGGCACGCGGTTTGGAAACCCGGGCGGCAAGCTGTTGATTGATGTGGCGGGAAAGCCGCTGATCACCTGGACGCTCGAGGCGTTCGATGCCGCAAGCCGGGTCGAGCGCATCGTCGTGGTATGCCCACCCGAGAAGACGGACGAGATGCATCGGGCGGCCGTCGCGCCGTTCGGATTCGCGACGCCCATCGCATTCGCGCCCTCTGGCGCTGAGCGGCAAGATTCCACGCGTAACGGTTTGGACTCTGTTCCCACAGGCTGCGATATCGTTTTGGTGCACGATGCCGCCCGCCCGTTGATCCTCCCGGAGACGATCGATGCGGCGATCGACGCGCTGGTATCCGCCGATCAGGCCCCAGCATTCGGCGACCCGGGTGGGAACGTTTCTGGCAAACGCGAGCTTGGAGCAGACTGCGCACTCCATGGTGATGCGCCCAGTCCGACTCGGTGCGAGGACGCATCGATTAGCTCCATATCTGCCTCCGATGACCTTCATGCACTCGATGCCGTCGTGTGCGGCCAGCCCGCGGTCGATACCCTCAAGGTCATCGATGCAGGAGGGTGTTTTGTCGAAACTCCTCCTCGCGCTCAATTCTGGACGGTCCAGACCCCGCAGGTGTTCTGGGCCGATTCCCTGCGCCGCGCGTATGAGTGGGCCGATCGCACGGGCTTTGTGGGCACTGATGATTCGTCCTTGGTCGAGGGCATGGGCGGCCGTGTGCGCGGCTTCAAGGCTCCTCGCGACAACCTCAAGGTGACGCTGCCCGAGGACCTTGCCCCAGTGGAGGCCGCCCTGCACGCCCGGCTTCAAGGCTGACCATCGTGATGCAGGTGCTTCCTTAGCGTTGAGTGCCGCATTCGGGAACGCATCTTGAGGTTTTTCGTACTGGATTTCGATTCCTTCGAGTAGAGCTTCTGTTTCCAAGACAAAAGCGCAGCTCGGCGTTGCTTGAAAACGCGGTCTATTCGGGCTTTTCCGAAAACGATACGAAAAAGCTCGAGAAGATGTCCGAGAAGGTGCCCAGTGGCCAGTCAATTCCGCGCTATGGGGCGAAAAGAGCGTTGCAGGGTATATGCTTAGCCCGTGCACACAGTTGGAACAGGGGGTCGCATGGCATCGAATCTGCGCATTGGGCATGGATATGATGTGCATCGGTTGGTTGAGGGCCGCCGCTGCATTATCGGCGGTGTGGATATCCCGCACAGCAAGGGGCTGCTCGGGCACAGCGATGCCGACGTGCTTGCCCACGCCCTGTCTGACGCTATCTTGGGAGCCTGCCGTGGAGGGGATATCGGTAAGCTATTCCCCGATACCGACCCGGCGTATGAGGGCGCGGACTCTTTGACGCTACTTTCCAAGGTGATGGAGTATGCGCGGCAGCTCGGATATGAGCTCGTAGATGCCGACTGCACCATCGCCTGCCAAGAACCCAAAATCGGCCCGCACCGCGAGGCTATGCGCGAGAACCTCGCTCGCGCCATCGGCTGTTCGGTAGAGAACATCGGCGTCAAGGCCACCACTACCGAAAAGCTCGGCTGGGAAGGCAAAGGCGAAGGCATCGGTGCCTGGTCCGTCTGCCTGCTGGAGCGATGTATCTAAAATGATTGCCCTTGGGCGATTCGCCATCTTGCTTTGCATCCTGAGCGGACCTATACCCGGCGGAGCGGAACTCCCCGCTTCTGCAAGGTCACCCGCTCGTATAGACTGTCACGTATACGGTTCCAAGGTCGCTCGGGGGGCGTTTCATCCGCCGCGAGTTCCGCACGCAAAGCAGAGTCCAGCGGACTCTGCGTCTTGCGCAGGACTGTCCGAGCGCCGGATGAAACGCCCCCGAGCGACCCAGGAGGAGTTGCTTATGAAGATCTACAACAGCGCCACCCATCAAAAAGAAGAGTTCCGCCCCATCGAGGAGGGCAAGGTCCGCATGTACGTGTGCGGCCCCACTGTCTACGACAACATCCACATCGGCAACGCCCGCACGTTCATCAGCTTCGACGTGATTCGCCGCTGGCTCATCGCGAGTGGCTACGAGGTCACGTTCGCCCAGAACCTCACGGACGTCGACGATAAGATCATCAACCGCGCCAACGAGCAGGGCCGCACGGCCGAGGAGGTCGCGACTGAGTTCTCGGACAAGTTCATCGGTGTCATGCGCGCCGCCAACGTGCTCGACCCCGACGTGCGCCCCCGCGCCACCAAGGAAATCGGCGCGATGATTGGCATGATCAAGACGCTCATCGAGGGCGGCCACGCCTATGCGGCCGACAACGGCGACGTGTACTTCTCCGTCCGCAGCGATCCCGCGTATGGCGAGGTGTCCGGCCGCAACATCGATGACCTCATGGTCGGCGCCCGCATCGAAGAGAATGAGGACAAACGCGATCCGCTCGACTTCGCCTTGTGGAAGGCCGCCAAGCCCGGCGAGCCCAGCTGGAAGAGCCCCTGGGGCGAGGGCCGTCCCGGGTGGCACACCGAGTGCGCCGCGATGGTCCACCGCTATCTGGGCACCCCGATCGATATCCACGGCGGCGGCTCCGACCTCGCCTTCCCGCACCATGAGAACGAGTGCGCTCAGGCCACCTGCGCCTGGCACGAGGGTTTTGCCAACACCTGGATGCACACGGGTATGCTGCTCGTTGACGGCGAGAAAATGAGCAAGAGCCTGGGCAACTTCTTCACGCTGGCCGAGGTGCTCGAGAAGCACTCCGCTGCGGCCCTGCGCCTGCTCATGCTGCAGACCCACTACCGCAGCCCGCTCGACTTCTCCTGGGAGCGCCTCGAGGGCGCCGAGAACTCGCTCGCGCGTATCGCGGGCACGGTCCGCAACCTCAAGTGGGCTGCCGACCATGCCGAGGGTGAGCCGAATGCCGAGCTCGCCGAGGCCCTGACCGCCGCCATGAGCAAGGCTGCAGCCGATTACGAGGCCTGCATGGACGACGACTTCAACACGGCCGGGGCCGTCGCCGCGTACTTCCAGCTCGTGACCGAGGCGAACAAGTACCTTGAGCAGGCGGCTGGTGCTGTTGACGAGGACGCCTCCCGCGTGTGCGCTGCCGTGATCTCCGGCGCGCTCGCGCAGCTGGGCGTCGAGCTTCCCGTGATCGAGGAGCCGCTTCCGGTTGGCCTGCTTGGCGTGGCCGCTGGCCTTACGGGCTATACGGGAGACGATATTGACGAAGCCGCCGAGAAGATCCTCGAGGCCCGCGCCGCCGCTCGCGCCGCGAAGGACTGGGGCACCGCTGACGCCATCCGTGACCAGCTGCGCGACATGGGGCTGGCGATAGAGGATACCGCCTCCGGCTCCCGCATCAAACACCTCGCTTCCTAGGGCACCCCACCTTGCCCCTCACTCGTCGGTCGGCGCCCTAAGGCGTCCTCCCTCCTCCTTCGGGGCAATCTGGGGCACCCTAGGAAGCGAGGATTTGGGCACGCCGTCTTGCCGTTCACTCGTCGGGCGCCGCACACCAGGCGTACGCCCTTCTCTTTCACGGCAATACGACGCACCTCAGGAACCGAGGATTTGGCGGGCACCCCACCTTGCCCCTCACTCGTCGGTCGGCGCCCTAAGGCGTCCTCCCTCCTCCTTCGGGGCAATCTGGGGCACCCTAGGAAGCGAGGATTTGGGCACGCCGTCTTGCCGTTCACTCGTCGGGCGCCGCATCCGATCCCGGGTGCGGCGCTCGTGTGTAAATTGGGGATGGGTGCAGTTTTGCACGCCGGGATGTGACAATGTCGCTGAATGATTCATAGCGAAGGGGGCCGAGATGGCACAGGGGAAGCGCCCGCAAAGGGGCGGAGACTATCAGGGCAAACCGAAGCGCGTCAATGAGAGCCGCTCCAAGACGCCGCGTAGTCGCGATCAGAAGTCCGCGGGGCAGCAACGTCCCGTCAGGGCCCGCGGCCAGCAGTCCCGCGATGTCCAGCGAACCACGCAATCCCAGACGGCTCCTCGACGCCGCGACGTCCATGTTGCAGAGGGGAATTACATCGAGGGCCGTCGCGCGGCATTCGAGGCGCTGCGCACGGGTTTTCCCATCAAGCGTGTCCTCATCGCCCAGGGAGTGGAGGGCGAACCGGCTATCCGTGAGTTGCTCGCGGGCCTTGGCGAGGCAGGCGTGAACGTCAAGAGCGTCCCCCGCGCACAGCTTGACGCCATCTCCAGTCACGGGGCGCATCAGGGTATCGTGTTCGAGGTGGGCAGGTTCCCCTACGCGGACCTTTCCGATATCATCGCCGCCGCCCCCGCCGACCGTCCGGCGCTCGTTGTGGTGCTCGACCATGTGACCGATGCCGGTAATTTCGGCGCCATCGTGCGTTCCGCCGAGGTCGTGGGTGCCTCTGGCGTCGTCATCCCCAACAAACGCGCTGCCGAGGTGACAGTCGCCACCTACAAGACGTCGGCTGGCGCGATCATGCACCTGCCGATCGCGCAGGTTCCCAACATAGCCCGCGCGCTCGAAGACCTCAAATCCGCTGGCTTTTGGGTCGGTGGTGCCACCGAGCATGCCACCGATGTGTGCTGGGATGCGCCATTCGAGGGCCGCGTGGCGCTCGTTATGGGATCGGAGGGCGATGGCATCTCGCGTCTGGTCCTCGACACGTGCGACTTCACCACTAAGCTCCCCCAACTCGGTCAAACCGAGAGCCTCAATGTGGCCCAGGCCGCCACGGCTTTGTGCTTTGAATGGCTGCGTCGCAATCGCACGACGTTGGTGGATGCACCGGCGATGGGGGAGTAAGAGGTCATGCACATCAAATTCACGGCACTGCCACGTACAATGCGCTGCGCGGCACGGAATGCGGGGGAGTAGGACATGACCAAAAAGAACCGCCAAAAGTCAAAGGCCAAACGCTTTGGCGAGGGTTCTGCAAAGCCCATTGTCGATGCCAGCACCTACGGCGTGGGGAACGCGTTCGCCGGGCTCAATGCCACCAACACGGCGGGCCCCGTAGTCCCTCCGCGCGGTGTGCGCTCGGGCAAAAAGGAGCTGCTCGTCGTCGACGGCTACAACGTAATTCATGCCACGCCCAAATACGAGGGCCTCATGTTCGATCGTGGTGACCATCCGTACTCCACAGATCTCTACGACCGTGCCCGTGAGGCGCTCATCAACGATGTCGCCGCATTTGCAGGCCGCCAGTACGAGGCAGTCGTGGTGTTCGACGCCGCGGGCAACGTGTCTCCCGAGCGGCCGAATCTACCCCAGGGAGGCGTGCGAATCGAATTCTCCCCCACGGGCGTCACAGCCGATACGGTCATCCAAAACTTGTGCACAAAAGCGCGCGAGGAGGGGAGGGCATGCTCGGTGGTTACCAGTGACGCCATGATCCAGGCCACGGTCATGGGGCATGGCGTCACGCGTATTTCCGCCCGTATGCTCGTTGAAGAGATTGGCGATATGCAGCGCGACTTCGAGCGCGCACGTGAGGAGCATGTGGACATAAAGCTCACGCTTGGCAGCAGGCTCAGCCCCGAGTCCCTCGCCAAACTTAAGTCCTTGCGCGGCAGGTAGAGCTCGGCTATCCTAAAACGGCTTCGCATGTACGAACGTGCCAAGCGTGCCAGCGTGGCTCAACGGTAGAGCAACTGATTTGTAATCAGTGGGTTGCGGGTTCGATTCCTGTCGCTGGCTCCATTGAGGTGAGAAGTCCGGTGCCATTTGCGGTGCCGGGCTTTCTGCTATGACGGGCCGGAATCGAACCCGGTTGCGGGCGCGGAGCTGAGGCAATGCGAAGCGTTGGCCAGCGCAGCGCGCAAGGGCCGTGAGGCCCGCAGCGGAAGGAGGGCGGCGCTAGCCGTCCGGCGATTCCTGTCGCTGGCTCCATTGAGGTGAGAAGTCCGGTGCCATTTGCGGTGCCGGGCTTTCTGCTATGACGGGCTGGAATCGAACCCGGTTGCTTGCGCGCAGTGTGAGGAATCCGCAGTTTGAAACAGCTGGGACATTTCAAACTGCGGATTCCTCACATAAAAGGGCCTGGTAATGTGATTTATCATGGGTTTGAAATACCAGGGTCATTTCAAACCAACGTTTTCTCACACCGAGCACGAGATCCTACCGAGCACGGGATTCGGCCGAGCACGGGATCCTATCGAGCCGAGCACAGATCTGTACGGACATCACGCCCCAGCGCTGCATCCTCCTAAAGTGCTTGCACGGAACATGCGTGCACATGAGCTGAGAGAGTGGCAATCACAGGTCCAACACATCAAGAATATGGCCATTGACCTGCAATGCGATACGCCCGGACACGTGTATATAAAAGCTATTGTTGACATGGCCGGTTTTCACGTTTTATTATTCCATTCGCTCGAGCACGCAACGAGGGAAACCAAGGACCGTGGTTGAGTTTGACAGACTGGGGATGTGGCACAGCGGCAACTGCGGCGGACTGTAAATCCGCTCCCTCTGGGTTCATAGGTTCGAGTCCTATCATCCCCACCAGTCAGGCCTGTATAGCTCAGTCGGTAGAGCACTTCGTTGGTAACGAAGAGGTCACCAGTTCAAGTCTGGTTGCAGGCTCCATCTGGCGGTGTAGCTCAGTTGGTCAGAGCGCACGGTTCATACCCGTGTTGTCACTGGTTCGAATCCAGTCACCGCTACCAGGTAACTAGGGCGGCTTCCGAGGAAACGAGGGGGCCGCTTAAGTTAAGTAGGGACTTGCTCCAAAAGGGGGCAACCTTTTCCAGAAGGAGGGCTTCATGGCCAAGGAAAAGTTTGAGCGCACTAAGCCGCATGTTAACATCGGCACCATCGGTCACGTTGACCACGGTAAGACGACCCTGACCGCTGCCATCACCAAGACTCTGTCTGAGACCGAGGGCTGCAAGGCCGACTTCACCGCCTTCGAGAACATCGACAAGGCTCCCGAGGAGCGCGAGCGCGGCATTACGATCTCCGTTTCCCACGTTGAGTACGAGACCGCCACTCGTCACTACGCTCACGTTGACTGCCCCGGCCACGCCGACTACGTCAAGAACATGATTTCCGGTGCTGCCCAGATGGACGGCGCTATCCTCGTTATCGCCGCTACCGACGGCCCGATGGCCCAGACCCGCGAGCACATCCTGCTCGCCCGTCAGGTCGGCGTTCCTTACATCGTCGTGTTCCTGAACAAGTGCGACATGGTCGACGACGAGGAGCTCATTGACCTCGTCGAGATGGAGACCCGTGACCTCCTCTCCGAGTACGAGTTCCCGGGAGACGACCTGCCGATCATCCGCGGTTCCGCTCTCGGCGCCCTCAACGGCGAGGAGAAGTGGATGGATTCCGTCCGCGAGCTCATGAAGGCTGTTGACGAGTACATCCCGACGCCTGAGCGCGACAACGAGAAGCCGTTCCTGATGGCCGTTGAGGACGTCATGACCATCTCCGGTCGTGGTACCGTCGCTACCGGTCGTGTCGAGCGCGGTGAGCTCAAGCTCAACGAGAACGTTGAGATCGTCGGCATCAAGGAGACCAAGTCCACGGTCTGCACCGGCATCGAGATGTTCCGCAAGTCCATGGACTTCTGCGAGGCTGGCGACAACGTCGGCCTGCTGCTCCGCGGCATCAAGCGTGAGGAGATCGAGCGCGGCCAGGTTCTCTGCAAGCCGGGTTCCGTTACCCCTCACACCAAGTTCACTGGCGAGATCTACGTCCTGACCAAGGACGAGGGTGGCCGTCACACCCCGTTCTTCGATGGTTATCGTCCCCAGTTCTACTTCCGTACCACCGACGTGACTGGTACCGTGAAGCTGCCTGAGGGCACCGAGATGGCTATGCCTGGTGACCACATCACCATTACCGGCGAGCTCATTCACCCGATCGCCATGGAGGAGGGCCTGCGCTTCGCTATCCGCGAGGGTGGTCACACCGTGGGTTCTGGTATCGTCTCCACCATCATCGAGTAACCTACACTCGCTGATCTAGGCGTATTTAAGGGACCCGGCGCCGCATTTGGTGCCGGGTCTTTTTTCTGCCAGTCTCGTACCTAACGCGCCAAAGGTGTTGGGTATTCTCACGTCTGTGCTGCTTTTCACGGCCTTTTGTATAAGAGTTGTGAATCTCATTTGCAGAATAGACGCGGTAATACCAATGGGATTGACAGCATTACCAAGATGATGGTATTGTTAGCGACCGTGCCCGCAACGGGGCAGTACATGGAGGTTTAGATACATGCGCACTATGGTTACCCTGGCTTGCACCGAGTGCAAGCGTCGTAATTACACGACCACCAAGAACAAGGCAAACATGCCTGATCGCATGGAGATTAAGAAGTATTGCCCTTGGTGCAAGAAGCATACGCTGCACAAGGAGACTCGCTAGTCTCTTTCGCATACACGCCAGTAGTTCAATTGGTAGAGCAACGGTCTCCAAAACCGTCTGTTGAGGGTTCGAGTCCTTCCTGGCGTGCCAGTCTTTAATCCGTAAGCCTCCTCGCGAGGCTTACGGTTTTCAATGTATAGGCGCATTGCGCGGAGGTAAGCCATTATGGCCAACAAGAAGAGCACCAAGACGCCTGCGAAGGCGAAGAAGTCAGACAAGAAGCCTGGCCTCATTGCCCGCGGCAAGGCATACATGGCCTCTGTTCGTTCCGAGATGAAGCGCGTTGTGTGGCCTACCAAGAACGAGCTCGTCAACTACACCGTCGCCGTTTGCGCCTCACTGATTGTCGTTGGCGTATCGATTGCCGTTCTCGATCTTGTCATCAGTGAGGGCCTCGTGCTCTTCGCCGGCTTGAGGGGGTAAGCAGATGTCCAAGCGCTGGTACGTCGTACATACCTACTCTGGGTACGAGAACCGTGTCAAATCCGATCTTGAGCATCGTATCGAGACCATGGGCATGCAGGATCGTATCTTCGACATTCAGATTCCCACCGAGCGTGTCACCGAACTTAAAGAGGGCGGCAAGCGCGATGAGAAGGACGTCAAGATCTTCCCCGGTTATGTGCTCGTCCGTATGGAGATGGATGACGACGCCTGGACTTGTGTTCGCAACACTCCCGGCGTCACCGGTTTTCTCGGCGGCAGCGGCAAGCCCGCCCCGCTTTCCCGTGACGAATACAACAAGATGATGCGTAAGACCGACAAGGGAGCATCTGCGCCCAAGCGTGCTGTCGTCGATATCGAGGTCGGGTCTTCGGTTCGCGTCATCTCCGGCCCGCTCTCTGATTTCGACGGTAAGGTCTCCGAAGTCATGCCTGAGTCTGCCAAGGTCAAGGTAACGCTCATGATCTTCGGCCGCGAGACTCCCGTTGAGCTTAGCTTCGACCAGATCACGGTCATTGCCTAAGCATTCCCGTTTGTTTGTCCGCGCTTGAGCGCTTCGGCCCCGACCGCTCATCGGTGTCCGTGCTTCTAGCGAACGTGCGCTGACGATATTTGATTTCGATATTCCACGTTCAAGGAAGGTGTGACATGGCAGAGAAGAAGATCGCCACCGTCATCAAGCTTCAGATTCCGGCCGGCAAGGCCAACCCCGCTCCGCCCGTGGGCCCCGCCCTTGGTGCCGCGCAGGTCAACATCATGCAGTTCTGCCAGGCTTTCAACGCCGCCACGCAGGACAAGATGGGTGACATCATCCCGGTCGTCATCACCGTTTTCGAGGATCGTACCTTCGACTTCGTGTGCAAGACCCCGCCGGCGGCTCACCTCATTAAGAAGGAGCTCGGTCTCAAGGGCGGTTCCGCCGTTCCCCAGCGCGATAAGGTCGGCCAGCTCTCCGATGAGCAGCTCACCAAGATCGCCGAGATCAAGATGCCCGATCTCAACGCCAACGACATCGATGCGGCCAAGAAGATCGTCGCCGGTACCGCCCGTTCCATGGGCGTCACCATTGCCGAGTAAGTATTTGCTCGCTCGTTATTAGGTAACTCGCACGCCAAAGGGGCGTGTGAACGATGTGGGAGGGTTCGCCCGTCTGCACCACAGGAGGTATTGACATGGCTACTAAGCATGGCAAGAAGTTCCGCGAGGCTGCGGCTAAGGTTGATCGCGCCGCCGTCTACTCTCCGCTTGAGGCCGTGAAGCTCGTCAAGGAGCTTTCCGCCGCCAAGTTCGACGAGACCGTTGAGGCTCACTTCCGTCTGGGCATCGACACTCGTAAGGCCGATCAGAACATCCGTGGCTCCATCTCCCTGCCCCACGGCACCGGCAAGACCGTTCGCGTCGCCGTGTTCGCCGAGGGTGCTCAGGCTGAGCAGGCTGCCGAGGCCGGCGCCGATGTCATCGGTTCCGACGAGCTCATCGCCCAGATTCAGAAGGGTGAGATCAACTTCGACGCCGCCATCGCCACCCCGATGATGATGGCCAAGGTTGGTCGCATCGGTAAGATCCTCGGCCCCCGTGGTCTCATGCCCAACCCCAAGCTGGGCACCGTGACCATGGACGTTGCCAAGATGGTCTCTGAGCTCAAGGCCGGCCGCGTTGAGTATCGTGCCGACCGTTACGGCATCTGCCACGTGCCACTGGGCAAGGTCTCCTTCGATGAGCAGAAGCTCGTTGAGAACTACGCCGCCCTCTACACCGAGATCCTCCGCGTCAAGCCGGCTTCCGCCAAGGGCAAGTACGTCAAGAGCATCTCCGTGTCCTCTACCATGGGCCCTGGCGTCAAGGTTGACTCCGCCGTTCAGCGCAACTTCATGGAGGCCTAAGCGATATCTCGCTTAACCCTTTTGACTCGGAAAACCCGGCTCGCCTGTGCGAGCCGGGTTTTTTGCATGAGCTCGTAAGCGAGGCTGCTCACAGGCTTCCAAAGTTTCGGTTACCATTTGGGAGTTGTGTTGCTGCTGCAATACGAGATGGCTTAAACAAATTTGTTTGAGCTTAAGATGATCGCGAATGCCACATTGTCGAATGAACATCACGCTGAATGAACATCACACTTGCACTTTGCCTAAGATGGCGTTTCGCATAAAGCGGCTGCTCTAGGTGCGAATCTACGAATATTGCGATGGGGCGCAAGTCCATTGCCGGGCTCGGCTCAAGAGCTCTGTGGGGGACGGTAGGGTTTGCGCGCTTACCAATGTCGTCGAAACGACTATGTGCTGAAAAATTCCCTTCAAATAAAATGTGACTAACAATGCCACAGAAAAGTACAGAATTTTGGCAGTGAAACCGCAGGTAAGAAATTGCGATTTTGTAAAAACTAATGAAGTGTGGTATGTAGCAATTCACGTTAAGGGAATTTTGCAGCAACTCTGCTTATGGGGCTTAGGCTCGTGAAGGGATACGCCGAACGGTGAGTTCTACTTTGGCAGCGAAGATAGCGCGGGCATTAACGCGTTCACATTGTTGCTCAAAGATGCTGCCGTGCACATGGATGTTCTTGTTCTGTCAAAACCGATCATGTTGAAATTTAGCCAAGACCAAAGATCCGTCTAACAAAATACCTCGACACACACAGTACTACGTGTTACATTTAGGGCACGGTTAAGAGCTCAAGGGAGGTGACTGATGTGGCAACACGAGACGCCGTGAGTGACCTGATCCGCGGAAACATCGACGCCATCATTCTCAAGATCCTGTCGAGTGGCGACAGCTATGGGTATGAGATTCTAAAATCCATCGCCACGCTCAGCAAGGGCGAGTATGAGATGAAAGAGCCCTCGTTGTACACGAGCCTCAAGCGACTTGAGTCTCAGGGTTTTGTAGAGAGCTATTGGGGCAATGAGACCCAAGGCGCGCGTCGTAAGTACTACCGCATGACCGCCGAGGGGCTGCAGGAGCTGACCGAGGCGACGGATCGCTGGGTCCATGTACGCCGGATTATTGATCGCTTGTTGGTGCAGGAAGGGAGCGCATAATGAACGAGTTGCGCATGTATGTGGAGCACCTGTTTCAAGGCAAGGTGCTCACGGCCGAGAACATCGAGCTTAAAGAGGAAATCTACGGCAATCTCGTGGCGCGTTACGAAGACCTGCTGAGTGAGGGCGTGGATGAGACCGAGGCGCTTCGCCGCACCAAGGAGAGCTTTACGAGTCTGGACGATGTGTTTGCCGAGGAGCCGTCTGATGTGGACGCCGCAAGTGATGGGGGATCTGTGCCTGTTGCGGCTGTTGAAGAGGGATTTGGTCAGGCCGAGGGCGCCGGCTCGAATGGTGACGTCGCGACTGCCGCACAGACGGGCACTAACGAAGATGAAGATACTGCGCGTGTGGGTGAGGCCGCCAGCACGGCTGCGGTTTCCTCCGAGGGCGCGTCGGCTGCGGCGACGACGCCCTTGGGAGCAGCCGCAACGATTCCTCTGGGCGCCGCTGCGGCCGTCGAGCCCGGCGCGACTCGTCCTGGCGGCCCTACGCCCGTCGCGGAGCCGCCCGCGGCGACTTTGCACCCGCAGCCCGAGCAGCCGGTGGAACGCCGCCGCGTGTGGCCTCTGGTGCTTCTCTCGGTGGTGGGCATCTTGATCTTTTTCGCCATCGGCATCATGGGCTGCAACATGATGGCGGGCATCAGCTCGCTTGAGCACTATACGAGCGCTCAGGACGAGTCGATCGATCCTCAGGGCAGCGGTGGGAACGACCAGGTGGCGAGCGGCAGCGGTACGGCAACGCCGGCGATTCCGAGTGATGAAGGCGTGTACGTGGATCCAAACGGCCCCGTTTACTTCGATGGCGAGCCGGCTGACGAGCTGGTGCGCGCAGTGGTGGGTTCCTCCAGCAACGATGTCCTGGCGCAGTCGGATGCGAGTATGAACGACGTGGACACCCTCAACACGCTCATCTTCAACTTGCCAATGGGGGAGTGGGCTGCGAATTTGGATGTGACGCGCGGCAACGGCGTCCTGCGCTTCGACTACGTTCGCGTTCCGGATTACTTCGATGGCGATTCGATCGACCTCGCGCTTGCATATAACGTGACGGCTCTGTTTTGCGCTGTGCCCGATGCGCAAAAGATCCAGGTGACTGTTTCGGAGAGCGACGAAGTGAACGAGCACGATTGCTATGTGTTCGATCGCGCAGCGGTAGAGGAGGCCTACGGCGTGCCGCTCGACGCAAGCATGGTGAACGAGGCCGGTTGGGGCCAGCTCAAGGGCGATAACCTGTATAGGAACGATTTCGCCGAGCACATGGTCGATCGCGCCGAGCGCGACGCCCGGTAGACCCGTTGCCTATCGAGATTGATGCGAGGAGGGGGCGGCCGCTGCCATGCGGCCGCCCTTTTGCTGCGCGGAATATACGACAAATCATGTAACAGATATGGAGCAATCCCCCGTGTCGGTTTTACCGTATCCAGTGGGTCACCAAATGAGCTGCGGCGGAAATACCCATCTGTGAGTAGGGGTTAGCAATACAGCAAAAGAAAGGAAAATGTAGCTTAACGGGGGTCAAAAAGTTTGTTAAGGTTGAGACATCTGCGTTCCGAACATTCCCGCAGGGGAGGTCACTTTTTGTTCCGCAAAGTTGTCGTTGGATTGCTCATCGCATCATGCTCGCTGGGATCGTTCCCGGCGGGGGTTGGCGCATACCAGACCGCTCGCATGCGCGAGCAGCTCGCCTCGGCGTTGGCTGGCCAGGCGCTCGCCCAGGCAGACATGGCTGCGATGCTGGAACAAGCTAATACTCCGATGGACGCCAACGCGGGAACGTACGCGTCAACACCATCCCTCAGTTCGGATTTTGAGAACGGGGGGTGTTCCTATAGTTTTGTCAACTGGGAAATGCTC
>NZ_QUHV01000014.1:39997-60457 GCF_003479805.1 Collinsella sp. AF08-23 | reverse complement strand
ATCGAAATTTATCGATGGCCTATTTCAGACTGTAATGGGGTCGGCTTCTCGAAGCAAACATATTGTCGCGACGGCGGACGGCAGGTATCGCCGTTTGGTCCCAGATGAGCTCGATCAGCTTCAGGGCTTCCCGAGAGGCTGGACGGACACCGGCATGACTGATGTCAACCGTGCGTTCTGCATGGGAAACGCCCTCATCGTGGGCATACCGCATTTAATCGGCAAGGCGATTGTCAACAGGATGAATAATTGACGCCATGCCAGCGCGTTGTGCCCAGCTTTATATGAGCAGGATTCTGACTGTGTCATCTGCGATAAGCTTTGCGCGTCTTTTAATGATGCTGTTGGCGAGCTCGCGATTGCCAGATGCAATAGCCCCGATTGCATCCTCTAAGTCTTGCTCAGAGAAATAGAAAGACTCCGTGATGAGCTTTGTGTAGCGCTCATCGGTATTGACCTCATAAAGGGTTTTGGCTTTCTTTCGGTTGTTGAGCCCTTTGGGCAGGAACATGCAGTTACCTATGGAATTGCCAAATAGCGCCTGCCTAGTTTTCTCGTCCGCCGCTTCGAAGTATTTTTTCGCAATGATGTGCTCGAGCTCGAAGCTCTCTCCATTTGGAACTGTTTTCGCCAAGTAGGTTAAATTGGCATGAATAGTGATGATCGCCTTGGTCTCCCCATTGAACCGAATTCCCGCCGTGTTGGATGAAAGCCATTGGTCGAAAGCGGATTCGAGTTCGCGTTGGTCAACGGGGGTAAGGTAGTCGCGTTTTTTATAGCTTGGCTGATACTCGAGGAGGCGCTGGTCGCCGGCGGAGCTCCAGACTCCCGTAAGGGCGTCGAGCAGGTAATGGCCCTTAATGTTCCTAAGGGTGTGACGATACTCAGGTGAGTCAGGATCCAGGTACCAAAGCGCGGCAAAATAAGACAGGGTTTTGAAATTGGTCGAAAGTGCCCGGGCGTATTCGTCACTTTTGTTGGCCTTGACGACCTTCAACATTTTTGAAAACACGTCTTGCAGATTGCTGCAGATGCGCTCGGTCTTTTCCAGGATGATCTGGAGATTGGATTGGATAAAGTCGGAGTAGTCGAGTAGCTTTCCCAATTTTCGATTATCGAGATCGACGGCGACGCCCAGAAGGCCGAATCCGAGTTCAGCAATCTTATTGTCGGTTTGAGGGGCGAGTGAATTCAGGTGCTCCTGCATGTACATTCCAAGAGCGATGGCGAGGTCGGAGAGGGTGATTATTCTAGTCGCGGTCAATGCATCTTCAGAAAAGTCATCGAGTTCAAAAGCTGCTCCCTTTCCCATGGATGTGTAGTACTTCTTTACATTTTCCAAAATGTCGTTTTGAAGTTCGGATGTAGAGAGTTTGATTTGCGTGTGTATCCAAGCGGCACTGAATACCTGGTATTTCGATAATTTAACGCCACCTTGATTCAGACGAGAGAAGACCTCTGCGATAAGGCTCTTGTCACCGATGAACTTGATTGCGGGTATGAGGAGGCTGGAGAAATCGACATAATTGGATAGCTCCTGCTCGATTCTTCCAAATTCCGCACGCACGGTTTTCCGGCTCGCCTTGTCATCGATATCGTCAAGCCAGTCATCGAGAGAACGCCTGTCTTGATGAAGGAGGTTATCAAATTCTGACTCGCTGAGTTGGGCACCGTCCGGAAGGGAGCTGTTGATTGAGAGAAGTGCACTTCCATAAATCTCTGGGTTCAGTGGTTTCCAAAACTTAAGACGGTCGCGGTTGAATTCGATGATGGTTGATAGTCTCTGCTGGCCGTCTATGATGAGGAGGTTGGCATCCGGCTCTTGGCTTTCGGGATAGACCAACACCGACCCGAAGGGCAGTCCCTCATGAAGAGTATTGATAAACTGCTCTTTTTTGCTTCTTGGCCACACGAGCTTACGCTGGAATCTTGGCAACTTAATTCGTTCCAGATCGATGGCAGGAATGTTGATGATTTCGTATTGGACGGTGTGCATGGGATGCCTCCTTCGACTGGTTGCATGATCTATCAATGCGCTGCTCGGCGTCAAGTTGGGTAGATCGTCATTTTGTCTGCACGGGGTCGTACCTTTAAGCCGTAGAAAAAGCCGCGTAAACGGAGCGCGGTGCAGGGCTTGAAGGGAGTCCACCATGTACGAGCCGTCACGCAATCTGTTCACGTTCAATATCGCCGGATTCCAGCACCACGACGGTGCGCTTGTCCTCAACGAGCTCAAAGCGGGCGACACGCTCGACCTCGAGCCGGAGCGCGATAACCCGCACGACGCTGACGCCATCGCCGTCAAGTTCCACGGCACCATGCTCGGTTACATCCCAGCTGATTTGGTGGGGCCGCTCTCGACCATGTTCTTCTACGGTCACGAGGACGTCTTCGAGTGCCGCGTGCTCCAGGTCGCGCCCGAACGCAGTCCGTGGCATCAGGTCCGCGCCGCCGTGTTCGTGACCGACTCGCGGTAAGTTAACCCAGCGTACAGCCTGACGTTGCGGTTCCCGGTGCGCAGTCCGCCGCCGCTCCGGTCCCCGCTGGCAGACTTCCCAGAGGATGCCAGATGGCGTGAAGGTCGTTCTCGTTGTCGTGTCCAAAGCGGATTGCCGCAAATCGAGCGTTTTTGTAACGAAGAAATTGCATGGCCGGATAGAGGGAAAAAGTAAAGGAGTTTATCAGCGGTTATGCCGTCGGTTTTGCCCGTCTACTTGCCCCTTCCGATTATTCGTTACAAAATCACTCGATTTGTGGCTTTCGACCCAGAGACGAGGGTGAAAAGGCACGCTACAATGACGCCGCAATCACCCTTCGATGGCTTTGGGAGTTCACTCGTGACGTTGTCCCTTCACATCGCATCCGTCGATCGCGACCGTGAGCGATACCGCGACCTGCTCCTGCTTGCCGATGAGCAGTGGGATATGGTCGAGCGCTATTTGCGCCGAGGCGATATGTACGCGGCGTTCGGATGGGGAGATTTGGGATGCGCTTCAGCTGAGAGCTCCGGACTCACCCCTATGAGTGGAGCCGAATCTGAGCTTTCGGTCCGGCCCGCGCCCGTCCTCGGTTGCATGATCGTGACTGACGAGGGCGTTGACGCCTCCGGTGCGCGCATTGCCGAGGTGAAGAACCTGGCGGTCGCTCCCGAGTTCCAGCGCCGCGGCGTGGGTCGCGCCCTTCTGGACTTTGCGGCCACCCGGTACGCGCCCACGCACGGCGTGCTGCAGGTGGGCACGGGGGATAGCCCGCTTACCGTGCCGTTTTACGAGACGTGCGGCTTCGCGCGTTCACATGTGCTGCCCAATTTCTTCGTCGACAACTACGACCATCCGATTATCGAGGCGGGAGTTCAGCTCAGGGACATGGTGTATCTGCGTCGCGCCCTTCCCTCAAGGGAAGACGGCGCCGCGAGCAGCTCGCTTCCAAAAGAGGGCACCTAACGGAAGTGAATCGAGTTTCACTTCCGTTAGCCATATGCTATCGGAAGTGAAATATAGTTCACTTCTCTTAAGCTACAATAACGGAAGTGAAATCCAGTTCACTTCCGTTAGCAGCTATGTAAAGGAAGTAAAAATGGTGGCAGCGGGCAGACGGCTTAATCAATGGCAGCCAATCTCGTATGAACAGCGAGCGTGGCAGCGCGACCCAGACGAGCTCGAGTTTTTTCCCAAAAGCGCCCGTAGAAGAATATTGCCCGAGTACGATGCCGCGGTTCCGCACATGATTACGCACAAGGACGTCTTCCTTGATTCGGTTCTTTCGGCGCGCATGTCCGACCTGCTCATATCGATCGCCCGTTTTGATGGCGAACAGGCTGAGCGCGGGTATGACCTGCCCGCCCTCCTGTTGAGAAGCGAATCCTCCGCAAGCTCTCAGATTGAACGGCTCACCTCAAGTGTTCGAAACGTCGCGTTGGCGGAGCTGACCGATGAGACGCCTCAGAACGCCCGCCTCATCGCGGGAAACATCGCTGCGATGCGAGAGGCGCTGTCCGCTCGTGACGAACTGACCGTCGAATCAATCCTCGATATTCATCGGGCTCTGATCAATTGGAGCGGTGAGACATTTGGAGGAGAGTTACGGGAAGAGCAGGTTTGGGTGGGAGGGACCCCGTACAGTCCCCACGGCGCTCAGTATGTGCCGCCGGCATGGGAGCGCGTTCCCGAGTATCTTGACGACATGGTTCGCTTTGCCTCACGCGATGATGTCGACCCCGTCGTTCAGGCCGCGGTTTTGCATGCACAGTTCGAAACGGTTCACCCGTTCATTGATGGGAACGGGCGGACGGGCCGTGTGTTGCTGCACAAGATGCTGCGCAAATCCGGGGTGATGTCCCATGTCACACTGCCCGTGTCCGCGGGCCTGCTTCACAACGTAGATGCCTACATGGAGTCTCTCGATGCGTATCAGCAAGGTGATCCCATCGCCGTGGTCAGGCAGCTCGTGGAGGCGCTTGAGTTGTCTCTTGTGGTGGGCAGGCTCGTGGCGAGGAGCCTCGATGACGTGTTCGAGGGCTGGCGCGAGATAATGACCGAGCGCGAAAATTCCAGCATCTATAAGCTGCCGTCCATATTGGCGGAGCAGCCGGTGGTCAACGTTGCGTACGTCGCGAGCGAATTGGATATCACTCCACGCGCGGCACAAAACGTTGTGTCCAGGGCATGTGAATATGAGATCTTACGGCCGATTGGAAACAGGCGTCGTGGTGTGTTCTTCCAGGCTGACGAACTGATCGCCATACTGGAGGAAGCCTCGAGTTTGCCGAGTATCCGCAGGATGGTGGCGTCTGTCCGATGAGCGCGCCGAGTGGACGCGTCGGGCGATCTCGCTCCGCGCGGTGCCGCGTACGAGTTTTGTCCGGACGGGCGGGTATAGTTCGAAGCATATGGAATGGGCTCGGATGAGCCTTCGGGTGGCGGCCAGACGAGGAGCAGGCATATGAACCAGGTCACGTGTCCCAAGTGCGGTACGGTCATCAATCTCGATGAGAGCGATTACGAGGGCATTGTCCGTCAGGTGCGAGATGATCAGTTCGCCCATGAGGTGGAGGAGCGCGCCGCCTCGCTGCGTCGCGAGCACGAGCAGGCGCTCGAGCTCGCCCGCTCTCAGGCCAAGGCAGAGCTCGACCGCACGATGGCGGCCCAGAAGGCCGAGCTGCAGGAGGCGCTCGCACGCGGCGCGGCAGAGCTACAGGAGGCCAAGGCCCGCAGTGCCGCCGAGCTGCAGGAGGCGCGAGCGCAGGGCGCCGCGGCCCTGCAGGAGGCGAACGCGGCGAGCTCCGCAAAGCTGGCGAGCGAGCAGGCTGAGCGCGCCGCCGAGCTCATGCGTGTCCGTGCCGAGGCGGATGCCCGCATCGCCGAGCTCTCCGCCAAGCTCGAGTCCGCCGTTGAGGAGCGCGAGTCTGCGGTGAAGGTCGCCGCCCAGCGCGAGCGCATGGTCGTGCAGCAGGACGCCGCCGACAAAAAAGAGGAGCTGCGCCAGATGGTCGCCGCGCGCGATGCGCAGATCGCCTCGCTCAAGGCGCAGCTGGACGCCGGCGCCACCCAGCGAGATCTCGCGGTGACGCAAGCTGTGAATGAGGCGCGCACCGCCTTCGAGGAGGAGCGCGCCAAGCTCGCTCACGACCTGGATGCGGCTCGCTTTGACCTCGCGCGCGAAAAGGACGGCCGCGCCGCCGACCACGAGACGCGCGAGGCGGAGAAGCGGCAGATCGAGACCGCCCACGCGCTCGAGATCGAGCAGGCCCGCAAGAGCGCTCAGGACCTTATCCGCTACAAGGACGAGGAGATCGAGCGCCTGCGCGATATGAAGGCGCGCCTCTCCACCAAGATGGTGGGCGAGACCCTCGAGCAGCACTGCGAGACCCAGTTCAATCAGCTGCGCGCCACGGCGTTCCCTCGTGCCTACTTCGAGAAGGACAACGACGCCTCCGACGGCACCAAGGGTGACTTCATCTTCCGCGAGTGCGATGAGGCCGGTAATGAGATCGTCTCGATCATGTTCGAGATGAAGAACGAGAACGACACCACGGCCACCAAGCACAAGAACGAGGACTTCTTCAAGAAGCTCGATTCGGACCGCAAGAAGAAGGGCTGCGAGTACGCGGTGCTGGTCACTCTGCTCGAGCCGGAGAGCGAGCTGTACAACACGGGCATCGTGGACGTGAGCTACCGCTACGAGAAGATGTACGTGATCCGCCCGCAGTTCTTCATCCCCATGATCACGCTGCTGCGTAACGCCGCCATGAACGCGCTCGCCTACAAGCAGGAGCTCGAGCTCGTACGCCAACAGAACATCGACGTCACAGAGTTCGAGGAAAAGCTGCTGGGATTCCAGGAGGGCTTCAACCGCAACTACGACCTGGCGAGCCGCAAGTTCCAGACGGCCATCGATGAGATCGACGCCACCATCAAGCACCTGCAGAAGGTCAAGGACAATCTGATCTCGAGCGAGAACAACCTGCGTCTGGCGAACGACAAAGCCCAGGGGCTCAGCATCCGCAAGCTTACCTGGGGTAACAAAACCATGAAGGCGAAGTTCGACGAGGCCCGCGAGGAGGCGGAGCGCGCTGCCCGCGAGGGCGTCGCCGTCGAGGAGGCGCCGGGCGTCGATCCCGATTTTACGGATAGTTACGAGGTGTAGCGGACGATGGTGAAGAGCGAGGCGCGCCTGACGGCCGATGCGCTGAAGCGCAAGCGCGAACGCGAGCAGGAAATCGTAAGCCAGATGATCGCCTTGTATTGCAAGGGCAATCATTCCGCGCATCGTTCGGCGCCGCTGCGAGAGCGGGGCGGCGAGATGCAGCAGATGCGGGAGGGGGCGGCCCTTCGGGAGCAGGACTCCGGGGAGCGGCGGGACCTCTGTCCCGAATGCGCCGAGCTCGAGGCGTATGCCCACGCGCGCAGCGAGCACTGCCCGTTCATGGAAGAAAAGACGTTCTGCTCGAATTGCACGGTGCACTGCTACCGACCCGAGATGCTCGAGCGCATCCGCACGGTGATGCGGTACGCGGGTCCGCGCATGCTCTTCCATCATCCCGTGATGGCGATACGCCATATGATTGAGTCGCAGCGCGAGCGACGGCGCATCCGCTCATCGCGATAGAAGAAACAATCTGATTTCGAGCGAGAACAACCTGCGCCTGGCGAACGACAAGGCCCAGGGCCTCACCATCCGCAAGCTCACGCGGAATAACCCCACCATGAAGGCAGCCTTCGCCGAGGCTCGCGAGGAGCGCGCGCTTCCGGACGCCTAAGCGCCCCGCTTGGGTGTGAGCGCGAAGGTCATCACGAGGAGCAGCGCCGTGAAGGCCATGACGAACGGCCAGCGCGTTGGATCGGAGATGCTCGACAGGCCGATGGTGAGTGAGCTCGCGAGCGCGATGGCGGGTGCCACAGCGCGGCGTACGCGCATGAGCGCGGGGGCGTCCTCGCGCAGCGCCCCGCGGAGCGCTTCGGCGTAATACAGCGGCAGGATCAGCATGGTCATTGCCACCACGACCTCGGAGATATCGCCGTTGGGAAGCAGCGCCAGGGTGCTCACCACGGCATGCACGCCAACCCAGAACAACGTGGTGGCCAATGCGATCATGGCGCTCACCACCGGGAAGCGCAGCGTCGCGTTCATGCGGCTCACGGTGCGCTCGCAAGGCATCATGTGGTGGAGCGCCAGGGACTGGGGCATGCGCAGGGTGGCAAGCACCATGCCGTTGGCACCTCCGAGCACGGCGATGAGCGCGATGACGTTGGGCAGCGCACCGGCCTGCTCGCCAAAGAGCTTGACGAACATGAGCGAGAGGCTCGCATCGCCCGCCTCGATGACGGTCTGCGGCCCGAGGAAGCACGAGATACCCACGAAGTATCCCAGGTAAAGCGCGAGGATGATGACGGGGGCGGCGATGAGCGCGCGGGGCAGGTTGCGGCGTGCATCTTTAAGTTCCGGCGCGATGCTCACTGCGGAGCTCCAGCCGTCGAAGGCGAAGGCGACGGGCGCCGCCGCGGCGATCCATGCGGTGCCGGCTGCCGGTGCGGCGGCGATGTCGGAGCTCAGCTGGGCGACCGGGTCGTTCACCATAAGGCCTATGACGCCCACGAGCACCAGCGGCAGGGCCTTGGCCAGCGTGGTGAGATTTTGGAAGTAGCCGCTCAAGGTGGGCCACAGGATGTTCCACGCGGTGCAGGCCAGCAGGAATGCCAGGCCGATGCCCATCTGCCAGGCAAACGTCCCAGGCAGGTTGAAGGTCATGCACGCGTACACGCCCACGACCCAGCTGAGCACGGAGCAGACGACGGGCATGTACAGAAAGGTGAAGTTCCAGCCGATGAACGCGGCCCGGCGCGGGCCCAGGAATTCCTCCGCGTAGTCGATCAGCCCTCCGTGGCCGGTGGTGCGCGCGGCAAAGCGGGCCAGGGTGAGGCCGCCGAAGACGATGGTCGTGGCGGCGAGCAGCATCATGGCGACGCCGAGCGCGACGTTGCCGCCGGTGGCGATGAGGACGTTGTCGGACTTGAAGAAGATGCCGGAGCCGATACAGATGCCCACGATCAGGCAGATCGCGGTGAACAGCGAGTAGCGCTTCACCGGCGCCGCGTTGGCGTTGACGGCGGTGCTCGCGCTGGCGGAGGGGCCTTCGGCGGCGGACTTGGAGGAAGAGGTCATGGTTTCCTATCCCAGGCGTCGCATGCGGACGCTCATGTCGATGGGCTTGGCGGTGAAGGGCGCGGTGGTGGCGAGTCCGTCCACGCCGGTGGCGGCATATTCCCCCGCGTTTTCGGGGTTGACGCCCCCGGCAGCGATGATGGTGAGGCGCGGGTCGAGCGCGCGCAGGTTGCCCACGAGCTCGGCCAGCTCGTCGACTGCGACCTTGTCGAGCTGGATGCCATCGACGCCGGCCCAGGCAACGGCCCCGCGCGAGGCGGCGCAGGCGCGCGTGCAGGCGGCGTTGTGCCATGCGAGGGCGAGCGCCTGCTCGGCGTTCACCTCGACGAACAGCTTCTTCTCGATGCAGCGCGAACGGATCTGGGGCAGTTGCTCAATGAACGCGTCGATCCCTCCCATGAACGAGAGGTGATGGTCGAACACGAGGACGGTCTCGGACAGGCCCAGGCGGTGGGGGAACGCGCCGCCGGCGATGGTAGCCTCCACGAGGAGGTCCTTCACGCCCGGCATGCTCTTGCGCGTGGTGAGGATCTCGCAGGACGGGTTGGCGGCGTGCGCGGCGTCGACCATCGCGCGGGTCTTGGTCGCAACGGCGGAGAGATGGTCGAACACGTTGAGGCAGACCTTCCAGGCCTGATGGAGCTGGGCGGCCGTCCCGCCGAGGGTCATGAAGGCCTGGCCCGCCTCGAGCTCCGT
Source organism: Collinsella sp. AF08-23 (assembly GCF_003479805.1). Classification (GTDB taxonomy): domain Bacteria; phylum Actinomycetota; class Coriobacteriia; order Coriobacteriales; family Coriobacteriaceae; genus Collinsella. Next base: position 51,100 of record NZ_QUHV01000014.1, on the reverse strand, counting down.
GCCGTCGGGCAGGATGCATGCAACGGTGCACCCAAGCTTGGTTGCGATGCGGGAGGCCACCTCGCTTCCGGCGAGCACGCACGCCTCGCGGGTGAAGTACTCCATTTCCCCCGGTTGGGTGTCGACGCCCAGAATATGGCTGGTCAGGTCGATATAAGGCACGTCCTCGGCGATGAGCTCGTCGATGCGGGCGTCGGACAGGGTGACCATCGGTCCTCCTTAGACAGGTTCCTACGGTGGAAATCGTATCATCACCGCACGATTCTCCCGCATCTATCACGCGGAAAAGGCATAATGCTGTGTGATATATGACGTCCCGCCTATAAGACGTCCCATCGCGCCCATCGCGCGCGCCCTTGAAAGGAGACCCATGGATCTGAACAAGCGCCCCGACGACATGGTCCGCATCACCACCCCTGAGCTCGCTCAGGCTTTCATCGAGGAGCAGGTCGCCGCCTGCCGCGAGCAGATCGGCGATAAGAAGGCCCTCCTGGCCCTGTCCGGCGGCGTCGATTCCTCCGTGGTCGCCGCGCTGCTCATCAAGGCCATCGGCAAGCAGCTCATCTGCGTGCACGTGAACCACGGCCTCATGCGCAAGGGCGAGTCCGAGCAGGTCATCGATGTGTTCCGCAACCAGCTCGACGCCAACCTCGTTTACGTTGACGCCACGGATCGCTTCCTGTCCCTGCTCTACGGCGTGGCCGAGCCCGAGGCCAAGCGCAAGATCATCGGCGCCGAGTTCATCCGCGTGTTCGAAGAGGAGGCCCGCAAGGTGGGCGACGAGGTTTCCTTCCTCGCCCAGGGCACCATCTACCCCGACATCCTCGAGTCCGACGGCGTGAAGGCCCACCACAACGTGGGCGGCCTGCCCGACGACCTGCAGTTCGAGCTCTGCGAGCCCGTCCGCCTGCTGTACAAGGACGAGGTCCGCGTGGTTGGTCGCGAGCTCGGCCTGCCCGAGAGCATGGTCGAGCGCCAGCCCTTCCCGGGTCCCGGCCTGGGCGTGCGCTGCCTCGGCGCCATCACCCGCGATCGCCTGGAGGCCCTGCGTGAGGCCGACGCGATCCTGCGCGAGGAGTTCGCATCCGCCGGCCTCGAGGGCAAGGTTTGGCAGTACTTCGTGTCCGTGCCCGACTTCCGCGTTACCGGCGTGAAGGACGACAAGCGCCTCTACGAGTGGCCGGCGTTCATCCGCGCCGTCAACACGGTCGACGCTATGACCGCCGAGGTGCCCGAGCTCGACTGGGCACTCCTCAAGAAGATCGGCGACCGCATCGCCTCTGAGGTCGACGGCATCTGCCGCGTCCTGTACGACCTCACCCCGAAGCCCTGCGGGACCATCGAGTTCGAGTAGTTTGAACTGACACTTCGTCGGATTTCGCGCGTAACGCGCGTCGACGGGGGAAAGGCCGGCCCACATGGGTCGGCCTTTCTTGTTTTGTTGCAGTGGACCAAGGGATTGCTAAGTAGACGCGGGGATTCACGAAGTTGCTAACTGCGGTTTTCTTCTTGAGAATCTTATTGGTACTCGATCTGTCGCCCGTTTACTGCAACAAAACGCTCAGTGCTGCGTCACCTTCAGCGCGCCCGCTTCGATTTCCCAGGTGATGCTTGTGCACGCTCGCAGGAACGCATGGTCGTGGCTCACGAGGAGCAGCGCTCCTCCGAATTGCGCGAGCGCTTGCTCCAATGCCTCAACCGAGTGCAGGTCGAGGTGGTTGGTGGGCTCGTCCATGATGATGAGCGCGGGCGCGTCCGGCAGGCCGCGGGCAATCATCAGTTTTCGCAGCTCACCGGGGCTGGTTGCAGCGCCTTCCATGATGCGGTCGGGTTCTGAGTTCAGCTGCGCCACGCAGCTGAATACATGTCCGCGGTCGGTAGGGGAGAGGGAGCGGACCTCTTCGAGTATCTGCGACCGTTGCTCCCGACTCGGCTCTTGGGGTATGTCGAGGATTGTGAGGGCGTGCGCATCTCGGTGTTCTGCCTGCAGATGCAAGAGCGCGCGAAGATGATCGAGCAGGGTGGTCTTTCCGGCACCATTTGGCCCAATGATGCCGATGCGCTCCGTATTTCCCACAAAGAGCTCCGGCAGATCGAGTTCGCTCTCGCCGCACGGGATACGGCCCGCAGGAATGTGGAGCACGGTTTTGCGGGGGCTGGGTTTGGCGTCCAGGAACAGGCTGCCGTCGTAGCGTTTGGGGACGAATGCCGCATCGGCCCTGCTTTGCGCCGCGGCAATGCGGCCGTCCATTTGCCGCAGCAGTTTGCCGCGAGCGCCGTCTTGGCCGGTAAAGATGGCGAGGTCGATTTTCGCCCGTGTGCTCCTGTCCTTGGGGTCGAGCCCTCGCTTCGATCGTCTGGCATCAGATCGCGCCGCCTCTTGGGAGCGCTGCTCCCGCTCGGCGGCGAGTCGCGCGAGTTCGTCTTTGGCGCGTTTGCGCTCGCCCTCCGCTGTGGCGCGCTCCCGCTCCGCCTGCATGTGCCCGGCGGAATAGCCACCGGGCCGCACGACGATGCGCATCTCTCCGCGCGGGCCCGTGGGCTCGAACGATGCACAGCGCTCCACGAGCGCATCGAGCAGCTCGCGGTCGTGGCTCACCAGGATGCCGATGCCGGTGAACGCGGTGAGCAGGCGCTCGAGCCGCACCCGCGCCTCGCGGTCGAGGTGGTTGGTGGGCTCGTCGACAGCGAGCACATCGGGGCGCTGCCACAGCGCGCAGGCGATTTGGAGTTTCTTGCGCTCGCCGAAGCTGAGCTCGTCCCAGCGCCATGGCATGTCGTCGGTGAGATTCAGCTGCGTGCGGAGGCCGCGTGCCTCACGGTCAAAGTCGAGTGCGAAGTCCGCGAGCGCATGAGGTGCCTCGTCGGTCTCCTGAGGGCAATAGACGGCGAACAGGTCGTTCGATACCGTGCCGGCGTCGGGGGCGATCAAGCCGCAGGCGATTTTGGCGAGCGTTGACTTGCCGCAGCCGTTGTCACCCAAAAGCCCGGTCCAACCTTGCGGGAAGGCAACGGTCACGTTATTCAAAATGGGGTCTTGCGCCGCGGGGTGCGTGTAGGTCACACGCGAGAGTGCGAGCTGCATGAAGACATCCCCTCCTTGTTCTATCGGAGGTCAACGGGTCGGTTGATGGGGATGTCTAAAAGCGCATGGTCGCCTTGTCTCTTCGCGGAGGTGCCCTCGCATGGAGCCCGAATCCATCGGGCGGGCGATTTGGAGTGTAGCACGCCGTCTACCATGCAGGCAACGCGGGGTAATCCGTCAGTTCCGCGCGTGGCTCGTGAGGTGCCAGCCATTGCAATACGGGCAGCGGTATATCGAGAGCCCGCGTCTCCCGTGTTCCTCGCAGGAAATCAGGGCCGCTTCTGCCTCGGGGCGGCTCGCGTAGCGGTTCTTTGACTCGCAAGCCTTGTGGCGGAGGGCTGCGTCATGTTCAGCGTCGATTCGTTCTTCGCGTGCATGTTCGCGAGCAAAGAGGTCGTCCATGCCGCCAGCGCTCAAGCCGTCCTCAAGGCCGGCCTCGAATGCCGCTCGTTGCTTGGCGCGCGCTGAGCGCTTGTTGCTCGCCATGGAAACTCCCATCGATAAAGGAATCGGGGCGGGTATCGCAGATTGCTGCGCTCGTCCCTGATTGAATCGCTGTTTGTGCGAACGGCACGAGACCTGAACGACTGTGGGCGGAATTACCCTCGGTCTTCTAGTGGTGACAGGCGTGCTCGGGCCCCATAGCGTCGAGCCGCCCAGTGGCGATGCGCTCGGCGGCGGCTCCCACGGTCGCGGACTCAGCATCGTGCAGGACGGTGATGCCCGCGGCGGCAAAGCCTTGCATGGGGCGCATGCCCATGCCTACGGCCACGATGGCGTCGATACCGGCCTCGGAGAGGATACGCACGGGCCGCATGCAGCCGCCCTCTTCGTGAGGGGGATTGGCGATGGTACCCTCGACGGAGACCTTGCCGTCCTCGATGTTCAGGATGGTGAAGCAGTCGGCGTGGCCAAAATGCGCGGAACGCTGGGCGTCAAAGCCGCCTTTGCCAATGGAGGGAACTGCGAGCTTCATGTGCAAAACCACCTTTCCGGGCACGTCCATTGACGCGCGGTGAAGATAAACCGACACCCATGGTAACGCGTTTCCGCTCGCTCCGCATGTCGAGGCCTTAGCTCGCAGCTAATGAAATCCCCGGCAGAGGTGTAAATAATGGGGGGTGTCGAGGCGACTTGAGGGATAGGTCGCTGTCATGGGAGGGAAAACGTGGAAAATAATCAGGTAAAACAGCCGCGTTCCGGGATCGCCATTGCCGGGTTGGTGCTCGGAATCATCGCGCTCCTCACGTCCTTGCTGCCGATCATCAACAACGTGTCGTTCTTCATGGCGCTCGTCGGCGCCGTGCTCGCCATTGCCGGGCTTGTGTCTTGCCTGCGTGGAAAGCGCGCGGGCAAGGGCCTCGCCATCGCCGCGATTGTGGTGAACATCGTTTCCGTTGCAGCTGTTTTGGGTAGCCAGAGCATGTATAGCGCTGCAATCGACGACGCCGTGAACGGCCCGAAGGCCGTGCAGTCTTCAAAGGACGATGCCTCTGAGGACGATGATTCCAGCGATGATGAGCCTACGTCGTCTGCTGATGAGAAGCTCGCCGTGGGAGCTTCGGTCGAGCTGTCCAACGGCATGACGGTTTCGGTGGACGAGGTCACGCCGGGCCTCACCAATTACGATGGCACCGCCATGACCGGTGTGCGCGTCACCTACACGAACAACAGCGATGAAAAGCTATCGTTCAACTCGTACGACTGGAAGGGGGAGAGCGCGAACGGCGTCCAGGGCGATAATACGTATTATTCCGAGGCGACCGAAGAGCTTTCCTTTGGTGACCTGTCGGCGGGAGGCACGGTGAGCGGCTATGTGTACTTCGAGGGCGATGTCTCGAGCATCCTGTATTATTCTTCGCCATTTGCCGACAAGCCCGCTGCGACTTGGGCGATAGCCTAAGCGGTTTGAACGGGGTGCCGCTGGGAATTCGCGCGGGTGTGGGGAACCTCGGCACATGTGAGGTGCCTGGCGAAAGTCCCGGCATAATCGCATCGATCGGAACGTGGCGGTGATTTGGGCCAAAGGGGCGCATCGGGCATGCGCCCCTTTGCGTAGAACGTGATTACAATGGGAATGGAGAAAGTGGAGGCCGGTCATGACGGAGCGGTTAACTGAAGAAGTGCTGCAGGAGCTGTTGGATGCGCCGAGCCTCGACGCGTTCGTCGACGGGCGCGAATTCCCTGCTGAGACGCTGGCGGGATTCTTGGGGCACATGCTCGAGAAAAAGCACCTCAAGCGCTCGCGCGTGGTGCGCATGGCAGACCTCAACGAGACGTTCGGCTACCAGATCTTCACGGGTGCCCGCAACCCCTCGCGCGACAAGGTCCTGCAGATTGCCTTCGCCATGGCACTCACCCTGCGCGAGACGAACCGGGCGCTCAGAGCCGCCGGGACGAGCTCCCTCAACCCCAAATTCCGCCGCGATGCAATCATCATCTTTTGCATCGGCCAGGGGTGCAGCCTCCAGAAGGTGAACGAGGAACTGTATCGCCTGGGCGAGGAGACCGTCTGCTAAATGTCTCCGTGCGCTGGTATGATGCAGGTCATGGGGAATTCCGAAGACATATCCGCATTCAATGCCTCGAACCCGGGGGACGGCACGTTCCGCCACGAGCTCGAGGTGTTCCTGTCCCGCGCGTCCGAGGCCACGACGTGGCATGTCGAGCGGGTGATCAAACAGTCCGACTTTGAGACGACCGAGTTGGTCCGCGGATGTCCGGGTGCTGGCAGGGCCGGCAGGTACATCCGCAAAACCATCGACGCCTCTTCAGGCGTCGGCGGGGCGTATGAGGAGCTGTGGCGCGCCCAGGAGCAGGGAATGAGCCTCGCCTGCGTCCCAAAACTGATAGAGTGCTCGCGTAACGGCGGCACGATGACCGTCGTGATGGAGCACGTCGACGGCTGTACGGTCGAAGAGTTGGAGCGGGCTCTCGGTGCGGGCGAGGTGCTCGCCACCTCGGTGCTGCCCACTTTGTGCCGGTCGGTGACGGAGCTGCACACGGCGTTCGACCGCCCGATCATCCATCGAGACCTCAAGCCGACGAATGTGATTATGCGCGGCGGCGAGGCGGTCATCATCGACTTCGGGAGTGCGCGCACGTGGAATCCCGATGCGTCGACCGACACCACGCATTTCCTCACGCGATGCTACGCCCCGCCCGAGCAGTTCGGGTTCGGGCAGACCGACGAACGCACCGATGTCTACGCGCTCGGCAAGATCCTCTATTTCTGTCTGACGGGTGAGCAGCCCCCGAATATCTGCGGGGCCGAGGAATGCACCCAAAGGGGCATCGGAGGCGCATGGGCGCAGGCCATAGGAACTGCGTGCGCGTTCGATCCCGCTGCCCGGTATGGCTCGGTTGCGGATTTCGGCGCAGCGGTCACCGCCGCGGCCGGGCGTGTGCCCGCCGGCGTGTCAAAGCGAGGGGCCGGCGCAGCTCCCGCCTTGCGAGAGTCCACGAGGGTCTTGCGAGAGTCTGCAAATAGCCGGAGGCAATCGGTCCGTGTTCCCACGTGGATGGGGCGGGCCTGGAACGTCTGGGTCCTGCTGATGCTCGCCGCGATGCTGTGGATGAGCGTCGACACGATCTTCAACCCTTTGCCGCAGGATGCGGGGAAGTCTGTGGGGCTCCTGTTCGTTCAGAACATCGTCTGCATCGATCCCATATTGATCATCGGGTCCTACCTGATGCTCGATCGCCGCAGGATCCGCGAGAGGTGTCCCGCCTTGGCGCGATGGGGCGTTTTGCGCGAAACCGTCTACGGCCTCATCGTGATCGTCGCCATCCTCTTTGGGGGTGCGCTCATCATGGTTCTGGTTGAGTGATCGTAAACTCACAACGACGTGGCTGTGGAGCTGAAATCGCACCGTGTCCAAAGTGTCGCGCGTTCGGCGGCGGGGCCGGTGCGTCCGCTCTGCGGCCGTGGGCAGATGCGTCCCGCCTCGTCTGTCTAGAGGCTGAAAGCCCACAGGTTGGCGCATTGCGCGAGAATGCGCTCGAGGTCCCAGGGGTGCGTGCTGTTCTGCTCGCTGTTGGGGTCTCGCACCGTAACCTGTCCGTTCTCGGCGAGGCCCGCGAGTACGATGAAATGCCCCGTGGTCGTGAAGTCGCCGGGCCGTACGCTGCAGATGACGGGGTGGCCCGCCTCTAACTCGGCGCGGACGGCATCGGCGGATGCTGAGATTTCCCGGGAGTTCAGGCCGATTGAAGCCGCTCCGTCGCTCATGAGGGTCCATGCGGTCATGCCGTCAACGGTGTGCCCCTGTTCCTCACTGAGGCGAGCCATCGCGGTGGGATCGAGATTCGTGTTTCCCGTTAGCGCGACGTATGCCATGGACAGGCACGTGGGCCCGCAGCCATTTTCGCGCATGTTTCCACCGGCGTAGGGCTCCTCGGACCATTGAGGATCGGTTTGGTACAGGTATGGAACTTCGCCCTGCCGCCATCCCCCCACGGGCGTGGAGCTCGCCGGTTCGCCCTTGCCGGCGACGGGACTCGTGAGCGTTTCTATGCGTCCTCTGATGAGCGACTGCGCGACGAATAGGGCGGCGAGCGCAAGGGCTGCCACGAGGATGAGCTTGCCCCGACCGCGCCCTCGTTGCCTCTTGCGTTCGCGTCGCCCGTCACCGGAATCAAATCCGCTATCGGGCCTGAAGCACCCGCCGCTCGCCTTGCGCCTTGCGCCTGCCGTCTGTTCCGCGCCCGCCGTCGGGCCCTGCCCGTTCCCGCGTCTGAAGCGCCCGCTGTCGATGGGTCCGTCGAAGACACGCGTGGGGCGGTATGCGGGCTGGCGTCTTTGGGTGTGCATGGCGGTCCTCCATGGTCGGTATGTGTACAACACCCATGGTGACCTGCACTTCTAACTCGATGATGACGCTACCGTGACGGAACGGTCACAGTGCTAAAGGAGGGGTTAAACCTTTCTTAACACAGTGTGAACCTCCCGGCGGGGACGGGAGGCAGCCGTGCCCCCCGCGCTCGGGTCCCGTCGCCGCCGGGCTGACGCGTGCCGTCCGGTGCACGGCCAATCGTATGCCGTCCTACTCGGGTCAGTCGGCGAGGTCTTCGAAGGACCCTGCGCGGTAATTCTTGAAAACGATGCCATCGCCGTCCTGCGTGGCGTCCAGATCGACGTCGGCCATGATGCCGAAGTCGTGGTCGCCGTCCGAGTCGTGGAAGATCTGGTGCACATGCCAGACGTGCTCGCTGAGTTCGTCAGAATCATCGATCTCGAGGAACGCGGCCGATCGTGCATCGGCATCGGTGAGCAGGTCCTCGTGGGCCCCGTAGAACGCATCGAGCACGCGGCCCCAGCGGAACTCGCCGAAGCCCCAGTCCTCGTCGAGGGCTCCGAGTTCGGCGGCCTTATCGAGAGCGGCGAGGCGCACGCGCTGGAACAAAGCGTTGCGGACCATGAGCGTCATGCCGCGGCGGTCGGCTACCACCTCGTCGGTTCGCTTGAGCGGTGCCGCTCCGGGCGCCGCTCCGGCGTTCTCCCATTCGTCCACCAGGCTGGAGTCGACCGAACGCACGACGAGGCCCAGCCACGAGACGATATCGTCGAGCTCTTCCGTCCCGCGCTCGACCGGCACGGTGCGGTCGAGCGAGCGGTAGGCCTCGGTGAGGTAGCGTAGAAGAATGCCCTCGCAGCGAGCGATCTTGTACTGGGCGATGTAGCTCTTGAAGTCGCAGCCCGTTTCGAGCATGTCGCGCAGCACGGACTTGGGGCTGAGCTCGTAGTCGTTCGCCCAGGGCACCTGCGCGCAGTACTTCGCGAACGCGACCTCGAGCATGTCCTCGAGCGGCTTGGGGTAGCTGACGTCCTCGAGGCGGTCCAGGCGCTCTTCGAAGTCCACGCCCTCGGCCTTCATGGCGCTCATGGCAGCGTCGCGGGCACGTCGCTCCTGCGCGCGCAAGATTTGCTTGGGGTCCTCGAGGGTCGCCTCGACCATCGAGATGAGGTCGAGCGTGTACGTGGGGCTCTCGGGATCGAGCAGTTCGAGCGCGGCGAGCAAAAACGGGGAGAGCGGCTGGTCGAGGGCGAAGTCCTCGGGCAGGTCGACCGTGAGGTAATAAGCTGCCGGCCCGTCGAGGGGGTGACCAGTTGCGGCGTTCGTATCGCCGAGCGGTCGACCGTCGTTGTCGTCCGCGCCGTCATCCTCATTGGCCGTGGCGTCGAGTGCCCTGAGTGCATCTATGTTCTTTGGGGCCTCGGTGAGCGAGACCGTCTTGTCGCTCCCGATGCCGTTATCGGCGTCCGCCTCGGTTCCGCAGGCTTCGCGCACCACAACGCCCGCATCGATGAGCGTGGCAAAGATCTCGGCAGCCCGGAGCTTGAGCTTCGCCTTCTCCTCCGGGGTCTGCAGGGATGCCTCGATCAGCTCGAGGACGCGGCCCCAGGCGTCACCGCCCTGCTCGACCTCGGCGAGCACCACGGAGTGCGTGATGCGCAGCCTCGGCTTGAGCATCTCCGGTTCACTTTCGATGAGGCGCGTGAAGGTCGCCTCGTTCCAGGTGACAAAGCCCTCCGGCGGCTTCTTCTTCTTGAGCCTCTTCATCTTCTTGGGGTCGCCCATGGCCTTGAGCTCGGCTTTGTGGTTCTCGATCTCGAACTCGGGTGCCTCGGCGATGACGACGCCCTCGGTGTCAAAGCCCGACCGCCCCGCGCGCCCGGCGATTTGGTGGAATTCGCGTGAGCGCAGGCGGCGCTGCTTGCGACCGTCGAATTTGGTGAGGCCGGTGAGCAGGACGGTGTGGATGGGCACGTTGATGCCCACACCCAGGGTGTCGGTGCCGCAGATGACGGGCAGAAGGCCCTGCTGCGCAAGCTTTTCGACGAGCAGGCGGTAGCGCGGCAGCATGCCGGCGTGATGGAGCCCGACGCCACTGGAGATGAGGTGCTTCAAGGTCTTGCCGAACGCCGTGGTGAAGCGCCCGCCCTTGATCGCCTCCTTGATGGCCTCGCGCTGCTCTTTACTGGCGACGCCGTAGCTGGCGAGCGAGCGGGCAGACTGCAGGGCGGCGTCTTGCGAGAAGTGCACGATGTAGAGCGGGGAGTCCCCTTGGCGAAGTGCCAGCTCCACAGTGCCCTCGAGCGCGGTTTTGACGTACTCGTAAGAAAGCGGGATGGGTCGCGGGGCGTCGGCGATGAGCTCGAGGTCGCGGCCTGTTGTGCGGTTAAGGGTCTGGCCGATGGCGGTCATGTCGCCCAGGGTCGCACTCATGAGCAGGAATTGCGCGTGGGGCAGCGTGAGCAGGGGAACCTGCCAGGCCCAGCCGCGGTCGGGGTCGGAGAAGAAATGGAACTCGTCCATGGCGACGCAACCGACGTCGGTGTCCTCTCCCTCGCGCAGCGCCTGGTTGGCAAGGATCTCGGCAGTGCAGCAGATGATGGGGGCACCGGTGTTGATATGCGAATCGCCGGTGATCATGCCGACGTTGTCGCGGCCCAGGATATCGACCAGGTAGAAGAACTTCTCGCTGACGAGGGCCTTGATGGGGGCGGTGTAGTATGCACGCTGACCGCTCGCCATTGCCATGAACATCATACCGAGCGCGACGAGCGATTTGCCGGAACCGGTAGGCGTGCCGAGGATGACGTTGCTACCTGCAGCCAGGGCGAACAGCGCGTCCTCCTGATGCGGCCAGAGGTCGATGCCACGTGCGGCAACCCAGTCGATGAAGCGTTCGTAGGCTTTTTCTGACGTGAGCCAAGGTTCGAGTTCGGATCCGGGAGAACAGGTCCGTGCGACAGGGGCGTCGTCGCTGTCGAAGGGACCTTGCCCGTCAGCGTACTCATCGGTTGTGTTGCCGCTGGTGTCCGCAGCCTCGGGCTCCCACCAGCTTGGGGCAAGCGAACCAAGCGACCCGTGGGCGAAGGGGTCGAAGGCGTTTTGAGATTCAAGCTGCTTGGATGCGTCTGGCATGGGCAGGTCCGTTCTATAAGGCATTTTTCCTTCATTATGACGTAAAGATCGGGTTGCGGGATGCGATGGGATTGCGGGAGGGGGCCG
>NZ_QUHV01000014.1:0-39987 GCF_003479805.1 Collinsella sp. AF08-23 | reverse complement strand
CGCGCGCCCCCCTCCTCCTGTTGTGATCACAGGGTTTCAAGACGCTTGTGGCGCGCTGGCTCAATTGTCCCGATGCACGACGGGGATGAGAAAGGTGTTGGCACGATGTGAGTTAGACAAACGATGATCGGGCCTGCGCAACATTTGGGTATTTTGACCACTTTCGTAAATCCACATGGACACGTGGGGCGTGGTGAGAAAAGCCTATGCAAATAGCAACTTAAATGCGGTCAGAATATGCATCTTTACGCGCGGCGAGATGGTGACGTCGGTTGCGCAGGTTGTCAATCGCGTAGCTCATGCCGTAGGGGATATATTCTCCGGCGAATAGGTCTTCGGGCAGATAGTCGATGAGGCTCTGCGGAAGTTCGAGTGCAGCCTGGAGTTGTTCCTGTGTGGCGGGTTGCGCTGCGGGCCGTGCATATACAGCGTGGACGGTCGCACCCTGCTCGGTTAGCCGCTGCTCGTACTCGGTGATGGGCTGATCGGGATGGGCGGCGCGGTCGTCGTGCGTGGCGCACGTTACATTCCATCCAATGGTCTTGAACTGCGGAAGAGAGAACTCATACAACGGCAGGCTATCGGTGCGCAGCGCGAGAATGCCGTCGGCTTTAAGCAGCGGTCGGTATCCATCGAGGTGCTCGGCGGTCGTTACGCGCAGGCGGGCGTTGCGTCGTTTAGGGTGCGGCGTGGGAAAGTTGATCGAGATGCTCGAGAGTTCGCCCGGGGCGAAGATGCGGTCGAGCCTGGCGGCGTCTCCGGGAATCACGAGGGCATTTTTGAGCCCACGATCGAGAACGAGCTGCGCGGCATGCACCACGCACACGGGTTCGCTGTCCATGCCGATAAAGAGCGTGTCCGGATGACGGGCGGCCATGGCGGCGATATAGGCTCCTTTTCCGCATCCAAGATCGAGATGCACCCGCTCAAAGCGCTCGGTGCCATGCTCGGTGAGCGGATGGCACGCTTCGGCCCAGCGCCCCCGATACGCTGCGGCACCAGTCTCGATGGCGTTGGCTGCGCGCTCGATGCGCTGGTCGAGGACGAAGTTTTTGGGCATACGTGCATGCATGGCGGAAAGGTCTCCTGGATATCGCGGCGCGCTGCACGGTGGAATGTGGCGCGGCGGCGGATGGCGGTCGTTGGCGTCCGATATGGCGGCTGCATGTTCGCGGCTGCCACTGGAGTGGCGCGCGCCATGCGTCTGAATGGGCGTCGTGCTCGAGTTCTCAATCAAGGCGTTCGAGCACGAGATACCGATTGAGGGTACCAGACGCGCCGTCCGAGGAGTAGCGCGCGACCTCCCGTACCTTGGTGCCCACAGATGCTACAAGCTCGTCGATCTCGCATTCGTCAAAGTGGTGACAGTAGCGCAGCGGAGAGGGGTCGGATTGCCATCCAAGGAAGTGGTCATTTGGCTCAAGCTGCGATATGTCGATATCCATGGCAAGCGCCTCGTCTGCCTTCAGAGCCTTGGCAGCAAGGCGCGTGTCGTTCATGAACTGCCAAAACGACAGGACGATCAGGCCGCCCACGCGTGCGTGTTCGATGAGCGCCTCGAACACGCGATGTCTGAGGTATGCGCTGGGCACATGGTGCATGAAGCCAAAGGAGACCGACAGGTCGCAGGGGGGGCATTCCGGGATTCTCGCGTTGCTCGAGACGAGGGTATCCAGGATGTCGCATTGGTGGAAGTGGTATGCGATGCGGTCGTTCTGACCATGCTCTGCCAGGGCGGCGCAGTTGTCCACCGCGTGAAACTCAAAGTCGATGCTGGGAAACGCGGTGGAGAGGAAATGCTCAAACCGCAGGTTGCCGCTTGCCATATCGAACACGAGGCGCGTCTGAGGCGCCGTCGCACCCACCCAGCCACACTCGCGCAATATGCTTCCGAGCCGCTTCCAACCTTCCCATGGTGCCGACCTCGTGGCGGAAAAGGATGCTGCGTTATCCCGGTAAAAGCGGTTGTTGAGCGCGATGAGCGCCTGCGCGGTCGTGGTGTCCATGGGCCTCCTGGATTCCGTGAGTCGGTGCCGCGTCGAGTGGCTGCGTGTCTTTAGGGCGAGCGCATGCACCGTGAGGTTTCCCTATTGTAAGCTCCCACGTCCGCCGGAAGCGGTGCGCGGACGTCATATACAATGGACGCCATGGAACAGATTATCTTGGACATATTGGCGGAGCTCCGGTCCGGACGCGTGGTCGACGATCGCGTGCTACTCAAGCTGAGTCATGCCGCCGCACGTCGGGAGCATGCCGACAAGCGCATGTTTGCCAAGCGTCGGCTTTTGCCGTTCTACCAGAGTGTTAAGCGCAACGATCAAAAGCGCTGGGAGGCGTGGGGAGTTACGCCCGAACTCGAAGAGCGCTTGCTCGCCGTGCTGCGCATGAAGCCTCGTCGCAGCGCCTCGGGTGTCGCAACGATCACGGTCATCACCAAGCCATGGCCCTGTGGTGGCGACTGCCTCTTTTGCCCCAATGACCTGCGCATGCCCAAGAGCTACCTGCACAACGAGCCGGCATGCGAACGCGCCGAGCAAAACTGGTTCGACCCGTATCTGCAGGTTACCTCCCGTCTGACGGCGTTGACGCAGATGGGACATGCTACAGACAAGATCGAGCTGATCGTTCTCGGCGGGACCTGGAGCGATTATCCACGGGAATACCAGGTCTGGTTCATCTCGGAACTGTTCCGCGCGCTCAACGAGTTTGATGAGGAGTCAGCGGCTTCCGACATCGCCGAGCGTCGGAGCTGGTACCGCAGCGCGGGGTTTCCGCAGAATACGGAGCAGTTCGCGTTATTTGCGGAGGGTGCGCAGGAGGAGATCGCCGAAGGGGCCCTCTCCTACAACCACGCATTTCGGCTGCTGTACGGCAACAGCGAGCCGTGGCGTTTGGCCAGTCGCGCCCAGACGGCCACGTTCGATGAGCTCGAGCTGCGGCAACGCGAAAACGAGGGCGCACGTCATCGTGTGGTGGGTCTTGTAGTCGAGACGCGCCCCGATGCGATCACGCCCGCAGCCCTCATGCTGATTCGCCGCCTGGGTTGCACCAAGGTGCAAATGGGCATTCAGACGCTTGACCAGGAGATCCTAGACTTGAATGAGCGCGGCATCTCGATCGATCGCATAGGGCGGGCATTTGAGTTGCTGCGCATCTTTGGCTTCAAGATCCACGCGCATGCCATGGCGAACCTGTTGGGGTCGACGCCCGAGCGCGATAAGGCCGACTACGACCGCCTGGTGCGGAGCGCACCGTTCCAGCCCGACGAAATCAAGCTCTACCCTTGTGCCCTCATCGACGGCTCCCGGCTCACCGAGCGCTATGAACTTGGCTTATGGCGCCCCTACACCGAGGGGGAACTGCTCGACGTGTTGGCGAGCGATGTCGCCGTCACGCCGCCGTTCTGCCGTATCTCCCGCATGATCAGGGATTTCTCGTCGCACGATATCGTGGCGGGCAACAAGAAGCCCAATTTGCGCCAACTCGTCGAGCGGAGCCTGCGCGACATGGGCAGTTCGGACGGCGTCCAGGAGATTCGATTTCGAGAGATCGGAACGAACGACATCGATCTGGGCGACCTGGTCCTCGATGTCGTCGGGTACGAGACGAGCAACACGCACGAACGCTTTTTGCAGTGGATCTTGCCCGACAACCGCATCGCCGGCTTCCTGCGCCTGTCTTTGCCGAGTGCCGCGTATGTGCAGCGTCTCGCGGATGAGGCGGGGAGCGAGGGCCTTCCCGTCCGCGCGGGCGAGGCCATGATTCGGGAAGTGCACATGTATGGCATCGCTACGCAGCTTGGTGAGGATGGCACGTCAGCCCAGCATCTTGGGTTGGGGAGGCGGCTCATCGAGCGCGCCTGTGACATCGCGCGCGAGGCGGGATACGAAAGCATTAACGTGATCAGCGCCGTGGGCACGCGCACGTATTATCGTCGCCTTGGGTTTAAGGACCACGGGCTTTATCAGCAAAGGAAGCTTTGATGGAAAAGAGGGGAAACACGGCCGCCGGTATTGCCGCGGGCGTGGCGTTTGGCGCCGTGGCCGTTGGCGCGGCGGCGATAGCCGTTGGATCGAAATGCCTTCAGGTCGCCCGCACGCACGCTGGATTGGCGCGCGTGAAGATGGTGCGCGGCGCCCAGGGAGAGCTCGTGCGCGTGTTGCAGCAGGGTGGGGTGTATCAAAGTGCCACCTATCTCGGTCGCCGCAGGTTCGAGCCCGTGTTCGAGTATATCCGCGCCTTCGATGCGATGTTTGAGGCGGAGGATTCCATGCGCGGCATCGTTGGCCATGGCATCGAACGAGTGCTCATGCTCGGAGGTGGTGGATACTCTTATCCCAAGCATGCGCTCGCCACCCATCGTTTGCTTGCCATGGACGTCGTCGAGCTTGACGCGTCGGTGACCCTGCTTGCTCGTCGATGGTTTTACCTGGACGAACTTGAGCGCATGGCGGGAGACCGTCTGAGTTTCATCACCGCGGACGCTCGGTCGTATATGGGCGAGGCTCTTGCGGCGGGCATGCGGTGCGACGTGGTCGTGAACGACTGCTTTGCCGGGTCGGAGCCAGTTCGGTCGCTCGCCACCGTGGAAGCCCTCTGCCAGGCAAAGGTGTGTCTCAACGAGGGCGGCCTGTACGTGGCCAACGTGGTATCGACCCACGGGGGCGAGAACATAGACTTCCTGCGCAACGTCGTTGCCACGGCTTCGGCGGTGTTCAAACGCGTCTGGGTCGTGCCCTGCGTGGATGAGGCCTTTGCGGGAGAAGATAACTACCTGGTGATCGCGAGCGACGTCGACGCTTACGATTTCGAGGGTGCGGTTCCCTTTGCTGCCGACTTCCTCGGTGAGGTGCTGCGCGACTAGCCGTACTGCGCGCTTCGCCATGCGTCGCGCCAGCCGAGCACGCGTTGCTTCATGCCCTCGATGTCGAGGACGCCCTCGGCGAAACCCTTGCGAACGAGCTCTTGCGGTAGGAATTCGTCGTACTTGTCGAAATACGGAACTTCGCCTGGGTACACGAGGTCAATGGGGTCGAATTCTGCTTCCGCCTCGGCGGCGACCGCTTCGAAAAACGTTTCGGGGTCCGCCTTCATCCTGAACTGCATGAAGTAAGGGCGCGAGGGATCGAGCCCCTTGAGCCCTAGCTCTCGCGCGCATTTGATCTTGAGCAGCCGCTCGAGCGCCAGGAAAGCGTAACTTCCGAGCCAGGGGAACAACGCCCAGGTGTCTCCACCCAGATTGATGAGGGGGCTTGAGGCGCGCCCGGTGATGCCCGCGTTGGATGCCACGTGTCGTGCCTGTGCCAGTCGAGCCCGCGCGTTCTCCATGATGTAGGGATAGACGTCACGCTCCGCGAGCACGTGCCTCATGCGTTCCAGGACATACGTGTCGATATCGCCCGCGCAATCGCCAAAGTACGCTGGAACGCGGCCTTTGATCTGCGTGCAGTACACGAGGTGGCGCTTCCAGTCGACCTCCTCGACCAGCCAGCAGTGCCCGGCGATGGCGATGCGCTCGCCAGCGGGTGGCGGATTCACAATCGTGCCGAGTTCCGCCGACTCGCATCTCACCGTGAACTCCTCGTTTTCCTGGAACACCGCGTAGAACTTGAATGAGTTGGTGAGCCGTTCACCGGCGAGGCCCACAATCAAGCCGCCGTTTTCGGTCGCCTCGATATGGTCGGTTTCCAAAAGATGCCGCAAGAGGCAACGGAGGTCGTCGGCATCGACGCGATGGAAGTATGAGAGCGTCAACACGCGTGCGGCGAGCTCGGCGGGAGTGAGTTCCCCGCAGCTGGCGAGCGTGCTCATGACCTGATGGTAGAGCAGGCTGTACGGAAGGCGATCAAGCGCGGGTGGTTCGACCCAGTGCTCCTCGCGGTAGAGCTGCACGAGCGCGATGCCCTGCAAGAGCTTCCAAGGGATGGTTTCGGGCAGCATGGAGCGGGGTTCGGGTTGCTCTTCGCGCATCACGAAGTGCATCTCGGGTGGAAGGTCGCGGCGTCCGGTGCGCCCCATGCGCTGCAGGAAGCTCGAGACGGTAAAGGGGGCATCGATTTGGAACGCGCGCTCGAGGCGTCCGATGTCGATGCCCAGCTCGAGCGTCGCGGTGGTGACGGTGGTCTGCGCCTGCTCTTCGTCGCGCATGAGCTCCTCCGCCGATTCACGATACGCCGCCGAGAGATTACCGTGGTGGATGAGGAAGCGGTCGGGTTCGTGATTGGCCTCGCAATATGCACGCAGATTGGCGCAGACGGACTCCGCCTCCTCTCGCGAGTTTACGAACACCAGGCATTTGCTGCCGCGGGTCCGCTCGAAGATGTATCCAAGACCCGGGTCGGCATCTTGCGGCGCCAAATCGGTCCGCGCGGCGAGTTCGGTTGCGGTTGGTGCGTCGATGCGGACATCATCGGGCGCGGGAAGGCTGCGCCGCGCACCGTCGTCGATTACGTCCGCCTCCTGCGCCCATGCGCCGTCTAGGGCACGCTCCGCCGCCTGCGGTCCGCCAATGTAGAAATGCTCCATGGATAGACGCCACGTCTTGCGCGTCTCCTCAAAGCGGGGGATGACACATCCACGACCCGTTCCGCTGGAGAGGAATGCCCCCGTGCGTTCGGGGTCACCGATGGTGGCGGAAAGTCCGATGCGGCGCGGATTCACGCCCGCCATGCGCGAGAGGCGTTCGATGAGGCAGAGGGCCTGCCCGCCGCGATCGCCGCGCAGCAGTGAATGCACCTCATCGATGACCACGTAGCGAAGGTCTCCAAAAAGCCGCCCAATCGCCGCGTGCTTGTGGAGCAAGAGGGCCTCGAGCGACTCGGGCGTGATTTGCAGGATGCCGCTCGGGTGTTTGAGCAGCTTCGCCTTGTGCGAAGCGGCAACATCGCCATGCCAGTGCCAGACGGGGATATCGGCCTCTTCGCAGAGGTCGTTCAGGCGGTAGAACTGGTCGTTGATAAGAGCTTTGAGCGGGCCGATGTAGAGCGCCCCGACCGTTGCGGGCGGGTTCTCCCAAAACTCGGTGAGTATGGGGAAGAAGGCGGCTTCGGTCTTGCCCGAGGCGGTCGAGGCGGTGAGCAGCACGTTCTCATCTGTGTTGAAGATGGCATCTGCTGCGGCGACTTGGATCGACCGGAGGTTCTCCCAGCTATGCGAGTAGATGAAGTCCTGTACAAACGGCGCGTATCGATCGAATGTGTTCAAGCTGCCTCCCGGACTAGATGGTGAATTCCGCGAAGGGGGTCGTGTTGCTCGGCGCGCTGGCGTCCGCGACGCCGACGGTGCCAGATGCCATCAACTCATGAAGATCGGTATTAGGGTTTTGGCACATGATGTCTAGCAGCTCGATGAAATCGCGAATCACCTCGCGCGGGGTGAGGTGCGTCTCTGCGCCCACACGCCCGAACTCGATGGTGAGGAACTCCACTAAGTCCGCATCGCGAAGCGTGCACGTATATCCAAAATAGCCGGCGTGTATCTGCGCAATCTTCTCGATGAGCACGAGTAGCTCCTCGTAGGTGAGGGGCTGCAGGCGAATGATGGGCGCCAACATGTCGCGCATTCCCTCGCGTGCGAAGCGGCCTTGGGTAAGGCGGCTTCGCAATGCCTCGTAGGAGAAGACGCCCCGTCTGCGGTCTTCGATGGACGTGGGGGTGCCTCCCATGATGATGCCCAGGTGATGAGCTTTGCCCTGCAGGGTATCGTTGTACATCTGCAGGATCTTCTCGTAGTTGTACTGGCGCGTGACGGCATTTGGGATCTTATAGAGGTTGACCAGCTCGTCGATGAGGACGAGCAGACCTTTGTAGCCCGCCCCCGTGAGGAAGCGCGCCAGCAGCTTGACGTAGTCGTACCAGGTGTCGTCGTCGATGATCGCGGTGACCCCCAGCTCGGAGCGCGCCTCCGTCTTGGTGCGGTATTCGCCGCGCAACCATTTGACGGCGAGTGCCTTGGTCTCCTCGTCTCCCGTGGATACGGCGTTGCGGTAGATGCCCAGCACGCGGCTGAACTCATATCCGTGGACCATCTCCTCGATGGCGGCGAATTGGGCGCGTATCGGAGTGCCGGCAGGCGTGCTACCTGCGACATGTCCGTTTGACACATCCCCTTTTGACATGTCTTCCCTCGAAGCGTCTTCCGCCTCGAGATTCTGCACCCAGCGGTCGAGGATCAGGTTGAGTGCACCGCCCTCGGGACGGGTCTTGGTCGAGAGGTTGCGCACCAGTTCGCGGTAGGTCGCCAAACCCTGGCCCTGGCCGCCTTGCAGTCGGCGCTCTGGGGAGAGATCCGCATCTGCCACAACAAAGCCCTCGCCCATGGCGTGCGTGCGGATAGTCTGCAACAGGAAGCTCTTTCCCGCTCCATACCGGCCAACGAGGAAGCGGAAGCTTGCTCCGCCGTCGGAGATGAGCGAGAGGTCGGTGAGCAAGGCTTGAATTTCGAACTCGCGCCCCACGGTGATGTAGGGCAGGCCTATGCGCGGCACGACGCCGCCTTTGAGCGAGTTAAGGATGACGGCGGCCACGCGTTTGGGGACGCGGGGCGCGGTGGTGATCTGGTCAGTCATGGGCAAGGAATTCCTCCACGTCTTCGCGATAATCCTCGATGAGCTCGGGGCCGGATGCCCCGTATTCGATCGTGGTGTCGCCTATCAGGTCGAACAAGGCATCGTTGATGGCGTCCACGGCCATGTCCTCGGATGTCCCCAGCACCTGGAGTGCATCGCGCGCACCTGGGGCGTCACCCTCCGCAAGGGATCTGAGATACGACTCCTGCCCGGGGGTCAATGGCCGGGCGGCGTGAACTCTGGGCACCGGCGCGGGAGGGACGGGGGGCTCGATGGGGGTTCGCGCCCGCTCGATACCGTCTTCCTGGGGTGCGGTGACTGGGCTTTGTGGCTCGGCGAGCGCGTTCGATGGGCGGCCTTCGTCGGCCGATCCACAAGAGGAGACGATGGTGCCCGTCCCTTCACGCTCTTCATCGATGAGCAGAGACTCGCGCGTGGATACCGCCGCGCGTCGGATGTCGGCCAGCTGAGAGAGGTCAATGGTGATGTGCCGCGGCGCGTGTGCCGCATGCCAGCTCATCCACGCGGCCACTTCCTCATCGATGAACTTCTCCAGGTACTTGGGAAGCGGCTTGGTCTCTTTGAGCGGATGCTCGTATCCGAGCGCCGTCCGCAGACTGCGGTCGACCGCGCGCATGCATATGCCGAGCTTGGGGCTGCACGAGCGGCTTCCGTGGATTCGCTCGCACGTCCATATGCCGTTTTGACATCGGTACCGATGGATCTCGTCAAGTTGATACACGGTGTCTACGTGACGCCGGGGTGAAAAGAAGACGGCTGAGCCGAACATGGTGTAGGGCAGAGCGACCTCCTCTCCAAACCAGCTCTCGAGTAGCGTATTCTTTCGTTGCCTGCGATAGTAGTCGCTCGTGCGGACAAATACCGCGCACGCAACGTGGCGAAGTCCGTCGGGGTTATCCCGGTACAGGCGGCTTCCACTGAGCTTATAGGTAGATAAGGCATCGATGGCGTCGAACAGCTCGCTTTCGAGCGCCTTGTCGCAGGGGAGCGGCATGGCCGAGGCCCCCCGTTTCTTGCGTTCGTTTTTGATCAGGCGCGTTAACTCACGAGAGCGATCGTCTGCGCGGCGCAGTGCGATGATCGCGCGGTCGAATGCCAGGGTCTTGTATGGTTCGAGCAGCTCTACAGGCAGGTCGTGGTAAACGACGTAGTCCTGCAGCCAGACGCCGGCGAACCGATCGATTTCCGGGGCGAAGGCGCGATATGCCTGACAGAAAGATTCGAATGCATCGAACCCCTCGCGCGGGTTGGCGACACCGATCCCGTTGATGAGTTCGTAGAGATAGACGTAGGCGAACGAGAGGGAGGTCTCCTGTACCGTCCCGCGGCGAACGGCGGACCTCCAGGTGAAATATCCGCGGAGTTGGCGGTCACTCATGGCATTGTATGTGGGGAAATATGACTTGAAGTTCCCATGATAGGGGCAATCGTCCTCATAATCCGCCATAAAGATGCCCTGTCGGTAGAACAGTTCGGCCTCTGAGAGCCAGCGTCCCCGACCGGCTGGCCCCTCGGGCTCCCAACGGGAGATCTCCCGCATTTTGCGATAGCGTTCGGGCAGGTAGGATGCCATGCGATTGCCCGTGATGAGGATTGGCTCATCCGTGTACACGCGGTCGGAAAAATGGGAACTCGCCCGAAAGCGCTCGTCTGCCAGGATGCGGTCGATGAGCTCCTGGGCATCGGGCTTCGTGCCGTTCAAAGGTCTCATGGCACCTCCCTCATGCGTTCGCGGCCTTGCTCGTGTATCTACTCAGTCTAGCATAAGAGCAAACAGATGTTCGTATTTTTTGCGCACGCGGTCTCGGTGTGCGACCCCAATGCCTTGGCTCCGCATGCGGGGACTCCTTGGGCACCGCACAATGATTTCTCAAGCATTCTTACAAAAGCGCAAGCCCACCGTAAGGCAAATCGATGGTAGCAAATGGGCAGATAGCAGATGATGTCCTCAGAAACGGATACGTGTCGGGCCCGGTACCCGTCACGTGCGTGGACGTAGTTGTTTTAAGGAGGCATCATGGGCACGCGTAATCCATATGAGGTCGATCGATATGCGGCATGCAGCGGGAAATCCACTCGCGGGATCCGCGGCGCCATTTCCAATGCTGCCGGCATGATTGGCTGTCTGTTCACCATGGGCGCGCTCTTCTTTGGCATGCTCTACGTGCTGTGGAGGGCATCCGGGCATTGAGATGCGCATCGATGAACGGATAATTGTTACGCGTTCCTTTCGCATGAACTGCTGCCGTGCTTAAGGGGCAGACCATTATAATTTCTTCGCCTACAGCGTGCCCCCACGTCGCGATCGATGTGGGGGCGATCATATGAAGAGACGAGGGGATGTATGGAAAAGCCGACGAGAAACGGTCTCGTGCCGAACGATGGCATGAACTCGAAGGACCGTGCTGGCGGAGCATTGACGATACGGGAGCTCATGCCGCTCGTGGGGCTCACGTTTTCCGCGTTCATCTTGAACACCTCGGAGTTCATGCCCATTGGGCTGCTCACCGATATTGCCGGTAGCTTTTCCATCAACGAGGCGACCTGCGGCCTCATGATCACCGCCTATGCCTGGGCGGTGATGCTGTTGTCGCTGCCGCTCATGATGGCCGCATCGCGTATCGAGTTCAAGCGCCTGCTGCTCGGCGTGCTCGTGGTGTTCGCCATCGGTCAGTTCCTCTCCGCTATAGCGCCCACGTTCGCCATCCTCACGCTCGCCCGCATCGTGGTGGCGAGCGCCCATGCCATTTTCTGGTCGATCGCCTCGGTCATGGCGACGCGCCTGGTCGATGTGAGCCACGGTTCGCTCGCCATCGGCATGATCGCCACGGGGTCCTCCATTGCGCAGATCTTCGGTTTGCCCCTGGGGCGCGCAATCGGCCTCGCGTTGGGATGGCGTATGACGTTCGCCGTGGTGGGAGCCATCGCCGTCGCCATTATCGTGTACCTCGCCGCCGCCTTGCCCCTCATGCCCGCGGGGGAGCCCTTTACGCTTTCCCGCTTACCCCGCATGCTTAAGAATCGCCTGCTCGTGACCGTGTACGTGGTCACCATGCTGTTCGCGACCGGCTATTACACCTGCTACAGCTACATTGAGCCCTTCCTGCACCAGGTCGCGTCGTTCGATTCCGGTATGATCACCATGTCGCTGACGGTCTTCGGTTTCGCCGGCATCTTGGGCAGCATGCTCTTTTCCCGTTTCTACGATGGCAAGAGTCGTCCCTTCCTCGCGCTTTCTATTGCCGGAGTTGCTTTGGCCCTGGCGGGGCTCCGCCCTCTGGCAGGGAGCGTCGCTACGGTGCTCGTCATGTTCCTGCTGTGGGGCTGCTGCGGTACGGCGTTCAACGTGGCATTTCAGGCGGAGATCATCAAGGGTGTCGAGGAGGATGAGTCGTCCGTCGCCATGTCGATCTTCTCGGGCCTGTTCAACTTTGGTATCGGTGCCGGCTCGGCGCTCGGCGGCGTCGTTGTGACGAATCTGTCCGTCGGTGCGGTGGGTTTGGTGGGCGCTGCGATCGTCGCAGCGTGCTGGGTCATCACCGTTGCTGGGCTGTTTCGCCTCATGGGGCGTCGCGGCTGTGCTGTGTAGAAGGCGCCCGGGTGCCATTGGGCGCCCGTGCAATCTCCGATGTGAGAAAACATCGGTTTGAAATCCCCTTAGTCGTTTCAAACCCCTGATTTCTCACAAAAATCAGACTGGTAATGTGATTTATCAGAGGTTTGAAATATGGGGCTTGCTTCAAATTCCTGTTAACTCAGCTCGGCGGCACCGTGTTCGAGCTAGTGTATACTGTCGCAAGCTAAAGTGACGCGGTGCGCACCGGACGCTCCGTCAGCGACGGATGTGCCCAGGTGGTGCCCGTATATCCAGGACGGAGAGCGACCTCATGGCAGAACCTATCACCTTGCATACCGGCGGCGTGTACCTGGTGGACGGCGAGACGGTCATCCCCGAGGAATGTGCGCTCGAGGCCGTCGAATCGACGCTCGAGTTCCCCGACCCAGACGTGGCGCGCGAGGGCACGATCGCGTACGGCATCCTCGCCGAGCACAACACGAGCGGCGACATGGCCCATCTCAAGCTGCGGTTCGACGCCCTGGCGAGCCATGACATCACGTACGTTGGCGTCATACAGACGGCCAAGGCGTCGGGCATGACCGAGTTCCCCGTCCCCTACGTGCTCACCAACTGCCACAACACCCTGTGCGCCGTCGGCGGCACCATCAACGAGGACGACCACGTCTTCGGGCTTTCCGCCGCGAAGAAGTACGGCGGAATCTTCGTGCCCCCGCACATCGCCGTCATCCACCAGTACATGCGCGAGATGCAGGCGGGCTGCGGCAAGATGATCCTCGGCACCGACTCGCACACCCGATACGGAGCCCTGGGCACCATGGCCATCGGAGAGGGCGGCGGCGAGCTGGTCAAGCAGCTCCTGTGCGACACCTACGACGTGGCGTACCCGCGCGTGGTCGCCGTGTACCTGAAGGGCGCCCCGCAGCCCGGCGTCGGCCCCCAGGACATCGCGCTCGCCATCATCCGGTCGGTCTTCGCATGCGGCTACGTCAAGAACTCCGTCATGGAGTTCGTCGGCCCCGGCATCGCCAGCATGCCGACCGATTACCGCAACGGCGTGGACGTCATGACCACCGAGACCACGTGCCTCACCTCCATCTGGCGCACGGACGAAGACACGGCCGCCTATCTGCGCGAGCACGGCCGCGGCGGGGATTACCGCGAGCTCAACCCCGCGCGCATCGCCTACTACGACGGCTGCGTCGAGGTGGACCTCTCCGCGGTGCGCCCCATGATCGCGCTGCCGTTCCACCCCTCGAACGCCTTCACCATCGATGAACTCAACGCCAGCCTCCCCGATATCCTGCGCGAGGTCGAGGTCAACGCCGAGCAGGTCGGCGGCGGCCGCGCGTCGCTGTCCCTCGTCGACAAGATCCGCCCGGATGGGCGCCTGCAGGTCCAGCAGGGCGTCATCGCGGGATGCTCGGGCGGCAATTTCACCAACGTGATGCAGGCCGCCCGCGCGCTGAAGGGAAAGAGCTGCGGCAACGGAGAGTTCGCCCTCTCGGTGTATCCGAGCTCCCAGCCCGTGTTCCTCGAGCTGGCGGCAAACGGCGCCGCGTTCGACCTCATGCAGTCGGGCGCCATCGTGCGCACCGCCTTCTGCGGTCCGTGCTTCGGCGCGGGCGACACGCCGGCGAACAATGGCCTGTCCATCCGCCACACCACTCGCAATTTCCCCAACCGCGAGGGATCGAAGCCGGGCGCGGGTCAGCTTACGGGAGTCGCCCTCATGGACGCCCGCTCCATCGCCGCCACGGCGGCGGCAGGTGGCGTGCTCACCGCCGCGACCGACCTTCCCGCGGAGATCTGGGACGAGCATGTCGAGTACCGCTTCGACGCGAGCGCCTACGAGCATCGCGTGTACAACGGGTTCGGCAGGGGCGAGGCGGCGCGCGAGCTTGTGTACGGTCCCAACATCAAGGATTGGCCCGAGATGGAGCCGCTCGCCGAGAATATCCTCCTGCGCGTCGCGTCCAAGATCATGGACGACGTGACGACGACCGACGAGCTCATCCCCTCGGGCGAGACGAGCTCGTACCGATCCAACCCGCTCGGCCTGGCCGAGTTCACGTTGAGCCGCCGCGATCCCGACTACGTCGGCCGCGCGAAGGAGACGGCGGGCATCGAGCGCGAGCGCCTGTCGGCCGGGGAGGGCGCTGCCGCCTCGGTTCCCGCCGCCGTCGCCCCCGTGTTCGACGCGTTGTCCGCCGCGGATGCCCTGGAGGGCGTCGAGCCCGGGGAGGTGGAGATCGGGTCGATGATCTACGCCGTGAAGCCCGGCGACGGGTCCGCCCGCGAGCAGGCGGCGAGCTGCCAGCGCGTCCTCGGCGGCCTTGCCAACATCACGCGCGAGTACGCCACCAAACGCTATCGCTCGAACGTGATGAACTGGGGCATGGTGCCGTTCCAGATGGAGGGCGAGCCGAACTTCGAGGTGGGGGACTACGTGTACGTGCCCGGCATCCGCTCGGCGCTCGACGGCGATCTGGGCGACATCCCCGCATGGGTCGTGCGCGCCGGGGGCGAGGTCGAGGAGATCTCCCTGTTCATCGCTGACATGACCCCCGAGGAGCGCGCCATCGTCAAGGCGGGCTGCCTCATTAACTACAACCGCGACCGCGCTAAGTAGGATGATTGGTGTCGTTCCCGCGCAGTAGCGCGCTGCTCCGTTTGCGACCTGATTCGACTGTCGTCGGTAGAAACGCGTCCGTGTGAAGGGTCTCGTCCGCTTATCGGGCGAGACCTTTTTGCTCATGGCATTGCTGCAGAAGGAATAAAAACGCAAATGCGGGGTTAATTACGGCAACGGCGTGTAGAGTAAAAAAGCGGCAACCCTTTTACCTGCGATTTTCATATACATTCATTGACTTATACTTTTCCGATCCGGATTTTATCCGCGCATTTGTGCTTTTCTCTCCCCTGGGTGTCCCTGCAGATTCCGTGGCGGCACCTTTTTCGGCTTTGTGACGGTGGTTGCCGGGAAAACTCCATAAAGATGATTCGCAGACGTCCCCATGACGTTGCTGCCACGAGAACATGGAGATTAGCGCTATGTCACGAGTTCAGATGGAGCGCCACCTTGCTGGGCAGAAGCTGTCCGGCAAAGTGGCGTTTGTCGCAACGCTGCTGTTTCCAATCCTCGGCGTCGCCTGCCTGCTGCTCTCGGAGCAGGTTGCCGCGCACCTGCCGCACATCCTTGGAGCCGTCATGCTGTTCGTCGGCGCCGCGGATATCTTCACGGACCTGCTCGATAAGGGCAGCGTCCCCGGCAAGATCACGGTCGGCACGGACGTCGTCATGATCGTCCTCGGCGTCGTCACCCTGCTCAACACGACGGAGTCGCTCAACGTCATCGCCGTCATGTGGGGCCTGCTCGGCCTCGAGAAAGCGGCGCACGAGATCGACGAGTCGCTCGAGGCGCGCGCATCGAGCGGGAAATGGCTCATGCCGCTGGCGACGGGCGTCTTCGAGCTCGTGCTCGGCACGATGCTGCTCATCGCCCCCATCGCGAACCTCGGCCACCATGTGCTCCTGCTCGGGCTGGAGCTCATCGTGTTCCCGTTCCACGTGAACGCCGCGAGCTGAGTCGAATCGGTCCAGCTGGACTTCCCGTTTGCATACCACAATCAGCTTCGGATGAGGCGATTTGTCGGGTATCGGTGATGTTTTCGCATAATGTGCACGTTGCAGGTACCATAGGCGGGTATCGAATAATCCCGATCGCTGGGCATGCATGCGCCGCACGCGCGCTCCCGCTCGGAAAGGAACCTCGAAGATGAAGGCTATCATCCCCGCCGCCGGCCTCGGCACCCGCTTCCTGCCCGCCACCAAGTGCACCCCCAAGGAGATGCTGCCGGTCCTCGACAAGCCGGTCATCCAGTACGTGGTGGAGGAGGCCCTCGACCCCGAGGAGGTCGACGGCGCCATCATCGTGACGAGCCCCGGCAAGCCCGAGCTGCTCAACTACTTCCAGCCCGACCGCTCGCTCGAGTCCCTGCTGCGCGAGCGCGGCAAGGCCGGCTACGCCGACGCCATCGCCCATGCCGGCAACATGCCCGTGGACTTCCGCTACCAGTACGAGCCGCGCGGCCTCGGCCACGCCATCCGCTCCGCCGCCGACGCCTGCGCGGGCGAGCCTTTCCTCGTCCTGCTGGGCGACTACGTGGTCCCGAACAAGGACATCTGCGGCAAGATGCTTGAGGTCTCCAAGGCCCATGGCGGCGCGAGCGTCATCGCCGTCGCCCCGTGCGCGCCCGAGCAGGTGGACCGCTACGGCGTCATCGCCGGCGACTGCGTCGGCACCCTCGAGGGCTGCGAGGGAGCGGGGGAGACCGAGCCCGGCGCCGTGTGGCGCATCGGCGGCCTGGTGGAGAAGCCGAGCCCCGAGGCCGCCCCGTCCAACCTCTACATCGTCGGCCGCTACCTGCTGAGCCCGCTCGTGATGGAGCTCCTCGCCAACCAGCAGCCCGGCAAGGGCGGCGAGATCCAGCTCACCGACGCCATGGCGCGCAGCCTCGACCGCGAGGCCATGTACGCCGTCGTGATCGACCCGCTCTCCGGCTACGACACCGGCACCCCCTCCGGCTGGATCGCCACCAACGCCCTCATGGCCGCCGGCGACCCGCGCTTCGCCGACGAGTTCTGGGCCGCCATCGACGAGCGCGGCGGTCTGGAGCGCTAGGCTTCGTCTAGATTCACCCAAAATACATGAACACCTGTTCGATGCATATGCGTTGAGCAGGTGTTTCTCTATAGAAAAAGTTAGCTAGTCCAAAACACCCCATGAGTCAAGCATTTTCTTGCCGAACGGAATCGACCTGCTAAACTAATAGGTTGCCTTACCTGGCGGAGCTATGCGTATAGCCCGTGAGAGCACTGGGAAAGGGTGATGTGCGCCAAGCACCGCCCCGAGGACGACGTGCGGCACGCACCCGTCCGCCCGATATGTGCCAAACGGACGAACGGCCGCGCCCCGTCGGATCAACCGCCTTTCCCAAGAAGGAGGAAACACCTGGTGCCGAAAGCAAACGCTACCAAGACCGTGACCGCCACCGAGCGCACACGCGTCAACTTCGGGAAGATCCCGGAGACCATGGAGCTGCCGAACCTCATCTCCGTACAGAAGGAGAGCTTCGAGCGCTTCAAGGACGAGGGCCTTCGCGACGCCTTTAGGGAGTCCAGCCCCATCCAGAGCCAGAACCACCAGCTCGAGGTGACCTTCGGTCACCACCAGTTCGGCGACCCGTCCCACAGCGTGGACGAGTGCCGCGAGAAGGACATGACCTACCAGGCCCCGCTGTTGACCGAGGTCCGTCTCACCAACAAGGAGACGGGCGAGATCAAGGAGCAGCTCGTCTTCATGGGCGACTTCCCCATGATGACCGACCAGGGCACCTTCATCATCAACGGCACGGAGCGCATCGTCGTCTCCCAGCTCGTCCGCTCCCCGGGTGTGTACTACAGCTCCGAGATGGACGGCGGCAAGCAGGTCTACAAGGCCCAGATCATCCCGGCCCGCGGTGCCTGGCTCGAGTTCGAGGTCGACAAGCGCGACCAGCTCGTCGTCTCCATCGACCGCAAGCGCAAGCAGAGCGCAACGATGTTCCTGCGTGCCCTGGGCATCGCTGTCACCAACGACGACATCTTCGAGCTGCTGGGCGACTCCGACGTCATCAAGCGCACCATCGAGCGCGACACCGCCCTTACCCGCGAGGACGCCCTCATCGAGATCTATCGTCGCCTGCGCCCCGGCGAGCCGCCGACCGTCGACGCCTCCCGTAGCCTCCTCGAGGGCCTGCTGTTCAACCCGCAGCGCTACGATCTCGCTCGCGTCGGTCGCTACAAAGTCAACAAGAAGCTCGGCCTCGCCACCGAGGAAGAGGTCTCCGTCCTTACCGACGAGGACATCATCGCGACTCTGCGCTACCTGCTGAGTCTCGCCGCCGGCGAGCCCGGCTTCAAGGTCGACGACATCGACCACTTCGGTAACCGCCGCATCCGCACCGTTGGTGAGCTCGTCGCCAACCAGTTCCGCATCGGCATGAGCCGTATGGAGCGCGTCGTGCGCGAGCGCATGAGCTCTCAGGACATCGATGAGATCACTCCCCAGAGCCTCATCAATATCCGCCCGATCGTGGCCTCCATCAAGGAGTTCTTCGGCTCCTCGCAGCTCTCTCAGTTCATGGACCAGGCCAACCCGCTGACCGGCCTTACCCATAAGCGCCGTCTGTCCGCGCTCGGCCCCGGCGGCCTTGCCGGCCACAAGTCCGGCTCCAGCCGCCGCACCAACGTGCCTACGGCCGTCCGCGACGTTCACAACTCGCACTACTCTCGTATGTGCCCCATCGAGACGCCCGAAGGCCCCAACATCGGCCTGATCGGCTCCCTGGCGCTGTACGCTCGCGTGAACGAGTACGGCTTCATTGAGGCCCCGTACCGTAAGATCGAGAACGGCGTCGCCACCGACCAGATCGACTGGATGACCGCCGATGAGGAAGAGAACCACATCATCGCTCCGGCGAACACCCCGATCGATCCCAAGACCGGCGAGCTGGTAACCGTCGACGCCGAGGGTAACCTCGTTCGTCCGCACACCGTCGTCGCCCGTACCCGCGACTTCGATGGCTCCTTCGGTGCCCCTGCAGACGTTCCGGTCGAGGACGTCGACTATATGGACGTCTCGCCGCGTCAGATGCTCTCCGTCGCGGCAACGCTCATTCCGTTCCTCGAGCACGACGACGCCAAGCGTACCCTCATGGGCGCGAACATGCAGCGTCAGGCCGTGCCGCTGGTTCACCCGGTCGCTCCCTACATCGGCACCGGCATGGAGGCTCGCGCCGCCATCGACTCCGGCGAGGTTACCTTGGCCAAGCACGCCGGCGAGGTCATCTTCGCCGATGCGGCCAAGATCACGGTGAAGACCTCTGAGGGCATGGACACCTATAAGCTGCCCAAGTACCAGCGCTCCAACCAGTCCACCTGCATCAACCACCGCCCGCTCGTACGTGTGGGCGATCAGGTCGTGCAGGGTCAGCCGCTGGCCGACGGCCCCTCCACCGACCACGGTGAGCTCGCACTCGGCCAGAACCTGACCGTGGCTTACATGCCGTGGGAGGGCTTCAACTACGAGGACGGCATCATCGTCTCCGAGCGTCTGGTCTCCGAGGACCTGCTCACCACCATCAACATCTCCCGCTATGAGCTCGATGCCCGCGACACCAAGCTGGGCCCCGAGGAGATCACGCGCGAGATCCCGAACCTGTCCGAGGACATGCTGTCCGACCTCGACGAGGACGGCATCATTCGCATTGGTGCCGAGGTCAAGGCCGGCGACATCCTGGTCGGCAAGGTCTCTCCCAAGGGCGAGAGCGCGCTGACCGCCGAGGAGCGCCTGCTCCGCGCCATCTTTGGCACCAAGGCGCACGACGTTCGCGACACCTCCCTCAAGATGCCCCATGGCGCTGAGGGTCGCGTCATCGACGTCGTCCGCTTCAGCCGCGAGAACGGCGACGACCTCGCCCCCGGCGTCAACGAGCAGGTCCGCGTCTACGTCGCGCAGCGCCGTAAGATCCAGCAGGGCGACAAGATCGCCGGTCGTCATGGCAACAAGGGCGTCATCTGCGAGGTTCTGCCCGTGGAGGACATGCCTTACATGGCCGACGGCACCCCGGTCGACGTCATCCTGAACCCGCTGGGCGTCCCGTCCCGTATGAACGTGGGCCAGCTCCTCGAGTGCCACCTCGGCTGGGCCGCGGCCTGCGGTTGGGACACCGAGTCCGCCGACTCCGACACGTACATCCCCGGCCCGTTTTTTGTCTCCACGCCCGTCTTCGACGGCGCCCGTGAGGACGAGATCGCCGAGGTTATCCGTCGTGCCAACAAGAACATGCTGAATCTCGCCTCCGAGCGCTTCGGCGAGCACATGAACCCCTCGTTCGTGACCCAGCTCGACGAGCGCGGCAAGACCGTCCTGTACGACGGCCGTTCCGGCGAGCAGTTCCGCGAGCCCATCACTGTGGGTACGTCCTATATCCTCAAGCTCGGCCACATGGTCGATGACAAGATCCACGCTCGCTCGACGGGCCCCTACAGCCTCGTTACCCAGCAGCCGCTGGGTGGTAAGGCCCAGTTCGGTGGCCAGCGCTTCGGCGAGATGGAGGTCTGGGCGCTTTACGCGTACGGTGCCTCCAACGTGCTCCAGGAGATCCTCACGGTAAAGTCGGACGACACGGTCGGCCGCGTCAAGACCTACGAGGCGATCACCAAGGGCGAGAACGTCCCCATGGCCGGTATCCCCGAGTCCTTCAAGGTTCTTGTCAAGGAGATCCGCTCCCTGGCGCTCGATATCGAGCCCATTCGCGATGTCGAGCCCGAGCTGCCCGTCGCCGTCGAGGCCGAGGGCGCTTCCGAGCTCGATGACAATGACCTGCCCTCGATCGACGAGGCCGACACCTCCGCCGATGCGGCCGATGCCATCCTCGATGAGCTCGCCGCCACCACCACCGATAAGGAGTAGTTGACTGTGGCAGATTTCGAAGCTACTGATTTTGATTCGGTAAAGATCTCGCTCGCTTCCGCCGACAAGATCCGCTCGTGGTCGCGCGGCGAGGTCAAGAAGCCCGAGACCATCAATTACCGTACCCTCAAGCCCGAGAAGGACGGCCTGTTCTGCGAGAAGATCTTCGGTCCCGCCAAGGACTGGGAGTGCTCCTGCGGCAAGTACAAGGGCATCCGTTTCAAGGGCATCGTCTGCGAGCGCTGCGGCGTCGAGGTAACCACGGCCAAGGTGCGCCGCGAGCGCATGGGCCACATCGAGCTGGCGGCTCCCGTCAGCCATATCTGGTACTTCAAGAGCCCCGTCTCGTTCCCGATGAGCCGCATGCTCGACATAAAGTCCAAGGACCTCGAGAAGGTGCTGTACTTCGCGAGCTATATCATCACGCACGTCGACTATGAGGCCCGTGAGGCCGACGCCGACGACCTGCGTGAGGAGCTCGCCGCCGACCTGGAGGAGATCGACGCCGAGTGCGCCCGCCAGATCGAGAGCCTCAAGGCGCAGGGCAACCCCGAGAACTTCGACGAGTTCTCCGACGAGGAGCCCCTCACGCCCGAGGAAATCGCTGCGGGTATTGTCGATATCCAGGAGGAGTGCCGCGATGAGAAGGACCTCCGCTCCGAGGCCTTCCAGGCGTTCATGCAGCTCAACGAGCGCGACCTCGTCTCCGACGAGCCGCTGTTCCGCGAGATGAAGCGCTACTACTCCATGTACTTTAAGGGCGACATGGGCGCCGAGGCCATCCGCGACCTCCTCGCCTCCATCGACCTCGAGCAGGAGGCCGCGACCCTCAAGGCCATCATCGCCGACGAGGATTCCCAGAAGCAGAAGCGTGAAAAGGCCGTCAAGCGCCTCGAGGTCGTCGATGCCTTCCTCAAGGGCGGCAACGACCCCGCGAACATGATCCTCGACGTCATCCCGGTCATTCCGCCGGATCTGCGCCCGATGGTCCAGCTCGACGGCGGCCGCTTCGCCGCGTCCGACCTCAACGACCTGTACCGTCGCGTGATCAACCGTAACAACCGTCTCAAGCGCCTGCTCGACCTGGACGCTCCCGCGATCATCGTGAACAACGAGAAGCGCATGCTCCAGGAGTCCGTGGACGCCCTGTTCGACAACGGCCGTCGTGGTCGCCCGGTCTCTGGCCGTGGCGGTCGTCCGCTCAAGTCGCTCGCCGAGGCCCTCAAGGGCAAGCAGGGCCGTTTCCGCCAGAACCTGCTTGGTAAGCGCGTTGACTACTCCGGCCGTTCGGTTATTGTTACCGACCCCAAGCTCAAGCTGCATCAGTGCGGTCTGCCCAAGACGATGGCCCTGGAGCTGTTCCAGCCCTTCGTCATGAAGCGCCTGACTGAGCTAGGCAAGGTGGAGAACATCAAGGGCGCCAAGCGCGCCATCGAGCGTCGCGCCTCCTTTGTGTGGGACATCCTCGAGGAGGTCATCGATGGCCGCCTCGTCCTGCTCAACCGCGCACCGACGCTGCACCGCCTCTCCATCCAGGCTTTCGAGCCCGTGCTGGTCGAGGGTAAGGCCATCCACCTGCACCCACTCGTCTGCGCTCCGTTCAACGCCGACTTCGACGGCGACCAGATGTCCGTGCACGTACCGCTGTCCGTCCAGGCTCAGGCCGAGGCGCGCATCCTCATGATGAGCTCCAACAACCTGCGTTCGCCGGCTTCGGGCAAGCCCGTGAACATTCCTTCCCAGGACATGATCATTGGCGTGTACTACCTCACGCAGGCCCGCGACGGCATGCCGGGCGAGGGCCACGTGTTCGCGAGCTTCGACGACGCCCTGCGCGCCTATGACTGCCGCGCCGAGGCCGGCGTCGACCTGCAGGCCAAGGTCCAGGTCCGCGTCTCCGAGGCCGAGGCCAACGTCGAGCTCGAGGACGGCACCAAGCTGTTCCGCGTCAAGATTGGCAAGAACGAGGTCGTGGACTACGACGTGACCGGCACCAAGACCGCTCGCTTCGAGACCACCATCGGCCGCATCATCTTCAACCGTCAGTGCCTGCCCACGGACTACGAGTTCATTAACTACAAGATGGTTAAGGGCGACATCGCCAAGCTCGTCTCCGACTGCTGCGATCGTTACCCCGAGGCCGAGGTCGCCCCGATCCTCGACGCCATCAAGTACTCCGGTTTCCACTACGCCACCACCTCCGGCCTCACCATCTCGGTGTGGGATGCTCTGATCCCTGACGACAAGTGGCAGGTTCTCGACCGTGCCCAGAGCAACGTCGACCAGATCAACGCGTACTTCGAGGAGGGCTTCCTCAACGAGACCGAGCGCCACATCGAGGTCGTCAACGAGTGGACCGCCGCTACCGACGAGGTCGCTTCCAAGATGCTCGCGATGTTCGATGAAGAGAACCCCATCTACATGATGGCCGACTCCGGCGCCCGTGGTTCCAAGGCCCAGCTGCGTCAGCTCGGCGGCATGCGCGGCCTCATGGCGGACATGTCCGGCGAGACGATCGACCTTCCCATTAAGGCGAACTTCCGCGAGGGCCTGCTCCCGCTCGAGTACTTCATCTCCACCTACGGCGCTCGTAAGGGCCTCGTCGATACCGCTTCGCACACCTCCGACTCCGGTTACCTCACCCGTCGACTCGTCGACGTGGCACAGGACGTCATCGTGCGCGAAGAGGACTGTGGCACCACTGAGGGCTGCACGTACAACCTGATCATCCCGGGCACCGAGGACATCAACGCCGACCTCGTCGGTCGTTGCTTCCTCGAGGATGTCGTGGCTGCCGATGGCACCGTCCTGTTCAAGAAGGACGAGTACATCACCTGCGTCGACGACCTCAAGAAGATGGTCGATGCCGGCCTCAAGAAGGTCGCGCTGCGTGCACTGCTCACCTGCCGCTCCAAGTACGGCGTGTGCCAGAAGTGCTACGGCTGGGACCTCTCCACCCGCCGTCCTGTCGCCATCGGTACCGCGGTCGGCATCATCGCCGCCCAGTCCATCGGCGAGCCCGGTACGCAGCTTACGATGCGTACGATTCACTCCGGCGGCGTCGCGGGCGTTGCGGACATTACGCAGGGTCTCCCGACCGTTTCGCGTATGTTCGACATCGTCGGCAACGTTAACGAGAAGATTCTCGGTCGCGAGGCCGACCTGGCCCCGTTCTCCGGTCACCTGGCCATCAAGCCCGAGAAGTCCGAGTATGTGCTCACGCTCACCGACTCGGACGACCCGAGCCGCATTCTGGACGAGAAGCGCGTTCCCGCCGCCGTGCAGTTCATGCCCGGTATCGAGGACGGCTGCGAGGTCCGCGCCGGCGATCAGATCACCAAGGGCTTCGTGAACTTCCGCAACCTGCGCCAGCTCACCGACATCGAGTCCACCATGCACACGTTCGTCGAGAACGTGAAGGAGGTCTACAACTCCCAGGGCGTCGACCTCAACGACAAGCACATCGAGGTTATGGCTCGCCAGATGCTGCGTCGCGTTCAGATCACCAACCCCGGTGACTCCCGCTACCTGCTCGGCCAGTACGTGGACCGCTACGAGTTCGCCGACGAGGTCGATCGCGTGGCGCGTCTGGGCCTCACGCCGCCTGCCGCCGAGCCTGCGATTCTGGGTACGCTCAAGGTCGCTTCCTCCATCGACTCCTGGCTGTCCTCCGCGTCGTTCATCCGCACCGCGGGCGTCCTCACCGAGGCCGCCATCGAGGGCAAGGTCGACCATCTGCTCGACCTCAAGTCCAATGTCATCGTGGGTAAGAAGATCCCGGCGGGCACCGGTCTCAAGCCGTACGCCAAGGCCGGTTTGACTTATCGTACCGAGGATGGCTACCAGGCCATTGAGAACCCCACCTCTCCGCATGCCAAGGTGCTCCCCGATTGGGCGCCCGAGGAGCTCAAGGAGCTCGATGAGGAGCTGCCGCAGCAGCTCGACTTCGGCGCGGGCGAGTACGGCGGCGAGGGTGGCCAGTTCACCCGCAATGGCCGTACCATCTCCGCCGAGGACGCGCGCCTCTATCTCTTCGATGACCTGGGTGTTTCCCAGCGTTGGACCAACAAGTTCAGCGAGGTCGGCATTGAGGTCGTCGGTGACCTCGTGGGCAAGTCCGAGGAGGACCTGCTCCGCATCGACGGCATTGGTGCCAAGGCCATCGAGGAGCTCCGCGACGGTCTTGAGGAGCACAACCTGCTCTACATCCTTGACAACTCCGAGGATGTTGCCGACGAGGAGGACCTCTCCCAGCTGCTGCAGATGGTGTTCTCCCCGGATGGTCCGGACGACATCCTGCTCGGCACGAGCGCCCCGCGCCATCACCTCGATTCCGACGAGGAGATGCTCGGCGCCCCTGCGCAGTCCAAGGACGGCAACGGCGTCATCAACGAGGACATGGCCTCCCTCGACGAGCTCCTCAACAAGCTCGTGGACCAGGACGACGGCGACAGCCCGGACGATCCCAACGGCCACAACTCCTATGAGGAGTAACCTCAGCGTCCGATAGCGATGTGTTACAGGACCCGCCATCCCTCTTCGGTTGGCGGGTCCTGACTCATTTTGGGACGGGGTATTTTGTCTGCCTCCGTTCTAGTGGGTTTTCCTTTGCCAAGGCCGTGGGTTGCCCTGGGGCCGGACCGCCGTAGGGCGGACCGGCCCCAGGGCAACCCAAGCAGCTGGCAATCAAATACCTATCAGAACGGAGGGAGACAAAATACCCCGTCCCAAAATGAGTCAGGTATACTGTGGCGTGTTGAATTCTCAGGAATGGGGGAGTTGCACCTGTGGATCAAATGCTGCAGCAGCTCGGAAACTAGCTGTCCTGGGTTCTCGTCATCGTCGTCGCGGACTTCATGGGCGCGGGCGTCT
This sequence comes from Collinsella sp. AF08-23, assembly GCF_003479805.1. Classification (GTDB taxonomy): domain Bacteria; phylum Actinomycetota; class Coriobacteriia; order Coriobacteriales; family Coriobacteriaceae; genus Collinsella. Next base: position 14,433 of record NZ_QUHV01000014.1, on the reverse strand, counting down.
ATCGTCTGGGCCATCGTGGCAACAAGACGCGCACCCAAGCGCTCCTTGGCAAAGATGGCACCGCCAAGCCCAAGGCGAGCTCGGGCGGTGCATCCAAGGGCAAATCCGGCGGCAAGCGCAAAAAGAAGAAGCGCAAATAGGGGAGCGCGGGCGCTGGCATCCGCAGCGCGACCGCGGCACGCAGGCGCGGGTCACGCGGCGGGAGCTCGTCTGTCACGTGATCGCGACTCGGCGGCACACGCTGTGCAACTATATGATTGGAGGGTCCGTGCGGACCCCTATTTTTGAATAGCCAGACCTTTGCTGGATCCTGCTCGTATCGCCGAGATGCAGCACGCCATTGAGATGGATCACGTCCATTAAACCTTCTCTTTAATCAAATGCACTCCCGGTTTGGATGGGCGCAGGGGCTACCAGCTGCGGCGAAGGCTCTCCCTCCTCTGCTCCTCTCGCTCCATCACGGCAGCTTGCCGCTCCTGTGCGTCTGCGGCACGCGCGGAGTTTTGGGCTGCGGCTTCGGCGTTTTGGGCCGTAATGACGGCGGCATCTGCGGCGCGCTTGGCTTCCTCGGCCTGTTCTCTAGCTGCACGAGCAGTTATTTCACCTGTCCGTGCCGAGCGCAGCGTGTTCATCGCCGTTGCAGCGGCGTTTGCTTCTATGCTGCCCAGCACTCTGCGGGTATCGGCAAGCTGCTCATTCGTATAGACGGATTGATCATGTATGTTTGTCAAAACCTCCGTGATCGAAGCGATGCCGTCCGTAAGGTTTTCATTGATATTCGACAGATAGCAGAGCTTCTGATCCTCGCATAGTTCGTGCTCGTAAAGATTGAGGGCTTCTTTCATGCTTTCCGCACGACCGTTAATCACATAGTCTCTGATCGTCTGCAGCGCTTTGGGCGTGGCGTATTTAATATCAGGCGGATACCAAGGTAGCCCTGCGATGGTCTGAGTGATCTGGTCGGCATAATGCTGTACCTTATCGAGCAATTCGTCTACGCTCTGCTGCACCTCGATGTTATGTATATCTATTTGCTTGTTGAGTGCGATGGCTTGAGAGTTTCCCTCTCGTAGATGGTCATTTAGCGCCTTCACGGAATTTAGAACTCGCTCGCGTAGCTGGCAAGCATGCTCCCATGCTTTTTCTTCCTGTGCTCTACGTATTTTCCAACTGTCGTCCTGTTGCTTCTTTTCCTCGTTCCACTTAGTTTCAAGCTGCGCGACTTTTTGGGCGCGTGCCGCATCGAGCTCATTTTTCTGCTGGCGGAATTTGTGAATCATCCAGAAAATGCCCGCAGCGGCAGGTGTGAGGAAATGGAGGGCAACGAACGCTTTGAACATGATGCCTATGCCGAGCGCTGAAGACATAGTGGGTTGCCCCATTAAATAGACCATGCAGACTATGGACACCACACCCAGAATAGGGGTGATTCGGGTCTCCTTGCCGATATCGAATACTCCAAAGAGAAGGACGGCGATGGCAGGTGGGACAACGGGAGCTAGGAATAAGAGCGGCGGGAAAAAAGATCCTGGAATCATCCATAGTATGAACGCAATAAAACTCAAGCCCATGATTCTGAGCACCGGAAAGAAACCTTCGGACAAAGCTTCGCTCAACGTTTTGGTTTTAACAGAATCGACCTGACTTTCGAAATCGGGTTTTTCATACTTGGGCTGTTCCTCAAATACGGGTTGAGCCTCGGGGTCTGTGAGCATTGCTTCAAACCCGACGGGAAGCGTAAGAAGTTGTAAACGTCGTTTAGATTCATCATCAAGTTCTATGACGTTATTCTCGGAGTCAAATGGAATGATGCGCCCTTCGGGGTCAAAGTAAATCATACGCCCCTCAGGATAAACAAGCGGTTCGTTGTAATCGATACCGTCATCAGGGAGTTTCATATAATTGACGCACACTGAATGGATAACCCGTTGCAAATCGGCGCTTTGCTGTCTTTCTGTCTGAGTGTCAAGATCCCCAATGGGGTCGTCGGACGAATTGCAGCACAAATTAAGCAAGTCCATGTGCCAACAATCCACCTCGTAATCGTCGCTATCATGTGAGCACGGCTCAAGGTATGTATCAAAGAGGGTGTGCACTGCGAGCCATTCGGAAGGCGTCAACTCAGCATGGCATTCTTCGTGCTTCTCAAAAATGTCCTGAAGCTTAACCGCCAACTCGGCGCTATCGAGCAGTCCGTCAGCATAGCCACCGAGACGAGTGAAAATCTCTTTCAGCTCATCGTGCGAGGGGGGGGGTATTATCCTGCCTCTGTAGTGTCGCCTGGTGGGGGCCACTTGGCTCTAATTCATGAGACAAGGCGTCCATATGGGTTTCCTTCCTCCGGCATTCTCCTTGCATGTTAGTACCGTAAATTCTAATAACAAAAGGAGATTATTGCTAGCATTCGATTTCGTCTCTCCAGTTGCGGGGGCATGCGCAAAACCGCTGGTAAGTTTCTTGATAATTGGGGTGAAGTGCCCCTTCCTTCCATGAAGTCTCGCTTCTTGCTCTTGCAGTCGATTTTCCTTGGATCATTTAAAGAACGGTTGAACTCGAAGACGTCGATGAGTTTCACATGCGCACTGAACTTCGGTGCAGTCCATTGTGCGAGAAATGTTTTATGGAGACTCTGCGGAATATGCCCCAAATAGGGAAACGCGCGGACGCGTGGTCTGTTGACCGCCCAGATACGCGCGCGTATCATAGCGAAATGCGTGTTTTGTGGGCGGGTGCTGACGCCCCTTAATATGCCGTTGCACATGGAATGGAAGCTGGATATTTCGAGAAGGAGTACGCTTTGCCTACTATCAACCAGCTGGTTCGCCAGGGCCGTCGCTCGGTCCCCAAGAAGTCCAAGAACGCCGCTCTCAAGAGCAACGCCCAGAAGCGCGGTGTGTGCACCCGCGTGTTCACCACCTCCCCTAAGAAGCCGAACTCGGCTCTTCGCAAGGTCGCCCGTGTGCGCCTCGTGAACGGCATCGAGGTCACCGCTTACATCCCCGGCGAGGGTCACAACCTGCAGGAGCACTCCATCGTGCTCGTCCGCGGCGGTCGTGTTCGCGACCTGCCTGGTGTGCGTTACCACATCCTTCGCGGCTGCTATGACTGCGCCCCCGTCGCCAACCGTAAGCAGGGTCGTTCCAAGTACGGCGCGAAGCGCCCGAAGTAGTCGATCGACGATTGACCCAGATCCCATTCAGATAGAGGAGATTCAATATGCCGCGTCGTGCAGCTAAAACTCACCGCCGCGAGGTCCAGCCTGATGCTGTTTACAACAACCGCCTCGTGACGCAGCTCATCAACAAGGTCCTTCTTGACGGCAAGAAGGCCACCGCTGAGCGTATCGTCTACACCGCCTTCGATATGGTCGCCGAGAAGACCGGTGAGGACGCCCTCGCCGTCTTCAAGAAGGCCATGGACAACATCAAGCCCACGCTTGAGGTCAAGCCCAAGCGCGTTGGTGGCGCTACCTACCAGGTCCCCATGGAGGTCAACGCCCGTCGTTCCACTCAGCTGGGCATCCGCTGGATGGTCAACTTCTCCCGCGCCCGCAAGGAGAAGACCATGGCCGAGCGTCTGGCCGCCGAGATCATGGACGCCTCCAACGGCGTTGGTGCTTCCGTGAAGAAGCGCGAGGACGTCTTCAAGATGGCCGAGGCCAACCGCGCGTTCTCTCACTACCGCTGGTAATTCAGGGAAGGGACTTAAGACATGGCTAAGCCCAAGTACAAGCTTTCCGATACCCGTAACATCGGCATCATGGCTCACATCGATGCCGGTAAGACCACCACGACCGAGCGTATTCTTTACTACACCGGTAAGACCCACAAGATCGGTGAGGTCCATGAGGGCGCTGCCACCATGGACTGGATGGTTCAGGAGCAGGAGCGCGGCGTAACCATTACCTCCGCTGCTACCACGTGCTTCTGGAACAAGGACGGTAAGGACTACCGCATCCAGATCATCGACACCCCGGGCCACGTTGACTTCACCGCCGAGGTCGAGCGCTGCCTGCGCGTCCTCGATGGCGCCGTCGCCGTGTTCGACGCCGTTGCCGGCGTTCAGCCCCAGTCTGAGACCGTTTGGCGTCAGGCTTCTACCTTCAACGTCCCCCGCATCGCCTTCATCAACAAGTATGACCGCGTGGGCGCTGACTTCTTCAACGCTATCGAGACCATGAAGGATCGCCTCGACGCTAACGCCGTGGCTGCTCAGGTCCCGATGGGCGCCGAGGACAACTTCTGGGGCGTCATCGACCTGGTCACCATGACTGCATGGGACTTCAAGGCCGACGCGAAGGGCATGACCTACCCCGAGCCGATGGACGAGATCCCGGCTGAGTTCGCTGACATCGCTGCCACCAAGCGCGAGGAGCTCCTCGACGCTGCTGCCAACTTTGACGACGAGCTCATGGAGAAGATCCTCATGGAGGAGGACTTCACCGTCGAGGAGCTCAAGGCTGCTCTGCGCAAGGGCGTTCTGGCCAACGAGCTCAACCTCGTCTTCGTGGGCTCCGCCTACAAGAACAAGGGCGTCCAGGAGCTGCTCGACGCTGTCGTCGACTACCTGCCCAGCCCGATCGACGTCGAGGCCGTCACCGGTACCGATCCGGACACCGGCGAGGAGATTGAGCGCCATCCTTCCTTCGACGAGCCCTTCTCCGGCTTGGTCTTCAAGATCATGACCGACCCGTTCGTCGGTAAGCTCACCTATGTTCGCGTTTACTCCGGCCGCGCCGAGTCCGGCTCCTACGTGGTCAACGCTTCCAACGGTCAGCGCGAGCGTCTCGGCCGTATCCTCGAGATGAACGCCGCCGAGCGTATCGATCGTGACGACGCCTGTGCCGGCGACATCGTCGCTTGCGTCGGCTTCAAGAACTCCACTACCGGTGACACCCTGTGCACCGAGGGCAAGGAGATCGTCCTCGAGAAGATCGAGTTCGCTAAGCCCGTTATCGACGTTGCCATCGAGCCCAAGACCAAGGCCGAGCAGGACAAGATGTCCCTGGCTCTGACCAAGCTCGCCGAGGAGGACCCGACCTTCACGGTGTCCACCAACCACGAGACCGGCCAGACCATCATCGCCGGCATGGGCGAGCTGCACCTCGAGATCATCGTCGACCGTCTGCTCCGCGAGTTCAAGGTTGACGCTAACGTTGGTAAGCCCCAGGTTGCCTACCGCGAGACCGCTGGTCACGACGTCGAGAAGGCTGAGGGCAAGTTCGTCCGTCAGTCCGGCGGTCGCGGTCAGTACGGCCACGCCGTCATCAAGCTCGAGAAGATGGAGGAGGGCTTCGGCTACGAGTTCGTCAACGCTATCGTCGGCGGCGTCGTGCCCAAGGAGTACATCCCGTCCATCGATAAGGGCATCCAGGAGGCCCTGAACACCGGTGTTATCGCCGGCTTCCCGGTCCTCGATGTTAAGGTCACCCTGTTCGACGGTTCTTACCACGAGGTCGACTCCTCCGAGGCCGCCTTCAAGATCGCCGGTTCCATGGCTATCAAGGACGCCCTCAAGAAGTCCGATCCGCAGCTGCTCGAGCCGATCATGGCTGTCGAGGTCGAGACCCCCGAGCAGTATATGGGCGACGTTATGGGCAACCTCTCCGGTCGCCGCGGCAAGATCGAGGGTATGGAGGATCGCAGGAACAGCAAGCTTATCCGTGCCAAGGTGCCGCTGGGCGAGATGTTCGGTTACGCTACCGACCTTCGCTCCCAGACCCAGGGCCGTGCTACCTACACCATGCAGTTCGACTCCTACGAGCCGGCTCCCAAGTCCATCGTGGACGAGGTCATGGCGAAGAACGGTACCAACTAAGGTCCCTCGCCCGTACGTGTAACACCGCGAGGGTGCCCTCGCTCATCCATTGTTGGAGGTTAAGTTGTCCAGCCAGAAGATCAGGATCCGCCTGAAGGGCTATGATCACGAGGTCGTCGATCAGTCCGCCAAGCTCATCGTTGAGACCGCTCAGAAGACCGGTGCTCGCGTTTCCGGCCCCATCCCTCTGCCGACCGAGCGCAACCTGTACACGGTCATCCGTTCGCCCCACGTGAACAAGGACTCCCGTGAGCAGTTCGAGATGCGCACTCACAAGCGTCTCATTGACATCCTCGATCCCACGCCCGGTACCGTCGACTCGCTCATGCGCCTCGACCTGCCTGCCGGTGTCGACATCGAGATCAAGCTCTAAGTCGATTGCTTGATAGCGCAATCTTCAAGGCCGTCACCTAGGGGTGACGGCCTTTTTGTGTCTCTAGAGTTGATTGTCGTTGCTTACGTAGCGTGCCGCCCGTCCTGTTCGGTGCTACCATTGTCAAATTGCAATTGCGCTATGGGGCTGTACGGTAAAGAGATTCGGGGTACGTATGGTTGATTGGATTATGCGACGCGCAGAAGGTGACCGCGGCAAGGTCGGCGAGCTTGCCGGTTTTGTCTGCATTGCGCTCAATGTCGTGCTTTGCCTTGGCAAGGGGCTGGTGGGCGTTCTCTCTGGCTCTGTGTCCATCGTTGCCGATGCACTCAACAATCTGAGTGACGCGAGCTCGAATATCGTGAGCGTCCTGGGTTTCAAGCTCGCCAGTAAGCCCGCCGACCCGGAGCATCCGTATGGTCATGGTCGCTTCGAGTATCTCTCGGGGCTTGTCGTCGCTGTTCTCGTGCTTATGATCGGCGTCGAGCTCGTCAAATCCTCGATTGATAAGATCATCAATCCCTCTGACGTCGAATTCTCGCTTGCGTTGGTGGGTGTCCTTGTGGGATCTATGGGGCTCAAACAATGGATGGCTCATCTGAATCACGTGCTCGGGGAGAAAATCAAATCCGAAACACTGCTTGCAACCGCCCAGGATTCCAAAAATGACGTCCTTGCCACGGGGGCGGTGCTCATTTGTGCAATATTCGCCCGTATCACGGGGATTAATTTGGACGCCTGGGCGGGCCTCGCAGTGGGCGCCTATATCGGTTGGAGCGGCATCGAGCTCATCCGCGACACGGTCAATCCGCTACTTGGACAAGCACCCGACCCTGAGCTTGTTCAGCATATCCGATCAAAAATCATGAGCTACCCTGGGGTCCTCGGCACGCATGACCTCATGGTGCACGACTACGGCCCGGGCAGGCAATTCGCCAGCGCGCACGTTGAGATGGCAGCTGAGACCGATCCGCTCGAGAGCCACGACACACTTGATAATATCGAGCAGGCGTTCAAGGACGAGGACGGGCTCATTGTCACCCTTCATTACGACCCCATCGTCACGAATGATCCCCATGTCGCCGATATGCGTAACAAGATTAATGCTTTAGCGCAGAGCATCAGCCCTCACGCGAGCATTCATGATCTTCGGTGTGTACCGGGGCCTACGCATACCAATGTTATTTTCGATTCGCTGCATCCTGCTGATTGTGAGCTGAGTCCCCAGGAGTTCAAATCTCGCTTGTCGGCCCTTGTTGTCGAAGAGTACCCCGATGCCGTGCCCAAAATCACGGTCGATGAGGATTACGTATCGGCAGAGCAGTAGGGTTCGCGTTCTCTGCCTTTGGCCTGTTGCAGAGGGAGGAGGGCTCACCGCGGTTATGGCGATGAGCCCGTCTGGATGAGACACGTTCCCCTGTATGCCTTTGTTCGGCGACAGTGCACGTATGTTTTGCGGTGGGGGATGAGCTTAGAAGTTGGCATCGAGCCAAGCGATGATATCGCTTGATTCGTAGAGCGGCTTGCCGTCGATGAACAGGCACGGAACCTGCTGCTTGCCACCCACCGAAACGAGTGTACGCGCCGCCTCGGAGTCGATGCTGATATTGCGCAGGGGAATTTCGATGCCGCGGCTCCTCATGAAGTCCGTGACGCGGATACAAAACGGGCACGTGGGGCGATAATACAGGACAAGGTCGTGGTTGGCTGACATGATGATCCCTTCTAAAGATGATGGTATTCTAGTCGCTTATACCCACTCGCGCGGAGGCTCTCGTGGAGATAGGAGGAGGATCATGCCTGAGTATCAACGCATATCGCACGGGTTTGAACCGGTATACGACGAGCGCTCACGCATTTTAGTGCTCGGCTCCTTTCCCTCGGTACTTTCGCGCGCGAACGACTTCTATTACGGAAATCCCCAGAACCGATTTTGGCGCGTTTTAGCGTCTTGCCTGCGAGCGGAAGTCCCCCAATCGATCCCTGAGAAGTGCGCGCTCTTGCTTGCGCATGGTATTGCGCTGTGGGACGTGGTGGCGCAATGCGACATTAAGGGTTCGAGCGATGCGAGCATCGCAAACGTGGAGCCTGTAGACATCGAGCGTGTGCTTGAGGTGGCGCCCATTCGGCATGTCGTGTGCAATGGCGGAACGGCGGGGCGTCTATACGCCAAGCACCTGCAGGATCGGGTTGGATTGCCCGCGGTCGTGCTGCCCTCAACGAGTCCCGCAAACTCCGCATGGACATTCGATCGGCTTCAAAAACGCTGGAAGGAAGCCTTGGATTCGATGAATTAGGCCTTTTGGCGGCGTGGGGACGACCGTGCAAAACCGATTGCCGTGTCATAACCCTGATGAGCCGTTCGCCTCGCCGTCCGGCCTGAGTTCGCGCTGCATGATGAGGACCTCGCGCGAGCCTTCGGGGTACAGCGCGCTAACCTCGGCTGTCCGCAGGGGCTTGAGACCGCACTTCTCCATCACACGATGCGATTGGGCGTTATCGAGGAAGTGGTCGGCGTACATCGCTCGAGCTCCCAGGTCGCGTTGCGCATGCTCGATGAGCGCGGAGAACGCCTCCGGGGCGTATCCCTTACCCCAATGCGGCGCGCCGATCCAGTAGCCTGCGGAGTACTCATCGGGTCCCTCTAGATAATCGCAATCATCGATCGTTTTAAGTCCTATTGCACCTATGAGCGTGCCGTCGCATCTGAGGGTGACGGCATATTGCTCGGGTCCCCGCAAGACATTGCGGAGGATGTCGAGACTCTGCTCTTCGCTTTCATGTGGAGGCCAGCCTGCGGCGGTACCTATACGTGGATCTCGGGCGAGCGCGTAGAGCTCGGTTGCGTCGCTGTCGAGCCAGGGGCGCAGGACAAGGCGGGCGGTGATGAGTTCCATAGTGGTCCTTTCGGGGTCAATGGAATGGACGGTGATACGGATGCGAAGCGGTGGGGCAGTTGACGTGCGCCATGCCGACGGCGTGTGCGGCGCATGGAGCGTGTGCCCTCCCGTACGATTTGTGGGAAGGGGGGTAGGTGGTCTATCCGTCCAGATTGCCGGTGACGGTTCCCTTACCGTTGGGGATGCGGCGTCCCGCCTTACCGGAGATATGATTGAGGTCGATTGCCCAAATTGCGGTCGCGGGGAGCTCCCAGTCGATCGCTGCGCCAATCTTGTCCTTGTGCTCGGGGCAGTATTTAAGGCAGATTTGTGTCAAGGCGCGTCGCATAAGCGCGGCATCCTCAACGGGACGAACGGTGCCCGTGGCAATCACACTTGCGAAGCGCGTAGTGAAGAGGCCGGGAGCACCGTCCTCCTCGACGTAAACTGGGTCCATATCCACGGCGACGGTGACGCACACGCGCGGGTCGCGCTTCCAGTCCTCGGTCTTCTGGCCTCCCGCGATGCCCGTGTGGATCAACAGGGCGTCACCGTCCAGGACGTAGGAAAGCGGCGTGGCGTAGGGGTGTCCGTCAGCATCGATCGTGGCGACGACGCAGTGCTCGCCGATGCGGAGGATTTTGCGGGCCTCCTCTTCGCTGATGGCTCGTTCCGGGAGTTGCTTCATGGGCTGGTGCATGGATCGACCTTTCTTGTGTGGGTTTGAACAGAGAATACGATATTTTGAGTCGTGGTGGCGCGTGGCTTGAAGCCCGCTAACTCGGGTGTTTGAAAGGGGGGCGCCAGCGCGCCATGGCCCAAACGTGGATCGGTGCAGACTGACTACGGAGGCACATAGTGCCAACGGGGAATTAGGAAGTTGAGGTTTTTCGTACTCGATTTGGGATTTCGAAAGTAGAGCGGCGGGTAATTTAGCAAAAGGTCAGGATTATTTTGCTGAATGGCGTCCTCTACTTTGACTTTTGGGAAACGAATACGAAAAACCTCAATTACGAGCGATTGCGCGAGCGGGCGCAAATGAGGAGGCGGGCGCAAATGGAAGAGCGCCGTCGGCAGAACAGCCGGCGGCGCTCGAAGGCGTTATATGCGGACCCCACGAGGAGGACCATTTGGGGGATCTGCCTACCCGAAGTAGGCCACGCCGCTCTCGAACAGGGGCATGAACTTCTCACCGGGGACGTTCTTGTACAGGCCGTTGCCGCGGCGCTCCACATGGCCCATCTTGCCGAACACGCGGCCGTCGGGGGAGGTGATGCCCTCGATGCAGGCGACGGAGCCGTTGGGGTTCACGTCGAGGTCCATGGATGGCATGCCGGCCACGTCGACGTACTGCGTGGCGATCTGGCCGCCGGCGCGGAGCTGCCCGAGCACCTCGTCGTTCGCGACGAAGCGGCCCTCGCCGTGGGAGATGGCCACGGTGTAGAGCTCGTCCGCGTTGCACTGGGATAGCCAGGGCGAGAGATCGCTGCAGATGCGGGTGCGAACCAGGCGGCTCTGGTGGCGGCCGATCTGGTTGAAGGTCAGCGTCGGCGCGTCCGCGGTGGCGTCCACGATGTCGCCGTAGGGCACCAGGCCGAGCTTGACGAGCGCCTGGAAGCCATTGCAGATGCCGAGCATCAGGCCGTCACGGGACTGCAGGAGGTCGCGAACCGCCTCGGTGACCTCGGGTGCGCGGAAGAACGCGGTGATGAACTTGGCGGAGCCGTCGGGCTCGTCGCCGCCGGAGAAGCCGCCGGGGATCATGACGATCTGGGACTCGCGGATGCGGCGGCCGAGCTCACGGGTGGACTCGGCGACGTTCTCGGGCGTGAGGTTGTTGATCACGAAGACGTCGGCCTCGGCGCCGGCGGCGCGGAAGGCGCGAGCGGAGTCGAACTCGCAGTTGTTGCCGGGGAAGACCGGGATGATCACGCGGGGCTTGGCGATCTTGAGGCCGCCGTAGGTCGCGCGGATGCGGCCCTCCTCCTCGCAGCGGTAGCGCTCCTCGGGGATCAGCTCCTCGGCCGCGTCAACTTCGTCGGCGGCGCTGCGATAGGGGAACACGCCCTCGAGCGCGCTCGCCCAGGCCTCCTGCAGCTCGTCCAGATCAAGGGTCTCGCCGTAGGCGGTGAGCTCGTAGGGCTCGCACGTCACGCCGAGCTCGACCACGCACGCGCCGTCGACCTCGGGCAGCGCGGCGCCCTCGTCGAGCTCGACGATGAAGCAGCCGTAGGAGTGGTCGAACAGGTCGCGGGCGTCAGCCTCGTAGTAGGCCTCGGAAACCTCGAAGCCGATGCGGTTACCCAGGCAGGCCTTGAACAGGACCTCTGCCAGGCCGCCGAAGCCGACGGTGGAGACGGAGAGCGCCTTGCCCTCGCGCACGAGGTCCTCGACGGCGCTGAAGGCGGCGAGCAGGGAGTCGGTCTCGGGCAGCAGGTCGTCGACCTGGTAGGAGGGCTGGATCAGGGCGACGCGATGGCCGGCGCCCTTGAACTCGGGCGAGACGACGTTGGCGAGCTTGTCGACGGCCACGGCGAAGGACACGAGCGTGGGCGGGACGTCGAGGTCCTCGAAGGAGCCGGACATGGAGTCCTTGCCGCCGATGGCGCCGGCGCCGAGCTCGACTTGGGCCATGAGCGCTCCCAGTACGGCGGCCATGGGCTTGCCCCAGCGCTCGGGCACATCGCGCAGGCGCTCGAAGTACTCCTGGAAGGACAGGTAGACCTTCTCATGGTCGAAGCCGGTGGCCACGAGGCGCGAGATGCTCTCGACCACGGAGAGATAGGCGCCGCGGTACTGGTCGGCGTCCATGATGTAGGGGTTGAAGCCCCAGGCCATGCCAGAGACCGTGGTGGTCTCGCCGTCGACCGGGAACTTGGCGACCATGGCCTGGCTCGGGGTGAGCTGCCGGGTGCCGCCGAAGGGCATGAGGACGGTCGCGGCGCCGATGGTGGAGTCGAAGCGCTCGGACAGGCCCTTGTTGGAGCACACGTTGAGGTCGCTCACGAGCTCGGTCATGGCGTCGTGGAAAGACTCGCAGGTCTCGGCGCCCGGCACCATGGGGACGGTGCTCTCGTAGATGCCCTCGAGGGTGCCGAACTCCTCGAGCGCGGCCTCGGCGAGTTCGCTCTCGGGGTCGATGGGGGCGATGCCCTGGGCCACGACGTGGACGTCCTGGTACTTGGGCGCGCCGTTGGAGTTGAGGAAGTCGCGGGAGAGGTCGACGATGGCGTCGCCCTGCCAGGCCATGCGGACGCGGGCCTCATGCGTGACCTCGGCGATCACGGTCGCCTCGAGGTTCTCCTCGGCGGCGTAGCCCATGAACTCCTCGACGTCCTCCTCGGCCACGGCGACGGCCATGCGCTCCTGGGACTCGGAAATCGCGAGCTCGGTGCCGTCCAGGCCGTCGTACTTCTTGGTGACCATGTCGAGGTCGATGTAGAGGCCGTCGGCGAGCTCGCCCACGGCGACGGACACGCCGCCCGCGCCGAAGTCGTTGCAGCGCTTGATGAGGCGACAGGCGTCGCCGCGGCGGAAGAGGCGCTGCAGCTTGCGCTCCATGGGGGCATTGCCCTTCTGGACCTCGGCGCCGTCCTTCTCGATGGACTCGACGTTGTGGGCCTTGGAGGAGCCGGTCGCGCCGCCGATGCCGTCACGGCCGGTGCGGCCGCCGAGCAGGATGATCTTGTCGCCGGGCTGAGGTGCCTCGCGGCGGACGTGGCTCGCGGGCGTGGCGCCCACCACGGCGCCGACCTCCATGCGCTTGGCCATGTAGCCGGGGTGGTAGAGCTCGGAGACCTGGCCGGTGGCAAGGCCGATCTGGTTGCCGTAGGAGGAGTAGCCGGCTGCGGCGGTGGTCACGATCTTGCGCTGGGGCAGCTTGCCGGCGATCGTCTCGGAGACGGGCACGGTGGGGTCGGCAGCGCCGGTGACGCGCATGGCCTGGTAGACGTAGGAGCGGCCGGAGAGCGGGTCGCGGATGGCGCCGCCCACGCAGGTCGCCGCACCGCCGAAGGGCTCGATCTCGGTGGGGTGGTTGTGGGTCTCGTTCTTGAAGAGGAACAGCCAGTCCTGGTCCTCGCCGTCGACGTCCACGGTCACCTTGACGGTGCAGGCGTTGATCTCCTCGGACTCGTCCAGGTTGGTGAGGATGCCCTGCGCTTTAAGCCACTTGGCGCCGATGGTGCCCATGTCCATGAGGCAGACGGGCTTCTCGTCGCGGCCGAGCTCGTGGCGCATCTCCATGTAGCGGTTGAAGGCGGCCTCGACGGCGGCGTCGTCGATCTCGATGTTCTGGAGGTTGGTGCCGAAGGTGGTGTGGCGGCAGTGGTCGGACCAGTAGGTGTCGATCACGCGGATCTCGGTGATGGTGGGGTCGCGGTCCTCGTCCTTGAAGTACTGCTGGCAAAACGCGATGTCGGCCTCGTCCATGGCCAGGCCGCGATCGGCGATGAACGCCGCGAGGGCGGCCTTGTCCATCTCGCGGAAGCCGTCGATGACCTCGACCGGCTCGGGATCGGGAATCTCTTGAGTGAGGGTGTCCGGGAGCTCGAGCGCGGCGATGCGCGACTCGACGGGGTTCACCACGTAACCCTTGATGGCGTCGAGGTCCTCGGCGGAGAGCTCGCCGGAGAGCACGTACACCTTGGCGCAGCGCACGGTGGGGCGCTCGCCCTGGGAGATGAGCTGGACGCACTCGGCGGCGGAGGCGGCGCGCTGGTCGAACTGGCCGGGCAGCGCCTCGACGGCGAAGAGGTGAGCAGCATCGGCGGGCAGCTCCTTGTACACGGCGTCGACTTGCGGCTCGGAGAATACGGTGGGCACGCAGCGTGCGAACAACTTCTCGTCGATACCCTCGACGTCATAACGGTTAATGACGCGCAAAGCCGTGAGCGCCTCGATGCCCAAGGTGTCGCGGAGCTCGGTGAGCAGCTGCTTCGCCTCGACGTCAAACCCGGGTTTCTTCTCTACGTACACGCGAGAGACCATTGAGTCCTGCCCTTCTGTGGACGGGTTGGGCCGCTGGCGGCGGTCGGTTCGGGCGCGTCCGAAAGGTGCGTCCGAACCGCCTTGAACCAGACGGATTGCTAACCCTTCAATAATACGCCACGCCCCCCATTTGGCGCTGCGGACCATCAGGCAATTTGCCCATGGGGCCAAAACGACACAACGACCTCTCCCGCCCGCCCCCGTCTGCGACTTCAGCCATTCATAACCAGTCTTACGGCAATGTCACCCGGTCGTAAGCCTTTCTTAACCATTGCGCGGGCACAATGGGCGATGCCGCATAAGGGAAACCCAAGCCACTCTTGCCAAAAGGGCGACGGGGGGTGTTCCTATAGTTTTGTCAACTGGGAAATGCTC
>NZ_QUHV01000013.1:13656-65739 GCF_003479805.1 Collinsella sp. AF08-23 | reverse complement strand
AGCATTTCCCAGTTGACAAAACTATAGGAACACCCCCCTCACTGGTAAGGATGGTTCGGGCAGGCGCGTCAACGGGGTCGGGAAAAGCCATGGCGCCCTCAGAATACCGATACGTAAAGCCCGTCTTTTTGTTGACGCGTGGCTCGTTCTTCCCACCCTTGAAATAGCGCCATTTGGCAAGCTTCGCCTCGTCGACGAAAAATTCTTCCGGCACCTCAGAATCGGAAACGAGAACGTCGCCCAGCGTCTTGCTCGGCCCTTCATACGCTGCCTCGACTTTTGCGGTCATAACTGTACAGCCCTGCATGACTCCCGCATTTTGAAACGGGGATGTCTTAAGCCCCACGCCGAAGCGCTCCGTGTTCTCAAAAGGATCGTCATAAATCGGAATCGTCGCTTCCGTCGCAACGCATCGCGCCGGAAGCGCATCCGCCATAACACCCGCGCGGAGTCGTTCCTTCAGATCCCAAGCGTCTTCCGTCCGCTCTGCGTAGATATACACTCTGCGGCGCTTCTGCGGGAACCCGTAATCCGCTCCATTCACCACACGCCATTCCGCGGAATATCCAAGCGAAGCCAAGCAAGACAGAATAATTGCGAAGTCGCGACCGCGTTGCGACGCGGGACTCTTGAGCAGGCGATCAACATTTTCGAACAGACAGTACTTGGGCTGCTTCAAACGCAGGAACCGATAGATGTCCCACCATAGAACACCCTTCTTGCCCTCAATACCGTTTGCCTGTGACAGGGGCTTTGCCACGGAGTAATCTTGACAGGGGAATCCGCCGACAACCATATCCACATCGGGAATATCGATCTCTCCCACTTCATAAGCGCCCAAAACCGCATGTATGTCTTCGTTGACCACGGAACCGTAGCCGAATCGCTCTTCATAACAACGCGCAGCAAACTGCCTGGCAGGAGAGCCCTGGGGCTCCCACTGATTCGCCCAAACCGTCACGAACGGCCCGGCAGCGGGCATCTCAAACTCCGGATGATCCTCATTGCTATAGCCCTCAAGACCCAGGCGAAAACCGCCAACCCCCGCGAACAATTCCGCAACTCGTATCACGTTTCCAGTCATTCCGCTGTGTCCTAGCCTCTCTTCAAGCGCTTCATCAGTCGGAGCGCGCAAATCCCGCCTTACTCTATCGATCTCGGATGCGATATAACGCGCGTTCAGCCAAAAGCACTTCTTCGTCTCGAACGATCCATAAGGCGTCGGAAGCGCATCTGCTTTGTTTCTGCCATGCGGCCTTACATGGCAACACCGATTTTCCGTTGATTTGACCGACTGGTCCGCATGACCGGATCTCACCCGCCGCTGCATTTCCTCATAACAGCGACGCGCTTCCAGCAGGTCCATGTCGGGCATCTGCCAAAAGAGCAGCTCAGCCAATCTAAACGTACCTTTATCGGCCGCGTCCTCCCGATATACAACGAAGAGATACTTCTGAGCCAAGTAACGCCTAAAGTCACTGGAATTGAACTCACATATCGCAAGGTCGCAGTAATCGAACGTCGGAAATGAAATCGACTCCTTGGGCATTCCGTTGCACTTGATCCTCATCGTCTTTGGCTTCACGCCCGCTTTCTCAAACTCCGCGATGCGAGAATCCTCGTCGACACCCAGGATGTGCTTCGTTATAAGCGCGCAAAGGTTCTTGGGCTTCCTATTTCCCTGCCACCCATATCCACACACGCTCGCCAATTCGTTTTCCGACAAGCCTATATATGGCTCGAATCTACGCCTCACCAACGCAAGCAAATCGAGCCCCGAACTTCCACTGTCCCTGCGAATTGCCTGTGCTTCTAGCATGCCGTTGAGCGCGACTGTCATATACGAAGGCTTTATTGCCCAAGCCCTCGGCTTGGCGGGGACATCCGAATACGGTTGCTCCGTTCGCTTCGCGGCATTCGCCGCTTTGGTCGCTGCCTCCAGATACAAGGTGTCCGAACCGGACAGCTCATGAGCCCTGCCTCGGCGAATCTTCCGCACGACGATATCCCAATCCCTTTTGAACGTCGGGATATCTTCATCCGGAATCCCCCAGAGCTCCACAAGCTTGACGAGATAATCAACGGGATTGAGCTCTTTGTCATATTGGTACGCAATGAGCAAGATCTGGTGTAGCTTCTTCTGAAGCGAGCTCGTCTCCCAAGTCTCATCAACAACGCTCATATAATTGATCATGCTAATTACCAGACGCTCTTTAGCCGAAAGTCGCCCGTCTTTCAATTGTTTGAGCGGAGTCGTTTTCAACTCAGTTCCAACTTCGGCAAAATCCGCATCAGGGTCGCTATTGATTTCATAATGGAAGTAGTACTTTTCAACCGCGTTGCCGAACGACCCCCTTCTTTTATGTGGGTCCTCGACTCGCTCCAGTCCCGGGCATTCCTCCCTGAGCGTATGGCCTTCAAGACGCTTGGCATACGCAAGGATTGACTCAATTGAAGAGCTGTCATATTCCAGGGTTGCGTCCACGATTTCCACCTTATTAGGAACGCCTGTTCGATCTCTGTATTGTACCGATCGAACAGACGTTCCTCAAAGTAGGTGCAGTCGGATTGGCGGGAACCAATGCTTGCCCGTATTCCCTTCGCATCGCCTATACAATATTGATCAACGCAATTCCCACACCAAAGGAGCCCTCGCCATGTCCAACTCCTACCTTGTCGTCATCGACATGCAAAATGACTTCATCGACGGCGCCCTGGGCACGCCCGAGGCGCAGGCCATCGTCGAGGCGGTCGCCCAACGCGCCAGCAGCTTCAGCGGCACGGTCGTTTTCACCAAAGACACCCACGGCAGCGACTACGCAACCACGCAAGAGGGTCGCAACCTGCCCATTCCCCACTGCATCGCCGGCACGACCGGCTGGGAGCTCGCACCCGCCCTCGAGACGGTTCGCACCCACCGCAGCGCTCCCGTGTTCGAAAAGCCCTCGTTCGGATCGCTCGACCTTGCCCGCTGGCTCGTCGCGCAAAACGACGCCGAGCCCATCGACTCCATCGAACTCTGCGGCCTGTGCACCGACATCTGCGTGGTCAGCAACGCCCTCACCATCAAGGCGCACCTGCCCGAGGTCCCGCTCAGCGTGAACCCCGCCCTGAGCGCCGGCGTCACCCCCGCCGCGCACGACGCCGCGATCACCACCATGGCGAGCTGTCAGGTGCAAATCCTGTAACCGGGCTCGGGCCTCGTTTTGCGGCGGCCTTTCGCCCCGATGACCCGCCTGAGACAGACCCCATACCCACGCACGGGCCTCACCCCGCGCCGTCTCTCGCGACCTTGCGATTGGCGGCGTTCTTGTTTTTTGGCCAGCTACCGTGCCAACGCTGCAGCGTACCATTTGAATGCTGGGATGAGCTGCATGCGCAGCACGTTGCGACGCGCATCGAAACCGCTGCTGCGGATTCTCAGCCGAATGCCCATCGCACGTGCAACGTCCACGACGAGCTGGTTGTACAGATGCTCTTCGACAATGTCCTCGTACCAGACGTTCAATATGGTCCAGCCCGAGCCAACCAGCTTGTTCTGCCTGCGGTCGTCGCGCTCGACCTGCTCGATCGTGTGGAACTTGCGGCCCTTGTACTCGAGACCGACCTTATGACCGGGGAATGCAACGTCCACATAGCGGTCCCCGTCGGCGGTTGAGACGCGATGGTTGAGCGAGACAGGCCCGAGGGCATAACCACCGAGTCGCCGCGGCCAGGTAAGCAATGCGCAAAGAACGGATTCCATGGGCGAGTTGGAGCCGTCACCGACCAGCTCAAGCGCCTCGCGGGCCCGGACGATCCCCGGCGCTCCGGGCATCGCATCCAGCACACGGGCGATCTGTTCGACGGAAGTCAGGGGCTTCGCCGTGTTGGTAAGACCATCCCATGAATCATCGAGGAGGTAGGTTCCGCACAGCTCGAGGCCGATCATCGCCAGCTCCTCGACGGTGCGCTGCCGCTTCTTGTGCAGGTCCACTGTTGCAAGATGCAGAAATGTCAGAGCCGGGCTCGTCACTAAAACATCCCTATTCACGTAAATAAGCGAACGAGGTGGCAACTCCGCCGCGCTGCGGTGGCACACGATGTCGTCGCGGCTGCGGGCGCCCGACTCTTTGGACACCAGGATGTGCACGGGACGCGTTTTCACACCCAAACGCCCCATGTCGTCCGCAAACATAGCTTTTGGCGATATGCCGCAGCCATCCAGTTTTTGCGTGCGTGGTCTATCCAAAAACTCCGGCGCCAATCGTCCGCTCGATCGCATAAATTCGAGCGCTGACTCTCCAAAAATGCATACGCTCATGACCGTCGCCCCCTCGGCCCGATACGTTTTGCTCAGTGTGGTCAAAATACCCTGATTGTGCGCTGAGCAATCAGTGACGCAGTTGCGTTTGCCCAGGATTGGGCAAACTGATTCCGCCGACCACGCGCCCTGGCACCCATTGCCTCCAGCCGCCATCGACAAAACCCCAGGATTGTCCCGCGCCAGAAAATATGCACGAGCGTTTTGGCCCCGCTTTCAGCGCACAATCAGGGTATTTTGACCACTTTTCCGAAAACGGATATATTGTGACCCCCTTTTGAGGGCTTGAGCGCTTTTTCGCGTGCCACGTTGCCGCCGCAGAACCACCCGCCGCCACCCCTCCCTGAGCG
Organism: Collinsella sp. AF08-23; assembly: GCF_003479805.1. Classification (GTDB taxonomy): domain Bacteria; phylum Actinomycetota; class Coriobacteriia; order Coriobacteriales; family Coriobacteriaceae; genus Collinsella. The sequence goes on along the minus strand of NZ_QUHV01000013.1, from coordinate 61,086 downwards.
TCCAGACAAAAGCAGGGGTCCAATCAGCTCTTGGCCTGTTCGGACGGACACTTGAACGCCCCATCTGCCCCGTTAACACGCCGATCGCCATTACATGACCATCTCCCTAAGGCCTTGAACTGCACGTTCGCTCATTTGTGAACTATTTAAGAATGAATCCTAATATGTTTCCGTTTTAGGCCCATATGATTCTGGAACTGTGCCATAATGCAGTTGTCCGAGCGCGAGCCACCCACCGGTTCGCCCGCGCAATCGCCTGTGTTCAAAGGAGAACAAACATGAAGTTCGTTTGCCCCGTTTGCGGTTACGTTGAGGAGTTCGACGGCGAGGAGCTGCCCGCCGATTTCAAGTGCCCCCAGTGCGGCGTCTCCGGCGACCGCTTCACCAAGGTCGAGGAGGGCAAGATGACCTGGGCCGCCGAGCACATCGTGGGCGTTGCTCACGAGGAGGGCGTCTCCGAGGACATCATCGCCGACCTGCGCGCCAACTTCGAGGGCGAGTGCTCTGAAGTTGGTATGTACCTGGCCATGGCCCGCGTTGCCCACCGCGAGGGCTACCCGGAGATCGGCCTGTACTGGGAGAAGGCCGCTTACGAGGAGGCCGAGCACGCTTCCAAGTTCGCCGAGCTCCTGGGCGAGGTCGTGACCACCTCCACCAAGAAGAACCTCGAGATGCGCGTTGAGGCCGAGAACGGCGCTACCGCCGGCAAGTTCGACCTCGCCAAGCGCGCCAAGGCCGCTGGCCTGGATGCCATCCACGACACCGTGCACGAGATGGCTCGCGACGAGGCCCGTCATGGCAAGGCCTTCGCTGGCCTGCTGCAGCGCTACTTCGGCTAAGTCTTAGTCGCAAGTCCCCTAGCTTACACAAACGAAAAAACGCCGGCCTCCTGAGGTCGGCGTTTTTTCAACCAACATGACACCACATGTCGCCGTCTATATGAAACGTTTGAACGCTGGCGCTGTCACGGCGCAGCATATAGGGCGTACCCGAATATGGACGCCATCTATCACAGCCCGGTTTTTTACTCCACGCCCGCGAAGGTAGCCTCGCTCCGCTTGCGAGCGGCGCGCATCAGAAGCAAGCTACTTGTGATAGGGCTCTCCACGCATGATCTTGAATGCACGGTACACCTGCTCAAGCAGCACCACGCGCGCCAAGTTGTGCGGCAACGTGATCCGCCCGAACGAGAGGCGCTCGTCGGCGCGAGCGCGTACCTCAGACGACACACCGCACGAACCACCGATAACAAAGGTGATGGAGCTCTCCCCCCGTAGCATCAGGTCATTTAGATGCGACGCGATCTCCTCACTCGAACGCTCCTTGCCCCCAATGTCGAGCAGCACCACATGCGACCGCTCGGGAATCGCCGCCAAAATGGCCTTGCCCTCAAGCGCGCGCCCCGCCTCCTCGCCACCGGTCTTTGCCGGATCACGGTCGGGGATCTCGACCATCTTGATGCTCGCATACGCGCTCAAGCGCTTTACGTACTCCGCGCAGGCGTCCGCCCAAAAACGCTCCTTGAGCTTGCCCACTGCGACCACGGTGATCTTCACTGAATCCTCCTCGATAAACGCCATGGCGCGACTCACGCCACTGGGGCCACACGAATCGGCGCGCACCCTGTGGCTGGCGCCCCTACGCTTGACGATAGGTCTCAAAGAACTCAGCCAGATCTTCCATCGCCTCGCGCAGCACACCCATGCGCGGCAGATACACGATACGGAAGTGGTCAGGCTCGGGCCAGTTGAAGCCGCCGCCGCGGGTGATGAGAATGCCCTTCTGGTGCAGCAGGTCGAGGGCGAACTGCTCGTCGTCGTGGATGTTGAACTTCTTCACGTCCATCTTCGGGAAAATGTAAAACGCCGCCTTGGGCTTGACCGCCGTAATGCCGTCGATCGCGTTCAGCGCCTCGTACACGTAGTTGCGCTGCTCGTACACGCGACCGCCGGGCGCCACGTAATCCTTGACAGACTGGTGCCCGCCCAGCGCGGTTTGCACGATGGACTGCGCCGGCACGTTGGAACACAGGCGCATGTTGGAGAGCATGTTCACGCCGAGCATGAAATCGCTGCCCAGGCGTTTGTTGCCCGACACGATCATCCAGCCGATGCGGTAGCCCGCGATCATATGGCTCTTGGAAAGACCGGAGAAGGTGACGCAGAACAGGTCGGACGCCAGGCTCGCAATGGAAACGTGCTCGGCATCATCCATGCACAGGCGGTCGTAGATCTCGTCCGCAAAGATCATGAGCTGGTGCCTGCGTGCGATCTCGACGATGCCCTCGAGGACGTCCTTGGAATAGACCGCACCCGTGGGATTGTTGGGGTTGATGATGACGAGCGCCTTGGTGCGCGGGGTGATCTTGGCCTCCATGTCGGCCAGGTCGGGGTTCCAATCTGCCTGCTCATCGCAAAGATAATGCACGGGCGTGCCACCGGCGAGCGTGGCGCATGCGGTCCACAGCGGATAGTCGGGCGCGGGAATGAGAATCTCGTCACCGGTGTCGAGCAGTGCCTGCATGCACAGGTTGATGAGCTCCGATACGCCGTTGCCCGTGTAGATGCCGTCCATGCTCACATTGGGTAGGCCCTTGAGCTGCGCGTACTGCATGATCGCTTTGCGTGCGGAGAACAAACCGCGGCTGTCGGAGTAGCCCTCGCAGTCGGGAAGCTGTTCGCGCATATCCTGGATGACCTCGACAGGAGTGCGAAAGCCAAACGGTGCAGGGTTGCCAATGTTGAGCTTGAGAATGTGAGCGCCCTCGGATTCGAGGCGCGCGGCCTCGTCGACCACGGGGCCGCGGACATCATAGAGAACGTTGTCGAGCTTGGAAGACTTGCTAAAGGTGCGGATGGCGTTGGACATGGTAATCCCTTCGGGGTGCGAGCTGGCCGAGTCGACGGAGTCGGTGTTCTTGTCGAGGCGGCTCATGTGGATGCGGGGCTCGGGGGCGGCGGCAGGCCGCACCTCGGCTCGCCCGGGGGGATCGGAGGTCGTGCACGCGGAGGGCGCACTCTCCCCCATCAAGAAGCTAGGTTCAATTTCCAAAATATCGGATAGCAGCTGCACAACCGCGCGGCGCGGCAAGGTTTTGCCGCTCACGTACTGGCTCACTTGGCTCTTTCCGAGCTTGGCCCCTCGCTGGCTCGCCATCCGAATCAAGTCGGCCTGCTTGAGCCCTCGACGGTCCATGCCCTCACGCAAGTGCTGCGCGAACGATTCCGCCGTGGCAGGCGAATCGACAGGCATGCGCTTCTTCTCAACCATCGGCACTCCCAACAAGTCAATGGAACCAATAGTTCAATTTCTGGGAGTTTACCATATGAGTTCAATTATTAGTTCAATTAGTTCAATTTAAACGAAAGCAACGCCCCGTACGGCATCGGTGCCACGCGGGGCGCGAGGCGCGGCGCCCGCGCAGCCCGGCAATCCAACAGGGCGCGCACCCACTCCGGATGAAGCGCTGCCCTATGCGCGGCGCTCCTTCACGCCGAGCGTGAAATAGGCGAGGTGGAACACCCAAACGCACACGAGAATGATGCGCCCGACGGGCACCTGATGCATCAGGGCAAAGCCAATCGACATCAGCACCGTCACCACCGCCATGATGCGCACCTTCGCCGCGCGCGTCATGCCTTGATCCGACACGTAGCCCTCAAGATTCTCCTTGTACAGCTTGGTCCCCAAAAACCACTGGTTGAGGCGCTCCGAAGCCCGAGCGAAGCAAAACGCCGCCAACAGTAGAAATGGAAGCGCTGGCAACAGGGGGAGCACAGCGCCGACGGTGCCCAGAGCCAAAGCAAGGCACCCACACGTCGCATACGCGCATCGTCTCAAGTTCATTGGGCATCCTCCCCGGCATTGGGCAGATGGTGGTGCCAGCCCGCCTTGTTCTCCAGAAACGTGTCGCCCAGCTCGGTGTACTGGCCCCAATACCTGCTCAACAGTTTTTTCGCCCACGTCTGCACCGCGGCAATCGACACGGGGATAAGCGGCACGCACACGAGTAGGACAAGTGCCGCGCGCAGGCTCACGGTGGAAAGGACCGCGAAAAGCGTGGGTGGAGCGAGCATCGCGTAGAACAGCTGGAGTAGGTACGCCGCGAAATAAGTCTCGAGTTGCTCCACGCCTTCAACGGCGACTTGCACGACCTCGAAGGTCGCCGCGGTCTGCCGGTACGTCGCCCCAAGGCGCAGGAGCTTCTCGTAGAGTTGGGTGCGCAGCGTGCGCTTGACGGCGCGCGAGGAACACACGGCGAGCAGTGATGCTCCGAGCGAACAATGCGTCGCGCTTATACCTCTGCACGGCACCCGGGGGCCCTGTCGATATGAAAAACGCTCCGGCCCGAAGAATCGGATCGGAGCGTCTTCATGCAAGCACCTCACGCTGCGCCCACTCTGCCGTCAAACGTGCGGCAATACGGGCCGGGACGATTAGTAGCGGCTACCACCGCGACGGTCGCCGTAGTTGCCACGGCCACCACGGTCGTCACGAGAGCCGTAGCCGCCGCGGCCACCGCGGTCGCCATACCCGCCGCGCGTGTTGCGATCGCTGAACTTGCGGTCACGGTCGCCAAAGCCGCCGCGACCACCACGGTCGCCGCGGTCGCCGAAATCGCGACGAGGACCGCGATCGCCAAAGTCCTTGCGAGGACCGCGATCGCCGCCACGGCCGCCGAAGCCACCGCGACCGCCACGGTCACCGCCGCGGCCGCCGAAGTCCTTGCGCGGACCACGGTCGCCACCGCGAGCACCAAAACCGCCACGGGAGTTGCGGTCGTCGTTATCCAGGCCCATCTCGGTGAGCGGGTCAATGAGCTTGTCCATGAGGGCCACGATATCCTCAGCGTCAAGCTGAGAAAGCTGGGGGATGAGCTTCTTGCGCTTGCCGCCCAGAGAAGCGGCGATTTCCTCGGCGTTCTCGTTAGCGGAGACGAGGATGGCGCGCATGTCCTCTTCCTCGGGCATGACGCGGGTCACAGCACCGGCCTCCTCGGCCTCGCGCAGGATGCCGTCGAGCTCACGCAGACGCATGCCCAGCAGGTCGGACATCTCCTTCTGCTCCATCTGGGGCTTGAGCTCAAGGAGCTTGAGGGCGCGCATCAGTTCGCTGGCGCGGGCGGCGTCGGCCTCAGCCTCACGGCCCATGGCGAACTTACGGTTGCGCAGCAGGCGAGCGGCCTTCTGCACCTTGTCGAACAGCTGGTCGTCGAGGGAGAGCTCCTCGGCGGCCTCCTCGGCGTCGGCGTCCTCGGACTCGGCAGCGGTCTCGGCCACGTCGTCGGCGGCCTCCTCGACCTCGGCAGCCTCGGTGGCCTCGACGGCCACAGTGGCTTCGTCCATGATCTCGTTCTCGTTCTCGATGTTCTCGGACATGTCGTCCTCCTTCTGCGCCCGCAGGCGCGCTATCGGGGGCTGATCGCCCCGGCGCCACTCACGTCTTTCAAAAATGTCTGGCACCATCTCCACGCCTTCCGGCGTCTCATGCGGCACGCTCCATCTGAGCCTCGAATGCCGCCGTAAACCAGTGTACGCGCCGCAGCCTTGATTCCCGCGTGCACATTTCGTGACACACAGGTTCCGCATTCGCTCCGTTTGTGAACAAGCACTGCCCCCCTCCGCGATGGCGCCGACGCTCCGAAACGGCACCGCGCGTGTAATGTCGAGAAAATCACGATAGTAGCGCTTCAATTTCGACATCACACGCGCGGAACTTCAGCGTTCGGGTTCACCGTCGCAGGCCATGCATGCCCTGCGGCAACGCCAGGTGTTCGGGCTCGCCATCTCGCCCGTGCACGCCTCATGCCAGCGTCGGCACTCGGGGTCGTCATCACGCCCGCGCACACCTCACGCCAGATAGCGCTCGACATCCGCAACCCGCGCCTCTCCGTCGCACCTACCCACCTGGTAGACGCGCTCAAGAACCTCGGGGTCTTTGACCGAGATGGGCGCCTTTACCGACTCACTCGGGCGGATGACGAGCAGACGCCCCTCCGCTTCAAGACGAGCAACGTCATCGAGTTGTGCATTGTAGCGTTCGTGCCGGTTGGCCAGCAGCTCAATGAGCCTAGGGTACTTGCGCAAGGTCAGGCGCAGGATGGGCATGAGGCCGTTGGGCTCCTTGCGAAAACCTGCCGGCTGCGTGAGGATCGCCACGTTGCGGTCGTATCCGTGGCGAACCATCCACATCGCGGGGATGGAGTTCGCGATGCCACCGTCGAGCAGGATGTGCCCGTCGAGGCGGACGGGATTTGCCAGCATGGGCACGGACGCGGAGGCGCGGATCCAATCAAGATCCTCCTCGTCACCGCGCTCGATGTCATGGTAGATGGCCTTCCCCGTCACGATATCGGTGCACACCACCGTGAAGCGCATCGGGTTCGCCTGCAGTGCCTCGACATCGAACGGATCCAGCTCGAGAGGAACCGTGCGATACGCGAAATCGACGCTGTACAGGTCACCCGTGCGCAGCAGGTTGCGCATGCTGGCGTAACGCGGATCGGCACAGAAGCGCTTGTTGTAGCGAATGGCGCGGCCGGCCTGACGCGACTTGATGTTCACGCCGAACGCGGCACCGGCTGACACGCCCACCGCATGGTCGAACTCGATCCCATGCTCCATGAACACATCGAGGACGCCCGCCGTGTACAGGCCACGCATGCCGCCGCCCTCAAGTACCAATCCCGCCGTCATCTGCGCCTCGCCCCTCCTCGTATCACGCCTCTTTCGACAGGCAATTCTACGCCCATCGCGAAAAAGGGGGCGAGCGCGTTTGAACTGCGCCCGCCCCTCCGACTGGGCCCGCTTTCCCAGCAGGAAACCCTACAGGTCGCGATAATCGATGAGCTCGAGATCGCCCCGGCCCTCCAGCCAAGCGCGCAGGTCGGGGTCGAGCAGGGCATCGACCTCCTTGGTACGGTCCTCGGTGAGCGACGAATGCGTGAGGATGTAGTGGTCGAGGTAGCCTGGGTGGCACACGAACACGACCGTCTCGCCGTCGCGCATCTCCTCGACCGTCTCGCGGATCGCGGCGGCAGGGTCGTAGCCCGGAGCTTGCGAGCGCATGACCATCCGCACCGGAGTGCCCCCGCACTGCACCACAGCGGACGGGTCAAACGAGGGCACCTGGTACGTATAGCCGTGCTCGCGCGCCACGTGCCCGATGGCCTCGTTGAGGTTCTTGGAGAGCACGGCGTGCGCCTCGAAGTACTCCGGCTCGCGGCCGACGATCTGGACAAACCGCGCGAGCTGCGCCTCGATCTCGATGACCGCCTCGTCGAAGTCGACGAAATCGACGCCCTCCTTGTAGCAGGCGCGGTACTCGCGACTGCTCTTGAACTCGCCGTTGCCCTGCAAAAGGCTCGGGATGAGCGCGGGGTCGGCGCATGGCGCGCCCAGGCACACGTTGGTGTGCTGCCCGACGGCGATATCGCAGTCGGCGATGAGCGACCACCCGTGCGCGGCCTCGGGCATGTTCGGCATCACGCCGACCGAGCGCACCAGGCCCTCGCGGACGCTGCGCTCGATGCCCAGGTCGACGGCGCGCGAATACCCCACGTCATCGGCGCGAATCAAAAGCTGCTTCACTGCATACTCCTTTCCATAACACGCGGAAGGCCGCCGTTCATAACGACCTTCCAGCGCAAATCTTCATGCGGCGATGCGGGCGAATGGGCTCGCAAAGCATCGGTCCGCCTACCTTACAGCTTGGCTGCTGCGGCCGCCTCGGCATCCTCGGCGAGCTGCTCCTTGGTGAAGCCGAAGAAGTAGGTGACCGCTGCGGCGACCGCGAACGCCACCAGGGAAGAGACGACGCCCATCGTGAAGTTGCCGGTGCCGCCCGCAACGAACCCGACGACCCCCAGAATGTTCGTCGCCCCGAGAACGTAGGTCGTCACGTTGAAGAACGCAGCGAGGGCACCGCCCACGGCGCCGCCGACCACCATGCCCGCCAAAGCGCGCATGTACTTGAATCCGCATCCATACAAAGCGGGTTCAGTGACGCCGCCCACGATGCCGGAAAGGGCGTAGCCGAGACAGGCGCCCTTCTCGTCCTTCTCCTTCAGCCTCATGAATGCACCGAATGCCATGCCCCAAGTCGCGAACTGGGCGATTCCGCCCGCGACCATCACGCAAGAATCCGAGCCCGCGGTAAGCAGCTGCGTGATGCCGAGCGTCAGCAGAACCTGATGCATGCCCGTCATCACGAGGAACTCCCAGAAGGCGGCGATGACCACGAGCGACAGCATGGTGACCACGCCGCCGGTGTTCCCAAGCCCAAACATGACGGTGCCCAGCGCCCCGCCGAGTACGGAACCGATGGGCGCAAGCGCGCAAAGCGAAACGGGAATCATGACCGCCATGGTGAGGAAGGGCACGAATACGGTCGCGAGCATGTCGGGGACGATCTTCTTGAAGAACTTCTCAACCTGCCACATGACCGGGACGCACAAGATGACCGGCAGAACCGTGCTCGAGTAGTTGTTGAGAGCGGCGGGTATGCCGTACACCGACGTGGTGGTCGCCCCGGTCTCGGCGGCAGATGCCACGAGATCCATGAGCTCGGGCGCGATCAAAACGCCGCCCAGCATCATTCCCAGCTGAGGGGAGGCGCCCAGCTGCTTGGCGGCGGACCAACCGAGGAATATGGGCATGAAATAGAAGCCCGCGTTATAGAGCCAGTTGTTGAACAGGAGGTACTCCTGGCTGTCAGCGGCCCACATGTTCAGCATCCCGGGACCCATCAGCACGGCGATCGTGCGGAACATCGCGGCGCTGAGCATGATCGGGATGAGAGAGATCATGGACTTGGACAGGTAATTGAGCACCGCCCCGCCCGCCCCCTTGAGCGTAAAGGGCCGCTTCTCCCCGTCGAGGCTCTCGTCGACGCTGCCGCCGCCATCGACCCCGAGCTTGATGGCCTCGGCGTATACCTTCGGCACGTTCTGGCCGATGATCACCTGATACTGACCGCCGGACCACTGCGCGCCCAGCACGCCCTTGATGCCCTTGATCCGGGCGTCGTTGGGGACCGACTGGTCCTTGAGGTTGAGGCGCAAACGCGTCATGCAGTGCGTGGCGCTCGTGACGTTCTCGGCTCCGCCGACGGCCGCAAGGACCTCCTCGGCGATTTTCCTGTTATCGACTGCCATCGTCTTTCCTTCCCACAGATATGGCGTACAGCGTAGCGTGTGCGACCTCCCGGGGCCACGTGCGCATCATGGCGTCCCGCATTCGCGTTCCGAAGCGTTGATCGTGTTGTGGGAAAAGCGGTGCACTCGATCCCTCGGCATGAAAAAACGCCCCGAAGCATTACGCGACAGCACGCTTATCCAAGCGCGCCATCTTGGTAATGCCCTGCGGAGCGAGCCGTAGGTAGCACCCAATACGCGACAAACTATATCGAAGACAGGGACCGGGGTCTCGAAAATCGCGCCAAGAAGCCGCGAACGGTAGCTAACGGGCGGTGAGCGGTACCGACGCACCGCCGAATGGACGCCGCCGCGGACGGCCGCCTCAAGGCGTTACGCCACCCCCGACGTCACGCCGATAATCCGGTTGACGTGGAGGATGAGGTAGATGAGCTCCTCGCGCGTCAGCTCCGCATCGAATGAGCGGGAAATGAGCCCCGCTATGCGCCGGGCGCACGCCACGACTTCGGGATACTGCTCCTCGAGCACCTCGTACAGGCCGAGGTTCTCAGACTCGACGGGCTTGCCCTTCGCGATGCGGTCCAGCAGGTAGCGCAGATGCGTGGTGAAGCGCGTGTAGGCGAACGAGCTTTGGTCGACCTTGACGCCCATGTCGGCCTCGACGATCTGGACGATGCCTGCGAGCAGGCGGTCCGTGCGCTCGCTCAGCTCCGCGGTGCGGGCACTGCTCCCCACGGCGGAGCTCACGATGGACAGGGCGATGCCCGCCGCCTCGCCTTTTGGCATGCGGACGCCAAAGGTGCGCTGAATGCCCTTGAGCGCGATCTCGGCCAGGCGATACTCGACGGGATGCGCCTGCTCGACATCAACCGCGAGCGGCATGGAGACGACCATGTGCTCGCGGGCGCGCTTGATGGCGAACTGGATGTGGTCCGCGAGCGTGATGGGCAGGTTGGAGCTGAGCTCATAGGAGAGCTGCTGCGTCACGATGTCGGCGAACTGGGCGGAAAACTCCAGGATATCCGGATCGACCTCGTCGATGAACGAGAGGTACTTGGGGTCCACGCCGTAAAACGTGCGTTTCACGTCCTTGAGCGAGACCTCGCGCGGCATGTCGCCGAACCCCACGCCGCGGCCCAGGGCGATCAGCTGGCGCCCGCTGCCGTCCACGCAGATGGCGGCGTTGTTGTTGATGCGCTTGATGGCTCGCATTGACCGGACTCCCCCTCGGGCATCGTCATCGACTCAGATACGCTGATTATACGAGGTGCGTCAGCGCGGAGGGACGATGCAGTCGTAACGCACCGCCTTGCCCGCGATGCTGTGGCTGGGCTTGACGCCCGCGAGGTGCGGGCCCTTGACGGGGCGCTTGACCACGATCTTGCGCGGGCGCGCGGCAAGGGCGGCCCGCAGGAGGGCGTCCTCGTCCAACGGATCCGCGGGGCGCTCGAGCCCGTGAATGAGCTGGAACTTCTTCTTGACCGCAGCGCTCTTGGTGCGCCCGGGGAACATCGGATCGAGGTACACCACATCGGGCCGGGCACCGGGGTCCTGTGCCCCCTCGGCGGCGAGCGCCGCCAGCGTATCGCGGCTGTCACCCTCCACCAGGCGCATGCGGGCGACGATCGGGGCCAGCGACGGGTCCCGCGCGGCGCGCGCGAGCGCATCGGCCAGCAAGGCGGCGATCACGGGGTCCGCCTCGCAAAGCGTCACCTCGAAACCGGCGGCAGCGAGCAAAAACGAGTCCTCACCCAACCCGGCGGTCGCGTCCACGGCGCGCGGGTGCTCGACGCCCTTGATGCGCGCGGCCTTGACCAGCATCTCGCGCTGGAGGGCGCCGGGCTTGATGCGGGGCAGCATCTCGGCGAAATCCGGCATGAGCTCCATGCCGTCGCGCGCAAGGGCGAGGCCCGCGCGCGAGACCTTGAGGCATAGCCGGCCGGCCGGCGACGCGGGACCGGCCGAGCACCCCGTCAGCGGTGCGCCCAGGTGCGCCGCGAGGGTCTCGGCCTCGGAACGGAGCGCGTCGTCCCCGCACACGACCGTGATCGCCGATGCGTCCACGCGGGGCACGCCGTCGGCCTGACCGGCCGCCGCCAGCGCGTCCACGCGGGGCGCATCATCGATCCGGCTTGCCGCCGTCAGCCCCATGCGGGCCGCGCCCTCCGTCGGCCGCCCGCCCGAAGCCTCGGCTTCGTCCACGCGGAGCCGCCCCGTCATGCGCGGTCGCCGCCCTTGAACGCGCCGGACACGCGACGACGCACCTTGCGCGGGCTGAGCGCGGAGGCTGTCGCAGGAATGTCGATGTTCACGCCCAACAGAATCTTGGCGACCCAGAAGTAGAACAGCAGCACAAGAATTGGAATCAAGCACGAGGTCACGAGCATAACCGCCAGCGACTCGATGAACTGGTTGAGCGACTCCTGCGCACCTTCGACGGCACTCGAGATCCCGCCCGTCACCGTGTCGATAGCGTCTTGGAAGAAGCCGAGGATACCGCCCTCGTTTTGCTTCTCATCGCTCTTCTCCGCCTCGGCAGCGCCCTCGGCCAGCGTTTCCGCCGACTCGATGGACTCCTGCATGGAGGTCTGATACGTGGCGTCGATCCGGTTGGTCACCCATGAGCTCGTGGGGATCGCCAACAGCAGAACGGCACCGAGAACCGCCAGCTTGGCACCAATACCCAGGGGGATCTTCACCCAAGGGCTGCGCCCCCACTGCCACACCACGGCGATGCCGAACAGCGCCGCGATGGGAAATGCGAGCCCCAGCGCCGCAGCGCTGAAGATGGCGATGAGGTACTTCTCGAGGAAGAGCGCCGCGAGCACGATGAGAAAGCCCGTGCTGAGGTCCATGAGCTTGTCGGCGATGGGCGATCCCGCATCGCCAGGGATGGCGGAGATGAGAGCCGAAGCGCCCGCCGAACCCGCCGTGAGCGTGAGCACGTTGTCAATCTTTTCGTCGATCGTGGCAATCACATCAGCGTGTGCCGATGGCGACGAGAAATGCGGCAGGAGAATGAACCAGCACACGAGCGCAGCGACGATGAGGGCCGCCGTGATAATCCAACGTGTACGGTCGGGCATCGATGCACCGGGAAGTGCCGCGGCGCCCGATGGATCCCCGACATCCATGAATGCGGCGTCCCGAGACTCACCATCGGGGTACCCCTCGTCAAAACCCCGATCAACCTCGACATACCCATACTTGTCCAGCTCACGCGTGCGGTCGCGGTCCGTGCCGCGGCGATCGAGTCCGTTCATATGCGCCTCGCAATCGTGCGGCCAAGTCCGATTCGCGCCCGAGGGGGCGCGGACGCTCGGCCGGTACAGAGCCCGGCAACCAAACCATGCCGCGCTGCCAAATCTCTGCTGCCATTTTAGCAGTCGCCCCGCCTCCATCGGGAAGCGGGGCGACTCAGGCGGCGAAGATGCGACGCGGACGGCGTTACGCGCAGACCGGGACGCCGACCGTAGCCGCGATGCTACGCGCGGGCAGGAGCGTTACGTGCAGATGGACGGCATTACGCGCGCTCGGCGATGTCGAGCACGAACTGCTCGGTCTTCTCCCAACCGATGCACGGGTCGGTAATCGACTTGCCGTACACGCCGCCGTCGACGGGCTGGTTGCCGTCCTCCAGGTAGCTTTCCACCATAAAGCCGCGGACGATACCGTCGATGGTCTCGTTGCGGCGGCAGGAGTCGAGCACCTCCTTGGCGATGCGCAGCTGCTCGAGCGGGCGCTTGCCGGAGTTGTCGTGGTTGCAGTCCACCACCACACCGGGGTTGGCGTAGCCGGCCTCCTCGGTATAGCGCTCGGCCAGACGCTCGAGGTGCTCGTAATGGTAATTGGGGTAGGTGCGCCCGTCGAGGCCGATGTAGCCGCGCAGCACGGCGTGGGCCAGCGGGTTGCCGGGGGTATCGACCTCCCAGTTGCGGTAGATGAAGCCCTGCTCGGCCTGGGCGGCGTAGATGGAGTTGAGCATGACGCTCGTGGAGCCCGCGGTGGGGTTCTTCATGCCCACCGGCACCGAAATGCCGGACGCCACCAAACGGTGTTCCTGGTTCTCCACCGAGCGGGCACCCACGGCGACATAGGACAGCAGGTCGACCAAGTACTGATAGTTCGTGGGGTAGAGCATCTCATCGGCGGTGAAGAAGCCGGTCTCCTCGATCACGCGCAGGTGCATGCGGCGGATGGCCTTGACACCCTCGAGCAGGTCGTCGCCGGCCTCCGGGTCGGGATTGTGCAACAGGCCCTTGTAGCCGGTGCCCTTGGTGCGCGGCTTGTTGGTGTAGACGCGCGGGATGATGAGCAAGCGCTCGCGGACGCGCTCCTGCAACTCGGCCAAGCGGGTCATGTAGTCGAGCACGGAGTCCTCGCGATCGGCAGAACAGGGGCCGATGATGAGTACGCGGCGGCTGTCCTCGCCGCGAAAGATGGCGGCAACTTCGGCGTCGAATGCACGCTTGGCCTCGACGAGGTCGGCGCGCAGGGGCATCTCCTCGCGGATGTCCTTGGGTATGGGCAGTAGGCGCTTGAAGTGCATGGCCATAAGAGCTCCTTACGGGTTGAGCGGCGGTCGGGGTGCGTCGAGCGGGCACATGGCAGGTCGGATGCTGCGCGATGCTTGGCGATCCGGGTCAACGCAAGCTCGACAAGACCGACAGGCCACGGACGCGACGCATTTTTTCGTAGGGGAGATTATCGCTCACGACGCACAGCGCCCAGGGCGTTGGTCAAACGATTTAACCTGCGCGTCATATGTGCCATACGCGCATCTCAAGGCACAAATGCCCGTGAAGCTCATGCGCGTTCATCTATGATGTGGTGTAGAGGATTGTCTTCCACATCTTCATTCGATCTCGAGCATCGGCGCGTTCGACATCGAATTACCGTCTATGATACCGAGATACAGCACCCAACCCAAGCTAGAGATGGGATCCGAGCATGGGAGACCGAGAAGACACTCAGCGCCGCACAATCGGACCGCTTGGCATTGGAGCCGCCCTGTTTGCAGCATGCGTCGTTTTAATCCCCCTTGTTTTCCTCAGGATTCCCGTAAACAGCAGCTCATCTCATCTGTCGAGCGCAACGGGCATAATTCGTTCTATCGACATCGAAAGATCCCGAGCTTCAATAGAATTGACCGACCATGATCCTGCCGAGTTTCCGTTCCGCGATGAACCCGTTTTATTCGAGGTGCCGGAAGGCCATCTTGGACAAGAAGGTTTTGAGGTCGGAGACCCCGTCGATGCGACCTTTTTCTACACAAGCCCGCCCAAAGAACCGCTTGAATGCGTTGCGATGGAAATAGCCACGGATCTCAATTCTGCGTCTGTCACCTAATTGAAGCTAGCGTCGATTCGCGCGCCAAATGAGGTGCAGACCGCGCAGGGTGAGGGCCTCGTCGACGGTGGCCTCGTGGGCGATGAGGGCAGCGACGCGCGCCGCGCCGTCGCCCGTAATCACCACGGGGGCATCACAGCCGAGCTCGCCCATCACGGCGTCAAGGAGGCCGTCGATGCGCGCCGCCTCGCCCAGCACCACACCTGACTGCATGGCCGCACGCGTGCTGCGGCCGATAACCCGCTCGGGCGCACGCAACTCGATCATCGGCAGACGCGCGGCGGCAGACGTGAGCGACCGGGCGCCCAGGGCCACGCCGGGCGCGATGATGCCGCCCGCGAACGCGCCCGACTCGTCCACGACCTCGATGTTGGTCGTCGTGCCTAGATCGACCACCACAACGGGCGCCCCATAGGCCTCGCGTGCCGCCACGGCGTCCGCCACGCGATCGGAGCCCACCTCAGCTGGATCGTCATAACGCATGCGGATACCGGTTTTAATACCCGGACCGACGACATAGGGACGCGTGCCGCACAATTTGCCCAACGCGATGTCCCACACGTCGCTCAAACTGGGCACCACGCACGACAGAATCGCAAAGCCGGGCTCGGGCGCGTCGAGCATGTCGATCGCACGGGCAGCATGGGCCCACGCCTCGTCCGCCGTGCACGATGCGGGCGTGGTGATCTCCCACGTGCCCATCAGCCGGTCCTCGACGAATACGCCGAACTTGGTCACGGTGTTGCCCACGTCGACCGCGAGCAGACAACCCTCGGCAAACGCGGGGCGAACAGACGTCGACTCCTCGATAAAACCCTCGCTGGCACCCATGACGCCCTCCAAGTTCTCGAGCATTTTTTCCTCTTTCGAGCTTACACTATAGCGGTCCTAATGCCGTAACCCGACTCTCCAATGAGGGAGAGCGGATATACGAGGGAGATCAAATTGAATCGAACGAACGAGCGCGCGCCTCGGCGCGGGCAAATCAGCGTTGCCGGTGTCATCATCGGCTGCATCGGCTGCGTCATCATCACGGCTTCGTCGGTCTACACCGCACTGAAGATGGGAGCGCTGCCGTGGCCCACCATCTTCACCTCCATTACCGCCCTGGTGCTCCTGCGAGCCCTCGGCCGCACGAGCCTCAGCGAGGCGAACGTCACCCAAATCATCATGTCGGCAGGCTCCATGGTCGCTGGTGGCCTGGCCTTCACCATCCCCGGCATCTGGATGCTCGGCATGGGCGATAAGGCCGGCTGGGTCGAGATGCTCGCCGTGGCTCTGGCGGGCACACTGCTCGGCCTGGTGTGCACGGCACTGATTAGGCAGAGGTTCGTCGAGGAATCCGACCTCGAGTACCCCATCGGCACCGCCGCCGCCGAGACCCTCATGGCGAGCCGTGCAGGCGGTGCCACGGGCAGGAAACTGTTCGGATCCATGGCGGCAGCGGGACTGTGGTGCGCGCTGCGCGACCTGGCGGGCGTGATTCCCTCCATGCTGCTCGCCCTGCCCATTCCCGGCGTGTCGTTCGGCATCTACAACTCCCCCATGCTGCTCTCCGTGGGCTTTCTGGTGGGAGGTGCCGCCGTGGCGTTCTGGTTCGCCGGTGGACTTATCGCGAACTTCGGCATCATCGTGGGCGGCAGCACCGCGGGGCTCTGGGACGTGGCAAGCGCGCAGGGCATCGTGTCGAGCCTTGGCATGGGTCTCATGATGGGTTCGGGCCTCGGCGTCGTCGTGCACGACATCCTGCCCAAGGCCGCGCGTGCCTGGAGAGGAACGCGTGGGCATCGGGGTGCGGCCGAGACGGATGCCGGTGCGACGTCCGGGGCAGGCGGCGTCACGCCGCGCGACCGCGGTGTCCTCGCCCTGTTCGTCGCGGCGGCGGCGCTTCTTATCTGCTTTGGCCTCGGCCTCTCCCCAATCGTCTGCATCGCGGTCGTGGCGCTCGCATTCGTGACCACCATCATGAGTGCCCAGTCGGTCGGACAGACCGGAATCGACCCCATGGAGATCTTCGGCCTCATCGTGCTACTCGCCGTCGCCGCCCTGGGCGAGACCAACCAGGTCAAGCTGCTCTTCGTCGCCGGCGTGGTAGCCGTTGCGTGCGGCCTTGCGGGCGACGTCATGAGCGACTTCAAGACCGGGCACATCCTGGGCACCAGTCCGCGCGCCATGTGGATCGGCCAGGCCATCGGGGCCCTGCTCGGCACGGTGATAGCCGTAGCGGTGATGGTGGCGCTGCTGTCCGCATACGGCCCTGAGTCCTTCGGGCCGGGCAAGCTGTTTGTTTCCGCTCAGGCAAGCGTGGTCGCCACCATGGTTTCGGGCATCCCCAGCGTGGGCGCGTTCGTCATCGGACTTGTAGGCGGCGTGGCCCTGCACTGCCTGGGCATCCCCGCCATGATGCTCGGCCTCGGTGTGTACCTGCCGTTCTATATGACCATATCCGCCGCACTCGGCGCATGCGTCAAGTGGGCATACGACCGCCTCTCCGCGCGGAGCGCCGGTAAGACAGGCACTGGTACGGTCGATAACGCGAAGGAAACCACACACGACGAATCTGGCATCATCGTCGCCTCCGGTGTGCTTGGCGGCGAGTCGATTGTGGGCGTGATCATTGCACTCATGTCCGTCGCGGGGGGACTCTTCGGGTAAATCCGCGAACGAAGATGCAGGGGCGGCGCGGATTGCGGGCGCGGGCTTTATGTGCACGCATCCGTACCAAGTCCCCAAGCGCACAGTCGCTCCGCTCTTCGCACTGGGCGTCATTCTCTTCATAGGTCATGCCATCATGGGACGACTCTAGGTATTGGACAAAGAGAACGCGGTAAAGAAAACGCGGCGGCATCTCTCTTCTGCAATGTGAGTCTCTTCTGCAATGTGAGAAACCATAGGTTTGAAAAACCGCACCGGATTTCAAACCCATGATAAATCACATTACCAACCCCATTTATGTGAGAAATCATGGGTTTGAAACGTTAAGCCAGTTACAATCCCATGGTTTCTCACATTTTTCAACCAGCCGCTCGGATTCAACAGCGGATACACGCATCCTGCCGCAATCGGCTGCGAGCCCCCGTCTGCGAGGTGCCCACTTCCGCAGCAGCTGAACCGCCTACCGAGCCACTCGCCTGCAAATGCCCGCCACGCGGTATGCTGAGACCTGCGCCCTCTTGGCACCTCCGTCGGCGCAACACTCGACCACGCTTTCCGAGGGGCCTTGTCATGTGGGTTTTCGACACAACGCTCTACCAGATGTATCCGCTGGGCATGCTTGACTGCCCATTCGACGCGCCCGCCGTCGACGACGCCGAGGGCCAAGAGCGCGAACGCTCCCTGCACCGCGTGCGCTCGCTCATCGAATGGGCCCCGTACCTGGGAAAGCTCGGCGTGGGCGCCATTCTGCTCAACCCCGTCTTTGCCAGCGACTCGCACGGCTATAACACGCGTGACCTGCGCGAAATCGACTACCGGCTGGGCACGAACGAGGACTTCGCCCGCGTGGTCGACGCTCTACACGCATGCGGCGTCCGCGTGATACTCGACGCCGTGTTCAACCACGTAGGGCGCAACTTCTGGGCGTTCCGGGATGTGCGCGAGCGCCGCTGGGACTCGCCGTACAAGGACTGGTTCAACATCAGCTTCGACGGCGACACGCACTTCGGTGACGGATTTTGGTATGAGGGCTGGGAGGGCAACCAGGACCTCGTCAAGCTCAACCTACGCAACCCCGAGGTCGTCGACTACCTCCTCGATGCGGTGCGCATGTGGAAGCGCGAGCTGGGCGTGGACGGACTGCGACTGGACGTGGCCTATAGCCTCGACCACGATTTCGTGAAGCAACTACGCGGGCTCGCGGACGAACTGGGCGCCGAACCGCGCTTTGACGGCGCCGCGGGCGACGGGTTTCCGCTCATCGGCGAGGTACTGCACGGTGACTACAACCTCATCGTGAACGATGAGATGCTCAACTCCTGCACGAACTACGAGTGCTACAAGGGGCTGTATTCGAGCTTCAACTCCATGAACATGTTCGAGATCGCCCACTCTCTGCACCGCCAGTTCGGCGGCGACCCGTGGTGCATCTACCGCGGCAAGCACCTGGTGAATTTCGCCGACAACCACGACGTCTCGCGCCTTGCGAGCATCCTCACCGAGAAGCGCCACCTCGCTCCGGCATACGGTGTCTTGTTCGGCATGCCGGGTATCCCGTGCCTGTATTACGGTAGCGAGTGGGGGCAGCTGGGAACCAAGGGCATCGGGTACCTAGCAGACGTGGAGCTGAGGCCCGCCATCGGCGCGCCCGCGGCCGAGGCGCTCGACGCCCCGGTCGCCGGATGGGACGGCGGCACGGGCCCCAACGAGCTCACCGCGTTCATCAACCGTCTCAACCACGTGCGCCGCGAGTCGCGGGCGCTCTGCCACGGAGACTACCGCAACGTGATCATCACCAACAAGCAGCTGCTGTTCGAGCGTTGCGTCGGTGCGGCGGACGGGGCGGCGGCCGAGCATGTGCTCGTGGCCGTGAATGCGGATGACGCGCCGTTCACTTTCAACGATGGCTGCCTACAAGGATCATTCGATGTCCTCGTCTCGTGCGAGGCGAGCTCCCCAACTGCGAGCGCCGCACCGTCCGCGACCTCACCCGACACACGTCCTGAGCACGATGGCGAACAACCCGCAACCGGGGCAGACGTGCGCCCCGAGCCCAATACCGGGCAACACGCAGCCGCGGCCGAGGACGATGCGCACCCCGAGCCTAGCGCTAACGCCAGGCTCGACCTTCACGGGACGCTGGAAATCCCGCCCTTCGGCATTTTGTACCTCCGTCAAGCGTAAAGAGCGGCGCGTCGAGCAACGAAGCGACCCTTGGAAAAACGAAGTTGAGCTTTTTCGTATCGATTCAAGAGAAGGCGAAGTATACCGTTCCCTTTGACTCATAAAAGCGCAGGTCAAAGTCGATCGAAAATGCCTTGTACTCGCGAATTCCGATTTCCGATACGAAAAAGCTCGAGAACCCATCTGCGAGGCCCGGAATTGCGGCGGAACGCGAGCATCTAGCGTGCGGCAACGCACGCAACGCGCAGCCAGGGATGGCGCACCCGCGTCAGGCACGCAAAATGCGCCCGCCCCCAACGCGCCACGCGTTTCCAATGTGCAAAAATGCGCGTGCCCCCCAAATGCCACATGTCGCTAAACCCTACCGATCCATACGCCCCTCGACCATGGTGAGGGAGATCTTCTTGCGAGCGCGGTCCACGCCGGTGACCCACACGGTCACGGTGTCGCCCACGGCGACGACCTCGCTCGGGTGCTTCACGAAGCGGCTCGCCAACTTGGAGATGTGCACCAGACCGTCCTGATGCACGCCGATGTCCACGAAGGCGCCGAAGTCCACCACGTTGCGCACGGTGCCCTTGAGCTCCATGCCAACCTCGAGGTCCTCGATGCTGCGCGCCGCCTGGGAGAACACGACCTCCGGGGCGTCGTCGCGCGGGTCGCGGCCGGGCTTCTCGAGCTCCGCCACGATGTCGCGCAGGGTGGGGACACCGCAGCCGAGCTCGGCCGCGACCGCACCCAAGTTGCCGATCTTTGAGCCGATGCCCGGTACGCCACCGGCGGCGAGCGCACTCGGCGCAACACCCGCGCGGCGCAGCAGCTCGCCCGCGATCTCATAGCTCTCGGGGTGCACGCTCGTGGCGTCGAGCGGGTTCTTGCCGCCCGTGATGCGCATGAAGCCCGCCGCGTTGAGATAGGCCTTGGGTCCGAGCTTGGGGACCTTCTTGAGCTGGCGACGATCGGTGAACGCGCCGTTCTCCTCGCGATAGGCGACGATGTTCTTGGCGACCGCCGGCGTGATGCCCGAGACGTACCCCAGTAGGCTCGCGCTCGCAGTGTTCACGTCGACGCCCACGCGGTTGACCACATTCTCGACCACGTTGCCCAAAGCGCGTCCGAGCTCACCCTGGTCGAGGTCGTGCTGGTACTGGCCAACGCCGATGGACTGCGGCGGGATCTTGACCAGTTCCGCCAACGGGTCCTGCAGGCGGCGGCCCAGGCTCATCGCGCCGCGCGTGGTCACGTCGAGGTCGGGGCACTCCTCGCTCGCCAGCTTGGAGGCCGAGTACACCGACGCGCCCGCCTCGTTCACGATGGTGTAGCGCAGCTCGGGCGCGGACTCGGCGATGAACGCCGCCACGACCTCCTCGGTCTCGCGGCTCGCCGTGCCGTTGCCCACCACGATGGTGTTGACGCGGTGCTTGCGCGTGAGGCGCAGCAGCTCGCGCTTGGTGCCCGCGACATCGCGTCGCGGCGGCGTGGGGTACAAGATCGTGTGGTCGAGGAGCTTGCCGTACTCGTCCAGCACGGCGACCTTGCAGCCCGCCCGGTAACCGGGGTCGAGCGCGATCACGCGGGCACCGCGGACGGGACGCTGCTGCAGCAAGCCCTCGGTGTTCTTGGCAAAGACCTTGATGGCGTCCTCCTGCGCGCGCATGGTGAGGTCCACGCGCAGCTCGCGCTCGAGCGAGGGTGCCATGAGGCGCTTGTATCCGTCGGCGATGGCGGCGTCGAGCTCCCCCGCGAACGGCCCGCGACGACGCGGGTACCGGCGCTGCAGGCGCTCGGCCGCGGCCTCACCGTCCACGCGCACGCGCACGCGCAGCTTGCCCTCACGCTCACCGCGGTTGATGGCGAGGATGCGATGGTTGGGGATGGAGCGCGCGGCCTCGGAGAACTCGTAATAGGGCTCGTACGCGGTCTTCTCGTCCGCATCGACGGCCTCCGACTCGATGGCGGCCGTCTTATGCGTGTACTCGCGCAGGTCCGCCGTGTTCTCGGGATCCTCCGCCACGAGCTCCGCCACGATGTCGCGCGCGCCGGCGAGCGCCGCCTCCGCCGTGGCGAAGCCGCCCTCGGCGTTGACGTAGCCCGCGGCCGCCGCGAGCGGACCCTCCCCCTGCACGGGCTGCATGAGAATGAGGTTCGCGAGCGGCTCGAGGCCTGCATCGCGCGCCTTCGACGCGCGGGTGGCGCGCTTTTTACGAAACGGCTTGTAGAGGTCCTCCACGCGCTGCAACGTCGGCGCCTCTTCGATGCTCGAGCGCAGCTCGTCCGTAAGCTTGCCCTGGCCGTCGATCACCGCGATGACGTCGGACTTGCGCTGCTCGAGGTTGCGCAGGTAGGACAGGCGGTCGTCGAGCGCACGCAGCGCGACGTCATCCATACCGCCCGTGGCCTCCTTGCGGTAGCGGGCGATGAACGGAATCGTCGCGCCCTCATCGATGAGGGAAATGACCGCCTCGACGCGCGCGACCGGCTGCCCCAGCTCGGCGGCGAGCGCGGACACGATGCGTCTGTTCATGGCGGCGATGTCCTCCGAGGTGGGTTCTGCGCGCCGCGCTGCCGGGGCATCCGCCAAGTCATCGGCCGTGAGGGAGCCTGCGGAACCAAAGGGGCGCATCGCGCCCGCCGTTCTTGCAGCCGATGCAGCAAGCGCTGCGGGCGCGACGGATGTAGCGGGCGCGACGGCAGGGCGCGCCCCAATCGATGATTCGGGCGCAACGCCGGACCCAGACGGCATTGGGACAGGCTCGGCTTGCCCCGAATCAACCTGCGCGGTGGCGACCACATCCTTGCGCACGCCGCTCCCTTCGGGGCTCAGCGCGGCGACCATGTTCATGATGGCGGCAACATCGACGTTGTTGGAATCTGCCATACGACAACTCTCCCATCAAAATCGGTTAGGCACTCCATCCTACCCGACCGCATGGACAGCACACGCAATCACTATGCACCGAGCGGCGTCCCGCAACCGCTCGGCGCATCGGACCATTCTGTCCGACGCGCCGAAACGCCTCGCCCACGCATCGAGCCACTTCACCCATGTGTGCACACGCCTATCCATGCGCCGCACGTCGAGACGCACCGTCTGAACAACCTGCGCTCTGCTATGCTTAGCAGGGAAAATAACCTAAACGAAAGGCCCGCGCGGAATGCATCGCGTCCTATTCATCTGCCATGGCAACATCTGCCGATCGACCATGGCACAGTTCGTCTTTGAGGAGCTCGTGCGACGCGCGGGGCTCGAGAACGAATTCGTCATCGACTCCGCCGCAACCTCGCGCGAGGAGATCGGAAACCCGCCGCACCATGGGACCGTGAACAAGCTTCGCGAGGTCGGGGTACCCGTTGGTGCGCACCGCGCCCGCAAGATCACGCGCGCCGAATACAATGACTGGGACGTCATCGCCTACATGGACGCGGAGAACGAGCGAGGGCTCGGGCGCATCCTGAAAGGCGATCCTCGCGGCATTTGCCACCGGCTGCTGAGCTTCGCCGGAAGCACGCGCGACGTCGCCGACCCATGGTATACGGGCGACTTCGACGCCACCTACCGCGATGTCCTTCTGGGCTGCTCCGCCCTCTTCGAACATCTCACTGGAACCCATGCACCAGCGCTTCCCGGCGCCGACCCACGCTAGGAGCGACCCATGATCGGACTCGGCACCCTCATCGACGGCGGCTTCATCCTTGTGGGAGGCCTCGCCGGGTTGGCCTTTGGCCGCTTCCTCACGCCCCGCATTCAAGACACCCTGCTCAAGGCAACAGCGGTGGCCATCCTCTTCGTCGGACTCTCTGGCGCCTTGGCGGGCATGTTGTCCCTTGAGGGCGGCAAGCTCGCAGCCGTCAACTCGGCGCTGGTGGTGGGCTCACTTGCCCTTGGATCGCTCATCGGCGAGGTGTTCGACCTCGAACGACAGCTCGACCGGTTTGGCGAATGGCTCAAATACGCCACGCGCAGCAATGGCGATTCCGCCTTTGTCGACGCGTTCGTCTCCGCGTCCCTTTCGGTGGCAGTGGGCGCCATGGCAATCGTGGGCTCCATTCAGGACGGCCTCACGGGAGACTGGACCACATTGGCGCTCAAAGGTGCCATCGATGCGCTGCTCGTGTGCACCATGACGGCATCCATGGGCAAGGGCTGCATCTTCTCGGTCATTCCCGTCGTCCTCCTGCAGGGAGGCGTCACCGTCCTTGCGCAGATTCTGAATCCGCTCATGACCGCCGCCGCGATCGCAAACCTCTCCACCGTGGGATCGATTCTCATCTTCTGCGTTGGCATCGACCTCATCTGGGGCAAGACCTTCCGCGTGGCCAACATGCTACCCTCCGTGGTAATCGCCATGGCGGCCGCGCTGCTCGCATAGACGCTACATTTCGATCAGATTCCCCCAAGATGAAAGTCAGAGTATCGCCGCCGCAAATCGCATTCCGCTCACGTCTCACAGGCCAAGCGATGCGCCCGTCATAACCGTATCTAAGTGTTCAATCCGGACACATCGACATTGTATTTGATTGCCGCCAATCACTCTCGAGCAGTCTTTCCTACTGAACGTACTTCGGATCAACTAAATCGCCCTTTCCGTCATAGAACACATACTCGCCATCGACCTTCATGCAAACCATCCCTGCCGCCACGCCAAGGTACTTTGCACTGCTCTTCCCCTCAAATTGAACAACGCTCTCTCCGGTTTCATAATTGATAATTTCGCCTTCCGCCGTATCAAAGTACGCAACGCTGCCCGCCACCCTTCCATCGTAATAATTAATGGGATCAGCAACAGGCGACCCAGAGCCAGCGCCTAGGCGCACGAGATACCACGTTGAGCCATTGGCACCCTTGGCCTGGACTATCACACAATCATCTTTTATGAACGCATCTCCGACTTCGCGCTCCGAATAAGTCCAGAGCCATTCTCCGCCGAGTGAGTAGAACGTCAATCCATCTTTATCTGTCAAGAAGCCTTGCTCATTGCTGTCAAGCAACACTCCAGCGTCTGTCGCCAAAGAAGTAATTGATCCTCCTTCAAGGCAACACAAATCTCCCGCATGTCGCCCGTCATACATTTGGCAATAGATCGAGTTTCCAACTGTGTATATTCCCGAACTCCATAGCGATGCGCTGGCTGACAGCTCCCCACTTTTCACATCAAAGAACAGCCAGATGCTCTCCCCATTCTCATTTGAGAGCTTGATACCCGTCAGATTGCTCTGCTCAGTCGGAAGCACCCCAACCTCTAAACCCCAGGCAGACCCCTCCAATATGTCACCACAGCTTAATGGGGACCCTTCAAGCCATTCGCCCTCCTTATTGACGAGTCCGAAATAGCCGCCCACATCATCGAAACCCGAATGCTCTTCTAGAACCAGATAGGTTCCGTTGAAATCGTGTAGAACCCTGCTGCTCACATCAGCACTCTTGTCCACATGACAATGCGTCTTATTCTTTTGCCCATTATCTTCATAAAGCGTGTACCCATCCTCGCCGTTTTCATAGGAGCGAGGCAAGGTCTTTAATACCTCTCCGCTAGAGTTCAAGCGAAGCCACCAATCCTCGTCGATACCATCGCCCGAGCACTTGACTAACAGATAGCTTTTGCCGGCATCATCGGTCTCTATTGACGGCTCGTCATAAATTCCTCTTATTATTTCCTCTACCTTCACAGGGATACCATCTTGCGAAACTTTGTCCCCTTGATTTCCCTCATCGACGCTCCCCTTAGTGCCCCCATTAGAACAGCCGAGTAATCCGAGCGGCGCCAATAGCGAACAACCCAAAAGCGCCCTTCGCGACATCATTCTTTGATCAGACACTGGTCTCCCATCTCCGATGTTGTATTTGCACAACAGTAATTATATTCAATGTTGTATATAGTCCGTTGGTTAATATACAACGTTCTTCCATTCTTGATGTATGAAGAAGAACACCTTACAGATTGCGTTTGGAATCCGCTGCAAAGAACTGCGCGCAATGACCGGCATCAGCCAAGAGGCGTTTGCCCATAAAATAGGAATGGACCGTTCGTATTTCGCTTCAATTGAAACCGGAAGACGAAATGTCACGCTTAACAACATCAATAAAATCGCAAAAGGCTTCGATATATCCCTCTCAAAGCTATTCGAAAATATGGAATAGGACGATGCTTCGCCTCTTCCTAGAAATACAGGACGCCACTGATGCGCCGACCGTCCAAACGATAACGGCGTCGACGGGATCGATTCTCATCTTCTGCGTTGGCGTCGACCTCATCTGGGGCAAGACCTTCCGCGTGGCCAACATGCTGCCCTCCGTGGTAATCGCCATGGCAGCCGCGCTCCTTATGTAAATGTAGACGCTAACCCGAGCTCGAGCCTCCAGCCCCAGCTCGTGCCCACCGCGCCAAACCGCCCAGCCCACAACGAACGCGCCCCTACTGCTTGTTGGAAAGTCCATCGCGACCGAGCATGCCGATGCGCAACTCGCGCCCAGCCTTCCACAGCATGATTCGCGCGGCCCGCGCCAAGCCGTTTGGCACGCCCCACACCAGGCTCTCCATTGCTCGATTCGCGCGGCCCGCGCCAAGCCATTTGGCAAGCAGCACGCGTCCCCACATCCCCTTTAAATGAAATGAGGGGTTATTAATTAAAATGTGTGGGGTTTAACACGGCTCCCAAGATATACGCGGCTTTTTGATCACAAAACCGCAGGTTGCATTCAAAGAATTTGACCGTCTACGCGACTGCCCCTAATTAAACCCCGCACATTTTATTTAATGACCCCTCATTTAGCGTATTTAAGCACCCCGGTATGCCCAATACGTGCCCCGGCATGCCCAACACACATCAGCGTGCCGGATACGTGCCCCGGCATGCCCAACGCGCGCACCGGCATGCCCGATGCACATCCCGGCATGCCTAACACGCGCACCGGCATGCCCGATACGTCCTCAGCACGCCCGATGCGCATCCCGACATGCCCAGCACACGCCCCAGCGCGCCCAATGCGTGCCCTGGCATGCATTGGGCCATGTGTTTAAAACTCCACGTTGCCGAACTCGGACAGCTTGAGATCCGGGTTGTGCTCGGTCGCCCAATCGATGTTCCACTCGCTCGTGAACAGCAGCAGTTTGTCGCCACGCATGTTCTCCACGCGCAGAGTGTCGCGCGTAAGCGAAAGCGCGGGGATGTCGATGGTGTCGGGCTCGTTGGCGATCCAGCGCAGCGCGGTGTAGGGCAGCGGCTGGCGGCGCACCTCGACGTGGTACTCACTCTTGAGGCGCTGCTCGAGCACCTCGAACTGCAGGGTGCCCACCACGCCCACGATGACCGACTCCATGCCGGCGCCGAGCTCGCGGAAAATCTGGATGGCGCCCTCCTGTGCGAGCTGCTCCATGCCCTTGACGAACTGCTTGCGCTTCAAGGTGTCCACCTGCGTGACGCGCGCGAAGAGCTCGGGCGCGAACGTGGGGATGCCAGCGAACTGCACCGGCTTCTTGCCCGTGCAGATGGTGTCGCCGATGGAGAAGATGCCGGGGTCGAACAGGCCGACGATGTCGCCCGCGTACGCCTCGTCCACGATGGCGCGGTCGTCGGCCATCATGGTCGTGCCCGTGGCCAGCTTGATCTTGCGGCCGCCCTGCACGTGCATGGCCTCCATGCCACGCTCGAACTTGCCCGAGCAGATGCGCACAAAGGCGATGCGGTCGCGATGGTTCTTGTCCATGTTCGCCTGAATCTTGAAGACGAAGCCGGAGAAGTCCTCCCGCGTGGGCTCCACGGGCTCGCCGGTGAGCGCGTCGGTGTGCGCACCGGGGCCGGGAGCCAGGCGCAGGAAGTCCTTGAGGAAGGGCTCCACGCCGAAGTTGGTGAGTGCCGAGCCGAAGAACACGGGCGAGAGCTTGCCGGTGAGCACCGCATCGAGATCGAACTCGGAGTCGGCGCCGTCGAGTAGCTCGATATCGTCCATCAGGTTGTTGTGGTTGTGCTCGCCGATGAGCTCGGTCAGCGCGGCGTCGCCGAGCGTGGCCTCGACCTCGTCCACCTTCTTAGTGCCGTTGGCGCGACCGTCGCCCTCGAAGGCAAGGACATGGCGGCTCGCGCGGTCGAACACGCCGCGGAAATCGCGGCCGTTGCCGATGGGCCAGTTCATGGGGTACGTGCGGATGCCGAGCACGTTCTCGACCTCCTCCATGAGGTCGAACGGGTCGCGCGTCTCGCGGTCCATCTTGTTCACGAACGTGAAGATCGGGATGCCGCGCATGGCGCAGACGCGGAAGAGCTTCTTGGTCTGGGCCTCGACGCCCTTGGCGCCGTCGATGACCATGACCGCGGCGTCGGCGGCCATGAGCGTACGATACGTGTCCTCGGAGAAGTCCTGGTGGCCGGGAGTGTCGAGGATGTTCACGCAGCAGCCGCCATAGGTGAACTGCAGCACCGAGGAGGTAACGGAGATGCCGCGCTGCTTCTCGATGTCCATCCAGTCGGAGACGGCATGACGGGAATTCTGCTTGCCCTTGACCGAGCCGGCACTCTGAACCTGGCCGGTGTAGAGCAGGAGCTTCTCGGTGAGGGTGGTCTTGCCGGCGTCGGGGTGCGAGATGATCGCGAACGTGCGACGGGAGGAAATCTGCGGGGCGTAAGATGCCATGGGCGCGTGCGTCCTTTTCTGACGTGGCGACGCGTTTGAGACGCGCCGTTCGATATGACGTGATTTGAACCGCTCGTATTGTAGCGGCATACGAGGGCGATCCGGGTCGTCGTGGGCGTCATGGAGCATTATGCAGCGGATTTCCACTGCGAGGCGTTCGCCTAGGCCCCCATGGTACATTTTATGGTGGATTTTGCACCCGTCCCCAATTGCACCAATTTGCATGTTAAGAGTTGGGTGCAGCGCTCTCTCGCGCACTCCATCATGCTAAAGTGTCCGCACGAAGACAACAGACACCCATATGATGAGAGAGGGACGGTATGGCAACGACACCGCGCGGATTCAGAGATATCCTGCCCGACGAGGCGGAGATGCGCGAGCATATCGTCGCGACGGTGAAGGCCCGCCTCGTGCACCATGGCTACCGCCCCATCGAAACGCCCCTCATCGAATCGGCGAGCGTCGGCGAAGCCAACGCCTGGAGTTCCGATGCACCGTTCAATCTCTTCGACGACAACGGCGCCCTACTCGCCGTGCGACCGGACAACACGACCTCGGTGGTCCGCGCCATCGCCGCGCGCATGAGCGAGCGTGACCTGCCGCTGCGCCTGCGCTACGAGGCCCCCGTCGTGCGTCAGCAGCCCCGCGGCACCGCACGGGCGCGCCAATTCACCCAACTCGGGTATGAACTCGTAGGCGAGGGCGGGGACGCCGCGGACGCCGAGATGACCCTCATCGCCGCCGAAGCACTCGATGACCTGGGGCTCAATTCTTGGCAGCTCGTCTGCGGCAGCGTCGTTCCCTATCAGGCCCTCCTCGAGCTCGGCGTCGATGAGGCACTCGCCAACGAGGCGCTCGCGCTCGTCCACGCCAACAACTACATCGACCTTGACGAGCTCGCCGCCACGAGCGACCTACCCGTCGCGCTCCAGTGCGCCATGCGCGAGCTGCCCCGCATCACGGGTGGCCCCGAGGCGCTCGACCGTGTTGACGCCCTATTGCGCGCCGCCGGCTCCACCACCTCCACGACGACGGAGCTGCGATCGCTCGTCCAGCGCCTGACCTCGCGCAACGCCGAGCTGGCGAGCCACCTCTCCTTCGATTTCTCCCTCATGAGCTCGTTTGGCTACTACACCGGGCTGGTGCTCAAAGCCTACGCAGGCGACCTCGCCGATCCCGTGGGGTCGGGTGGCCGTTACGACGCGGTGCTCGACGCCGCCCTTGAGCTGGGTGCGGCAGCCGCGGGTTTCGCGTTCTCACTCGAACGCCTCACCGAGGTGTTGGAGGCACAAGCCGAGCAGGCGCCGTGCAGCGATATCCGCGTGGGTGGATCGGCAGACGCCGCGCGCCCCGACTCTGCCGCCACCACGGGTCCCAACGCATCCGAGACGGACGACGAGCAGGCGCCCCTGCGCATCGCCGTGCCCAAGGGCTCGTTGAAGGACGACACCATCGCCGCACTCGAAGCCGTCGGCATCGACGCGAGCGGGCTGCGCAACCCCGGACGTCACCTGATCATACGCACGCGCGATACGCGCGAGGGCGAGGGCGCGATCGGCCCGGTCGAGCTCGTCATCGTGCGTGCCACGGACGCCCCCGCCTTCGTCGCGCTCGGAGGGACCGACTGCGGCATCTGCGGACGCGACTCGCTCATCGAGGCGGACCTCGACCTGCTGCAACTCGTCGATTTGGCGTATGGAGCCTGCCGATTCATCGAAGCCGAACCAGCGGGACGCGCCGAAGCGACCAAGCGCTCCTATGCCCGGCGCGGATGCCTACGCGTGGCAACCAAGTACCCGCGCATCGCGAGCGCCTGGTACGAGGAACGCGGCGTGAATGCCGAGGTGGTGGCCTTGCACGGTAATATCGAGCTCGGTCCCATCGTGGGGCTCGCCGATCGCATCGTCGACATCACCGCCACCGGTACGACCCTGCGCGAGAACGACCTCGTGATCACCGGCGAACTCATGACCTGCACCGCACGCTTCTTCGCGAATCCCGGCCGCGCACGACTCGACCCGCGTGTGCGTGAGCTCGCCCGGCGTCTCGCTGCCTGGCGCGACGAGAGCGCCTGCGACGACGCGCATTAAGGCCGTCAACACGCTCGATACGCACGCTGAGTTCCCACCCCTCCCCCATCGACTCGGAGCATCGGCCCATCGGGCCCCTCCGCGCTCCAGCCCCAGAAAGGCCCGCATATGAACACCGTCATCCTGCTCCCCGGCGAGCGTCTCACCGTATCCAACCTTGGGCGCGAGGGCGCCGTCTCGGCAAAGATCACCCAAGCTGCCGCGAACATCATCGACACTGTGCGTGCGGAGGGCGACGCCGCCCTGCGTCGGTACGCCGCCGAGTTCGATGGTGTCGACCTCACCGACTTCCGCGTGCCGCAGGAACGCATCGACACCGCCCTCGAGCAGGTGGGTGCATCCCTCATCGCCGCCCTCGAGAAGGCCGCCGCGCAGATCCGCGACTTCCACCAGCGCCAGGTCCGCCAGTCATGGTTCACCACGCGCGCGGACGGCACGCTGCTCGGCGTGCAGGTGACGCCCGTGCGCGCCGCCGGCATCTACGTCCCCGGCGGACGCGCCCAGTACCCCTCGACCGTGCTGATGAACGCCATTCCCGCCAAGGTCGCCGGCGTGGAACGCGTCGTGATGGTCACGCCTCCCCAGCGCGACGGAGGGATCTCGCCCGCCACGCTCGCCGCGGCCAAAGTCGCCGGCGTCGACGAGATTTACCTGGTGGGCGGAGCCCAGGCCGTCGCCGCCCTCGCCTACGGCACCGAGAGCATCCCGCGCGTGGAGAAGATCACGGGGCCGGGCAACGCCTACGTGGCAGCCGCGAAACGCCTCGTCTCGGGCGATGTGGGCATCGACATGATCGCGGGCCCCTCCGAGGTCTGCGTGCTCGCCGACGCGAGCGCCGAGGCAGCCGTGGTTGCCGCCGATCTCATGGCCCAGGCCGAGCACGATCCGCTGGCGGCGTGCTACCTCGTAACTGAGAGCCCCGAACTCGCGCGCGGTGTCGAGGCGGCGCTCGAGGTCCTTCTCGCCCAAAGCCCACGCGCCGAAATCACCCGCACCTCCCTCACCGACCAGGGGACCATCGTAATCGCGCCCGATCTCGCGACCGCGATTGACGCCGTGAATACCATCGCCCCCGAGCACCTCGAACTCCACTGCGCCGATGCCCTCGGACTCGTCGGCTCCATCCGCAACGCGGGCGCGATCTTTGTGGGCGCCTGGAGTTCCGAGCCGCTGGGCGACTACGTGGCAGGGCCCAACCACACCCTGCCCACCGGCGGCACCGCGCAGTTCTCCAGCCCGCTGTCCGTCGACGACTTCGTCACGAGCTCGTCGGTCATCTGCTACACGCCGCAGGGCTTACTCGCCGACGCCCCCGCCACCCAGACCATGGCGCAGGCCGAGGGCCTGTGGGCGCACGCGCTCTCCGCGGGACTGCGCCGCCGCCTTATCGATGAGGGTGCCCCTGCCGTGGCGACCAAAGTCCTCGCCGAGGCGGACCTCACCGTCATCGCCTGGCCCGACGACGATGCTGCAACGGTGGCGTACGGCGTCGGACGCCCCGCCGCTCAGGGGGAGGTGAGGTAGCCGTGGCAGAGCTCTCCGCGCGCGCCCAGCGCCTCATGCAGCCGCACCTGCGCTCCATCGAGCCGTACGACCCGAACTTCACGGCCACACGCATCAACCTCTCCGCAAACGAGAACACCCACCCCCTGCCGGCGAGCGTCCGCGAGGCCGTGGACGAGGTGCTCGCCGCGACCCCGCTCAATCGCTACCCCGACCCCATGTCGGATGTGCTACGTGACGAAATTGCCGCCGCGAACGACGTCACGCGCGCCCAGGTCTGCGTGGGCAACGGCGGCGACGAGCTTCTCTATAACTTCCTGCTCGCTTTCGGCGGCCGGAATCGCTCCGTCCTCATCTGCCCGCCATGCTTCTCGGAGTACGCGTTCTTCGCCCAGATCACCGAGACGAATGTCCGCACTGCGGGCCGCGATCCACGCACGCTCACCTTGGACGAGGAGGCGCTGCTCGCCTGCGCGCGCACCTGTGACCTCGTGATTGTCACCTCGCCCAACAACCCCACCGGCGACCTGGCCGACCTCGGCCTCATCCAGCGCGTCTGCCACGCGTGCCACGGTCTGGTGATGGTGGATGAGGCGTATATCGAGTTCGCCGGTGAGGATGCCTCGGCCCTACCTCTCCTCGCGCACCTCGACAACCTCGTCATCCTGCGCACGCTCTCCAAGGCCTACGGTGCGGCCGGGACGCGATGCGGCTACGTAATGGCCGCCGCGGACATCATCGACGCGCTCTCCGCCGTTCGCCAAATCTACTCCGTCAACGTCCTCACACAAGCAGCCGCGCTCGCCCTCGTGCGCCAGCGCGGCGCCCTCGAGCCGCTCACCGCCTCCATCGTTGCCGAGCGCGAACGGCTGCAACGCGCCCTAGCGGGGCTTCCCGGCGTCACCGTATGGCCGAGCAGCGCGAACTTCCTGCTGGTTCGCATGGCCGACGCCACCGCCATCCGCAACCGCCTACGCGACGAGCACTCAATCCTCGTGCGCGACTTCAGCTCCGCGGCCGGTCTTGAGGACTGCCTGCGCATCACCGTGGGGACGCCCGAGGAAAACGACGCCGTCATCGCGGCGCTGACCGAACTTCTGTCTTAAGGAGGACCGATCGCCATGACCGATTCCGCCAACCGCCGCGCCGTCGTCACGCGCGTCACCGGGGAAACCGACATCACCGTCGAGCTTAACCTTGACGGCACCGGCACCTGCTCAATCGATACCGGGGTACCGTTCTTCGACCACATGCTCAACGCCTTCGGGCGCCATGGCCTGTTCGATCTCACCGTCCGTGCCACAGGAGACATCGAGGTCGACGCACATCACACCGTCGAGGACACCGGCATCGTGCTCGGCCAGGCATTCACCCAGGCGCTCGGAGACAAAGCGGGCATCACGCGCTTTTCCGACGTGTGTATACCCATGGACGAGACGCTCGTCCAGGCAGCCGTCGATATCTCGGGGCGCGGGCAGGCGTACTGCGACCTTCCCATTCCTACCGAGCGCGTGGGCTCCTTTGACACCGAGCTCGCCGTCGAGTTCTTCTACGCCTTCGCCCGTGACGCGCGCGTGACGCTACACGTACGCGAGCTCGCCGGAGCGAACTCGCACCACATCATCGAGGCAGCCTTCAAGGCGGCCGGCCGCGCGATGCGCTACGCCTGCGAACTCGACCCCCGCGTGAACGGCGTGCCCTCCACCAAGGGCTCGCTGTAAGGGAGGTGCCCGTGAACGAACCGAGCATCGTGGTGGTCGACTACCACAAAGGCAATCTGTCGAGCGTCGTGCGCGGGCTCACGCGCGCGGGGGCGCATGCCTTCGCGTCCGATGACCCCGATGCGATCGCGAGCGCCGATGGCATCGTCCTGCCGGGCGTCGGCTCGTTTTACGACGCGATCTCGTACATGGCCGAACACGGTCAGGACCGCGCCGTGATCGAAGCCACACGCGGCGGTAAGGGCACGCCGTTTTTAGGCATATGCCTGGGGCTGCAGTTACTTTTCGAACGCGGTGACGAGGGCGTTCCCGCAGACGCGCCAACCGTCCCCGCACCCGACCCCCGCGGCACGGGCCTCGATGCCGGATCGATTTTCGAGGCTGACGGGACGCGCTGGGTGCGCGGGCTCGCCGTGCTTCCCGGCAGCTGCACGCGGCTCGAATCGGCACGTCTCAAGGTTCCCCATGTGGGCTGGGATCAGGTGCACCTTACCGAGCACGGACGCCCGTGTCCCTTGCTGGAGGGGTTCGCCGAGGGGTCGAATGTCTACTTCACCCACTCCTATGCCCTCGGGGCCGACGTCAATGAGGACGACGTGGCGGGCGTCACGCACTATGCACGCAACTTCGCCTCCGTTGCGGCGCGCGGCAGCGTCTTCGGCTGCCAGTTCCACCCCGAGAAGTCCTCCGCGCATGGGCACGCGATTCTTCGCAACTTCGTGCGCCTGTGCTCCTAGGAGCTCACAGCGTGCCCCGGGAGGTGCACCTCTTCGCATCGCCCGCACCGCATCCCCCGCGTCGCACCCCACCACGCTCGCGCCACATCATCCACCCTCTACCGAGGAGGCCCCTCGTGATCCTCTTTCCCGCCATCGACCTGATTGACGGCAAAGTCGTACGCCTCGAACGAGGCGACCGCAGCCGCATGAAGGTCTATTCCGACGACCCCGTCGCCATCGCACGCGAATTCTCGCAAGCGGGCGCGCGTTGGATCCACGTCGTCGACCTCTCCGCGGCGTTCGGCGAAGACGACGGCGCTTGCGCCGCGAACATGCGCGCGATTCGCTCGATTTGCTCCATAGAGGGACTATCGATTGACGTCGGCGGCGGCGTCCGCTCCCTCGCACGCATCGACCAGCTCGCCGCGGCGGGTGCCAAGCGCATCGCCCTCGGCACCGTCTTGGTCACTGAACCCGGGTTTGCCGAGGTCGCAGCGCATGGATTTGGAGAGCTGCTCGTTGCAGACGTCGCTGCCCGCGACGGGCAGGTCAAGGTCAACGGCTGGCGCGACGGTGTTGGGCGCAGCTGCGACGAAGTCGTGTCCGAACTCGCCTCGCTGGGATTCAAACATCTCGTGTTCACCGACATCGCCCGCGACGGCATGCAGACGGGCATCGATGTCGATGCGTATCGCTCGGTCGCCAGGGTGGCCGGATTTCCCGTAGTCGCCTCGGGCGGCATCTCGACGCTTGAGAACATACGGTCCCTTGCCGCCGCCGGACCGGAGGTCATCGAGGGAGCCATTACCGGACGTGCCCTGTACGAGGGCTCCTTCACGCTCGAGCAGGCGCTCGATGCGGCGACTGGGAGGTAGACCATGCTCACCAAACGTGTTATTCCCTGTCTTGATGTGCGCGACGGGCGTGTGGTCAAGGGCGTGAACTTCGTCGACTTGCGCGACGCCGGTGATCCCATCGAGCTCGCCGCCGCCTACGACCGCGAGGGTGCCGACGAGGTGGTTTTCCTCGACATCACTGCCACGAGCGACAACCGTGCCACGACTATCGACATGGCGGCCCACGCCGCCGCCGAACTCGCCATCCCCTACACCGTGGGCGGCGGATTCCGCGACCTTCCCGGCATGCGCACCATGGTTGCCGCCGGCGCCGACAAGGTCTCGGTTAATTCGGCTGCGGTGCGCGATCCCGATCTCATCACGCAAGCCGCGGCCGCATTCGGCAGCCAGGCCGTTGTGGTGGCGATCGATGCCAAGCGCGTGGGCAAGCCCGGAGCGCCCGGTGCCGATCGATGGGAGGTGTACCTTGCCGGTGGACGCACCCCCACTGGCATCGACGCCGTTGCCTGGGCAGAGGAAGCAGCTCGCCGCGGGGCTGGTGAGATCTTGCTCACCAGCATGGACCGCGACGGCACGAAAGCCGGGTTCGACCTATCGCTCACCCGCACCGTGGCACGCGCGGTGTCCATTCCTGTGATCGCCTCAGGCGGCGTGGGCACGCTCGAGCACTTCGCCGAGGGTGTACTCGAGGGCGAGGCCGATGCTGTACTCGCCGCAAGCGTCTTCCACTTTGGCACCTACTCAATCCGCCAGGTGAAGGAATACATGGCCGCCCAGGGCATTCCCGTGAGATTGGACTTCTGATGAACATCGATGACCTGCGATTTGACGACCGCGGCCTCATCACCTGCGTGGTGCAGCAGCACGATACGGGCGAGGTGCTCATGGTCGCCTGGATGAGCCGAGAGTCGGTGCGCCTCACGCTCGAGACGGGCACCACCTGGTTTTGGAGCCGCAGTCGGCAGGAGCTCTGGAACAAGGGCGCTACCAGCGGCAACGTGCAGCGTGTGATCGAGCTGCGAGCCGATTGCGACGCCGATACGCTGCTCGCGCTCGTCGACTCGCCCGGCCCCGCGTGCCATACCGGCAACCGCACCTGTTTCTTCAACACAGTCGGGGCGGAATAACGCCATCCGTCGGCGCGACGCAACGGCGAATCGCCGTCCCACGTCATCGCATTATCAAATAGGAGACCCATATGGGAGTCAGAACTGCCAACGTACAACCCGGCAACATCGGCGAGACCCTCGAGGGGCTGGCCGTTACCATCCACGCGCGCCGCGATGTCTCTCCTCAGGAGAGCTATACGGCGCGCCTGCTCACGGATGTCGAGGACGAGCTGCTTAAAAAGCTCGCCGAGGAGGCCAGCGAAATCATCATGGCCTGCAAGGATCGCGATCACGATCACATCCGCTATGAGGCGGGCGACCTGGTATATCACCTGCTCGTGACCCTCGAACGCTACGGCATCTCGCTCGATGAACTCGCCGGCGAACTCAATGCCCGGATGAAATAGTCCCCGTCATTCGCCCGCAGGCGTCCAGGCGTCAGCACAGTCAAAAAAGGGCCTCGGCGCGCAAGCCGAGGCCCAAGGGCAATGCAGCGAAGATTACTTGCAGAGCGACAGGGCCGCGTCGTCGGCGATGACCACGCAATTGGGGTGCAGCTGCAGGATAGAAGCCGGGCAGGAAGGCTGGATGGGGCCAAAGCACATATCGTGCACGGCCTGAGCCTTCTTCTCGCCATTAGCGATTACGAGCACCATGTAGGCGTTCATGATGGTGTGGATGCCCATGGTGTATGCCTGACGAGGAACGTCCTCGATGTTGTCGAACAGGCGGCTGTTGGCCTCGATGGTGCTCTCGGTGAGGTCGACGCAGTGCGTGCCCTTGGAGAAGCAGGAGTCGGGCTCATTGAAACCAATGTGGCCATTGTTGCCAATGCCCAGGAGCTGCAGGTCGGGGTAGCCGGCCTCCTCGACCATACGGTCGTACTCGGCACACGTGGCCTCGGCATCGGGGTTGGAGCCGTCCGGCACATGGGTGTTGGCCTGATCGATGTTGATGTGATCGAACAGGTTCTCCTTCATGAAGTAATGGTAGCTCTGGGGATCGTCGTGGGACAGGCCGCGATACTCGTCCAGGTTATAAGTGCTCACCTGAGAGAAGTCCAGGTCGCCCGCCTCATAGGCCTTGATGAGGTTCTGATAGGTGCCGATGGGCGTGGAACCGGTGGCAAGACCCAGGACGCAGCAGGGATCCATGACAACCTGAGCGGCAATGAGATTTGCCGCCTTTCGGCTCATATCCTCATAGTCGGCGGCGTGAACGATACGCATGACGCGCTCCTTTCCTCCGGGACATCCAGTCCCGGCACATGCGGCCCCGTCGGCCGCAACCAACGTGAGACGCGCACCGTCCAGGGCGAGGGCGCGTATGTCAAAATCCCCACCGTGTCGAGGCCCCTGCCCGTCCACGGCGACTCGGACGCGTTCGCCCCAGCACTTCTATTGTGAAGGTTGCGCGAGGAAATGCAAGTATGGCCTCGCATGCCCTCAAGCTAAGGAAAACCCGCCAAGAGAAACTCCTGGCGGGTTTGTCATTCCAATTGCCCCATCGGGCCCCGTTACCGCGAACGAACGGTGATGAGCTGGTCGAGCTCCTCGACATCCGCTCCTTCCGATCCCTTAATGCTGGCATATTCCGCAGAATTGCAGATAAGGATCGGCACCGTGACGTCATAGCCCTCGGCTGCGATGGCCTCTCCGTCAAACTCTATGAGCACGTCACCGCGATGCACTGCATCTCCCACGGACGCGTTCACCTTGAAATGCTTGCCATCGAGCCTAACCGTCTCCAGGCCAACGTGGATGAGTACGTCGAGGCCTTCTGCGGTATGGATCGCCACCGCATGCCCCGTGGGGAAGATCGCCTCGATCTTACCATCGGACGGGGCCACCACGCGATTGCCCGTGGGCCGGATGGCCACGCCCTGACCAAGCAAGCCCTTGGCGAACATCTGGTCAGAGACTTCCGAAAGCGGGATAACATGGCCCGCCAGGGGCGAGGTCAGTACGCTCGTGCGAGCGTTCACGTTAAGCGACTTGAGAAATCTGTCGAACATCTAACTCCTTTGAGGTCCCCCATGTCTCTCCATTCTACCGAACTGTGAGACCGAAAACCAATCCCGGAAACCAGGGCTCGCTTAGGGGAGCTCGCGCTGGACCACGGCAACGATCGAGTCGACGGCGGCCTGTGCCGCCTCCTGCGTCTCTGCCTCGGCCATCACGCGCACAAGCGGCTCGGTACCGGAGGTGCGAACGAGGATGCGACCACGCTCGCCCAGCTCCTCCTCTGCCGCGCGAACGGCGTCCCACACGGGCTTGCACTCATCGAGCTCGGCCTTGCGCTCGCTGCGCACGTTGACGAGCACCTGCGGGAAGATCTTGACCGGGGCGCACAGCTCGGAGAGCTTCATGCGCTCGGCTCGGATGACCTCCATGATGCGCAGGGACGTCATGATGCCGTCTCCCGTAGTCTCGATATCGCCAAAGATGACATGGCCCGACTGCTCGCCGCCAAGGCTATAGCCCTTTTCGCGCATACAGGCGGTGACGTACTTGTCGCCCACCGGCGTAGTCTCGTACTTGAGGTTGGCACGGTCGAGCGCGCGGAACAGACCGAGATTGCTCATGACCGTGGGAACCACGGTGCCGGCGGTGAGACGGCCGTGCTTGTGCAGGTAAGTGCCGCACACATACAGGATCAGGTCACCGTCGACCACGTTACCGCGATCATCGACCGCCAGGCAGCGGTCGGCATCGCCATCATAGGCAAAGCCCACATCAAGGCCCTGCTCGACCACATGACGGCGCAGACGCTCAATATGCGTGGAGCCGCAGTCGACGTTGATGTTGAAGCCGTCGGGCGCATTGTTGATGATACGGACATCGGCGCCAAGGGCGTCGAACACGGGTTTTGCCACCGAGGAGGCGGAGCCATTCGCGCAGTCCAGGCCGACCTTCACGCCCTGCAGAGAGAAATTCGCGCTGGCGATCAGATGCGCGATGTAGCGGTTGCGGCCCTGCATGTAATCGACCGTGCAGCCAATCTCATCGCCCGAGGCGAACGGGATCTCGCTCTTGCCGTCGATGTAGTCCTCGATGAGCTCAAGGACTTCCTCGTCCATCTTGCAGCCTTCGCTGTTCATGAGCTTGATGCCGTTATCGGTATAGGGGTTGTGGCTCGCCGAGATCATGATGCCGCAGTCGAAGCGGCCGTCGATGGTTTCGTACGCAACGCCCGGCGTGGGGATGACGTGGAGCATGTACGCATCGGCACCGGAAGCGACCAATCCAGAAACGAGACCGGACTCGAACATGTAGCTCGAGCGGCGCGTATCCTTGCCCACAATGACGCGGGCCTTGCGGTTCTGGCGCGCGCCGTAGTACCAACCTACGTAGCGACCAATCTTATACGCGTGCTCGACCGTGAGGGTCGTGCCCGCCTCGCCGCGGAAGCCGTCGGTTCCGAAGTACTTCATTCGCATTCCTTCCATACGCCCAGCGCCCATACGACGCCGGTCTGATGTGGGGCGGACATTGTTGAGAACGAAAATTCCGCACCGTCGTAATGGTACAAAAAAAGGGCCCACCGAAAAACTCGGTAGGCCCATTTCCATACGGGAAACGTCTTCGCAAACGCCTTAGCGCTTGGAGAACTGGGGAGCGCGGCGGGCCTTCTTGAGGCCGTACTTCTTGCGCTCGACGACGCGGGCGTCACGGGTGAGGAAGCCGGCGCGCTTGAGGTCGGCACGATAGTCGCCCGCCTCGAGAAGGGCGCGGGCGATGCCCAGGCGCAGGGCGCCGGACTGACCGGTGATGCCACCGCCATCGCACAGGGCGATGACGTCAAAGGAACCGAGGGTGTCGGTCACCTTGAAGGGGGCGAGGGCGTCCTCAACGAGCTGGTGACGGCCGAAGTACTCCTCGGCATCGCGCTTGTTGATGGTCACCTTACCGGTGCCAGGGACGATACGGACACGAGCAACGGCGTTCTTGCGACGGCCGGTGCCGTAGTAAACAACGGTGTTCTCAGCCATCTTTTAGCCCTCCAGCTCGATCTTGACGGGGTTCTGAGCAGCGTGCGGATGCTCGGCGCCAGCGTAGACCTTGAGCTTGGTCAGCTGCTTGCGGCCGAGAGTGGTCTTGGGGAGCATGCCGCGGACAGCGCGCTCGATGACCTTCTCCGGGTGCTTCTCCATAGCCTGACGGAAGGACTCCGCCTTGAGGCCGCCATTGTAGCCGGAGTGACGGTAGTAGGTCTTGTGGTCGGCCTTGTTGCCGGTAAGCTGGACCTTATCGGCGTTGATGACAACCACGAAGTCACCACAGTCGGAGTTGGGCGTGAACTGGGGCTTGTTCTTGCCGCGCAGGATCTTGGCAACCTGGGCAGCAAGACGGCCCAGCGTGGCGCCCTCGGCGTCGATGAGGACCCAGTTACGGGCAACCTCACCCTGCTTGGCGTAGTGAGTCGACTTAAGAATCACTTTTCCTCCATGTACAGTACGTGTGTCTTAACAGAGTTTCACGGGGCTCTGGAAAGTAACTTGTCAATAATACCGCCCTGTGCTGCGAAGTCAACGTATTTCCGCCATACGTGCAGAACTTCTGCACAGGCGGGACGGAGACGGAGGCGGGCGATGGTTTTGGATGCTCTTCCCACCCCCGGCGAAACGATGCCCGGACGCCCCGGCGGCCTCCGCCTCTTCGTCGGCAACAAGCCTCTTGCAGACGTTCGGCACCCTGCCGGAACCTCTCGGGCACCTCACAAGAAGGAACCCGGGGGCCTTGCGCCTGCCCGGGTTCCCGACCTCTCCGCCCTCTGATGGGGCTTCTCTGAGTATCTCAGTGGAGAGGACCCTTTTTCACTCTTCTTATACCACGAAGTGCCAGCAGGTAGTCTTACTGGTATGAGAAATCAAGACCAACCGGTAAGCGGTCGATATTCAGCCGCCAACGGAATGCGCGGTATCGACGTCACGCCTCCGTCCAGCCCCTATTTGCCCACGAACTCCCGTATCTCATCAATATGGGCAGCCGCTTCTTGGCGGCCCTGAATATACAGATCGAGCAACTTCGCCGCATCGTGCTCGACATGCCCCACTTCAACGGGACGTGGCGGCGCCAGCACGAATGCCCGGCCCTCGCGCTCATATTCCCAAATGTGCTCGCGCTGCTCGTTGTAGCGCTCGTGGCGATTCGCCATCGCCTCCAGCAAATACGGATATGCGGCGTATGCGCGCTGAGCCGCCGGCATGAGTCCATAGGGACCCTTAACGTAATCGCGATCCTGCGTGAGCACCACGATCGCCCGGTCAAAACCCGCATCTTCGAGCGCATGCTCAACCGGAACGGAATCGGCGGTGCCACCGTCCAGGTACAGGTGCCCGTCAATCTCGACAGGCTGCGTGACCAGCGGCAAGGAAGTGGAGGCGCGCACGGCGTCGATGTCGAGCGTCGCATTGCGAACCGGCAGGTACGCGGCAGTTCCGAACATCACATCCGTGGCGCATGCATACATTTCCATGGGATTGGCCAGATAGGCGTCATTATCGAAGGGGTCAAGGCGATCCTGCACGTCGTTGAGCATGAAATCGTAGCCGACCATGCTGCCGGTGGTAATGAGCGATTGAGCGCCCATGTAGCGCGGATCATTGCAAAATGCCAGGTTCACGCGGTTTGCACGACCGATCTGACGGCTCTTGTAATTCAGGCCGTTGAGCGCACCCGCAGAGGTTCCGTAACACGCCGCGACCTCAACGCGGTGCTCCATGAGAACGTCGAGCACGCCCGCGGTGAACTGGCCACGAAAGCTGCCGCCCTCCAAAACAATCGCAACCTTACCCGCGTTTTTCGCCTTGTCTTCCATTGGAGCTCCTCTCGTCTGTATGACTTGTACCCCAATGAGTCGTGAAGATGAACAGATGTCCGCAAATCATGGGGCTTCTTCTCCCGCTGTGCGTCACATGAGTGCCCTGAAGACGCTCGAGACGCGAACGTGGTACACTGTTCGCTTACGGATTGCGGCACGTTCGCAGTTCGGGTACTTTGACAGGTCGTCGCCGCTCATGCGGCACCACGACCCTCGCATGAGGGGCCGACTGGTTTCGACACGATAGTTCTGAGAGAGGAAGCAGGCCGTGGTCTCCTCGCCCACGTTAAACAGGGGTACCGTCAAAATGAATTGACAAGAATTCTTCTTTTGAGCCCCAGCTGGCTCTCGCTGCTTAATTTATAGCGGCGCGTCAACCCGGTGATTTCCCCGACACCGGCGCGACGTCATTTGAGGGGAATGCTCCCGCGCACGTGATCGGTATGGCGCGGGCTAAGACCGAACCGGTTGGGACGCCGAGAGCGTGTCGCTCCGCGCGAGGCGTCCGAGACTAAATGAGTGACTGAGCCTGGAGATGCCGATCAGGGAGCTGTCGTGGACCGGAGTTCGATTCTCCGCGGCTCCACCATAAGAGAATTACGCGAACTGTCAACCACGGTTGACAGTTCGCCTTTTTGCTATCTTCGCCACCATCCACCAGCCGCGATGCCGCTCGGCGGACATAAGTCGCCGGAGGTTTTTCCTTGGCTTGCCATCATCTCTTCTCGGCGCGGGCCACGGCGCGTTTGACGCCCAGCAGGATGAGTACAATGCTCACACCCAAAACGATATGGCCCAACCCGGCGATGCCGGAGATCGCCGCGTCCATGCCGCGGGAAAGATCGATACCCAGAACCTGGGGCACGCCGCGAGCCACGAGCATGAGGGCGGTAACGTTGAGACCTACGTGGTAGGCAACCACCGCACGGGACACGGAGCGGTCGGCGATGTGCAGGGTCTTCTCAAGCACGAGGAGCAGCAAGAA
Source organism: Collinsella sp. AF08-23 (assembly GCF_003479805.1). Classification (GTDB taxonomy): domain Bacteria; phylum Actinomycetota; class Coriobacteriia; order Coriobacteriales; family Coriobacteriaceae; genus Collinsella. The sequence goes on along the minus strand of NZ_QUHV01000013.1, from coordinate 18,308 downwards.
CATGATCATGCCCAGGGCAAAGTAATGCGTGTGCACGAACGCCAGGGTGGTCGCGCCGTCAAACGAAAAGAACTTGGTGAACTCGCGGAAGAACACGCCGCCGATCATGGCCAGGATCGCATAGAACAGAGCGCTGTTCGCATATTTCTTCATGAGGCACGTTCCTTTCCCACGCCTTGCGCCTCCTGGCGCCTCGGCTCATATCTTGCCCATGGCCTTAGGGTACCCTCGCAAGCGTTCTATTGCTAGATTTTTTGCACCATTAACCCCTCCCCTCGATGAACGCTCTACGCCGATGTTCAGCGGAGTCATCGCGCTCATCCAGGGCGACGTCGCGCTCCTCCCCCGCCGCATTGGCCGCCTCGTCGGCGGCATCGAGCATCTCGGCCACCTGGTCGAGCGCCAAGTCCTGAATCTCCTCCGCGCGGCGTTTGAACGCCCGCTCGCGGCTCGATTCGCGATTGCGACGCTTGATGTCCTCGATGCGGACGGACGTCTCCCATGCGTGCACGTCCTGCGCGAGCGCGCGGCGCAATATCTCAAGGCAGCTGGCACGGCCCTCCTCGTCACCAAGCGTCGACGGCGGGAAGAACCTGTGATTTGCCCCGTCGCCCAGAATGTCGAAATGCGGGTGCCCGGCGTACACGCGCAACGCATCGCCATAGCATTGCAAGTCATTGGGTTCGAGACGGTCGTTGAAAGCCTGCATAGCCGAGCAGTCCCTCGTAAAGTAGACCGTCGCATTCGGGCCGATTTGCTCGGATACCTCTCTCGGGTCAACGAGCAGGTCGCCGGACCGCGTTGGGCTCACCACGATCGCCGGGACCTCCCTCAGGAAGCGGGCGAGATGGTTGTAGACGGCATCGACGTCTTCCCCGCCGAACTCTATGGGCCCCAATGTGAGGGGGCGCTCCTCCACGCTGCAGGAGAGCATGGTGTTCCCCAAGATGCTCGCGATGATCAACGGGATGTTGGGGGACGGCTCGGGCTGGAGAGGTCCCAGTTAGCCGGGCATGTCGCCGTACGTCGTTATGATCGAGACCGACCCGGAGTTGATCGTCTTGCCCTCAAAGCCCACCTCGGTGATCCGCCGCCGCGGCGCGTATCCTGAAGCACGCGGGTCTTCCCGGACAGATACCAATGCTCCACCTTTAGCCGTCTGAAACTCATAAACCTACCGTTCATGTTCCAAATTAATACGCCTGCCGATTCCACGAGGGGGGGGGTTGGGCACCCAGGCAAACTTGTTCCGATTGAGTGCATCCTGCACCGATCGTAGCCGGATGCACCACCAGTACCTGCCAGCACCGGCTGGCAGCACGTGATGGGAGGAATATGCAGCGTAAAAACCTCGCGCGGTTTGCCATCGTGGCCGGTTTGTGCTCATCGCTCGCACTGCCCACGGCGGTGTTCGCGGATCAATGGATCACCGATGAGAGCCTCAACGGCGTTGCCACCGCACAGCCCCAAAAGGACGACATCGTCCCCAACAAGGGTCAATACAAATACGCCAAGGAGGAGCTCGCGGCGTTCTGCCACTTTGGGCCCAACACCTTCTCGGGCGTCGAGTGGGGCACCGACTACGGCACCAAGATGCCCTCGGCGGTCACCTATATGAACAACCTCGAGACCTTCGATGCCGAGGGCTACGTCAAGATGATCAAGGAGGCCGGCTTCAAGCGCCTGGTCGTCACCGCCAAGCACCATGACGGCTTCTGCATCTGGAACAGCGAGTCGACCGACTACGACATGGGCAGCACCACGAGCCGGATCGACATCCTGGCGGAGCTTTCCAAGGCGTGCTCCACATATGACCTCGACATGGGCCTGTACCTCTCCCCCTGGGATATCCATGAGCCGAGCTACGGCAACAAGGACGGAAAGCCCGACAACTACAACGACTTCTACGACGGGCAGTTGCGCGAGATCCTCGGCGATCCCAAGTACGGCAACAAAGGCAAGTTTGTCGAGGTGTGGATGGACGGCGCAAAGGGCACCGGCGCCGACGCACAGAACTACAACTTCGAGCGCTTTGCCAAAACCATCAAGGAGCTCGAGGGCGACGAGTGCGTCCTCTTCCAGTGCGGCCTGCAGTCCGAGGTCCGTTGGGTGGGCAACGAGAACGGCCTTGCCGGAGACACCGCCTGGAACCGCGTCGAGATGAACCCCAACTGGGATTCGAGCTCCGCCGAGGTCCCCTGGAACAAGAACATCCAAAACGACCCCACGGTGGGCGCGGAGGTCAGCGTTGGCTCCCCAACAGGAGGCAAGTGGATCATGCCCGAGGCGGACGCCCGCATCACCGCCGGCTGGTTCTGGCACAACAACATGAAGACTCCCAAGACCCTCACCGAGCTCAGCAACATGTACTTCAACTCGGTCGGTCACGGCGCCCCGTTGCTGCTCAACGTGCCGCCCAACGATACGGGCACGGTCGACCCCGAGATCAAGCAGCGCACGCTCGATTTTGGCGACAACGTTGAGAAGACCTTCGCCCAGGACCTCACGCGCGAGGGCGAGGGGCGTACGGCGGCGACCGCCAAGGCCAGCAGCGCCTGGGAGAACGACCCCGCGTACGGCCCCGGCAAGGTGCTCGACGGCAAGGACGAGACCTACTGGAGCGCCAAGGACGCCACGGGCACCCAGTCGCTCCTCATCGAGTTTCCCGAGGAGCGCACCTTCAACGTGGTCTCCTTTGAGGAGGCCATCCAGAACGGCCAGCACATCAAGAACTTCGCCGTCTCGTACCGCGACGCCGGCGGCCAGTGGGTGGAGTACGGCAAGGGCGGCACCGTGGGCGCCAAGCGCCTCGTGCGCGGCTCGAACGTGACCGCCAGCGCCATCAAGATCGACCTCAGCACCCTTGACGGCAAGGTCGCCCAGATCTCCGAGGTCGGCGTCTTCAAGACCACCAAAGCCTTCGAGAAGCCCATGCCCGTCCCCGAGGGCATGGAAATCCTCGACAACGCCAAGATGCAGACCAGCAGCGGGTGGAACCAGGAGAAAAACGCCAGCTTCATCGACGGCACCAGCATGTGGACCGGCCAGGCCGGCGCAACCGCGACCTTCCAGTTCGATGGCACCAAGTTCATGCTCATGGGCACGGTCGACCCCAACCATGGCCACGCCAAGATCACGATCGACGGCAAAGAGCCGATCGAGATCAACACCCGTGCCAGCAAGCGCGCCACGAGCGTCCCGCTCTTCACCTCCGACACCCTCGAGGCGGGCACCCACACCGTCAAAATCGAGGTCGTGGGCGGTGACAAGGGAGCCGTTGGCATCGACGCCGCCGCCTACCTGAACAACAACGGCGCGGGCATGATCGACTTCGACGTGACCGAGATCACCATGGACGAGAATTCCGTTTACGAGCTCGGCGTCACGCGCAGCGGCGGCTCCACCGGCAGCGCCGAGGTGGTCGTGAACTTTGAGCCCGGCTCCGCCGTTCAGGGCGACTTCGACACCGATTCCAAACACGTAGTCTTCAACGAGGGCGAGACACACAAGACCGTCCAGGTCCGCACCAAGCGCGTCGTGAGCTCCAGCACCATCGGCAACGGCCAGTTCTACGTGACCATGGCTCCGGTCTCCCCCGAGGGCCTCGTGATCGGCTCCAACGACGACGTGACGGTGACCATCATCGACCGCGAGTCCAACTACACCCTTGAGAAGCTCAAGGAGGCCATCCAGAACGCCGAGGCGGCGGCCAACGCCGGACAGTACACGGCCGAGAGCGTCCGAGTCCTCGACAAGGCGCTTGTCACCGCACACGCCGTGGTAGCCAAGGACAATCCTTCCGCCGATGCCATCTTCGAGGCCATGAAGGTCCTCCAGGCTGCACAGTCGGGTCTCGAGATCCGCAAGGCCTACTCCGAGGATGAGCCATTCGCGTTCCCGAGCATCGTTGGCACCACCTCGACCATCGAGTTCGAGCTCGGCGTGCTGCATAACGACACCACGGGTGACAACAACTGGCCCATGGCGATCAAGGATCGCGACGGCGCGAGCCTGGGCAAGCTCGTCGACTCCGTGGGCGAGAACGACACGATCGCCATTCCGTTCACCGTCGAGCGCGCAGGCACCTACAACGTCAAGCTGCGCTACATGAGCGGCTCCAGCAACAACAAGGTCGTGTGGACCGACGCCGACGCCGATGACCCCATCATCGCGAAGGGTGAGCATGCGGCCGGGCACACCAATGCGGATGCATATCAGACCGTCGACTTTACCTTCACGGTGAACAAACCCGGCACCTCCCAGCTCGTGTTCAAGGGGCCCAAGGAAAAGTCCCCACGCCTGGACAAGCTTGACATCACCCTCGCCGCGGACAGCCTCACCAGCTTTGGCGCCGTGGGCCGCGCCGGCGTGGGCGGCACCGTGACGCCCGAGGGATTTGTCGCCCTCAAGGACGGCAAGACGACCTTCACCGTGACCCCCGACGAGGGCTACCGCATCGCATCCGTCACCAAGAACGGGACGCCGGTCGATGTTGCAGGCCCCACCTCCACGACGTCCGTCGAGGTCACCGAAGTCGACACCGAGAGCGGCGATGCCGTTGTCGAGGCCGTCTTCGAGAAGATCCCCGCGCCTTCCCCCGAGCCTGAGCCGGAACCCGACCCGCATCCGCAGCCCGACCCGCAGCCGGAACC
>NZ_QUHV01000013.1:0-13646 GCF_003479805.1 Collinsella sp. AF08-23 | reverse complement strand
CCGCAGCCCGACCCGCAGCCGGAACCCGAGCCGCAGCCGCAGCCCGACCCCAAGCCCGAGACCGGCAACAAGCCGAACAAGAAGCCCGCAGGCACGAACGGCCCGCTCCCCCAGACTGGTGACATCGCCGCTATCGCCACGCCCGTCGCCCTGAGCGCCTCCGCGCTCATTGGCGCCGCAACGGCCCTAAGAAAGAAGCGCCGCTAGTCTGTCTGCACACTCGCAGGGATGCAAAGGTGGAAGACGCACGCCGTCTTCCACCTTTTTCTTTTCGTTTTGGCGGTTGTGGTCAAAAGGGACTGTGGACGAAAAGTTGGACACCTTGACGGTGTCTGGTCTGGAGGTTCGCATGCACACCAAAGAGGAGGTCGGGCTGTTCCTGCTCGCGCGAGAGGATGGCATGTCCGTCGCCGAGGCCGCGGCGTTCGTCGGCGTCGGGGGAGGGGCCGCCAGAAGCCGGGACGCGGGGATGCTGCCGCACAGCTACACCGGCAGGCCCTGGGACTCGGGTAGAATCGGGGGCGGCGACGCCCGCACGACCCGAGGGGAGCCCGAGTGGGGAAGATCGAGATCAAGGGGCCGTACGAGCCGCCCGAGACGGGCCCGCTCGCCGAGATGACTCCCGACCAGATAGAGAAGCTGCTGCTCAGGGCGGTGTCGGACGACCTAAAAGAGGGAGGCTCGCACCCCCTTCGACCCCGATGCGGAGCAGGTGCGGGCTCGCCGGGAGATTGAGGGGGCCACCGGTCTTCCGACGTCGACGATTACCCGCTTCCTTGACATCCCCAGGAGCACCTACTACCACCACCTCTCGCGGGCACTTGGCTGGAGGACGCCCGACGAGACCGCCTTGCGCTGGGCTACGCGGTGTAGGATTGTCTAAGAAAATGTCCGCATCCCCATCCGCAATGAACGCTCTACACGTTCGTTCAGTTCCTTTGCCACGAGGCCCCAACGATGCGTCGGCGCCGCTTTCCGCAACACTCCCCATACGCCTTGCCCGAGCCACATGGGCACGGGTCTGCGTCGCTCACGCGGATCTCGCTTCCGTCCGGCGCGTAAAACACCTTGCGACCCGTCAGGCGCTCCATGTGCTCTCGTCTTGACCAGCCGTTATCATCCCACGAGGGCAGCGCCTGGTAGAAATTGATGACGAGGCGAATGAGCTTCACCGTGGAAGGCGCTTCGTGCGGATATCCATAGAGCTTCAACGCGCGCATGGCAGATCCGAGCGAGCCCGTGGCAACCACGGAGGTCATCAGGTCCTCAACCATGCGATCGGCGAAGAAATATTCGTTCTCCCCATCCGGCACGATGCCATCGAGGAAATTCCTAAGTGCTATGGCCTCCGGCAGCGAACAGGCAAAATCGAGCCATCCGTCTTTGACCAGATCGGAGCTGAGCGGACAACGCGGGGTGGCACGGTGCTCTTGGATAAGCTGGTCGATATACTCGTTGGTTTGGCTCTCAAAACGATCATAGGCAGCCTGGATGCGAGCCGCCGTCGTGTCGTTGGCGGGACGTGCGGCGAGCTGCTCGCGCAACGCATAAAAGAGCTCATCGACCGTCGCACCGCCCTCTTCCATAGCGGCGAGAAGACCGAGAAGCGCCCCGTCCCCGCACTCCTTGACCGCATCGTGCACGAGGCAGGGAACGCTCAGCACGCGATTGGCTACGTACTCGGTACCATGGCGGAAGACTAGCCCCGTGCGGCACAGACTCCAATACCTGCCTGATGCGACACCCCTGAATTCTTCGATCGAGATGGGCGTGAGCGTCATTTCCGCATACAGGCGGTACGCCTCTGCCAATTCGATCACACCGTACAAGTACGTACACGATTCAATCACTCGAACGGCCTGATCCAACGGGAATCCGATAGCTTCGAGCTCACCACAGTCCTGCGTAGGCGTGGATTCCCCCTGCCCCTGGGGTTTTACTTGGCAATCAGCCACCCCCTCTCCCTCAAGCGACTCAAGCAGCGCTACGGCCTCTTGCTCAACGAGCTCAGCGCGCTTTTCTTCGGGAAGGCCATAGAGCACGCCGCGATGGAAGCCCTCGCTGGGCTCGTCCTCGTGCTCGGCATCATTAAGCAAGTAATCGATCTTGTTTTGGAGGGCGCGCGTCTTCTCGGCGCGCGCGGTGAGTCTGAACGTCCGCGCATCCGAGATGGGAGGGCATTCCACAGACGCAGCGTACGCATTCGCTTCCTCTTTTGACAGAGGGGGCAGCCCATGCACGCGCATGGGCTCTTGCATCACGATGACATCGCCGAAAGGAAGCAAAGCGCCCTCAACGCAAACGGGAAGCACCGGAAATCCGAGCTCCAAGGTCTCCCCAAAGCCACTCACCCTGAACAAGATGCCATCGCCCACGAGCAAGGCAGTACCGTCTTGCACTTCGAGCACGATGTATATGCCAAACAGGGCATCTTTCCAGCTCCGGACCAGATTCAGCTCAGAAGCCGACAAGCGATAGACTTCCTCTTGCGCAAAGTCATCAATTACGTCGGGCGTGTGCCACAGCTCCTGCAACACGAGCAGGCATTTTTCCTCAAGTTCAGGTTCAATGGGCCAAGCTGGACTGAATACATCGAAAACCGGCACAACGCCCAAGCGTTCGTTGGCGTACGTCATGAGCTCGCGAAGGAGCCCGTAGTATTCCCTTTGTTGCGCCTCATCCATGCGCATGGTCTTCCCTTCGACGCCACATCGCGCGGACCTTTTTAATAAACGGATGTTCATTATTTTGTCCGACTTGCTATTTGATGGTGCACGTTTACCACCTCCGACGCCCTCGCTGCAACGAATCAACCCGTTTGAAGCCACCGCCGTGGGCATCTACCCCGAGAACCGGGCAACAGCGGCAAGAGACTGGGTATTGAACACCTTTTCAACCGCAACCTCATACTCATTGATCTTCCGGACCTTCCGCACCGTGCGATGCACCGCCATGGGGTCGGCAAAGGCGCACTTGGCGTAGAACCACCACTCCTTCATGCGGAAGACCGCGTTGCCGCCGATCTCGTCGACGTATGCATGGAACAGCTTGTCGTGGAACTGTCTGAGTTCGTCCGCGCTCGCAGCCAGGCCGCCGGCGAGCATGCGCGCGAGGGCCGGATTGGCGAGCAACCCGCGTCCGAGCATCACATGACGGGTCCGCGGGTGCGCTTCCGCGAGCGCATCCATGTCCCCCGTGCCAAAGATGTCGCCGTTGTAGGCCACCGGGAAGGGCGCGCGCTCGAGCGTTTTGCCATACGGCTCCCAGCGAGGTTTGCCCTGGTAGCGGTCCTTCTGCACACGCGGATGCACGATGAGTTCCGCGAGCGGCAGGGTGCAATACAGCTCGAGGATGCGCCCGTACTCGGAGTCGTCCTCGAGTCCAAGGCGCGTCTTGACCGAGACGGGCAGGGCCGAGCGCTCGCACACGTCGCGCAGGAACGCCTCGAGCGCGTCCGGGTCGCGCAGGAAGCCGGAGCCCTTGCCCTTGGAGACGACCGTGCCGGACGGGCAACCGAGGTTGAGGTTAACCTCGCCATACCCCAGCTCGGCCAGCTCGCGTGCGGCCCACACAAACTCGTCGGCGTTCTTGGTGAGCAGCTGCGGGACGACGTTCAGGCCCTGGTTGTTGACCGGGTCGATCTCCTTGAGGTTCTTGCCGCCGAAGGGGGACCCCACGCGCGGCGGTGGGAGGAAGGGCGTGTAGTAGCGGTCGAGCGCGCCGAAGCACTCAGCGTGCACGCGGCGGAATGTGTACCCCGTGATCCCCTCCATGGGGGCGAGTGAGTACAGCATCTATCGATCCTCCCAGGGCGTGATGACCAGCTTGAGGCAGCCGTCCTCGTGCGCCTCGAACGCGCGGTACGCCTCCACGATGTCGTTGAGCGGGTAGCGGCCGGAAATGAGGCAGCCCGTGTCGATGCGGCCCTCCTGCACCAGGCGCATGGTCTCGCGCAAGTTGCAGGCGTCGACGCCGCCGGTCTTGAAGACGAGGTTCTTGCCGTACATCTCGTGCAGCGGCAGGGTCTGGGCGCCCTCGTACATGGCGGAGAGCACCACCACGCCGTGCGGGCGGGCGATGCGCCAGGCCATCTCGAAGGTGTTGGAGCCGCCGGCGGCCTCGATCACGCTGTCGGCGCCGCGGCTGTGGGAGAGCTCGCGCACAGCGGCCTCCACGGCGGCAAGGTCCATGGTGCTCGCGTCGATCACGGCGTCCGCAAGGCCGCGCTCACGGGCGAGGGCGAGGCGGGCGGGATCGATGTCGATCGCGACGATGCGGGCGGGGTCGAACAGGCGGGCGCACATCATGGTGGTGAGGCCGACCGGGCCGGCGCCGATCACGGCGACCGTGAAGCCGGGCTCGATCTCGGCGATCTTTGCGCCCCAATGGCCCGTCGCCACGATGTCGCCCAGGAAGAGGGCATCCTCGTCGGTCACATCCGCGGGGATGACGGCGCAGGTGCGGTCCGCATGTGGCACGCGCACGAGCTCGGCCTGGCAACCGTCCTCGCAGCAACCGAGCTCCCAGCCGCCCTCCACGCAGTTGTTCACCCAGCCGCGCTCGCAGTAGAAGCACTCGCCGCAGAAGGTCTCGCAGCTCACGGCCACGCGGTCACCCGGCTTGAGGTTGCGCACGCCCTCCCCCACCTGCTCAATCACGCCCACGAACTCGTGACCGAGCACCGTGGTGGGCGTGGCGCGCGGGACGGCTCCATGGATGATGTGCAGGTCGCTCGTGCAGATGGTCGAGCATGTCACGCGGATGACGGCGTCGGTAGGCGCCTGCAGTTGCGGCTCGGAGCGATCCTCGAGCGCAATGCGTCCGCTGCCGTCGTGTACCAGGGCTTTCATGAGGGTCTCCTTATCGCTTGTCTACCAGCAATGATAGGCGATTGGAGAGGCGCTGGGCTCGGTGTAACGCACGTCATAAGGTTACGGCTTTCACCTCGTTCTGCCCAATCTAAACGTTATCGAAATGCGTCCCGAGCCTCACTCCAATGAGATAATGCAGGCGTAGAGACAGCAGCTGAAAGGACGCCACCATAAACGCTTGGATGATTCGCGCGGGGCGCGGAGGAACGTTCGCAACCGATTGGGTCGAGAACAACATCATCGGCATTGGTTGGGACTTCAACGGCCTGGACATCGCCAACATGGACCGCGACCAAATCAGGGCCGTATACGCTGCGGCGCACCCCGCCGAAAGCAAGCAGAAGGTCGCGACCAGCGTTGGACAGGTATTCCGTTTTGCCCATTCCATGGAGCAGGGGTCGACCGTCGTCATGTACGACCCCGCCGAACGCCTCTACCATATCGGCGTCATCTCCGGCCCCTGCTCACCCGTGCCAGAGCCCGAAGGCATAACCTACACGCGTGCCGTCACCTGGAACAAAACCGCGCCACGCGACGTGCTCTCCCAGTCTTCCAAGAACTCGCTTGGCGGCATTCAGACCATTTTCGCCATCTCCGCCATTTCCAACATGTTTGACGAGGATATCTGGAACACAGTGAACTAGCAACGCGGACTCATACCACGATTTCACGCTCGCAAAGAGCACGTGCATCGCCCCTTGGAAAAGAAGTTGAGGTTTTTCGTACTCGATTCCGGTTTTGCCGAGTAGAGAGCAAACCCACGCACACAAAACCCCAGATAACGGAATTGAAGTGAGGCTGTATACTCGGCAAATTCGAAAACTAATACGAAAAACCTCAACTTCATAGCTTCGGGGAGTCAACTCGGGTCAACCAGGCACTGGCTCATGCGGTAAATAGGGTATCCAGAGGCGAATTCCAGCTCGCTCACCGCGCCGACAGCCCCGCCCCAGGGGCCGTTGCGGCATTCCTTCGCCATGCGAACCCCTGTTCGATGGATTTAGCTTGGACGGTACCGCATACGACCCGCGCTATGTTACGGTATTCATTTACATGGCTGCAAAGACGCACAAGGGAACCACCGAGAGAGCGAGCATGGCAAAGAACACCGCAAACTATGGCAACGACAGTATCCGTCAGCTCAAGGACGAGGAGCGCGTACGCCTGCGCCCCGCCGTCATCTTCGGCTCGGACGGGCTCGACGGCTGCGCGCACGCCGCCTTCGAGATCCTGTCCAACGCCGTCGACGAGGCGCGCCAGGGCTACGGCAAGCTCATCACCCTCACCGCCTTCCGCGACGGCTCCATCCAGGTCGAGGACAACGGCCGCGGCTGCCCGCTCGATTGGAACCCTTCCGAGAAGCGCTTTAACTGGGAGCTCGTCTTCTGCGAGCTCTACGCCGGCGGAAAGTACAACAACAACGAGGGCGGCGACTACGACTTCTCGCTCGGTACCAACGGCCTGGGCTCCTGCGCGACCCAGTACGCCTCCGAGTACATGGACGTCACGGTCTGGCGCGACGGCAACAAGTACTCCCTCCACTTCAAGAAGGGCAAGGTCGTGGGCGCCAAGAAGAAGGCGCTCGAGATCGAGCCCGCCGATGGCGACCGCACCGGCACCACCATCAAGTGGCGCCCGGACCTGGAGGTCTTCACCTCGATCAGCATCCCGCATGAGTGGTATCGCGAGACCATGCGCCGCCAGGCCGTGGTCAACGCCAACGTGACCTTCCGCCTGCGCATCGAGGGCGACGACGGCGAGTTCACCGAAGAGGACTTCTGCTACCCCAAGGGCATTGAGGACTACGTGCTCGAGAAGGTGGGCGCCGACTACCTGACCGAGCCCTTCTTCATCGAGACGGAGCGCCGCGGTCGCGACCGCGAGGACCTGCCCGATTACAACGTCAAGATCACGGCGTGCCTGTGCTTCTCGCGCACCTTCCAGATGCAGGAGTACTACCACAACTCCTCGTGGCTCGAGAACGGCGGCTCGCCCGAGAAGGCGGCCCGCAGCGCGCTCACCAGCGCGATCGACGCCTACATCAAGCAACAGGGCAAGTACAACAAAAACGAGAGCTCCATCAAGTGGCAGGACGTCCAGGACTGCCTGGTGCTGGTGACCAACTGCTTCTCCACCCAGACCTCGTACGAGAACCAGACCAAGAAGGCCATCAACAACCGCTTCATCCAGCAGGCCATGACGGCGTTCTTCAAGGAGCGCCTGGCGACCTACCTGATCGAGAACAAAGACGCCGCCAACAAGATCATGGAGCAGGTGCTCATCAACAAGCGTTCGCGCGAGAACGCCGAGAAGACCCGCCAGAGCATCAAGACCAACCTGCAGCAGAAGACCGACATGGCCAACCGCGTGCAGAAGTTCATCGACTGCCGCTCCAAGGACAAGACCCGCCGCGAGGTCTACATCGTGGAGGGCGACTCGGCGGCGGGCGCCATCCGCACCTCGCGCGATGCCGAGTTCCAGGGCGTTATGCCCGTCCGCGGCAAGATCCTCAACTGCCTGAAGGAGGACTACCCCCGCATCTTCAAGTCCGACGTCATCATGGACCTCATGCGCGTGCTGGGCTGCGGCGTGGAGATCAGGGACAAGCGTATCAAGAACCTGGGCGCCTTTGACCTGGACAACCTCAACTGGAGCAAGGTCATCATCTGTACGGACGCCGACGTGGACGGCTACCACATCCGCACGCTCATCCTGACGATGCTCTACCGCCTGGTGCCCACGCTCATCGACGAGGGCTACGTCTACATCGCGGAGTCGCCGCTCTACGAGATCAACTGCAAGGAGAAGACCTACTTCGCCTACACCGAGCTCGAGAAGAACGGCATCTTGGCCGAAATCGGCGACCAGAAGTGCTCCATCAACCGCTCCAAGGGTCTTGGTGAGAACGACCCTGACATGATGTGGCTCACCACCATGAACCCCGAGACGCGCCGCCTGATCAAGGTGGAGCCCGAGGACGTGACCAAGATGGAGTCCATGTTCAACCTGCTGCTGGGCAACGACGAGGCCGGCCGCAAACGCCATATCGCCGAGCACGGCAAGGAGTATCTCGACCAGCTGGACCTGCAGTAAGAGCGGTTCGAGCGGGCGGCGGAGGCGCACGGCGAACGGGAACCCGTGGTGAACCACGCGCCCGTCGCCAAACCGCCCGCCATCCAGCAGTCCCGCACGCGCTACAGCACAACGGCCCTAAAGGAATCATCAAGAGGAAATCGTGGCTAAGAAGAAAACCAACACCCCAAGCAAGAAGAAGCAGGTCAACACCGATAACGTCATCGGCCTGCACTCGGAGGTCACGGCGCAGCCCATCACGGAGACGCTCGAGACCAACTACATGCCGTATGCCATGAGCACCAACGTCTCGCGCGCGTTCCCCGAGATCGACGGCTTCAAGCCCTCGCACCGCAAGCTGCTGTACACCATGTACAAGATGGGCTTGCTCAAGGGCGAGCGCCAGAAGAGCGCCAACATCGTGGGCCAGACCATGAAGCTCAACCCGCACGGCGACGCCGCCATCTACGAGACGATGGTGCGCCTCGCCACGGGCAACGAGGCGCTGCTCGCGCCGTTCGTGGAGTCCAAGGGCAACTTCGGCAAGTACTACTCGGGCGACTTGACCTACGCCGCCTCGCGTTACACCGAGGCCAAGCTCTCCCCCATCTGCGCCGAGATCTTCAAGGACATCGACAAGGACCCGGTCGACTTCGTCGACAGCTACGACGGCGCCATGAAGGAGCCGCGCCTGCTGCCCACCACGTTCCCCAACATCCTTGTCTCGGCCAACAAGGGCATCGGCGTGGCCATGGCATCCGACATCTGCGGCTTCAACCTCAACGAGGTGTGCACCGCCACCATGCACTTCCTCGAGGACCCCAGCTGCGACCTGCTCGAGTACATGCCCATGCCCGATTTCTCCACCGGCGGCGAGATCATCTACCGCCGCGAGGAGATGGAGCGCATCATCGAGACGGGCCTGGGCAGCTTCCAGATCCGCTCGCGCTGGCGCTGGGTCCCCGAAGAGCGCATCATCGAGGTCTACGAGATCCCCTACACCACCAAAACCGACGTGATCATCGACCGTATCGTCAAGCTCTCCAAGGAGGGCAAGGTGCGTGAGATTGCCGACATCCGCGACGAGACCGACCTCTCCGGCCTGCGCATCGCCATCGACCTCAAGCGCGGCGTGGACCCCGAGAAGCTCATGGCCAAGCTCTACCGCACCACCACGCTGCAGGACTCGTTCTCCTGCAACTTCAACGTCCTGGTGGACGGCTACCCCCGCGTTATGGGCGTACGCCAGATCCTGCATGAGTGGGTTGCGTGGCGCATCCAGTCCACGCGCCGCCGCGTGAGCTTCGATTTGGGCAAGAAGTCCGAGCGCCTGCACCTGCTGCACGGCCTCGAGGCCATCCTGCTCGATATCGACAAGGCCATCGCCATCATCCGCGGTACCAAACTCGAGGCCGAGGTCGTCCCCAACCTGATGAGCGGCTTCGACATCGACGAGACCCAGGCGGAGTTCGTCGCCGAGCTCAAGCTGCGCAACATCAACGAGGAATACATCCTCAACCGCACCAAGGACATCGCCAAGCTCGAGGCCGAGATCGCCGCGCTCGAGGAGATCCTCTCGAGCGAGGAGAATATCAAGAAGGTCATTCGCGACGAACTGGCCGCGGTCAACAAGAAGTACGTCATGCCGCGCCGCACGGGCCGCATCGAGCCGTCCGACGTCATCGAGGTGAGCCTGGAGCCCGAGGTCGAGGAGTACCCGGTCACCATCATGCTCTCGCGCGAGGGTTACCTCAAGAAGATGACGGACCGCGTTCTACGGAAGGCCGCGGAGCTCAAGTACAAGGACGGCGACGAGCCCTTCATCGAGTTCCCGTCCGCCAACACGCACGAGCTGCTGGTCTTCACCAACAAGAGCCAGGTGTATAAGTGCAAGGTCGCGGCGTTCGAGGACACCAAGTCCGCGCAGCTGGGGTCGTATCTGGCCACGGACCTCGAGATGGACCCCGACGAGAGCGTGATCTGGGTCATCGACCCCGAGGACTACAAGGCCGACGTGCTGTTCGTCTTTGAGAACGGGCGCGCGGTGCGCGTGTCGCTGGCCGGGTACGTCACCAAGACCAACCGCAAGCGCCTCAAGAACGCCATCTACGGCGGGTCCAAGCTGCTGTACGCCCAGGTGCTCAAGGAGGATCGCGACATCGCTCTGGTCTCGAGCGACTACCGTCTGATGAACTTCAACACTTCGCTACTCAAGACCAAGACGACCACCAGCACGCAGGGCGTCCAGGCGTTCACCGCCAAGAAGGGTCGCGCCATCACTACCGTGAGCACGGTCGAGGAGGTGCTGGGCGCCGGCGTCTCCGCGGAGAAGTTCACCGCCCAGAGCCTGCCGTGCGCCGGCGCCCTCATGAAAGACGATGACATGCCGAGTTTGTTCGACTAGAGACGACACCTCCAGCCGCAGCTCCCGCGCATCCCTCCGCGGGAGCTGCGGCCATACCGTTTTAGCCGCTTTCCTCCCTCTAAAGGAAAAAGTCCCTCGCACTCACGATGCGAATGCCGTCAATGTCAGTATCATAGGAACCCTGCCTCACGACCACAATCTTCTCGTGATTGTCCCGTATCGCCTTCAGAGGAGCAATCTCGCGTCCCCTGGTCTCACTGGCGAACATCTCGTCCGTCGCCTGCACGTAGAGAACACGCCCATCTTTCGTTGCAACGAAGTCGACCTCCTTGCCGTAGAGCTTGCCCACATGCACGCTCCATCCCTCGTAGAGCAGCTGGAAATATACGGCATTCTCGAACAGGCGGCCAATATCCGTGACTCTGTATCCTGCCATCCAGGTCCTGAAACCGGTGTCTACGATGTACTCTTTGGGGTTCGTCTTAAGGAGCGCCTTGCCGTGCAGGTCGTAACGTGCGGCGCGGTAGAACAGGAATGCCTCCTCGAGTGCCGTCACATATGAGGAGACGGTCTTGTTAGTGGTCTTCGACCCCGCA
Source organism: Collinsella sp. AF08-23 (assembly GCF_003479805.1). Classification (GTDB taxonomy): domain Bacteria; phylum Actinomycetota; class Coriobacteriia; order Coriobacteriales; family Coriobacteriaceae; genus Collinsella. The sequence continues at coordinate 2,742 of NZ_QUHV01000013.1, read as the reverse complement.
GAGGTCAACGCGCCGGCGATACCGTTCGAAGAACACTCGTTTCCGATGTTGTCAGCCAGGAATTCGGCAACATGGCGCAACAAAGAGGAATCGGTCACCACGCTTTTACCCTTACCGCGCTCGCGGTTTATGATGTCGCGCACGGCTATTGCCTCATAGACGCCGGACATGTACGCCGAGTGTTGCGCCTGGGTCGTCGTCAGGGATGCAATAGCGGGCATGCCCCCATACTCGAGGTAGCGAGTCAGCATCTCATCGAAGAGAACGGGCTCCCCGCCGAGAGCGATCCCGACAGACTTTCCCGATGCGAATTCGACACCGCAGAAGTCGGTGAATTCGGAGAATGACAGGGGCAACATCTTTACCTCTACGTAGCGCCCGGACAAGTAGGTAGAGAGCTCGCTCGAAAGAAGATATGCGTTCGAGCCCGTGAGGTAGATGTCGCAGTCAAAGTCAACCCTCATCGCATTGACCGCATCCTGCCAGCCCTCGATTCTCTGAGGCTCGTCTATGAAGACATAGGTTCGACCCCCATCCGACAAGCGATCACGAACGTGGTTGTACAGCTGATCCTCCGTCTTGATGCCCGTACTCTTACTTTCTAGGTTGACGTTCACGAAACCGCGGCCAACGACTTCTTCGGACTCGATGGTCATCCTGATAAGGTCGAGGAGACTCGACTTACCGCATCTGCGCACGCCTGTGATCACCTTGATGAGGTCGGTATCGCGAAACAACATCGCCTCCTCAAGGTATCGAGCGCGCTTCTTCAGCATAATGCTTTTCAATTACTACTCCTAAAACTTAAATTTCATTTCACTTTTAGGAGCATTGTAACCTCATGCCACAAGCTGAACAAAGAGTCTATCGCGAGATGTACCGAGAAGCGAAAGAATCCGTCCCCCTCCTGCAGCAGCGGGTCAAACCTGAAAAGGCAGCGCGGACACCCACCCATGATATGGCCGAGCGGCCTGCGCCCACACTTCTCCGCATCTACTCACGATGATGCAGCTTGATAGGACTCCGAAGAGTCGGTGGACTTCTATTGGCGAAAACAAGGTCGTAAGATGGCCAAACTTGGAGAAATTCAGTCGGAAAGGACTGCAGGCGCCATCCGCAAGCTTGCGGCACGCAGGCATACGGGAAAACGCTACACCCTGCGGTACCGCGTCCCCCTGCCAGCGCCCTCCCTCGCAACGAGGCCGCGCGACGCGAGGGCGTTCAAGATGCGCGTGGTCTTGTCTTTGCTGAAGCCGCTCCGGAGCCCGATCTCCGCACGGGTCATCAGGATGCTCCGACTCATCTCATCCATGAGCTTGCGCTCATCGAGGGTCACCCCCTCCGGCCGTGCCGTCTCGAAGGGCAGGGTCACCGCGATGGAGTTCTCGCGAATATCGAAGGCGGGCTTAACCGCCAACCCTTCATACGCCCCGTTGATGCGCACGATACCCGTCCCGAACTGCTCAATATAATCAAGTCGAAAGAATATGTTGGCGACGACGGGATTCCTCGGGACCGAGACGCCACCCCCTAGATACTCCTCCTCGGTCACGCCGCTGGGGAGGCCGCCCGGAGAGACCACGGTAACTCGGTCGTCGTAGATTGAAACGGTGACGTTGGCGGGGATATCCCATGCGCGATGGACGAGCGCGTTCGCCACCGCCTCTCGAAACGCCTCGAATGGGACGCGCTCCACCCTTTCCCTGGCAGCACGCGAAACCGTCTCGTACACGAGATAACGCTCGTACATCTCAAGTGCCGCGTCGTATTGCTCGAGTGCCGAGCAACCCTCGACGGCCTTGCGGTCGAGCAGCTCGCTGATGTTCGAGCCGAACTTCACGACATCGATCCCCGAGAGGGCGTTGTCGTCAGCAAGGATCTCCCCGGCGATGGTGTACGCCCCGTCTACCCCGAGGAGACCGAGGGTCCGAAGGGAGTTGTCATCGAAGGCGGTCAACCCGAGATGTCTCATGAAGCGCTCCGCCAAAAGCGAGAACGACAAATCGGCGCGGGAGGACGGAAGCTCGTCAAAGCTGAGGTTCTGCCCTGCGAGCACCAGCCTGCCGAGCTCGGTTCTGTCAACCTCGATAGTCGCTGAATCCGCCCTTCGGTAGGCCCTCCGGTTGCAGTAGTACGGCTTCGACCTCCCCTCGTTCACGGTCAGACAGACGGTCTAATTGGCCTCATCGATGTTAAGGGTGTAGCGCGGAACGGGGTCGAGCGAGTCGTTGATCATGTTTTCGATTCGAAGCGCGTCCGCCGACGGATCTGCGAGGCCGACCGTGATGCCCGAGTCGTCAACCCCGAACAAGATACGCCCTGTACCGTAGTTTGCGAAGGCGCTTACAGTCTTGAGGAACGTCTTGGTGACCGATTCCTTGAATTCAAGGGTCCTGGTTTCTCGCATGGGTCCTCCCCTTCGCCTGAATGATAATGCGTCGAAACGATTTTCGCTGCATATTATAATGCAACGATATATCCTTCGTTGCATAATGCCTTACACCGATCCTGGTGCCCATTCACTTCTTTTGGCGAACTGAAGGAAGCTCGCGAGAATCCTTATCTCTATTTTTCAGGCCTCGTGCCCGCAAAGGTTGCCCAGAGGTTGCCAAAAAAGATAAGCCCCCGACCTCTCCGCAGGTCAGGGGCTTGGACGGTGCCGCTTCTCGCTACTCCCTGGCGACTATTCCCATATTTACGAGGGGGTGTTCCTATAGTTTTGTCAACTGGGAAATGCTCTCC
>NZ_QUHV01000012.1 GCF_003479805.1 Collinsella sp. AF08-23 | reverse complement strand
TCGAAATTTATCGATGGCCTATTTCAGACTGTAATGGGGTACAATCTCCAAAACCTATCGAGGAGCTGATCGCAATGAGCAACCTTCCGACTCCGCCTACCCCGGCACCGGAGCCCAACCGCATCGGCAACGTTTCGCCGGCGGGGGATGGACGCTCCGCCTACTGGGGCTTGGATGCGCGAGGGACCGTTGCCGCGTATGTCAAGCGGGTGCATGCGATCGAGGCGCAGTCCATCGCGCTGGTCCTCGCCAACCTCGTGGCGATGATCTGGTTCATCGAGGGCGGCCACTTCGCGCTCTACCTCGTCGGCTTCGTCCTCCTGTTTGCCATTGTCGTCATCGCGCGCGTGCGCATAGGCACGCTGTTCCTCAAGCTCGGGGAGGTCGTCTCTCAGGATTGCGACCCTGCCCGCTATCGCGCGGTGCTCGACGTGCTCTCCGCCCGCGACCGCTTCGGCCGCTCCGCGAACACCATCGCCATCGAGCTTGCGTATTGCGACTACCTCGAGCTCGACAGCGCCGGCGCCCTGCGCCGCCTCGAGTCCGTCACCTTCAAGCGCAGGGACAACATCAGGTGGTTCCGTGCCATGCAGATCGAATTTTTGAGTCGGATCGATGTGGGCGACCTCGATGGTGCACGCGATGCACTGGCGAGGCTCTCTGCGTTTCGGAAGAACTTCAAGGAGGGCTCGCGCAACCGTGCCTCCGCCGACATGCAGGTCGCCGATTACGCCGTGCTGGTGCGCCCGTCCGCCGAGCGGGACGCCGCCGATGCCGCGCGCATGCGCGAGCGCATGGCCCTGGCCGATTGCCATCAACAGCGTGCGAACTGGCAGCTCTATCTCGCCGAGTACGAGCTGCTGCACGGGTCTGCCGACCAGGCTGCGCGCCTTGCGGGCGATCCGACGCTCGAACCGCTCACGCCCCGCATGGAGCGCCTCCGCGCTGAGGTGCTTGCCGGTCTGGGGACCCGCCGATGACGGGGGAGATGGCCTGCGCCCGCTGCGGGCGGAGGGTGCCCGTCAGGTTCGGCGTCATGCCGAGGCGGTGCGCCTGCGGGGCGGAGTTCGAATGGGCGCCGTTTGGCGGGACGGGGAGGGTCGCCGCCTTCCTGATGGCACTCGCGCTGCTCATGTCGCCGCTTTTCGTTCTCGTATGGATTGTGAGATCGCTTCTGCAGGATTCAATCGTCCTGCACGTTGTCGCGCTGGCTGCGGCCCTCTACTGGTTGCGCGTGTGCGAGACGCTGCTCGTGCGCCTCGGCCTGCTGCGCATGGAGGGCGTCGACGTAGCATAATCGATATCACGTCCCGAATTGAAAGGACCTGCCTGTGACGGACATAACCACAGAAAACTACGCCGATGTGAACGCCCGTGCCATCGACGGGTGGAACGCACAGGGCTGGGAGTGGGGCACGCCCTTGAGCCATGAGGAATATCTCGAGGCCCGGCAGGGCGAGTGGCGCATGCTGCTAACCCCCACCAAACCCGTTCCGCGTGAATGGTATCCGAGCGACCTGTCCGGTCTGCGCGTACTCGGTCTCGCCTGCGGCGGAGGTCAGCAGATGCCCGTCTTCGCCGCCCTCGGGGCGCGGTGCACCGTGTTCGATTACACGCCCAGCCAGCTGGAATCCGAGCGGATGGTCGCCGAGCGCGAGGGGTATGAGATCGAGATCGTTCGAGGCGACATGTCGAAGCCGCTTCCCTTTGCGGACGGGGAGTTCGACCTCGTCTTCCATCCCGTCTCGAACTGTTACATAGAGGAGGTCAAGCCGCTCTGGCGCGAGTGCCATCGCATTTTGAAGCCCGGCGGACGCCTGCTGGCGGGCCTCGACAACGGCTTCGGGTACGCGTTCGACGACGATGAGGAGTGGGCGGTGCACAGCCTGCCGTTCAACCCGTTGAAGAATCCCGACCACATGGCGGCGCTCGACCCCGTGGAGGACGGCATCCAGTTCTCGCATACGCTTGAGGAGCAGATTCGAGGCCAGTTGCAAGCCGGTTTCCAGTTGGTCGACTGCTACGAGGACACCTATGGCGAAGGCAGGCTGCACGACCTGAATATTCCGACCTTCTGGGCGACGTACGCCGTGAAGGGGTGCTAGGCGAATCGCAGCATAATCTGCCGAACCGCATTGACAAGAACATATGTTCGTATATCATAGGCCTATCGTTGCTCGGGAGAGGGGATTGCGATGGCATTCGACTACAAGAAGGAATACAAGGAGTTCTACCTTCCGTCCAAGAAGCCGATGCTCGTCGAAGTTCCTGCGATGACGTTCATCGCCGTCCGTGGCCATGGTGATCCTAACGAGGAGGGCGGGGCGTACAAGGATGCACTCGAGGCGCTCTACGGCGTGGCGTATACCATCAAGATGTCCAAGAAAGGCGACCATCGCATCGAGGGATACTTCGACTTCGTCGTGCCGCCGCTGGAGGGTTTTTGGTGACAGGACGGCGTGCTGGGTGTGGATTGTGCGCGCAAGGAGGACTTCAACTGGATATCCGTCATCCGCGTGCCCGAGTTCGTGACGCGCGAGGAGTTCGAATGGGCCGTCGCTGAGGCCGCCGCCAAGAAGAAGCGGGATTTCTCGATGGTGGAGCTGCTCATTATTGAGGAGGGGCTGTGCGTTCATTGCCTGCATGTCGGGCCGTATGACGGCGAGCCGGCGACCGTCGAAGCTATGCGCGATTTCGCCGAGGAGCAGGGCTATGTCGAGGATTTCTGTGACAAGCGCCTCCATCACGAGATCTACCTCAACGATGCCCGACGCACCGCGCCCGAGAAGCTCAAGACAGTGATCAGGCATCCGGTTCGCAGGGCGTAGGAGCGTGTGTCATGACGATGGGGCTGCATCCCTATGAGGTGGACGTATTTTAGAGCGGTCTTGACGCTCGGGGTTGCTGCGCTATAGTTGGCCATGTGATGAGGTCGCGTTTCGATCAGGACGGCGCGGCCGGACGGTGAGCCGCCCTCGAAGGCGGCTTTCGTCTTCCAAGGGTTGGTCATGGACCGAAGGCCCCGAGCGCTGCTCTTTCGCTATATCACACTTGTCGAGGGGCTTTTGGAGTCGGTTTGCAGCTACGAGTTCTGCGCGAGGCACCAGGACGACAATCGTGCGCCTCGGCCTGCTGCGCATGGGGGTGTCGACGTCGGATGGCCAGTGCCCCACAATCGACCTCCCGATGCCATCAATAGCCCCAGTCGACAACCTTCCATGGGGCGTCTCGCGAAGGCCTGGTGAGAATCCATTGCCAGCCTTCGTATCGGTCGTTCGGCGAGAAACCCTCGTCAGCTGCCCGCCAGTCGGTCGTGAATTCGGATAGCACGACGATGAGGTCCCCTTCGCCTGTTTGCCCATGCCCGAGCATTTCGTCCAGAAATTTGGACTCAACCTCGTCGTCATAGCGAAGCTCATCAAGCGTGCATCCCTTGAAACCTGAGGCGAATTCCGATTCGACGGCATTGAACGCATCGTCTATGTCGTCTTTGCTGTAAAGATCGGTCGCCTGCGCGATGCGCCCGACCGATTTCACGTTTCCGCCGGAGGGGCCGACGAGCGCCGCCAGGATGCCAAGAGCGGCGAGAGTGCCCGTTATCGCGATGAGAGCCGTTTTCCTGTTCATTGCGCCCCCTGGAATCGCCGTGCCGAGTGCCCGGATGCAGGTTTCTCAACGGTAGATGATTTCGATGTGAATTGCAACGAGGCGAGACTCGCTTCGTTTTGAGTTCGGCAAGGTGTGGCAAGCAGATTGCAGTGGGCTTTCTTTGCGGGGAGGGGCTGCGCCGAGTTGTTCTGTCGCAATGCCGAGGTTCGATTGTCAAAAACAGTGCCGAGCCCGCGAAGCCCGGCACCGCCCAGAAACCCGCGGGTGGCGTGCAGGGGCGCCGGAAAAGCGGGTATACTGGTAGCGACTAGGGAGGCGTACGCCCTCCTGGATTGACCTAGTGGGGTAAAACCCGCACGAACAGCCGCTCCGGCCAGGGCGGCTGTTCCCTTAAATGGCGAGTTTCACCCCTTGGCCGCTAGAAAACGGCAAGATAAAGAAGCGCGATCGATAGAACGAGCACGGAAGCTGCGAGCAGCAACGCGGTGAACTTCGCCATGGGAACCCTCCTAACCCCCTGCAAGGACTCGGAGGGCACCGCCCATGTCGCTGTCTCTATGATAGCATAAAGCACGAACATCTGTTCTATACTATGGCACGCTTGTTCGCCGGCGCCGCCAACAATTGCATCCCCTATTTCCAGATGTAAAGCAATCCTAAAGCTTCGCCTTCTACCATGAGGTCATGGAGATCTCCAATCCTAGCCGTGCGTCATGGACGCTGTATGTTTGGAGGGTGAAGATGAAGAATATGGGCAAGCTGGCACTGGCTGCTACGGGTTTGGCCGTGGCGGTGTTTGCGGCTCTCGGGATGCTCTTGCCCGCGTCTGCCGTTGCCGATGAAGAGGCGCCTGGGACCCGCGGAATCGTGATCGGCTTGGGCGAGGCGACGCCGCGTTCCGATGGGGGCATGGAGTTCGATGTTGTTCGCTGGGTCGAGGACGGCACCGAGGTGGCGCCCGTGCCCGATGTGCGGGTATTCGCCGACGTCGCGGAATAGGCGCGACGGACTGTTGCGGCGGCGCGGGCCGAGGTGGTTCGCGCCGCCCTTGTAAAAGGGGGCTGGTATGAGGCTTTTGCTGGTAGAGGATGCCCGGCTCATCCGGGAGCCGCTTTCTCGGGCGCTCGAGCTCACCGGGTGGGAGGTGGAGGCAGTGCCAGATGGCGAGGCGGCGCTCGCGCGTCTTGCCGTGGCTCCTGTAGATGCCGTGGTGCTCGACATCATGCTGCCCGGCAAGGACGGCCTTTCCGTTCTGTCGGAGTTGCGCGCACGTGGTGACGCCACGCCCGTCATCCTGCTCACGGCCCGCGGTGACGTGCGCGATCGCGTGCGCGGCCTGGACCTCGGCGCGGACGACTATCTTGCCAAGCCCTTCCATGTCGAGGAGCTTCTGGCGAGGCTGCGCGCCGTTCTCAGACGGCGCGGCGGCGCGGATCCGTCCACAGTGATTGAGGCGCTCGGCATGTTCTACGCACCCGATTCCCGCGAGTTGACGTATGGTGAGGGATCTTGCGTTCTTACGCCCAAGGAGGGCCTGGTGCTCGAAGCATTGATGCGCCATGCGGGGACTCCGGTGCATCGGGAGCGAATCATGGCCTCTGCGTGGGGCGCCGATGGCGGGTCGAGTGCCGGTAGGATCGAGACGCAGGTCTCGCTGCTTCGTTCCAAGATCGCCGTCCTCGGCGCCCCGGTTTCAATTCGCGCCATTCGTGGAATCGGCTACGTGTTGGAGGCCAAGCATGAAGATGCCTAGGGACCTCGCGGTGTTCCGCCGACGCATCGTCGTGGTTTCCGCCGCCCTCATCGCCCTATGTACCGCGGCGTGTATGGCGCTGCTGGTGACACCGCTCATCGATGCGGATATGACGGCGCGCAGGCATATGCTTGAGGAGTTCTCAAACCAGCCGTTTGACATCGACCGGACGGCCGCGGACAGCGAGGCTGATGGGACGTCAGGTTTGGTCGTTACCGGCCCCGACATTTCATGGTGCCGGGTTGCCGTGGACGAGTCGGGCGAGGCGGGTGCGGTGGAATGCGGGGGAGCGGCTGCCGTCGATCGCCTCTCTGAAAGCGTCGCGACGCAGCTCGTGAGTCTTCGCGATGAGGTCGGAAGCCAGCCTTTCTCTTTTGACGGGCGCAAGTGGATCGGCCTCTGGCAGCCCCTCGGTGCCCAGAATGGTGCCGTGACGGTCTCGAATGGAAGCGTTGCGGCGGTCGAGACCGCTCCAAGCGGGATACGTGTCTACACGTTTCTTGATGTAACGCCCCATGGCGATTATGCTGCCTCGCTCATCCTCCGTTGCATCGCTTCCGGGGCGGTCATCGTGTTGTGTGCAACGGCGGTTGCGGCTTTCGCGACAACGCGGTCGCTGCGACCGGTTATGGAGGCTCGCAAGCGCGAGAGGGGGTTCGTCCTTTCCGCCTCCCACGAGCTTATAACCCCTTTGATGGCAATCACGAGCGCCTGCGACGTGCTTGAAGCGGAGACCGCGATTTCTTCTGACGTGTCCGACGATTTGTCAATCGGCGACTCATCGGTCGGTGTGGATAGCCTTTCTCGCTGGCTCGGAATTATTCGTGAGGCATCGGATGAGATGGCTCGCAGCATCTCCGATATGCTCAGAAGCTTGGACGGAGGCGTTTGATGATACGACAGGACGTGGCGCTATACTGATATCCATCGAAGATAAAAACACAGCGCCCGTCGGGTAGTCGGGCCGCGGGCATGAGCCTGCCAGTAACCTGCCTCCTTGGTTGTCCCTTCTTCGCGTAGCCCTACATAGAAGGAGGTCGCGGCTATGCGAAAGAGTGAGGTCTCATCGACCCTGACTGTCTATCACGATGGTCAGTTTTGGGTGGGCGTGGTCGAGCATGTCGAAGACGGCATGCTTCGTATTGCGCGCGTGGTATATGGTGCGGAACCTTCGAATGAAGAAGTCTATACGTGGGTGCTTGAGCGTTGGTCGAGCCTGCACCTGAGTGCGGAGGCGGAGCCTGTTGGGCCACGTGTCGGGCGGACCCCTGGCAACCCCAAGCGTCGTGCGCGCGAGGCAGCCAAGGTGATGCGCCAGCACGGGTCATCGACAGCTTCGCAACTTGCGCTCGCCCGCGAGCGGGAACGCATCAAGGACGAATCGCGAAGCGAGCGAGCGGCGCGGCGCCAGGATGAAGCGCGTTCGCGCTGGGAACACCGGCGTGAAAGGAAGCGCCGCAAGCATCGCGGCAAGTAAGCAGTTCCTGCCTCTGTCCGCGGGACGTGGCTGGCCTGCCTGGATGAGCGGAAGGTGGCGCCCCAGCCGGACTCTCGAGTGAGCTCGCATAATCTGCTCTATTAATGCGAGGATTGAAAAATCACATTGCCCCATGCTTGTTTTCGGAAGGATGGTGACCCTATGGGCTGGATAGAAGGGTTGAATGCCTCTGTGGACTACATAGAGGAACATCTTGACGGCGATGTCGATATTGCGCGTGCGGCGTCTTTTGCGTCTTGCACCGAAGGGCAGTTCCGGAGGATCTTTTCCTATCTTGCGGGGATGGGGCTGGCGGAGTACGTGCGCAAACGTCGTTTGTCGTGCGCCGCGCTCGATCTGTCTAGGGGCGAGCGTGTGCTCGATGTGGCAGTGCGGTATGGCTACTCTTCGCCAACGGCGTTCAATCGAGCATTTCAAGAGGTCTTAGGCATGTCTCCCAGTGAGGCGAGGTGCCCCGGCGCCCATCTTCTCGTCTTCCCGCGGTGCACGTTCGCCCTTACCGTTACGGGTGCGGAGCCCTTGCCGTGGAGGGTTGTGCCCCAGCAGGGGATGCGCCTCGTGGGAATATCCGCATCCTGTGGAGCTGCTCAAGGTAATCCGCTGGTTCAAATGTCCTCTTCAGGCAGAGAGAGCTTGGGCAGTCTTTGGGAGAGAGCTTCGCAAGATGGGGTTATCGAACGGCTTCTCGCGCTGGCGGATGGGTCGGGGCCTCAAGGAATCCTCGGGGTCAACGTGTCAAAGGACGATGGCCAAAGCTACCAGATAGCCGTCGTGTCGTCACGTGAGGCGCCGGTATGGGCGGATGAGATGCATGTTCCATCCGGTCTTTGGGCCGTGTTCGATTGTACGGGCCCCTGCGACACGGCGACGGCGGAGTGCTATCGCAGGATCTACTCCGAGTGGTTGCCCTCGTCAGGATACAAGCTATTGGGAGACGTGAGCATCGAGGTGTATCCGCAAGGCGATTTCTCGTCCACGTCATATCGTAGCGAGATATGGATGCCCATCTCGAAGCGGATCGGTGCATAGCCATCCTTCCTTCTGTTCGCTGCGGGTTTGCCGCATGGTTCGTCCATGAGGACGAGGAGAAGGAGGAATACAACAATGAAAGAACCCTGTGCCGGTGAGGTTCGTCAATCTGTTGGCGGGTTGATGATGGCGGGACTCATGCTCGCTTTGTTCACAGCTGCGCTTGATTCCACCGTGGTGGCAACGGCACTTCCAACGATTTCGGCTGCCTTAGGTGGGGTGGCGCATTATGCCTGGCCTATGACTGCATATCTTGCTTCAAGCACTGTGTCCACGCTCCTGTGCGGCGGCCTTGCGTTTCATTTCGGTTTGAAGCGAACGTATACGTTCGGCTTGACTCTCTTTGCTATAGCGTCTGCGCTGTGTGCCGTGGCACCTACCATCGAGGTGCTAGCTGCGCTTCGCTTGCTTCAGGGAATTGGCGGCGGCTTGCTAGAAGCCGGCGTCTTCATAGCCGCTGCCATGATGCTTCCGCCGCGCGATAGGGGTCCCTATCTTGGAGTGGCGTCTGCCATGTACGGTGTGGCGAGCGTAATAGGACCCGTGATTGGAGGGGCCGTTGCCCAAGGGCTGTCCTGGCATGTCATATTCGTTGTGAACATTCCGATTGCGATTGTTGCGTTTGCGCTATCGTCAAGCAGTCTGCCAGGTAGGGGCGATGGGCCCCGCTCGGCGCAATTCGATGCGGCAGGAAGCGTGCTAGCATCGTTGAGCGTATTGAGCCTTGTTGCTGTGTTCAGTTTGGCGGGTGACGCGTTCCCCTTGGCGTCGCCCCAGGCAGCTGCTCTTATAGTGGTATTTGTTATCCTCACGTTTGTCCTGTACAGGATTGAGGCTGCTGCGAGTGCTCCCGTGATTCCCATGGGACTGTTCGGCCGCCCTAGGGTTGTCGCAGGATTCATCTCGGGCTTTTGTGTGCAGTTTGCGCTCATGGCGGGCGTGACGTATCTGCCGAGGCTTTTGCAAGAATCGATGGGTATCGCCGCCGCTTCATCGGGTGCGGCACTCATTCCCATGACGCTCGCCCTCATGCTTGGAAGTAATGTGTCGGGTGCCCTGTTCAGGAAGAATGGCAGGCTTCGGGCGCTTGCGGTGACATCTTCGTTCGTGATCTTAACTGCGGCTGCAGCGTTCATTGTTAGGGCACAAAGCCTGACCGCACCTCTGGTTACATTGCTCGCGGCGGCGCTTGGCCTGGGCGTTGGCGTGGGAATGCCGGTTTCCAATCTATCGGCGCAGACGGGGGCGGACGCTCGCGACGCTGGCAAGGCAACATCCACGGCGATGTTCTTTAGGGGGTTTGGCGGAGCCGTATCCACCGCTGTATGCGGAATGCTTGCCCCCGCTGCATCCCCTGCCGGCACCACTTGGGTGTTTTGCGCCGTGCTTGCGTCTGCGGTGGTGGGCATTGCCGTGTCGTTGCCTATTGCAAGAAGCATCTCGTCCTAAATGATTTCAAGGTGATGCTTGCGTTAGCGCGTGCCTTACTTATCCGTTGCTTTCCACCTGCGCAGATTGGGCAAGATCGCCCCCAAGAGCGACGCGCACTCGTCCACGGACCAGTCCATGTTCTGAGCCATGCGCGGCGCGCAGTCCTCGATCATCTCTTCCATGGTGGTCTCGTAGGTATACGCGCCCTTGTCGTAGCACCAGCGGCAGAAGTCTTCGGTTTCGGTGCCGTCCGCCTCATGTCCGTGCTGGTCGGGTTCGGTGAACATCATGCCGCAGCTCTGGCAGTAGTGCTCGGGCATGTCGAGCAGGCGCGTCACGGGGACGTCGAGCTCGCGAGCGATGAGCTTGATCATGTCGATGCCGGGCTCGGTCGCTCCGGTCTCCCAGCGGCTGACCGCCTGGCGCGTGATGTAGAGGCGCGCGGCGAGTTCTTCTTGGGTGAGGCCGCGTTCGCGTCGGGCTTGGGCCAGGGCGTCTTTAAGCAGAATCATGGCGGGTCTCCTTTGATCGGGGCGTGGGCGGCGGGGTTTGATCCCGCCGCTTGCCTGCGATTATCCCGCGATGCACCTTGATGGTCGAGCAACGCTTTGTTGCGGGCGTGGTCGGTTCTGCGCTGATTCGCATTGCATCCGGTTTTCCATGTCGAAGCTCACCCTTAAAGCTCTTCAAATGCATGATTTCATTAATCGGATTCATGATCTTGAGGTTTTTCGTACTAATTTTGGAAATCGTCAAGTATAAGATGTTAATCACCTCATTTTTCCTGCGCTTTTGTGCCTTACTGCGCTTCTGTACTTGGCGGAACGGAAAAACAATACGAAAAACCTCTTTTTTGTGTGGTCATTGTTCAATGTGCTGCCCATTGCGAGGCGGTGCCCATGGTAAATCGATCACGAAAGCGATGAAGGACCTTATTTGCGGGACGCAATTGCACCTGCGATCGACCCCGCCAGTATGATTGGTGCCATTCGAGCGAAGACCCACTCGAATCCATGGAGCATCGTTCCTGCCACCGCGTATTCCGGATTGGAGAAATCCCATTCGAGATACGAGCCGCCGATTGCCGCCAGTGCGATAAGGAGAAGGACCGTGATGGAGGCGATTGCGATGAAAAGGGCGTGCAGGGCACGGCGCTTGGATTCCTGCGCCCGTGCGAACTGGTCGTTCAGCACCTCGAGTTTTTCGGAGAGCGCTTGCAGGCCCTCGGGCTCGGATGCGCGTACGGTCTCACCCAGTAGCGTGCTCACCGGGGTGTCGAGCACCCCTCCGATGGCGACGAGCGTCTCAGCATCGGGCACCGAGAGCCCGCGTTCCCACTCCGAGACCGTCTGCCTCACCACGTTCGGCTTGGGCGCGAGCTCCTCTTGCGAGAGGCCCTTCGATTTCCTGAGGGCATGGATGTTCTCGTTCAGCATGGCGGATCCTTTCTCTCGCCTGGCTCCTACGTTACCGCAATGCTGCACGCAGATGGCTCGTTGCCGCAAGCAACGGGTTGTAACGTTGGTGAGGGCTGTTTGAGTTCACATGGGATACAAGCTGCTGAAACCCGATATGAAGATGGTCGATTGCCCTTGTGCTCAGTTCTCGAAATCAGGGCTAGGTTCTTCGTTATCTAAATTGATTGACCCGCCTTGACGGTATCGCTGAAAAACGGCACCAGGCTCGCGAAGCCCAGTGCCGCCTAGAAACCCGCGAGAGGCGTGCAGGGGCGCCGAAAAGCGGGCATACTACTAGCGACTTGGGAGGCGTACGCCCTCCTGGAGTAGAAGCAGTGGGGTGAAACCCGCACGAACAGCCGCTCCGGCACAGGGCGGCTGTTCCCTTAAGTGGCGAGTTTCACCCCTCGGCCGTTAGAAAACGGCAAGAACAAGTAGCGTGATCGATAGAACGAGCACAGCAGCTGCGAACAGCATTGCAGTGAACTTCGCCATGGGAACCCTCATTTCACGTCTAGCCAATCTACCTGCGGTTTGCAACCGCAGGGTGCCTTCAAGTTGCGTAAAATGAAGCCCCAAGTTGGTGGTTCTCGCCATGCGGCAACCGTAGTGTGTAAGTCGCCGGCAGGAAAAACGCCAAACGCTGGATGTCGAGTTCGGGCGCTGCATTGAGTTGGATTGCGCCGTTCGGACTCTCGCCCCAGCCAACGAGAGGACCCATCATGAGCTTCCGCACCAATCTGCAATACCTTCGCGCAGAGCGCCACATGACCCAGGAGCAACTCGCTATGTTGCTCGGGGTGTCCCGTCAATCCGTCACCAAATGGGAGGCCGAGAAGTCCTATCCGGAGATGGACAAGCTCATCAAGATGTGCCAGATCTTCGAGTGCTCGCTGGACGATTTGGTGCAGGGTGATGTATCCCGCCACGGTGTCCCCGCTCGGGATGATCTTGGCGGCTACTCGCCGGTGCGTGTGGCCACGGAGGGCGCCGTTGGCGATATGTCCGCTGGTCCGTTGACCGTCGCACCACGGGATGCATCTCTTGGTGAACCTGCGGGACCTGCACGCGCACGTTCCTCCGCCGGTGTCTGTGCTATTCCCGCCGGTCTAGCTACGGATGTATGTGGTTACGACGAGCACATGGTCACCTTCGCGCGCAAAATCGCGATCGGCGTCGTGCTCTTTATCCTCGGTGCGGCGGCCGCCATCTTCACCGATGAGGTCATGCATTCGGACGGTATCGTCCTCCTCGCGACGTTCGCGTTCGTTGCCGCCGGCCTCGCATTTACCGTTCCCGCGGGGATCGACCACGCCGCATTTGCCAAGGCGCACCCCTACGTCGCCGATTTCTATACGGTAGAGGAGAAGGCGACGGCCCGGCGCCGCGCGTCGATCGCGATCGTGGCCGGCATCGCGATGATTCTGCTCGGGGTTGCGGCGGCTGGTTTGTTCGAGGTCGAGTCCAACGTGCGGGTATACGGCGACTCGCTGATGATGGTGCTGGTCGCGCTCGGTGTGGGGATGATTGTCCACTGGGGCATGCTCTGGGGGCGCACGGACCTTGCGGACTACAACAAGGAGTGGCTCGAGACCGTCGAGCTGAGCGATGACGAGTTGGCGCAGCTCGACCCGCAGAGCCGTGACGCGTACCTGCGCGCTAACAGCCCCAGGCGTCGCGGCGTCGCCGCCCGCAAGGAGAAGGCCTGCATGGTGATCATGCTCGTCGCCACGATGGTGGCGCTGGTATGGCTTTTCGCCGCGTCCGCCATGGGTGCGTCCGAGGGCGTCTCCGGATTATTCTGGCTTCCCTGGGTCGTCGGCAGCCTCGGTAGTGGAATCGCCTTGATCGTGATTGAAGATGACGACGCTGAGCCTCATTGTGAGGGCAAGCGCTAGCCAAGGTCCAGCATTAACGTCCGGAAGATTGCCTATGACTTCCTTCCGTTTGGGCCCCTTGAATTGGCTGAACAACATAGACAATTGCAAGGGGCCCATAGACATTTCGGGGGAGTCGCGGGGATACCGCAAGAGCCCATAGGTAATTTCGGAGAACCCATAGGCAATCGACGGATGCCTGGCCCGCCGGCAGGCTGGTTAGTTCAGCAACCCCCATGTGGCAAAGCCGATCACGCCGCCGATGAGTGCGGCGGCGAGGAAGGCCAGCAGGTCATATGCCAGCCGGTGCTTCGTCGGCCACGAGCGACGGGGGAGGGCGCGCGGGTCGCGTTCGATGTCGACTTCGCCGTTCATGAATGCGAGGATCTCGCGGTAGGTCACTAGGTCGTTCTCGCGCTTGATGCGTTCCAGGACCGTCGCGACGAGAAGCGCGCCAACCGCCGGGGCAAACACCATTCCCGCTGCAGGGCCCGTGCCCCAAGCCCTTTCCAGCCAAGTAAAGGCGGGCGACAGCAGCAGGGCAAATGCCAAGACAAGTAGTGCGACCATGAGCAGGGCGAGCCGTACCATGCGCTTTCCCGCGAGCTTGCGGTCCCTCTCGACAGCCTCTTCCATAACGGTCACGTCTCCCTTCACGAGCGTGTCTATGGAGGTGTCGAACAGGATGCTCAACATGAGCAGGCTCTGGACGTCCGGATACGTCTTGTCCCGCTCCCAGTTCGAGATGGTCTGGCGCGATACATAGAGCTTCTCGGCGAGCTGCTCTTGCGAAAGGCCCATCGCCTCGCGTCGCGTCTTGATCTGGTTGCTGATGTCCATCGTCACCTCCCGGTCGTGAAGGAGCGTCCCGCTGATCTGCCGCGGGCGCCATCGAATCTGTTGTACATCTTACGCGGCGAGGTCTGCTAGGCGCTGCAAAATCTGTTTTGCGCTATCGCTACCTGCGGAAATTAACGCTGGTTGAGGCGGAGCGAGGACTGATCGCACGAGGGATGGGGCACCTTTTGATCGAGCGGACCATGTTGTGCGCGTATGCACTCGGTGGAATCTGACCTAGTAATTCCACTGAGAGACTTCGTGTACGTAACTTGAACGTTCTTCATGGTGTATGGTTATATAATATAAGATATATACCCGCAGTATAGTGAGGAGGGGCGCACGGTGCGTTCATATGACATCGTCCAAAAGGAGCAAGACCTCACGACGCTTGAGTGGGGCGAGCGCGTCAATTCGTCGGGAACGGCGGGGACGTACCTCAAGGCACGTACGGGGCATGGCGCGCGTGCCATCTACTACAAGCTGCCTCGGTACAACGGAATCGAGTTTGATGGACACGAGTGCATAAACGAACTCGTCGCGGCACGTCTGATGCGGCTCCTGGAAATCGATCACTTGGAATATCGCCTCATCCACGCGCGCGTTGTGGTTGATGGTCGAGAGCGGGAGGTCTGGCTCAACAGCTCCAAGAATTTCCGCAAGTCAAGAGAGCGCAAGCTGTCCCTCTCCGCATATGTGAGCCTCTACGGCGAGCAGGGCGCATCGCCTTATGAAGTGTGTCGCGCACACGGTTGGGAAGGGCAAATCAAGCAGATGATGCTCGTCGACTACCTTATTGCCAACCGCGACCGGCACGGCTCGAACATCGAGGTCATTTTGTCTCCCGACGGGTCGGCCAGGCTTGCGCCCATTTTCGACAACGGCCTGTCATTCGTCGCCCCCTTCGCGGGGCAGCGGGATGCTATCGAGGCGTTCGATCCACTCCGTCGCGTTGCCACGACGAACTACATCGGTTCGCGTTTCTTGGAGGACAATCTGCGCGATATCGCCCCGGTAGAGCTTACGCATGAGCTTAAGTTGGAAGATCGTGCCGCGCTGTTCGCCGGGTTGGAACATGCCGCCCCGGATTACCTACTCGAAAAAATGTGGGAGATCGTTCGAGAGAGATGGTCTTACTATGCGGCGCTTTGAGTTGATTGACGGTGAGGGGCGGGAGTTGCGCCCCAGTGCGATTATTTCGTATGACGAAGCGACCGGCGCGTATGGCGCTCGTGTTGAGGATTGGGCGGAGCCGGGGGACGTGCCGGCGATCTTCGCGGCGTTTGTCGCCCGAGGGGAACGGGACATACCGAGCAAATGGGTTCAGGCTTGGGTCGATGAGCGGATTGCCCCTCCCGGCCGTCAGAATATCGGTGAGGTGCTCAGGTCTCACGGGTTGATGGAATATGATTCCGCCGCCCTGCTCGCAAGCAGTGCAGGGAGAAGCTCGCAGGACGGGTTTTACATGCGTGAGATTGGGGCATCCGCCAAAAGTGCTCGGTGCCTTGGGCGTTTAGTCGAAAAGGAGCGCCTTGCGGCAGGGAAGACGCAGGTCGATCTTGCCAGGCAAAGCGGAATGACCCAGACGGCGGTGAGCGTACTTGAGCGCGGCGGTGCCAACCCCACGCTCAAGACGCTTGAGAGAATTGCCGATGCGCTGGGAAAGAATCTGGTTATCAAGTTCGAATGAACGCGCAGGCTTACCCGGGCGCCTGTTCTCAAATCGAGGCCCCGGTCATGCAAAAGCGGCGAGGACGTCTAGCTTCCTCGCCGCTCGTGATATGCGTGAAGATCGCCTTTAGCTCAACATCTTGGCAAGCATGCCGATGCCGACGCCCACCATGCCGCCGGCGATCGCGCCGAGGATGATCTGCACGCCGTTACGCGCGCCCTTAACCCAGGGGCTCATCTCGCGCTCGCGGTGTCCCTCGAGCGTGTCGCGCTCGACCTGCTCGCCGCGGCTGAACGCCAGCACCTCGCGGTACGTGACGAGGTCGTGCTGCTTCTTCATGCGCTCCATATACACGAACGCCATGAGCATCACGACGAGCGCCACGGCGGCGAACGCCGCGGTGGGCGCGATGTGAGCGCCCCAACCCCATTCGAACTGGAACGCCGCCCACGCGCTCAGCCCCAGGAACACGACCGCGCTCACGACCGTGACCGTGGAGAGGGCGTTGTACTTCTTGACCGCTTCGTTCATCACCTGTGCCATGGTTTCCACATCTCCTTTGATGAGGGAGTCCACGGTCACCCCGAACACGTTGGAAAGCAAGAGTAGGCTCTGGACGTCAGGATACGTGCGGCCGCACTCCCAGTTGCTGATGGTCTGGCGCGACACGTAGATGCGCTCCGCCAGGTCGTCTTGGGACAGTCCGAGCTCCGTGCGATGCTCCTTGATGTGAGAGCCCAGCTCCATGCGTTTGCTCCTTGCGGGTCGGGGTGACCCTTGTCGAGGGTCACCATGGCATTGACGGGCAAATCGTACCATCAAAGGTCTTTATAGCGAGTCCCCGAGGGGTTAAGTCGCGCTGCCAAAAGGCTTTATACACGGCGCTGAGCTGGTGGAACCTTTGCCCATCCATCGCGGGCACGCACCTTGCAAGCGCGCTTGAAATGGGTTCCTGGCACGACATCCCAGGGGCGCGGTGGCTCTATGGACAGCAGACCTCGATTTGGGGACGGCCCCCCTCAATCGGGGTGGGCTAGGGGCGGGGCGGGGTCATTTTTCCGGATGTGCACGCTTCGGGTCCGACTGGTCGAGTAGGTGGACATTTCGCCCGACGAAATCCTGCGGTTTTGCCGGGCGGAGGCGGCCGCCACTCCGCGCTATGAGAACGAAGTGTACACATCCGAAAGTTTTGCACCGGATCTGCGCCTACGCGCGCAGTGCGGGCGTTGACGTCACGGTGTGGTGGAAGATGAGTGCTCCCAGACAAAGCGAGGCGATGCCGAGCGCGACGTTCGCCACGTGGCCGATGACCAGCCCAAGCGAGAGCGATGCGGCGAACACGAGGGCGCCCGCCAAGAACGTGTAGACGAGCCCGCCTAGGATGCACGTGTTCATCGGTGCTCCGCGCTTGACCACATCCTGCGGGTTCATCCAACTCAAATTGGGGCGCCGCACATCGACCGACATGCCCAGGCATACCCAGAGCGCGAAAGCACCCAGCCCCACCAGCAGGCATTCGAGGGCCATCAGGGGAGTTGCTTCGCCGCTCGCGAACAAGATTGCCACGGCGACTGCGAGTGAGGCGCCAAAGGGAATCGCGCTGCTCGTGAGCTTTGCCCCCAGCATGGTGCGCGTGCTCACGGGGGCCGTCGCCATGAGCCATGCCGCGCGTCCCTCGATCGAGATGGACACGACGGAGCTCGTGCACATGATGCCGCAAAACGAGAACGCCCACGGCAGGATCAGGCGGATGTTGCCGATCATCTCGGCGGCCTGCTCGGCATTCACCTCGATCCCGTTGATCGACCCCGAGGCGACGAAGTCCTGCAGCCCGGTCACACCCAGGAACACGGCGATGCCGATGGTAAAGACATAGCCGAACAGGCAGTTGAACGCATAGGTGGGGATGCCGATGAGCGTGCGCAGCTCCTTGTGGACGATCGTCCAAAACGGCGTGCGCGTGCGTGCCGCGCCGCCCATGGGCGCCTGCTCGCCTGTGGCCGTCCGCCCGGAGCGCGTCTTGAGTTTGCGCGCGGCGAGTGAGGCGTTGAGCGCGAGGTAACGCTGCTGCATGACCTCGAGGCATGTGCCGGCGACGCCCAGCGAGAACGCGGTGAATTCGATGAGCCCGGCAAGCGAGCCCTCGGTAATCGCCGAGCCCGCCCAAGCCGCGGGCGGGTAGAGCGCGCAGACGGTTCCTTCGAGCATGGTGCCCATCTGGCCGAGCCCCTGTAGGACCTCGGCGCTATTTTGGCTGTTCACGCTTGCGGAAAACGAGGCCGATCCCCCGAAAAACGCCAGCAGCGCGATGAAGCCGAGGGCGACGAACACGAGGTTGGCGTGGCGAAAGCGCGCGGCGACCCATGTCACGGCGTATGCCGCGAGGGTGGCGAGGGCGGTGGGAGCCAGCGGTGCTAGCACCATCGACGCGACGGCAGCGAAAACGGAGAGCGCCCTTGGCGGCACTGAGATGAAGTACACGGCATAGAGGGGAAGCATGGCGCAGAACGCCAAGGTAATTGAGCTTCCCATTAGCGCCGCCATGCGCGACGCAACCAGCGCGCGGCGCGAGACGGGGAGGGACATGACGAGGTCGTAGTCTTTGAATCCAAAGAGCGTCCCGTTTGCCTTGAGGAACGTGAACACCACGCCCGCAAGCGAGCCCAGGGCGACGGCGAGGGCGGGAAGCACCCGCGCGAGCCCCAGAACTGCAAGGCCAAACGCCATGATGGCCAGGTACCCCATCATGATGATCGCGAGCAGGGCGAACCCGCATGCGATGAGGGCGATGCGCCCGCGTCGCTGGCTTCGCGAAAGCCCGCTGCGCACCGGTGCGAGTGAGTTGACGAGCCCGAGCACCTGGACGCGCGTGAGCAGGAGAAAAGCGCGCATGGGTCGTTACGCCTCCCGTTCCACTAGATCGAGGAACACGTCTTCGAGCGTGTCGTCACCGCGCACCTGTTCGGTGGTGCCCTGTGCGAGCACCTCGCCCGCACGGATGATCGTCAGTTTGTTGCAGAGCTTCTCAACTACTTCGAGCACGTGCGAGGAGAAGAACACCGCGGCGCCCGCGTTCGCGTGCTCGCGCAAGATCAGCTTGAGTTCGTGTGAGGCGACGGGGTCGAGGCCCACAAAGGGCTCATCGAGCACGAGCAGGCGCGGGTCGTGGACGAGCGCCCCGATGATGACGAGCTTTTGCCTCATGCCGTGCGAGTAGGAGGAGATGGGGTCGCCGAGCGCGTCGACGATATCGAGCCGACGTGCCAGCCCCTCGATGCGCTCCATGCGATTCTGCGCAGGCACCTCGTAGATGTCCGCCAGGTAGGTGAGATACTGCATGCCGGTCATGAACTCGTAGATGTCGGGGTTGTCGGGCACATAGGCGAGCATGCGCTTGGCTGCGATGGGCTCACGCGCGATGTCGTGCCCGCAGATCTCGATGGCACCTCCGTCGAAGGCCTGCGCGCCCACAATCGAGCGGATGAGCGTGGTTTTGCCGGCGCCGTTATGGCCGATGAACCCGTAGATGTCGCCCGCCTCCACGGTGAGCGAGAGGTCGCGCACGGCGATCTTGTCGCCATAGCGCTTTTGGAAACCGCGGACCGACAGGATGTCCATTATGTCTCCTTTGCTAGAGGAATAATTAGAAGAATATCTAACAATCGAGGATT
This sequence comes from Collinsella sp. AF08-23, assembly GCF_003479805.1. Classification (GTDB taxonomy): domain Bacteria; phylum Actinomycetota; class Coriobacteriia; order Coriobacteriales; family Coriobacteriaceae; genus Collinsella. The sequence goes on along the minus strand of NZ_QUHV01000012.1, from coordinate 51,851 downwards.
ATGGTACAAGCCAGCGGAATGTCAAGAAGAGCAGAAGGGGCGTCCGTCCTTTTCCGGCCTTTCTGCGCCGCATTTCGCGCCATGTTCGCGTGATGTGCTGCAAAGACTCTTTGCGGGCGCGGTGCGGAGGTTTCGTGGATGCTGCGCCGAGGCTATTCCATGCCCGCGGGCCAGCGATGACGCGCGAGGTCGACGCGCCCGTCCGGCAAAAAGGACACGCCCTCGCCCGCGAGCATTTCATGTTGCGCCTCGGGCCCGCCAAAGGCAAAGCCCTCGCACAGGCGCCCATCCGCGAACACGATGCGATGGCAGGGGATGATGCCCGGCTGGGGGTTGACGTGCAGGGCAAAACCCACGTATCGCGCCTTGCGCGGCTCGCCCACGAGCTTCGTGATCTGACCATAGGTCGCCACCATGCCGGCGGGGACCTGCGCCACCATCTCGTACACGCGGTCGAAGAAGCCGTCTTGTCCGGATTCGGTCATGTGCCCTCCTTCGGTATCCTTCTCGGTGCGCCTTCCCATCACGGGGTGCGTGTGTGCTCATTGGCCCTTTGCACGTCTTCCTTCTTAGGTAGCCTTCCCGCGCGCTTGAGGGCGTCGCGCAAGATCCACTCCACCTGGCCGTTGGCGCTGCGCATCTCATCGTCCGCCCAGCGTTGGACGGCCTCCCATATGGCGGGGTCTATGCGGAGGGGGTATTGCTTGCGTGCCATGTTCCTATCGTCTCTATCCCAGTGCCTTTCCCAGGCACCGCATCTTGGGGCTCAATCGTCGGGCGCCGCACGCCAGGCGCGCGCCCTCCTCTTTCGCCCCAATCTGCAGCACCCGGAAAAGGCGTACACGCGCGTAGATATTAGTACAGGGTGCCGGCATTGAGGACCGGGTGCGCCTCGGACTCGCCGCACAGGACCACCATGAGGTTGCTGGCCATCTGCGCCTTGCGCTCGTCGTCCAGCTCGATGGTGCCGCCGGCGGCCATCTCCTTCACGGCCATGTCGACCATGGAGACCGCGCCCTCGACGATCTTCTTGCGCGCGGCGATGACGGCTTCCGCCTGCTGGCGGCGCAGCATCGCCTGGGCGATCTCGGGGGAGTAGGCGAGGTGCGTGAGACGTGCATCGTCGACCTCGACGCCGGCGGGCGCCAGGCGCATCGCGAGCTCGCGGCGCAGGGCTTCGGAGACCTCTTCCACATTGGCGCGCAGCGTGATGGCGCCGGCGGCATCGGACTCGTCCTCCAGGTGGTCGTAGGCGTACACGCTCGCCACGTGGCGCAGCGCCGTCTCGGCCTGCATGGCGACATAGCTCTGGTAGTCGTCGACGTCGAAGAGCGCCTTGGCGGTATCGGCGACGTGCCACACCACGACGGTTGCGATCTCGATGGGGTTGCCCATTTTGTCGTTGACCTTCAGGCGCTCGCCATTCAGGGTGCGCACGCGGGTGGAGATGGTGGTGGGGTTGCCCTTGGCGGCCTTCTGCGCCGCGGCCTTGGCGGCCTTGGAATCGCTCATCTCGAGCTCGATCATCTCGCCGATCCCGGCCGATCCGCCCATGCTCTTGCTAAAGAACGGGTTGGCCCAGAAGAAGCCCTCGTCGCGGACGGTGCCCACGTACTTGCCGAACAGGATGCACACGCGCGCCTGGCCGGGCTGCAGCGAGAAGAATCCGTTGAGTGGGATGAACCACAGGCAAAACGCGAGGATGCTGAGGCCGAGCCCCCATCCGTAGACTGCGGGCGCGTCGACGCCGTCGGGCGTGCTCGCGAGCCCGATGGTGCTCCAGATAAAGAGGCCGATGATGGCGATGAGCGCCACCGCCACGGCGACGAGCATGCCGTAGCCCGACTTGGCCTTGAGTTGCTTTTCCACGCTCATTGTGAGTTCCTTTCACGACTGCGTCGGCGTTCGCGTGACGTCCCCGGCGCCGCGCTCCAGATTGCGATGGGGAGGAGGCGAGTCCCCGAGCAGTCCGTGCGGCTGCTGATTGCATTGTGATATCACATTGAGACCAAGTCAAGGAGAATCGGATGCCGTCTCTCATGGCATAAGTGGTTCGGGGCGCCCGGCATCTACGCTCCGTAGAGGTCTTCCTGTTGCATCTTGGCTCGCAAGTCCCTATAATAGCCCCACTCACGGCTGAAGGTTTACCTCGAGATTTGGAAAGGGGAGCTGCACCATGCTTGCTTCCATGAGGATTTGGCTCTAGCCACGGTCGCGTGAGCGACCGGTACTTCGCTGCATACCACCGATCGCATCAAAGGATTATTCCATGACACAACCGAATCCCTGCGCTTTCTTGGAAGCGCTCGCTCGCCATCGTCTGGATCGGCGAGTTCTTCTCCGTGCTCACGAGCTCCATTCTGCAGATGGGTCTCATCTGGCACGTCACCCTCACCACCGGCTCCGCGAGCGCCCTGTCGTTCGTGAGCCTGGCGGCCTTCTTGCCCATGGCGCTCCTCGGCGCCTTCGCGGGCACCATCGTGGACCGCACGTCCATCAAGCGTCTCATGATCGGCGCCGATCTCTTCATCGCGGCCGTGAGCCTCACGCTTGTCTTCGGCTCGCTTCGGGGCGACCTCTCTGTCGCCGTTGTGGCGGCGGTGCTGTTCGTCCGTGCGCTGGGCAGCACGCTCCATACGCCCGCCTTCAACGCGCTCACACCGCTCATCGCCCCGCCCGAGGTGCTCGGCAAGCTGGCGGGCATGCTGCAGTTCATGCAGTCGGGTAGCTATATCATCGGCAACGCCATCGCCGCGGTGGTCTATCCGGCGTTTGGTCTGACCTTCATGATCGCGCTCGATGTCGCCGGCGCGGTGCTCGCGAGCATCGCGGTGGCGACCTCCGGCATCAAGACGCCGGCGCCCGAGCGCCATACGCCCGAGGAGAACGCCGAGGCGTCGCACCACGCGGTGCGGGCCTTCCTATTGGAGACGGCCAACGGGTACCGCGAGCTCAAACGCCATCACGGTCTGTTCGCCATGCTCTGGATCGGCTTCGCCTTCTCGGTCCTGTTCTCGCCCATATCCGCGCTGTTCCCGCTCATGGTGTTCGACCATTTTGGGGGTACCACTACGCAGTCGGCTATCGCGGAGATCGCGTTCTCGGTCGGCATGATCGCGGCGAGCGGCTGGATCGGGGCGACGGGTGGCCTTAAGAACCGCGCGCTTTCGTGCACGCTGGCCATCGGCCTCTTCGGAGCGGGCACGCTCGCGGGCGGCCTCGTGCCCCCTTCCGCGCTCGTTGTGTTTCTGGGGCTTACGTTCGCGATGGGGGTCTCGAGTCCGCTGTACAGCGCGCCGCAGATGGCGCTCATGCAGGAGCGCGTCGATCCCGAGTGCATGGGCCGCGTCTTCGGTCTGTACGGAGCGGTCTGCAGCTGGGCCATGCCCGTGGGGCTCGTCGCATCGACCTTGTTCGCGGACGCCATCGGCGTAAGCGCGTGTTTCGTGCTCATCGGTGCTGCAATGGTGATCCTAGCAGGCATCACCTGGGCGATCCCGAGCATCCGCAAGATTGGGTAGCGCTCTGGCGGAGTGCGTTTCGTTTCGGACGGCTCGTAGGGCCGCTGCGACGTGAAGGGTGGTCGACGGTGCGCCTGCGAGGGCGCCGTCGACCACCCTTTTGTTTAATTCGTCTGGCCCGGCGCCGATCATCATCTGTTCGCCGGGCGATTGCGATGCCGCCGCTTGCCGATACGCGGCTCCTTACGTTGTGCGCATCCCATCGTTCTGGCAGCGTTTCCTGCAGTTAATCTCCAGAGCTCGAGGCGGTGGCCCCTATGAGTAATCTGCTCGAATCCATTCTGCGCGTCGGTATGACCGTGTTCATCGTCGGCCCGCTCACTGCATGGGTCGCCCGCCGCGGCGCGCGCGAGCGCAGCGAGGCAACGGACAGCCTCGATTGCTTCACGGTGCGCATGCCCGCAGCCATCCGCACGATCATCGCCTGCTGCGCCGTCGCGTTCGAACTGCTCATGCTGGGTGTCTACGTCTGGCAGGGCGTCTCGCTGGGCGAGTGGGACCACGAACTTGTGTGGTTCGGTCATGCCATGGCGCTCGCGGGTATGGCTATCTGGGCCTTGCTGAGCATCCCGCGTATCGACGTGGACGGTGGGCGCATTCTCTCGCGTAACGCCTTCGGCATCCGCAAGGAGACGACCTTCTCCAGCATCACCCGCGTGACGCTTCACACGCAGATGATGAGAATCGATCTGTATGAGGGCGAGCGCAAGTTCTGCTCGGTCAGCCTCGAGGGCGTGTGCTCGCTCAACCTCCTTGCACGGCTGGAGAAGGAGGGGATCGAGGTCTCGGACGCCATTAAGGGCCCCATGACCAAAGCTGGTCTGTGCTGGGCTGCCATCAAACCGCTGGCTATCGTGTTCAACGGCATGGCACTCGTCTTCTCGCTCGTAATCGCCTTCATGGCCGTCTTCACCGAAAATGGCGCTCGCCTGCTTCTGCTCGTCCCGTTTCTCTTCCTATTCATCGGCGTTCTCCTGCCCCTACTCATGTTGAGCATGCCCCTCCGCGGAATTTACGAGATCTACAGGCAGGAGCGCGAGCTCGGCTTCTCTTTCGCCGACGAGATGGCGGCTCGAGGCGCCACGGGGACGGAGCTTGAGGATGATGATTGGTTCGTCTCAATCAGCAATGCGCGCATCGTGGCGTTCCGACGCGACTACCTCAAGAAGGTGTCCGAGCCCGAGGGGAGCGAGAGCGGCGACCGTTGCATCGTGACCACGAAGGACGGTCGGAAGATCAAGGTGTACGCTGCGGCCAGCACGCTTGAGGGCTTGCGCGATTGGTTCAGGAGCGGACCCAGGGAGAAGAACATGATGCAGCGTGGCGAGGACGTACTAGAAGCGATCGGCTAGGCTGCTCGAGGTGGCTCCAGGCATATGGTGACACGATGGAGATACGGCGACAACGGCCTGCTTAAGAAACATCTAACCCTATGAGGTAATAATGGCTCACGCGGTAACGCTCGCATCCCAACAACGGGCACCTTCGATTCCGAAAGGAGCGATATGGCAACAGAGACGCAGGTTGATGAGATCATCCGTCTAGCCGAGCGTGTCCATTCGTCCGATGCGTTTCGCTGTATGGACGAGGCGAACGCGGGCATTGGCGGGACGCTCCGTATGCTGGCGGAGGCGCGTAAGGCCGAAACCGTGGTAACGGCGGGAGACATAGCGGAGCGGCTCGGCGTGAGTACGGCGCGTGTTGCCGCGCTGCTCAAGCGCCTGGAGTCCAGGGGGCTCATCGCGCGCAGGCGCAGCGAGGCGGATGCCCGCGTCACCGAGGTTGTGCTCACCGATAAGGGCGCGGCTTGCGTGCACGCGTTTTACGGGGAGATGCGCGCCCAGGTGGCCATGTTGATCGACGAGCTGGGCGAGGAGCGTCTGCGAGCGTTCTTCCTCACGGCATGCGAGATTCGGTCGCGCCTGCGCCCGCCCACGATGCAGCTGTAGGATGCCCGCGCTGCACGTTCGGGTTTCCGATGCGTCCTTGCGTTCGTCGTACGTCCTGTCGTCTTGAACCGACCTGCGCGCATGGCGGAGCCGGTTCGGCACGCGTGCATATCTCATAGGGTTAGATAAGGAGAAGATGTTGCTCAAGCTATTTCGAAACCTAACGAAGCAGGAACGGGGGCTTGCCGTCCTGGCGCTGGCGTTCATCGTCACCCAGGTCTGGCTCGACCTCAAGTCGCCTGAGTACATGGCCGAGATCACCCGCCTCGTGCAGGTCGAGGGCTCGACCATGCCCCAGATCCTCACGGCTGGCGGGAAGATGCTGTCCTGCTCGCTGGGAAGTCTGCTCGCCTCGGTCGCCACCGCCGTGTGTGCATCGCGCATCGCAACCGGGTTCGGTGGCACTATGCGCGCCAAGCTGTTCGGCAAGGTGCAGTCGTTTTCCATGGAGGAGATCGGACGATTCTCCACGCCGAGTCTCATCACGCGCTCCACGAACGACGTGATGCAGATTCAGATGCTTATCGTCATGGGTCTGCAAATGCTCATCAAGGCGCCCATCACGGCGGTGTGGGCGATCACCAAGATCGCCGGCAAGCGCTGGGAGTGGACGGCTGCCACGGCCGTCTCCATTGTGGCACTCCTCGCCGTGGTGGCGGTCTGCCTCGCCGTGGCGACGCCGCGATTCCGCCGCATGCAGCGCCTCACCGACGACCTCAATCGCGTCTCGCGTGAGAACCTCTCCGGCCTTTCGGTTGTGCGCGCCTACAACGCCGAGGGCTACCAGCAGCACCGGTTCGACACGGTGAACGACACGCTCACGAACAATCAGCTCGTGGGCAACCGCACGATGGTGTTCCTCATGCCCACGATCCAGGCCACGATGAGCGGCTTGTCGCTCGCCATTTACTGGATCGGCGCCGTGCTCATCAACTCCTCCGCCATGGCGAATAAGATCTCCCTGTTCTCCGACATGATGGTGTTTTCCCAGTACGCCATCCAGGTGGTCATGGCGTTCATGATGCTCGTGATGATCTTCATGATCCTGCCGCGTGCGCAGGTGGCCGCGGACCGCATCAACGAGGTGCTCGAAACCGAAACGACCATCAAGGACGGCACACGCGAAGAGGGCGAGCCTGGTCGCGTGGGCGAGATCGAGTTCCGCGATGTGACCTTCCGCTATCCAGATGCCGAGGGTAGCATGCTGCGCCATGTCTCCTTTACTGCGCATCGTGGCGAGACGGTCGCGTTCATAGGCTCCACCGGTTCGGGCAAGTCCACCGTGATCAATCTTATCCCGCGGTTCTATGACGCCACGTGGGGCAAGGTCCTCGTGGACGGCGTGGACGTGCGCGATTATTCCGTGCGAGCCCTGCGTAACAAGATCGGATATGTGTCGCAGAAGGCGACGCTGTTCGGTGGCACGGTGAGTACCAACGTGGCATACGGCGACAACGGTCGCGGCCCGGTGGGCGAGGAGGACGTGGCGGACGCCATCGAGACCGCTCAGGCATCCGAGTTTGTGGAGAAGATGGAGGGTGCCTATCACGCACAGGTGGCTCAGGGCGGCGCGAATCTGTCCGGCGGACAGCGGCAGCGCCTGTCCATCGCCCGTGCGGTTGCCCGCAAGCCCGAGATCCTGATCTTCGACGACAGCTTCTCGGCACTCGATTACAAGACCGACCGCGTCTTGCGCGATGCCCTCGAGCGTGAGTTTGCGAATACCACGCGCATCATCGTGGCGCAGCGCATCGGCACCATCCGCGATGCCGATCGCATTGTGGTTCTGGACGAAGGCCGCGTGGTGGGGCAGGGGACCCACGAGGAGCTCATGCACGATTGCGAGACCTATCGGCAGATCGCCCTGTCCCAGCTGAGTGAAGAGGAGTTGATGTAGATGGCGGGCATGCATACTTCGTCTGCGCCGCGCGGCCCCATGGGCCACGGGCCCGTGGGGCACGGCGCACGTGGTGCCGCGGGACAGCGTATCGATCGGGGGACCTGGGGCAGGCTGTTCAATTATTGCCGGCGCTTCCTCCCCGCCGTTGCGGTGGCGCTTATCTGCGCGATGGTCGGCACGGTGCTCACGCTGCTGGGACCCAATATGCTCTCCGATATCACGGATGCCGTGCAAGACGGCATTGCGCCAAATAGCGACAAGCTCGAGCAGGTCGTCGAGGCCGTCACGCGCAATATCGAGGCGAACGCCGCGGCGATGGCGCAACAGCAGGCTGCCGCGATGGCCGCCGCCGGTGCGCCTGTGGGTGTGGGCGATGTCGACGCGATGTCGGCGGCGGGGATGGGTGCCGCCGCCACCGGCTCAGACACCGCGGAGGGCGCCACATCCGCCGCGCCCTCCCTGGACGACCTCGCGAGCATGCCCGCTGAGACGCGAGACGCGCTGCTCACCGACGTCGAGGTGGACGGTGTCATCATCACCGGTGCCGACCAGCAGAAGTTGCTCGACATCTTCTCCAACCTCGACATGAGTGACACCGAGGCGGCCATGGCGGCCCTCGATGAGCTTCCCGCCTCCGTCAAGAGCCTGGTCGAGCCGCGCATCGACATGGATCTGATCGCCCGCATCGCGCTCACCCTCGTCGCCTTCTACGTGGCGAGCTACGTGCTCTCCGTGGTCCAGGGCTGGATTATGACCACCGTCACGCAGCGCATCGGCCGCAGCATGCGCGCCGACATCTCGGCCAAGATCAACCGCCTGCCCATGTCGTACTTCAACACGGTGCCCACCGGCGACATCCTCTCGCGCATCACTAACGATGTTGACACGCTCGGCCAGTCGCTCAGCCAGAGTGTTGGCACGTTGCTCTCCGCCGTTGTCCTCTTTTTTGGCAGCCTGTTCATGATGATCACCACCAACGGATGGATGACGCTGGCCGCCGTGGGTGCGAGCCTGCTGGGCTTTGTACTCATGATGGGTATTATGGGCCATAGCCAGAAGTACTTCGTACGCCAGCAATCCGCGCTGGGGGCCCTGTCCGGCCATATCGAGGAGTCTTACACCGGTCACTCGGTTATTGCGGCATATAACGCCGAGGACCGCGTGCGCGCAGAGTTCGACCGCATGAACGGCGAGCTCGTGAACGCGGGCTTCCGCGCCCAGTGCCTCTCGGGCCTTATGATGCCCATCATGATGTTCATCGGCAACTTTGGATACGTCGCCGTATGCGTGGTGGGTGGCGCGCTGGCGCTCGATGGCCAGATCGGCTTCGGCGTAATCGTCGCCTTTATGCTGTACGTGCGCTATTTCACCCAGCCGCTCTCGCAGATCGCCCAGGGCGTGCAGGCGCTGCAGTCCGCAGGCGCCGCGGGCACGCGCGTCTTCGAGTTCCTCGAGGCGCGCGAGATGGCCGACGAGTCTGCCAAGCCGGCGCGTCGTGCGCAGGGCGTACGCGGCGAGGTCGAGTTCGACCATGTGCGCTTCACCTACGCCGGCTCCGATAAGCCGGTCATCAAGGACTTCTCCGCGCACGCACTGCCCGGCCAGAAGGTCGCCATCGTAGGCCCCACGGGCGCGGGCAAGACCACCATGGTCAACCTCCTCATGCGCTTCTTCGAGATCGACGGCGGGCAGATCCGCATCGACGGCGTGCCGACCAGCGAGATGCGCCGCGAGGACGTGCATGCGCTGTTCTGCATGGTGCTGCAGGACACCTGGCTGTTCGAGGGGACGGTACGCGAGAACCTCGTCTACTGCGACGAGGGGGTGACCGACGAGGAGGTGCAGCGCGCCTGCCGCGCCGTCGGGCTCGACCACTTCATCCGCTCGTTGCCGCATGGCTACGACACGGTGCTGAACGACCAGGTCAACCTCTCCCAGGGGCAGAAGCAGCAGATGACGATCGCGCGCGCTATGATCGCCGACAAGCCGATGCTCATCTTGGACGAGGCGACCTCCAACGTGGACACGCGCACCGAGCTCAAGATCCAGCAGGCGATGGATGAGCTGATGCGCGGCCGTACGAGCTTCGTCATTGCGCACCGCCTCTCGACCATCAAGAACGCCGACCTCATCCTGGTGATGAAGGAGGGTGACATCATCGAGAGCGGCACGCACGACGAGCTGCTGGCCGCCGGCGGCTTCTATGCCGACCTCTACAACTCCCAGTTCGCTGAATAACATTTCAAGCAAATGGCGCCGCCTTCCAGCAGGAAGACGGCGCCAAATGTAGTCGCGCGCAGAGGGGAGGGAAAACGCGCTTCTGAGCAATAACGAAGGTCCTTGTATCGCCTGTGTCCTTCGCTGCGATGAATATACCTGCAGTCGTCGGCAAAGATGCGCTAAAGAAGGCGGTACATATCGTCTCCATAAGTTAACCAAGGGTTACAAATGCGTATCGCTGGAGATGGCGCATCGGCTCGGATGGGGCGGGTCGAGCTGTGCTCGAACGAAGTCGCAGGTTTTCACGTAGTGAGGAATCGTTCGACAAGCTCCTCGAATGCCCCGTCCATGCCCGTCGTCTCGAGGATGGCGTCGCAGTAGGGGCGTACGTCGTCGGTGACGTTTGCCACGCCCACACCCAGGCCTGCCCCTTTGATCATGGCAAGGTCGTTTGCCGAATCGCCGACGGCGATCACCTCGGACATCGGAATATCCAGCATCTTTGCGAGACGCGCAAGACCGGTGCCTTTGTCCACACCCGCGGGCATGAATTCGAGATACCGCTTGGACGAGAACGTGATCTCGACCCCAAGGCGTTTCGCCATGGGTGCCAGGTGTGGCTCCAGACCCTGCAGCGCCTCGAAGTCACGGTTCACGTACAGGATCTTCACGATATCGCGTCCATCGAGAAACGACAGGTCCGGATGGTCGGCGCTGGAGATGTGGGTCACGCCGGAAATCGAACTAAGGTACGCACGCTCGTCCTCGTCCGCATCGGGTACGAAGACGTGGCCGTCGGCGACGTTGATGTGCATGCACAAGCCGAGTTCGCGGCCCCTCGCGTACAGCTCTTCCGCGCAAGCGCGCGAAAGGCCGCAGGTTCTGAGGGGCGTCTCGTCGCCCACGCGGTTGATGAAGCCCCCGTTGTATGACAGCACATAGCTGCCTTCGAGTAGTTCCCGAGCTTCGCCCGTGAAGTTGTCCATGATGCTGGAGTACCAGCGCCCGCTGGAGGGGACGAACAACACGCCGAGCTCCTTCATGCGGCGCAGCGCGCGGAGATTCGCCTCGGGGATCGCGTGGTTGGCATCGAGGAAGGTCTCATCCATGTCGCTGGCGACAAGACGGTACATGTTAGTACACCATGCCCATCGCCTCGCGCACCTCGGCAAGCGTCGCCTCGGCGACCTCGTTGGCGCGACGATTTCCCTCACGCAGGACGTCCTTGATGTAGTCCATGTCACCTGCGAGTTCCTCGCGGCGCGCGCGGATGGGGGCGAAATACTCGTTCACGCTCTCGGTGACGTACTTCTTGAGCTGGCCGGAGCCGCCCATGCCGATCTCCTCCGCGATCTCGACCTCAGAGCGGCCGGTGCAGATGGCGGCAGTGGAGAGCAGGCCGGACACGCCGGGCCTTCCTTCCGGATCGAACGTGATCATGCGTTCGCCGTCGGTCTGGCTCTTCTTGATGCGCTTGGCGGTCTCCTCGGCGGTCATCGAGATGTTGATGGCGTTGCCGTAGGACTTGCTCATCTTGCGCCCGTCGAGTCCCGGCAGTAGCGGGGTATCGGAGAGCAGGGCATCGACCTCGGGAAACACCTGGCCGTAGCGGTTGTTGAACTTACGGGCGATGGTACGGGTGAGCTCGATGTGCGGCAGCTGGTCGCGGCCGACGGGCACGACGTTGCCCTTGCAGAAGAGGATGTCGCATGCCTGGTGCACAGGGTAGGTGAGGAGCAGCCCCGTGAGCTCGTGGCCGCTTGCCTCCATCTCGGCCTTGACCGTGGGGTTGCGCTGCAGCAGCGCTTCGGAGACCAGGGAGAGGAACGGCAGCATGAGCTGATTGCACGCCGGGACGGCTGAGTGCGTGTAGATCATGGTCTTGTCGGGGTCCAGGCCGCAGGCGAGGTAGTCGATGACCATGTTGTAGACGTTATCCTGGATGTTGTCCGTGCTGTCGCGGTCGGTGATGACCTGGTAGTCGGCGATGAGCACATTGGTGTGGACGCCCATGTCCTGCAGCTCCACGCGGCTCTTGAGCGTACCGAAGTAGTGGCCGAGGTGCAAACGCCCGGTGGGGCGGTCGCCGGTGAGCATGGTGTACTTCTCGGGATGCAGCGGCAGGTCGGCGCGGATCTGGTTGCTGCGCTCGAGGCTGACCTCGTAGCTGAGCTCGTTGGGCATGATGTCTCCTTTGCGTGTTCGATCGATGGCACATCCCGTTCGCGCTCTACGCTTGCACGAAGGGGACAAGAGGTTACTGGTCGGTGTGGTCGGATGAGCTGTGGCTGTGCGTTGGGCCCTTTCCGGGCAGCATCTCCTCAAGGCGTTCGATCCGGCTTTCGTGTAGCTCCTCCGCAGCGCGCTCCTCGTCGGCGAACGCCGGATCCTCGGGGGTCACGATTTCGTCTTGCTGCGTCTTTGGGTTGTAGTGATGCCGTAAAACAGGCTCGAACAAATGAAGGCGCGCCGCGAAAATCGCAGAACAGGCGAGCAACGCAAGGAAGATCGCAATGCGCGCCTCGATGGCAACCTGGTTGATGAGAGCCGCACCCAGCGAGAGCAACAGGCACCACGCGTAGATGAGCAGGACCGCCTGACGCTGGTCATACCCCTCTTGGATGAGGCGGTGGTGGATGTGGCCCTTGTCCGCCTGACCAATGCTCACGTGCGCGCGCTTGCGACGGACGATGGCGGAGAGGGTGTCGAGGATGGGAACGCCTGCGACGATGAGCGGGATGATGAGCGAGGTGAGCGCCGCGGTTCGACTCACGTTGAGCAGCGAGATGGTGCCCAGGCCAAAGCCCAAGAGCAAGGACCCCGAATCGCCCATGAAGATGGATGCGGGATGGAAGTTGTAGCGCAGGAAGGCGAGACACGCACCAAAGAGCGCGATGGCGAGAGAGGCGGCGTCGAGACGCCCCGCGAGAACGGCAAAGGAAAACATGGAAAGCGAGGCGATGCCCGAAATGCCCGCGGCGAGTCCGTCGAGTCCGTCGATGAGGTTGATGATGTTGGTGAACGCCACGAGGTAGATCACTGTGATGGGGTAGGCGAACCACCCGAGGTCGATCTCGGCTCCCGGGATGAACGGATTGACGATATTCCCAATGAGCAGGCCCGCGGTAGCTGCCACGCATGCGGCGACAATCTGGCCGAGCAGCTTTTTCTTAGGGCTGAGCGAACGCACGTCATCTACCGCACCCGTAATGACGATGATGAGAAACGCGACGCCCAGCAGGGGGTAGTTGATCGTCATGCTTGGATGGGGAATGAGAATGGGGGGCCATCCGAGTAGTTTGATTCCCGCAATCTCGACGACGAGCGCGAGACAGAGCCCGGCGAACATGGCAAGGCCTCCCAAACGTGGGATGGGCTTGGTGTTGATGCGGCGTTTAGAGGGGTAGTCGATGGCACCAAGCCTCCGCGCGAGGAGCTTGACGGGCGGGACGCATAGGTAGGTGGCAAGGAAGGCGGCGACAGCCACAAGGAAATATGGCATGGCTTGTTCCATGGATACCACCATCGGTCGGGAGTGGACGTCATACGCGAAACGCGCAATCTTAATCATGATACTAGAAGCGCCTCGCTCGATATGCCGCGTTCGCGCATGGGCACGGTACAAGCACAAGGGGCAGGAGATGGGCGGCTGGTTTCGGCCGTGCGATGGATGCCCTTACAGGGAGTCGGCTCCCGCTTTTGGAAATCGTGGTGCCGGTGGTAAGTTTTAGCTCACAGCGCGGGGCACTCCCGTGCACAAAAAAGCGCGTAGACGGTCGTAATAATGCCATGAGCGGCTTTAATTCACAGGCAATTGCATAAATAGTTGATTAAAATGCATATTAACAAACCGTAAATTAGGCTTTTGAATCTTGTTCATAATATGCAGGACAAGTAGAAAAATATTCACTTTGAGGTATAGATTCAGGCATTTATCCCTTGCCTTGCACATGCCATGTGCTGCTATTCTCCCATGTAAAACGCTTTACTGGATAAAAGTAACGACCTGCGGGAGTTTTGATGATATACCGTTCCCGCCAGTTTTACGACCGTTTGGCGGTGACGGTATCATTAAGCCGAAAATTGGATATAACGGTAGGTGTGAACGGAGTCCCGTAAAGGACTTAAGACGGGATCGCCGCGCGGTCCCAGAATAAGAAAGGTAGGAGGCAATGACGAAAGGCTTGCATGTCCCAAGTGAGATTGGGCAGCTCAAGAAGGTCTGCCTGCACAGGCCCGGCGAGGAACTGCTGAATCTGCCGCCGTTCGAGCTTGAGCGTCTGCTCTTCGACGACGTCCCGTTCCTCGAGGTCGCCCAAGAGGAGCACGACACCTTTGCCCAGATTCTTCGTGATCAGGGTGTCGAGGTTCTCTATCTCGAGAAGCTCGTCGCCGAGGTCTTTGATGCCAACCCCGACGCTCGCCAGGAGTTCCTGGATCAGTACATCGCCGAGGCCGGCATCAAGGGCAAGGAGATGCCCCGCGTCGTCCGAGAGAAGCTCGATTCCATCAAGGACAACCTCGAGTTTGTCCAGAAGACCATGGCTGGTCTCACCAAGGCCGAGATCGAGATGCCGCATGTGAGCTCCGTCACGCTCGACTCCATGGTCAACACCGAGTCCGAGTCCGATCTCATCATCGACCCGATGCCGAACCTCTACTTCACCCGCGACCCGTTCGCGGTCGTTGGCAACGGCGTCTGCCTGAACCGTATGTACTCCGTCACCCGCAACCGCGAGACCCTGTACGGTAAGTACATCTTCAAGTATCACCCGGATTATAAGGACGTCTCCCTGTACTTCCGTCGTGACGCCGCCTACCACACCGAGGGTGGCGACGTGCTCAACATCAACGAGCACACCCTGGCCGTCGGCATCTCCCAGCGCACCCAGGCTGCCGCCATCGACGTCATGGCCCAGAACATCTTCTGGAACAGCGATTCCAAGGTCGATCGCATCCTCGCCTTCGACATCCCGAACAACCGCGCCATGATGCACCTCGACACCGTCTTCACCCAGATCGACGTGGATAAGTTCACCATCCACCCGGCGATCATGGGCACCCTCAAGGTGTACGAGCTCACTCCGGGCAAGAACCCCGGCGAGGTCAACATCAAGGAAATGGTCGACACGCTCGAGCACGTCCTCGAGGACGCCACCGGCGTCGACCAGATCAAGCTGATTCCCTGCGGCGGCGGCGATCCCATTGCGGCTGCTCGCGAGCAGTGGAACGACGGCTCCAACACGCTGGCTGTCGCCCCCGGCAAGATCTGCGTCTATGCCCGCAACACCGTCACCAACGACGTGCTCTACAAGGAGGGCTTGGAGCTTCTGGTCTGCCCGTCCGCCGAGCTCTCCCGCGGCCGTGGTGGCCCGCGCTGCATGAGCATGCCCTTCTGGCGCGAGGATCTCTAAGCACTAGCTTCGACGGCGCATCGGCTCCGGTGCGCCGTCGCACTTCGCCGTGGTATCATCCGCGGCATTCGCTCTACCTTCTATGTGAAAGGAGCCCACATGGGCGTTAACCTCTCTGGCCGCAGCTTCCTGCGTCTGCTCGACTTCACCACCGAGGAAATCGAGTACCTGCTCAAGCTCTCCAAGAACTTCAAGGACCTCAAGCGCACGGGCACCCCGCACCGCTACCTCGAGGGCAAGAACATCGTCCTGCTGTTCCAGAAGACCTCCACGCGCACCCGCTGCGCCTTCGAGGTCGGCGGTATGGACCTTGGCATGGGCGTCACCTACCTCGACCCCGGTTCGTCCCAGATGGGCAAGAAGGAGTCCATCGAGGACACCGCCCGCGTCCTCGGCCGCATGTATGACGGCATCGAGTTCCGCGGCTTCGACCAGGAGGACGTCGAGGAGCTCGCCGCCAAGTCCGGCGTTCCCGTGTGGAACGGCCTGACCGACCTGTGGCACCCCACCCAGATGCTCGCCGACATCCTGACCGTCCAGGAGAACTTCAACTACGACATCAAGGGCAAGACCCTCGTCTTCATGGGCGACGCCAAGAACAACGTCGCTCGTTCCCTCATGGTCGTGTGCGCCAAGCTCGGCATGAACTTCGTGGCTTGCGGCCCGAAGGAGTGCATGCCCGCCAACGATGTGATCGACGCCTGCAAGCCGATCGCCGAGGCCAATGGCTGCACCATTACCCTTACCGAGGATCCCAAGGAGGCCTGCACCGGCGCTCACGTCATCTATACCGACGTGTGGGTGTCCATGGGTGAGCCCGACGAAGTTTGGACCGAGCGCATCAAGCAGCTCGAGCCCTATCGCGTCACCACCGAGCTCATGGCCATGGCCGATCCTTCCGCCATCTTCCTGCACTGCCTGCCGGCCTTCCACGACACCAACACCACCACTGGTGCCGAGATCGCCGAGAAGTTCGGCGTCACCGAGATGGAGGTCGAGGACGCCGTCTTCGAGTCCCCGCAGTCCAAGGTGTTCGACGAGGCCGAGAACCGCATGCACACCATCAAGGCGATTATGTACGCCACGCTCAAGTAAGAGCGCATCGTCTGCCCGCTCGGGGCGCATCGCTGCGCGTCCCGAGCGGTCCTTTTGGTAGTTTTCCCGCCGCTTGGGGCGTCGCACGGCACGGATTGCGCCCCGTCCATGCGGGATAAGCCTAAGTAATACAAAGAAGGGGGGATGAGAACAATGACTGAAACCGCCAAGAAAAAGCGCGGCATGCCCTCATCGTTCACCATTCTTCTTGCCCTATTGGCAATCGTCGCCGTCATCACCGTAATTGTTTCCGGTACGACGGATGCCGTGACCGCCGCTACGTTCAGCGACTTCTTCACGGCGCCGGTCAAGGGCTTCGCCGATGCGTTGCCCGTCTGCCTCTTCGTAATGATCCTCGGCGGCTTCCTCGGCATGATGACCGAGACCGGCGCGTTGGACAACGGCATCGCCGTGCTCGTTCAGAAGCTCAAGGGCCGTGAGATTTGGATTATTCCGGTGCTCATGTGCCTGTTCGCCCTCGGCGGAACCTCCTACGGCATGTGTGAAGAGACGGTCCCGTTCTACGCCCTGCTTGCCGCCACCATGATGGCTGCCGGCTTCGACCCGCTGGTCGGCGCCGCTACCGTCCTGCTCGGCGCGGGATGCGGCTGCCTGGGTTCCACGGTCAACCCGTTCGCCGTCGGTGCCGCCGTCGATGCCCTTTCCTCCAAGGGCATCGAGGTTGATCAGACCATCATCATTGGTCTGGGCTTCCTTCTCACCGTTGTGACCACGCTGATCTCCATTATCTTCGTGATGCGGTACGCCAAGAAGGTCAAGGCCGATAAGGGCTCCACGTTCCTGTCTTTGCAGGAGCAGAAGGACGCCGAGGCCGCCCATGGCGCAGCTGCCGCCGAGGCCGCCAAGGAGGTCAAGCTCACCGGTCGTCAGAAGGCCGTTCTGGGCATTTTCGCTTTCACCTTCGTCGTCATGATCGTCGGCTTCATCCCGCTGGGCGACCTTAATGCGAACGTCGCAGGCTTTTTCGACAACGGTGTGTACGACGCCGACGGTAATACCATTACCCAGGCTTGGTCCGCAGTTGTCACCGGCCTTCCCATTGGCCAGTGGTATTTCGATGAGGCTTCCACGTGGTTCTTCGTCATGGCGATCGTCATCGGTATCGTGGGCGGCCTGTCCGAGAAGCAGATCGTGAACACGTTCATCACCGGTGCCGCCGACATGATGTCCGTCGTCCTGATCATCGCGCTGGCCCGTGGCATCTCCGTTCTCATGGCCGCCACCGGTCTGGACATGTACGTGCTCGACGCTGCCGCCGCCATGCTCAGGGGCGTTCCGAGCTTCATCTTCGCCCCTGTGGCGTTCCTGGTCTACTTTGGCTTTCCTTCCTGATTCCGTCCACGTCCGGTATGGCAACCGTGTCCATGCCCATTATGGGTCCGCTGGCTGCCGGTCTGGGCTTCTCGCCCGAGGTCATGGTCATGATCTTCTCGTCCGCCATCGGTGTCGTGAATCTGTTTACTCCCACCTCCGGCGCGATCATGGGTGGCCTGTCACTCGCCAAGATCGAGTGGACCACGTGGCTCAAGTTCGCCATGCCGCTCATTGTGATCCTCACGCTTGTGAGCATGGTTATCACGACGGTGGCCTGCATGGTGATCTAGTACCCGATGGGTGCTTTGCGGCCGTGATCATAGCGTAAGCACCCCATGTGGGCTCCGCGGTCGCTCAATAGCCGTCCGACCGGTCACTTGAATCGTCTTGCGATCGGTTGCGACCTACCTTTCTGCCCCCTTCCGTTTCCGTGCGCGGGAGGGGGCGCTTGTGTTTCGCGGCGGTGGGGCCTGTGCGTGTCGGGGCGATTGCGTGAAGTGTGCGAGCGGCGCGGGCGGGGGAGCGAAACTCGGCTACTATGTTTCGGTACCGCCATATGACAAAGGAGCCGAACGCATGCGCCAGGGTTTCGATAACGAGAAGTACATTGCCAACCAAGCCGAGCACATCAAGGAGCGCATCGCCCAGTTCGGCGGCAAGCTCTACCTTGAATTCGGCGGCAAGCTGTTCGACGACTACCATGCGAGCCGCGTGCTGCCCGGTTTCGAGCCCGACAGCAAGTTCCGCATGCTTAAGAGCCTGGCGGATGACGTTGAGATCATCATCGCCATCAACGCCAACCATATCGAGAAGAACAAGGCCCGCGGTGACCTTGGCATCACGTACGACGAGGATGTCTTGCGCCTTGCCGACATTTTCCGTTCCAACGGATTCCTCGTGGGTGCCGTCGTGCTCACCCAGTACTCCGGTCAGCCTGCCGCCGACCAGTTCCGCCGCCGCCTCTCCATGCTCGGCATTACCTGCAAGCTCCATTACCCCATTGAGGGCTACCCCCACGATATCGACCTTATCGTGAGCGAGGAGGGCTACGGCAAGAACGAGTTCGTCGAGACTTCTCGTCCGCTCGTCGTCGTGACGGCGCCGGGTCCGGGCTCCGGCAAGCTCGCTACCTGCTTGTCCCAGCTCTACCATGAGCACAAGCGCGGTGTCGCCGCGGGCTATGCCAAGTTCGAGACCTTCCCCGTGTGGAACCTGCCGCTCACGCATCCCGTCAACATCGCGTACGAGGCAGCGACGGTCGACCTCGACGACGCGAACATCATCGACCCGTTCCATCTCGAGGCGCATGGTGTCACCACGGTCAACTACAACCGCGACGTCGAGGCGTTCCCCGTGGTCAAGGCACTCATGCAGAAGATCTTGGGCGAGAGCCCCTATCAGAGCCCCACGGACATGGGCGTGAACATGGTGGGCTACGCGATCAGCGACGACGACGCCTGTCGCGAGGCGGCCAACATGGAGATCGTCCGCAGGTACTTCGGCGCCGCGGCCAACGTCAAGCGCACGGGTTGCGGCTCTGAGCAGGTCGACAAGCTCAAGGCCATCATGCAGAAGGTCGGCGTCACCAAGGATCAGTCTCCGGCTCGTTCCGCAGCCTTGCTTAAGGAGGAGACCACGGGGTCGCCCGCGGGAGCCATGGTGCTGCCCGATGGCACGGTCGTCACGGGCAAGACATCCACGCGCCTTGGTGCCGCGAGCTCGCTCATGATGAACGCGCTGAAGGCCGTTACCGGCGTCGACATCGAGCTCGAAGTCATCTCCAACGACGCCATCGAGCCCATCAGCCGCCTCAAGACGAGTCAGCTGGGCAGCGTCAACCCGCGTCTTCACCCGGACGAGACCCTCATTGCACTGTCCATCACCTCCGCCACGAGCGAGGTTGCCGCGCGCGTGCTCGCCGGTCTCCCCAAACTGCGCGGCTGCGATGCGTTCTTCTCGGTGATCATCTCGAGTTCGGATGAGGCACTGCTGAGGAAGCTCGGCATCAACGTATGCTGCGAGCCCAAGTTCGAGCGTAGCGGGTATTACCACCGCTAAACCGTGTTCCCCATGACGGACCTCGAAGACTGCTGCCGGGAATACCTTGCCCATCTGGTGGTGGAGCGCAACCTCTCGCGGAATACGGTGGCCGCGTACCGCCGCGACCTCGAGGGGTATCGAGCGTTCCTGCTCGGGCGCGGTATCACAAGTCCATCCGCGGTGACCCGGCGTGATGTGGAGGAGTTTGTGGCCTCGCGTCGCGACGCCGGGTCGGCGGATGCGTCGGTCAATCGCGCCCTTTCGGCCGTCAAGGGCCTTCACCGCTTTCTTGTCCGCGAGGGGCTGGTCGATACGCATCCGACATCGACCATTCGACTCCCCAAGGCCGAGCAGCGCCTTCCGGACGTCATCTCGATCGAATGCGCAAACGCCCTGCTCGATCAGGAGTTTCCTCAAACCGCCGCTGGAGAGCGGGACCATGCGGTGCTCGAGGTTCTTTACGGATGCGGGATGCGGGTGAGTGAGCTCACGGGTCTCGACATTCGTGACCTATATCTTGACGATGAGTTTGTCCGTGTGGTGGGAAAGGGATCCAAGGAGCGCCTTGTCCCCATTACAGGCTCCGCGCTCAGGGTTCTGCACTCCTATCTTACAGATGGTGCCCGCAATGACCTGCTCCGTCATTCCCGCGGCACCGCCATCTCCCCGGCGGTGTTCCTCAATGCTCGTGGCACCAGGCTCTCGCGTCAAAGCGTTCACGGTATCTGCGAGCGCTACGGCCGCATGGTTGGCATCGAGGGCCTGCATCCCCACACTTTGCGCCACTCATTCGCGACGCATATGCTCGCCGGTGGCGCCGACCTGCGCGCTTTGCAGGAGATTCTGGGGCATGCCGATATCTCCACGACCCAGCTGTACACGCATCTCGATCAGACGCAGTTACGCGAAGTCTACCTTGCCGCCCATCCACGCGCCTAGGTTCACGGCCTGCCTTGGCGTCTGCGCCGCCGCATGGGGTGGGATGCTCGCCCACACGCCGCCCACAAGTCGGGCACAACTCGAAAATCGGTTCAACCTCAACTAGAAGGTTTAACCTGCGGATATCGCATCGACCCGTGGTGGTCGTACATTGCCCAAACACAAGATGTTGTGTGTGTCCAAACGGCTGTTCGCGTCCGTTTGATGGGGCGTTCGGGGCGCGTGGGGAGCTGTGGGGGAGAAAGTGGGAAAAAGTGTTGCGAAAGGGGAGAAGCCCCCATAGAATGAAAAGCGTCGACGGCGGGGTGGCTCCCGCATATGCCCACGAGTAAGCCTAAGGGGGTGTGCGCCAGTGTATTTCAACGGTACCTACGATCGAAATCTCGATGCGAAGGGACGTTTGTCGCTGCCGCCCGCCTTCAAAAAGCAGCTCGAGGGTCATGTGCGCGTCCTTCCCGCTCCTGAAAAGGAAGTCGATGCCCTGTACGTGTTCACTGAGGACACGTTCAAGGTCTGGGTTGACTCTGTGTTTGAGGCAAAGGGCGGGTTCAATCCCACCGACCGTTCTCACCGCATGGTCAAGGAGGCTCTGTACGGCGCGGCAACCACACTCGAAATAGACTCCGCCGCCCGCATCAGCCTTCCCGAGCATGACCGCAAGAAGGCTCACCTGGATCGCGAGGTCACGGTCGTCGGTGGCGACGACCGCCTGGTGATTTGGGATCGCGAGACCTATGCGGCACGTCAGGCTGAGACCGAGGATATCCTCGCGGGCTTCTTCGATTAGGAAAGGCCTTATGGACGCGAACGGGGGACAGGTACGTTGACACCTGAATATCGGCATGAACCAGTCATGCTCCAAGAAGTGCTCGAGCAGCTCCAGCTCGCAAGCGGGTCCGTTGTGTGCGATTGCACGCTCGGCGGTGCCGGTCACTCGGTGAAGATGGCGGCGCAGGTTGGACCCCAAGGGCTGTTGCTCGGGATCGACCAGGACGACATGGCGCTCGAGGCGGCGGGAAATCGGCTTGACGTCGAGGCCCCGGGTACGCCCCACAAGCTCCTCAAGGGAAACTTCGGGGACTTGGACGAGCTCCTGTGCACAGCTCAGGTGCCCGGCGTCGATGGATTCCTGTTCGATCTGGGTGTCTCGAGCCCCCAACTCGATATCCCTGGTAGGGGTTTCTCGTACAACGAGGATGCCCCACTCGACATGCGTATGGATCCGGGAACCAACACCCTAAACGCAGCTGAGGTCTTGAACACCTATACCGAAGCCGACCTCGCCCGGATTCTTCGCGTTTATGGAGAGGAGAAGTTCGCTCGCCAGATCGCGCGTGAGATCGTGCGTCGTCGGCAGGTGACGCCGCTCCAGACGACGGGAGACTTCGTCGAGGCGATCAAAGCCGGTATACCGGCGGCGGCGCGTAGGCACGGAGGGCATCCGGCCAAACGCAGCTTCCAGGCGATTCGCATCGAGGTCAACCATGAGCTCGATGTGCTCGAACGCGGCCTCGAGGCGGCGGTTCGTTGGTTGAACCCGGGAGGTCGCGTATGCGTCATCTCGTACCACTCGCTTGAGGATCGCATCGTCAAGCAACATTTCCAGGAGCTCTCCAAAGGATGCACCTGTCCGCCGGACATTCCGGTGTGCGTGTGCGGGAACGTGCCGATAGTCAAGGTCACCACCCGCAAACCGCTAGTTGCGACGGCCGAGGAGGTCGCCCGCAATCCACGCGCGAGATCGGCGAAGATTCGCTGCGCAGAGCGTCTATAGCTCCGCGTTCGCCATCCGTTCGTCTCGCGCCGCTCGTATTGTCACTGCTTCCGGGACGGAGGGTTGCATATCATGGGTTACCACACCTCAAACGCAGCATATGCCTATGATATGCAGCCCGAGACGTATGCCGGGCACGCTTCCGCCCCCACACCTTCTGCGCGTCCTCGCCTTGATGTCGTCACCGGTGCGGGCCGTGAGGCGAGCCAGGAGGTCAGCCCCCAGTTCACGCATTGCGTCAAGGTCTTCGCCGTGCTCGCGGTTCTGTTCGTCGCGATTGGCGTCTTCCGCGTGGCTCTTGCCGGCCTTACCACCGCAACGCTCAACAACGCCGCGACCCTCTCCAACGAACTTACCGAGGCTCAGGAGCAGAGCTCCGAGCTTGAGGTCATGCGTGCCGTGTATGGCTCGTCCACGCGCATCCGCGACCTTGCTGAGGGCTACGGCATGGTTACCGCGGACAGCGGTATCACGCTCGATTTCACCGAATATGTCGATTCGAGTGCCGACACCGGCGCGAGTGCGCTCTCTGCGCTCGGCCAGTAGTTGGGCGGCACGTCTTCATGTCTTCGAATTACGATAGGAGGCGGGGCTCCGGTCGCACGGGCGGCTCGCGTGGCGGTGCCCAAGATGGGCTCCGTGGCTCGCGCAGCCCGCGTGGTGCGCGCGGTGCACGTGAAGAGTCGCGCGGGCGCGACGCCCGCGGCTCACGCGACCATCGAGACACCCGCGTCAAGACCGATCTGCTTCATTCCGACTTGGCGCATGAGAACATCTCGCGCCACGGCTTTCTCATGGGCGGTTTGGGGCTCGCCGGTCTGCTCATCACGGCGCGCCTTGCCGATTACCAGATCTTCAACGCAAACCGCTACCTCGCCGAGGCGGATGCGCGCCGCATGATAAGCCAAACGCTCTACGCCAAGCGCGGTACGATTTACGACCGCAACGGCACGGTGCTCGTCTCGAGCGTCGAGTGCAAGAACGTCTATGTGAATCCGCAACTCATTGAGAAGAAGCAGCGCAAGAAGGCGATCGCCGCACTCGTTGACGTTTTGGGCGTCGATGAGGAGTACGTAGCCGATCTCTTCGACCAAGACACGAGCTTCGCCTATGTGAAGCGCCAGGTTGATGACGAAGATGCCGAGTTGCTCGCACAGAAGGAGATCGCGGGCATCGAGTTCGAGCCGTCAATCAAACGCGTGTATCCGAATGGCACGCTGGCGTCGCAGGTGCTCGGCATCGTGAACGTGGACAATGTGGGCGTTTCGGGCCTCGAAAAGCAATATGACGAGATATTGACGGGCGTGAACGGCTCGTTGGTTCGCGAGCGCGCCTTGGATGGCACGTTCATCGCCGGTGGAGCGTATAAGAAGATCCCCGCCCAAGATGGCATGGACATCGTGCTTGGGATCGACGCGAATATCCAGCGCGTCGCCGAGGACGCCATTGCCGAGGTGGTGGAGCGCGTGGGCGCCAAGAACGGTTCCGTTTTGGTGAGTGATCCCACGACAGGCGAGATCATCTGCGCGTGCTCGTATCCCACCTATGATCCTACGGACTTGGCAAACGCCTCGAACGAGGATCTCAATCTGCGCGTGGTGACCGATGTCTACGAGCCGGGCTCGGTCTTTAAGTCCTTCGTGGCGGCCGCGGGAATCGAACACGAGGGGATGACCCCCGACACCGCCATGGACGTGCCCGCCATGGTCCGGGTGGGCGATGACGAAGTCCGTGACGCCGATAAGCGCGATTATGGCCTCAATATGACGCTGCGCGAGATGATGCGGCGCTCCTCGAATACAGGGTTCGTCTTGGTGGGCGAGAAGATCGGTGCGGACGACTTCGACCAGTACGTCATCAAGGACTTCGGGTTCGGCACCTCGACGGGCATTGATTTTCCGGGCGAATCGCTTGGCATCATCAAGGGTCGATCCGAGTATGATGGCGCGACCCTGGGTTCGATGTCGTTTGGTCAGGCGCTTGCCGTCGAGCCGGTGCAGATGGTGCGCGCCATGAGCGCGATTGCGAACAAGGGCGTCATGACGACCCCTCATTTCCTCAAGACACGTGCCGGGCAAGAGGTCGATTGGACCGATGGCGAGCAGCAGGTGCTGAGTGCTGAGACCGCCGCCGCCGTTGCGGATATGATGCGAACGGTCGTCGATGAAGGTACCGGCACCGGAGCGCAGGTCTCCGGTTACGAAATCTCGGGAAAGACGGGAACCGCGGAGCGCGCCGTGGAGGGCACATCTGGCTATCAAGAGGGAAACTACATGTCTTCCTTCATGGGTTTCGCGTCCACCACTGATGCGCGCGCGATGTGCTACATCACGCTTGACGGCACGGCTGCCGGCTCCGATGCGGCGACTCCGGTGTTCAAGACGATCATGGAGACGGCGTTGCCGGCGTTGGGCATCAAGCCCACGCGATAGGGTTCACACAGCCTGCACCACATCGAAGGGCGGGCGGGGTACCATATCACGTTGCAAGGAACGCGATCAGGAAGGGTTACCACTTAATATGGTTGAGATCGCAGTCAAGTACCTCGAGAGCACCACGGGCGCGCGCCGCGTCGCGGGTGATCCCGATCGCGTATGCCGCGGCGTCGTCATCGACTCCCGCGAAGTCGGGCCGGACGCCATCTTCGTCGCGTTCCCCGGCGAGCGCGTCGATGGAAACGATTTCGCCGCCGCCGCTATTGAGAAGGGCGCCGCCGCCGTCGTGATGACGCGGGAGCCCGACCAGACTCTCGTCGACGCCGCCCACGCGCGCAATTGCTCGTTGTTGACCTGCGACGACCCCACCGAGTTCCTCTTGCGCCTCGCCCAGGGCTACCGCGCACGCCTGCACTGCACCGTGATCGGTGTGACGGGCTCCATCGGCAAGACCACCACCAAGGACGTATTGGCCGCCTGTCTGGCAAAGCGCTTCCGCGTTCACGCCACCGCGGGCAACTACAACAACCTTATCGGCTTGCCGTTGACCATCCTGTCCGCCCCCGCCGACACGCAGATGCTCGTCCTCGAGATGGGTATGAACGATTTCGGCGAGATCGCTCGCCTCACCGCGTGTGCCCAACCGACCTTTGCCATCATCACCAAGGTGGGCACCTCGCATATCGGCATGCTCGGGAGCCGCGAGGGGATCGCCCGCGCCAAGGCCGAGATTCTTCAGGGCATGCCTCCGAGTGCCGAGAACTTCGAGGGGCACCATTCCGCCCTCGTGCTGCACGGCGAGGATGATTTCACCCCGCTCATCATCGAGAAGTATGCGCGGCCTCGCGGCATCGATGTGGTGCTTGCGGGCACCTCGACCGATGATGACGTCTATGCGACCCATGTAGAGCTTGATGAGACGGGGTGTCCGCACTTCGACATCACGTTCGAGGATGGCTTGAGCTTCAAGACGCACCTGTCCATTCCGGGTGCCCAGTCGGTGCCCAACGCGCTGTTCGCCGCGACCGTTGCGCACCGTCTCGGCGTTCCGGGTTTCGAGATCGACGAGGCGTTTTCCTCGCTTGCACTGACTGGCCGCCGCGCGCAGGTCCGCCATGCGACCTGCGGTGCCCGCGTTATCGACGATTCGTACAACGCCAGCCCCGAATCCATGGCAGCCGGCCTCAACTTGCTCGAGAGTCTTCCGTGCTCCGGCACGCGTATCGCCATCTTGGGCGAGATGGGCGAGATGGGCGAGGAGGCTCCGCGTCTCCATGCGCTCACCGGTGCCTATGCCGCCGCGAAGCGTCCCGGCCTGCTCATCTGCGTGGGCGGTGAGCTTGCCGAGGAGATGGCCACTGCCGCGCGTCTCATGGGTCTCGACGAGGGCGACGTGCACGTCGTTCCGTCGTGCGACGTGCTTATCAAGCGCTTCGCCGGGGTGATCGGCGAACGCGACCTCGTGTTGGTGAAGGGTTCGCGTTTCGTCGGACTCGACCGATTTGTGGAAGAGGTGTGCGCCGATGCTCGGTAACCCCGCGTATCCCACGTACCAAGTCTTTTTGGCCATTTTCATCTCGGCGGTGATCGCCGGGCTGATCATGCCGCTGTGGATCCGTTTCCTTAAAAAGGACGGCATCGGTCAGCAGATCCGCGCGGACGGCCCGCAGTCCCACCTGGTGAAGGCGGGAACTCCCACCATGGGCGGTGTGATCATCTTGCTTGCCGTGGTGCTCACCTGCTTCATCATGGCTAAGCCCACCATCGACCTCATGCTCGCCGTGGGCGCGATGCTCGCCACCGGCGCACTTGGGCTCTTCGACGATGTGACCAAGGTCGTGCAGAAACGCTCCCTTGGCCTCACGCCCGCGGGCAAGATGATCGGTCTTACGCTGATCGTCTGCGTCTTCTTCGTCATCGCGGTGAACTACTGCGATGTGGCCCCGGTGATACGCTTTCCCGGCGGTTTTTCCATCGACTTGGGAATCCTCACCACGACGCTGACCATCTCCGGGATGACGATCGATATTCCGTGGCTGTACCTTGTGTTCGTGTTCTTGCTGCTTGCGGGCATGTCCAACGCCGTCAACCTCACCGACGGCCTCGACGGCCTGGCGGGCGGTACGGTCATGATCTCCATGATCGTGATGGCCGCCGTGTGCTTTGTGTGCCACGACGCCAACCTCGCCATATTCTGCGCGGCATGCGCTGGCGGCTGCATCGGCTTTTTGTGGTTCAACGCCTATCCCGCGCAGATCTTCATGGGTGACACGGGCTCCCTCGCCCTGGGTGGTGCTTTGGCCGCCGTCGCCGTGCTTACCAACACCGAGGTCGTCTCCCTTGTCGTGGGCGGCTTGTTCATCACCGAGACGCTTTCGGTGATGATTCAGGTTGCGAGTTTCAAGGCTACCGGCAAGCGCGTGTTCCTCATGGCGCCCATACACCATCATTTCGAGAAGAAGGGCTGGGCGGAGACCAAGGTGGTCATCCGGTTCTGGATCGTCTCCGCGGCGTTCGGAGCCCTTGGCCTTGCACTCTTCTTCCAGCTGGGTTAGGAAGTTCATATGCCGTTGCCGCAACGTTTCAGCCTTCTCGTCCTCGGGCAGGGAGGGTCCGGTCTCGAAGTCGTCTCATGGGCCGTCGATCACTTGGGCGAGCGTGTCAGCTCGGTCACAACGTACGGGGGCGCGAGTTCGGAACCCTCAGATCGCACGCGTGCGCTTGAGGCGCGAGGCGCCCGGTTCGTCTATGGGACCGAGGTTGTCGAAGGCACATACGATATTTGCGTGGCGAGTCCGGGTATCTCCGAGTTTTCCGAGTTTTTCCGCAATGCCGGGGCGGTGAGTGGCGAGATCATGGGCGAGCCTGAGTTCGCGTGGCGCCTATCGCCCGAACGCTGGTGCGCCATCACCGGTACCAACGGGAAGACGACGGTGACGTCGCTCACCAACGAGCTCCTGCGCGCATCGGGCCTGCCGAGCGTCGCGGTGGGCAATATCGGCAACGTCTGCATCCACGATGTCGATCGCCGCGTTGAGGGGGAGTGGTTCGTCGCCGAGCTTTCGAGCTATCAGATCGCCACGACGAGCGAGCTGCATCCGCGTGTCGCCGTTCTGCTCAATATCACGCCCGACCATCTGGGTTGGCACAAGACGCATGAGAATTACGCTCTGGCGAAGATCGGCTTGTTCCGCAATATGGACGAGAGCGATATCGCCATCGTCAACGTGGAGGACGAGGGCATTGCGGCCTTTGCCGACCGCGTGTATGTGCCGGGACGCCGCGTGCTCAAGCTCTCGCTTTCCGATGCCGGTGGCCCGGATGCCGCGTTCGTGCGTGACGGGCATCTTGTTGTGCGCCTGCACGGCGAGGAAACCGCCCTCGTGCGCGTGGACGAGCTCAATATCGCAGGCGCCCATAACACGTTGAACGCTCTCGCCGCGTCCACGGCGGCACTCGCCTGCGGGGCGAACGCGGAGGGTATCCGTGCCGGCTTGGTCGCGTTTCAGCCGCTGCCTCATCGTATTGAGCCCGTCGGTGAGGTTGCCGGCGTGACTTATATCAACGACTCCAAGGCGACGAACACCGACGCGGTCGAAAAGGCCCTCACTGCCTTTCCCAACGATCGCGTGATCTTGTTACTGGGCGGTGCCGATAAGGGTACTCCGCTCGATGAGTTCATGTCCGTCGTGGTGGAGCACGCCACTGCCGTCGTGTGCTTCGGAGCCGCCCGCGAGCGATTCCGCGCCGCCTTGGCCGAGGCTCCCGCTTCCACCGAGATCGATATCGCCGAGGCCGATGACTTGCGCGATGCCGTGGACGTTGCCCGCTCCCTCGCGCAGCGCGGCGACGTCGTGTTGCTGTCGCCTGCGTGTGCGTCATTTGACGAGTTTTCCGGCTTCGAGGAACGCGGCGATGCGTTCCGATCTTACGTGGCGGAGCTTTCCGCCCTCGAGGGGTAACGCACCGTGGATGAGCCCAACGTCGTCTCCGGCGTGGCCGACGATGCCAAAAAAGACAAAAGGCCGTTTGGCGCGTTCCGTCGCACGCGCGATGAGCGCTCGGTAACTTCGGGCGGTTCGAGCGCGTCTCAGGCGCGTCCCGGCAAGAGATCTCGCCGTGGTGCCACGGCGACCAGTCATTCCGAGTTGGGGGAGAAGCTGATCGCCGGCGTTCCCGCGCGGATTATGCGTCCCCGCCTCGTGTTCATCTCGTGCCTGATCGCGATCTGCGCCTTCGGGTTGCTGATGGTGTACTCTGCATCGTCTGTCGAAGCCCTCAAGGAGGAGGGAAGCTCCTGGCACTACGTCTTTCGCCAGGCCATCTTTATGGTCATCGGGTTCAGTGCGTTCGCGGTTATCGGCACGCGCAAGATCATTCCCTGGCAGGCGTTTCGCACTCGTTTCGTGACGAGCGTGTGGTGGGCAGTCGTCGCGCTGCTCGTCATTGTGTTGGCGGTCGGTGCCGGTGGCGAGACGTGGGGCGCCTCTCGTTGGATTCCACTGGGCTTCTTCAACTTGCAGCCCGCCGAGCTCGCCAAGCCCGCGGTCATCGTCTACGCGGCAAACATCCTCGCCGCGTATTACGACGATGGCACCCTCGACACCTCGTCGTTCTTGTTTTACCTGCTGCTTTGCGTGGGTGTGCCCGCGGTGCTCATCTTTGCCGAGCCCGACCTGGGAACCACGATCATCATTGTGGCGACGGTCTTTGCCATGGCCTACATCTGCGGCATTTCATACCGCCTGATCGCCGGCGCATTCGTGCTGATGGTCTTGGCGGGTATCATTCTGGCCGCCGCATCGCCCTACCGTTTCGCCCGCCTCCTCGTCTTCCTCGACCCGTGGAGCGACCCGTACGGCGACGGCTTCCAGGCGACGGTCGCCATCATGGCATTCGCCTCGGGCGGTCCGTTCGGTCGCGGCATCGGTAACGCGACCATGAAATATTACTATCTGCCCGAAGCCCACAACGACTATATCCTCGCGATTATTGGTGAGGAACTCGGTTTTGTTGGCATGGCCATCTTCGTCGCCGTGTTCCTTGCCATGATCGCCGCGGGGTTCTACATCGCGCGCCGCTCGCCGACCCTCCATGGCCAGTTGGTCGCTGCGGGCTGTTCGTTTGTCTTGCTCATCCAGTTCATCATCAACTCGTTTGGCATCTTGGGCCTTTTGCCGATGACGGGTAAACCGCTTCCGTTCGTCAGCTACGGCGGTTCTTCGGTGCTCACGTCGCTCATACTTGCGGGATTCATCTTCCGCGTCTCGGTCGAAAGCAACGTCCAAACCTCTGCCGACCGCCGTCGCGCAAGCTTCCATGTTATGGCTGCGGGTAACGTGGAGGAGGATTCCGGTGTGGGCGATCCCATGCCGCGCGGTCGCGGCGGATTGCGCGTATACGAAGGGGGCGCCCCATCTTTGTCCGATCGTCCGCGCGGTCCGCGTCCGCGTGACGCGCGGAATGTCCGCGCATCGGAGCGGATGCCGCGCCCAGGTGGGTATCAGCGCGTGGATTTAGGCGGCGGTGCCTCCGAACGACTCCGTTCGCGTGACGCACGGCCTCGGGTGGATTATGGTGGTATCGCAGGCAACCCTCGCCCGCGCCGTTCCGGTGAGTCTGGTCGCGGTGATGGTAGAGGGCGAACGGGGAGGAGCCGTTATGACCGATAGCAAGCATTTGGTGGTCGCCATCGCCGCAGGTGGCACCGCAGGCCATGTGAATCCCGCCTTGGCACTCGCGGATGAATTGCGCTCCCGTGGGCACGAAGTTCACTTTTTTGGCGAGACGCGTCGTTTGGAGGGCTCACTTGTGCCCCAGGCGGGCTTCCCGTTCCACCCCGTTCACGTGACAGGCTTCGATCGACAGCGTCCGTGGACGCTCGTCACGGCCCTTATGCATCTGGCGCGTGAGGAGCACCGCTTGGTGGGCGAGTTTCAGTCTGGCTCCCTGCCCATGCCGGATGTTGCGATCGGTTTTGGGGCATATCTCGAGTTGCCGCTCGTGCGCGCCGCGGCTAAGCTCGGCATTCCCGTTGCCCTGCACGAGCAGAACTCCGTTCCCGGTCTTGCCAACAAGCGCTCCGCCAAGCTCGCGCGGCTCATCGCGACCGGTCAGCCGAGCGTGGGGGACATCCTTCGCGAGCATGCCGGCTCTGCCACGCGCATCGTGTTCACCGGCAACCCTGTACGCCGCAGCGTGCTTGACGGCGACCGCGCACGTGGCCGCGCCGCTCTTGGAATCGATGAAGACGCGACGGTGTTGTTGGTCTTTGGCGGGTCCCTGGGAGCCAAGCACCTCAATGAGCGGCTCGCGGAACTCAAAGGCGCACTGCTCGCGATCGAGGGCCTACATGTGGTTCAGTCGACGGGCAAGGGTGGCTACGATGACGCCGTCGCGGCCCTCGATCTGAGTGGCGACGAGGGCGCACGCTGGCAGGTCCGATCCTATATCGACGACATGGGCGATGTCCTCGCCGCCGCCGACCTTGTCTTGTCCCGCGCCGGCGCATCCTCAGTGGCCGAGATCGCCGCCCTCGCGGTGCCCTCTATCCTCGTTCCGTACCCCTTTGCCACGGCTGATCATCAAACCACCAACGCCCGCTTGCTTTCCGACGCCGGTGCCGCTGTGGTCTTTGCGGATGCGGATATCGATGGCGATTCTTTCCGCGAAGAGCTGCTCACCTTGTTGCACGACCCCGCCCGCCGCTCCGCGATGCATGACGCCGCCTGCGGCCTAGCCCAAGATAAAGCCGCCCAAGTCCTAGCCGACGAGCTAGAAGCCCTCGTGTAAGGGGGCCCATCGACAGAGTCCCCGCAGCCCCTCTCCTGCGGACATCGTCCCGCGCGCAGTTCGCGAAGCGCTGTTTGAGCACGGGATGATGTCCGCAGGGGAGGGGCGATGGGATCCGAGGCAATGGATGTGCCCGCCGCGAAGCGCTGTTTGAGCACGGGATGATGTCCGCAGGGGAGGGGCGATGGGATCCGAGGCAATGCGAATGGCGTATACTAGATTAGTTTACGTATGCGATCATGCGAGGAGAGTCATGTCGACCATTGCAGTTCCCGAGGCGACGACCGCCCCGACGTTCAAGAGCGCTCACTTTATCGGCGTCGGCGGTGCCGGCATGAGCGGCATTGCCTTGGTACTCCATGAGCGTGGGTTCACCGTCACGGGTTCCGACCTCAAGACCTCCCGCTATGTTCGTCAGCTCACGCGCTCCGGCGTCAACGTCCATGTGGGGCATAAAGCCGCCACGATCGATGAGGTCAAGCCCGATGTCGTGGTGGTTTCCACGGCGATCCCCGAGACTAATCCGGAGCTCATGCGCGCGCGTGAGCTCGGTATTCCCGTTTGGCACCGCGCCAAGATGCTTTCTGCCCTCGGGTATGGCCGCACGACGGTCGCCGCTGCTGGTACGCACGGCAAGACGACGACCTCTTCTATGGTTGCGACTATGCTCGACCGCATGGGGCTCGACCCGAGCTTTTTGATCGGCGGTGTCGTTGAGGGCTATGGAACCAACGGCAAGAACGGCGATGGGGAGTACTTCGTCGTCGAGGCGGATGAGTCGGACAGCTCCTTCCTCTACCTCGATCCTCATGTTGTCATCGTGACCAACGTCGAGGCCGACCACATGGACCACTATGGCTCGCTCGCCGAGATCGAAGACACGTTCTGCGCGTTTATGCGTTTGGTGGACGAGGACGGCGCGGTCATCGTCTGTGGTGAGGATCCGCGCCTCGTCGAGCTCGCCCGTTCGACTGGTCGTTCGGTGTTCACCTATGGTGAAGGCGAGGGTTTCGACGCCGTCTGCACGCCGAGGGCTTCCAGCCATACCTTCGGTACCGATTTTACGGTCGCTCTTCCCGATGGGGCTGTTCGCTCCGTCTCCATTAAAAACAATCCCGGTCGTCATAACATGCTGAACGCCACTGCCGCCCTTGTTGCGGCCTATGTGCTCGGCCTCGATACACAGGAGGCCGCGACGGCCCTCTCCACGTTCGAGGGTGCCCGCCGCCGTTTCTCGCACGTGGGTGAGACCCGCGGCGTCATGCTCGTGGATGACTACGGCCATCACCCGACCGAAGTGAAGGCGACGCTTCATGCTGCCAAGTCTTTGGACTTCCAGCACGTTATCGTCGTGTTCCAGCCGCACCGCTATTCGCGTCTCCAGGCGCTGTGCGACGACTTCGTCGACGCGTTTGCAGATGCGGATACCGTTGTGCTCGTAGATGTCTTCCCGGCGGGCGAGATGCCCATCCCCGGCGTGACGAGCAAGATGCTCGCTGATAAGATTCGCGCCGCCCACCCCGACAAACAGGTGCGCTACGCGTCCGACCATCAGTCCCTCATGGCCTGTTTGGATGAGGTCGCGCAGGCGGGCGATCTGCTCATCACCATGGGTGCGGGCGACGTCACCGCCGTCGGCCCCGATTATCTCGAGTATGTCGCGAGCAAGGATCAATAGTCGATGGGTGTGTTCAACGCCGTCATGTCGCTCTCGGGCACGATCGACACGGACATTATCGAGCAGGAGAAGCTCGCCCGTCACACGAGCTATCGCATTGGCGGCAAGGCCGATCTGTTCGTGACCTGCCATAGCTATCATTCCCTGCGCCGCACCATCGAGGTACTCGCCCGCGAGCGGGTGCCATGGGTCATTATCGGAAAGGGCTCCAACCTGCTCGTCGCCGATGAGGGCTATCGTGGGGCGGTCATCACGCTCGGCAGCGAATTCTCCCGCTTCGTGCTGGGTGAGGATGGTCGAACCATCACCGTCGGTGCCGGTGCCATCCTCGCGCGCCTGGTGAACGAAGCCCTTTCCAAGGAGCTCGCGGGCCTTGAGTTCGCGGTGGGCATTCCGGGAACCGTGGGAGGCGCGATTTCCATGAACGCCGGCTCGCGAACCGAGTGGATTGGAACGCTTGTTCAAGATGTCATGACGTATAAGCCGGGCGAGGGGATGCGTCATTACGGGCACGACGACATCGCCTGGGGGTATCGCGAGTGCGGAATTCCGCGCGATGAGATCATCCTCGAGGTGACACTTGAACTCATGCCGGGCTTGAAAGATGAGATTCGCGCTCGCATGGAGCGCGCCCTAACGCGCCGCCGTCGTACGCAGCCGCTCGGCGTCCCGTCCTGCGGCTCGGTGTTTCGCAACCCCCCCGATCGCGCCGTGGGCGCCATGATCGAGGAATGCGGATTAAAGGGTTTTTCTCAGGGCGGGGCGGAAGTCTCGTCCGTTCACGCTAACTTTATCGTGAACAAGGGAACCGCTTCCGCGGCAGATGTCTCCGCGGTCATACGGCACGTGCACAAGACGGTAAGGGAGAGGTATGGCGTCGAGCTACAACCAGAAGTCAAATTCCTCGGCTTCTAGGGCTCCCAAGCCTACCTATCGTCGTGCCGCGGCAGCAAAGAAGACCCCGGCTTCCAGGAAGCCGTCGTCGGCTCCTCAACCCGCTCCCGTCTCGAGGGCGTCGGCGAAGTCCAAGCCCGTCTCTGCGCGTTCGCAGATTGCCCGGCCTGCGTCTGCCATGGGCGTCTCGAAGGCAAAGCGCCCTGTCCCCACCAAGCGTGGCGTGGTTCCCGGCAAGAGCGCCAAGGCCTCTGCCCGGCAAAGGCAATTGCCCCACGGCACGCGCCCCGTCGCTTCTCCCGCGGCGGTTCGAGCTGCCGAGAAAAAAACTTCCACCGCTCATGTTTCGTCTTTGACGTCCGGCAAGAAGACGGCCGCAAAGATCGTCGTGCCCGGGGTCAAGCGCGCGAGTATGCCCGCTGCTGGTAAGCCCAGCTCGAAAAAAACGGGTGTCGTCCGCGTCCTGCGTCCCCTCATGGGGGCCTTCGCGGCAATCGGGGGCTTTTTTACCGCGCTCGCTTCAAAACTCAACATCCGCAAACCGAGTCGAGGCGTGCTCATCGCTGGCGTGGGCGGACTTGCCGCCGTGGCACTTGCCGTCGTCGTCATTGCGAACTCTGCGCTCTTTGAGGCCTCCGATATTCAAGTGCGGGGTAGCGATCACGTTGAGCAACAGACGGTGCAGGCTCTTGTCGATATTCCCGAGGGGACGACCCTGCTCAACGTCGACGAGAAGGCTATTCTCGAGCAGCTCCAGGCGAGCCCGTGGATCAAGGGCGTTCAGATTGAACGCTCCTGGCCGCATGCGCTCGTCATCACGCCTGTGGAACGCCAACTGAAGGCCATCGCGTATATCACCGCGGACGAGATCGCCTGGGCGATCGGCGATGACGGTACTTGGATTGCTCCCGTGACCCTTCTGGTCGCCGTCGATGCGGAGGGCAACGAAGTGGAGGTGGGCGAAGATGGGTCTGTGCCCGTGGGTGCCACCCTGCTGTCCTCCCAGGAGGCCGCGTTGAGGGTCGCACAAGATTCCGGCGCCCTTCTTTTGACCGATGTGCCCAGCGATATCTCCCCCAAAAGCGGCGAGCCGGTGAATTCGGACGTGGTTTTGGCGGGACTTGAATACGCAAACGGCTTTTCCTCGGAGTTCGTGGCGCAGATCAAGAGTTTGTCGGTCTCGTCGGTGGAGGCAATTTCGGCATATCTGATCTCCGGCGTTGAGGTCTCGCTCGGCGCGCCGGACAATATCACCGAGAAAGAGCGCGTGGTCACCAAGCTGCTGTCCCAAGAGACGGGTGTGTCGTTCATCAACGTCCGTGAGCCTGGCGCCTACACGTTCCGTAGCGCTCCACAATAGGCTGCCGATGAGGGTTGACTGGTAATGCTCACGAGGTCTGGCGCGTTTCTGACGCGCGCCATTTTTGCGCTCGCCGAACGGTCTTTGGGAATACCAGCGGAAATGCCGTATACTTCACAATATGCGCAGGTCGGTTTGACTTGAGAGCCTACTTTGTGCAAACATAGCACGGTTTACCTTGACTTTTAATCTCTAGTTGAGGGTTAACGTCGTGACGTTTCGCCTAAGGGCTAGCAACATAGCGTTCGAAAGGACCGCACATGCACGAGAACGAGATCAACAACTACCTTGCTGTCATCAAGGTCGTCGGCGTGGGCGGTGGCGGCACGAACGCCGTGAACCGCATGATCGAGGAGGGCATCCGCGGCGTTGAGTTCGTCGCCATCAACACGGACGCTCAGGCCCTGGCCATTTCCGATGCCGACATCAAGGTTCACATCGGCACCGACATCACCCGCGGTCTAGGCGCGGGCGCCAACCCCGAGGTCGGTCGTAAGGCCGCCGAGGAGAGTCGTGACGACATCGCCGAGGCGCTTGCCGGAGCCGACATGGTCTTCATCACCTGCGGTGAGGGTGGTGGCACCGGTACGGGCGCTGCCCCCATCGTGGCCGACATCGCGATGAACGACGTGGGCGCCCTGACCGTCGCCGTCGTGACCAAGCCCTTCACCTTTGAGGGCCGCAAGCGCAAGAATTCCGCCGAGGAGGGCATCAAGACCCTCGCCGAATCCGTCGACACCATGATCGTCATCCCGAACGACCGCCTGCTCGACATCGCCGAGAAGAAGACCACCATGCTCGAGGCCTTCACCACGGCCGACGGCGTCCTGTCCCAGGGCACCCAGGGAATCACCGACCTCATCACCGTCCCCGGCGTCATCAACCTCGACTTCGCCGACGTCAAGACCATCATGAAGCAGGCCGGCACCGCCATGATGGGCATCGGCGTCGCCTCCGGCGACACCCGCGCCGTCGATGCCGCGCAGCAGGCGATCTCCAGCCCGCTGCTCGAGAGCTCCGTCGACGGCGCGACGCGCGTCCTGCTCTCCATCGCCGGCTCCAAGGACCTCGGCATCCAGGAGATCAACGACGCGGCCGACCTCGTCGCCAACGCCGTCGACCCGGATGCCAACATCATCTTCGGTACCGTTGTGGACGAGTCCCTGGGCGATCAGGTTCGCATCACGGTAATCGCCACTGGTTTCTCTGATTCCAACGTGAACCGCCAGGACGAGCTCTTCGCTGCTTCCAAGGCTCCCCGTTCCGAGCGTTCCTCTGAGCCTGCCGCTGCTCCTGCGGCAACGCGCAACATCGGCGGCACTGAGCTTCCGAATTTCGGCAACGATCAGTTCGAGCTTCCCGACTTCCTCAAGCGCGGCAACTTCTAATTCGTCCACGTGACTTGTCGGAGGGGTCCGGCACTTGCCACGCAAACGTCCTCGTCGTCGAGCTTTGCTCAACGGCTGCGGAATGTTTGCTTAGGCAAGTGCCGGACCCCTCCTTGCGTTAACGTGGTAGAGAATTTGAAGGTGCCGAAAGCTCGGAGGCTTCG
The DNA here is from genome assembly GCF_003479805.1 of Collinsella sp. AF08-23. Taxonomy (GTDB): domain Bacteria; phylum Actinomycetota; class Coriobacteriia; order Coriobacteriales; family Coriobacteriaceae; genus Collinsella. The sequence continues at coordinate 14,953 of NZ_QUHV01000012.1, read as the reverse complement.
CGGCTCTCACGCGTAAGGTGGGGCGGCGGGGCGGCTTGCTGGAACTTGTGTTTGACGAGATGGGGGATATCGCTATGGAACGCGTTGTGGTTGATGGGGTGGCGCTTGTCGGTGGGTGCGACGGCGGGGTGCGATTCGGCTTCACGGAGCGCACGGGCGGCGTGTCCGAGGCTCCGTACACCTCGCTGAACCTCGGGTCCCACGTGGGAGACGATCTCGAAGCCGTTCTGGAGAACCGGCGGCGCGCGCTTCATGCGCTGTGTAAAGCCGCGCCTTTCGGCGGCCGCCCGGGCGCGTGGGCGGCCGAGGGCTTTGACGGTCTGCTCGACCGTCTCCTTGTTCCCAACCAAGTCCACGGCGACCATGTCGCCGTGGTGCGCGATTCGGACCCCACCTCCCTGGCTTCTGTGCGGACCGAAATCGCCGCGGGCGCCGATGCGATCGTCTGCGTGGCCCCCGGTACGCCGGTGATGCTCTGTTTTGCCGATTGCGTGCCGGTCGTCCTTACGGCTCCATCCGGATTCGCCGTGATCCACTCCGGCTGGAAGGGGACGATCGCGCGCATCGCCGCCAAGGCGTCCCGTGCTCTCGCGGACGAGGCCGTCTGCGCGCCCGAGGACATACGGGCCTATATCGGGCCGCACATCCAAGGCGATGAGTACGAGGTGTCCGATGAGCTCATCGGGCGATTCGATGAAGAGTTCGGCTGGCACGGCTCCGGTGTGACGCGCCTGCTCGACCTGTCGCGCGCCATCCGGCAGGCGCTCGTCGAGGCCGGCGTCCCCGCGTCGAGCATTTGGGACCAGGGCCTGTCCACCGTTCGCGATAACGACCGCTTCTTCTCATATCGAGCCGAGGGCGGGACGTGCGGGCGGCACGCCGCTGTCGCGGTGATCGCCTAGCCGGGAGCCTTGGGTTGGCCAGCGCTCTCGTTAGACGCCGTTGTATGTGTGTTTCTGGCAGGATGCTCGGAGTCGAAGCCGAAGGAGGGTAACAATGTCGAAAAGCGGCGCGATTTGAAGCCTAGTTTTCGACGTTGTTACCATCTGGATCGATGATGGTCAACGGCCTCCCTTAGGGCAGCCCTTTCATTTCCCTGACATTGCGTTTACGCGAGGCGTGCGGGGCCGACGTTAGACTTGCCTGGTATAAAACCACACGTCGCGAAGGACCCCCATGCGCAAACTGTTTTCCCGCCAGCTCATCGAGGCACGTCACGAGATGCTCTCCATCTACGAGGCGGTCGACCTTTCCCTGCACGATGCCGTGAACGCGTTTATCGCCAACGATAAGGATCTTGGCAAGAAGGCTCAGCGGGCCGCCGATCACGTCGATGCGCGCAGTGCCAACCTCGAAGCGGTCTGCTACAACCTCATTGCCACGCAGTCACCGGTCGCCTCGGACTTCCGCTTGCTGCAGACAATCATCTACGTGAACTTCAACCTCCAGCGCATGAGCGACAAGGTCCGCCGTATCGCACGTGCCGCGCGTCACAAGGTCGCTCAGGAAATTGAGCTTCCCGCCGAACTCGTTGACCTTATCGAACGTGAGGCGGAGAGCGTGTATCGCGTGCTCGGCGCATCGGTGTCCGCCCTGGTGAACAACGATTTGGGGATCGTGCTCGATCTCTCCAACCAGGACGAGGCGGTTCACGAGATCTACGAGCAGTTCTTCCGCACCTTCAACCGTATGAACGCCGAGGACATGGCAGATGATTCATCGCTCGACGACCTGCGCCGTGTCATCATGGTGTCGCGCTACCTCGATCGCATCGCCGCCATCTCCATCGACGCCGCGTTCCGTTTGACGTTCCTGCTCACGGGCCAGCGCCTGTGCGCCGATGACCTCGCCGATGCCGATGAGGATGAGCTGGAGAGCATGCGCGTTCCCGCGGGTGAGGGCGTGACGCTCGATCCCGCTCGTGACGCGCGCTACGTCGCCGCCCTTGCGCCCGACGAGGTGGGCGAGGCGCTCGCGTCGCTTATCGAAGACGGCGCCGATACCGAACAGACGGAATAGTCGCGCCCAAAGGGTGTTTATAGGGGCTTGGGCTCGTCGAGCACTTGCGCAGGTACAACATTTGATACCATATCGGGATGTGGCGCGGGTGTAGGGTGCACCCGCGTGCCTGCGTCAATCGCTCGAAGAGATCGGAGTCCCTCCGTGCGACGTATTCCCTCCGCCCAGTTCTGCAATGCGCGTGCAGCGACATCTTTCGCAGATCGAGGGCAAGAAGGTTCGGTTCCGCTCAAGCGCCGCCGCATCCCGCTGTTTCTCGCGACAGCGGTTGTGTCCCTGTCGACTATGGCGGCCCTGTCCGCCTGCAGCTCGGAGGGTGCGACGGAATCCATTACCGTGGCCGGCTCTACGACCTGCCTGCCCATCGCCGAACAAGCCGCTGAGCTCTTTAAGGAAGAGGCCGGCATCGGCGTGCTCGTGAGCGGTCTTGGGTCCTCTGCCGGCATCGAGGCCGTCTCGACCGGTACCGCCGAGATTGCGACGTCCTCGCGCGGGCTCAATGCCGAGGAGTCCAAGCTCGGCCTCACCACGGTGCCGGTGGCCCATGACGGCATCGCGGTGATTGTGAACACGGAGAATCCCGTGCATGACCTCACGATTGAGCAGCTGCGTGGCATCTATTCGGGCCAAATCACCAATTGGAGCGAGGTCGGTGGCGAGGATCTGACGATTCAGCTCGTCAACCGCGATGAGGCCTCCGGCACCCGCGAGGCGTTCAAATCGATCGTCATGGACGGCTCCGCTTTCGACCGTCGCGCCGCCGTGCTCTCCGGCACGGGCCAGGTGCGCGATGTCGTGAGTCGTTCCCGCGGTGCCATCGGCTATATTTCCATGGGCTTCGTCGAGTCCAAGTACGCTCAAACGAGCGTGCGCGCCATGAGCGTCAACGGCGTTGCTCCGTCCGAGGGGACCATCGCCACGGGCGAGTACCCCATCTCACGCGATTTGTACTTCTTCACGAAAGGCGAACCGACGGGCGCCGCTGCGGAGTACATCGAGTACGTCCTCTCCGACGAGATGGATGAGCAGATCCGCGAGGCCGGCTTCATTCCGGTCGAAACGAGTGGGGAGGGAGCATGAGCCAAATGACCGAGCAGAACGCTCCGCGCAAGCGTGACTTGGCGCTCGTCTCGCGCAGCACCTATCTTAAGGAGAAGGCGCTGCAATACCTGTTTTTCGGCTGCGCGTTCCTGGCCGTCGTCACGGTCGTGCTCATCTTCGCGTTCACGATGATGCAGGCCGTCCCCGTGTTCACCGATATCGGCCTGGCGAACTTCTTCAGCTTCACCTGGGCGCCCACTGAAGGACACTATGGCATCCTGTCGCTCGCTGCCGGCACGGCGCTCGTGACGGTCGGCGCACTCGTCCTGGGCGTTCCGCTCGGCGTGGGAACCGCCGTGTACCTCACCGAGATCGCATCTGCTCGCGTGCGCGCCCTCATCAGCCCTGCCGTCGATCTGCTTGCGGGCATCCCGTCGATTATTTACGGCTTCTTCGGTATGGTCATCATCCGCCCCTTCGTCGCCGATCTCACGGGCGGTTTGGGCTTCGGCGCGCTCACCGCGTGGTTCGTGCTCGCCATCATGATCGTCCCCACGATCACCACGCTCACCATCGACGCGCTTAATTCCATACCCATGGGTATCCGCGAGGCGAGTTTCGCGATGGGGGCCACCAAATGGCAGACCATCTACAAGGTCGTGCTTCCCGCCGCGAAATTCGGCATCGTCGACGCCGTCGTGCTCGGTATGGGCCGCGCCATCGGCGAGACCATGGCAGTCCTCATGGTCGTGGGTAACGCCCCGGTCATCCCCGAGTCCATCTCGAGCCCGGTCTCCACGCTCACGAGCCAGATCGCGCTCGACATGAGCTATTCCTCCGGTCTGCACCGCACTGCCCTGTTCGGCATGGGCGTGGTGCTCTTTATCGTGTCGGCATCGCTCGTGGGCATTGTCCGCCTGCTTTCCAAGATGAGGAAGGGGTAGGCCATGTCCCAAGCACAAGACGCCTCCAAGGTCCCCAACGCCGCTCCTGAGGCGGTTGTCCAGGCCGAGTCCTCCGCCCAGCGCATCAAGCGCGCGCTCGCTTCTGGTAAGAAGGAACGCATCTCCAAGAACACGAGCAACAAGATCATGCTCGGTGTGTTTCGCGTCGCTGCGGCCATCACCACGCTCGTGCTCGTTGCCATCATCGCCTACGTGGTGGTCAACGGCCTCCCGCATATCTCACTCGACTTCATCTTCGGGTGGCCCGAGGGCGTCAATGCCGAAGGCGGCATCTGGCCCACGATCGTGTCGACCGTCTACGTGACCGCCCTTGCGATGCTCATCTGCACACCCATCGCCGTGCTCGCGGCCGTTTACCTCGCCGAGTACGCCAAGCAGGGCCGTCTGGTCAACATTATCCGCTACGCAGCCGATACGCTCGCCTCAGTGCCCTCAATCGTCATGGGCCTGTTCGGCTACGCGTTGTTCGTCGAGGCGATGGGCTTTGGCTTGTCCATGATCTCGGCCGCCCTGGCCCTCGCGCTGCTCATGCTGCCCATCATCATGCGCACCACCGAGGAGGCCATCCGCGCCGTGCCCCGCTACATCCGCTGGGGCGCCTACGGCCTGGGCGCCACCAAGTGGCAGGTCGTGAGCAAGATCGTCCTGCCCTCGGCGTTCGGTCGCATCGCCACGGGCATCGTGCTCGGCATCGGTCGTGCCATCGGCGAGACGGCCGTGGTGCTTTATACGATGGGACAGGCCATCAACATGCCCATCACGCCCCTCGACTCCGGCCGCCCCATGACGGTCCATCTGTACCTGCTGGCGAATGACGGCATCAACATGAATGCGGCGTACGGCACCGCCCTGCTGCTCATGGCCATCATTCTCGCTTTCAACCTGTTCGCCCGCTGGCTTTCCCGCAAGAGCAAGTAAGGAGCTCCACGTGACCGTCTACCGTAACGCGCCCGAGGCGGCGCAGAGCGCCATCACCGTCAAGGAATTCAACTTTTGGTATGGCGACTTCCATGCGCTCACCGACGTGAACCTGAATATCGCCAAGAACAAGATCACCGCTTTCATTGGACCCTCTGGTTGTGGTAAATCCACGTTCCTGCGCTGCATGAACCGTATGAATGACCTTATCGAGGGCACGCGCAACGAGGGCACGATGGAGCTCGACGGCTCCAACATCTACGCGGAGGGCGTCGACCCCGTTGACCTGCGTCGCCGTGTGGGCATGATCTTCCAGCAGCCCAATCCCTTCCCTAAGTCGATCTACGAGAACGTCGCGTTCGGCCCGCGCCTGCAGGGCGTCACGAGCAAGAGCGATCTGGATGACATCGTCGAGGAGTCCCTCAAGCGTGCCAACCTCTGGAAGGAGGTCTCCAACCAGCTGTCTAAAGACGGTCTGGCCCTCTCGGGCGGTCAGCAGCAGCGTCTTTGCATTGCCCGCGTGCTCGCGGTGCAGCCCGACGTACTGCTCATGGACGAGCCTTGTTCCGCCATCGACCCCACGAGTGTGCAGAAGGTCGAGGACCTCATGGCCGAGCTCGCGCCCGAGATGACGATCATCATCGTCACCCACAACATGCAGCAGGCCGCGCGTATCTCCGGCCACACCGCGTTCTTCCTGCAGGAGGTTGCAGGGGAGCCCGCGACGCTCATCGAATACGGCGAGACCGACGCCATTTTCACCACTCCCATGGATAAGCGCACCGAGGATTACATCACCGGTCGTTTTGGGTAACCTGCATCATGATGTGCGATTGGGGGGTCAGGCCCCTTTTCACACATTTCTACCACCTGCCCGTTAGGAGGCGCACATGCGCAAATTGTTTTCAAGCCAGCTCATCGAGGCGCGCCACGAGATGCTTTCCATTTTCGAGTCGATCGACCTCACGCTTCACGATGCCGTCACCGCGTTCGTGACCGACGACATGGAGCTCGCGCGCCGCGCCAAGAAGAAGACGTACAAGATCGACGCACGTTGCGCCAACCTCGAGGCCGTCTGCTACAACCTCATCGCCACGCAGTCGCCGGTCGCCTCAGATTTCCGTCTGCTGCAGACCATCATCTACATCGACTTCAACCTCCAGCGCATGAGCGACAAGGTCCGTCGTATCGCGCGTGCCGCCAAGCGCAAGGTGAACAACGACATCGAGTTCCCCGCCGAGATGGTTGCCCTCATCGAGCAGGAGGCGGCGAGCGTCTACCAGGTTCTCGGCTCAACCGTCGCGGCACTCGTGAATAACGATCTCGCCGCGGTGCTCGCCCTCTCGGAGGAGGACGAGGCCGTGCACGGTGCGTATCAGGAGTTCTTCCGTGTCTTTAACCGCACTGAGACGATGGAAGTGGCCGATGACGCCCAGATGGACGACTTCCGTCGTACCGTCATGGTCTCGCGCTACCTGGACCGCATCGCCAACATCGCCATGGAATCCGCCTATCGCCTCGTGTTCCTGCTCACCGGTCAGCGTTGGGGCGCCGACGACATCGCCGATGCGGATGAGGAGGAGTTGGAGAGCATGCGCATCCCCTCGGGCGAGGGCGTGACGCTCGACCCCGTGAGTGATGCGCGTTACGTCTCCGCCCTTGCGCCCGACGAGGTTGGTTCCGAGCTCGCGGCCCTCATTGCCCGCGTCGGGACGGATGGCGAGTAACCGACCATGAATGCTTCGTACGCAAATGATATCGTTGAGCGTCGTGCGGAGATCCTCGCGCGTATGGATGCGGCACTGGCAGTGAGCGGCCGTACGTCCGGTGACGCGACCCTCGTGGCGGTGTCGAAGACGGTTGGGGTGGGGGAGGTTCTCGCTGCGATCGACGCCGGGTATCGCGTGTTCGGAGAGAACCGACCGCAGGAACTCAATCGCAAGCTCGAAGGACTATCGGCTGTTCACGACCTGCCCGACGTGCGCTTCGATATGATCGGCAATCTTCAGACGAATAAGATTAATGCCGTACTTGGGCGTGTCGGCCTCGTCCACTCCATCGGCTCGCTGCACCTCGCATGCGCCGTTGCATCGCGTGTGGAGCGTCGCATGGAGACTGGCGAACTCGACGTACCGCAAGACGTCCTCATCGAGGTGAACGTGAGCGGCGAGGAGACAAAGGGGGGATTTTCTCCTGCGGATCTTCGCCGTGAGTTCAACGAACTGCAGGGTCTTTGTGGAATCCGCATCAAGGGGCTTATGACTATGGCTCCCCGTGGGGATAAAGATACGGCTCGTACGTGTTTTGCCGGCTTGCGCGAGTTGCGTGACGAGCTTTCGCGGGAGAGCGGCCTGCCGCTTTCGGAACTTTCGTGCGGTATGAGCGAGGACTTCGAGGTGGCGCTTGAGGAGGGTTCCACCATCGTTCGACTCGGGCGTGTGGTCTTTGACCCATCCTTTGCAGTAAGATAGGCGGGTACGCCCATACAAGGCGCGAAGAGAGGTAGAGACGTGAGCTTTTTCGATGATATCAAGAGCCGTTTTGGCGCAGGGCGCGGTAGCGCCTCGGAGCCGTACGGCGATGATCAGTATGACGATTACTATGGCGAAGACGGCGATGCCGGTTACGAGGATTACCCGGCGGGATACGGACAGCCCGCACAGGATACCTACCGCGGTTACGAGCCCTCGGATTCCGGGAACGGCATGCTCGGTCAGACGCGCCGTGGCGAGGCGGAGTCCGTTGCCGTGTACACACGTTCCGGCCAGCTGGTCGGCGAGGCGGATCGTCATGCCAGCTCCTATGGCGCCCCCACGGCAACCGGCCGCGATGGTGCCTATCGCCCGGGCGCCTATGACACGCCCTCCAGTTATGCCCAGGCGCAGTCGCAGCGCGCCGCGATGAGCTCCGTGCCGACTCCCGCCGCTCCAACGTCCACCGAAGCCCGTGTAAGCGCCGTGCTCGAAGGCACGCCTCAGCTCCCCGCGTACGTTCTGCGTCCCGAAAGCTACGATGATGTCGAGACCGTCGTTCGCCGCGTCCGCACGCGTCAGCCCGTCGCGCTCGTGTTCGCGGGTGTGCGCACCGAGGTCGCCAAGCGCGTCCTCGACTTCAGCTACGGCTTCGCCTGTGGATCTGGAGCGAGCGTTCGCGAGGTGGGCGACCGTGTATTCATTGTTTTGCCGCAGGGCTGCGAGGTCAAACAGACCGATCTCGCCAACCTCCGCAAAGATGGCTATCTTAAGCAGTAGGAGCCGCCTGACGTGATTTCGATTAACGCCCTTACCATCGCACGACTTGTTCAGACGCTGTTCAACTTCTACAGTTTTTTGGTTTTGGCCTACTGCCTGCTCAGTTGGTTTCCCATTCGTTCCGGTGGTCTCATGGAGGACATCGCTGCGGTTCTGCAGAGCATCGTCGGACCGTATCTGAACCTGTTCCGTAGATTCCTGCCTCCCATGGGGGGAATCGACTGGTCTCCCGTTCTTGCGATACTTGTGTTGAATCTGCTGGAGAACCTCATAATAAGGTTATTATTGTAGCGATTGACGCCGAGCGGAGCGCACCCCCAGTTGGTGCCCCTCGCGTACGAAAGGATTGACTCATGGCAATTACTCCCGCTGACATCCAGGCGCAGACCTTCTCCGAGGCCAAGCGCGGTTACGATCCCGCCGAGGTCGACGTTTTCCTTGAGAGGCTCGCCTCTGAGGTCGACGCCATGCTCAACAAGATCGTTGATCTCAAGACGCGTCTGACGGCAGCTGAGCAGGAGCTCGCGGCCGCCCAGACCCAGGCTCAGGCTGCTCCGGCTCCCGTGGCTGCACCGGCTCCTGCGCCCGTTGCGAATCCCGAGTACACGGCTACGGCAAGCCAGATCTCCGCTGCGCTCATCGCGGCTCAGCAGTCTGCCGACAACATTGTCGCCGACGCTCGCGAGAACGCCGACCGCATTCGCGCCGAAGCCGACGCCAAGGCTCGTGAGGTCATTCGTCAGGCTCTCGCCGAGAAGCAGAATGAGATCAACGAGATCGATCGTCTCAAGGCTTCCCGTGAGGAGTTCAAGGCCGAGTACCTCAAGCTGATCCAGCACTTCATGGATGAGGCTCAAAATGAGTTTCCTGCCGATTTGCTCATGGGCACCCCTACGGGTTCCGAGGCCGTTGTTGCTGAGCCCGTGTCCGTACCGGCCCCTGAGCCGATGCCCGTCGACGACCCGTTCGCACCACTCCCGAACTTCGGCTCCGACGATCTGGACTAGACATCGGTCAAGACCGGGGCTCGATTCGATTTGAGCGGTCGCTCGGTCTGAGATGCAGTGCGACACTTTGATTTCACCATCGTTGAAAGTGAGCCCGTGCCATATGGCGTGGGCTCACTGCGTTGTAGAGACATAATTTGAAAAATCGAGGCATGTGGACACTGTATGACCGACTTGATATGCAGATGCCCATCTGTTGAATCGTGCACTGCTCAAAGTTCAGCTTTTTCGTATTGAATTTTAAAAAGTCGATGTATAGTGGGTTTTCATCCAGCCATTTGCTGGTGTTTTAACGAATATTCGTCGTCTTCTACTTGTTACTTTCGAAAACTAATACGAAAAAGCTCAAGTTTCTGCGGCAACGCGCTAGCGCGCGGAAACTTGAGCTTCAGATCTCTTAATCCTGCTCGGCATGTGTCGAGCACTCGTTCGTTTAGCTGTTCTTCATCACGATGGACTCGACGGTGTCGGCGACGAACTCGCAGGAGTCGGCACAGTACTCGAGGAACGTATAGACATCGCGCCAGGAGATGACGGTCAGCGGGTCAAGGTCCGCGGTGTGCAAGCCGCGCATCGCAGCGATGTAGATGTCGTCGCACTCGCTTTCGATGGTATTTACCGTTACCACGTGCTCGCGCAGGCTCTTGGAGCGCTTGAACTGCGGAAGTTCGAGTACCAGGTCGTGCATCTGCTCAGTTGCGCGCATGACCTTGGCGGACATCTCGAGCGCGGCGGGGTAGATCTCCTGAACGTTAGTGAAGTAGATGCGGTGCAGGACACCCTCGATGCGGTCGATGACGACGTCGATGCTGTTGCTCAGGGTGGCGATATCCTCGCGCTCGATGGGGGTGATGAAGGCGGTGATCAGCGCGTCGTTGACCGTATGGACGATCTCGTCGGCCTCCTGCTCGATCTCGTGCATCTCGGCGACGGCCTCCTCGATGGTGGCGGGATCGAAATGACGCATGATCTCGTCGAGCTTTTGGGCTGCCTTGCATGCGAGCTCCGCGGCGCTGGCGAAGCTGTCAAAGTAGAAGGCGTCGTTTTTCTTGGCCATGATCGGTCCTTTCAGAAGATGGTTCGGTTTGCCCGTTTCGTCTTAGATAAACAACAAGAACAGCTTTGCCATGAGGAAGCTGATGAGGCCGCAACCGGGGAAGGTGAACACCCAGGTGAGCAGCATGTCCTTGACCACGCCGAAGTTGATGGCGGAGATACGCTTAACCGCGCCCACGCCCATGATCGCGGTCGTCTTGACGTGCGTGGTGGAAACCGGGATGCCGGTAAGGGTCGCGAGCAGCAAGCACAGCGAGCTGGAGAGGTCCGCGGAGAAGCCCTGGTACTTCTCGAGCTTGACCATGTCCATGCCCACGGACTTGATGATCTTCTCGCCGCCGACGGACGTGCCCACGCCCATGACGACGGAGCACAGCAGCATGAGCCACACCGGGATGATCATGTTGTCAACCGAGGACTGGCCGTTACAGAAGGCGACGCCGAGGAACAGGACTCCGATGAATTTCTGCCCGTCCTGGGCTCCATGCATGAAGCTCATGCCGGCGGCGCCGGCGATCTGGGCCCAGCGGAAGAACGTGTTGGATTTGCGGCGGTCCGTCGAGGCAAAGAGGAGGGTGACCACCTTGCAGACGACCCAGCCCATGGCAAAGCCGAGGCCGAGGGAGAGGACGAGGCCATAGAGGACCTTGACCCACTCGTTCATGTTGACGCCGTCGGCGCCGCCCAGGGCGATCGCCGCGCCGGTGAGGCCGGCGATGAGGCTGTGGCTCTCGCTGGTGGGGATGCCGAAGATGCTCGCGCCCACGGAGTACACCACGATGGAGAACAGCGCAGCGCACAGCGCGATGAGTGCGATCTGGGTGTTCGCGCCGAAGTCGACCATGTTGGAGATGGTCGAGGCCACGCTCGCGTTGATGTGCGTCATGATGAACACGCCGAGGAAGTTGAAGATGGCGCTCATGATGATCGCGGTCCTGGGTGGAAGGCAACGCGTCGTGACGCAGGTCGCGATGGCATTGGGCGCGTCGGTCCAGCCGTTGACGAAGATGACGCCCAGCGTGAGCAGGACCGTCATGGCAAGTATTGGATTTGAAAAGACTTGCGCAATGAAATAGGAGAAGGATACGTCCACTGATACCACATTCCCGTTCGGCGCGCGAGCGCGCCCGTTTACACAGCCTTGTTATTCTACTCCTTACAAACACATGACACGGAGCTGAAGCACGAACGGAATGTAAGGCTTCTGTAAGGAAGAACCAGCTACAAGGTGTGGTGGGACAGGTCCCGTATTTATTGGGAGGGGATTCGGTCAAAGATCCTTAAAGGGGCGAAGGCGGGCCGATAAGCCGGGTTCTGTCGTGGACGATCATTTATCTCGCCTGCACGTCGCCGTGCAGTTCCTCGCACGCTACCCGAGCGCGGGCCGGGCCGGCCCATGGCGCTCCTATTCGCGCTTGCTCCGGAAGGGGCTTGCCAAGCCGCCGTGTTGCCACGACGCTGGTGGTCTCTTACACCACCGTTTCAGCTTTTCTCTCACCCGCATGAATGCGGGCAGCGGGAGTCTTCTTTTCTGCGGCGCTAATCCGTCGGGTCGCCCCGCCTGGCCGTTAACCAGCTTCCTGCCCTATGGAGCCCGGACTTTCCTCACGCCTGTCACGTAGTGACTGGTCGCGCGATCGTCTGGCCCGCTTCGCGATGAGGTATTGTACCATGAGCTCGAGGAGTTGTTCCCCCTCTCCCGCACTCCCACATCGTCCGTGCTCAAACAATCCCGCGCAAGACGGAGATCCCACTGGGCTCTCCTTTGCGTGCGGAACTGCGCGTGGAAGATGCGGCCGCGCTGTTCGCCGGTCCAGGGAGCTGTGGTTCAATACGGTGTAATGAAAAAGACGAAAGAAGCCTTTATATATTATTGGGCACGGTTGTGAGGGGTTATGGCGGAGAGTTATTTCACGTTGAGGGCGGGGGCTGAGGTCACCGGGGAGTTCGAGGATCGCAAGAGCCGGTTCATTGCGCAGCTGGTCCACGTGCAATCCGTTGAGGAGGCGCAGGCGCATCAGGCTGCAGTCCGAGCGCGGCATTATGACGCTCGTCACAACGTCCCCGCATTTATCTTGGTGGATGGAACGGAGCGCGCAAGCGACGATGGGGAGCCGCAGCGGACAAGTGGCATGCCCACGCTCGAGGTGCTGCGCGGCGCGGGGCTCAAGGACGTTTGCTGCGTGACCACGCGCTACTTTGGCGGTACGCTGCTGGGGCCGGGCGGTCTGGTGCGCGCCTATACGGCTGCTGCGCAGGCGGCGGTCGAGGCCGCCCGCCAGGCGGGCGATATTGTAAAGATGACGAGTGTGGTGGCGGTCGACATTACTGTTGCATATCCCCAATACGAGCAAGTTGTGCGCAAGATTGCCGATACGCGCGGCAAGGTCACCGCGACTGACTACACCGACGAGGTCGTTATCCACGCCGTGTATCGGGAAGGCGAGGAGCTCGCGCTTGCGCCGAAGCTCACCGAGCTCATGGCTGGGCGCGAGCGCATCGAGATAGGAAGCCCCCATTTCGACGAGTTTTAAGTTCTGCCCTGGATTCCCATCTGGGGTAACCGCGTAACTGGCTAAAAACTACCGATTTGTATCGAGAGGCGCGGTGAAACCGCCCGGTTCGTCTCGAAATGCCGCTTCAGGCAAGCCTCGTTGTGTTGCGTATGGGCCTTTCAGTCGTTTTGCGCCCATGCAACCTGCAGTTTTGTTGCGCTCAATTGTTCTGAACGTAGACGCTTGGCGGATCAAGCGATACAAATCGGTAGTTTTTAGCCAGTTACGCAGACTTTTGCGTTTCGATCGTGCGGATAACAAAGCACGGTCTGAGGCGGTTACCCCTTGATAATGTCCACGAACAGATCAATGGCGTCGTCGATGCAACCGGCGCAAGAGCGCAGCGGACCAGCGTCCCCGCCCACGCCCTTGAGCTCGCGGCAGATGGTCGAGCCGTTCTTTTCCCTAAACGCATCGCAGTACGCGCGAGCGAGACGGTACGTGGCCCCCTTGCTGCCTGGAGCGTCGAAACCTGAGCTCTTTATCTGGCCGAGCGCCATGATGCCGCCCGAGATCGCCCCGCAGGTCTCCGACATGCCGCCCATGCCGGCACCGAACCCCTCGGAGAGGGCGAATGCCGCCTTCTCGTCGATGTCGAGCGCCGGTGCAAAGGCGCAGATCACGGATTGGGCGCAGTTGAAGCCGCGCGCGTGATAGTCCGCGGCGGCCCTCTTCAGCGCCTCACGATCCGTCAAAGTAACCGATTTATTGATTGCCATGGTTCTTCCTTCGCGTTTGCGGTGAACGGTATACCATTTTACCTATCTATGAAACGATGCGGCTGCTCGCCGTGTCGATGCGAGCGAAGGAGAGCCCATGGCCGAGCATATCGGAACGACCTGCGTGCAAGGCGGCTACCGTCCCGGGGACGCTGAGCCCCGCCAAGTGCCGATCTACCAATCCACCACGTGGAAGTACGACACCTCCGAGCATATGGGCCGCCTGTTCGATCTCGAGGAGTCGGGTTACTTCTACACCCGCCTGCAGAACCCAACGAACGACTACGTGGCCGCAAAGATCGCCGAACTCGAGGGCGGTACCGCCGCCATGTTGACGAGCTCCGGCCAGGCGGCGAACTTCTTCGCCGTCTTCAACATCGCCGGCGCGGGAGACCACGTGGTGGCAAGCTCCGCCATCTACGGCGGCACCTACAACCTGCTCGCCCACACCATGCGCCGCATGGGCCTGGAGTGCACCTTCGTGGCGCCTGACGCGAGCGACGAAGAACTCGAGGCGGCGTTCCGACCCAACACCAAGTGCGTGTTCGGCGAGACCATCGCCAACCCTGCACTCGCGGTCCTCGATATCGAACGCTTCGCCGCTGCGGCTCACGCCCACGGCGTGCCGCTGATCGTGGACAACACGTTCCCCACGCCGATCAACTGCCGTCCCTTCGAGTGGGGCGCCGACATCGTGACCCACTCCACCACCAAGTACATGGATGGCCACGGCGCCGCAGTGGGCGGCGCCATCGTTGATTCGGGCAACTTCGACTGGATGGCCCATGCCGACAAGTTCCCGGGCCTCACCACCCCCGACGAGACCTACCACGGCGTGACCTACGTCGAGAAATTCGGCCAAGGCGGTGCCTTCATCACCAAGGCAACCGCCCAGCTCATGCGTGACCTCGGATGCATTCAGAGCCCGCAGAACGCCTTCCTGCTCAATCTTGGTCTCGAAAGTCTACATGTGCGCGTGCCGCAGCACTGCAAGAACGGCCAGGCCATGGCGGAATTCCTGTCGAACCATCCCGCCGTGCGCTTCGTGCGTTACCCGGGCCTTCCCGGCGACAAGTGCTACAACCTCGCCCAGAAGTATCTGCCGAACGGCTCCTGCGGCGTCGTGAGCTTCGGCTTCACCGGCGGCCGCGCCGCTGCCGAGCAGTTCATGAAGAGCCTCAAAATCGCCCAGATCGCCACGCATGTGGCCGACGCGCGCACCTGCTGCCTGCATCCGGCGAACGCCACGCACCGCCAGATGAACGACGCCGAGCTCGAGGCGTGCGGCATCGCGCCCGATATGGTGCGTCTGTCTTGCGGCATCGAGTCCACCGAAGACCTGATTGCCGACGTCGAGCAGGCGCTCGCGAGCCTGTAGGGAGGTGTTCCTATAGTTTTGTCAACTGGGAAATGCTCTCCGTG
>NZ_QUHV01000011.1:37024-80212 GCF_003479805.1 Collinsella sp. AF08-23 | reverse complement strand
ACCCGCGCGGCAAGGAGATATATTGCCAGAGTCGGAGGGGCTGTGAAGCGAGAATCGCTACTTCACATTTCCTCCATAACAGGAACTCTTAACCTCCTATATGAAAAGGAGCTTTGGGCGATCTTCCGCCCTATATAGATGACGACCATTCGGTTCTATTACATGTATGCGGCGGTCATCTGTACGGGATATATACCCTGTTTCGATCGGGTATCCATCGTAAAAAGAAACGGGATGCCCCATGGGACATCCCGTAGAAACGCACTTAGGCCTCAAGAGCCTTCTTGGCGATGGTGGCGAGCTCGTTGAAGGACTCGATGTCCTCGTAGGCCATCTGAGCGAGGACCTTGCGGTCGAGCTCGATGCCGGCGAGCTTCAGGCCGTGCATGAACTGGGAGTAGGAGATGTCGTTCATGCGGGCGGCGGCGTTGATACGGGTGATCCAGAGGCTGCGGATCTCACGCTTCTTGTTGCGGCGATCGCGGTACTGGTACTGGAGGGAGTGCTGCACCTGCTCCTTGGCGTACTTATAGGAACGGGATGCCTGACCGTAATAACCCTTTGCGCGGTTAAGGACGGTACGACGCTTCTTCTTGGCGTTCACAGCGCGCTTGACACGTGCCATATCTAATCAACTCCTAAATGAGATAACAGCGGAAAGGATGGATTAACGGCCGGCGAGGCGGGCGTTGATGACCTTGGCGTCGGCGGCGGCGAGCTCGGTCTCCTGACGGAAGCCGCGCTTGCGCTTGGTGGACTTCTTGGTCAGGATGTGGCTCTTGTAGGCCTTGGCGCGCATGATCTTGCCCGTGCCGCTGCGGCGGAAACGCTTTTTGCTGCCGCTGTGGGTCTTCATCTTAGGCATGGAACTCTCCTTCTGATACCTGGTTGACTACTTATCGCTCGGCTCGGATTCGCCCTCGTTATCGAAGGCGCCCTTGATGGGGGCGAGCAGCATGAGCATGTTACGGCCTTCCAGCTTGGGCTGGGACTCGACCGTAGCGAACGGTTTGAGATCCTCGGCAAGACGCTCGAGCACGTTCAGACCCTGCTCCGGATGCGCCATCTCGCGGCCTCGGAACATGATGGTGATCTTGACGCGCGCGCCCTTCTTGAGGAAGCGCAGGACGTGACCCTTCTTGGTCTCGTAATCGCCCACGTCGATCTTGGGTCGGAACTTCATTTCCTTGACCTCGATCTTGGACTGGTTCTTACGAGCCTGCTTGGCCTTCATGGCCTGCTGGTACTTGAACTTGCCGTAATCCATGACCTTGCAAACCGGCGGATCCGCGTTGGGAGCGATCTCCACCAGGTCGAGGTTCTGGTCATCGGCGATGCGCTGCGCATCACGTGTGTCGAACAGACCGAGCTGCGATCCATCGACGCCGATAAGACGAACGCGCGGAGCGCGAATCTCATCGTTGATGCGGGTGTCATCAGACTTAGCTATCTCGATACCTCCTTCTTGCACTCGTACAAATAAACCCGGAACCATGTGGTATCCGGGTCGACAGCTTTTGCTCGATTTCACGCAAATTGTAGCGTGAGTGCAAGCGTTCGGTTGTGCGACCAGACAGCTACCCAATGGTGCCGAAAGGTGGGGACCCTCAGATCCCGCTTTCCTGCTGGAAAACCAGCGACTCGAGAATGATAGCACGGGAGCGTCTACTCCATGCTTTCCTCACGAGCAATGGATGTGGTGCCCGAGGTGAGATTCGAAGCGGCCGCCTTGCGGCGTCCACATCCGCTCAGGCCAAAGCCTTCGCGGCCTCGCTACAAACAGGCCACGGGCCTGTTTGCTTAACGCTCGGACACTCGCGTGAGTTCGGCTCATTGCTGAACTGCGCTCTGCATCCACGTATCACGTGCCATGCATGGTGCCCGAGGTGAGATTCGAACTCACACGCTGTCGCCAGCGGAGGATTTTGAGTCCCCTGCGTCTGCCGTTCCGCCACTCGGGCACGTAATCACGCTCAGCTATGGTACCACAGCAATCACACCCATGTTGCGAGATTCCGACTAAAGCGCTTGCGCAACTGGTCTGGCTACGAAAGGGGCGCCCGGCTTCTTCCCTAAGCAAACATTCCGCAGGGGAATCGACAAGAGATTCCCCGAGGACGTTTGCGTGGAAAGAAGCCGGGCGCCCCAACTGGTCAGTGACCTAAAACGTTACGCTTTGTTGACGGAACCGAACTCCTCCATGAGCTCCTTGGTGCGGACCACGATGTTGTCGCGACCGGGCTTGAGGAGCTTGCGGGGGTCGAAGCCCTTGCCCTGCTGATCCTTGCCAGCCTCGATGTACTCGCGGACGCCCTTGGCGAAGACGAGCTGCAGGTCGGTGTTGACGTTGATCTTGGAGATGCCCAGGGAGATGGCCTTCTTGATCTGATCCTCGGGGATGCCGGTGCCACCGTGCAGAACGAGGGGCAGGTCGCCGGTCTCGGCCTTGATCTCGCCAAGACGCTCGAAGGAAAGACCGGCCCAGTCGGCGGGGTACACGCCGTGAATGTTGCCGATGCCGCAGGCGAGGAAGTCAACGCCCAGGTCCGCAATCTGCTTGCACTCAGCGGGGTCAGCGAGCTCGCCGTTGGAGGTCACGCCGTCCTCGGTGCCGCCAATGCCGCCGACCTCGGCCTCGATGGACATGCCCTTGGAGTGGGCAAGCTCAACGAGCTCCTTGGTGCGGTCGAGGTTAAGCTGGAAGGTCTCCTCGTGAGAGCCGTCATACATGATGGACGTGAAGCCGGCCTCGATGCACTTGAAGCAGTCCTCGTAAGAACCGTGATCGAGGTGAAGGGCGACGGGAACGGTAACGCCCGTGGCCTCGACGGCAGCCTTGACCATGTCGGCGCAGACCTTGAAACCGCCCATCCACTTAGCGGCACCGGCGGTGCACTGAAGGATCAGCGGAGACTTGGCCTCCTCGGCAGCCTGGAGAATAGCCAGGGTCCACTCGAGGTTGTTGGTGTTGAACGCGCCGAGAGCGTAGTGACCGGCCTCGGCATCCTTGAGCATCTGAGCTGCATTGACGAGCATATTGGACCTCCCATTGTCCATACTCTGAACGGTAAACGTCTGCATTTTACCACGCGAACGGCTCATCTAAACGAGCATTGGGACGTTAGCCAGCTCGACACATCGAGCCGATGTTGAGCCCACGCGCTCACCGATAATGGCGCAAGCCGCGGCGCATAAAGAGGTTCGTCTCGAGCTCACGCGCAATGGTGGTCGTGTCGTTGTGGCCGATGAGACACAAAGTATCGGCGGGCAGGAACGTGCCCATCTTGCCGAGCGAGTCTATCACCTGTTTCTCATTACCGCCTTCGAGATCGGTGCGGCCATGCGCGCCAGGGAACAGCGTGTCACCCACAAACGCCACGTCACCCGTAGTCGCCGCGCAGAAAAGCACGATACCGCCGGGAGTGTGGCCCGGTGTGGCCATGACCTGCAGGACAACGTCACCGAACTCAAACGTGTCCCCCTCGTTGAGCAGACGGTCGGGAGTGGGCGGCATCTCGTGGTCGAACCCCCACATCTCGCGCATGCTCTCGATCGCCCCCGCCATGAAATCTTTGTCTGCCGCGGAGATCATGAACGGCACATCCGGTCCGAGCGCGCGGCGCAGACCCGCCACGCCACCGATATGGTCAGCGTGGCCGTGCGTGCAGATGATGGCGCTCACGCGAGCATCGGGACAGCGCTCGGCAAAGACCTCGGCGAGCTTCTCCCCGTCCCATGCGGGATCGATGATGGCAGCCTCGCCCTTGCTCACGGCGAAGTACGTGTTCGTCTGGATGGGCCCGTTCACCACGCAATGGATGGCGAGCGACCCCCTCTTCTCGAGATCGAGCTTCATATCTACAACTCCTTCGCGGCATGCGTAAAAACAATCGAGGCGAGACTTCGAGTCCCGCCTCGACATTCATTCGATTATCCTACGCCATCCTAAATCGAGCTGACACTCCGAGTGGGCGAAAACCAAATTCACACCCCTCGATACCCGCGAGGCGTATACCAGAAACCCACAAGAGAGATATAGCCCCTTATCCAAGCACTCACTGCCTCAATCCACATTCCGAGCTGAAAAAGCCATATCTCATCGCCCAGAGCATCGATTCTGAATGAAGCCCCCATGCATAGCAGTCCCGAAATGGCAAACACTCGGAAGAAGTATCTTCCATCACTCTTCAGCTTGTTTACGAAGCGGCCAGCATCCGCCTTGGCGTCTTCCTTGGCAAAGCGGGTGATTGGCAGGGCGCTCACTCCACCGCAAACCGCAAAGACGACAATTGAAGCCAGCATACGATCACCTTGCCACAACAAGTTCACGTAGATGAACCCGGCCCACAACGCGATTGAGCCGACAAGAGCAACGGCGATGACCCGTCTCATTGCAGCGCCCATTGGCTTCATCCGAAATCGCCTCCTCGTTTCGGGGCAAGTACCTTTTACCTAGTTACCCCGACAGGCGCCTCAACACT
This sequence comes from Collinsella sp. AF08-23, assembly GCF_003479805.1. Lineage (GTDB taxonomy): Bacteria > Actinomycetota > Coriobacteriia > Coriobacteriales > Coriobacteriaceae > Collinsella. Next base: position 75,731 of record NZ_QUHV01000011.1, on the reverse strand, counting down.
CCAGCTCTTAACCAGTTTTGTGCAAGCGGCGTCAGAATAGAGATAGAAGTCCTTGCGCGTGATCATCTCGGGAACATCGCAGTACCAATGCTTCATGATGATGTACATGTCGGCATGATGGGCGACATTACTCATGATCGTCCAATCTTCGAAAGACAAAGCAAGGCATTTTCGCGGGCATACCCGCCCCGACTCTAAGACGTTTGTTTCTCTCCCCGAGCATCTCAACTCCCCATGCTCCGTTTATTGAACCCATATACATCCTTGCACTCCAGAGGCGTTTCATTTGTCAACAATGGGGGTGCAATTCATATGAAATTAGGCTTCGCTATCTTCTGATACACTTTTTCGAATAATAAGCTGAATCGCTTGACGAATCGAGCTTTCAAATGAACGAGAAACTTTCACTGAGCTTGTGGACCGCCGTTCTTATTTGCTTCCCCAGAGCTGCATATAATCCGACGCTCTCGATCTCATCCTCCAACACAGAAATCGTCCCTCTCTGCATCGCACTTGGCGCATTGCCCTTTTGCAGCAAGGCAATAAAGACCAATCTCAAATATCAGCCTCTCATAAGCCGCTTGGGCCACGCTTCTGCTTAAGTCTTCGTCATCGCCGAAAGCGCGTCCATCCTCTGCTCTGAAGCGTTTCTAGCATATGCAATCCCCCCTGAGGTCGAGAACCTGCTCAGTCTCTGCGTAGCATTTAGCTATTCCTCATCTTTGATATGCTGGGCAATCTTCCTGCAGGCACATTCTCATGAGACGGCTTCGGCAAGCGGGCCAAGATCATTCCTGCTCGCCTACGCTTTGTTCTTCCTCTACGACAAGGCGACTCTTTTTCTTCCTCAGAACAATCCGCTTTGGACGATTGTGCTGTCCTTCCTCTGTGGGCTCGCATTGTTCCTCAAGCTCAAACATAGCCTACACGAGGACAACCAATTGGTCTTTGAACCCTTGTGGCTCATGTCCGGAATGCTCGTTTATCGAGTATCGAGCTTCCTTGTAAACGGCATTGCGCTCACCTATGGTTTTTCCAGCGGCCTGTTCGACAATCAAGTAAATGTATGGTTTTGGGTCCTCCCTCCAGCATTCCTTTTGGGGCTCGCCTGCCATCAACGCATACAGCTGCGCAAGCGGCGTTGCAAGACGCATCCCACCGAACAGCGACCTCATCTCTCCGGCGACGCGGCGACATCGCTCTCGCCAGGGAGAACGAAGTTATCGCTCGCGACTTACTGGGTGAGAAAACGCACTCGACCAGCGACGCAATGGGAATTGCACCAGGAACGATATCCACCCTTCGCTCACGCGCTCGAAAAAAGCTCAATATATCTGCGCACACGGATCTTGAGAGGCTTGTCCGGGACGGGAAAATCCACCTCGACAACCCCGCAGACCCGCCGGCAAACAATCATCTTTCTTGGAAATGTCTGGCGATTAGCCTGCTAGCAGCCCTTATCGTCATCACATCCACTCTGTCGGACACCATAACCCTCCCAAATGGAGACCAGATATTTCAGGCAAGCTACTACTTCATCTGGGGCGCAGGGGTATTGCTGCAGGTTTACAGCCTCGCTTTCATGTCATCTCCGACCAAGTGCTTTCCTTCCCGTGCCCCAGCGAAGACGCCGACAGAAATCGCTATATCGCTCTACAGCCTCTCTGCCTTTGTTGTGATAGGGGCCCAACTGTACTTGGGTCTATTGACCGTCTGCTCACTTTTTATTTGTACGGCGCTTCTTTTCGGATTACTTCACATGTGCGGCAAAAACAAAGAGAGGGCGACGTCCCTCGTCGCGGTTCCCTATTACTCGGGCATAGGGCTAATCCTCTCTCCCATTGTCGGGACCTATTACGAACTCTGGGGGCTACCCTTAATTCTCAATTTCATCGTTTGTGGCATGGCCCTGCTCACCTTCTTCAGGCAATATGGGGCACTCCGGCTCGACAGGCAAACAGAGAAGGCACAGGAAGCAGACGGAATGCTACTGCTCAGCGAATACGGCATTACAGGCCTTCAAGCGAATATAGTTCTCGACTTGGCAAAAGGAATGAGCGTCAAAGAGATTTGCGAAACGCGAAGCACCACGACGAATACCGTCAAATCTTATAGGCGCCGCACGTTTAAAAAACTCGGTGTCCACAGCGTGGAAGAGTTGAGAGAATTAATAAATATCCCCACACATTAAATAGGACGATTTGCACCCCATTGCTTACACATCTGTTGTGGGACAAAAGGGCATAGTTGGAGCAATATCGGCTCTCGACATTTGGAGGGACAATGAGACACATTGTCGCAAATGCAGCAGCACTCATATTGATGGCAGCATCCGTCTTTGGGTTATGCCCGCAACAGGCGGCAGCACAAGCCAGCATTCCCATGACAGCCCATATCTACGAGACGCCAATGACGAAACGCCCGGACAATCTTGTCGAAACACTTAGAATCAATACGTCATTCGCACTCCTGACTTCCAAGAGCCTTACCGCCGAGCACTTCTCGGGTCAGAACATGGGAGTTGAACTCACAGCCTAATCTCCATCAAGTGGCACCTTCACCGTCAAGCTCTACCGCGGCACATCGTATATTGGATCGGCCACGTTGAAGCGAAACGGATATTCCCGAGCCGAATGGACAAACGTCGGCCCGGGAGTCTACCGCTTTGTTTTCTCCAAGACAAATGACGGTAAAGTCGTTACCTGCACGGGGGTTCGCACCTTCTCTTGGTAATCGAAGAGCGGTTAGCGCGACCTGCGCTTCATGGTCTTATTGCCCTCACCCGGCATGAGACGGCGGGCGTCGTAGACGCTCTCGACCGCGCCGATGGCGGCGAGCAGCGGGTCGAGGCGGCTCGCGTCGGAAATCTCGATGAGGAACCGCAGGGTCGCGATGCCCTCGCGACTGGTCGAGGTGGCGGCGGAGAGGATGTTGCCGCCCGCGTCGCCGATGGCGATGGTGACGTCCTTGAGCAGCCCCATGCGATCGATGCACTCGACCACGACCTCGACCTGGAACAAGGCATCGGCGCCCGTATCCCAGCTCACGCCGATCATGCGCTCGGGATGCTCCATAAGCCCCTTGACGTTGGGGCAGTTGGCTCGGTGCACCGACACGCCGCGGCCACGCGTGATGAAGCCCACGATATCGTCGCCCGCGACGGGGTTGCAGCAATGCGCTAGGCGAACGAGCATGCCGTCTCCGTCGGCGCCCTCCACGAGCACGCCGTTGCTGCCCTTCTTGGCACGCTTGGACTGACCACCGGTGCGCGGGGGCTGATGCACTACGCTGGCGATGGCCTCTGCCTTGGCCTCGGCGGGGTTTTGCGGCTGCGGGTCGAGGATTGCCTGGACTTTATTGCCCACGGCGCGCGGCTGCACCTTGCCGGCGCCCACCGCGGCGAACAGGTCCTCAAGCGCCTTGTAGTTCATGTCGCTCGCCACGGCGTTGAGCGCGCGCGTCGAACGCGGCGTGGAGATGCCGTATCCGCGTTTGCGAAGGTCGCGGGCGAGCATCTCGCGACCGGCCGTGGCGTCCTCGTCCTTGGTCGCCGCAGCGAAGTAACGGCGGATCTTGGACTTGGCGCTCGGCGTCTTGACGATGTTCAGCCAGTCGCGCGAGGGCTTGGCGTTTTTATTGGTGAGGATCTCGACGCGATCGCCCATGGCGAGCGTGTGCGTAAGCGGAGCCACGGCGCCGTTGACCTTGGCGCCCACGCAATGGTTACCGACCTCGGTATGTACCGAGTAGGCAAAGTCGAGCGGAGTGGATCCCATGCGCAAGTTCATGACCTCGCCCTTGGGGGTGAAGACGAAGATCTCTTGGTCGTAGAGGTCGACCTTGAGCGAGTGGAGAAACTCCTTGGGATCGTCAATCTCGTCGTTGGCCGCCCAGTCGAGGCTGCGCTTGAGGGCGTTGATCTGGTCGTCGAGGCGCTGGGCGCTCGTTGCCTTGACCGCACTCGAACCACCCGAGCGCTTATAGAGCCAGTGCGCGGCGATGCCGTATTCGGCTTGCTCGTGCATCTCGTACGTGCGGATCTGAATCTCAAGCGGGCGCGCCGTGGGACCGATGACCGTGGTGTGAAGGCTCTGGTAGTTATTCGCCTTGGGCATGTTGATATAGTCTTTAAAGCGCCCCGGCATGGGCGTCCACAGCGAGTGGACGGCGCCGAGGGCGGAATAGCAGTCCGCAATCGAGTTGGTGATGACGCGCAGGGCCACCAAATCGTAGATCTCGGAGAACTCCTTACCCTTGCGCTTCATCTTCTGATAGATCGACCAATAATGCTTAGAGCGACCGGCGATCTGATACCCGGTGAGACCCACACCCCTTAGTTCGTCATCGAGCGCCTTGATAGTCTCGGCCAAAAAGCGCTCGCGAACCTCGCGGCTCTCGCTCACCATGCGGGCGATGCGCTGATAGGCCTCGGGCTCCAGGTAGAAGAAGGAAAGGTCCTCGAGCTCCCATTTAATTGAGCTCATGCCCAAGCGGTCGGCGAGCGGGGCATACACGTCCATGGTCTCGCGCGCCTTGAACAGGCGGCGATCCTCGCGAAGCGCCGCCAAGGTGCGCATGTTGTGCAGGCGGTCGGCGAGTTTGACGATGACCACGCGGATATCGCGGCTCATGGCGAGGAACATCTTGCGCAAGTTGAGCGCCTGCTTCTCATCCATGGTGTCCACGTCGATGTTGGTGAGCTTGGTCACGCCGTCGACGAGCTCCGCGACCGTCTCGCCAAAATACGTGGTCACATCATCCAAAGACGTCGTCGTGTCCTCGACGGTGTCGTGCAGCAGTGCGGCGCACACCACGTCGCAATCCATCTTGAGTTCCGCCAGGATTATCGCGACCTCGACGGGATGATTGATGTACGCCTCGCCGCTGCGGCGCTTCTGTGCACAGTGCTTCTCGGCGGCAAAGCAGTACGCCCGCTCGACCAGGTCGCAATCCTCCTTGCCCATGTACCTGCCCACCAGGTTCGCGAGCTTGTCGAAATTGTCCGCCATGAACTCGGTGGGAAGGTCGTCGGCATGAGCGTAGTGCACCATTTCGGCGCTCGGGCGCAAGGGCTCGGAGCCCTGTTTCCATTCCGTGGCCTTGGGTTGCCGCGTTGCAATCGGCTGTTTATCCATCGATGGTACCTCCCTCGCTCACCTGCGGGGTTATTGGACGGTTCACGCGTGTCAGCATATCACGGGCGGAGGCGGTGAGAGCCCAGTCCCTAAATGCGGAGAATTCCATGCGGGCGTGGATGCCCTCGAGGTACCTAATCGAGCGATCGAGGTCCACGTGCCCGGGATTCTCGACCATCTCGACCTGACGGGAACGCTCGTCGCCGGCCACGCGGGCAAAGCCGAGCTCCTCGAAGATCGCAAGCCCATGCGGGACCGCGCGCTCATCCACCGGTGTACGCGCGTCGATGGCCAGACACATCTGGGCGATATCGAGGTCGCTGGCGCTCAGGGGCGCCCCGGACGCCTCACCGCGATGGCGACGCCACATGGTCTGGAGCGCACGGTACAGCGTAACGAGCTCCCCGCGTTCGGGGGCGGCGGCATCGAGCAGCCGCTCGTTGATGCGGGCGTCGCGACGCGAGTAAAGCAGATGGATGCGAGCCGGGGCACCATCGCGTCCAGCACGACCGCTCATCTGGTTGAATTCGGTAGAACCAAAGGGCATGTGGTACAGCACCACGTGGCGGATATCGGGCAGGTTCACGCCCTCGCCGAACGCAGATGTGGAGACGATGCAGGTGAGTGCACCGTCACGAAACGCCGATTCGACGACGGCGCGATCGGCCCGGCTGAGACCGGCGTTGTAAAAGGCGATGCGCTCCCCCAATTCCGGCACGCGTCGGCGCAGCGTACGGCAAAGCGCGACGGACTGGTCGCGCGAGTTGACGTACACCACGCATTTTTCCCCGGTGGCGACGATGGAGACCAGACGGTTCTCGCGACTGGAGAGATCACGCTCGTCATCGAGATCGAGGTTGTCGCGTATGGCGGCGTCAACGACGACGTTGTCGATGCGAGCAAGACGGCAAATCTCGGTCGCGACGTCCGTCGATGCCGTCGCGGTCGCGGCAAGGACACGGGGGGCGCCCAACTGGTCCAAAATCGCTGGAAAATCGAGGTATGCGGCGCGGTCCCCGCCCTTTGCTCCCGCCATGTGATGTGCCTCGTCCACGACGACGAACCCAACGCGGCGCGAGACGGCGAAACGGTCGCGATGAATGGAGAGGAACTCGGGCGTGGTGAGGACGATATCGATTTTGCCAGCGACAAGCTGGTTAAACAGGCGGTCGCGAACAGCCGATGGGGTCTCTCCCGTAAGCACGCCGACGCGCGCGCCGAGTTTGGCGAGCGTTGAGGTGAGGTGAAACGACTGGTCGGCCACGAGGGCGCGCAACGGGTAGACGAACACGCTCACCATGCCATTGGCGATTGCTTCGCGCATGGCATGCACATGGAAGATGAGCGATTTGCCCCGGCCCGTGCCCATGACGGCAAGGGTGTTGCGACCGCCCTTGAGGGCGTCGAGGGCCTCGAGCTGCGCGCGATGCGGAGTGGCGGAACCAATCATCGTATGGATGAGTGAGCGCGTGAGCTGGTCATACGGCAGTCGAGCCAGGGCGGCGCGACGGTCGGCGTCAACCGGTACGGGCACCTCGGCGGCGGGTGCCGCACATGGCGTGCCGTCGGTGAGGGGGTTTTGGGCCGTCGAAGCGTCGCACGAGAGGGGCGGAAGCTCGGGCAGCCCCACGCGCCCGCCGTCGGAGCACGACCGGCAGAGGATATCCTTGACCATGAGCTTGGGCTTGACGCGGCCCTGCCAGCACTCGGCGACCGCCTCGAAGACGAGATCGACCACCGTATCGCAGTTGACGAGCGCGTCGACTTGCGCGACGCGGAACATGATGGCCGGAACGCTCGCGGCGCCATCGGTCGCCACGAACCGCATATGGTCGCCCGTCTTGCCCACCACGGCACGATCGCACATGGTGACACCGCAAGCAGCGAGCAGGGGCACTTTGTTGCCTTGCCCGAATGGCTCGAGCATGCCGATCTGGCGAATGGTGTCGATATCAAGTTCCGAGAGGCGCACCGTCGCCGCCACCTCGCCGCGGTCTTCGAAATCTTCCCGCGGGAGTTCCGCGAGCACCGCATCGAGCCGTTCGCGCAGCGCATCGAGATTTTCCGCGACACACGTCACGCCCACCGCACCGGCATGACCGCCAAAACGAATGAGCAGGTCCGAGCACTTCTCGACCGCCTCGAAGAGGTTCACGTTACCCACGGAGCGACCGGAGCCGCGGGCAATGCCGTCTTCAATCGAGAACAGAAGGGCCGGTACGTGGTAGCGGTTGACCAGCCTGCTCGCCACAATGCCCTTCACGCCCTCATGCCACCCCTCGCCGCCCACGATGATGCAACGGCCGCCGTCATACGTCCTCTCGACGAGCTCCTCAGCCTGCTCGGTGAGCTCTGCCTCGATGGTGCGGCGTTCCTGGTTGATCTCCTCAAGGCGCGAGGCAAGCGACGCCGCTTCATCGGGGTCACGGGCCATAAGCAGGTCGAGCGCCAGGGTGGGGTCGGCCATGCGTCCGGCGGCGTTCAAGCGCGGAATGAGCGAGAACGAAAGCCCATCGGCGGTGATGGCAGAGAGGTCCGTTCTGGTCACCGCCGCGAGCGCGACGTAACCGGGCCTTGTCGTTGTGCGCATGTGGGCAATACCGTCTGCCACCAGCGCGCGGTTCTCGGGCGTAAGAAGCATCATGTCGCTCACCGTTCCGAGGGCGGCGACCTCGGTAAACGAACGCCATAGCTCGGGCATGCCCAGCCGCGATCCCAGGACCTGCACCAATTTGAGGGCAACGCCGACGCCGGCGAGCTCGCGGCTGGGGCCTCGCCCGTCAATCTTCGGGTCGGTGACGGGAATGCCCTGGGGCACAAGGTCGGCGGGCTCGTGATGATCGGTCACCACGATGTCGATGCCTCGCTCCGTGAGGTAGCCCACCTCATCACGAGCGGCAATGCCGTTGTCGACCGTGATGACGAGCGATGGCGAGCACGCCTCGATCACGCGGTCGAGGGCCTGACAGGTCAAGCCGTAGCCTTCGTCGAATCGATGAGGTATGAAGGGCTGGACACGCGCACCGAGCGCGCGCAAAGCCTCGGTGAGCAGGCAGGTGGACGTGATGCCGTCGACGTCGAAGTCGCCGAACACGGCGATGGGCTCGCTGCTCCGCACCGCCCGCTCCACACGATCCGCCACCTCGGCCATGCCGGGGATGATAAGGGGATCCGCCCAGTCCCTTTCCAGCGAGGGAGTGAGGAACAGGCGACCCTCCTCAACCGAGCGGATCCCATGGGCGACCATGATGCGCGCCACGAGCGGCGCCACGTCCAGCCCCGCGGCGAGCTCGCCCTCAAGCTCGGGATCGCTTGCCGCCACGCACCAGTGATGAGTCGTCTTAAGCGATGCCATGGCCATCCTCCTTTCCCAAAGAAAGGAGGGACGAATGGGTGGGGCCGCTTGCAGCGAATGCGCGGCCGATGCGGATCACGCTCGACATAAGATCAAATCCTTGATGATTGCCCGCTGCGGCGGGCGTGCGTTTTGAACGTCTCCCAGTATACACGCGTGACTCGACAAAACGTCTCCTTCCCGGCAGGCGGCGGAGATGCTCCCGTAAAGACAAGCGTCGACGCATATTCGACATGCGCATCGCCTTGGGTCGTAACAACCCTGTAACGCGTACGGACTATGCTTGGGTACCCATAGGAGGCGGCGAAAGGAGCAGCATGGGCGCATGGAGACGACTGGGGAAGGCGATTGGCGCGCGAATGCCCTTCATTGTCCCGCTCTGCGTCACCGCGGGCGTCCTGTTCCCCGGGGTGTTCGGCCCCATCGAGACGGTCGTCCCGTTCCTCTTCGCCTTCATGACCTTCCAGGGATCGCTCAACAACACCTTCCGCCAACTCGCCGAGACGGTGCGGCATCCCCTCCCCCTCTTGGTCATACTCGGCGTCACGCTTGTGTTCATGCCGGTTGTTGCATTCGGCATGGCGTCGATCCTATTCGCCGGGGACACGCAGATCATCACCGGAGTTCTGCTGGAATACAGCGTGCCCATCGGCATCGTCAGCTTCATGTGGGTCGGCATGTTCTCGGGCAACACGGCGCTTGGGCTCAGCGCCATCCTCGTCTCGACGGTGCTCTCGCCGTTCTCCATCCCGTTCACACTCAGCGTCCTCATGGGCGCGACCATCCAGATGGACACCATCGGCATGATGGTCAACATGGTGTTCATGATCGCGCTGCCGGCCCTTGCCGGCATGGCGGTGAACGACCTCTCGCGCGGCTGGGGGCACGAGAAGCTCTCCCCCGTCATCGACCCGCTGTGTAAGGTTCTGCTCGTCGTCATCATCACCGCGAACTCAACGGAGCTGAGCGAGTACGTCCTGAATATGACCTGGGAGCGGGCAGGGGTCGCCCTGTTTATCCTACTGTTCGCAAGCACAGGCTTTTTGTGGGGCATGATCGCCGCGCGCCTGCTGAATCAACCGTTTTCCACGCTCGTGACCATGGGGTTTGACTGCGGGCTCCGCAACATCTCATCGGGCGCGGTCATAGCGACGCAGTATTTCCCCGGCGAGGCGGTCTTCCCCGTCATGTGCGGGACCATCTTCCAGCAACTCCTCGCCGCGATCTTTGGGCGCATCATGACGCGTCTCACCGAACGCGAACGCGCCGCCGAGGTCAAGCTCGTGCGGCGCGGATGGGCGTCGGCGAAGGGGCATGGCCCGTCTAGCCGAGCTTGACGATCTTCGTACCGTGCAACTCGTCAACGCCAAGCGCCTCGGCGACGCGTGCGGCGTTCTGGTGGGTGATGCCGCCTCCTGGCAGGATGACCAGGCGTCCCGCTGCGCGCTCGATGCAGGCGCGGAGCTGATCGAAATTGTCCTCGATCGGGGCGCCCGCGGCGCCGCCGTGCGTGAGGATGTGGTCGACGCCGAGGCCGGCGAGGACGTCGATCGCCTCGAGCTGCTCGGAGGCGGAAAGCTCATCGAACGCCATATGGAACGTGACGCCCATGCTGCGGCCGCGCATCTCGCCCACGCCGCGCGCGACCTTGATGAGGCGCGTCGTAGCATCTGCGTCAAGCTCGAAGCCCTTGCCTTTGGAGCGACGCTTGAGGCACCCGATCACGATGCCGTCCACGCCGTTGGCGCCCGCATAGCGGATGTCAGTCTCCATGGCCTTCATCTCGGCCTTCGAATAGTCGAAATTGCCCTTGCGCGGCCGGATGATCACGCGCACCTCGGCATCTTCGTGGGCATGCACGATGCCCACCGCCTGCTCGATCACGCCCGCCGACGGCGTGGTGCCTCCTTGCGCCAGGTTGTCGCACAGCTCGATGCGGCCGGCGCCGGCACGCAGCGCGGCCTCGATGTTGGTGAAGTTCTCGGCGCAGTATTCGAACAGCATGGCGCTTTCCTCTCGAAATGTGTCTCGGTTCCAGCCGGTCGTCATCGGCCCCGGCATCGGCGCGTCCATCCTAGCGCATGGGCAGGGATACGATGAGCCTAAGGGTAGGAATGTCGAAAATCGGGACCCTCGCGGGCCGTTTTTTCGACATTCCCGCCCTCGACTCCGCCTTGCACACGCCTCGGGTTGGGACTAGGACTCGGGTTGGGCGACGAGCACCTTCTCGGGCGTGATGGGCAGGTCGCGCACGTACGCGCCGGTGGCATGGGCCACAGCGCTCGCGATGGCGGGCGCCGGCGTGTTGATGACGACCTCGCCGATGGACTTGGCGCCAAACGGGCCCGTCGGCTCGTAGCTCGGCTCGAACGCCACGCGGATCTGCGGGATGTCCAGGCGCGTGGGCAGGCGGTACGTCATGAACGAACGGCCGCGTGAACGGCCCGCCGCGCTGTAGGACACCTCCTCGGTGAGCGCCATGCCGATGCCCTGCGCAATGCCGCCCTCGGCTTGCACGCGCGCGAGGGCGCTGTTGACGATGGTGCCGCAGTCGACCACGCCGACGTAGTCCACGAGGCTGACCTTGCCGGTCGCCTTCTCGACCTCGACCTCGGCGATGCCCGCCATGAACGGCGGCGGCGACACCGGGGAGCTCGCCGCGGCGTGGGCGGTGAGGCAATCGCCCGCGCCGCCGCGCACGCATTCGTTGGCGAAGGCGCGCACATCGAGCACGCGGCCGGCCTCGAGCGCCCCCTCGACAGGCTCCCCGTCTTCACCGGCCTCGTAGACGTGCTCGCCGTCGAAGGCGACCCGCTCGGGCTCGAGGCCCCACCAGGAGGCGGCCTGGGCGCAGATCTTCTCCCTCAGCTGGGCGGCCGCGCGCTTGGCGGCCATGCCCGAGATGTAGGTGCCCGAGGACGCATAGGCGCCCGTGTCGAACGGGGAGACATCCGTGTCGACGCCGCGCACCACGATGGCATCGGGGTCGAACCCGAGTTCCTCGGCGGCGATCTGGGCGAGGATGGTGTCGCACCCGGTACCCACGTCGGTGGCGCCGATCTGCATGGCGATGAAGCCCGACTCCTCGAGGCGCAGGTCGACCGAGCCGATGTCGATGCTCGAGATACCCGACCCCTGCATGGTCACCGCGACGCCGAGGCCGCGGACCCGATCGCCGAGGTCGTGCACAAGCCCCTTCTCGTCCCAGCCGATCATCTCGCGCGCCGTCAGCAGGCAGTCGTCGAGCTTGCAGCTGTTGAGCGGCTCGTTGTGGTACTGGGGCATGATCTCGCCCGCCTGCACGAGGTTTTGGCGGCGCAGCTCGATCGGGTCGATGCCCAGCTCGTCGGCGAGCTCGTTGACCGCCGATTCGACGGCGAAGCAGCCCTGCGTGGCACCATACCCGCGATAGGCCCCGCCGCGCATCGTGTTCGTGTACACGACATCGTAGGTGAAGCGACTCGCGAGTACATGATTGTAGATGGGCAGCGACTTGGCGCCCGAGAGCCCCACCGTGGTGGAACCGTGCTCGCCGTACGCGCCGGCGTTGGAGAGGGTATGCAGGTCGATCGCGGTGATGGTGCCATCCTTCTTGGCGCCCACGCGCACGTGGAGCACCATCTGATGACGCGAGTTCGAAGCGGCCAGCGTCTCCTCGCGCGTGTAGACGACCTTGGCGGGGCGGCCGGTGCGCTGCGCCACGAACGCGGCGAAGACCTCGCAGCATCCCGTCTGCTTGGCGCCGAAGCCACCGCCGACGCGCGGCTTGACGATGCGCACCTGCGACTGCGGAATCTCGAGTGCTCCGGCGACCTGGCGGCGGATATGGAACGGCACCTGCGTGGAACTCGTCACCGAAATGCGACCGAACGCGTCGATGGCCGCGAATGCGCAGAAGGGCTCCATCATCGCCTGGGCGGCGGCCTGCGTCTCGTACGTGCGATCGACCACGACGTCGGCTTCGGCAAAGGCGGCATCGAGGTCGCCCACCGTGTTCTCGCCATGGGCCATGAGGTTCCTCATGCGGTCGCCGCCGAGGTCGTAGTTGAGATGGTAATCGGACTCGTCATGGATGACGGCGCCGTGAGCGGCGGCATCCTGCGCGTCGCGCGGGTCGAGGACGGCGGGCAGCACCTCGTAATCGACCTTGATGAGACGCAGGGCGCGTTCGGCGGCCTCTGCGGTCTCCGCGGCGACGATGGCCACCTCATCGCCCACGTAGCGCACCTTGTCCTCGAGGATCAGGCCGTCATAGGGGCTCGGCTCGGGATACGACTGGCCGGCGAGCGTGAAGCGCGTGCGCGGCACATCCTCGTACGTGTACACGCCGATGACCCCGGGGACCTTCGTCGCGCGGGAGGTATCGATGCGGCGGATACGCGCATGGGCGTGGGGGCTGCGGAGGAATTTGACCGCTAGGGCATCCGTAGGAGCAAGGTCATCCGTGTAGGCGGGCTTGCCGGCGAGCAGGGCCGCCGCGTCCTTCTTGACCGTGGGGTGCGCAATGCGCTCAAAGCCGTCACCGGTGCGCGCGTCGGATTCGTCGCAGGTCGGACGCTGCTCGATGACGGGCAGTTTGAAACCGACCGTCACGCCCTCCTCGCGCAGGTAGCGCACGATGCCGCGCAGCTGACTCTCGTAGCCGGTGCAACGGCAGAGGTTGCCCGAGAGTTTGCGGGAGAGGTCCTCGCGCGTGGCGACGAGCGAGGGGTCGTCGTCGGCGGCGCGGGCGAGCGCGAGCACGTTCATGATGAGGCCCGGGGAACAGAAGCCGCACTGCTCGGCGCCCTCCTCGGCCATGCAGCGCGCCAAACCGGCGGACTCCGCCTGCAGCCCCTCGAGCGTGGTGACCGCGCGGCCCTCCACGCGCGCCATGGGCACGGCGCACGAGAGGACGGGGCGCTCGTCGAGCCACACCGTGCACAAGCCGCAGCTCGTGGTCTCGCAGCCGCACTTGACGGACTTGCATCCGTGCGAGCGCAGGAAGTCGAACAGGGTCATGTCCGGGGCGACGTCCTCAACGATGCGCCGTCCGTTCAGGGTGAGTTTCATCGAGCGGCCTCCTTGGCAGCGGAATCAATCGGGGCTGTTGGGACGCAAGAGCCCGACGGGGACGCGGCAGCATCGCCCTCGAATGCACGCGCCTCCAGCTCGAAACGCTCCTCGAGAGAAGGCGGCACCTCGATACCGGCCGCTTCGCAGATCGCGCGGACGGCGAGCACGCCCGCAAGGTGGCGACGGTAGGCGGCACCGGCAAGGTAATTCGTGCCGTAATCGAGTGAGCGAACGGCCTCGAGGGCGCAGGAGAGCTCCTCGCGAGAAGGCTTGGGCGTGCCGCAGCCGAGCTCCTCATCCGCGAGCAGGCGCGCACGCAGCGGTCGGGCGCCCACCGACACGTGCCATGCATCGCCCCACCAGGCGGCGCACACGTTCACCACGGGGAAATCAGTCGCCTGACGACGAAGGCAGCCGTAGGCGGCCTTGTACGGACGACGATGGACCACGAGGTGCTCGAGCACGTCGCGCTCATAGGGACTCGCGGCAAAGGTGGACAGGTCGATGCGGCCGGCGCCGGTGAACTTGACCCCGGCGTCGAGGGCCATGAGCGCCGTGAGGACATCAGAAAAGCCGAATCTGCCGTACAAGCTGCCGCCCACGGTTGCGAGGTTGCGGAATTGGACGCCCACGATGTCGTGCACCGCGTGCTCGAACACGCCGCAAGTCGCGCTGTTGAACGCCGCATCGTGCTCGAGGTCCGCCAGCGGAGTCATGGCGCCGACGACGAAGGCATCGTCGCTCTCCTCGATATAATCCAGACCACAAGCGGACAGATCGATGGCGCACGCGATGGCTCGGCGCCCTTGACGCAGCCACAGGCCGCCCCCTAGCACACGGGCGCCGCGGTTGGCGAGCAGCATCTCATGCGCCTCGGCGGTCGTCGCCGGAACGAGGCGCTTGGCGAACTTCAGCATATCCTCCCCTTTTCACGTTTGAAGGCAACCTCGTCATTTTACCTTGACGGCACCAGTGGAGGATATGAGCCACCGGAAGATGTGAACGAGGCTCCGAAGCTCCGGCCAAGCCCCGGTCTACATCGAGCGGCGCACGTCCACCACTTGGGCGGCGATGGAGACGGCGATTTCCTCCGGTGTCTCGCAGGCGATCGGAACACCCACCGGCATGTGGATCGAATCGATCGCGTCGGCAGGAAACCCGGCTTCCCGCAGACGCGCCCGAGTATGCGCCGCCTTCTTCTTGCTGCCCAAACACCCCACGTACCGAGGACGGGCGGACAAGACCTGCGCCAAGACGTCGAAATCCGATGCGTGGCCCGCCGTGCAGACCACCACGAAGTCCCGCGCATCAATCGAGACGCTCACAGAGAGGTCCCCGTAATCGACGCGGAGGCGCTCCACGGTGCGGGGCAGATGGGCGAGCCCGAGGACTTCGGCGCGATCATCGCATACCACGACCTCGAATCCCGCGAACGCCAAGACCTCGGCGAGGGAACGACCCACATGTCCGCACCCGAAAACGTACGCACGACCCTCGTGGAAGATCGGCTCGCGATACCACGTGCCGACAACGCCCGGTCGGGCGCCCCCATCGCCAGAGCACTCGATACGCATGCGCGGAGTGCCCTGCACCGTGCGGGAGGCGTCCGGGCCGTGTTTCCCCGGCCCGAGGGACCCGCCGAATGCGGCGAGGTCAATAGCGAACACGCCTTCGGAACGCGCGCCGAACATGGCGGTCATCTTCTCCAACATGAGACGATGCTCCCCGCCCATGCGCATGAAAAGCAGCTCAACGGCACCGCCGCACACCATGCCGGTGTCGCTTTGCGCCCCGCCGATGGTATAGCGCACGAGCCTCGACCCACCCGACGCCAGCAGCAACCGAGCGTCCTCGATGGCCCGGGCCTCCAACGCTCCCCCGCCGACCGTGCCCTCGATGCGGCCGTCGTCGAACACCGCCATCCAGGCACCCGGCTCGCGCGGGGCGGAGCCTGCCGTCTCGACCACGATGACGAGCACCGCAGGCACATCCCGGTCGAGCGCGCCGATCAAGCTGTCGATAGTTTCGATCTTGCGCATGGGGACTTCCTTTCTCGAATGGTCTCTTGCGCATGCGCGAGCGGCTCGATACGGGCCCTCTTCCGCCGAGCGAGCGTCTGCGTGTTGTCAGGCGTGCCCTAATGCACGCGGACGCGGGACGATCCCGGCTCGCGCTCCACTACATGCCCCACCAGACGCGCCGCGGGGACGACCGGGTCGAGATCTGCGAGCAACGCGGACGCGTCGGCAGGATCGACCGAGATCATGAGGCCACCGGAAGTCTGCGGGTCGAAGAGCACGTCTGCCATGTCGAGTGGGATACCCGAGAGGTCCGCCGCGTCCTCCGCGTACCGGCGGTTGCGATAGGCGCCTGCCGGTACGATGCCCATAGCCGCCAGGTCGCGCGCCCCATCGAGTAGCTCGAAGGCAGCGGCCTCGAGTTCGATTGCCGCATCCGCCCCTTGCGCCATCTCGAGCATATGCCCCATAACGGCGAAACCCGTCACATCCGTGCACGCGTGGACGCGATAACGAACCATCGCGTCACGCGCGGGGCGGTTGAGCGTCATCATAAGGGATTCGACCTCGTCCGCGGCGGCCCTCCCCACCAAACCCGCCTTGGCGGCGGTCGTCACGATGCCGATGCCGAGCGGTTTGGTGTAGATGAGCGCGTCGCCCACATGCGCGCCGGCGTTGGTGAGGATGCACCGCGGATGCACGAGACCGGTCACCGCCATACCGTACTTGGGCTCGCGATCGTAGATGCTGTGTCCTCCGCACACAATGGCACCGGCCTCGGCGACCTTAGTGGCGCCGCCGCGCAGAATCTCGCGCACCGTGCCCGGATCAAGGTCCTCGGGGATCATCATGATGTTGAGTGCCGTCTTGGGCTCCCCTCCCATGGCGTAGATGTCGGACAGCGCGTTCGTGGCGGCGATCGCGCCGAACACGAAGGGGTCATCGGCGATGGGCGGGAAGAAATCGAGGGTCTGGACCAGGGCGACGTCATCGCTCACGCGGTAGACCGCGGCGTCGTCGGCGCGGTCGAAGCCCACGAGCAGGTTGGGGTCGCGCGGCTGCTCGAACCCCTCAAAGAGCTTTGCGAGCTCGCCCGCGCCCACCTTGGCGCCGCACCCGGCGCATGCGGCGAGCTTAGTCAATTTCACGTCTTCGGACATTGCCGTCACTCCCCTTCCGGAAACGCCGTCGGGGCCACTTCGACACGCGGGGCCGGCGCCGCGGTCAGGCGACCAAGGGCGCCGCTCAGCCGCAAGATCGCCTCAAGCACGCCGCCGCCCACGGCACTCGCCTTGTCGCTCACCGTATCGCAGAACGACGCATCGCCCCGTGGGTCGATATCGCCGGACTTCATGCCACGCAGCACGTGGACACCGGGGGCAAGCAGACCGCGCAGGACACCGTCTATCGTGGCGGGCATCGGCACGCCATCGACGCGCGCGACCACGTCTCCCGTGCGGACGATGTCGCCGATCGCGGCGAGGGGATCGAAGGTGCCGTCGGCCGGCGCGCGCAGGACGCGCTCGGACCCATGCCCGCCGATGATGCCGGGGATGCCCGTGTTCGCGATGGGGCTTCCCTCATAGAGGGCCCGGCCGAGATAGTGGCCGCGCTTGGTCTCCACCGCCGCATGGCAGTCCACGCCCGCGGTGAAACCGGGCCCCACGCCTATGACGACCGGGGCCATGTCGATCGTCGTGCCGAGGTTTTTCTTGGCGAGGATCGCATCGACGACCACATCGGGAGCCATCTCGCCCAGCATATCGGCTGCGGGGTCCACGACGACGGCGATGTCGCTCGTATCCGCGATCGCACGTGCCTGCGCCGCATCGTGCGCCAGGCGGGCGCACACGCCCTCGACGCACGCCTCGCCCAGGCGGATGGCCTCGCAAAACGCCACGGTGCGGCGGATGCACGTAGGCTCGGCGATGTCGGCCATCACCACGGCGAGGCCGGCACGATGCAGGCGCAGCGCGATGCCCGTGGCGATATCGCCCGCCCCTCTCATGTAGACCAGCATGTCCATTCCTCCCATCAAGCCCAGATGGGCACCCGCGCACGTCGATGCGAACCGCGATGACGCATACGTGGGGCCCTGGCCCGAACACTACAACATCAGGTCGTGATACCCCGCCGGCTCGACGGCGCCAGCGACGGCCGCCTCGAACGCCGCGCGCGCGGCGGGTGGCATCTTCCACGCCAACCCGCAGTCGGCGTGGATCTGCACGGGCGTGGGGATGATGCGCCCCGGAACCCCCGCCTGGGTGCAGGCGAGCTCCGCGCGCACGGCATCGTGCGTGCTGGAAAACGAGACCACGCAGACGGGCTCGGGCGCACGAGTGCTCATGCGCGCACCTCCTCAGCCGAGATCTCTGCCAGGGCAGCCAAGGCGACGTCCACTTCCGCCTCGGTCGTGAACTGGCCGAAGGAGAAGCGCACCGAGCCCGTCTCGATCGTTCCCAGCGCGCGGTGCATGAGCGGGGCGCAATGCAGGCCCGCCCGCGCGGCGATACCGTACCGGCTGGCGAGGACGTCGGCCAACTGTGAGCTGGTCATGCCGACGAGATTCAGCGCCACAACCGGCGTGTGGCCAAAGGCGGCGTCACCCGCACCATAGGGCACGACGCCCGGGATGGCCCGCGCAGCCCGGGCGAAGCGCGACCGCAGGCGCTCCTCGTAGGCTGCCACGGCCTCGACGCCGCGTTCATCCAGATAGCGCACTGCGGCTTCCAGACCAGCGAGACCATGGCCGTTGAGCGTCCCCGCCTCGAGGTGCTCGGGCCAGGCCTCGGGCTGGAACGGATCGGCGGAATGCACGCCCGTGCCGCCTTGGAGCAAAGGCTCGATGTCGATGCCGGGTGCCGCGATGAGACCGCCTGTCCCCGTAGGGCCGAGTAAGGCCTTGTGACCCGTGAAACACAGGACGTCGATGCCCGTGCGCTCCATATCCACGGGGATATGCCCTGCGGTCTGCGCCGCGTCGACCACGAGCAAGGCACCGGCTGCGTGCGCGATGGCGGCGACACGCTCGATGTCGACCACGTCTCCCGTGAGGTTCGAGGCGTGGCTGCACACCACCACGCGCGTGGCCGGCGTGACCGCTCGCTCGAGCGCACGATAATCGAGCACGTGGGCGACGTCGAGGCCCACGTGCTCGATCTCGACGTCGGCGTCGCGCGCCAGCACGTTGAGCGGGCGAAGCACCGAGTTGTGCTCCGTCACCGTGGTGACCACGCGGTCATGCGCGCGTACGAGCCCGAAGATGGCCGTGTTGAGCGCCTGCGTGGCGTTGGCGGTGAAGATGACGCGGTCGGGATGGCTGCTGCCCAAAAGGTCGGCCACGGCCATGCGGCACGTGAGCGCGGTGCGCGCCGCGGCCAGGTCGCCCTCAGCCGTACCGCGGCTCGAACTCCCGAGTGCCGTCATCGCGGTGGCCACCGCATCGACTACGCACGGCGGCCTCACGAGCGATGTCGCCGCGCAATTGAGATATATCACCGCATTCGCCTTCCTTTCGCTCCAACCATCCCATCGCTCCGGGGACCTGAGCGCATCGTCCCGCGCGCAGTTCCGCACGAGCTGGAGGGCACTTAATGTGCCCTCCGCGCGAGCTCAGGACTGTCCGAGCACGGGATGATGCGCGCAGGTCCCCGGGGGCGATGGGATACCTGCATCACAGGGATACGACGCCCTCGGGGGCGAGGAAAATCTCGGATAGGGCGTACAGGTTCGTCACGCCTCCCACGGCGAGCTTCTCCTTGATGCCAAAGAAGTCCAGGCACGTGCCGCAGGTGAGGATCTCGCAACCGCGTTCCTCGAGTTGGCGGATGTCCTCGAGAGAGACCGAGCCCTCGCAGGTGAGGCGGGCGCCCCCGTTAAAGAAGACCATCTTGGCAGGCGGGGTGTCGGCGTTGGCGAAGGCGTAGATGAGGCCCTTCATGAGAATCGAGCCGAGCTCCTGGTCGCCGCGCCCCATGAACTCGCTGCCCACGGCGATGACCTTGCCGGCAACTTGGGCAACCGCGGGCAGCGGGATGTCGCATGAGGGCTCGAACGGTTCCGCGGGGGTCTCGTCACCCGGCTCTCCACCGGCGATGACGACGCGCCATCGGGCACCGGGCTCCTCCTGCGCAATCTCGACCCCGCGCTTGCGCGATCCCGCCAAGCGTTTGAGGTTCTCGACCGCGACCATGTTGTCGACGAGTACCTCGACCGCCTCGGCTGAACGTCCGGCGGCGGCGAGGGCGTCGAGCTCCTTGGACGTCATGATCACGGGCTGGGGGCATGTCTTCCCCAGGGCATCTACAACGGACATGTGAACTCCTTTCGCGCGCGAGGCTCGGCGCGCATCTACATGGTACCGTTACGGAAGACCGAACGGAGGATGCATGGACACGACTTGGGGCATCGCCGACCTGCTCGCACGTCACCGAGGCATCATCGCCGTGGTGGGAAGCGGGGGCAAGTCGACACTGCTCACCAGCGGCGGACGCGCGCTCTCCGCCCAAGGGGCGCGCGTGGTGCTCGCGACCTCGACGCATATGCTCCCCCCGTCGAACATGTCGCTCCTGGACGGCGTGGAGCGGCTCGATGCCGTCCTCGCGCGTGACGGCATCGCGGCGGTCGGAGCGTTTGACGCCACGACGGGCAAGGTCGCCGAGCCCCCGTGCGGCATCGATGCGCTCGCCGCGCATGCCGATTACGTGCTCGTCGAGGCGGATGGGTCGAGATGTCTGCCCCTCAAGGCCCACGCAACCTGGGAGCCGGTTATCCCCGCCCGCGCGTCCCTAGCCGTCCTCGTGGTGGGGGCGAGTGGCTTCGAGCGACCAATCGCCCGGACCGTACACCGACCCGAAGTCTTCTGCACGCTCACCGGGGCGAAGCTGGAGGCTTCCGCAACACCCGAACTCGTCGCACGCGCCATCGCCGCCGAGGGCCTCGTGGACGCGAACGGCCTCGTCATCGTCAACCAAGTCGACGATGACCGAGCAGCGCGGCAGACGCGCTCCTTCGCTGCGGAGCTCCGTCGCTCGTGCCCCGCCTCCATATACGCCGGATCCCTGCGAACCGACCGGCTGCAGCGCATTTGAATCCCGCGAGCGCGCTTTGCGAACTCGATCCCTCGCCGAGCGAGCGCCTTTCGTCCGTTTCACATGAGTGCAACGCACGAAAGGCGCTCACCCGAAGCGGCCTATACGATTTCCAAATGACGCCGCTGCCGACATGCTTCCTTGATGCGCTCGAGATCAGCGGGGATATCGACGTCGATAAGTTCGCACGCTTCTCGTGCCTCGGTCAACGACACCTCGAGCTCCCCCGACCTGAAGAGCGATGAGCCCCCATCGGAGCCCTGCAACGCCATAAGCACCGGAATGCAACGTGCGGGAAAAAGCACGGGAGAGCCCGGAACGCCGCGCCAACTCAAACGGCATGCTCGCGAGGGATCGCGTGTGAACGCCTCCGCAAGGGCACGGAAACTCTCACGCATCACCAATGGCTGGTCACCCGGAAGAAACAGAACGCCGTCCCAGCCTCGCGCATCGGCATAGGCGGCGCCGGCACGAACCGTGTCGCTCCTCCGCGGCTGGATATCGACGCAGGGGCTCACCACGGCGACGTTGAGCCCCGCGAACCGCACGACCGAGTCGACCTCAGACCGCCAGGCAACAACCGCAATTTCGAATAGGTCATCAGGCACGCTCGCCGCCGTCTGGACCACAAGCGGAACTTCACCAAGCGGTCCGTCGATGGACGTGAGCAACTTGGAGCCCGTGCCTCCTGCCATGCGGAAACGTTCGCCCGCCCCTGACGCCATGACAATGCAACCGAGCTTCATGCAAGTCCCTTCGAACTCTTATCCATCGCCCCAGTATCTCCCAAAAAACGAAAGATGGGGTCGCCACACGCCAACCGTTTGCGCGCAAGTCGTCATTTTCGGAACTGGGTTCGCGGTCTCCCTTCCCCCAAGAGGCCCACAGCAACAGCGCATGACGAATCTCGTTGTAAAGCGGCTCAAGCCAAGAAGTCTCCGAGGCCGACAGCTATAACCGCGACGCAAGAATACCGTTCGGCTCCCTCCCGAAGAGGGAAATACCGCAATCAGCGCAATCGGCGAAACGTATAGGGGTTTGAAATTAAACCGCATTCATGACAAGAATGGCCCTCCCGCGCATTGCGGAAGGGCCCTGACTGCGCCGTGCGCGCGAGCCGCCTTAGGCGCGAAGCCCCTTCAACTCGAGGAGCTATCGGTTTGAAGCGCTCTTGGCGTATTTATTCCTCGCTATCGTCCTCGGGAACGATCATGTTCAGCACAAAGGCGACGATGAAGGCAACCACGAGCGAGCTGCCAAAGACGTTCTGCACAAGCTGCGGAGCGAACTGCAGGATCTCGGGCACGCTGGCGATGCCGACGCCCAACGCGAGCGAGATGCCCACGATCATGCGGTTACGGTAGTTGAGCGGCTGCTCGGAAATGAGCTGGATACCGGAGAGCGTAATGGCGGCGAACACCGTGATGGTCGCGCCACCGAGCACCGGCTGCGGGACCGTGGCAATGAGCGACATGAGCTTGGGGCAGAAGCCCGCGACGAGCATGATGCCGGACACGATGGCGAACACGCGCTTGGCGACGACCTTGGTGGTGCAGATGAGGCCGACGTTCTGGCTGAACGGATCGGTGGGCAGGCCGCCGATGAGCGCGCCGATCATGCCGCAGATGCCCTGGCCCTTGATGGCGCCGCCAAGTTCGGTGTCCTTCGCGTCGCGACCAAAGCCACCCATGGTGGTGGAGGACACATCGCCGATGGTCTGCACGGCCTGGACGATGTACATAAGGATCATCATGATGATCGCGTCGGGGTGGAACTCGAGACCAAAGTGTAGCGGGATGGGCGCAGAGATGATCGCGGACTCGGCGACCGGCGTGAAGTCGATCAGGCCTCCCATGATGAGCGCGACCACGTAGCCCACGCCCACGCCAATGACCATGCCGGAGATCTTGATGTATCCCTTGCCGAACAGGCTGCAGGCCAGCGTGACACCGAGGGTGACCGCCGCGAGGATCCAGAACTCGGGAGAGCCGAAGGTCCCTGCGGCCTTGGCGCCTGCGCCGCCGCCAAAGTAATTGATGGCGGTGGTATAGAGCGACAGGCCGATGGCGAGCACGACCGTGCCGCACACGATGGGCGGGAAGAACTTACGGATCTTGCCGATGAACATGCCGATGAAAATCGAGACGAACGCCGCCACGAGCTGGGCACCAAAGATCGCGGCGATACCGTACTGCATGCCAATCGTGGTAAGAATGGGCATGTACGCAAACGCGACACCCATGACGCTCGGCAGCCCCATGCCGAACCCGAGCACCGGGAACAGCTGCACAAGCGTGGTAAGCCCGCCGATGATCATCGCGGACTGCATGAGCATGGTCTGGTCGGCGGCGGAAAGGCCACAGGTACCGGCGATGAGCATGGGCGGCGTGATGTTGCCCACGAGCATGGCAAGGACGTGCTGCATGGCCTGCGGGAACGCCTCTCCAAACGACGGCTTACCGTCGAGTTTGAAAAGTTCGCCCTTTTCCCCCGTTGAAACCTTTTCGGTCATTCAAGACTCCTTCCTGTGCAACTCCCCGACCTCGCGAGTTTAAGATCGAGAGCCCCCTTAGGGCACGCTGCGGATTTCCAACCCCTCAACTTTACTGGAATCCAAGCCATGGAACTGCGAGAATCTCGCCCGTGCGGCGATCTTTCGAGGCCCGCGGCGCACATCGGGGGAAGCGCCCGGGCGACAGGGTCCGCGGGACATCGATGCAGATGGGCGCGCCCCCGTCGGATGGCATGAGGGGGGCGCGCGATGGGGTTTCGGCGCGAGCGGGCGGGCAGGGCCCCTCGCGCCGAGGGCGGGATGGCGTGGACCGTATGGGGGGGCGTCACCCTCCAAGGTAGGCGCGACGAACGTCGTCGTTGTGGAGCAGCTCGTCACCGGTGCCCGAAAGGGTCACGTGGCCCGTCTCCATGACGTAGGCGCGCGAGGCGATGGAGAGCGCCATCTGGGCGTTCTGCTCAACGAGTAGGATCGTGGTACCAGCGGCATGCAGGTCCTTCACGATCTGGAAGATCTGCTCGATCAAGATGGGGGCGAGGCCCATGGAGGGCTCATCGAGCATCAGCAACTTGGGTGCGCTCATGAGCGCGCGACCCATGGCGAGCATCTGCTGCTCGCCGCCGGAAAGCGTGCCTGCGACCTGGCGGCGGCGCTCCTTGAGGCGCGGGAAGTGCGCATAGACGCGCTCGAGCCCGGGGGCGATCTCGGAGTTGGGACGGGTGTAGGCGCCCATCTCGAGATTCTCCTCGACACTCATCTGGGCGAAGACGCGCCTGCCCTCGGGCACATGCGCCAGACCGCGCTCGACGAGCTTATCTGCGGGGACATGCATGATGTCCTCGCCCATGAACTCGATCGAACCCGTACTCGAGCGCAGCAGGCCCGAGAGCGTCTTGAGCGTCGTGGACTTGCCGGCGCCGTTTGCGCCGATGAGCGCGACGATCTCGCCCTCATGGACCTCAAACGAGACGTCCTTGATGGCGTGGATCGCGCCGTAGTAGACGTTGATGTCCTCGACTTCGAGGACCTTGTTGGCAGTGTCCGCAGCCATCGTCTTTACGCCTCCTTCTGCTTGCCGAGGTACGCCTCGATGACCGCCTCGTTGCTCTGGATCTCCTCGGGCGTGCCCTTGGCGATGACCTTGCCAAAGTTCAGCACGCAGATGCCCTCGCAGATGTTCATGACGAGGCTCATGTCGTGCTCGATGAGCATGATCGCAATGTTGAAGGTATCACGGATCTTGACGATATTCTCCATGAGCTCGGCGGTCTCGGAGGGGTTCATGCCGGCGGCGGGCTCGTCGAGCAGCAGCAGGCTCGGGTTCGTGGCGAGCGCGCGCACGATCTCCAGGCGGCGCTGGGCACCGTAAGGGAGGCTCCCCGCCTGATGATTGGCGAGATCCTGCATGTCGAAGATTGACAGCAGCTCGAGGGCGCGCTCGTGCGCCTCGGCCTCGCGACGCCAGTACGCCGGCGTGCGCAGGATGCCCGAGAGCGTGGAGTAGGCCTTGGTGTTGTGCAGGCCGACCTTGACGTTTTCCTCCACCGTCATGGTGTTGAACAGGCGGATGTTCTGGAACGTGCGGGCGATGCCCATGCGGTTGACCTGGTAGACGGACTTGCCGCTCGTATCGTTGCCGTTAAGCAGAATGGTGCCGCGGGTGGGAGCGTACACCTTGGTGAGCAGATTGAACACCGTGGTCTTACCTGCTCCGTTGGGACCGATGAGTCCGGCGATCTCGGTCTTGCCAATGGTGAGGTTGAAGTCCTCGACCGCCTTGAGGCCGCCGAAATCGATGCCCAGGTGCAAGGCCTCGAGAACGGGAGCGGAATCGACATCGCGCTCAGGCACGATGGAGTGGCTGGGGACCGGCACCATCTTGCCGCGCTCGAATTCGAACTTAGGCATCTGCCGACACCTCCTCTTCGGACGTCTTGCGCTTGGGGATAACGCGGGCCACCAGGTTCTTGAGCGAGTCGTTGTTGGTACCGATCATCACGAGGATCAGCACGATGGCGTAGACAAGCATGCGGTAGTCGGAGAACTGACGCAGCGCTTCGGGCAAGATGGTGAGGATCGTCGCGGCGATGATCGAGCCGCGCATGTTGCCCAATCCACCCAGGACGACGAAGACCAAAATGAGAATGGACATGTTGAAATCGAACTTGGTGGCGGACAGCTGTGAGAAGCTGTTGCCGAACAGCGCACCCGCGGCACCTGCGAGGGCGGCGGAGACCACAAAGGCGATCATACGGTACTTAGTAGTGGAAATGCCCACGGACTCCGCGGCGATGCGGTTGTCGCGCACGGCTAGGATGGCGCGGCCGGTACGGCTGCGCACGAGGTTGAGCACGATCACGAGTGCGACCATGACCAGCACGAAGCCGGCGAATAACGTCGAGATCATATCCGTGCCCGAAGCTCCCTGCGCGCCCTTGATAATGGCGACGCCGGTCTCGGAAAGGCCGAGGTTATCGACCGTGAGCTTGCCCGTGAGATTGAACAGCACGTGGAGTCCGCGCTCGTCCACGCCCACGATCAGACAGGTGACGACCTCTTTGATGATCTCGCCAAACGCGAGTGTCACAATGGCGAGGTAATCGCCGGACAGGCGCAAAACCGGGATGCCAATGAGGAATCCGGCAAGGGCGGCGCAGGCGGCACCCACGATGAGCGCGATCACGAGACGGACCGTGTCATTGGGAATCGCCTCGGAAAGGCTCATCGCGGCGACGATGCCGCTGTATGCGCCCACGCTCATGAAGCCCGCATGGCCGAGCGACAGGTCGCCCGCGACACCGACGACGAGGTTGAGGGAGATGGCCATGACAATATAGGCGCAGATGGGCACGAGCTGGCCCGCGATCATGCGCGGGATCATACCGGCGTCCTTGAGGAAGGACACGACGATGAACGCGAGGATGACTAGGGCGTACGTCAAAAAGTCACTGCGCGTCTTCTTGTTCTGGAGGAACTTAAACATGGCGCTACACCTTCTCGGGGACGTACTTGCCGAACAGACCGGCGGGCTTGACGAGCAGCACCACGATGAGCACGCCGAACACGATGGAGTTGGCGAGGCTCGTGGAGATATAGGCCTGGGCCATTGCCTCGATGATGCCGAGCAGGATGCCGCCCACAAAGGCGCCGGGGATCGAGCCGATGCCGCCGAAAACGGCAGCGGTGAAGGCCTTGATGCCGGGCATGGAACCCGTGGTGGGCTGGAGCACCGGGGAGTAGGAGCACAGCAGGACACCGGCGATGGCGGCGAGCGCCGAACCGATGGCGAAGGTCATGGAGATGGTGCGGTTGACATTGATGCCCATAAGCTGGGCGGCCGCTTTATCCTCGGAGACCGCACGCATGGCCTTGCCCATCTTGGTCTTTCCGGTGAACCACATGAGACCCGCCATGATAAGCAGGCAGGCGATCACCGTGACGAGCGAGACCGCCGAGACGTTATAAGCCTTGAGGAACGCCGGTACCGGGAAGCTCACGATGGACGTGAAGTTCTTGGGCGTGGCGCCCCAGATGAGCTGCGCTGCGTTCTGCAGGAAATAGGACACACCGATGGCGGTGATCAGCACGGCAAGCGGGCCGGCCTGGCGCAAGGGCTTGTACGCAAGCCCCTCAATGAGAATGCCGAGCGCCGTGCAGACGGCGACGGCGGCGATGACCGACACGATCGCCGGCAGCCCCATGTACGAGGTCACCACGAACGAGATATAGGCGCCGATCATGATGACGTCTCCGTGGGCGAAGTTGAGCATCTTGGCGATGCCGTACACCATGGTATAGCCCAGGGCGATGATGGCATAGACGCTTCCCATCGACAGGCCGTTGACGAGGTACTGCAAAAAGACCGTCATAGTCTCTCCCCCTTTCTTCTTTCACGCGCCGCATGGCGCAACAGGCAAAGGGACGGACCCTCGGTAAAGGCCCGTCCCCATCGTAGCTTGATGCACCGCGCGGCGGCACAGGACGGACGGCGCTTAGGCCGCTACGTACTTTCCATCCTTGATTACGTAGACCATCGGGTCCTTCTCGACCTCACCCTTGTCGTTCCAGGTGAGGGTGCCGGTGAGGCCCTCGACGGTGATCTTGGTCATTGCCTCGGGCAGCTTGGCGGCGACGTCGGCCGGATCGGCGTCGGCACCCAGACCGGCCTCGGCGAGTGCGAGGGAGACCGCGTGGACCGCGTCGTAGGCGTCGGCGGCGAACTGATCGGGCACCTCGTCGTAAGCGTCCTTGTAGGCAGCGACGAAATCGGCGTTCTTCTCCTCGTCCGCAGAGAACGGGGTCATGAGGTAGAGGCCCTCGGCCAGGGAGGTATCGAAGCCCTCGACGCCCAAGATACCATCCATGCCGTCGCAGCCCATCATCTTCACGTCATAGCCCATCTCGTTGGCGTTAGCCAGCAGAACGGAGGCGGGGGTGTAGTAGATAGGGGCGAAGATCATCGTGGCGCCGGCGTCTTTGGCCTTGGTGAGCTGGTTGGTGAAGCTCGTGGCGGAATCGTCCTTGAAGGTCTCCTCATCCACGATGTTAAGCTTGAGCTCCTCGGCCTTTGCCACGAAGGCGTCGCGGATGCCGGAGGAGTAGGTGTCACCGGAGTTGTAGAACACGACGAACTTCTCGTCGGGGAACATCTCGGCGAGCTTCGTGGCGGCGTTGGCACCCTGGTTGGGGTCGTTGAAGCAGGCCTGGAACACGCAGGTCTTGTCGGCAGTGACATCGGGGCTCGAGGCGGACGGGGTGATCATGAACATCTGCGGGTCCTGATTGGCGACCTCGGCCACGGCAAGCGAAGCGCCGGTAGTGGTGGGGCCGACGAGTGCCTGCATGCCCCAGTCGGCGAGGCTATTGAAGGCGTTGACGGACTTCTCGCCGTCGGCGACGTCGTCCTCGGACTTGCTGACGAACTTGAGGTCGTCGGTGGAGAAATCCTTACAGGCGAGCTCGACGCCGTTGCACACGGAAGTGCCGTACGACGCGGCGGAGCCCGTCAGCGGGCCGATGGCACCGATCTTGAACGCGGAGCCATCGTCAGCGGCAGCGGTGGAGCCGCCCTCGGACTCGTTGCCGGAGCAGCCGGCTAGAATACCTACAGCCCCCAAACCTGCTACGCCCGCGATAACGCTTCTGCGATTCATTACAGGGTTGAATGACTTACCGGTGAGGCACGACATGCGGCTCTCCTTTCAAACGAGGCCGGCTGAAAGCACGGCGATGAGCTGGCCCGCGGGTTTATTTGCGCGGTTGCTCTAGGGTACACGCTTTAGCATACCGGAGTAAGGAAAATCCCCTCGAAATATCGGTGAAACAATTGCGTGCCCATTCATGCGAAGTCGTTCCGAAAATATGCATGTATCAGCCTCGGTAGGGACTTGATTGCATCTAAGGCACCATGTAACACAGTTGTTACGCAGCACAGAGGCCGCATCCGTATGCAAGCGGGTAAAATGCAGGCTATGCAAGAATCAGCCCCGTCGCGCGCATTCGCGCGACAGCAGATAAAGGAGCGCGTCATGCACCAGAGCACCCGCACCGTCAACGTCGGACTCATCGGCTTGGGTACCGTCGGTGGCGGCGTCTTCCAGCTGATCGAATCCCATGCCGAGAAATACCGCCGGGCCTACGGCATCGACCTGCGCATCGCCCGCGCCTGCGGCCTCGACGAGTCGCGCGCCCGCGAACTCGGAGTCACCGCGGAGCAATTCACCACCGATTGGCGTGACGTCGTAAGTGACCCGCGCATCGACATCGTCGTCGAGGTCATCGGCGGAGAGCATCCCGCGACCGAGATCTTCACGGAGGCCTTTGCCGCCGGCAAGCATGTCGTCTCGGCTAACAAGGCCCTGCTCGGCCGCCATATGGCCGAACTTGCGGGTGCCGCCAGCGCCGCGGGCGTTCAGCTGCGCTGCGAGGCGTCCTGCGGCGGCGGCATCCCCATCGTGGGCACGCTCGAGCACGACCTCACCGGCAACAACATCCTTGCCATCGCCGGTATCGTGAACGGCACCACCAACTACATCCTCTCGCGCATGACGACCGAGGGCCTGGGCTACGAGGAGGTCCTGGCCGACGCCCAGCGCCTGGGCTACGCCGAGGCCGATCCCACCGCAGACGTCGATGGCTTCGACGCCGCGAGCAAGATCGCCATCCTCTCCTCCATCGGCTTTACCACGCGCATCACCACCGACGATGTGTATATGCAGGGCATCCGCAAGATTTCCGCTGAGGATATCGAGGTCGCGCGCGAGCTCGGCTACGCCATCAAGATGCTCGCCATCGGACGCCGCACCGATGAGGGCGTGGATATCCGCGTGCACCCCGCCATGATCCCCGCGAGCCACCCGCTCGCCGGCGTGAACGGCGCCATGAACGCCGTGTACGTGGTGGGCGATGCCGTGGGCGAAACCATGTTCTACGGTGCCGGCGCGGGCGCCTTCCCCACCGCGAGTGCCATCGTGGGCGACGTCATGAATCTCGCCGAGGACATCTCCGCGGGCGTGAAGCCCCTGCCCGAACCCGCGCCCTTCGCACGCGAGCTTCCCATCCGCAACGTGGCGGACCTCGAGACCCGCTACTACGTGCGCCTGACCGCTGACGGCACGGACGGTGTCGCGACGGGCGCCACAGAGGTTCTCAATCAACACGGCGTCACTGTCGAACGCGTCATCCCGCGTGAGAACGGATCGTTTGCACTGCTCACCAACACCTGCCGTGAGGGAAACATGTTCGCCGCGCTTGGGGCGCTCTCTGGCGCCGCTGCGGCCGTCGAGGTGGCCAACGTCATCCGCATCGAGGACATTGCCGATTGGACACAAGGCGTCGAGGCGAATTAGCACGGCCTTCACGCTGCGGCTTTTGCTTCGCATGAGTCTTCTGTCGCTTCTTTCGTTCGGCAACCCCCAGATTTCCTGCGGATACGAAGCTTGAATCCTTGCCACCGTTGCAAAAATCTGGGTAATCTAGATAAGCGTGTCAGTTAAACGACTGAGAGGGCACGGAGCGCACGCGTTCCGCGCCCTCTTTCTTGAAAACCGCCGTCCGCATCATCCATCTCCTAACGAAAGGCAGACATGCTCCTGCAACTATTCCTCATCATCGTTGGATTCGCCCTGCTCGTCTGGGGCGCCGACCTTCTCGTAAACGGGTCGAGTCAGATCGCCGCACGTGTTGGCCTTCCCGACCGCGTCATTGGCCTCACGGTGGTCGCCGTGGGCACCGCCATGCCCGAGCTCGTGGTCTCGGTCGTCTCCGCCGTGGATGGACACGCCGACATGGCGTTCGGCAATGTCGCCGGAAGCTGCATGGCGAACCTCCTGCTGATTCTCGGCATGAGCGCGGTCATCACGCGCCTACCGCTCGCCCGCCACACCCAGCGCTTCGAGATCCCCGTGAGCGTCGCCTCGGTGCTCCTGCTCATGCTCCTCTCCAATACCGGGGGCGAGCTCACTGCCGTCGAGGGTCTGATCCTGCTTGCCGTCTTCGCGGCGTTCATGGGCTACACCGTGTTCCTCGGCCTGCGCGAAGGCGACAGCGGCCACGAGGAGCTCGACCCCGAGACGCAGCTCATGCCTCATGAACTCGAGAACGAAGACGACGATGTCGCCGAGGAGGAAGACGAGGGCGAGCCCCGTGGCATGCACGTCTCGATCGCCCTAGTGCTGTTCGGCATCGCCCTGCTCAAGTTCGGCGCCGACTACGTCGTGAACAACTCCGTCGAGATCGCCACCGCGCTCGGCATCAGCGAGCGCATCATCGGCCTCACCGTCATCGCGCTCGGCACCTGCCTGCCCGAGCTCGTCACCAGCGTCGTTGCCGCGTTCAAGGGCAACACCGACATCGCCGTGGGCAACGTCGTGGGCTCGAACATCACCAATGTCCTGCTTGTCATGGGCGTGCCCGCGCTGTTCTCCCCCATTGTGTATGCATTCAGCTACAACATCGACTTCGCCCTGCTCGCGATCTTCTCCGTCGTCCTCGTGGGCTTCGCCTTTGTGGGCACCAAGCACACCATGACTCGACGCGAGGGCGTTTTCTTTGTGTTCATTTATATCGTCTACATTGTTGCCTCTGCCGTGCTGTAACACATCGCGATCATGCGGCGAAACACTCCCGTCGCACGCCACAGCTGCACGCGAAAAGCCCGCTTCACACAAACCGCCTCCCATCTCTCGGACCTCGAAGGATGGGAGGCGGTTTGTTTGGGCGCATCGGGACTTTTTCATCGCGCGCGATCTCACAAAGAAGGTGCGCGCCGTTAATTGGACGGTTTTCGAGCTAATTTAAGAGCAGGTCGGACGCAGGACTTCCATAGACGAAAAAGCACCAGATATCTAGGCGTCAAGATCCTTTAGCTGCTCCGCCCCTCCCAGACTTCTTGACATATCCGCTCTATTTGTAGTCTCAGATTTCGCAAGGGCAATGAAAATGGCTAAAAAGTACCGTTTTGTACCGTTAGCTGTACTTGACTGTTGAGCATTCAACCCTTTCGCCACGGTTTTAGACTTCCCTGGGCACATATTGCACTACCCAGAGGCTCACAAAGCGGAGAAATACAACCCGAAGCCCATGCGGAAGCAGAATCGAGGCTCTGCGCGGAGTTCGACAAGGCCATCAGCGATACAAAACGGTATTTTTTAGCCAGAAATCCCATTCTAAGGTGTTCATCCATAAAAAAGGCGGGACCCACTTGAGTGGATCCCGCCTTGCAAAGAGCTTGTACGCTCAGGCAGCTTGCAGGCGATGCACCTGCAGGAAACTACTTGAGGGTGACGGCAGCGCCGGCAGCCTCGAGCTTCTCCTTGGCAGCCTCGGCGTCCTCCTTCTTGGCACCCTCGATGACGGCCTTAGGAGCGTTCTCGACGACCTCCTTGGCCTCCTTGAGGCCGAGAGAGGTGAGCTCACGGACGACCTTGATGACCTGGATCTTGTTGTCGCCGAAGCCCTCGAGCACGACGTCAAACTCGGTCTTCTCCTCGGCCTCCTCGGCAGCGGCAACAGGGCCGGCCACGACGGCGGCAGGAGCGGCGGCGGAAACGCCGAAGGTCTCCTCGATAGCCTTCACGAGCTCGGAAGCCTCGAGCAGGGTCATTTCCTTCAGAGCCTCGATGATCTCATCGGTGGTAAGCTTAGCCATTTCTAAGTCCTTTCGGTTTCCCTGCATCTGGCAGGGAGATCAAACTAAAGTACGGCGCGCAAAGCGCCAGAGGTGCGGCCTTAGGCGGCCGCGGGAAGGCCGCCGACTAGGCCGCCTTCTGCTCGGAGATCTGCTGAACGGTGCGAGCGAGACCAGAGGAAACGCCGTTGACGCAAACAGCAATGTCGCGAGCGAAACCGTTGATGAGACCGGCGATCTGACCCAGGAGCTGATCCTTGCTGGGGAGCTCGGCGATGGCGTCGACCTCGGCAGCGGTAACAGCCTGACCGTCAGAGATACCGCCCTTGATCTCGAGAACGCCCTTGGACTTCTTGGCGAACTCCTTGAGCACCTTGGCGGCGCTGACAGGCTCCTCCTCGAAGAACACGTAGGCGAGCGGACCAGCGAGGATCTCGTCGAGGTTCGGCTGCTCCTTGTTCTCCAGGGCGATGCGGACGAGGTTGTTCTTGTACACCTTCATCTGAGCGCCGCACTCACGAAGCTGCTTGCGGAGCTCCTGAGCCTGAAGAACGGTGAGGCCGTTGTAAGCCACGACAAAGACGCCGGCGTTGGACTCGAGCTTGGACTCGATCTCGGCAACTGCATCGATCTTGTACTGCTTTGGCATGTGGTACACCTCCTTCTTGTTCTTTCCCGGGCACGACCCGCCTTAAGAGTGGCGGGGGTGTGTCTCGAAAAAGAAACCCCCGCGCTGCAAGAGCGACGGGGGTGAGAAGACATATCTACTCAACCACCTCGGCTGGCGGGTTGCCCCTTTACTCCGTTGCACCCGTCTGAGCGGGCACGCGGGAACCGGCTGTCTCTGGCAGCGAATCGTGCGTGTGCGGTTAGGTAGTATCGCAAGTAAGGAAGTGGGCGTCAAGTGGCAACGGTGGCGACGCTAATCGCGCACAAGCTGCACACATTGACGGTGCGCTCGTTGGCCCTGAGCTCGTTGAAACATCCTCGTTCGTTTCAAACCCATGATAAATCACGTTACCAGGCCCTTTTCTGTGAGGAATCATGGATTTGAAACGAAACGGCTATTTCAAACATAGGATTCCTCACAAAGGTCCCGGGCTAGGCGGAATTTGAGACCCGGGCAAGGGGGTGCTAGGGCCCCGGGCTAGGCGGAACTGGGGTCCCGGGCAGGGGGGGCGCCAGAGCCCCGGGCAAGGCCGCGCAAAGGGCACGGGTCAAAGGCACGGCCGCTCCCAAATCACACGCAGTGCCGCTAGGCAAAGCCCAAGGCGGTGCCGACTATGCGCACGACGAACGCAGCGATCCACGCCACCCCGCATTGCAAGGCAAAGACCGCGACCGCCCAACGCGGGCCCAGCTCGTTCTTCACCGCACCGATTGCCGCCACGCACGGCGGGTACAGCAGCGTGAACACGAGGAAGACATAGGCGGTAAGCGGCGTGAACAGCGAGGTAAGCGCCGAGGCGGACTCCGTCCCCAGCAGCACCGCGAGCGTGGAGATCACGCTCTCCTTGGCGAGCAGTCCGGTCACGAGCGCCGTCGAGGCGCGCCAATCGCCAAAGCCGAGCGGCGCGAGCACGGGCGCGATGATGCCGCCGAGGCCCGCAAGGAGGCTCTGCGACTGGTCGGACACCACGTTGAGCTGGCCGTCGAAGGTCTGCAGGAACCACACGACAATACTCGCCGCGAAGATGATGGTGAAGGCGCGCTGGATGAAGTCCTTCGCCTTGTCCCACGCGAGCATCACCGTCGTTTTGGCGGAGGGTAGGCGGTAATTTGGCAGCTCCATGATGAACGGCACCGGCTCGCCCTTAAACGCCGTACGTTTGAGCACGAGCGCCACCACGGCGGCGACGGCGACGCCCAGTAAGTAGAGCGACACCATTGCCAACACGCTGTTGCGAGCGAAAAAGGCTGCGGTGAGCAGGCCGTACACGGGCAACTTAGCAGAGCAGCTCATGAACGGGGTGAGCATGACGGTCATCTTGCGGTCGTATTCGGAGGGCAGGGTGCGCGTCGCCATGATCGCCGGTACGCTGCAGCCGAAGCCCACGAGCATGGGCACGAAGCTGCGCCCCGACAGGCCGAAGCGGCGCAGGACCTTGTCCATCACGAACGCGACGCGCGCCATGTAGCCGGAGTCCTCGAGCATCGAGAGCAGCAGGAAGAGCACGACGATAAGCGGCAGGAACGACAACATGCTGCCAACACCCGCGAACACGCCGTCGATAACGAGCGACTGGACCACGGGGTTCACGCCGGCGGCCGCCAGCGCGCCGGCCGCGAGGCCGGTCAGCCACGAAACCCCCTCCTCCATCAGGCCCTGCAGCCATGCACCGAGGGAGCCGAACGAGACCCAGAACACGAGCGCCATGATGAGCAGGAACGCGGGAAACGCCGTGAACCTACCGGTGAGGATGCGGTCGATCGCCACCGAGCGCTTGTGTTCGCGGCTCTCGCGGGGCTTGACCACGCAGGCACGGCACACCTCGCCGATGAACGCGAAGCGCATGTCCGCCAAGGCCGAGAGCCGGTCCTTCCCGGACTCCCCCTCCATCTGGCTTATGATGTGCTCAAGCGCATCGAGCTCGTTTTGATCGAGGCCGAGCGCCTCCTGCACCAGAGTATCGCCCTCGACAAGCTTGGTCGCAGCGAAGCGCACGGGAATCCCCGCTGCCTTCGCGTGGTCCTCGATCAGGTGCGCGACGCTGTGGATGCAGCGATGCAGGGCGCCGCCATCGGGTCCGTTGGGCGCGCAGAAGTCGAGACGACCCGGACGTTCGCGGTAACGCGCGACATGCATCGCGTGTTCCACGAGCTCCCCCGTCCCCTCGTTTTTGGCGGCGGAGATGGGCACGACCGGAATGCCCAGCATGCTCTCGAGCAGGTTGACGTCGATGGTGCCGCCGTTCGCGGCAACCTCGTCCATCATGTTGAGGGCGAGCACCATGGGGCAATCGAGCTCCATGAGCTGCATCGTAAGGTAGAGGTTGCGCTCGATGTTGGTGGCGTCGACAATGTCGATGAGGGCGTCGGGCTTCGTCTGTAGGATGAAATTGCGGCTCACGACCTCCTCGCTCGTATAAGGCGAAAGCGAGTAGATGCCGGGCAGGTCGGTGATGGTCGCCTCGGGATGCCCCTTGATCTGGCCGTCCTTGCGGTCGACCGTCACGCCGGGAAAGTTGCCCACGTGCTGGTTCGATCCGGTGAGCCGGTTGAACAAGGTGGTCTTGCCGCAGTTCTGATTGCCGGCGAGGGCGAAGGCGATGGGATTCCCCGCGGGAATCGAATGGGCACCGGGACGGGGGCGATAGGCCTTCTCCCCCAGAGCCGGATGCTCGGTCGAACCGACCGCGGCGTTCTCGCGCTGAAGCTTGTGCGCGTCGTGGATATTCGCCAACGCGATGCGGGCCGCATCCGCACGGCGCAACGTGAGCTCGTAACCGCGCAGGCGAATCTCGATCGGATCGCCCATGGGCGCGTACTTCATCATGGTCACCTCGGTGCCCGGGGTGAGGCCCATGTCGAGAATATGCTGACGAAGCGCCTGGTCGTCCGAGTCAACCGATGCGACGACGGCGTCCTTGCCGATCTCCAGATGATCGAGGCGCAGGGGCCATACGCAAGCTTCGGGCTCCGTGCCCGTCGGCTCTGATGACGTGTCGATTGCGTGTTCCATTCCGCCCTCCCATCGCGCCCGATCCAGTCTCACGAGGGCGCGGCACATGTTACCCATGGCTGTCATTCGTGATGATGATAACGCGACCGACAACGACAGGAGCCATGCAGCCAGATTTCCGCAATCTCGATCTCGGTCGCGAAACGAGCGAACCGAGGGGCAAAGCGGAACGTCGCGCAAAGCGCCTGGAGGCACGGGGCGCCGCACGCGAGCCGCGGGACACGCCATCCCAGCAGACGCGTTAGATGGGGAGCCCCTCGCCACCGAGGTGCGAGGCGGGGTCGGCAGCCTCGAGCAAGGTGAAGCGGCCATGGTCGTATCGATACACGAGCACGCAACAGTTGGGGAAGGGGTCGGGGAGTTCGTCCTGGGCGAACTCGCTCCAGGCTCGTGCAAACGTCTTGCACGCGGCCCCGTGGCTCACGACGAGGACGTTTCCCGTGCGCGGAGCACCCGTCGGAAGGGGCTCGATCGCGCACGCCTCGATGGGAGCGTCGCTGCGGCCCGGAATGGGTAGCGCTGCGGACGCGGAAGTGTGCTCGGTAGCCGCGTCCCGCTCCAGGTCCCCACATGCGATCGCGCGCATGGCCCTGTTCAGGCGCTCGGTCAGCTCCTGTTCGGATTCTCCCCCGAACGCCACCGGATAATCGCCCATCGGCTTGGGCAGCGCAAGCACGTCGGTCCCCTCGAGCGCACCGAAAGAGCGCTCGCTCAGGCCCATGAGGCGCGCATACGGCCCACCCCACAGTATCTCCGCCGTCGAGCAGGCGCGCTCGGCGGGCGAGGAGAACGCCGCATCGAATTGGACGCCGCGCCCGTGCAGCCAGGCGGCCGCGGCGCGGGCCTGCTCGCGGCCGAGGTCGGTAAGCGGCGAGTCGCAGCGGCCTTGGATCAGCAGGCGTGTGTTGAATACCGTCTGACCATGGCGGACGAGGTAGATCATGCGGGACACGAGCCAGACCTTTCACTCGCGGAGCGGGCATCGTTACGGTACGGCATTATACGGCCCCTTCCCCATCGCTACGCCCTCACATCATGCGACATCCTCATCGAGCTTCACCGAGAACTTCGCCCTTTCCGTTGCGGCGCGGACGCGTTAGAGTAATCCTCAATCTCATTTGCCCTCCACCCCGCAAGGACCCGTGATGGCCGCTCAATTCCCACACTCCGAGGATGCCGATCCCGCTTGCGGGTTCACCATCGGCCTCGCACTGCTCGACGCGGGCACAGGGAAGCTCGGAGCCGCATTGCTCCACCTTGCGGACGACCTCGAGGAGGCCCTCGGCGTCTACGAGCGCACGTTCGCCTCCCAACAGCTAGACGGCATCGCCCAAACGCGGGATATCCGCGTCCAACGCATCGTGCCGCCCATCCCAAGCGCGGCCGAATCGGCAGGTCCAGAAGAGGCTGCGCGCATCGCCGGGGCGCTTCCCGGCCACGTGCGCCCCCTATACGCGCTCGCCGCAACCGACGCCTATGCCTGCACTCCCGCCGAACACGCGCTCATGCGCCTCGCGGCGTCTTGTCGCGAGGCCGGCGTCCCCTGGGGCGGCGGACTTGCGTGCGGCGGCGGCTCCCTCATCGAGCCGTGTGCACGCAGCCCTCGTATGGGCCGTATGCGCCGCGCACGCTCCGAGCGCATCGACCAGCTAATCGCCGCCATCCGCTCACGCCGTGCCGTGAACGACATGATCGATGGACCCGCCTCGGGCATCCTGCTCGCCCCATGCCCCCTTCCCGCACCCCTCTACCCCTTAGCGACCAACTTCTACGAAAGGCATTGCCCATGATGTGGCTCGGCGTCGACGGAGGCGGAACTAAAACCGCCTTCTCCCTGTATGACGATGACATCACCCTCGTCGATCGGCTGGTGCTGGGCACCTGCCATTACGCGCAAGTGGGCTTCGATGGCATGGAGCGCGTCCTTTCCGAAGGCGTCTGCTGGGGACTCGATCGAGCCGCCCACACGTGCATCGAGCCCGGTGCTCCCAGCATGGGCATCGGCTTCGCCCTCTGCGGCTACGGCGAGGGCGCCGATGTATCGCGACGCATGGACGAAGTGGTGGAACGCATCGCCGGCGCACGGCCCCATCTGTTAGTCAACGACGTCGAGGCCGCCTGGGCCGCGGGACTGGACTGTGCGGACGGCATCGCCATCATCTCCGGCACCGGGTCCATCGCGCTGGGCGTCCGCCAAGGCGAGAGCATGCGCTGCGGCGGATGGGACTACGAACTCGGTGACGAGGGGTCCGGCGGCTGGCTGGGCAAGGAGGCCCTGCGAGCGTTCACCCGCCAAGCCGATGGGCGCGACGCGCGCGGTGCCCTGTACACGCTCGTGCGCGAAAGACTCGGTATCGACGATGACTTCGACGTAATCAGGTGGGCTCAGCGTCATTACGCCGAGCGCTCATCGGTGTCCGCGCTCGCGCCGATCGTCACGGATGCCGCCCGTGCCGGCGACATCTCCGCTCTCACCATCCTCGAATGCGCCGCTCGAGAAGAGGCCGACATGGTCGACGCGATCGTCCGGGGGCTATTCCATCGCAGCGGGCCACAGAGCGCGCCCATCCCCGTCACGTATGTGGGCGGGACCTTCGCCGCGGGCGACCTTCTGCTCGAACCGCTTGCCCGCGCGCTCGGTCCCGGTTGTCGCCTCGTTGCACCGGCACACGAACCCGACCTCGGCCCCGTCCTCCTCCTCAAAAACAAAACCCGCGGCATCTGATCCCAACG
>NZ_QUHV01000011.1:0-37014 GCF_003479805.1 Collinsella sp. AF08-23 | reverse complement strand
TGATCCCAACGGAGCGCGGAAGCACCGATGCGCGCCTGCCCGTGCCGATGCGCGCCATGCTGCGCATCGGCACGGGCAGGCGCAGGCCCAGGCGGCGTTTTGCCACGATGGCGACCATCATCCGCCTCGCCCCAAAGAATGCACTTGACATTATATTTAGATAGATATCTAATCTTCTAATATCAACCAGGTGAAAGGCCGTCCACCTAACGGGTGGATCGACCCCAAGGATTGGAGGACCGATGGGAGGAGAGGCGTTCAAGGCGCTTGCCGACCCCACACGTAGGCGCATCCTCGAGTTGCTGCGCGGCGAAAATCTAACTGCGGGCGAGATCGCCACCCATTTCGACATGACGAAACCGTCCCTCAGCCACCACCTGAACTCACTCAAGGCAGCAGGCCTGGTCGAGGCACGTAGAGATGGCCAGAACATCATCTACAGCCTCGACACGACGGTATTGCAGGATCTGATGAGTTGGTTCTACACGTTCACCGATAGGAGAGATTCCGATGACCACCATGTCGAACGATAAAAGGGCGAACAAGCCCGGACACTCCACAAGCCCCCTGGGCCGCCGCACCCTCATTGCCTTGACGGCACTGTGCATCGTGAGCCTGCTGGGACATATCGCCCTGCTCCCCCACATGCCCGAGATGATTCCCACGCACTGGGACGCAGCCGGAACCGTCAACGGATGGACGGGGCGCACCGCGATTGTGGCCCTCGATGCGCTGCCCCTGCTATTCCTCTTCATGTTCCACATCATCCCGCGCATGGATCCGCGCGGCCAGGCGTACGAGCGCATGGGGTTGTTCTACACCGGGTTCGTCATCCTGTTCACGATCTTCATCGTCGCCATGACGTGGACCTCCGAACTCACCGTCTTCGGCATCTTGCCCGAATCGGGCAGCCCCATCGGGGCAGCGACGAGCATCGCGGTGGGAGTGGGCCTCATACTGCTCGGCAATTACATGCCCAAGATCAAGCGCAACTACACCTTTGGCGTAAGGACCCCATGGGCGTTGGATGACGATGACAACTGGCGTCTCACGCACCGCTTCTGTGGCATCGCGTACGTATTGGCCGGAATTGCGGTCGTCGGCGCGGGCGCACTCTCGCTCCAGCACGGAGAGATCGCCTTCTGGGTTTTGATGGCCGCGGTCCTGGGGGCGGGCATCGTGACGTACCTCTACAGCTTCCTCGTGTATCGCAACGGGAACAGGCCGCTTCGCACACGCTAAGGCACCCCGTGCACCTTGCGCCCTCCACCCCTTTGCGCCCCAACTGATATAGACAAGGCGGCGGTCCCGACAAACATCGGGGCCGCCGCCTCTTTCATCAGCTCACGTTTGCGCGTAGGCAGTGCCTATGCGTTTGACGCGAGCAGTTCGAGCGCCGCGTCGACGATTGCCGCAGCATCGGCACGCGCGTACACATCTGGGTCGATGCTCGCCAACGGAACGTCTGAAGCCTCCCGAATGCCGCTCTGGGCGAATGCGACCTGGGGGCTCAGCAGAATCGCGTCGGCCTCCGACAACCGCTCGACCAACACGTTAATTGGAAGGGCCTCCACCTCGAGCGGAAGCTCGCGCTTCGAGACCTCGAGTTCGATCTTCTGAACGAGCAGACCGGTAGTGACACCAGACGTGCAGCAAATGAATACCTTCTTCATGACATTCTCCATAGGCTCATGAAGCGCCGATACTCCGAGGGGCGATGGGGATCGCATCGACGGGGCAGGCACCCGGAGTCGGTCAACTACTTCTTGCGAACGTACTTCAGGCAGTCGAGCGTGACGGCGATAAGGATGATGACGCCGGAGAACACGAACTGCAGGTTGGTGTCGATACCGAGGATCGTGAGCGCATAGGTGAGTGCGGTGAAGATCAGAACACCCACGGTGACGCCGGAGATCTTACCGATACCACCGGTGAAGGAGATGCCGCCGACGACGCACGCGGCGATCGCGTCCATCTCCCAGCCCTGGCCATACGCAGCGGAGCCGGAGCCGACCATGCGGATGCACTCCAGCCAGGAGCCGAAGCCGTACAGCACGCCGGCAAGCAGGAAGGCACCGATGGAGACCGCGAAGACGTTGATGCCAGAGACGGCAGCGGCCTCGGGGTTACCACCGACGGCGAACATGTTCTTACCGAAGGTGGTCTTGTTCCAGATGAACCAGACGATGGCAATGGCGGCAATAGCCCACAGGATGATCGTGGGGAAGCCGTTGACCTTAGGCGTCACCATGCTGGGAATCGTAGGATCGATCGCGCCGAACGAAACACCCTTGGTAGCGTAGGTTACCAAGCCGAAGATGACCAGCATGTTGGCCATGGTGGACACGAACCAGTGCATCTTGAACCGCGCGGTGAAGAAGCCGGCGATCGCCGAGAAGAACGTGCACAGCGCCACGCAGACGACGAGTGCCATGACGATGCGACCCACCACCGGGATGCCGGAGAAGTCATATGCCACGCCGAAGATGGTACCGGTGTTGGGGCCCTGGTGCATGATGACCGTCGAGGCGACCATGCTCATACCCACCATACGACCGATGGACAGGTCGGTACCGGTCTGCAGGATGAGCCCCGCAACGCCGAGAGCCAAGAACATGCGGGGCGATGCCTGCTGCAGGATGTTGAGCAGGTTCTGCGGCGTGAGAAGGTTGGTGCCCTTCACGATGGGCGCCGCCACGCACAGGCCCGCGAACACCAGCAGAATGGCGATGTAGAGGCCGTTGTTCAGCAGGAAGTCGTGCGCGTTGAACGTGTAACGATAGGCTTCCCAGCGCTGGTCGAGCTTCTCGGCGAGCGTGAAGTGGCTCATACGGAGCAGGTCGATGAGGTGATAGCGATAGGCAGCGGCGTCGTGCTGGCGATCCTTGATGCGCTGCAGCTCAAGCTGGTAGGTCACCTTGGCATCGAACTGCTTGTTCTTGTAGACGTACTTCTCCTCCTTGGCCTCCTTGGCGTCGGAGGTTTTGGCCAGCAGCTGCTTGTGCTCGGCCTCGAGCTCAGCTAGGCGCTTCTGGTACTTCTCCTTCGCCACGACGCGCTCGGCCGCGCAGCTCTCTTTGACCGGCGTGAGGTATTCCTTGTCGTAGTGGGCCTTGAGGTATGCCTCGCCGTCGGCGATCAGCGTTGCCACCTGCTGCTTGCGGGAGCTCTCGACCTGCTTGGCCGCGTCCATCTCCTTCTGCAGCGCGGCGATCTTCTGCTCGCGCTCCTGCTTGGTGAGCAGGCGGTCGCTCTTGATCGCGTCGATGCTCGACTGCAGCGACAGAACCTTGGTGGTGCCGCTCGAGCGAAGCTCATCGATCTTGCTCTGGATACCGCTCATGTAGGTATCGATTGGTTGCAGGAGGGCTGTCTCCCCCTCAACCGTCAGGATCTTAGGTGTAGTTGCCATAGCTCCCCCTCGCTAGAGATACTTAGCACTCAGACGCAGGAGCTCTTCCTGGTCCGTGCTCTTGGTGTCAACGATGCCGGACAGACGGCCGTTGGACATAACGCCGATACGGTTGGTGATGCCCAGGATCTCGGGCATCTCGGAGGAGACGACGATGACCGTCGTGCCCTTCTTCGCCATGTCGATGATCAACTCGTAGATCTCGTACTTGGCGCCGACGTCGATGCCGCGCGTGGGCTCGTCCATAAGGAAGACCTGCGGATAGCGCTCAAGCCACTTGCCGAAGATGACCTTTTGCTGGTTACCACCGGACAGGCTGGAAATGAGATCGTCGGGCCCCATGCACTTCGTGTTCATGGTCTTGATCTCGCGGTTGGTGGCGCGCACCATCTTGTCGTTCGACAGGGCGGGGCCGTTCTTGTACTGCTCGAGGTTCGCGATCGTGGTGTTGAACGTGAGGTCGCTCTTGAGGAAGAGGCCGTTGGCCTTGCGCTCCTCGGTGATGAGGGCGAAGCCGTGATCCATGGCATCGCGGGCGTTGCTAAAGTTCATGAGGTGGTCGCGGAAATACACACGGCCGGCAGCGCGGGTGCGAATGCCGAAGATGGTCTCAAGCAGCTCGGTGCGGCCGGCGCCCACCAGGCCATACAAACCGAAGATCTCGCCGCGGCGCACGTCGAAGGTGATGTCCTGCAGGTGCGGGTCGAACTTCGTGGACAGGTTCTGGATCTTCAGAATGGGCTCGCCCGGCACGTTGTCAACCGGCGGGAAGCGGTTGTCGAGCGAACGGCCGACCATGGCCGAGATAAGCTCGTTCATGTTCGTCTCGCTGGTGGGCTTCGTCATCACGAGGTTGCCGTCGCGCAGCACCGAGACCTCATCGCAGATCTCGAAGATCTCATCCATCTTGTGCGAGATGTAGATGAGGGAGATGCCCTGCTCGCGAAGCTTGCGCATCATCTGGAAGAGCTTCTCCACCTCCTGCGCCATAAGCGACGAAGTGGGCTCATCAAGGACGATGACCTTGGCGTTGTACGAGATAGCTTTGGCGATCTCGACCATCTGGCGCTGGGACACCGACATGGTGCGCATGGGCTGGGTGAGGTTAACGGTCATGCCCAGGCGGCGGAACAGGTCGTTGGCCTCCTTGCGCATACGCGCCTCGTCGACGACGCCCATCTTGTTGACGGGATAACGGCCGAGGAACAAGTTGTCCACGACGTTGCGCTCCAGGCACTGGTTGAGCTCCTGGTGCACCATCGCGATGCCGTTTTCCAGCGCGTCCTTAGGTCCGGAGAAGCTGATCTCGCGACCGTCGAGCGTGATGGTGCCCTCGTCTTTTTGATAGGTGCCGAACAGGCACTTCATCATGGTCGACTTGCCGGCGCCGTTCTCGCCCATCAAGCCCATGATGCTACCGCGGCGCAGATCGAGGTTGATGTGATCCAAAACGCGGTTGCGCCCGAACGTCTTGCTCATCCCCTTGATGGAGAGGACGATATCTTGCTGTGATTCTGTCATGTAATCCCTCCCGGTATCTCTCGAAAGCCCGCCTCTCCAAAGACGGGATGTGCCGAAGGAAAGAGGAAAGGCGCCGCCGTGAAAAGTAGCCACATGCACCGGCGCCCTCATAAATCAGGGGGAAGAAGCGCCGCCTCTTCCCCCATGAGTCGCTACGAAACCGTGTTTGCAGCGCGGGTCAGCTGATTAGCCAAGCAAGGACGTGTACGAAGCGCCATTATCGGTCTTGACCATGTTGATGGCGAAGCCGTCGAAGGAGCTGGGATCGGCGAGCTTGTTGGTGATGGAGGACTCGGACTGGCCGTCGCCGCCAACGATCTCGAGGTCGAGGTTGAGGATGTCCTTGTACTTCTCGAGCAGGGGCTGATAGGTGGAGGACAGGAAGTTGTCGGCGGAGTTGTAGATGGACAGCCAGATCTTCTTGGACGGGCTATCATCCTCACTGAGCTGCTCTTGCGCGGTCTCGTACAGAGCGGTGGCGTCGGCGAACTTGTCGGCGTTGTCGGCCGTTACGGCAAGGTTCATGGCGTAGTAGGAGCGATCGTCCGCGCTGTACTTGAAGTCGTCGGCGGCGATCACGTTGCCAGCCTCGTCCTCCGTGCCAATGCCGGTGTCGATGTCGACGCCGTCGAGCACGTTGCGGATCAGGCGAAGGGTGAGGTAGGCCTGGACGGCCGGGTTCTGGGAAATCGTGCCGGCATAGCCCTCGGCGATTGCGGCGACGGCATCGGAGTTGGCGTCATAACCGAAGGTGGGAACCTTGTTCTCCTTGGACCAGGCGTTGAACATGGCCATGCCCATGCCGTCGTTGTTGGAGACGATGACGTCGATCTGATCGCCGAAGGAGGAAGCCCAAGTGGAGATCGCGTTACCGGCGGTGGGGGCGTCCCACGTGGCGCCGGCGGTGGTCTTCATCTCCTGCGAGGCGAGCTCGCGGACG
Source organism: Collinsella sp. AF08-23 (assembly GCF_003479805.1). Lineage (GTDB taxonomy): Bacteria > Actinomycetota > Coriobacteriia > Coriobacteriales > Coriobacteriaceae > Collinsella. Next base: position 31,141 of record NZ_QUHV01000011.1, on the reverse strand, counting down.
GTGTAGGTCTTACCGTCGACCTCGAGGGTGCCGTCCTTGACCACGGTAGCAGAGCCATCGGTGTTGGTACCGGCGGCGTCGGACACGATGGCGCCGTCCTTCTCGACCGCGGTGCCCAGCGCCTTACGGCAACCACGGGTACGAGCGATGGAGTCGTTGTGGCCCACGTCGCCGATGGCGAGGACGTAACCGATGATACCGTCGCCGTTGCGATCGATCTCGTCGATGTGGGCCTTGATGTAGTCGACGATCATGGTGCCCTCGAGCTCGCCGCCCTGGTTGGCGTCGAAGCCGACGTAGTAGGTGTTCTTGTTGTAGTTGAGCGTGGTCATGTCCAGCTCACCGGTGGAGCTGTTGGAAGGCTGGCGGTTGTAGAAGATGACCGGCTTGTCGGTGCCGGAGGCAGCGGGCTCGCTACCAGCGGGGGCATCGGAGCCACCACCGCAGCCAACGAGGGCGCCGGCGCCCATGGCGCCCATGAGGCCCAGACCGCCGACCTGCAGGAACTGACGACGTGAAACTTGCATTGAAACGCTCCTTTCATGCGATGGGACATCGCATTGGACCACGCCATGCGCTGGTTGCGCATGGCGACCCGGCGTCCCCTTCTCTTGGACACGCCGTGTCTCGTGCTTGTGGTAACGTTAACACCGCAAGGGCATACGCACCTCCCTTGCCCGTCTCATATCGCCAGAAGGTCTGTTTTTCTACGTGGACGGTTTTTGGATGCCGGAGGCGGAACCGTCGGCGCGCCTAGGGGCGAGGCGCCACTGTCGAACGACGCACCAGCTCACCGGGTATGCGCACCGCCTCTATGGGCGCATCGACCGAACCCATGGCGTGTTCGAACACCAATCGGCCGCGTTCCCTCAAATCAAAGCGAACCGTCGTCAACTCCACATGGGGGATCATGCTCCTGAGCGAATCGTCGATGCCCACCACGCTCACATCCTCCGGGACGCGGCGCCCCGCCTCGCGCAGGGCCGCGATGACGCCAACCGCCATCTGGTCGTTCGCAACGTACACGGCGGTCATGGTGCGATCGGCAACAAGGGCGCGCCCGACTTCGTAGCCGCTGTCGGCCGTCCAGTCACCGCGCAGGGGCGCCACGGGCTCGATCCCGCGAGACGCGAGCGCATCGCGCCATCCCGCCTCGCGAAATTTGCTGTCGATGGAAAAGGCAGGGCCGCCCACGAAGCGAATCTGCTCGTGACCATACTCGAATAGATGGTCCATCACGAGCTTGGAGCAACCGTAATGGTCGGAATCGACCGTCGTCACGCGCGGGTGCGCGCACATGGTCACGATGACGGTGTTCATACCCGGCTGAGGATCGAACGTCTCGAAATCGGGCGCCATGCGGCTCATGCCGATGATCATCGCGTCGACGGGCAGGGCGGCCATGCGACGCGAGGCGTCCTCCAGCGAGAAGGCAGACCTCTCATCCATCTCCACCATCGTCACCGCGCATCCCTGGGCGCATGCCGCCGCCAGGATGCCGTCAAGCATGGTGAGGTTGCCCACCTGCGTGACATCGTATGCGCACAGGCCCACCGCGCGATAGCACCCCCCTCGCAGCGACCTGCCCGCGTAGTTGGGCCTGAACCCCAGCTCTCGCATCGCCTCAAGGACCATCGTCCGGGTCTTCTCGCTCACGTTCGGCGCCCCATTCACCACGCGGGATACGGTCTGCTGGGAGACCCCGGCGGCGGCGGCGACATCGGACATGGAGACGTTGCGCCCCGCGCGCTGCGTGGCGCCCAGGGTCACTTCCCGATCGACCATCGAATATCCTCCCATCAACGTGCACCCCCGTTCTCGGTGGATTCGTTCGACCGTTCACGCCGCGAAATCGACCAAATGGGGTATATCGCGTGATTTTACTTATGAGTACGTTAACATTGTTTTCGGCGCACTCATGCGTCTTTTTCGCGCTCACCCGCCGAAAACAGCGTCTTTCGTCTTGCAAGGAGGTCGGTATGATCGAAGCCGAACCGTTCGGCACCCTACCCACCGGGGAGGACGTGCACGTCTACACGCTACGAGTGGGGGAAGCCTCCGTATCGATCATGGATTTCGGAGCGACCATCTTGTCCGTCCGTGTTCCCGATGCCTCGGGATCCATCGCGGACATTGTCCTCGGATTCGGCTCCATAGACGGCTATCTCGACAATCCCGCCTGTTATGGGGCGACCATCGGGCCCATCGCGAACCGCACCGACCGCGCCGAGGTCCCCTTGGGTGAAGCCCTGTACCACCTGCCCGCCAACGATGGCCCGGAACACGCCAACAACTTGCACTCCGACCTCGACACCGGCCTGCACAAGCGCCTTTGGGAGGCGCGCGCGCTCGATGCCGACAACGCCCTGGCACTCACCTGCCACCTCGCCGACGGCGAGATCGGACTACCGGGTAATCGCACCTTCACCGTGACCTACCGGCTCTCTCTCGAAGACGACGGGTCCATCGCCCTCGAGGTATCGCATCAATGCGATACCGATGCCGAGACGGTCGTCAACATGACGAACCACAGCTACTTCAACCTGGCCGGGCACGACAGCGGGCAGGTCGACGACCAGCTCGTCCGCATCGACGCCAACTCGTACCTGCCCGTGCGCGAAGACAGCGTGTCTACCGGCGAGGTGCTCGACGTCACCGGAACTCCCTTCGATTTCCGCAAGATGCACCAGTTGGGCGAGCTTATAACCCAAGTCGACGAACAGCTCCGCCGCGCGCGCGGATACGATCACTGCCTCTGCATCGACGGATTCGAACGCGGCGCGGCACCGCGACACGCGCTTCACGCCGAGGACCCGACGAGTGGACGGACGCTCGACGTCGCCATAACCGCTCCAGGTGCCCATCTCTACACCGGCAACTGGCTCGACGATGCGCAGGCGAAGGACGGCGCGTCGTACACGCCGCGCTGCGGCTTCGCCTTCGAGCCCGAGTATTATCCCGACGCGGTGCATCATCCCGCATGGGACCAGCCCGTCTGCACGCCAAACGCACCCTATCGGGAGCGCATCGTCTACCGCTTCTCGACCACCCGCTAATCACCGCAACACGCCACGATACGCGCGGCGAACGGATAGGAGGATCAAACCATGACAACCATCACCCGCACTCAGGCGCTCGACAAAGCTCGCGAGCTGTACGAGGCAGAGTTCGGCCCCATCCCTGCCGACGCCCACGTGCTCGCCATCCACGCACCCGGACGCTCGGAGATCTCGGGCAATCACACCGACCACGAGGGCGGGCATGTGATCGCCGGTGCACTCGACGTCTCGGTGGACGGCATCGCCGTGGCAAACGGCACCAACACGGTCCGCATCGCAGACGAGGGGTATCCCACGTTCAGCATCGAGCTCGACGACCTTGACGTGCGCGAAGACGAGGTCGGCACCTCCGCCAGCCTCGTGCGTGGCATGGCTCATGAGATCGCCGCGCACGGTGGCACCCCGGCGGGCTTCGACTTCGCCTTCGTATGCACCGTTCCCTCCGGCGGCGGCCTGTCCAGCTCCGCGGCGGTCGAGGCGGCATACGGACGGGCCATGGAGGCTCTCTGGGAAGCGCCCGCAGTCGATCCCGTCACGCTGGCGCAAATGAGCCAGCGCACCGAGAACAACTACTACGGCAAGCCGTGTGGCCTCATGGACCAGGCCGCCGTGTGCCTGGGCGGGCTCTCATTCATGGACTTCGAGAACGCCCGACCCGCCACCGAAAAACTCGCTCTCGCCTTCGAGGACTACGGCTACTCCCTCGTTTTGGTGAAAGTCGGAGCAGACCACACCGACCTCACCCATGAGTACGCCGCCACCCCCGCCGAGATGCAGGCGGTCGCCGCAGAGCTCGGCCATACGCGCCTGTGCGAGGTTGACCCCGCCGATTTCGATGCCGCCGTGCCGGCACTCCGCGAGAAGCTCGGGGATCGCGCCGTGCTGCGCGCCATTCACTACTGGTACGAGAACGACCTCGTTGACAAACGCTGGGCAGCCCTGAAGAACGGGGACATCGACGCCTTCCTCGCCTACACGCGCCAGTCGGGCGCAAGCTCCGCCATGTACCTGCAAAACGTCTCCCCCTCCGGCGTTGACGTGCGCGAGCAGCACGCCATGCTCGCCCTGGGCCTGGCAGAGCACATCCTGAACGGACGCGGCGCAGTGCGTATTCACGGCGGCGGGTTCGGCGGCTCCATCCAGTGCTTCGTCCCCGTCGAGCTGGCCGCCGAGTTCTGCCAGCGCATAGATGCATGGCTGGGAGAGGGCTCCTGCCGCACCTACGCCATCACCGAGGACGGTGCTTCCGCAACATGGCTGTAACCGACACCCCCACATGCGACGAGCACGAGCAGGTAAGGTGTGCGCTCGAGCAGATGACTCTATATGCGATCGACTGCGGCATCATCGATGCGCAAGATCGCCGCTGGGCATACAACGAGCTCCTCGATGCCATGGGAGCCGAAGGACCTGCGCCGAGCACGGCCTGGGAAGCGGGAACCGAAACGTTCGATGAGGACTCGTTCGACTTGGATGACGCGCTCGCCGTGCTGTCCGAGGTCGCCGTGGCCAACGGAAGGTTCGAGGACAGTGCGGGCGGGCGAGACCGCGCTTCGATGGCAATCATGGGGCGGCTCACTCCGCGTCCCTCCGACATCGCCCGCTCATTCGAAAACCTTCGCCGGGAAAAGGGAGCGTTGGACGCCACCAATTGGTTCTACCGTCTGTGCTGCGACGTCGGATACGTGCGCCGCTCGGCGATCGCCCGCAATATCGAGTGGACCTCTCCGACACGGTGGGGTGAACTCGAGATCACCATCAACCTTTCCAAGCCCGAGAAGGACCCGCGCGACATCGCTGCCGCCCTCACGCGCGCTGACGATGCCGAGCCCTATCCCGCCTGCCAGCTGTGCATGTCCAACGAGGGATACGCAGGACGGGCGGCTGCAAGCCCTCAGGGCGCGCATCCGGCGCGACAGAATCTCCGCATCGTCCCCATCGAGCTCGGAGATGAAACGTGGGGGCTCCAATACAGCCCCTACGCGTATTTCACTGAGCACTGCATCGCGATGAGCCAAGAGCACCGTCCCATGCACGTGGACCGTGAGAACATCGCACGCTTGCTGGACTTCGTCGATACGCTGCCCCACTACTTCGTGGGATCCAACGCCGATCTTCCCATCGTGGGCGGATCGATCCTCACGCACGATCACTTCCAAGGCGGGCGCCACGTGTTCCCAATGATGCGGGCACAGGTCGAATGCACATTCACCATGCCGGGATTCAACGATGTCCGCGGCGAGGTGCTCCAGTGGCCCATGAGCGTCTTGCGGCTCTCATGCGAATCGCGCGACCGCGTGCTCGATGCCGCCGCCCACGTCTTGGAGGTATGGCGCGGTCACGCGGATGCGTCATGCGGTATCGTGCCACGCGATCCAGAAGGGACGCCTCACAACACGGTGACGCCGGTTGCCACGAGGGAAAACGGGAACTACACGCTCTACCTCGCGCTGCGTTGCAACATCGCTACCGACGAGCATCCCCTTGGCGTGTTCCATCCCCATGCGGACAAACATCACATCAAGAAGGAGAACATCGGCCTCATCGAGGTCATGGGCTTGGCGATTCTGCCTCCTCGCTTGGTTGACGAGCTCGCATGCGTCAAGGACGTGTTGTTGGCAGCGCGGGCAACTAACGAGGATGAAGCGACGCTCCTCATGCACCTTGAGGCCAACGATCGCACCGCCCCGCATGCCGAATGGGCGACCGAGGTGGCGCGACGTCATCCGGACCTCACGCGCGAGAACGCTCAGCGCGTCCTGCGCGACGAGGTCGCCGCAGTGTTTGCGGGCGTACTTGAAGACGCCGGTGTATTCAAGTGGAACGACACGGGCCGCGCCGGATTGCAGCGCTTCATCAGCGCGCTCTAGGAAATAGCGGACATCGCATCGTCTTTACATGCATTGAGCGGGCACGTCTTGAACGTGTCCGCTCATTTGTTCTAGCCTCACTCGGTCACTACGCGACGTTCGCCCGGTTCACACACGCCCGTACAAGAACCAGTTACATGGCGTTCGCCGGTGCATCCGCCGCCATGATGCTGCGCGCGACGATGCACATGACCATCAGTTCATCCATGTGCTCTGAGATCTTCACGTTCAGCTCGTATGTGTCATTTCGCTCCATGGGGACTTGCCTCGCCTCCACGTAGGCCCTGCCGTCCGCGTCACGCACCTCGAAGCGGTTCGTCCAACCGCGCGTCATCACGACCTGCCAATCCGCGCCCTCGACGGTGAGATAGCTCTCGACCGTACTGGCAGGCGTGCGGAACTTGCGCTTGATATCGAACGTGTGCCCATCAGCCATGACGATGTGATGCGCGCGGTCCTTGGCGTCAAGGCGTGCGGTCGTGATAGTGGCAAGCTCGCGGCACTCGGCGTCTTTGAGGCGCGTGAGGCGCGGCGAGGAGAGCGGGTCGGTGTCCGCACAATAGACGACCTCCTTATCTGTCGTGCTCACCTCCACCTCGCTGTGAACGCTCAAGAGCTTCGCCTTAATCCGCAGCTTCATGGTGTACCCCTTCCATACCAGCGCATTGGAATTGTGCTTTCTCAGCCTTGTACCCACAATCCCCGCTTAAGAAAAATGCCTATGGCTTCCTTCCTATTCAACCCGGTCAAACGGAAGGAAGCCATAGGCAATGTGCGTGTGGACATAGGCGATGTCGGCGCGGGCTACGGCGCCGCACCGGATGCCAGGACGCCAGGACGTTCCTAGCTCAGCAGCATGCGGTCGTTGGCGAGCTCGCCGCCGCTGACCTCCTCAAACTTCTGCAGCAGGTCGGGCACGGTCAGGGCGCGCTTCTCATCGCCGGCGACATCGTAGATCACGCGGCCCTCATGCATCATGATGAGGCGGTTTCCCAGACGGATGGCGTCGTTCATGTTGTGCGTCACCATAAGGGTGGTGAGCTTGCGCTCGCCGACGATCTGTTCGGTGAGCTCGAGCACCTTAGCAGCCGTCTTGGGGTCGAGCGCCGCGGTGTGCTCGTCGAGCAGCAGCACGCGCGGGTTGGTGAGCGTGGCCATGAGCAGCGTGAGTGCCTGTCGCTGGCCACCGGACAACAGGCCCACCTTGGCCTGCATGCGAGTCTCGAGGCCCAGATCGAGCTTTTTGAGCAGCTCGGCGTACTCCTCACGCTCGGCGCGGGTGATACCCCAGCGAAGCGTGCGGCGCTGGCCGCGGCGCTTGGCGAGGGCGAGGTTCTCCTCGATCTGCATGTCGGCGGCGGTGCCGCGCATGGGATCCTGGAACACACGGCCCAAGTACTTGGCGCGCTTGGGCTCAGAGAGGCGGGAGATGTCCTCGCCGTCGAGCTCAACCGTACCGGAATCCAGCGGGTAGACGCCCGCGATCATGTTGAGCAGGGTGGACTTGCCCGCACCGTTACCGCCGATGACGGTGACGAAATCGCCGTCGGCAAGCGTGAGGTCGACGCCCGTGAGGGCGCGCTTCTCGGTAACGGTTCCGCGGTTGAAGGTCTTCTTGACGTGGGACAGCTTAAGCATCTGCCTCACCACCCTTCGAGTAGCTCGCGCGCAGCTTGAACCTCTCCCATACCACGGGCACGCACAGGGCGAGCGCGACGATGATGGCGGAGAGCAGCTTCATGTCATTGGCGTCCATGCCCATCTGGAGAACGATGGCGCGGATGAGGAAGTAGACCACGGATCCCGCCACGGCGGAGACCAGACGACTCTTGAAGCCGGTGAGCTTGCCGGGAGTGAGGCGGCCGAGCACCTCGCCGATGACGATGGCGGCGAGGCCGATGACGATGGCGCCCGTGCCCATGCCGATGTCGGCGTACTTCTGGCTCTGGCAGATGAGGCCTCCAGAGAGGCCCACCAGCGCGTTGGAGAGCATGAGGGCGATCATCTTGGTCTTGGCGGTGGACACGCCAAGCGCGCGGATCATGTCCTCGTTGTTGCCGGTGGCGCGCAGGGCGCTGCCGATCTCGGTGCCGAAGAACCAGTACAGCAGGGCGATGATGAGGACCGCCACAATAAGGCCCACGATGATGGAGCCGGCGTTGATGGAGAGGCCCGTCGCCTCCGTCATGCGGGAGAAGATCGTGTCATGCTGCAGCAGGGGCGTGTTGGACTTGCCCATAATACGCAGGTTGACCGACCACAGGGCGATCTGCGTGAGGATACCGGCGAGGATGGCGGGAATCTCGAACACGGTGTGCAAAAAGCCCGTGACCGCACCGGCGAGCATACCGGCGAGCATCGCGGCGACAATCGCGATGAGGGGGTCGACACCGGCGACTACAAGCACGGCGCAGACGCTTCCGCCGAGCGCGAAGCTGCCGTCAACCGTAAGGTCCGCGATATCGAGCAGCTTGTAGGTGATGAACACACCAAGGACCATGATGCCCCAGAGAATGCCCTGGGAGACGGCGCCGAGTAGAGCACCACTCATGTTGTCCCTCCTTCAAATCGAGCCAAATGAACCCCGACGGAGGTGTTCGCCGGGGTTCATCGCTTATGCGACAGATATAGATGCGCAGGTCAGTGTACCATGCGCACGCCCTATGCGCTCACGTCGGTACCGCCGGCGTCGGCGAGGGAGCTCACGTCGATGCCGAGCTGGTCGGCGGTCTTCTGGTTGTAGACCAGGTCGCACTCGTCGGCGGTCATGGTCTCAATGGGCATCTCGGCCGGGTTGGCGTCCTCGGTGAGAATGCGCACGGCCATCTCGCCCGCACGGCGGCCGAGCTCCTCGTAGTTGATCGACACGCTCGCCAAGCCACCCGCCTCGACATGGGCGACCTCACCGCACACCGTGGGAACCTTATTCTCATTGGCGATGGAGGCGATCACGGTCATGGCCGAGGCGATGGTGTTGTCCGTGGGCGTGTAAATCGCGTCGACCTTGCCCATCATGGACTCGACCACCTGCTGGACCTCGTTGGAGCTGGAGGCGGTGTACTCGACACCTTCCAGGCCGAGCTCATCGAGTTGTTCGGCGGCGAGGTCGATCTGGATCTTGGAATTTGACTCGGCAGTGCAGTAGAGCAGGCCGACCTTCTTGGCGTCGGGGACCAACTGGTGAAGCAGGTCGATTTGGTCGGCAACGGGATTCATATCGGAAGTACCGGTGACGTTGCCGCCCGGGGCGTCGTTGTCCTCGACCAGCCCAGAGGCGGCGAAGTCGGTGATGGCAGTGCAGACGATGGGAATGTCGGAGGTTGCACCCGCGACCGCCTGGGCGGCAGGCGTGGCGATAGCGAGGATCAGATCGCAATTCTCATTCACGAGCGTGCTCGCGATGGTCTGGCAAGCGGACTGGTCGTTCTGCGCATTCTGCTGGTTGATCTTGGCGTTGATGTCGGCAGCTTCGATCGCCTCGACAAAGCCCTTGTTAGCGGCATCGAGCGCCGGGTGCTCAGTGAGCTGCAGAACACCGATCTTGTACGAGGCCGCCTTGGCATCGGAAGATCCGGCCTCGCCGGCAGAATCGCCGCCGCAGCCGGAAAGGCCAAGGCCGCCCGCCACGGCACATGCGGAGGCGCAGGCAACGCCCTTCGCGAACGAACGGCGGGAACAGGTCATATCAGTCATGAGATTCTCCTAACGCGCCCGGAAGGAGGCGCGGCGTGGTTGAGGGAAACGACGAGGATCGAGGCGCGCACGGCGCCGTATCCCGGGCAATCGCTTAGACGATCTGGGCATCCTCGAGGGTCGAGATATCGATGGCAAGCGCGTCGGCAGTCGCCTGGTTCACGATGAGCTGGCACTCCTCGCTCGACAGGTACTCGATGGGCATGCTGGCGGGATCGGCGTCCTCGGTGAGGATCTTCACGGCCATCTCGCCCGCCTTATAGCCCAAGTCGTAATAGTTGATGCTATACGACGCCAGCCCTCCATCCTCGACCATGGTGTCGCATCCTACGATGACGGGGAGCTTATTCTCATTGGCGACCATGGAGACAGTCGCCATGCCCGCGGCGATGGTGTTGTCGGTGGGAGCGTAGATCGCGTCGACCTTACCGACCATGGATTCGACCATCTGCTGGATCTCGTTGGAGGAAGAAATGGAGTAACGCTCATGCGCAAGACCCGCGTCGTCAAGAGCCTCCTCGGCGAGTTGCACCTGCACCTCGGAATTGGACTCGGCGGAGCAGTAGAGGATGCCCACGGTCTTGGCATTGGGCAGCAACTGGTGAAGCAGGTCGATCTGGTCGGCGACGGGGGTGAGGTCCGACGTGCCGGTGACGTTGCCGCCGGGAGCGTCGTTGGACTCCACGAGGCCGCCCTCCGCGTAGTCGGTGATGGCGGACCCCACGATGGGGATCTCGGTGGTGGCGCCGGCGACCGCCTGGGCGGCAGGTGTGGCGATGGCGAAGATCAGGTCGTCACCGTCGTTCACGAGCTTGCTCGCGATGGTCTGGCAGGCGGACTGGTCGTTCTGGGCGTTCTGCTGGTCAATCTTGGCGTCGATGCCCGACTTTTCGATGGCAGCCACGAAGCCCTCGTTGGTCTGGTCGAGCGCGCCGTGCTCGGTGAGCTGCAGCACGCCGATCTTGTAGGAGTCCTTGGAGGAGGCGCCGCCGCCTGGGACGGCTTTGCCGTCATCGCCACAGCCCGCAAGCGCACTCGCGGCAAAAAAGCCCGCTCCGAGGGTGATAAGGTTCCTGCGCGAGATACTCAGCATGGCGATCAACTCCGTTTCGCTGTTCCGGGCGCCCGCCAAGATGCCGGCGACGCCGTGTTTGATAAGGCGCTTTACCGTATAAAAGCACGCAAGGGATATACTAACGTGCCCCCGCGCCGCGCTCAAACTCGTTACAGACGTGTAACACGACGGGGGCTTGATGCCCAGCCGACGAGCCGGCGCTGCCGCCGAAGCGTCGCGGCCGCCGAGGTCTCGCGGGACCCGAGGTCTCGCGGCCGGCACGGCACCACAGCCGTCGCATGCGAAGAGAGGGTAACAATGTCGAAAACAAGCCGCAAAACCGGCAGGATTTTCGACATTGTTACCCTCAATTGAGCGAGCCGAGCGCGCCCCATACAAACGAACCGGGGCGCAACCCGCACAGACGAGCCGGGGCGCCGCCCGGTCAAACGAGTCGAGGGGCGCCGCCCTAGAACTCGCAGCTGCCCACGGTGCGGGGATGCGGAAGGACGTCGCGGATATTGCCCACACCCGTGAGGTACATGACCAGGCGCTCGAAGCCCAAGCCAAAGCCGGCGTGTTTGCAGGTGCCGTAGCGGCGCAGATCGAGGTAGTAGCGGTACTGTTCGGCGTCCATGCCCAGCTCGGCGATGCGGCGCTCGAGCACATCGAGGCGCTCCTCACGCTGGGAGCCGCCGATGATCTCGCCGATACCCGGCACCAGGCAGTCGGCCGCGGCGACCGTCTTGCCGTCGTCGTTCAGGCGCATGTAGAAGGCCTTGATCTCGGCAGGATAGTCGGTCACGAAGGTCGGGCACTTGAAATGCTCCTCGGTGAGGAAGCGCTCGTGCTCGGTCTGCAGGTCGATGCCCCAGCTCACGGGGTAGTCGAACTCATGGCCAGCGGCGACGGCGCGCTCGAGGATCTCGACGGCCTCGGTGTAGGTGACGCGCGCGAAATCGGAGTTGGCGACATGCGTGAGGCGCTCGACGAGGTCCTTGTCCACGAACTTGTTGAGCATGGCGAGTTCGTCGGGGCAGCGGTCCATGACATCACGGATGACGTACTTGAGCATATCCTCCGCGAGGTCCATGTCGTCGGCGAGGTCGGCGAAGGCGATCTCGGGCTCGATCATCCAGAACTCGGCGGCGTGGCGCGTGGTGTTGGAGTTCTCGGCGCGGAACGTGGGGCCAAAGGTGTAGACGTCACCGAAGGCCATGGCGAAGTTCTCGGCGTTGAGCTGGCCGGAAACGGTGAGCGAGGCGGGAGCACCGAAGAAGTCCTTGCTGTAGTCAACGTTGCCGTGCTCATCCAGCGGCGGGTTTGCCGGGTCGATCGTGGTGACGTGGAACATCTCGCCGGCACCCTCGCAGTCGCTTGCGGTGACAATCGGGGTGTTCACGTACACGAAGCCGCGGTCCTGGAAGAAGCGGTGGATGGCGGCGGCGGCCACGGAGCGCACGCGGAACACCGCGCGGAACAGGTTGGTGCGTGGGCGCAGGTGCTGCTGGGTGCGCAGGAACTCGACGGTGGCGCGCTTCTTCTGGAGCGGGTAGTCCGGCGCGGAGACGCCCTCGACCACGATTTGAGTGGCGGCGAGCTCGAAGGGCTGCGGCGCGTCCGGGGTGAGCTTGAGCTCGCCGGTGCACACGAGCGCGGCGGAGACGTTCTGGTGGGCGATCTCGTCGTAGTTGGCGAGTGCCTCGCGGTTCATGACGACCTGCAGGTCTTTGAAGCAGCTGCCGTCGTTGAGAGTGACGAAGCCGAAGTTCTTCATGTCGCGGACGGACTTGACCCAACCGGCAACGGTCACCTGCTGCCCGCCGAGGGCCTCGGCGTCGGCATAGAGCTGGGCGATCTTGGTGCGATCCATGCGTGCTCCCTAGCGTAGATTCAACAGTTCAACAGCCCCTCATTGTACCAGCGAAGCGCGACGGTCGGGAGCGGCGGGGCAAACGATGCATCTTTGAGAATCCGACTCCCCAGCGCAAGATAATCCGACATCTATGGAATAGAAAATCCGACCTTTTTGCGATGGAACATCCGAATGGAGCCACATTCGAACGAGAAACCACGCCCGTACCGCGAATCAGGCGAAAAGGGAACGAATAATCAGACGCCTCGAGCAGACCGTGTTTTTTCCCAGCAAAAGCCCAGTTGGCATGCTTCAAATCGAGCGTCTACTTGGACAATAAAAAAGCTTGTTACATTTTCGCCGTTTTTCTGACACTAAGGATGCACGATGACGAAAAATTACTGGGGCGATGCGCTTCCCGACACGATCGACCTGCCTGCGGCTGCTCCGGCGGCCCGGCCCGACTACGGCCGCATCGATTTTGAGAAGCTCCCCAACACGCGCGACCTGGGCGGCATGGTCGGCGCCGACGGGCGGCGCGTCAAGCAGGGGATTCTCCTGCGCTCGGGCACCTTGGGCTTCGCCTCCGATGCGGACGTCGCGCGCCTGCGCGACGAATACCGCGTTCGCCTCGTGACAGACTTCAGAAACCTCACCGAGCTCTCCGAGCTTCCCGACCCCATGGACCGGCTGCCCGAGGCACGGTTCCAGCACGCCGTGATTTTCGATGATCGCGTGCTGGGCGTCACGCAAGAGGCGGGCGGAGTCGATTACAGCCTCGACGCGATCGCCCAGGGAGACCCCATCGAGTTCATGAAGTTCCTCTACCCGCAGATGCTCCTCAACAGCGCCGGGATCGAGGGCTACCGCTCCTTTGTGCGCGCGGTGCTCGACCTGGAGGATGGCGCCGCGCTTTGGCACTGCTACGTTGGCCGCGACCGCTGCGGCATGGGTTCCATCCTCATCGAGACCATGCTGGGCGTGAGCCGCGAGGACATGCTGAACGACTACCTCGCGACGAACCTCTACGCACCCACCGAGCTGACCTGCGATTCGGGTGCGGCGCGCGTGTATTTCGAGGCCGTCGAGAAGGCGCTTGCCGAGCGTGGCGGCTTCATGGGCTACATCACGGGCACCCTCGGCATCACCGAGGACGAGATCCGCTCCTTCCGCGAGCGCTGTCTCGAGCAGTAACTCTTGGGCCTGCACGGCGAGGCTCGACTGAAGCCGCAGCTCATCGGTCGTTAGGAGCTCGCTCGCATGGAACGGTTTGGGCAGGTGATCATCGACACCCGTCCCCACATTGAACAATGGAGGCTCTGTGTGCGCGCTTGAGCCCGACGTTACGTCGGGGTTTTTACTATCGAGCAACGGCGGGACGTACCGCCCTGTTCGAGAGGAACCCCATGTTCAAAGACGCCGTCTTGCGCTACCTCATCTCCGACGCGCTCTCACTGCTCGGCAATTCCATCGCAGGCGTGGTGCTGCCGCTCGTGCTGCTCGCGCGCACCGGTGACGTCCTCGCCGCCGGATCGCTCGCGCTCATCTGCGCCGTTCCCCAATTCGTATGCGGCATCCTCGGCGGCGCGCTGCTCGACCGCGTGAACCGCAAGGCGGTCTGCGTCGTGTCCGACCTCATCTCGGCGCTCAGCATCGCCTTGCTGCCGGTGGTCGACGGCATCTGGGGGCTCTCCTTCGCCTGGTTCGTGGCGCTCGGCCTGCTGGGCGCCGTGGGCGACGTCCCCGGCATGACCGCGCGCGACGCGCTTTTGCCCGAGGTCTGCGAACGCGAAGGCGTTGACCTGCAGCGCTTCGTGGGCGCAAGCCAATCGATGGGTTCGCTCATCACCATCGCCGGCCCGGCCGTCGCCGCGCTGCTCATCGGCTTCATGCCCGATGTCGACGCCCTGTGGGTCACCGCGGCCTGCTCCTGCGCCGCAGCCGCCGTGAGCGCCACCCTACCCAAGGGTGTCGGCGCCATCAGGGAACAGGGGAAGCACGCCGAGGCTCCCGCTGACAGCGCAAGCGCCGACAGCCCCGCGATGCCCGCCGGCACCACCGCCACGACCGAAGAGATCGCCGCCGAGCCCGCCTCCCCCAAGGCCGCCGGCCTTCGCGGCCTGCTCGAAACCGGACGCGCCGTCCTCACCGACGGCCTCTCCGCCCTCTTCGCGGACAACCGCCTCCTGAGAGCCACCACCCTGCTCTCCTTTGGCGTCACCATGATCATGGCAAGCTGGCAGGGAATCGTGCTGCCCGCCTACTTTACGCAGCTCAACGCCCCCGAGCTCACCGGGTTGTTCGTCTCGGCCATGGGAGTTGGCATGCTCGTGGGATCCCTGGGTTACACCGCCCTCGCCAACCGGCTCTCGCGCCGCGGCTGGCTCACGGTGTCCCTGCTCGGCATGAGCGTGGGCGCCGTCGGCATGGGAATGCTGCCCGACACGCCGCTCCTTCTCGCCTCCGCCACCCTCGTGGGCCTCTTCGCCGGCCCCGCCTCCGCCCTGCTCGGCTTCTTCGCCTTCGATCGCGTCCCCGAGAACCGACGCGGCTCGGCCATGGGAACGCTTAATGCCCTCTACCTCATCATCGGCCCCGTGGGCACGTTTTTGGGCTCCACGCTCATCGCCACGCTGCAGATCAGCACCACCGGCCTTGTTCTCGCCGGGCTCTGGATCATCGTGACGGCCACCGCCCTCATGGCGCCCGCCCTTCGCGATTTGGGCGATGGCGACTCGTTGGACGATGACAACTCCGCAGACGGGGTACAACTGGAACATAAGCCCAAGGCGGCCTAGCGACGCTCCAACATGTCTGGCTTGCACGCCAGCCAAAATCGGCCCAAGGGCTTTCTTCCAACACTGCGCACGGGCGCTCCAGAGCAGCCTATGAGCGCCCGCATCATCACAGGGAGGGCTATGAAAAGCGGAGAGCTAGCGCATATGGCCGGTGTGAGCGTGCGCACCCTGCGCCACTACCACGCCATCGGCCTGTTGCCGGAGCCCAAGCGTGCGGAAAACGGCTACCGCGAGTATGAGGCCGAGCATCTCCTGCGGCTTCTTCGCATCCGCCAGCTCGCGTCGCTCGGGCTTTCGCTCGAGCAGATCGCCCCCATGCTCGACGAGCTCGATGCGGAGCGACGGGAGGTTGAGGGTCGCGATGGCGGCGATGGCACCAGCGATGAGCTGGGCGCCGGCGCCGAGCAACTCCTCGACGAACTCGATCGCCAGCTGGTTGAGCAGATTGCGCACCTTGAGCATCAACGCGAGCTCATCCGTCATATTCGCACGCGCCAGACCGACCCCGACTACCCCGAGCGCGCGGCGTCCGTCCTCGAGGCCATCGATGCCTTTGAGCGGCAGACGAGCGCCCATGGGTTTTTGCTCAGCGCCCTCACCGACGATGACAAGATCGCCATGGGCATCGCGGCGCACCTCTACTCTGACGCCGAGCTTGCCGAAATCGAACGCATCTTCCGCGCCATTCCCGAGCGCGGGCTCATCGATGAATACCTGCGCGTCAGCCACCTCATCGACACGCTCCCGGGCAACGCGAGCGCTGAAGAGCGCGAGCGCGCCATCAAGGCGGGCATGGCGTTTCTTGACAAGATCGCCGACTGCATGGACGTTTCGAACTGGCTGCGACCCGACAAAGATTACGAGCGCATGCTGGAGAACATGGCGATGGTGCACTATAACGACGCGCAAATCGCCGTCTCCGACGAGCTATTCCTGCGCTTCACCGAGCGCCTCGCCCAAAGAAACGTGTAATCTGGGGACGGGTGCACTGTTGCACATTGGAACCTTGCCGTTCGCCCCTGGCACCACTGGCAGAATGTGCAACAGTGCACCCGTCCCCAGATTCGCTATTGGAGGAAGCCTTGTTTACGTTCTTCAAGATTCCGTTCGTGCAGAGCGTCCTGTGGGCGATCGCCCTCATCGTCGCGACCGCCATCATCGCGCGCATCGCCAGCCGCGCGCTGCGCCATTTCCTCGAACGCGACAGCAACCCGCTGCCCAGCTCGAGCATCATCATCAACATCGCGCGTGGTGTCATTTGGGCCACCGGCGCGAGCGTCATCCTCGACGCGTGCTTCGGCGTCAATGCAAACGCGCTGGTAGCCGCCCTTGGCGTCGGCGGTATCGCCGTCTCACTCGGCTTTCAAGACACGCTGTCCAACCTCATCGGCGGCCTGCAGGTGACCTTCATGGGGATCGTCAAGCCCGGCGACAACATCGAAGTCGGTGCGGAGCGCGGCGTGGTGCAAGACGTCACCTGGCGCCACACCACCATCCGCGACACGATGGGGCAGACGGTGATCATCCCCAACTCGATCATCTCCAAGACCGCCCTCGTGCACCTGCTGCCTGCCAGCCGCGTGGCGGTGCCCTTCGCCGTTCCTCGTCTGAGTGAGGACGACAGCCCGCACGCCGAGAACATGGACGGCCTGGCCGAGCAGCTCGCCGACCTCGCCCTCAAGGCGGCGCGCGAGGTCTCCCCCGTCATCGACGGGCCACGGGTGCTGTTCTCCGAGATCTCGGAGCTAGGCATCAAGGGCAAAATCGTCTTTCAAGTCGAGGACGCCGGCAAGACGGGAGCCGCGGCCGACGCCGTGGTCCGCGCCATCGCAGCGCTCGTGTAGCTTGAGCCTCAACTATGAGACCTCGATTTAGGGACAGCCCCCGAATTGAGGCTCCCTTAACGCCGCCACCCGCCTCCAAGCGGGCGGCGGCTTTTTCCACGGCCCCGCCTTCTACCGACCCTTCGACCAGCTAAGCTCTAGGCTCCGGAGAACCGGACCGGTCGGGGTCGGCGCGACGCGTCCTCGAACGCTATTCGCGCTTCTCAGGCGGGCGCAGGCTCGTGAGCGCGGAATAGTCCGGCTCGGCCGTTGAGGGGCGCATCTCGCCCGGGGCGTACCAGTCGAGCGCGCAATCGATCCACGCGTTCCAGAACGGCCACTCGTGCACGCCGATATCCGGCTCGTGATACGTCACGTCGAAACCGGCGTCGCGCAGCAGCGCAACCACGTCGCGATTGCTCTGGCACAGGTTGTCGTGCTCGCCGCATGCTCCGTAAAAGCGCGGCTTGGGCAGATCCGGGTTGTCACGAAAGCGCTCGATGAGGGCCTCATAGTCCTTCTCCGAGCCGATCACCGTGTCGAGGTCCCCGAAGAACCGCTCGTAGTAGCGACGCTTGCGCGGCGAGTGCGAGTCCACCGCCTCGAGCACCCGGTCGCGCATGAAGGCGCCGGACAGCGAGATGATGCTGCCGAAGCGGTCTGGTCGCAGCAGGCCGTTGATGACCGCCGTGTACGCCCCGATCGAGATGCCCGCGAGCGCCGTGTCCTCGCGCTTGGCAGACAGCGGCAGCAGGCGCCTCGTGAACTCCACCAACTCTTCGCTGATGAACTTGCCATGCCATTCGTCGATCTCGGGCTTGTTGAGGTAGAGCCCATCCTCGCCCGAGGGCATGATCACCACGACATCGCGCGCCTCAGCCGTCTCGACCACATGGGTGCGGTCGATCCAATCCACATCCTGACCAAAAAGGCCGTGCAGCAAATAGACCGTGCGATACGGGCCGCGGCGGCGCTTGGCGAGCTTGTCGCCGTCCATCTTGTCGGCCGGCACGACGGCCGTGAGCATCACGTTGCGCTTGAGGTAGCGCGAGTAGAAGTCGATCCTGAGCAGTGCCATCTTCCATCCCCTTACGCGATTGCGCGCCCGATCACCTTTGATGACGCAGCGCGCGGTCAGTAGATCTCGAACTCAGGCCTGACAGGCTTCGCCGCGCGGCGAACGCGGGCCGCGAGTCGAATTAGGCCGCATGCCAGGCAGAGCCTCTCAAGCCTCGCCAGTCACGGATGCACGAGCCAGTCGAGCGCCTGCGGCAGCGCCATGTTCCAGAACTCCCAATCGTGGCCGCCGGGCATCTCGCGATGCTCCACCTGCAGACCCGTTGCCCGCATGCGGTCGGCGAGCACGCGGTTGGGATAGGCGAGCGGATCGCTCGAGCCGCATGCCATGAAGACGCGCGGGCGCGGGCGATCGCAGTAGACGATGTCAGCCGCCAGGCGCGCCGGGTCCTTGTCGCTGCCCGGCACCTGCGACAGGTCGCCGAACGTGGCTTCCAGAAACGGGCGGCTCAGGAAGAAGATGTCGTCGTTAACCACGCTCTCGATGGTGTCCGCCACCATCGCGGTGGAGAGCGAGATGATCGCGCCGAAGTTCTCGCTGTACTTGAGGCCGGCACGCAGCGCTCCGTACGCACCCATGGAGATGCCACCAATGAACGTGTCCTCGCGGCGATTGGAAACAGGCAAGATGCGGCGTATGACCTGCACGAGCTCTTGCCCCACGAAGCGGCCGTAGAAGTTATGCAGGGCGGGCTGGTCGAGATAGAAGGCGTTGTAGCCCGACGGCATGACCACGGCGAGGTTGCGCTCGGCAGCCCATCGGCGGATGCGCGATTCCGAGATCCAGTCGGTGTGGTTGCCGGTTATGCCATGAAGCAGGATGAGCACCCGGTAAGGTTCGCGCTCCGGCGGGTAGGCGGCCTGCGCCGTGCGCTCGTCCTCGCCGCGCGCGAGCGCCGCGTCCACGCCCATCGCCTCCCCCATGCCGTCGAACGGCAAGATGATGTCGATGGTAGTGGTTCGCATGAGCGAGCTGGAAAAGTAATCGATGCTGATCTGCGCCATGGGCGTGCCCCTTTACATTCTTTAGACGAAGGCCCGCCCGAGCTCCCTCACGGGTATGCTCGGGCGGGCCATCCGCAGGTGTTTCTTCTATTGTAGCGCTCAGATGGGGTGTTGGATTACAGACACCTAGATATCGTTTGTTAATGGACAAGTGTTCATGTTGAGGAGCAGACGGGAGCCGGAAGCTTCTCCCGCCGGCCTCCCCCACCGCCTGCTTCCCCCACCGCAGGCCGGACCTCAATGTGGGGACAGTCTCTCGAGTGAGGTAGATTGGGGACGATGCGTGATCAATTCTTCCAGATATGCGGGCTTCGAATCCGACTGGTCGAGTAGACGGACATTTTGCCCCACAAAATCCTGCGGTTTTGCCAAGCAGAAACGACCTCTACTCCGCACTGCGAAAACAAAGCCCGCATATCCGAAAGTTTTGCACCCTCAGCTTGTTCATCGCCGGCCCTGCTCATCGGCGGCCGCGACCTCAATGTGAGGGCAATGCCCCAATTAAAATCGCGCTGGCTAATTCTGCTCGCGCGCGCCCTCATCGGCGCTGGCGTCGCCGGAGGCCGAAACGCGACGCGACAGCCAAAGCACGGCAACACCGGCAATGAGCAGCAAGCCGACGAGCATCATCTGGATATCGCCCGTCGAGGGCATATCCAAACCGGGAAACATCCCGCCGGGGTTGCCGGGGTTGCCTGGCGCGCCGGGCTCCGGATCCCCGCCGGCAGGAGGCTTCTCAACCTCAAACTTAGGGTGCGCCGTCACGTTGTAGGTGAGCGCGCCGTCCACAAACGTGGGTACACCGACCAAAAACGGGTCGGTCGTCGTGTCGACATTGGCAGGTGCCGTCTCCGTGCGGTAGAGCAGGTAGATGCCCGGCTCCAGCCCGTACACGGCGCCCACGCCGCTCGCGTTGGTGCCAAGCGTGCCCACAGGCTCAACGGCGGCGTCGACGGCAAGGTCATGGACCTCCCGCGCCTTATCGCGAAGCCCGCCGGCATCCAGCTCCGCCCACGCGCAATCGGCGGAGGCAAAGACGTCGAGCGTTTCGTGGCGCACGCCCTCTGCGTCAACAGAGGCGCGAGCAACGAGGACCGCGGCATAGCGATCCCCCGCAAGGGGCGCATCCACCCCGTCACGTTCAACCGAGCAATCAAGGGTAATGGATCCAACAGGTGCGGCGATGACCGCAGCAGGAGCAACGCACAGGACGAGGGCGGCACAGACGCACAGGAGCGCAAAGGCCGCCCGGCGAACGAGGGCAACCAGGCGCGCGACGGATGGCCAAAGCCGTCCCAGCACGGGAACCCGCTTATGCAAAGTGGCGTCCGCCATGCTCATGTTCGTCCTCCTTTCCCATCATTCGCCTCCGGGCAACACCGTCCACATTCCCATACGTACCGCCTTGCACGCCGTCGCGCCGCTGCACCTGCCGCAGGCGCAGGCTCGCCAACACAATCGCCGCAAGAATCAGCCCTGCAATAAGCGCGAGATGCGGCCACGAGAGGTTGATGGGGCTTCCCATCACGCCCACCTCGTCCAGCATGGACGGCAGAAACGGAATCGCGTGCGC
This sequence comes from Collinsella sp. AF08-23, assembly GCF_003479805.1. Classification (GTDB taxonomy): domain Bacteria; phylum Actinomycetota; class Coriobacteriia; order Coriobacteriales; family Coriobacteriaceae; genus Collinsella. The sequence continues at coordinate 10,334 of NZ_QUHV01000011.1, read as the reverse complement.
CCGCACGAGAAGCCGATGCGAGTTGATGCCGTAGGGCGTGCAGGTGACGAGCGTCATATAGTCCGCACCCGGCTCGATGGCAAGCGCCTCGGTTTCCTCCGGTAGCACCGTGAGAATCTGGTCCACCTGGTAGGCGAAGGTCTCCTTGAGAACGCGGACGTAGAAGATGTCGCCGAGCTGCATCTTGTCGAGCTCGGTGAAGAGCTTGGCCGAGGGCAGACCGCGGTGGCCGGAGATCGCCGCGTGGGTAGACGCGCCGCCCACCGGCAGCGACGAGGTCTCGATGTGCCCCGTGGCCACCTGCAGGACTTTTTCCTCGGTGGTGTGGTAGATGGGCATGGTCTCGTCGAGGCGCGGGATGGTGATGTAGCCCATCACGCCCGTGCCGGTGAGGTCGAGCAGGCCCATGTACTCTTCGCGAAGTTGGGCGGCCAGTGAGGCGTCGATGGCATCCCAGCCGCCGTCGGCAGCCGGGATGCCCGAGAGCCCCGCGAGCTTGGCATTGTAGGTGCGGGCAGCATCCATGAGCTGCTGTGCCTCATCGTCGGTGAGCTCGTCGACCGCTTCGCTGTACTGCTCGATCACGCGCGTGGCGTTGCGCAGGTTAAGGAAGTTCGAGATGGTCGGGTAGAGCACCAGCAGCAAACCGCCGATGATTGCCAATGTTGAGAACCAGTCGCGGGACTTTTTCATCGCGAAACCAAATTACGCAACGGTCTTGGCCGTGCGCTTGCGGTAGATGCCGTAGCCGATGGCAGCGGCGCCGACGAGCGTGAAGATGATGGTGCCCATGCCGCCGGTCTCGGGGAGCAGGGTGCCCTTGTTGTTCTCAACGGCAACCTCAGGAAGGTTGTCGGAAGAACCATCCTGAACGTCTTGCGCGTCGTTAACCTTGATCTGCCAGGTCGGGTTTGTGCCGTCCGTAGTGATATCGGTGATCGTAATCTTGATGGGTTTGGCGAGCTTGTTGTAACCCTCGGGGGCCACGGTCTCAACCAGATAGTAATCACCTACGGCAAGACCCTCGAACTGGACGATGCCCGTATCGCCAGTCGTTACTTTCGTCACCTGCTGGTTCTCGGGATCACTGGCAAGCGCAAGACGATATACGCCGTCGGACTTCATGACGAGCTTGATAGGATCGCCCGCCGCGGCATGACGAAGCTCGAAGACGGCACCAGCAAGGGGATTCTTCTGCCCGGTGTCATCGGTCTTCTTAAGCTTGAAGCCAAAATCATACTGATGGGTCACATCGGGGGTGGAAGTGCCGGTTTGGGTGCCGTCCAGGCTGGTGGAATAATCAACCGTTGCCTTGTTGGGGATCGCCTGGCCAACGATGGCATCGGCGTTGATGTAGGCCTTGTAGGTCACGAGGATATCCTGGCCCGCCTTACCATTAAACAGATTCTTCGCATCATAGATTGTCCCGTCATGCGCACCAAGGTCAACACGAATCTCAGTTTTACCCTCGCCATCGGGCTGCTGATTGGTAGTCGTGTAGTCGTTCGGCGCCTCAAGCTTAGTGCCGCCAATCCTCACCGAATCGAAGGCGACGAACGTCAGACCCTTGGACAAGGTATCCTTGAACACAAACTGATACTTTTCGTACTCGCTTACATCGGGTACTTTCGCCTTCAGCGTAAAGGTTAGCTCCTTGCCAATCTCGGCATTGACCTTATCATTGCCGTCAACCGTCTTCTCGACCGTAGGATACTCGGACTTGAGCTTGATAGTTGCCTTGTCGTCCTTGACGGGAATCAGCATGGCGTCGGTCTTGCGTGCCGAGCTCGTTGAGCCGGTGGCGGGGCTCACCACATAGTAACCATAGTCAAGACCGGTAAACGCAGCGGTGTACGGCGCATCTGGGCCTGCATTCTGCGTGTTATCAGCTTGGAGCGACTTTGCAACTGCCCAATCGCGTGCAATCTTCGCAAACGCAGTTACATTGGCAGCGTTTTTATCGCCGAGATTGCTGATGTACTTGTAGGCAGCCGCAGAGACCTCTTCGTCCGTTGAGCCCTCGGTCAAGCCGAGCGACCATTCGGCGCTCTTCTCGATGAAGAGGTCCTTCCAAACGGAATTGATGGCATAGCCGTAGGACTCCTGGCCCGTGCCGGCGCCGCTCACCGTCATATCGAACATCTTCCAAATCTTCACCTCCTTGTTCGCAAACTCGGCGCTATCACATGTCACAGTGAGCTTACCAGTACCTGCCGCGAAGGCCTTGGTGGGGACGGCGCTCGCGAGCATCACGACCGCCATCAAGACCGCCAGCGCCATGCTGGCGATGCGTTTTGTCATCGTTTTCATCGAATCATTCCTTCCCTCAAACGTATGACATGAACAACTGCCTATCTGCTGCGACGCGTTACCTGCGCCGCGGGAGATACCTATCTCGGTGCGCGGCCCGATCCGCCGCGTGTGATCTGCTGGCGCGCACCTCTCGCGCGCAAGCGTCGGGGGCGCATGGGCTCAAGCCGTGGGCGAGAGGGTGCAAAATGCGCGGGTACGTATCCGGCATACGCCATCGACCTGCGGCGACGCTCGTAGGCAGCGCACGCGAGCAGCATGCCGCCCGCCAGCACCGTAAGCCACGTGCCAACACCGCCCGTTTCGGGGAGCATGGGGCGATAAACGTTCGTCACCGTGATTACACGCTCCGTAGCATCAACGTCGTACACCACGGAATACCCGTCGATCGACACTTCCTCAACCTGATAGGTGTAGTAGCGAACCGCGGCAGGATTCGAGTTTTTATCCTCAAACGCCACCGGCAAATCTGTTAGCACTCGACGCCATGTCTCTGAGTGCGGAGAAAGGTCTGCCGCGGTGAGCTTCACGGCGGTCTTTTGAGCCACCAACTCGTAGCCGCCTCCCGCAACGGGGGCAACCCACTGGACAACCGACTGGCCGTTCGCATCCGTATAGGTCGCCGAAATATAGAAGTTCACAGCATTGGGGCGCGTCTGGTCGCGATTGCCCAGGTCATCCCAAACCTTTTGCAACGTGAGATCGACCGTCTCGGAGCAAGGATCCTGCCCATCGCCGGGCTCCGGAGTAAGGCCAGCACCATTGTCAGTTTGCGGCGTATCGCGCATGAGCACAGCCTTGGCGCCGTTCTCCTGATACGCATCGAGCTTGCGCTGTGCTCCCGTACCGCTTTCGACGGCCCCTTGAAGCTCATCGAACTCTGAAATGCCCTTTGATTCGCGCACCGCAACGTCATAACGGTTCATGTCGAGCCCAAACGCTCCTCCGCCCACCGCTGCATCATCGGACACCATATCGGCGAACACGCTCTCGCCAGCGCCTTTGAGGGCTTCTGTGAGTTTGTCGTTAGCACCGCGGTAGATGGAATAGAAATTCCCAGTCTCGATCTTCTTCTTTTCGTTCAGCTGCTCATAGGTGGTCTTGAGGTATGTCATGCCGGTGAAGGGGCCCGTGATCGTGCCGCCGCCAGCGTTCTGACCATCATGGCCCTTGCCGCGTACCACATCGCAGTACGCCATCTTATTCTTGTCGAGCACGCTCTCGTTTGAGAGACCCACGAAGCCGCCAGCGTATCCGCCCAGCGTACCCCTTCCGTCATCGTATCGGCCAATGCCAAAGCCGTTGCTCGTGTCTGTGGCACCGCCACCGTACACGTCGTAACCAGAGGCGACGCCCGTCACCGAGTTGTTGGTAATGTTGGTGCGGTTACCCTTAATGAGCGTGACCTTGAGGTTCGATTTGAGTCCATCGTCCTCTCCGACAAGGCCTTTCTCATTGCACGGCAAGCTGATGGTCGAATCCCCGATGGTGATAACGGCGACGTCGGTAGCATTGGGGTCGCTGCTGTCCTGTTTTTTGGACAGCGCGACACCTATGCGCAAACCAAGCAGGTTGACGTAAAGCGTGTTGCCCTCCGACAGAACCTTGAGATCAATGATGTCAAGGATCTTAATGTTGAGCAGACCGAGCTTGTCCTGCAAATCCGGAAGATACAGGAGCTTAACGAGCGCGTTGACAATCAGGAGCAAAGACTCCAACAAAACGGGAGACCCGGCATCAATATCGGCAACGAACCCCATGGTGGTCTTTCCCACAAAGCCACCGGCAATCTGACCGCTTGTCACCTTCTTGAGATCGGTTACATGACAGTCATCGATCTTCGCCATATCGGCAAAGCCCACAAAGCCTGCTGCCATTTCCTGACCATCGAGCTGCTCAGAAGCCGCATCACTCGTGATCGGCGCCCCATGCGTGGAGGCAACCGTGTAGCCGGCATCGATGCCATCAACCGTGCAGCGCTCGACATGGCTGCCCCAGATGTCGAGAACGCCTGCCGTCGCACCGAGCAACTTGAGAATGTTGCCGACACCGGCATCAGCTTCGTCCACGTCAACCGTACCGCTCTTGCCCAGATGACCCACGAAGCCACCTGCGTAATTGAGGCCCGTCACCGCATTCAAGCGCTCGACGGAGCAGTCCTTGATGGAGCCATTGAGCAACGTACCGCCAAATCCACCGGCAGTGCCGGTATAGCGCTTCTCGTCACCCGTACCTTCGGACGTCTGCTCATGGGCCTCGACGCGAATACCATCCGAAACGCCGTTAACGTGAGCATGATAGATGAAGGTTCGGAACGCATCGAGTACGTCCACGTTGCCGAGCTTGATAAGCTCAAGCAGCGTAGTCCCTGATTGGGCGTCAGCACCTTGGCCGCCCACGCTCGCAACTCCACCAACATCGCCGAGCCCAAAGAATCCGCCCGCATATGCTCCGCCCTCGACGGCGCGCAGGCCATTGACCGATAGCTGTTGCGTAGAATCGTCCAAATCGCCCTCGATCGAGCCCAAGACACTCGCTTCAAGAGATCCGGCAAAACCGCCCGCCGAGGTAGCGTACTTAGTCGTATCGCCGTCGCGGTACTCGCCCTCAACAGTAAAACCCCAAGCCGCCTCAGCGGAGCCCGGCTCGGCAGCCGCGCTCACATGGGCACCACGGATAGTGGTAACGGTGGCCTTAAGTGCATCCACCAGCTGTCCGGGCGAGCCGATGAGCCCATCAAGGAGTGATTGGATCAGGCCATCGCTGACTTCGGTATCCACCGAAGCAACGCTACCGCCACTCGCGCGACCCACGAAACCGCCAACAGCACTCGTGCCTGCAACACGACGTAAATTCAAGACATTACAACCTGAAGGATCCTGACCAGCGAGCGCGGAATCACCCCAGATTTGCGCACCGAGTGCATAGCCGGTGTAGCCACCCGCATAACCCATGCCATGGTTGAGCTCGGTTCCCGTTGAGCGCACGGTCAAGCCAGAACGGAAGCCATGCGCACTGGAAGATTTAACCACCGGAACAAACACCTGCGGCGTTTTGAGCAGTGCGCCCAAATCAACATTTATCTTGTCAAAAAGCGTTACATCACCGATGCTGGCAGCACTCCCCGCCTCGATGCCGCCGGCGAATCCACCCGCCGCGCGCATAGCACGTACAAGCTTCGTGTCGTATGCCTGGCCATTGCTAACTGTACCCGTACGCATGAGGCCTACGTAGCCGCCTGCCATACCGCCGGCATGTTCGAGCGAACCGTTTCCATAAGATGCACGCCCGGCAACCACGTTATAGCCAAAGACGTATTTGGCGAGGGCGGTATCAAGTTGATCTTGTGTGGTGATGGCCTTGTCTTTTAGCTTCTCTATGATGTCGGCGAATTCCTGGCCATATGCATCGTACTTGGAAACATGCTCAACCCACGACTCGAACGTAGCGATGTCAATCCCACGCAACGGGCCAGATACCTCGGTATTCTCGGTTGTGGGATACACCATGGAAAGCGTGCTCACCAGGTTGCCGGCCTTAATGAGTCCACCCAACAAAGACAACCCACCAGCAGAGGCGGTATCAGACGGCTTCATAAGGCCAACATAGCCGCCAGCAAACTCGGTGCCGAACACCGAACGGATACGACGCGCAGCCGCAACATTTTGATCGCCGGAATATGAAGCGCCGACGCTTACGTCCTTCCATGCACGCGTGTCGTTTCCCCAAATGTGACCGCCATCGAGCATTCCAACATAGCCACCGGCGCACCCACGCTGCGTGGAGCCAGACGCCTCCGCCTCGGCGCGAACGGCGCCGCCACAAGGAACGCACTCGGTATAGCTGTTGCGCACCGTAGGGACGAAATCCTGAACAAGCGAGAGAAGGCTATCCACATTGATGAGGTTATTGATAATGGACGCGGCGTTCTCCTTGCCGAGCACGCTTGCCACATCACCCGGAGTCATCGTTCCGGCGTATCCGCCAGCAGATTCGCGACCGACCACATAATCAAATTCCGAGACATTGGAGTCCTGTACGTGGCCGCCCGCCAGCACGCCGGCAAAACCGCCCGCATGCCCGATGGGCTTCACTCCTTCTGCTGTCTTTGCCGTGCCGTTCGCACGAACCGAAAGGCCGCCAATCGCGCCAGCAACATCGGAGTGCTCGACCGTCGAAACCATAACGTTGAGCGCGCTCAGCAAGTCGGTCAGAGCGATGCTCTGTCCCAGCAGGCCCAATCCAGAACCTGCGGCGGCAGTGGATCCCACGTCAATCTTGCCGGCCCAGCCGCCGGCATTACGCGGCGCGTCGACACTATATGAAGACGCCTCGGTGTAATAGCTCTCTGCCGTCGTGGCCTCGAGATCCTTAGGAGCTACGACGCTCGTATGCTTGAGCTCATCAACTGAACAGGTCGATACCTGCATTGCACTGCCCCAGCCAACCCAGCCACCAGCCGAACCGGCGTTGGCGTCCGCATCGCTCGTATCCGTCGCGCACACTATAAAGCCACCGGAACCGGTCGCGTCATCGGAATGCACGCCCGCATACGAGACGTAGGGGACATACGCCTGTACGACATCCAACAACTGCGAAATGTTGAGCGTGCCCCCCAGCTTGCCCAGAATTTGGATGCCGCCCTCAGAGGCGTTTGCCAAGGAGCCAGAACGCACCATGCCGCCAAAACCACCTGCGTACAGGCCGCCATCCACCTCGGCAATATTGATAACCGCCCATGGACCCTTCTCGACGTCCGCCTTGATGGTGTTAGCTGAAGCTTCGCCCACCAGATTGACGAGGGATTCCATGTCGTCCTTACCAAACTGATTGAGCTTTCCTGATTGGAAGTCTCCGGCAAAACCACCGGCAACGGAGCCCGAGACCATGCCACCGTTAACATAGGAAGCATCGACGCCCCAATATTTCGGAATAAGATAGGGCACCGCACCGAGCAAATTATCTATTTTAATGACATCGTGCAGCAGGCCGTCGAGACCACCGTTACCGCCCGCATCATCTGCCAGCGCGTCCGCCAGGCCTCCCGTCACCGAAAGCCCCACGAATCCGCCGGCAGTGCCCTTGCCCCCTTCCTTGGGGGCGATCACGCTCTTGATACGGCGCGCATGACAATCGGCAACCAGGGAACTATTTGCCTGCCCAAAGAAACCGCCAGCAATTGCGTTGCCGTCCGCACGGGTCGCCTCAACGGTGTAGCCTGCATCGATACCCTTAACGCTCGAAGACACGATGTGAAGCGCCGAGTACTGCGCAATAGAAAGCAAGCCTGAGATCTTGATGATTCCGAGCAAGTTGATACCGCCCGATCCAGCAGCATCGGCTGGGCCGGAAAAGCCCGCAAATCCACCCGCATACGTTGCAGCGCTAACTGAGGCAAGCTTGTCCACAGTGACGTTTGCGATCTTTCCGCCGGAAGCGCAGCCCACAGCACCACCCACATATGAACCGCCTGCATGAACAGCCAAACCATTTGCGGCACCAGTAAGAGCCACGTCCTTGATCCAGAACATCTTGACATCGCCGACGTCAATCGTGGCGTTGAGCAGCCCTGCAACGTTACCCGGCCCGAGCTCCCCCGCAACACCGCCAGCGTAATCTTTTGCCGCGCTCACACTCGATACCGAAGCAGCTACATTTTGTTCTGCGGGTTTAGGCAGCTGACTACCCTTAGACCAATAGATCATTTCCCCGAGCATCTCATCGTTTGATGAACCGATTCGTGTAGCTTCACCGCAACCAACGATGCCGCCGGCATGGCTTTCGCCAGCACTCACGCTGACGACGTTCTTCAACTGCACGCCGGCTATAACGCTTGGCTCGATGCCCGTAAGCGCAAGCAGGCCGCTCGAAGCGACATCCACTCCCTCATTCCCGTTCGTCAGATTGCCGAGCAAGGCCGTCACCGACTTCAAAAGCGTGTGGTCCTGCTTCTCGCCTATCGACGTACCCCACCCGAGGAGCGCGGCTCCCGCAACTCCGCCAGCATCTGACTTGGTCGCCTCAACGCTCATGGCGCCCTCTGCAGCGCAATTCACCACATAGCTATTTGCCATGGCGCCGGAAATGCCGCCCGCATATTGTTTAGCACGCACCGTAGCGCCTTGCATAAGCTTGCAATCAAGCAGCAGGCTTTGGGTTTTGGTCTTTTTGATGAGCTCGCCCAACTGCGTAAGCAGATCCACGCCCACAGTATTGAGCGCACCCACAAGCTGGCCGTTGCGCTCTACGCCTGCGAACCCGCCTCCAAATTCACTCGCTTCAACTGACACCGGTGTAGCAATCTCGGAGCTTTCGATAATCGAGCCAACCTGCACGCCGACAAAGCCACCCGCACCCTGGGCGCGAGCCGAGCCGATGGCTGGGGCAGCCGCCTTGAGGCCAAGCGATGAGTCGATGATCTTGGGGTTGTAGTAGCCCGTTGGAATGAGCTTGCCCACGTCAAGAACATTTCCCAAAAGAATCTGGATGAGGTCTCCCAACCCAATGCCCGGGAGCACATTCAGCAGGGCCTCAAGGGCCTTCTCGGTAAACCCAAGGACCTCCGACAGGCCATCATATTCAACCTCGCCCGCCATGTAGCCGACGAATCCGCCGGTGATTCCGGCGTAAGGAGATGAGGTGGGGACGGCAGCCGCGGGGGCATTTTTTACCGTAGCCCCTGTTACGACACAGCCCTCTACGCGGACATCACCGATAATTCGACCGGCAAATGCGCCCGTGGCAAACGTTGTTGGATCCTTACTGCGAGTCGTCAGCAAACCATTGAGCGCTTCCTCGAGGCCGAGGTTCGGCAAGAGGAGGCCGAGCACTCCGCCCAAAATTCCACCAAGCAAACCCGTGAGCGCACCAATGAGCGAAGCCGGCTCCTCGGTTTCCACGGACTCGTTAACAACGTCGATGTCATCGAGAGCGACGTTTTTTACCAAAACCTCGCCTGCGGAGACGCCTATATTGTTCGCATTTACGCCGTTCGAGATAGTGCCGAAAAAGCCAACACCTTGATGTTTCGATATATCGAGCTTTCCAGTCTGACGCACCCGAACGCCCGAAATGACCGGGCGCCTCGCATCGGCCTTAAGGCCATCTGGGGCAGATGTATCAAAACTCTCCCACAAGTTGCCCTCCGTTGCGGCGTCCGCCGCTTTCGCACCGAGCATGGTGCCCGAAAACATGAGAGGCTCCCAAGCAGTGTCGCTCACATCGATATCTCGGAAGATGATGTAGTTGGCATCGGAGGAGTACTTAAGACCTGTAACAGGGTCCTCATTGCGCGTCCCATCAGCATTCTTGGTGAAATACAGCGTGCGTACGGCTCCGGGAAGCAGCTCGAAACCACCGTTGTGGAACTCCTTACCGCGAAGCTCTTCGCCAGGAGCAAGGTCGGCATCGCCGTTGTATTCAAGTGTTTCTACATGCCCGTCTCGATCGATCCAAGTACCCAACCCAGCAAGGCCGACATAGACCTGACCGATCGAATACACGACGCCACCAACAACATCTTTATCGGACCCAATCGCACGCAGCTGCTGCTCGTTGCCAATGAGGATGTAGGTAACACCGTTGATGACCGCCGAAGACTGGCCCACATAGTCACGGCCACCCAGTGCATTCACCGCTGCGCGATCGGCAACCAGCACGTTGCCCGTCGTTTCGCCATCGCCCTGCTGCAGAACCTCGGCGCCTTCAATCTGCGCGGCATCCTGTTCGGCGTCCGACTCGGCACCCTCGTTCGCAGTGCCGTCGACGGCGTCCTCCACGCCAGACTGCCCATCTGCCTGATCCTGCGTAGCATCTTGCCCGCCGGTCGCATTCTGGTCTTGAGGCGTCTGCCCGGCCTCGGGCGCGGCATCCGGCGTGGGCTCGCTCTTTGAGGGCTCATCTACAGCAGGAACCTCATTCACAGCAGAGGCCTCGCCCGCCGCAGAACCGCCCTCGTCAAGAGTCTCTACCTTAGTTTGGGGATACCCCATTACAGTCTGAAATAGGCCATCGATAAATTTCGA
>NZ_QUHV01000010.1 GCF_003479805.1 Collinsella sp. AF08-23 | reverse complement strand
ATCGAAATTTATCGATGGCCTATTTCAGACTGTAATGGGGTTGGGCTGAACGCGCATTACTCGGCGGCGTGTTCGTCAATCTCGTAGAACTTCGTGGAAGCGGGCAGGAACATCAGGTCCACATCTCCGATGGGGCCCGAACGGTTCTTCGCCACGATCACGCGCGTGATGCCAAAGTCCGGGCGGTCTTCTCGCTCTGCCTCGCTCTCGGTGCTCGAGCGGTCCAACAGCATGACGATGTCGGCGTCCTGCTCGATGGAGCCCGATTCACGCAGGTCGCTCATTTGCGGGCGCTTGCCCGTACGTCCCTCGAGCGAACGGTTGAGCTGGGAGAGCATGATCACGGGGACGCCGAGCTCCTTGGCCATGATCTTGAGGCCACGACTCATCTCGGAGACCTCGACGGCGCGGTTGCCGTTGTAGTTCTTGCCCGCCGGAGGATTCACCAGCTGCAGGTAGTCCAGGATGATGACGGCCCGCTCCTTGTTGTGGAGCATACGGCGCGCCTTGGCGCGGATCTCGGTGACCGTGGTGCCCGGCGTGTCGTCAATGAGGATATCGAGGCGGCTGAGCTCGCCGATCGCCTCGTTGATGTTCGCCCACTCCTCGGGCGAGATGCGGCCGGTACGAAAGTTCGACATGTTGACCATGGCCTGAGCGCAAATGAAGCGCTGCGCGATTTCCTTGCCGCTCATCTCCAGGGAGAAGAAGCCGACCGTGTAGCCATCGGCGGCGGCGTTGAGTGCCAAGTTGAGTGCGAACGAGGTCTTACCGACTGCCGGGCGGGCACCCAGGACCACGAGCTGGCCCTCGCGCAGGCCCATGAGCATGCGGTCGAGGCTGGGATATCCGGTGGGGGCGCCATGGACGTCGCCGCCCGCGCGCGCGACCTCCTCGGCCTCCTGATACGCCTCGGTCATGAAGTCCGTGAGACCCTTGTACGAGCTCTTGACCTCGCGCTCGGTGACCGAGAGCAGCATGGACTCGGCGCGCTCGATGACCTCCTTGGTGTCGAGCGGAGAATCGTAGGCGAGCGCGCTGATCTGATTGGTCGCGCCAATGATCTCGCGCAGCATGGCATCGCGACGCACGATCTCGGCATGATGCTGCCAGTGCGCAAGCGCGAGCGTGTTGCCCATGAGTTCGAGGATATAGGCCTCGCCGCCCACCGATTCAAGCTTGTCGATGGAGCGCAGATAGTCGATGAGCGAGATGGAGTCGATGGGCATGCTGCTCTCGTACATGCCGGACATCGCCGTGAAGATCGTCTTGTGCGAGGGACGGTAGAAGTCATCGGGGAGCAGCTCGACGAGGGCCTCCTCGACAACCTCGCCCGAGAGCATCATGGCGGCTAAGACGTTGCCTTCGGCCTCTATGTTGTTGGGCAACCCCTTAAGGGCTCCCAAATCGGCAGAACCGGTCTGCGACCATCCGTCGCTCACGATCTCCACGCGCGCTCCTTCCCCACATTCTTCACGCAGGCACCCAAGGTGAGGCCCGCAATATGGCTGGACAACCAATGGTAGGGTATCCCCACGATTCCGAAAAGCACAATCCCAGCTCAAGTCAAGCGTTTTGTGGGGACAGAGCGCACTCCACAGACGGATGTTGAAAAGTCGGCTTCTCCATCTGGGCGCGCATGGGTTATCAACGTTTTCCACATTTTTGTACGATGACCCGTGATGGTTTTCCACAGATGCAGTTCTGACCTGCAGTTTTCAACGTTTTACCAGCTAGAGAAGGTTTCTTTGCATACAGCTTATATGATGATTCGGTGAACACGCAGGTAAAGGCCACTTTTTGAGTATGTTCGCTGGTAGAGGGCTTGCAACCTTGAAGTGGTACTTGAACTTGAGCCCAGCCCCTTCCAACTGGGACTTTTTCACATGTTCGCACGCCAAGACACAGGCCCTGTGGATTTCTCTCAAGTTTTCCCACGGAAGCGACAGCAAAAAGGACCCCGCACAACGATGCGGGGTCCCAAGGGAATAGGGTTCGTAATGTCCCTATGCTGCAACCTGCAGCTTGAACTACCTCCGGTGCTTAGCAAGCGCGAGGCCAGCAGCGGCAATGCCGATGCCCACGATCGCGATGCCGCCCACCATCAGGAGCGTAGAGTCGCCCGTGCCGGGAAGGCCCGTACCAGGCTTGGAGGGCTCGGTGGTTCCAGAGCCGGGCTTCGAGGGGTCGTCCGGATTGGTGCTTCCGGCCTTCTCCCACTGCGCCACGAGCGTGATGTCACCTGTAACGGCAGCAGAGAAGTCGTAGACCTTGCCGTTGAGCGTCCAACCCTTAAAGACGTAGCCCGCGCGGATCGGGTCGTTCGGCTTGGTAACCGCCTTGCCATCGACAACGGTAACGGACTCGGGCGCCACGCCCTCGTAGCCGTAGTCGAAGGTCACCGTGTGCTCCTGCTGGGACTCGGGCTTAGCGAGCTCCAGCGCGTCGATGGCCTTCTGCAGCGCATCACACGCGGCGTCGAACTCACCATAGGTGGTCTCAAACGTGCCCGCCTCGATCTCGGCGCGGACCTTGGCCGCAAACTCCTCGGCGGATTTCAGCGCGGTCTCAAGTTGCGCCACCGAATCGGCAGTGTAGCTGTCCTTGTTCTCAAGGGCGGTCTTTGCCTGGGCGATGATCGCATCGAGCTTCTCGATGCCAAACGGATCGCCCAGCGTCTGCTGCTCGGGACCCATGACCTCAAGCTCAACGACGTGGTTCGTATTACCGGTATGGCCAGGGCGCGTGTTGCCGTTCATGTACACGCGCACGTACCGCGCCTTCGTTCCACGGGCGACGTCGAACGATTTGCCCTCGGCGGTCTCGGCGTACGCCTCGTCTTCACCCTTGCCAAAGCCGTTCTTGTTGTCGGCATCGGAGTTGTAGACGATCGTGTCGTCCGCGTCGAACGTCTCGTCCTCGGAAAGGACGATGGTGGTGTTGGGATACGTGCGGCCGTCGCTGTAGAAGCGGACCAGGTTGATGCCCGTCACGTCCTCAATGGCCCCCAGATCGACCTGGAGATACGAGCTCTCAGCGCGGTCGTCATGGCCGAACTCGCCATACATGGCGCTCGAGCCCTTCTCGCCATCGACCGCCATGCTCGCAGGACGATCGGGGTTGTTCTCGGCGGCGGAATCATCCGCGGTCCAGTGCGCGGAGGCGTTCTTGCCCTTTGCGTGGTTCACGAACTCGGGCTCGCCCAGGCCGGGAACCAGCTTGGCACGGGCGGCGCGCAGTGCGTCATAGGCAGCCTGCTGGGCAGCGGTGTCGCCACTCTTCAAGGCCTCCTCGGCCTGCTCAAGCAGAGCATCCATGTTCGCCGCGGCCCAGGACTCGGCGGTCACCTTGTCCTTGAGGGCGCGGGTCTCGGCAATAAGGTCCTCGAGCGGAGAGGCCGGAACCTCGTCGTAGCCCAGTGCGCGGTCGTACACCTTGTAATCGGTCGCGGCGGCATCGACCTTGATCTCGCCCGCCTTGATGCTGTAACCAGCGGTCTTCTCGACATCGTAGCCGTTGCCGGAAATCTCGCCGTTCACGTACAACTTGAGCATACCGTTGTTCTCACGGGCACCGCTGATGGTCGTGATGCCGGAGACGGTGCTTTCGGACGTGGCGGTCACACCGTTAACGGTGAAGTAGGCCTTGCCTTCGGCATCGATACCGAGCGCCCACTGATCGCCCTGGGAGAGCAGGACGGTATCCGCTGCGGCGTCCTTGACGGTCGCCACAACGGTAAAGCCATTCGGACCCTCCACGGAACCAGCGGCACGCGTCCCTGTGAGGATGAGGCCGTCGGCATGGAAGGTACGAACAATGGAGCCCTCAAACGTGTTGCCGGCAGAATCGGCACCGGCAATCGCCTTGATCTCGACCGCCGCGCCGTTGGCGGGAGCGGCAGGCAGGGTGATGTCAAAGGTCTTGAGGTCGGCGTAGGCGGTGATGGCGTCCTCGGCCAGCTCCACCTTCTTACCGTCGATCAGCACCTCGAGCTGGGTATTGTACACGTGCTCGGAAGCCTGAACGCGCAGCGTCGTATTGCCCTCGTTGTACAGGCGCTCAAAGGTAGGCGCCGTTGTGTCACCACCCTTGGAGAGGTGCCAAATCTGGGTCTCGCCGGGCTTCAGGGTCACGGAGACCTTCTGGCCCTTGGCGATGGTCCTGGGTGCCTCGGCAGCGCTCTTGCCACCCTGGGTGTACACGTGGTCGCGCACGACCTGATAGGTGCCATCCTCGGTGCAGCCAATGCCGGCGTCGAGGGTGAACTCGATGGTGCGCTCGGCGTTAGCCGGGTTGCGCATGGAGATGATGCCCTCGTTGCCCGCGGTGTTGAAACCTGAGAAGCCGTAGGCCTCCTGCGTACCGGGCGTGTTGACCGTGGGATTGCTCGTCAAGCCAGCGTTCGACGCGGGGTCGCCGCCGATCCACTTGGCGTTGCGGAGCATGTCGAAGTTGCCCTCTTCCCATGCGAGGAAGTCGGCGTTGATGAGGTACTTCTCGTCGTTGAAGAGCGAGTCGGAGTAGTAGAGCTCCCAGAAGGCGGTGCCGCGCGTGCCCTGCATGAACAGGTAATTACGGAACTGCTCGCCGTCCATGGAGTCGGCGGTGATGCCGGTGCCCTCTTTGCCGTAGATCGGATCGTGGTTGTAGAGGTTTGCGAGCGGGAACTGGAACTGGTTGGAGTTGATGAACTCGTAGTAGCAGGCGTCACGGTACGTGAGCATGGTGTTCATCTTGTCGTTGCCCGCGCCGCCGTGGACCTCGCCGCGGTCGCCCACGCACTGGATCCACACGGAGTTGGACCACTGCAGGAACCACGGGCTGGGGTTGACGTAGCAGGTGAGCGAGATCCACAGATCCTCGATCTGCTCGGTGCTGGCGGTCTCCCACACCTTGTCGAACAGGACGATCCACTTCTCCCACAGGTCGGTGGCGTGGAAGTACCCGTTGGGACCACCGTACATATGCTGGTGAGCCTCGTCATAGCCCACGGCGCTCTCGCCCGAGGCAAAGGCGCCGTACTGGGCGCTGTCGGCAAAGCCGTCCCACTTCCAGTAGTTGACGCCGTAATCTTCCATCCACGTAACGGCCATGTCGGTGAAGTTGGTCACGTAGCGCTGGTCGGCCACGTCGATGGAGCCGCCGGCAGAGGAGCCCTTACCCGCATCCTGGATGATCGAGGCAAGGTTGCCGTAGTAGTTGTAGCCGCCGCGCGGGCCGATCCAAACACCAAAGTTGGAGCCGAGCTTGCGCACCAAGTTCGAAGACGGGGTCAGACCGTCGGGGAACTTGTTATTGAACTGCCAGAAACCGGTGTTGTTGACGCCGTACTTGCCGTCAACCGAGCCGTTCCTGCGCAGATCGTCGCCCGTGGTGTACTGCGTCTCGTTCTTGCGGTACTGGTTCCAGCCATCGTCGACCACGTAGGACTCGAGCGGGCGCACGCCGGTCTCGGAGAGCTGCTTATCCACGGCCTTGAACGACTCGATGATGTTCTCGTCGTCGATGAACATCATGTTGTCGAACCAGGAGTTGTACTGGATGCGGAACTCACTCGGCTTGGAGATGCTCGTGATGTAGGCGTAGAAGTCGGACTGGACAACGTTCATGTCGGAGCCGTTCGAGTGGGTGGCACCGCAGACCGTCTGCCACGAGACGTACTTTCCGTCCGTGGTGAGCTGGTTGTCGCGCTTGAAATCGGCGAAGTTCTTGCCCGTCCAATAGCGGGTGCGGCCCAGGCTGTCGGCAATCTGCGTGTCGGTCTCGGGGAACTCCGAGCCCATGAACAGGCCGTTCACGTAGATGGGCTGGCCGAGCGTCGCCTTGGCAGCGTCCATCTGCACGACGCCGGACTCCTTGGGGACCGTCCACATGGTGTCATCGCTCGACGTGACGATGTGCTCGCCGTCGATGAAGTTGATGCGAGCCGTTTCGTCCTCAAGCTTGACCTCGAGGAACTTGCGCATGAAGTGGTCGCCGTCGTACATGACGACCTTCTCCACCACGGTGCCGTCGGCGGAGCCGAACTGGGCGGCGTCAAAGGTGAAGGCGATCATCTTGCCGGGCTTGTCCGTGGTATCGGAAATCGCCACGTCCTTGAGTTTGAGCTTGCTGGCGGCAAAGCCCGAACCCTCGCCCTTGGGAACGGAGGTGAACTTCTCGGCGAACAAGTCGAGCTCAGATCCGGAGACAAAGTTGCCGTTCGCGCCCTGCGTCACGCGGAAGCCCACATAGCGACCGCTCTGTGCCTCATCGAGACCAAAGTAGATCATCTTGGACGTGTTGCCATCGTAGGCACCGGCGTAGTCGACCGTAAAGGAGCCCTTCTTGCTGGTCTCCTTATAAAGGTCGCTCTTGCTGTCCGCAACGTACAGCTCGAACTTCTGCACATTGCCGTTCGAGGTGGCGCTGCCCGGACGACCGGCGTAACCGACGGTCTGGAAGGCGGACTTGGCACCCTCGCCGCGATCGATGGTGATGTCCACGGGCATCTGGTTCGTAGTGCCCGTGCCATCGTTGTTGTAGCGAGAGTGGAAGTAGGTGCCAACGTTGCCGTCGAACAGCGCGGCGACACCGCCGCCGTCACCGTTCTGCACCGAGCTCGCCTCGGCAGACCACGAGGTGGTGGCACTGGCGGTGACCACACTCTTGCCAGCGGCGTCCTTGGCGTCGAACTCAGCGACGTTGATCGCGGTGTTGATTTTGTTAGCATCCCAGTGATGGGACTCAGTCGCCGTGAGGCGAAGCGCCGTGGTGGTAACGGCCTTGTTCAGCTGAACCGCAGTCTTGCCAGTAGCGTTGAACTCGCCCCGCGCAGCCTCAGTCCAAGCGTCGCCCTGCTTATACTCAAGGACGTACTTCTTGATACGACCGGTGCAGTCCCAGTTGGTTCCGCTTACGCGCGGCGTGTATTCAAAGGACGCGACAGTCTTCGCACCGTCAAAGTTGATGATTATCGACTGCCCGCCCTTGGTGTCTTCGGAGCACCAGTAGGTGGCAGGATCGCCGTCAATCGCGTTTGCGGCGGCGTTCCCCGCCTCGTCCATAGTCGACGAAACCTCGACGGTCGCCGTCGCGGGCGCCTTCCCAGCGGGTTTGACACTCGTCAGCGCCTCACTTGGCTCCACGCGAGAACTCTCAACGAGCTGCTCGATATAGAACTCCTCGGAGCCCTCCTGAGGCGTGAATTTCGATTTTCCAAGCTTGTTGTTTATTTCGGTGGTCTTGAGGACACCGTCCTTGATGGACCACGTACGCGATATCGCATCGTTTCCCATTGTGACGGTATCACCGGTTTTATTGGCGATTACGCTACCGTAACCCGCCGCCATTGCCTGCGCCGGAGCAGAAAAACTGAGCACGCCAGCTACTGCAAAAGCGGCAACTGTCGCAAATCTGCTCTTCCTCATCCGCACCCCCCTTTCCTCACTTGCGGACCATCTGCACAGTCCGCCCCCAATTAAACAGATTGACCATATCCCAAGCGGGTAAGTGGTTTAGATACGAGGGGGGGGGGGCACCGCCAACGGCCGATTATCATCGGCAAACGGTCAGTACTGGTTACAACCAGAAGATACCTTCCACATTTTTATCAGGTCTTATTCAGACTGGTATTTGTGGTACCTACCAATCTTTCCGTCATGAGCGCAGACTGAAAACACGCTGAACACCGCTGTTGACTGATTCCCGCGCAGGCCCAAGCCGCACACACCGGCACGCGCCCCGATGGCACGCGTGCCTTGAGTCCGGCAGTGACCCCTCGAGCGCCATCGGGGCGCCAGTGGATCACGTCCTCATTTGGCGCGCCCGCATCGGCCCAACAGCAAAATGGGGTCCCGCGCTTGGCACGGGACCCCATTCGAGTCGCTATATGCTATGCGTGCGGCACGTGCTACTCGGCGGCAGCCTCGGTCTCAACCTCGGCAGTCTCCTCGGCAACAACCTCAGCCTCGGCCTCGTCAGCCTCGGCCTCCTCAACGCCCACGAGGACGATGATGGAGGTGCGGATCTCGCGGTAAATGGAGATGGACACCTCGTGAGCGCCGGCAACCTTAATCGGCTTACCGAGCTCGATGCGCTTGCGGTCGACCTCGACGTCCAGCTGGGCCTTGATCGCGTCGGCGATCATGGCGGCGGTGACGGAACCGAAGAGGATGCCCTCCTCGCCGACCTTGGCATCGACGAGGACCTTCTGGCCCTCGAGCTTGGCCTTGAGAGCCTCAGCATCGGCAAGACGGACGGCTTCGCGCTTCTCGATATTCTTGCGGCGCTCCTCGAGCTGCTTGAGGTTACCCTTGGTAGCAGCAACGGCGAGCTTCTGCGGAATCAGGTAGTTCTCGGCGTAACCCTGAGCGACGTCGATGATGTCGCCCTCGCCGCCCTTGCCCTTGATCTCGTCAAGCAGAACAACTTTCATGGGTACCCTCCCTACTTCTTCTCGCGAGGACCGCGGGTGGACACCACGGGCACGGCGTACGGCAGGAGAGCCATCTCGCGGGCGCGCTTGATGGCGTTCGCGATGTCGTGCTGATGCTGCGTGCAGGCGCCAGTGACGCGGCGCGGCTTGATCTTGCCGCGGTCGGTCATGTACTTGCGGAGGAGCTGAGTATCCTTGTAGTCGATATACTCAGTGCCCTCCTTACAGAACTGGCAGTACTTGCGACGCGGCTGACGGGCAGAATAATCATTAGCCATGTCTCAATACCTTTCGTGAACGACGGCTCGGCTTATGCCGTGCCGTCAACTACAAATCACCCCTAGAACGGGATGTCCTCATCGTAGACGTCGACCGCAGGGGGAACCGGAGCCGCCATGGGCGCCGGAGCCTGCTGCGGAGCGGACGCAGGAGCGTAGCCGCCCTGCTGACCGTAGGACGGGGCAGGCGCATAACCACCCGCATCGCCCTGCTGACCGCGGGACATGAACTCGATCTCATCGACGATGACCTCGAGCTTGCTGCGGCGCTGACCGTCACGCTCCCAAGAGCTGTAACGGAGCTTGCCCTCGATCGCGACCTTCGACCCCTTCGAGAGATAGCGCTTCACGGCCTCCGCGCGGGTGCCGAACATCGTGCAGTCCACGAAGTTCGGGTAGTCCTCCCACTCGCCCGTCTGAGGATTCCGGCGACGGTCGTTGACGGCCACGCCGAAGCTCAGGACCTGCGTGCCGCCAGAAGTAACGCGCAACTCGGGATCGCGGGTAAGATTACCGGAAATGTTGACTCGGTTGATGCTCATACGTGTTCACTACCTCTCATGCGGCGCATATGGGTGCCGCATCCATACAAATGACCTACTCCTGGTCGTCGCGACGGACGATCATGTGGCGGATCACGGCGTCGGTAATACGAAGCACGCGATCGAGCTCCGCGATGGAAGCCGGGTCTGCATGGAAGTTGATGAGGGTGTAGTCACCTTCGGTGAGCTTGTCGATCTCGTAAGCGAGCTTGCGCTTGCCCCACTCGTCGACGTTGTCAACCTTACCATTGCCCTCGGCGATCGTGGTGTCGATGCGCTTCATCACGGCGAGACGAGTCTCGGGATCGAGGTTGGGGTTAACGAAGAACAGCAGTTCATAAGCCTTCATGTGGTCACCTCCTCTGGACAAACGGCTTCGGGTCGTGAAGGTGCGCCCGAAGCAGGAAAAGACGTGCTAACTATAGCCGAGTCTGCACATCTTGCAAGGTGCCCCATCATCCACCCCATGACCTCCACAAATGCAAGAGCCTCTGCCCCGGCGCTCGCGTGTGTGATCCGCCATGGCACCAGCATGCCACGCCATCCCGACACAATTCTGCGTTTTGCAGCGCAAGCCCTGACCGCCCTTTCCGCATCATCCGACACGACCCACGCCCTCGCAGGTCATCGGCACGTCGACCCCGCCATGCAATGGCCCCCGTACGTGGGTTCTCCTCAGAACTACCACGCACGGGGGCTCACGTCGTCTTCACACGATGCACACAAGGTACCGGGTCTTTTCCGGACCTTATTTGTCCTCGGCCTCATCATCCGAGGTAATGGGGCCCAAAAGGATAGGCTCCTTAGAATCCTCCGCGCTCCCCTGCTCGGACTCGCCCGAGGAGTCGGTGCAACTTGCCGCATCGCTGGACGGGCAAGAGCCCTCCTCCGCGTCCAAGGGAACAACCGGATCGACGGGAATATCGGCATCCTCCGACAAGGGCGTAACCGGGTCAGCCTGCGGGGTCGACGGCTCTACAGGCGATGCGGCGGGCTCCTGCGCCGCATGGGCAGACGGCTCGGCGGGAACGGACGTGGACGGCTCGGTAACGAAATCGGTATTCGTCGCGCCTGCAGGGGTGACGGGGGGAACGGGAGCGGACTGCACGCCAGACGCGTAGCCATCCCGATGCGGCACGTCAGCAGGCAACGGATCGCCCGAAACACCCCAGCGGTCCACGTCAAAGCGGCAGAACCACTGTCCCATCGCGTTCATCGAAACCAGGCTCATTGCGGTGCTGATCACTCCGCCAATAAACGTGAGGGCGATGACGCACAGCAAGAACAGCAGCAGCGGACCAGCGCCGATCTGCAGCAGCCGTTCGAGAATGAAATGCCAACCGCTCATATAGGACCCCGAGATGCCCATGAATGCGGTGGCGCTCATGAGGCTGCCCACGGCAACCAGACCGCAAACAAGCGTGACGATGAACGCATAGGCGCCCGAGATAAGCCCACCTATGAACACGACGCCAAACGTATGTAGAAATCCGCCGAAATCGCGGCCGATCATCTGGAAGAGGCGGTCGAGACGCCAACCCGCGGAAAAGCTGTCGTACAACGTGGAACGAAGCGACGCCGCCTGCAAAAACGAACCCATAAGACCACTCGCGAAGATGGTGAACAACGAGAACGTCGCACCGGACGTTACGGCGAGCATCGTGCTCACCGCGTTGCCGCCCGTCAGGCCGGAGACGAGCAGATACAAAGATCCGGGGAACACGACCTGCAAAATCAGTGCCACCACGATTCCCATCGAAATCGTGACCAAAAACGCACGGCCGCCGGTGGAGAGCACCTTGCCGTAATCGACCCCGCGCTGCTTGGGTGCCGAGTCTACACCCCAAGCGGTGAGACGTGCCCATTCCATTCCATAGCCGAGCAGGGCAATCTGCCCCAAAATGGGAATCCAGCCCACCAGCGTCAGCACCAGGACCGGCTTAAGCCAGCCCTTATCGCGCGTGAGCATATGCCATGAGGATACAAATCCCAGGTTTCGTGCGTTCATCCTGCCTCATCTCCATGTTGGACATCTTTTTCAAGATGCAGTGTATCCCGATGAACGCCCCCTGTACACGCGCGTGCACGGGATTAAGCAGGGCTTAAGACGAGCGCAAGTCAACCGTAAGGATCCTCGCGGGTTCGAATCCATGCAAGGTAAACGAAAAAGCGAGCCGCGCGGGCTCGCCTCTGTTTCGAAAATGGCGGAGGAGGAGGGATTCGCCGGGCGCTCCGCGCCCTCCCCTCGCTGCGCGCCTACGGCGCTTGCGGGCTACGCTGGAAAACGCTGCCGCGTTTCCTCAGCTCCGCCCCCTCACGGGTTCGAATCCACGCAGGGGATACGAAAAAGCGAGCCGCGCGGGCTCGCCTCTGTTTCGAAAATGGCGGAGGAGGAGGGATTCGAACCCTCGTACGGGGAGTACCCGTAAACGGTTTTCGAGACCGCCGCATTCAACCACTCTGCCACTCCTCCGTAAGAAGTGAAAACGGCACGTCACCCATATGGATGCGTGCCGCTGAAAGTTCTGGCGGAGAGTCAGGGATTTGAACCCTGGAGACGCTTTTGGCGCCTACACGATTTCCAATCGTGCTCCTTCGGCCACTCGGACAACTCTCCGTGAATGCAGGGGCTATTGTACCGTACTTTCCCACGCGCGCAAGTGAAATTGTGAGAAAGATTGCCAAACCCGGCGGGCCTCTTGATTTCCAACTTCAGCGAAACACTTAGCACACTCAGCGCAACACGTTTCGATAGGCGCGGGAAGACGGTGACCATGGCGGGAATCCGCAGAGACCCAGCGGGTCGATAGAGCCCTGTCGCCCATCGCCCCCCCGTTAGGTGCCCATCGCCCCTCCGCAAGTGCCGTCAGGGCTGCGGGCACCCGTCAACGCCAGCAGGCTCCCGTCACCGCCCGGGCCCAAGCACCCATCGCGTGCCCCATCTGGCGCCTTGGCCTCTCTCGGCAGCTCGGGTCCTTGGGCAGCTCGAGTCCCATCTGGCCCCTGGGCAGCCCGAGCTCCGCACTTTGTGAGAAAAGACGGGTTTGAAATGAACGCATCATTTCAAACCCATGATAAATCACATTACCATGCCCCTTTATGTGAGGAATCGTGGGTTTGAAACTCCCATTCTGTTTCAAACCCACGATTCCTCACATCCAAAACGGACCCCGGCCGCGCAGACCAAATATCGATGCGTACTTCGCCCCGCGCCATACCTCGGCTAAGATTGATAGGCGCAGGCACCGCTGCGCATCGAAGGCGCGGGCGTCGGCGCGCAGGGCAAGTGCACTGCAGGCTCGCATCGCAGGCGCATCGTGAAGGGAGACCAGCCATGAGTCCAGCCGTCTTGGCAGTTACTGCACACGCTGCCAACGCGATGGCCTTGGGCGAAGAGATGGTCCCGATCCCCATTGCGTTCGAAATGGTCGCCGTCATCGTGGCGGCGGCGTCTGGTGTGCTCGCCGCGCGCGAAAACAAGCTCGACCTCATCGGCGCCATCGGCCTCGCCGTGCTTGTGTCGCTGGGCGGTGGCTTGACCCGCGATGTCATTCTTCAGGAGCACAACGTCTACATCCTGCAGCAACCCCTCGCCCTGCCGGTATCCATCGGCACCGCGGCGGCCGTCTTCGCCTTTCCCTGGATGGTCGAAAAGCCCGACCGGCTTATCTCCGTTCTCGACATCTTCGCCGTCGGCCTGTTCGCCGTCATGGGTGCCGACAAAACAATGGCATACGGCTACCCGCCCATCACCTGCGTGATGATGGGCTTCATCACCGCCGTGGGCGGCGGCATGCTGCGCGATATATGCCTTGCGCGCGTACCCTATATCTTCCGGCGCAGCAACCTGTACGCTATGGCGGCAATCGCCGGCGCCATCACCTATATGGTGCTCATCGAAAGCCTGGGAATGTGGAACATCGCTGCTGCGTTCATCAGCGTCGCGCTCACGATGTTCATCCGTTGGTGGTCCATCCGGTTCAACATCATGAGCCCCACGGAATTCGATCCGCACAAGATGCCCGAACCTGTCAAGAAAGTTGCCCGCCCTGTGGTTCGGCCCATCCAACGCGCCGGGCGGCGCATAAGCGCCAAGATGTCCCACGAGGCCGAACACGCACGAACCCGGTCGCGCGACGGGTCGGACTTGAAGCGCGGTGGCTCCGCGAGGAACCGGAGATCTCAGTAGCGAGGAACCGGAGATCTCAGTAATTAGATAGGGTGCTTTTACTGAAAGGGAATTTTGCAGCACAACGCTTCAAGCTCCGACGTGCGCAGCTGAGCCACGCCTCGCCTCGCACGAAAATGGCCCCACGCACGGCGGGCCGCCGCCCCGTGGCAACGACCCGCCCATCGGCACGCTCTCTCATGCGGCACAAAGCTTGTCCCAGTTCACGCTCGGCGCACGCGATTTGCCCGAGTATACGCGATCGGTCCGAGCATTAAAGCGCGGTCATGCTAAAGCTGTACTCCGCGGTCTTGCCGGGCGCCAGGATCGTGATGTCGCGCTTATGCTCAAGTACGTCGTCCTCGCTCGTGAGCGTGGCATGGCCGGTCCAAGGCTCCAGCGCGATGAACGGCGAGTTGCCCTCTTGGGCGGACCACAGACCAATGTACTTGAAGTCGGCGAAGTCGACACGCATGCCGCGACCGCTCTTGGTGCCGCGCAGCGTGAGCGTTCCGCCGGGGACATCGGTGAGCATAACGGCATCGTGCGCGAACAGGCTCCGCGTAACCGGCAGCACGTCCGAATTTTCGACTGGGACGAAGGACTCATCGAAGGTGAGGAGGCCGCCCTCGGCGATGCGAGGTGCGGTGCACGTCCAGGGCTCGGCGAACTCGAAAACGTAATCCTCGAAGTCCTCGCTCTCGGCGCCCGGCGCGGGAACGTTAAACGCGGGGTGGCCGCCAACGGAGAACGGCAGATCAACGTCGCCGGTGTTGGTGACGGTGAACGTCTGTGTCAGCGTGGCATCGCCCGTGATTGCGTAGGTCATGTTGAGCTTGAAGTGATATGGGTAGGCCTTGAGAGTCTCGGGGGTGTCGCGGTACTCGAACGTCACCGCAGACCCATCCTCAGCCATGCCGACGACGGCGTGCTCCGCGGTGCGGGCGAGGCCGTGGCGTTCCATGCGGCAGGCGCCCTCTGAGCACGTTGCCTCCCCGCCACGGATGGAGCCCACGATGGGAAACAGCACCGGTGCGTGCTTGCCCCAAAACGTTGGATCAGCCTGCCACAGATACTCCCTGTCATCTACGACGAAGCTTGTGAGCTCGGCGCCCATGGATGATATCTGAGCGGTGACGTTGCCTTTGGCAATGGTGGTGACAGTCGACATGGCAGGACCTTTCAATCGAGGGCGAAGCGGCGCACATGGCAACCCCGCCAGGCTGGCGCCTCCAATCGGGCGCCGTTGCATCCATTATCCCCGTTTTTCGCTCTGCGAAGCCCCTTTACGGAGCCCGGTGCCCCACCATCGAAAGTCTGTCGCAGTTTTGCGCGAATTCCCAAGCATTCATAGCCGTAGAACCTCTTCTACCTGCGTGTTTGCGAGTCTAATCAATCGGCCGCTCAGCGGGGAGTCAAAATGCGGCAAAACCTCAAGCTTGACGGAATGCTTCTAAAACGGGTTGCGCACGAACCAAAAATTAATTCGGTTCCTGATTATTTGGTACCTTGACTGTTGTTCGCAAGAGTCCTAATCTCTACACGGCCAAACAACAATGACATATATGGGAGGTGGAGATGACAGACCATGAGTACCACGAGGCGCTTGACGCGAGCGCCCCGGCGGAGACTGACGAGGACATTGCCCGTGCCAAGCGCATCCTGCAGGGCCTGGGTTTCTGCGGGCACTATATGCACTTTCACGGCGGTGGGCGATCGGGGCAGGTGCCCATCCTGTGCATGCTCGACCGCTGTGGGGGCCGACTCTCGCAGCAGGAACTCGGATCTCGCTTTGAGATCAAGCCCGGCTCGTTGTCGGAGATCCTATCCAAAATGGAGTGTGCGAGGCTCATTGAGCGTACGCGCGACACCAAGGACCGCCGTCAGCTTTTCGTGCACCTCACGCAGGCGGGTCGGGAGCTCGCCCAGCACGAGCACGACAAGCGGGAGGCCTTCAGACGCGCCGCGTTCTCGGCACTCACCGTCGAAGAGCAAGAACAACTCGCCGAAATGCTCGAGAAGATCCGTGTGACCTGGGAGGAGTTAGATGGTTAATACGCTTGCTGCATCCATTCGAAACTACAAGTGGCCCACAATCGCCACGCCAATCTTGGTGTTGTTCGAGGTCGCCTGCGAGATGGCGATCCCCTTTGTGACTGCCAACCTCATCGACGTCATCAAAGACGGCGCAACGGTCGCCGAGATCCTGCCCACGGCCGGGGTCCTCGTCGTCATCGCTCTCATATCGCTGCTGTTCGGTGCCGCTGCGGGCATTACCTGTAGCTACGCGAGCTGTGGATTCGCCAAGAACCTCCGTCACGACCTCTTCTACAAGATCCAGACGTTCTCGTTCGCCAACATCGACCGCTTCTCCAGCTCCTCGCTGGTCACACGCCTCACCACCGACGTCACCAACGTCCAGCAGGCGTTCATGCTCATCATCCGCATCGCCGTCCGTGCGCCGCTCGTGCTGGTCTTCGCGTTCGCGATGGCTTACGCCATGGGCGGTTCCATCTCCTTCGTGTATCTCGCCATGATTCCGCTGCTCGGTGGCGGTCTTGGTTTCATCATCCACAAGGTCGGCCCCATTTTCACCCGCGTGTTTCACAAGTACGACGCGCTCAACGAATCGGTCGAGGAGAACGTCACCGGCATGCGCGTGGTAAAGAGCTACGTGCGCGAAGACTACGAGAAGCAGAAGTTCGCGCACGCCGCGCAGGACGTCTGCGCCGACTTCACCCGCGCCGAAAAGCTACTGGCTTTCAACAACCCGATGATGAACCTGTGCGTCAACGGCGCATTCGTCCTCATCATCTTCCTCGGGTCCAAGCTCATCATCACGAGCCAGGGCGAGCTATTCGACGTCGGCCAGCTCTCGTCCACCTTCACCTACGGCTTCCAGATTCTCATGAGCCTCATGCAGCTCTCCATGATCTTCGTCATGGTGACCATGGCCGAGGAAAGCGCCAATCGTATCGTCGAGGTGCTTCACGACGAGCCCACCATCGCCAATCCGAATGAACCCATTCATGAGATCGTAGACGGCTCCATCGACTTCGACAACGTGAGCTTCAAGTATTCCGAGCATGCCGAGCGGCAGGCGCTCGATGGCATCGACCTTCACATCGCCAGCGGCGAGACCATCGGCATCATCGGCGGTACCGGATCCGCGAAGTCCACGCTCGTCAACCTCATCGCACGCCTATACGACGTCACCGAGGGCACGGTCCGTGTGGGCGGGCGTGACGTTCGCGACTACGACCTCGACTCCCTGCGTCATCAGGTCGCCATGGTTCTGCAGAAGAACGTGCTCTTTAGCGGCACCATCGCCGACAATCTGCGCTGGGGCGATCCCGATGCCACCGACGATGAGGTCCGAGAGGCGGCACACCTGGCCTGTGCCGACGAGTTCGTCGACGGCTTCCCCAAGGGCTACGATACGTGGATCGAGCAGGGGGGCTCCAACGTCTCCGGTGGCCAGAAGCAACGCCTCTGCATTGCGCGCGCCCTGCTCCGCCGCCCCAAGATCTTGATTCTCGACGACTCCACGAGCGCCGTCGACACCAAGACGGACGCCAAGATCCGCGCCGGTCTGGCCGAATACCTGCCCGAGACAACCAAGCTCATCATCGCGCAGCGCATTACGAGTGTGCAGGACGCCGACCGCATCATCGTCATGGAGGGCGGCCGCATCGCCAGCATCGGTACGCACGACGAGCTCATGGAGAGCTCCGAGATCTACCGCGAGACATTCGTCTCTCAAAACAAGATGAGCGAGGAGGCTCAGGAAGGAGGTGAGGCGCATGAGTAAGGCAACCACCGCAGCTCGCGCAAAGAATCGCCGCCCCGGAACGCTCAAACGTCTCGTCAAGATGCTGTTCTCGTTCTACCCCGTCCTGTTGCCGTTGGTCATGGCCGGCGTACTCCTATGCGGCCTCATCAACTCAGTTGGCTCGCTCTTCCTGCAAAAAGCCCTCGAAGTCATCTCGTCCTCTTGGCAGACGGGTGACTGGGCGGCGGCACAGCCCAAGATTGTGGGCCTCGTGACCGCCCTCGCCATTATCTACCTCATAGGCAACCTCTCCTCCCTGTTCTGGAATCGCTACATGGCCGTCATCACGCAGGGCTCTCTCGAGAAGCTCCGTGAAAAGATGTTCAATCGCATGCAGGACCTTCCCATCAGGTATTTCGACACCAACCAGCGCGGCGACATCATGTCGCACTACACCAACGACATCGACACGCTGCGCCAGATGATCTCGCAGTCCCTTCCCAACCTCCTACAAACCGTCATCGTGCTCGCCACCGTCTTGTTCATCATGTTCTACTTCTCGGCATGGATGGGCTTGGTGATCATCGCCGGTGTAGCCGTCATGACGTTCCTCACCAAGCTGCTCGGCTCCAACTCCGCGCGCTTCTTCATCGCGCAGCAAACCGAGCTCGGCGTTGTTGAGGGACACATCGAGGAAGTCATGAACGGCCAGAAGGTCGTCAAGGCGTTTTGCCACGAACATGCGGCGGAGGAGGACTTTGACGAGCGCAACGAGAAGCTCTTCGAGGTCTCGCAGAAGGCCAACATGTTCGCCAACATCCTCATGCCCATCCTGATGAACCTCGGCAACCTCATCTATGTCGTGGTTGCGCTTGCCGGTGGCGTCTTTTTGGCGCTCGGCGTGCCCAACCTCTCCTTCTCCGGCCTTCCGCTGTCCATCGCCGTGGTGGTTCCCTTCCTCAATATGACAAAACAGTTCTGCGGCCAGATTGGACAGGTCTCCCAGCAAATCAACGCCGTGGTCATGGGTCTCGCCGGAGCGGACCGCATCTTTGAGCTGCTCGACCAGGAGCCGGAGGTTGACGAGGGGTACGTGACGCTTGTCAACGCCCAGGTCAACCCCAGCACCTGGGAGATCGAAGAGGCTGATCACCGCACGGGCCTCTGGGCGTGGAAGCATCCGCACAAGGCCGACGGCACCGTGACGTACGTTCCGCTGCGCGGCGACGTCCGCATGGTCGATGTCGACTTTGGCTACACCCCCGACCATGAGGTTCTGCACGGCGTCTCGGTCTACGCCAAACCCGGTCAGAAAGTGGCGTTTGTCGGTGCTACGGGCGCAGGCAAGACCACGATCACCAACCTCATCAATCGCTTCTACGACATCGCGGACGGCAAGATCCGATACGACGGCATCAACGTGAACAAGATCAAGAAGGCAGACCTTCGCCGATCCCTGGGCGTGGTGCTCCAAGACGTCAACCTGTTCACCGGCACCGTCATGGACAACATCCGGTACGGCAAGCTCGATGCGACCGACGAGGAGTGCATCAAGGCAGCCGAGCTCGCAGGTGCCGACGACTTCATCCGCCGCCTGCCCGATGGCTACAGCACCATGCTTACCGGCAACGGTTCGCAGCTCAGCCAGGGCCAACGCCAGCTCGTCTCCATCGCCCGTGCCGCCGTCGCCGATCCGCCCGCGATGATTCTCGATGAGGCGACGAGCTCCATCGACACGCGCACCGAGGCGATTGTCCAGCGCGGCATGGATGCCCTTATGCAGGGACGCACCACGTTCGTCATCGCGCACCGACTCTCGACGGTCCGCAACTCCGATGTGATCATCTGCCTCGACCACGGTCGCGTAATCGAACGCGGCACGCATGATGAGCTCATCGCCAAGAAGGGTTACTACTACCAGCTCTACACCGGCGCATTCGAACTCGAATAGCGGACAAGCCCCCGCATCTTTGCCCAATCCCTCGCCTCGCCCACCCGAACCGCGCTTTGCGGGTACGGGTGGGCGAAGTTTTTGCGTGTGGCTACACCGTCGACATGAAATCGGCGGCAAGGGGTCGTATCTCGAACCAGGGGATGCCGTTTCTCACCACGGTGATCGTCTCCCCCGTACTGTTGGCATACGCCGCCAACCTGCTTAGATGCGTCTTTGCCGCTCGCATGGGAACACGGCCCTCATCGCGCAGCCATCTGCCGAGCGGTACTCCGCACCAACTGTCCCCACCCGCCTGCTCATCGCTCACCGAATCGATGAGTGCTTGTTCCAAAAAGCCCCGCGGTCCCGCATTTGGATCCGCCTTCACGCACAACCCGGTCATCTCGTCCTCCTTCTCTGTGTGGAGCACGAGCGTATCAGGCGCTTCCGACCAGTTCTCCAACGGCTTCTCACGCATGGCTTGCACCTGAGTCCGCATGTTCTGACACCCCAGCTCAGCACCCCTACCTTCGTTCACAAGGGCATCGTAAGGCACACGCATCTTCACGTGATATACGGAAAACGACCCTTGACAGCCACCTGCCAAGGGCCGTTTTGGCTTTATAGGGGTTTAAGCTTTCGCAGAAGAAGGAATGTGCCCTATCGGGACTCCCGTTCCCGCTCCTCGAGCGCGCGCCTGAGCGCTTCGATGTCGGCCTCCGTGCGCTTTGATTTGCGCCACAAGGAGAGTACGAACACAAACAACGCCAGCAAGATGCCCACATACGCAGCCAAGACAAAGGGCGCCGCAGGCAAAACAGTCGAATAGACCTCGGAAAGAATCGGATCCATTTAGCCCTCCTCAGGCTCGTTGGTTGCGGGAGAAACGACCGCGGCGCAGCTGGCGCCATCGCGGCCATCGGCAACGACGGTCGCGGCCTTTGTCCGCAGGCGCTCAAGCGCCTCGGCGGCGGCCGCACGGGACGCGGCGGAATCGAAATCCTCAAGGCGCCGCTTGAGCTCCTCAACCTCATCGGCGGCGGCATTCACCCGCAGCGCATAGCGATACAGAGCAAACGCGACCATGAGCACACCCGCCATACCCAGCAAAAACGGAATGAGCATAAGCGGCGGCAGACCAGAATCCGTCCTGAACACCACCGGATGCACCGAGCTCGGCACCAAGCGCGTGATGAGGAACGAAATGGGCGCATCCACAAACGAGACAACGCAAAACACTGCGGCGAAGCGTGCGATCTTCTCGGGATCATCGAGCGCGTTGCGCAGCACAAAGTACCCAATCACCAGCAGCATCAGGATGAAGTACGTAGTGAGTCGAGGCTCCCACACCCACCAGACGCCCCACTCGAAGCGCGTCCAAAGATCGCCCGAGATCATGGTTGCCACGATGAACACAAGCGTGACCTGCATGGCGGTGCGCGAGCGCACATCGCGCGCACGGTCCTTGGTCACAAGGAACCGCAGGGCGTGGTAAGCCGCCACCCCCATGAACACGAACGAGGCAATCGCAACGGGAACATGCAAGTAGAAGATCTTTTGGCTCAGCAGCAACTTGGTGGTGACCATTTGCCCCGCAATCACCACGGATTCGGACAGTCGCGCACCCTGCACGAGCGGCGCCAAGGTGAACGTCCATACCACGTCAGTCGCGATGAGCAGCGCGCCCAGCACGAGCAGGGCGGGCACCATTGCATTAGATTTCTTCAAGGTCACAAGACCCCCTTCCTTTTTGATTAGGTATGGTACCAGCTCGTTGGATCACGAATCGAGAACGAACTCGTAGAGGCCCCAAGCGGCTGCAATCATCACGACATCGTAGGTGCCGGCGAGCGCAAGGCTCCTCCAGAACGTGGCAAAGGTTCCCTCAACGCCAGCGAGCGCGACGCCGGTGGCCGAGACGCATGCATACAGCAGCGGAAACGCCACCGGTATGAACAGGATGGCGAGCAAGACGTCCTTGCCGCGCGTGTCGATCGCCATGGTCGACAGCAAGGTGCCCACACCGGCGACGCCCACCGTGCCCACCAACAACGGCAGCACGATCATCGGCGCAGTGGCGGACAGCGGTGCACCCGAGAGGAAGAAGACGAAGAACAGCGGTACGGTCACCAGCTCAACGGCGAGCAGGAACAGCAGATTCGAAGTCGTCTTGGCCAAGAACACGACCGCGCGGTCAACCGGCGCCAGCAGGATGCCCTCCAGGCAGCCCGACTCGGTCTCGTGCGAAAAACTGCGATTGAGACCAAGCAGGCTCGTAAACACGATAAGTGCCCACAGCAGACCGCCGGAAAAGGAGACAACCTGCAGTTTGTCCCCCACCTGCGCCAACGCGGCCCCGTACACCGCCAGCACCAAAAGCGAGTACACAGCCATCGAGGTGAGCATCTCGCGCGTGCGCAATTCCTGCCGCACGTCCTTGCCCAACAGGGCGCGATACTGGGCGAACGCCGAGGGTTTGGAGGTTGAGGGCTTGGCCGGGGCGTCCGAGGCGCGCGGGACGCCGATAGCACCCGCGCCAACGGCGGCACCCGGAGCGACAACGGCACCCTGCGCCCCCACGTCACCACGACGCAGGCTCTCCCGCTTCTCCTCCATCTACGCCACCCCCATTCCCACGGTCGCCAAATACAAGTCGCGGAATGCCCCGCGGTCCACGTCGGCCTTCTGGGCGCACACCACGACCGCGCCCTGCGCCAGGATGAGGGCATGGGTGCATAGGTCGTAGCCCTTCTCGAGGTCATGACTCACCATCACGAAGGTCCGCCCCTCGCGCACACGGTCGATAAGCTGGTCGAAGAGCTCCGCCGCATGAGGGTCGAGTCCGGAATAGGGTTCATCGAGCAACACGATCTCGGGGTCGCTGATAAGTGCCCGGGCAATCGAGAGCCGCTGCTGCATGCCGCGCGAGAACGTACGCACGCAGTCGTTCCGCCGATGATCGAGCTCGACCAAACGCAGCAAATCGTCGATGCGCGCCTGTGCCGCAGCACCCGCCATGCCGTAGAGCGAGGCGAAGAACGCCAGGTTCTCTTGGGCGGTCAGGTCTCCATAGAGCATCGGCTTGTGGGAAATGAGCCCTACGCGAGCGCGCAAGGCATCGGGCTCCTCCAGGGCATTTACGCCGAGCATACGCAGTTCGCCGCATGTGGGGCGCGCCAGCAAGGCGAGCTCGCGCAGTAACGTCGTCTTGCCGGCGCCGTTGGGGCCAAATATTGAGAGGAAGGCGCCTTGAGGCAGCACGAGGTCGACCCCATCCAACGCGCGCCTGCCGCCGAACTGCTTGACAAGGCCACGCGCCTCAATGGCGAACGGATCGCACGCTCCCAAAGCCCCATCGCGGGAACCGGGGGCAAACGGCAGGGGACGGGCCGTCATCGCGCATTCGCCTTCGCTTGGGCACGAGTGCGCTCGTCTGCCGCCAGCAGCGGCGTGGCACGACGCGGCGCGAATGCCAAGGCGATGCCTAAAGTCGAGATGGCGCCGCCCGCCCAGGTCAACAGGATGAGCGGGTTGACCTTGACGTTGATGGAAAGCGTGCCGTCGGCGTTCAGGCCCTGGAACGCCACGAACAAGTCTTCGAGCGGACGCGTAAGCACCGCGGCATCGAGGGTCGACTGACTCGTTGCGGCGGCGACCTTCATGGAAGGCGCCACGTGCCCCATTAGGCTCCCCTGCTCATCAGCCACATCAAGTTCCACGCGCATGACTTCGTTATCCTGGCTGTCGGCATAGCGCTCGGTATCGGTCAGGGTCAGCACGTAGCCCCCCACCTGAACAGACTCGCCCTTCTCGCCGGCAAGGCTCACCGTCACATCGCGCACGTACATCATGGAACCCACCAGACCGAGCGCGGCGATCGCAATGCCCAGGTGGCACAGGTAGCCGCCAGCCTGCGCAGGCGAGCGACGGAACAGGTTGAACGCGGCGGCCGGCGCGCCCTCTCCTTTGTTCCGCATGCGGGCCCGCACCCCGCGCACCAGTAGATAGGCCGAAGTGGCAATCAGCAGCGAAATAGCCGCGAGGGCCACGATTGTCAGCGCGAAGTAATACACCGCGGGCCCCTGTTCGGCCAAAGCGTCGGCAGCCGATCCTCCATCGGTCAAGATGGCACTGTAGGTGGGCATCAGCTTCGTCCCAAAGAGCACAAGTCCGGCCACAAAAAGGCAGGCGGCCACCACAAGCGGGCGGCGCATATGCCCCCAAAACGCAGGGCCCTGCGTCTTGCGCCAACCAAGGAGCGGACACACAGCCATGAGCAGTAGCACCACGACGGCGACCGGCCGCGCCACGGCGTTATACGCACCCGCCGCGACCACGGCGCCGCCCAGCGGCATCCATGTGGGAAGGGCGCTCGACACCGTAAGGTAGGCCACGAGCGCGCCCGCCATCACCATGATGATGTTCGTGAGGTAGTACGATCCGTTCTTGGAGAGCATCGACTCGATCTGGTCGTCATCCTCGCCGATCTCGCCGTGACGGTACAGCAGGCCAAGCAAAAACGCTAGGCCACTTGCCACCATAATCGCCAGGAAGAAATATGTGGACACCGGGTCCTCGGCAAACGCATGCACACTTTGGACCAAGCCCGAGCGCGTGATGAACGTGCCAAGCACCACGAAAATGAACGTGATGGTGGCAGTGAACATGCTCCAACGCTTGAAGATGCCGTGCTTGCGGTACATCGTAAAGCTGTGGATCATCGCCACGCAGGTGAGCCAGCTCATAAGGCTCGCATTCTCCACGGCGTCCCATGCCCAAAAACCGCCCCAGCCCAGGACCACGTACGCCCACACGGCACCCAGGCCCATGCCGATGGACAGGAAGATAAAACCGAACACCGCAACGCGGTCGCACAGTTCGACCCAGCGGGCCGAAAGATCGCCCGTGATAAGAGCCGCCATGGCGTACGCGAACGGCAACGTCATGGCGGCGTAGCCGATGAAGGTCGCCGGCGGGTGGAGAATCATCGCCCAATGCATGAGCAACGGGTTCATGCCGCCGATCTTGCTGGCGAGCGTGCCGTCGGCGTTGAGGTGCTCGGCGGCGGTGGGCATGAACGGATTGTTGGAGCTCGAGAACACGAGCGCTGCGACGAACAGGGCGACGATGACCTGCGCCACGCCCAGGGCCACCAACGTGAGGTCCTCATGTGCGCGGCGGCGACGGCACGCCTGCACGGCAACGAAGGCGGAGATGAGCCACGTCCACAACAGCAGCGATCCCTGGCGACCGGCCCACACGGCACTCACCCGGTAGAGCGGCTGCAGGGGGCTGTCCGTCGCGGGGTAATTCGAAACCACATACGCTAGGCTGTAATTCTCCGTGAGCATGCACACGAGGATGATGCCCACACATGCCGTCAGCAGGGCAAAGCTCGCGTAGACGAACGCCTGACCAGCGTGGCGCATGCGCGCAATCGGCACCGAGGGTTCCGGGGCCGTTGAGGGTGCGGCGCCGGAGCCTGCCGCCCCCGTACTTGCCACTTTGCCGCTCGCCACGAGCAGCACTGCCGACACCAGCGCGAATACCAGGGCGAGCGCCTGGAATACATTACCTATCGTCGATACCATGCAGCACCTTTCCCGTATCTCGACATCCCGCGCGTCGACGCCATGCGCGCCCACGGGCCCATTTCGTTGTCCTTTACGTCCCTACTTGGTGATGGAGGCATCAATTGCAGGCTGCTCCGTCGCCACGAAGTTGCCATCGGAATCAAGATGACCGGACACGACCACGGCGACGCCGTCCGCGATCTGCTCATCAAGCCCTCCGTTATACACCACGTTGAGCGTAGCGCCCTGGGATTCGATGGTGAATCGAATGGCGGAGCTGGCATCGTTGACGTCACCCTCAACATAACCGCACACCTTGGTGTCCTCGAACAGCATGGCGTCCGCCTGGTCGAGCAGACCCTTCACCGTGAGGGATCCCTCGGCGCTCTCGTACTTGGACGGGCACTTGGTGACCATCTCCGTGCAGTTGAGGAACGGCGGGTTGTCCACGTCACCCGTGCAGATGGCCACAACACCCGCGCCAAACGTCGCGGGCAGCGCCCCCTCGTAGCCAACGCGCAGACGAACCGAGGGGTTCGGCGCGCCCGACTCATCCTCAGGCGCGATGTCAAAGGTCACACGCGCGCCGTCCTTCTCGATGGAATCTGCCACGACCACGCCGCTCACCTGGACTTTTTTACCTTGGTACGACCCAGTTGCGACGTCGGCGACCGTAACCGACGAAGCGGAACCACCCGCCCCCGCAATCGCC
Source organism: Collinsella sp. AF08-23 (assembly GCF_003479805.1). Taxonomy (GTDB): domain Bacteria; phylum Actinomycetota; class Coriobacteriia; order Coriobacteriales; family Coriobacteriaceae; genus Collinsella. Next base: position 55,850 of record NZ_QUHV01000010.1, on the reverse strand, counting down.
ACGATCACCAGCATGGCAATGGCAATGATGCCGCCCATCACCACTAAACGACGCTTGGCCTTCTTGTTCATGTCGCTCCTCATGCCCTCGCCACGCGGACGCCCCGACGCGGCGGGAGCCCATGGCGGCGCTCTTTGCGTTTTTGACAGCCAATAAGTATACAATGTGCGCTGGCAGGCCGCATCGTGCGGCAATTCCTCCCCGTTAACGGAAGGTTCATCATCATGCTGCTAGCCATCGACACGGGTAACACGCAAACCGCCCTCGGCCTGTTTGACGGCAACGAGCTCCTGCATGCCTGGCGCATGCCCACCGACCGCGCCTTCACCAAAGACGAGATACACGTGCGCCTGCTCGGCTATTTCCGCAAAGACGGACTCGAGCTCTCCTGCGTGGATGCCATTGCCTTCGCCGGAGTCGTCCCTCAGCTCATGCGCGAATGGGAGGGCGTGGCCGAAGTGATTGGCGCGCGTCTTATCGTGGTCGGGGCGCAAACCTCCGCCGTAACCGCAATTGAGGCAGCCTCACCTGCCGAGGTCGGCGCCGACCGCATTGCCAACGCCACCGCGGCAGCGGCGCTCTATGGCAGCCCGAGCATCGTGGTGGACTTTGGCACAGCGACCAACATCGACGTGGTGAACGAACATGGAGCGTATATCGGCGGGTGTATCGCCCCCGGGATCCGCGTGTCACTCGATGCCCTTACCGCCCGCGCGGCCCGTTTGGCCAGCGTGCCCCTCGAAGCTCCGGCGCATGCCATCGGGCGCAACACCGTCGAGGCGGTGCAGAGCGGCACGGTGGTGGGTGCCGCCGCGATGGCGGAGGGGCTGGTCGCGCGCATCAAGCGCGAGCTGGGGCGCGACGACGCGTGCGTCATAGCCACGGGCGGACTTGCGGGCATCGTCTCCGAGGCCACCGACGTCTTCGATGTGGTCGACACCCAACTCACCATCAAGGGCATCTGCGAGATCTACCGCCGCCTGGCCTAACCCGGCCCAAACTGGGTCAGGCTGGCCTGGGCTGGGTCCGTTCAGCCTGACCCAGTTCAGCCCAGCGCGGGGCCTGCATGCGCTCCCCCACCGCGGACGCGAGCGGGCGGCTTACAGGGTGCCGAGCTCCGCCACTACGTGGCCCACGCGGTCCTCGGGCTCCTTGACGTCGAGGCCCTCGTAGCGGAAGAAGCGCGCCGGGTTATGCATGAGGTCCTCAAGCGGAACCAACACGAAATCGCGCTCGCCCAGGCCGGGATGCGGGAGGCGTAGCTTTTCGCCGCCATGGATCTCGTTATCCATCCACAGCAGATCGCAGTCGATAACGCGCGGGCCGTTGGGGCGTGTACCCTTGCCGCGCGTGCGGCCGAGCTTCTGCTCGATCTTCATGAGCTCTTCGAGCAGGATGAGCGGCGCCAGCTCGGTCTTGATCTCGATCACCGCATTGGCAAAGGCATCCTGATCCGTTTCGTAGGCGGGCTCGCTCTCGTAAATGCGCGAGCAGCTCGACACACACGTCATGGGGATCTGGGCAATGAGGTCGCGCGCGGTGCGGATGTTCTCCAAACGGTCGCCCTCGTTGGAGCCGAGCGCCACGTAGGCGCGGCGCGGCTGCGGGCGGGCGATCGCCCAAAAACCATTCAGGAACTGGGCGAACCCGGCAACGTTGTGCACGCGCACGATGTTTGCGCCCTGCTCGATGGCGCCCAGGCACACGCCGAACGTGGCGATGTCGCGCTCCCTGGCGTTTGCCACGCCCGAGATGGCGCCCACCAGGCGCTTGCGCGATACGGCACACAGCGTGGGATAGCCCAGCGAGGCGATCTTGCCCAGCTCGCGTTGGATAACGATGTCCTCGTTGGCCACCTTGCCAAAACCCGAGCCCGGATCCAGGCAGATGCGCTCGCGGGCCACGCCTGCGTGTATGAGCGCGCGGGCCTGGTCGGACAGGAAGCCCATGACGCGACGCATGATCGGGGCCGAATCGGGCAGGGTGAAGCGGCGGAGCTGCGCGGAGCGGCTGCCGTTGTATGCGGTGGCCCCGGAGCGCGCCATCACGGACGCAAGATCGTCGCTGGAAGGTGCGTCTTCGACCGATGCGCTCACGGCATCCGCGTCGGTCGCATCGAACGCCACGGCGGCAGATGCGCCGGGGGCCGGCGCGGCCTGCTCGGCATCGGCTGCGGGAGCCGGCGCGTCGAACGGCAGCTGCGGCTGCAGGGGCTGCACCATGCCGGAGATGAGCTTTGCCTTGGCGGCGCGCTTGGACTTGCCGGTGGCGCCCAGCGCGCGAGCGGCCTCCTCGGCCTCGCGAGCCTTCTGCGCCATGAATGCGGCGGCGGAGGTGTCGAGCTGGACCTCGGTGTGCGTGCGGGGACGCTCGACGTCGGCAACCTCGCCGGCATGCATGACCACCAGGCCGCAGTCGCTCTCCTTGACGAAATCGACCATGCGCGGGTCGGTGAAGCCCGTCACGTCGTTGACGATGGAGGCTCCCACGCGGACGGCCGCCTTGGCGACTTCCACATGGCGGGTATCGATAGACACAACGGCGCCGGCTTTGGCGAGCGCCTGCACGACCGGCAGCACGCGGCGCGCCTCGGTGTCGGGATCGACCGGGGTGAAACCGGGACGGGTCGACTCGCCGCCGACGTCGATGATATCGGCGCCATCGTCGAGCATCTTGAGGCCGTGCGCGATTGCGGCGTCGGTGTCGAGGTACTCGCCACCGTCGCTGATGGAATCGGGCGTGACGTTGAGGACGCCCATGATGCGCGGGCGGTCGAACTTCAGCTCGTATTTTCCGCAGCGCCAAACTTTGGAATCGCGTGCCATGAGGATCCTTTCGAAACAGACAAACTCGTTCTATTGTATCCAGCCCACTCGTTTTACGTTGCGCGAATGTCGTGGCACGCGGGGATAGAGAGGCCGAGAACGCCCTAAACCTCGAATGCCCGCGCGATATCGCAGCAGATGAGCAGGGCGGCGCGCTCATCCTGGAGCGTCGGCAACCAGGCGAGGCTTTCGCCGAACCGCAATCGCAGCGCCACCGCCATCTAGTATAGTTAGCCATGCGATACCCTACTGGGCCCATTTCGTCGGCGCACGCAGCGCCGAACGGGCCCTTCGACATATCCGGCGCTGTGCGCCGCCGAAGGAGACCATCATGACCGACACCGCTTCCCGCACGCTCAAGCTCGCCTCGTGGAACGTCAACGGCCTGCGCGCCGTGCTCAAAAAGGACCCGAGCTTCACCGACATCGTGGCCGAACTCGACGCCGACGTCCTCGGCCTGCAGGAGACCAAACTGCAGGAGGGTCAGGTCGAGCTCGACCTTCCCGGTTATCACCAGGTGTGGAGCTACGCTGAGCGCAAGGGTTACTCCGGCACGGCCGTGTTCTGCCGCGAGGAGCCCCTTTCCGTACGTCACGCAGACGCCGTGCTCGACGCGGGCCGCGGGGCGGGACTCGACGACGACCGCCTCGAGCTGGTTGCCGCGGCGGCAACCGAGGGCCGCGTGTGCGCGCTCGAGTTCGAGCACTATTGGTTCGTGGACGTCTACACGCCCAACGCCCAAAACGAGCTCGCCCGCCTGAACGTGCGCATGGCATGGGACGACGCCTACCGCGCCTTTCTGCGCTCCCTCGAGGACGAGACCGGCAAACCCGTCGTGACCTGCGGGGATTTCAACGTCGCCCATAACGAGATCGACCTCAAGAACCCCAAGTCGAACCGCGGCAACGCGGGCTTCTCCGATGAGGAGCGGGCCAAGTTCGGCGAGCTGCTCGACGCCGGCTACACCGACACCTTCCGCGCCGCCAACCCCGGCCTCGAGGGCGCCTACAGCTGGTGGAGCTACCGCTTCAACGCACGCAAGAACAATGCGGGCTGGCGCATCGACTACTTCCTGGTGAGCGATTCCATCGCCGACCGCGTGCGCGCCACGGGCATCCGCAGCGACATCTTCGGCTCGGACCATTGCCCCGTCACGCTGGAGATCGAGCTGTAAGCAACGACGGCAATCGCGGGCGGGCGGGCGCATGGCGCGCACCTTTGCCGTCGACTCCCGCGCGTCTCCGTACCGCCGCGAAGCGCGTTATCCGCGCGCGGCACCGAATCCCGCAATCCGCCAGCATCGACCCCCTCGGGCGCGGCACCATCGAGCAAGACCTTGCCGGACGAGAACCCATCCAGCGCGCCCGCGCCGGGCGCATCAGTGCCGACGGCCTCGCCATACAGCCGCGCAAGAGCGGGAACCCCACCCAACGCGTGCTCAAGCGGCATGCGCGCCTTGAACACAAAACTGTTCAGCGCAATAGACAGCACCGCCGCGCCAAGAATCAGGCTGTACTGATCCTGCGTGAGCACGCCGAGCGCCATGCCCGTCTGTCCAATGAGAAACGAGAACTCGCCAATCTGCGACAAACCTGCCGCAATGGTGAGCGAGCTTGCGAGCCCCGCGCGAAACGCCACCGGGAGCACCACCAAAATAACCACCGTGATCAGGTCCTCCACGATGAGCCATCCCGTCGCGATGCGACCGCCCTCGGTGTCGGCGAGGCCCGCGTCGGCCAGGTTTTTGATGAGCACGACCGTCGAAGCGATGGATACGGACAGGCCGAGCATGATGCCCGCCTCGATCGGCCAGCCCAGAGCAAGGCCCAGCCCACAGCCGGTGAGTGTGCCGAGGGCTGTTTGCAGCAAGGCACCCGGCACCGCAACGCGACGCACGGCCACGAGGTCGTCGAAGGAGAAGTGCAGGCCGGTGCCGAACATCATGAACATGACGCCCACCTCGGCAAGCTGGCTCATCGCATGCGAATCTCCGATGAAGCCCGGGGTGAACGGCCCTACCGCAAGACCGCCGAGCAGGTAACCCACAACCGGTGGGAGGCGCGCGGCACGGGCGAGGATGCCGCCCAAAAACGCCGCGACGAGGGCGATGACAAACGTGGCGAGGAGAATGCTGTCTCCGTGCATGTGGACCTCCGGGTGGGCACGCGCCCGGTCGAATCAGCTACATACGATGTTTGCATGATATCAGTCTACCCACGCAGGCCGTATTTGCGCACCACGCGGTTGATGCGGCGCGTCCACGGGCCATACAGGACCGCAAGAAACACCGCGGTCGCCACACCGTGAATGACGTCGAACGGCAGAGATGCCGCCACATACGCCAGAGTGCCAGGCCAGGTAAACGGGCGCACGAACCCCAAGACGCCGTAGGCGTTGATGATCACGCCGTAGAGGGCCCCAGAAGCAAGTCCGCATGTGACGAGTGTCACCATACGCGGCTTACCCGTGGCGCGGTTGTCGAATACGCCGGCGCTTGCGAGCACTCCGCCCAGGTATCCGACCATGCCCCAGGCGTACATCTGCCACGGACTCCACATGCCCTGACCAAAGAAGAAGTTACTGGCGAGCGCGGCGAGGGCCCCAACCATGAAGCCGTTTCGGCGGCCCAGGGTGGCTCCGGCGATGATCGCGATGGCCGAGACCGGCTTGAAGTCCGGCACCGCGGCGAACAAGATACGCCCGGCGGCCGCAAGGGCGGAGAGCACAAGCGTGGGCATAATCTGCCTCAGCGCCGGACGACCCGCCTCGTACCCCGCGAAGAACAAGGCGAGCACCACCGTCACCACCAGCAACATGAGCAGCGCCGTTTGGGCAAAGCCCGCAACGAGGGCCAATCCCATCGCAAGCGGAACCGCAGCGAGGAGCACGACCTCGAGCAGGGCTCCTCCGGGATAGGCGGCCAGCCCGTCAGGCGATGCCGCAGCACGCTGTTTCTCGTCGTCAAACCTCATGTACATCACAGCCGGTAGAAGATGTTGTTGCGGAAGAACTCGTCGGCAGGCTCCGTGCAGGCAACCTCGCCGTCAAACAGCAGCGAGACGCTGTTGGCAAGGCCCGAGACGAGCTCCAGGTCGTGCGTCGCCATAACGATGGTGGCACCCCGCGCGCGTTCCTCCTCGAGCACCTCCGCGACCCTGCGGCGAGCCGCGCGGTCGAGCCCCTTGGTGGGCTCATCGAGCAGCAGCAAGCGCGGCCGTACCAGGAGCACCTTGCCCAAGGCAAGCAGCTGACGCTGACCGCCCGACAAATCATACGGATGCGCAGCAGCGCGGTCGGCAAGGCCGAGCCTCGAAAGCATGGCCTCGACCTCTTGCGGCCCGTAAGCTCCAACGCTCGACCATTCCATAAGCTCGTCTAGCGCGCACTCCTCGGCGAACAATGCCTTGGGGTTCTGCGGCAGTAGGGCCCTCTCGCGCACATCGATGCAAACGGCACCCTTCTGCACGCGTTTCGTTCCCGCCATCAGCGCCAGCAGCGTGGACTTTCCGCAGCCATTGCCACCCACCAGTGCGTGCAGCTCGCCCGTGCGCACGGACAGCTCGGTGCCGCGCAGGACCCAATCTTCGTCGCGTCCATAGCGAAACCACGCACCACGCACCTCGACGGCAGTGCCGCCGTTCGCGGCACCGGCGCGCATCCGACCAGCGTGCGCGGTCGTAGCAGCCGCCTCGCCTGCAGCTCCTCGCATGGAAACGCGGCGGCCAAACTCCTCGAGCGCCACCTCGTGCACGCGGCCGCTCCGCAGCTCGAACGCGCACGTGGCGTAATCTGCCATGAGCTCCGGCGCATGGGTGGCCACGATCACCGTACAGCCCAGCTCGCGATTCACGCGAAACAGCGCATGCAGGAAATTCTTGGTCGCAATGGGATCAAGCTGCGCCGTGGGCTCGTCGAGCAGCAGCAGGCGCGGCTGCATCACCAGCGTGGATGCCAAGGCCAGAAGTTGTTTGCGCCCGCCCGAGAGCGCGTCCGTGGCGCAGCGAAACCAGTCGCCCATGCCAAAAAAATACCCCGCCTCCGCCACGCGACGCCGCATCTCGGCCTGGGGAACGCCCAGGTTCTCCAGGCCAAACGCCATCTCGTGCCACACGCTGTCGCACACAATCTGGTTGTCGGGATCCTGAAAGACAAACCCCACCGTACGGGCAGATTCCTCGTCCGAAAGGCCCCCCACCGGACGTCCGAACACCCGAACCGATCCTGCCCGGCACCCAGCTGGCGCAATCTGCGGCTTCACCAGCGACAGCAGGGTGGACTTGCCCGAACCGGTATCACCCACCAAAAGGGCAAACGCGCCCGGCTCGATACTCAGGCAGACATCCTCTAGAACAGGCGCGGGCGAATCGGGATAGGAAAAAGACAGACCTTGGAAAGAGAGCGCCGGGGCAAGCGCATGTGCGGGGGCTTCGGCCTGCGCGCGAGCTCCGCCGTCGTCCGCACGACACCCCGTGCCGCCCGTGCAAAGCCCATCGTCCGCACAGGGCCCTCCGTCATCCACGCCGAGCCCTCCGCCGCCCATACCGGCTTGGCAATCGCTCATGCGAATCTCCTCATCTCATATATATGGAGCACGGCGGGCGTGAACATCCAGGCTGCGTACGGCAGGTACCCCCACCACATATCAATAGGGCTAAGACGCGGGTAGAACGCGTAGGGCGCGGTCAACGTCCAGGAGACCCACGCGCACAGGAGCCCTCCCATCAGCAGCATCGCCGCCGCGGCGGCATCGCGCGGCGTGAACCGATACGGCATGTAGGTCGTCCTGTGCTTGCAGGCGCCCCAGCCCCGGGCGCGCATGGCGTCGGCCGTCTCAAGCGAGTCCTCCATAGCCCACCCCATGAGCACGGAGCTCTGACGCAACCGGCTCGCAACGCCGGCGGGCAGCCCTCGACCCCGGGCAGCGCGTCCCCCCGATCTCAACGGCAGGCGCCGCGCCGACGCGCCGACAACGGCCTCCGCGCTCGCCCGCGACGCACGCGGCCCCTGCGAACCATGCTCCTTCGACCTCGCCTCTGCACCGTTCTCGACACCGCCCCCCGCAGACACCGCGCAGCTCCGCGCCACATCCTGCGCTGACGCAATCGCGCGACCCCGCCTCAAAAACCTCGGCACCAGGCGCATCGTCATCGAGACCATAAGTGCCACAACGGGAATCGAATTTCCCAACAAGCCCAAAACCTTGTCATACGAAAGCATCGCGGAGGCGGCGGCGAACCACTGAACGCTCGCGAGGAACAAAAGCGCCATCGCGCAGCCGTAGAGCAAGCTCTCCATAAAGACCGGTCGCCCAAAGAACACGAACAGCTCGGTCGACCCCATGTGGACGAACAGGGGGTTTACCAGGGTGATCACGAGAACCACCGGCAGCTGCCAGCGCAGTGAGCTCAGCGCCGCCCAGATGCCGCGCGCGCACGCCGCGTATGCAAATCCGCCGGCGAACGAGATAGCCACCAAGACCGGATGCATCGAAAACATGGTGAGAGCGAGCGTGATCGTGATGAACACCGCGGGCACCACGGGGTGCATGGCGTCGAACGCCGTGTGTCGTACTGCCTGAGCCAAGAGCGCACCTCCCCTGTGACAATTGCACGCGCATCCCCCGGTGCGCACCATCCGCCTCCCACGCTGCGGTATCATCGCATTACGCGCGCCATGCGCGCGTGGAACCTGCAACCAATCTTTGGGAGCCATATATGGATGTTACCGCGATTGTAATGGCCGCCGGCGAGGGCACGCGCATGAAGTCAAACCATGCCAAAGTGTCTCACAAGATTTTGGGAAAGCCCATGGCCTGTTGGGTCATCGACTCCGCGCTCGCGGCGGGCTGCAACCGCGTCATCGTTGTTGTGGGTAGCCACTCCGATGAGGTCCGCGCCATGATCGCCAGTGCCTATGAGGGCACGCCTGCCGCCGGTGTCGTCGAGTGCGTCGAGCAGGCCGAGCGCCTCGGCACCGGTCACGCCGTCCGCTGCGCGCTGGAGGCCACCGGCATCGATGCCGGACCCATCGTGGTCCTCAACGGCGACCTGCCGCTCATCCAGGCCGACACCATCCGCACCTTCGCCAACACGGTCGCCAACGGCACACACGCCGGTGCGGTGCTCACCTTCACTCCGCCTGCGCCCTTCGGCTACGGCCGCATCGAGCTCGCCGCAGACGGCTCGGTCAACCGCATCATCGAGCAGAAGGACTGCACGCCCGAGCAGGATGCCGAGCTGCTGGAATGCAATGCCGGCTGCTACGCCTTCGACGGTGCGCTGCTCGCCGCCCACATCGGCGAAATCGGCAACGACAACGCGCAGGCTGAGTACTACTTGCCCGACATGGTCGAGATCCTCAAGGACCACGGCCATGCCGTCACCATCTTCCACTGCGATGACTACCGCGACGGCCTGGGCGTGAACAGCCGCGCGCAGCTCGCCGAGCTCACCGCCATCGCGCGCGACCGCATCAACGAGCACCTCATGACCGAGGGCGTCACGTTCATCGATCCCGCCCAGGCGTGGATTTCCCCCGACGCGACAATCGGTCGCGACACGGTCGTGTGGCCGCAGACGCACCTCATCGGCACCTGCCGCATCGGAGAGGGCTGCCAGCTCGGCCCCAACACCCGCCTCACCAACGTGGTCGCCGGCGACAACTGTTCGCTCGACGAAACCGTGGCCATCGACGTCGCGATCGAGAACGGCGTCACTTGCGGCCCCCGCTGCTACCTGCGCCCGGGTACGCACCTGCTCGACCGCGCGCACGTGGGCACGCACGTGGAGATCAAGAAGTCCACCATTGGCGTGGGCTCCAAGGTGCCGCACCTCTCCTACATTGGCGACACCACCATGGGCGCCGGCGTCAACGTGGGCGCGGGCTCCATCACCTGCAACTACGACGGCAAGAACAAACACGCCACCACCATCGGCGACCGCACGTTCATTGGCTCGGACACCATGATGGTCGCCCCCGTGAACATCGGCGACGACGCGATCACCGGCGCGAGCAGCTGCATCACACGTGACGTGCCCAGCGGCGCGCTCGCCGTCGAGCGTAACGACCAGCGCATCATCGAGGGCTACACCGAGAAGCGCCGCGCTCGCCTCTAAGTTTCAATTGGGGACAGGCACAAATTGAACATGCCGCCCGAGGTGCTTCGCCAAGGGTCCGCCGGCCATCCGTCACTTCGGAAGGCCGGCTTTTTCATGAACGCCGCAAGCCCAGCATATTTTCAATTTGTACCTGTCCCCAATTGAAACACCGCTCCTCTCACCGATGAAGTTTCCTTGGGCGGATTATCGATGGTCAAATAGCTGGCAAAGTGGCTAATATATAGAGCGTGTATGGATGTTGTGGCGTATAAAGGAGAAGTCATGCCAACAACCGATCCCAAAAAGACCGTTGATATGAGCAAGATCCTGCGAGTGTACTCCGGTTCCTCCAACCGTCCGCTTGCCCAGAAGATCGCCAACCAGCTCGGCGTTGAGCTCTCCGGACTCACCCTCAAGCAGTTCGCCAACGGCGAGATCTACGCGCGCTACGACGAGACCGTCCGTGGCGCCGATGTGTTCCTCATCCAATCCGTCGCTGGCGGCAACGTCAACGACATGCTGATGGAACTCCTCATCGCCACCGACGCCGCCAAGCGCGCCTCCGCCCGCTCCATCACCGCCGTCATCACCCACTACGGTTACGCCCGTCAGGACCGCAAGGCCGGCCCGCGTGAGCCCATCACCGCCCGCCTCGTCGCCAACCTGCTCGAGTGCGCCGGCGTCGACCGCATCATCACGCTCGACCTGCACCAGGGCCAGATCCAGGGCTTCTTCGACATCCCGGTGAACCACCTTTCCGCGTTGCCGCTCTTTGCCGATTACTATGACGCCAAGGGCTTCGATACCGACAATCTGGTCGTTGTCTCCCCCGACGTGGGTCGCGCCAAGGCCGCCAAGAAGCTCTCTGACATGCTCGGCTGCAGCCTCGCCATCGCGCACAAGGGCCGTCCGCGCCACAACGCGGCCGAAGTCATGGGCATCATTGGCGATATTGAGGGCAAGACCTGCATCATCAACGACGACATGATCGACACCGCCGGCACCCTGTGCGCCAACGTGCGCGAGCTCAAGGCTCTCGGCGCTGGCGACATCTACGTGTGCGCAACCCACGGCATCTTCTCCGGCCAGGCCATCCAGCGCCTGAACGATGCGCCTATCGTCGAGTGCCTGGTCACCGACGCCATCCCCGTTGAGGAAGGCGGCAAGATCAAGACCATCTCCGTCGCCGGTGAGTTCGCCGAGACCATCTCCGCCGTGTACTACGAGCAGTCCGTAAGCACGCTCGTGGGCGGCGACTTCGCCATGTAAGGTAGCCGCGCTCATAGCTGCACCAAGCAGAGTTCTGCGGTAGGTTGCCCCCGTCTTCCAGGCTAGAGTCTGGGAAACGGGGGCTTTTTCTTTCCGATCAACTCCGTTTTCGTCCATGGAGAACCTTACCTCCATGGTGCTCCAGCTAAGAAGCATCTAGGTTCTAGAAAAATGGCTAATTATTACCGTTTTGTATCCCCCAAATGACCCTAGAAGCAGTTCTTGGTGCCATCAACCACCCTCATTTGGCTATATTCGCCTGTTTGTGCCCATTTTTAAGCAGTTTCGCCGCGTTTTCTTTAACTACAAGAGCTCAAGACCGTCTGAATCGTCCGCCAGCAGCCGACGGACGATACAAAACGGTAATTTTTAGCCATTTTTCTCAATTCACGTTTCTCGTGCCACGGGCGCGCGCCTTGATGTAGCTTCTTTACATGGACGCACTTGTTTTCTCACATATCTCGGCCTTGCGCGCAATCAGGCGTGCACGAGGGGCGTATTCTGCCGTTCCGTGGAGGTCGCTTACCGTCGCCGAACAACGCCGAGTTCTGGCGAATTGCAAGCCCAACCTCTCGACACTCGATTTTGATTATCTTGGTCGCCATGCCCTTTGGAATGGCGAGGACGGTGAGCGCCTTGACGTTCTCGTATCTGACCCAACATGTCGCCGAGCCAGAAAGCCCCTGACGTGCCATGTTATGTCGCGCGATCTTCCCGCTGGATCCATCCTCGAAATCGAGCGCGGTCTTTACTGCACCTCCCCCGCGTTCACCGCATATCTCTATTCGCGTGGCCGCTCCGTCCCAGAAATCGCCGCGCTCCTCATGGAGCTTCTTGGAACGTATTCCCTGCCTCACAATGCAACGCTTTCCATTGCGAGGGGCAAAACGTGGTCGTCAATGGACGGCATCCGGCTCCCCAATTCCGCGTCAGCCGAAACGCACCTCAGCGGCCTCGACACCTCCGCCGAGACCGACCCCGAGATTAACGACGTCTCCGATACGCCCCTTGGCGCGCCCGATGGAACAGCAACGCACCGCACACACGGCAACCAGCAGGTCAAGATTGAACAGACCCATTATTCATGCGAGCCGGCCGCCACCAAAAAGCAACTCAGGGCAATCGCGAAGTGGACCAAAAGCAGCCGTGACCATGCCTTTCGCCGAGCGGTCGACCTCGTCGCACCCAATTCCGCCTCGCCGGCAGAAACCATCCAGTACTGCATGCTCGGATTCCCCATGCAGTACGGAGGCTTTAATTGCGCCGCGCTACCCGACGGCATGTTGCTCAACCACCGCATCGACTTTACGCATGACGCGGTGCTCATGTCATCGGGTATGCCCTATGCCGTTGCCGATTGTTTCATTCCCGCAGCCAATGTCGACGTCGAATACAACGGCACGGGACACGAGGAGCTCCCCGCTCGCATCCACGACGGCAACCGCAACAACGGCCTTCGCTGCATGGGCATCAACGTTATCGTTATTCAACGCGACCAAATGCGCGACATCCAAGCGCTCGAGGCCATCGCGCGCACCATATACCGCTTTGCCCACATGCGGTTTAGGTACCAAGGAAAAGGCCATCGCGCCAAGCAGGCAAACCTGCTCAACGCCCTTCGAGGTGCGGTGGGGCTTAAGCCCGTGTAGCGCTACATGTTGCTCGGGATACCAGCAACTTATGCTCTCCCTGCGGGGGTCGTTGACAGCGCCGCACGGCACACGCACCATGTTCTGCGGGAAGTATCAACAGCAAGGAGACCTCATGGCCGCAGCACAGCCCAAGAAAATCCGTATGGTCGCCGGCCTCGGCAACCCCGGCGACGAGTACGCCGCTACCCGCCACAACGCCGGCTTTTGCGCCATCGACATCCTCGCTCGGCAGGCGGGCGTAAGCTATTGGAAGAACCAGGCGGGCGCCGAGGTCGCGCTCATCAGCGTGAACGACCCCGAAGAGGAGGGCGGCAAGCGCGAAGTCGTGCTGGTCAAGCCCCAGTCGTACATGAACACGAGCGGCGGGCCCATCTCCAAGCTCTGCGCGCAGTACAAAGTGAAGCCCGAAGAGCTGCTCGTGATCCACGACGAGCTGGACATCCCAGCGGGCGACGTACGCGTTAAGGTCGGCGGCGGGCACGCCGGCCACAACGGCCTGCGCTCCATCATCGACAAACTCGGCAGTCGCGACTTCTCGCGCGTCCGCGCCGGCATTGGCGACCCTCCGGGACGTATGCCCGTGGCCGATTTCGTGCTCAAGCAACTGCGCGCCAAGGAGGCCGAGGATTTCGGCTTTATGACGCAAGCCGCCGCTGAGGCCGCCGCGCTGGCCGTGACGCGCGGCGTCATCTTTGCCCGCGACCACGTCAACGGCGGCGCGGGATCCAACGGCAAGCACTAGGAGCCCAACCTCAATTTAGGGACAGGCACCGAATTGAGATGGAGACGCCAACGAACACCGCCGGGCAGTCGTTGTAAAACTATCCCTAGCTGCTTCCCAGCAACGCCCACCGAACAACGGCCCACCATTGGCCCGATAGCACATCGGTTCGAACCCCGAATGGGAAACGCGCGGTATACTGAACACCGTATGCGCATATTCGCCATGCGCATATGCCGCTTAGGCTTCATCGGGGCACTCGTGCGCGCTACCTGCGCAAACGCCCCCGACCAATCAGAGAGGGGTTCTATGTTTGAAATCCTGAAAAAGACGCAGTTCTCGGACAAGGTGTTCGAGTTCCGCGTCCACGCCCCGAGGATGGCCAAGAAGGCTCACGCCGGCCAGTTCCTCATGGTGCGCATCGACGAGACCGGCGAGCGCGTGCCATTCACCTTCGCCAACTGGAATGCGGAGGAGGGCTGGATCGAGTTCATCTTCATGGTGATCGGCAAGACCACCAAGTGCCTCTCCGAACTCAACGAGGGTGACTTCATCCGCGACATCACCGGACCGCTGGGCAAGCCCACCGAGATCGAGGGCGACTCCGTGGCCGTCATCGGCGGCGGCGTGGGCCTGGCCATCGCCTACCCCGTAGCCCGCATGCTCTGCGAGCAGGGCAAGAACGTCTACGTCATCATGGGTGCCCGCACCAAGGACCTCCTCATCCTGCATGAGCAGTTCGACGCACTGCCGCTCGCCGGCCTATACGTCACCACGGACGACGGCACCATGGGCGAGAAGGGCGTCGTGACTCTGCCGCTCGCGCGCCTGTGCGAGACGGACGCAATCGACCACGCCTTCTGCGTTGGCCCCGTGCCGATGATGAAGTTCTCCTCCCTCACCTGCCACGAGCACAACATCCCGATCATCGCCAGCCTCAACCCCATCATGGTCGACGGCACCGGCATGTGTGGTTGCTGCCGTGTCGAGGTGGGCGGCGAGACCAAGTTCGCCTGCGTCGACGGCCCCGATTTCGACGCCAGCGCCGTCGACTGGGACGACCTGTCCGCGCGCCAGGCCAGCTACCGCGGCGAAGAGGCCGTTTCCACCAAGCGTCATGAGGAGGCCTGCGCATGCCAGAAGTAAAGAAGTATCGCCCGAACATCGGCGCTCCCCGCACTGCTCCGAACGAGGAGCCGGCCGCTGAGCGCGCGTGCGATTTCCGCCCGGTCGACACGGGCTTCACCAAGGAAGACGCCATCGCCGAGGCCAACCGCTGCCTCGACTGCAAGAAGCCCCTGTGCATGCAGGGTTGCCCCGTCGGCGTGAACATCCCCGGCTTCATCTCCAAGATCCGCGATGAAGACTGGGCGGGCGCCCTCGAAACCATCAAGGGCGACAACCTGCTGCCCTCCGTCTGCGGCCGCGTGTGCCCGCAGGAGAACCAGTGCGAGGGCAAGTGCATCCTCGGCCGCAAGGGCGAGGCCGTGGCCATCGGCCAACTCGAGCGCATGGTGGGCGACATGGCCGACGAGGTCGGCCGCGCCCCGGCGTGCAAGCCCAAGAACGGCAAGAAGGTCGCCATCGTGGGCTCCGGCCCCTCCGGCATCGCCTGCGCCGGCGAGCTCGCACGCGAGGGCTTCGACGTCACCGTGTTCGAGGCCTTCTTCACCGGCGGCGGCGTGCTGACCTACGGCATCCCCGAGTTCCGCCTGCCCAAGAAGATCGTCAAGCGCGAGATCGACGGCCTGGAGCAGCTCGGCGTGCACTTCGAGTACAATTCCGTCGCCGGCCGCCTGTTCGACGCCGACGAGCTCTTCAACGAGGAGGGCTTCGACGCCCTGTACCTCGCCGTGGGCGCCGGTCTCCCCCGCTTCCTCAAGGTCCCGGGCGAGAACCTGCCCGGCGTGTACTGTGCCAACGAGTACCTCACCCGCACCAACCTCATGCACGCGTACGACTTCCCCGTCTACGACACCCCGATCCGCCAGGGCAAGAACGTCGTGGTGTTCGGCGGCGGCAACGTTGCCATGGACGC
Source organism: Collinsella sp. AF08-23 (assembly GCF_003479805.1). Classification (GTDB taxonomy): domain Bacteria; phylum Actinomycetota; class Coriobacteriia; order Coriobacteriales; family Coriobacteriaceae; genus Collinsella. The sequence continues at coordinate 40,248 of NZ_QUHV01000010.1, read as the reverse complement.
CGCCCGCACCGCTCTGCGCCTGGGCGCCGACAGCGTGACGCTGGCCTACCGCCGCACCGAGGCCGAGATGCCCGCGCGACTGGCCGAGGTCCATCACGCCAAGGAAGAAGGCGTGCACATCCTGGAGCCCGTCAACCCGCTCGAGTTCATCAAGGGCGAGGACGGCTTTGTGTCCGCAGTCAAGCTGGAGCGCATGGAGCTCGGCGAGCCCGACGCCTCCGGCCGTCGCCGACCGGTCCCCGTGGCCGACTCCGCCTTTGAGATCCCCTGCGATGTGGCCATCACCGCCATCGGCACCATGGCCAACCCCTTCGCCAAGCTCTGCGCCGACGTCGAGCTCAACCGCTGGGGCCTCATCGAGGCCGACGAGGACGGCCGCACGAGCAACCCCAAGGTGTGGGCCGGCGGTGACATCGTGACCGGTGCCGCCACCGTCATCCTCGCCATGGGCGCCGGCAAGAAGGCCGCCGCCTCCATCAAGAAGGAGCTGCTGGGCGAGTAAGCGCTCCGCGATTCCCATAACGGCATCCGGCCCGTCGACCACACGGTCGGCGGGCCGTTTTGCGCCGCGGCGATTGCGGAGCCCGGGCAGGACGCCATCGTGCGTGCCATTGGGCATGAACTGCGCAGCCGACCCCGGCGCCGACCGATGCGTACGCGTCCCTTTGTGCACGCCATGCCCGCAGGCCGCCCGCTCCCCCCTTGCATGCCAAAACGGGTACCATGAGTACACAGCCCATTTCGAACGCACGCAAGGAGCAGCACGTGACCAGCAGCACGAGCGCCGCGGCCGGTACAGCATCCAACCCCGACTACGACCTGCCCGGTAACGACCTCGATCCCAACAACCTCACCGCCGAGCAGCGCAAGACCATCCCGCTCATCATCCGCGTGTACGGGGCGCTTTGCGCACTCGACGGCATCATCGCGCTCCCGCTTATGGGCGCGTACTTCGGAATCATCCTGTACCGACTCGCCATTGGACAGGAAAGCGCACTGATTGGCTCCGACCTCACGCTCACCTTCACCATGACGGCCATCGGATCGGTGCTGACCTTCATCTCCTCCGTCGCGCTCATCATCTTTGGCTGGACGCTTCTCAAAAGCTACCGCCGCGACGCCGGACGCTGGGCATACGCGCTCATCGTCATGACCGTGGGGCAAATCCTCATCGACGTCATGCTCCAGGGCATCGGCGTGCACCTCATCCGCCCCGCCATCCAGCTCGCCATCCTCACCGGTCTGTCGACCACCATCGACCCCACCTTGCGCGAGGAACGCGAACTCCAGCGTCACTTGCGCGACCTGGAAGACCGCGTTGCCGCGGCAGGCGGCATGCTCGGCCGCGATCTTACAGGTGAGGGTTACATTAAGCTGAACTTCTTCAACCTGTTCTGGGTCTTCATGGTGTGCTGCGTGCTCGGTCTCATCATCGAGGTCATCTTCCATATGGTGTACGTCGAACCGGGCGTCTACCAGGATCGAGCCGGCCTTCTGTTCGGGCCGTTCAGTCCCATCTACGGCTTTGGCGCCGTGCTGCTCACCATCGCGCTCAACCGGTTTTACAAGAAGAGCTTCGTCATTATCTTCCTAGTGAGTGCCGTTATCGGCGGCGTGTTCGAGGCTGCTGTGAGTTGGTGGATGCAGACGTCGTTCGGCGCCATCGCATGGAGCTACTCCTATGAGCTGCTGCCCGGCGTGCCCGATCCGATGGCGATCCTATTCGCCGGGCGCACGTCTACGCCGTTCATGCTCATGTGGGGCACGCTCGGCCTATTCTGGATCAAGCTGTGCCTGCCCAGGCTTCTCAAGCTCATCAACCTGATCCCCTGGAAGATGCGCTATTCACTCACCACGGTAGTGGCCGCGCTCATGTTGACGAACGGCGTCATGACGCTGCAGGCGCTCGATTGTTGGTTCTGCCGTGAGAGCGGCATCGCGCCGAGCTCGCCCGTCGAGGAGTTCTACGCCGAGCACTTCGACAACGCGTACATGGAGCATCGCTTCCAGAGCATGACGATCCACCCCAAGACCTCGAGCCGCGTGGATTCGCCCAAGACGGAGGCGTAGGATCAGCCGCAACATGCCAAAAGGGGGGGGGCGAGCCCCTTGACACGCGAGCCTTGGCGAAGGAGAATGACCCGAGACACCTCATATCTGCAGGCGCGCCAAAACTGGCTAAAAAATACCGATTTGTATCCATAAGCGCGGCGCCATGCTGCCCATTTCACCCTAAACGCGCCCCTAACCGGGGTGCATCATGTCGCGAAAACGATTCGTGGAAACACTACACCCACGTGAACAGGCGTTTTTCCAATCTCGGTCCTTTGGCCGAGGTGTCCTTGGCGGGACGAGCGATACAAAACGGTAGTTTTTAGCCACTTCGGGGATATATACGATCCACATCCATTGAACTTCCGGGCAGAACGCAATCGAGCGTCACTGCGCCCGCCCCTCCCCATGTTCAATCTCGTTGACGCACTCGTTTTTGATGGTTGCCACGAGATGCTGCAGGCCGTCGATCACACGCGGGCGGATGTCGCCGCCGATGAGCACGAGCATGATGTCGTCGCCCACCGCAAGCTCACCGGAGTTGAGCCATACGCGCACGTACCCAATGCCGGGCAGGGTGCGCGCCTCCTCTACCGCAGCGGCGACCTTGTCCTCGTCGTAGGAAAAGTGCATGCTGGTGACTTTGTCGCCGGGCTGGACACCATCGGTTTCGATTCCGCGTGCTTCGGCTTTGGGGGTCTCACGCACGGTGCCGTTGTGGACAAGGTACATGCCGCACGCGCGGAACGACGGGTCCGCTTTGGCCTCGCGCAACCACGCGTCGATAGAGGGTATATCTGCCATGGGTAAACTCGCTTTCTGCCATATGGCCCTTGTTGGAACACCTGAGACGACTCGCATGGCAAGCGCGGACATCACGCCGCCAGCACATCAACCACCCATCTTCTTTAGATTGAGCAGTTTCCATTGTGCCTCAGGACTCTGCGCGGCGCGCTGCGTAACTTCACCATCTCCAAAAAGAAGCTCTGGGCAGTAGTCCCCTTGGGACAATCGCTCCAGGTATTCTTTTTCTAAATCGTTTTTGGGAAGGACGAAACTCTCGACAAACCTCTCCGCCTTTTGCATAAGACTATCGAGAGTCGGGGGTTTTTCAAGCTGGCGCAACATGGGGACGAGCTGCTCTTCGACCTCCTTTTCACATTTTTCAAAACGAAGTGACCTGCCAATAAAGCTGTTTGGAAAATGAGCGGACAGCGAAGCATAGTACAGCAGCACCTTGTGAAGCAGCTCGTCTGGCGCCTCTACGCCGCTACAGTGCTCCGCCAGATTTCCGATGTCGTACAAATCGCGTATTTTGACCCTGTCAAAATACGCCTTGACCTTGCCCCCTGCCAATTCATAATCGTCAAACATCAAAACATCCAAATCGGGGCGCAGCGGAGACTGCCTCACTCGGAGCGGAATCAGGGGCGACCTATTCATGTAAATGCAATCGATCTTTACATGATCATTTCCCCAGTTTCCCCTATACCTCAATACAAATGTCCGTCCCGCATGCCCGCCTTCGCGAGCGTCAACTCTATATCCTAAATAGCTTGCAACTTCCTGTATGCCGCGCTCGATCCCTGGACGCTCTCTCATCATTTCCGCCCGTGAAAGACTCCCCACGTACGACATGTCTATATCAACCGACAAACGCGGAAGACCAAACATGAACAGGTTGATCGCTGTACCACCATGCATCGCAAGCTTGCCCTTTAAATCTGGGTGGCGACCCATTTCTGCCAGCAGCTCCAAAAGGCGGTTGACCTTGTCGAGCGTTTCCGGTCGGAAGCTTTCAATATCTATAGGACCCATGAGCGCAGCTCCTCTTGATCCGCAGGCAAACACAGGTTCCAGCGTTTTGACCAACCCGGGCTTCGCGTTTGTCTTTTGTCCAACCTGTATGGTCCGCCCGTCACCATGGTCTCTAGTCGGTCGAGCTGCTCATCTAGCACACGCCAATCGCGCTGCTTTTGCTCTAACAACCAGCCAACCCTCGCAGCAAGCGAGGCTGACCCTTGCTCCACAAGAGCAAGCAGCTCATCAACATCAAGGTAGGGAAAAAGCGAAAGGGATCGCAGCGCCTCCTCTACGCCACCCGCCCTATCTGTATAGCGCAAACAATCGACTAGCGTTTGCTCGCGCGTGGTAACTCCGGCCCCATTAGCGCCAACCGCTCCTATCAACTGATAGCGAATCGATCTGTCGCAAGCGTATGGTACATACAAAACACCGCCATAGGAGAACTTGGTCTTTATTGTTCTCGACCTAAACTGACACATGCTTGATACATTATGAGCAACGCCGTGGACCTCAAGGGCAGAGTGAAAAGAAATGACTGCATCTAAATCGATCGCCGCAAGGACATCCAGCGCACTCACGCCCGCGCCAGAATAATCGCCAATCTTTGAAACGTATGCGCCGCGTCGAATTCTCTCGATGCTTCCATGCTTTATCGCGCGATCCAAAGTTGTCCTCACCGATGCGGCAGACATACCAGACTCCGACATAAGCTGCTCAACGGTGAAGACTTGATTTCTTTCTATGTAGTCTCTGAACTTCATACTGACAAATTATAGTAGAAACAACTACACTTTGTATACTTTTCTAGTGATTATTGTCAGTATTCCATATTAACAGCCTCCAGAAACGAGTACCTCAATCAAAAAGTGTGGGATTTATCGCAGACCCTCGGACGCGTCCCGAGGCCATTCCTCAACTTCTTAAAGCCACGAATCGGCCGATTTTGTAACGAGTTTCCGAACACCCCGAGTAGAGGGACAATGATAAAAGATTTTATCTGCGGCGATGATGCCAAAAATGTCCCTCTACTCGGCACGCCTCAAAACTCGTTACAAAAACGCCCGATTCGTGGCACTCCACCCGCAACAGGGTCCCGGCGTGCCAAAAGGGGTACGTCCCCAAATGGCACGCCGGTCGGTTTGGCGTTTGGGAACGTACCCCCTTTGGAGCGGGGACGGATTTTTGGAGCGCGCGGTTTTACGCTTAGGGCTGGACGGTGTCGTACTCGGCGATGAGCGTGCACACCATTGCGGCGCGCTTGGTCTGCGCCAAGAAAGCATCGTCGCAGGTCACCAGCGTGAGCACCTTGGTTGCGTTGCTCAACTCCGTGTCGGCGTCCGTCGCCTTCGCCTCGGCGTGCTTAATGGAATCAGAGAGATACTGAGCCAGGCCGCCATCGCCCGCGAACGTCGTCTGTCGCGCCTCGACGTAGTCATCATCAACACGCATCGTAAACAGGGGCGTAAGCTCATAGGTCTTCTCGGGCGTGATGTAGTAGACCTTCTCTATCGAGTCGAACTTCTCCTGATCAAGCGAGTCGTACACCTGCGTGAACATCGAGCCGTCGTTCATGTGGTGACCGTACAACGTTGTCTGCTGGTCAACAAGACCCGGCGCGGTTCCTTCGGAATCGAGGAAGACGGTGCCGTTGGCGTTATAGTCGCCCGAAATCAGCGTACGCAGATAGGTGTCATTGGTTTTGCCTTGGACGACGACGTAGTTGATGTTCGTGCCGGGGATGTAGATCCAGCCCACCACGTCCTCGTTCACCTTTTTGAGCGCATCGAAGTCGATGACCGGCACACCATCGCCGCCCTCATCGGAGAGCGTAACCGCCTCTTTGGTAAGGCCATCGTAAAAATCCGCCGCCTGCTTGTAACCAATCTGCGCATGAACGAACAGACCGCCGGCCACGAGCAAAAGCACGACCCCTATGGCGATGAGCACGTACGACGCGATATTGCGACCACGGCGGGGTCGTGGCGCGCTCGACGTCGACCCGGGCCTACCGCCGCGCGTGCCCGTCGAACCTTGGGGGCGCGCATAAGGAGAAGCCTGAGCTACGCGGGGCGGCCGAATAGGCTGGGACACCCGCGCCCCGCTTGAGGGCGCGGCATTGTACGTCGCCCGGTTCTGCGGCGCGGTGACGTGCGACATCTGGCGAGGCGGCGAGGCGGTATGTGACCCCCGGTTCTGAGAGGCGGCGGCGCCTCCCATTGAGGTCGTATTCGGCTGGGGCGCGGCACCACTGGGCTTAAAGTGCCTTCCTCCGGTTGCCATACCGGGCTACGCTTCGGCCATATCGCGCTTGAGCTGCGCGATCGCATCACGGTACTCGGGCATGGTGGCGCCGAGAATCTGCGTGGCGTAAATTGCGGCGTTCTTGGCGCCATTGATGGCCACGCAGGCAACCGGCACGCCGGAAGGCATCTGAACCATAGAAAGCAGGGAGTCGAGTCCGCCCAGGTCGCTTGTCTTCATGGGGACGCCGATCACCGGCAACGGGGTGAATGCCGCCACGACACCACCCAGGTGGGCCGCCTTGCCAGCCGCGGCGACGATGACCTTGATGCCGCGGTCGGCAGCGGTCTCCGCCCACTCGTGGACCTTCGCGGGATTGCGGTGGGCGCTCGCAATGACGAGCTCGTAGGGCACGCCGAGGGCGTCGAGCTCGGCCGTGCAGCCCTCCATGACGGGCATATCGGATTTGGAACCCATGATGATTCCGACGAGCGGGGTCTTCTCGGAAGCGTTATCCATGGTAGTACCTCTCGGTCTTGTGTCTACAACGCTTCAAAGTATAGCCGAGACCGGCGAAATGCCAGCTATTAGCCTACTTGTTTCTCGGGTATCCGCATGTGCGTTCACCGGCTGGTCGAAACCTTGGCCGAAGGGTGACGGGCCGTGCGGATATGGGGAGATTATCCGATGATTCCGAGGGCGGTTGTCCCCGTTGCCTTCGCTCCTTTGGCAGCGTATTACCTCCTAGCTTGAATTTTTGCGTGCTGTCAGATGTTACCGGTGCCCAGGCCAGACAATCCGGGCATCATGCGGGAAAAAGGGACAAAAGCGTCCCCTACGCTTTCCTCCCCATACAACACGGGAGAACGGGAGGAACGGTGAAACGCTTTCGGACACACCTCGCCGCGCGCCGGCGACACGATCACTTCATCGCATCGAGAGGGCCGCGTGCAAAACCGCGACGTCCCGCTCCCAAGCTACTCGCCGCGCTCGCCGTGGCCGCCGTTGTCGCGCTGGGCATGCTGGCTGGAACGATGGAGGGCGGCAAGGCTACACCTACCGCATATGCGGCACCCAGCACGATCACCGGCAAGGCGGACATCGTCATTACGAACAAACAGCAGGCATACTATGAAGGTGCCGTGGCCCAATGCAAGGCAACGATCCATCTTCCCGATGGGTCGACGCAGATCGCCTATGGGCGCTGCATCTCGGGCATTCATTACGCCGTCCCCTACGACGGAACCTATGACTATGTGGGAACTCTCCAGCAGGACGGCACGTATTCCATCGTCATCCATTCCAATACGAGCGGCGGCGCAAACGCCGATACATTCCTCGAAGGCGAGATGTGGGGAACGCAGCAGATGGGAGAGATTCACCTGCGCTACAACCCCAAGGCAACAGTACGGTTTACCAAGACGTCGGCGGATGTCGAAATCACCAAGGGAAACGGGACGTACTCCCTCAAAGGCGCCGTTTACGACATCTATCGAGCGTCCGATGGGGCAAAAGTCACCTCAATAACAACGGACGAGCATGGGCACGCCTCCTGCGAGCTCACGCCCAACACCTCATACTACGCCATAGAGGTCAAAGCGCCGGCAGGGTTCAGCCTCAACAATCAGCGCGTCGAATTCTCCACCGGTGATTCCGAGGGCTCGGTCCCCCTCTCCGACAAGGCGGGGACCGTACGGCTCATCATCGCCAAAAAGGATTCCGCCACGGGCGGGAAAGCGCAGGTGGGAGCATCGCTCGAGGGTGCTGAGTTTCGCGTGACATCAACCTCCACATCCGGCTGGAGCGCAACGGGAACCACAAACAAAGAGGGGTCAGTCGTGTTCGACGCGGTGCCGCTCGGAAACATCGTCGTCACCGAGACCAAGGCACCTGCGGGATACAAGCTTGATCCAAACGCCCATACCTACACGGTCGGCGCCGATCAGCTGGGAGATGCCGAGGTCATCACCCTTGAGCCCGATGATTTCATCGAGCATGTCATCGCGTTCGACATCGACATCGTCAAATACCGTGACACCGGGGCCGAGGGATCGGGGCTGCAACATGCCGGGCCGGGCATCCGATTCGAGATCATCTCGAACACAACCGGCAAAACCGTTGGCTCCCTCATCACCGACGAGAACGGCAAAGCGTCCACCGATCGCGCCGAGACGGTGAATCGGGAGGCGATTGCCGCCGACAAGACGGATGACCCGCAGAAACCCTGGATGGGCGAGGGAAAACGCGTGGAGGGCATATCCGGCGCGCTCCCTTATGATGCCAAGGGCTATACGGTCCGCGAAGATCCTTCCACCACACCTGAGGGCTATCGTCCCTGTCCCGATTGGACCATCGGCGTGGACGCCATGGCAGACGGGGCGAGCCTACATTACATCGTCGATAACGACCTCATCACCTCGCGCATCCAGGTGGTCAAGGCCGATGCCGAAAGCGGGCAAACCGTACCGCTCGCCGGCTTCTCCTTCCAACTCTTGGACAAAGATCTCAAGCCTATTACCCAAGAGGTTTGGTATCCCAACCACAGTGAAGTCTCCATATTCGAAACCGACGAGACGGGAACCGTCACGTTTCCCGAGGCACTCAGGTCGGGAACGTATTATCTTCGCGAGGTGGCGGCGCGGGAGCCATATCTTCTTCCAAACAAGGATGTCAAGGTCGTCATTTCAGACGAGCATGAAACCGGCCCGGTGACTGTTGTCCGTGTGGCGGACGAGCAGGCACGGGGAGTCGCATCCATCCACAAGACCTGCTCTGAAAAGGATGATTGTCCACACCTTACCGAGTTTCAGGAGCCCAGCAAATCGCTTCAAACAGGGAAAATATCATCCCAGAGCAAATATGATGCAGCCTATGGCCTTGCAGGCGCCGAGTTCGATGTGGTGGCCCTCGATGACGTTATCAGCCCCGATGGAACCATTCAGGCAACCGCCGGACAGATCGTCGATCACGTGGTGACGCAGGAAGGCGGCTGGGCACAGTCCAGAGAACTGCCCTTAGGGATGGGCAGCGCGCGCTATGCCTTCGTTGAAACGAAGGCTCCAGATGGGCACGTTCTTGACGCGACGCCGCTCGAATTCACCCTCACATACCAAGACAGCTCCACGAACCTCGTGTATGCGGATGTCGAAGCGGCCAATGAACCCACGCATCTTGAAGTCGATAAGAACATCACGGGCAACGGTGCTCCTTTGGAAGGTGCGTCCTTCTCCTTGTGGGATAGACGAGACGAGATCTCCGTCTCTCCGAACGAGGGCGGCGCGATCGCGGTGCGTGCTCCCGAGGGATCAACCGTCTGCGCCCAGCAGCGCGTTCCCTACGCCGTCATCGAGCTCGTCAAGCCAGACGCCATATCCGTCTCCCTCCAGCGTGAGGGAAGCTCTCCCCTCGAACTCACAACATCCCAAACCAACCTCGAGCCCGGCTTATACGCGCTTTCCGTTATTCGCGATGGCAAGCAACTCGACATCGACCTCAAGGAACTCGACATCGTCGAAAACCAGAGATATGTTCTTTCCATCACACAAGGGGTGTTCGGTACGAGCGCGACACTCGCGCATGCGGGAGATGCGTGCAAGCCGGTTGAGCTCACGTATCGGAAAGAAGACAACGCTTACACAGCAAGCGATCTTTCTGCCGGGCGTTACGAGCTAACCGTCGATGGAGGTGAGGCGCACACCGCAACCTTGGGAACCACCGCCTCATACGCCATGTTCGATTCGGGGACGTGGACAGATCTCCCCATCCTTCTTACCGGCGGCGCCACAACGTTCGACGCCTCCACGGATGCGAGCGGAACTCTGACCGTAAAGCACCTGGAGGAGGGGGCGTATGGCCTGCGAGAAACGGGGGCTCCCCCTGGTTTTATTGGCCCATACCTTCCTATCTTCTTCTCAGTCGACGCACATGGCCAGATTGAGGGTAAGCAAACCCACACCGTGACCGTAGAAAACGACTACACAAAAGTCGAGATCTCCAAAAGGGATATCACCAACGAAGAGGAGGTGGAAGGAGCCAAGTTGAGCATCCTCAACAATAAGGGTGAAGTCGTTGAGCAGTGGACGAGCGGAAGTGAGGCCCATCGTATCGATCGACTCGCACCGGGTACCTACACGCTCGTTGAGGATATGACCCCACGCGGGTACGACAAGGCCAAGAGTGTCGCGTTCACCGTTGAGGAAACGGGGGCGGTGCAGACCGTCACCATGTACGACGAGCCCGTTACCGTTCAAGGGGAAATCGACAAGCGTCAGGAAATCGCCGACCCAACGGCACCCGATACCGTCGAAAACGGAGACGGTCTTAATCAAGCGAACGTCACGGTCTCCCCCGAAGGCCGATTCGACTACAGCATCGACTTTAGAAACACAAGCTCCACCTGGGTCGACGAGTTCACCGTCACCGATGACCTGGATGCCGTGCGCGAGGGGCTGGCGATATTCGAGGGAATCACGACGCCGGTTGCGCGCGAGGACTTCGACGGCAAGCTCAACGTGTGGTACACCACGAACAACATCGATGATGACCATATGGATGAAAGTGGTGCAAACGCGACGCGTGACGATGGGCACGACAACCCCTGGCTCACCGACCCCGCCACGGTGCATCTAGGCGATGATGGTCGCGCGGTCTCTTATGCGGGCTGGGCCCTGTGGACACAAGACCTGCCGGCAGACGAAGCCCACATGTTGTTCGCAAAGGACCTTGGCCTAGGTGAGGGGGAATACATCACGGGTATTCGCCTTGAGTATGGTCGAGTGGAGCAGTCGTTTACGTCACGGCGCGATTCTTGGAAGCGTGATGACCTTAAAGATCCGCACGATGATCTAGACCGTATCGAGCGCGCGCAAAGCTCAAAGAGCGAGGGGGATAATCCAGCGGAACAGTCGTTGTCCCCCGCAGTCATTCACATGCGCGCGACCGGCGAATATCTCGCCGGCACCGATTTGTCTAATTCAGCCCACGTGGATTTGTATCGCAACGGAGGCGGTACCGGACTCGAAGACCATGACGAAGACTACGTAACCCAAACGCCGGGCAATGAACCCAAGGGCCCGCTCGCCCAAACGGGGTGGGCATCACCGGCGGCCTTCCTGCTTGCCGGGGCACTAGCCGCCGGCGGTGTGGGCCTCGCCTGCGGCAGGAGAGCACGTGTTCGGCCGCAGCGCCCTTATCTCAAACGGCGATCATGAGCGTTGGAGGACGACGTATTCGACCGCTCTTCAAGCGCGCCATGATGCTCACTGCAACGCTGCTCGCCGCGACGGCGGGCATCATGGCCGCCGGCACGTCACGCTCACTATCTCGATATAGCACGCTTGAGGTCGAGGTGATTGGCGATTCCCCAAACAACGCGGCAAAAGAGGGCATCGACTGGCCCTCTCTGAGGAAGGAGAACCCCGATGTAGTCGGATGGCTAACGGTTGAGGGCACGAGCATCAGCTACCCCGTTACATCAGAACGGGGAGAGCATGCTGGCGGATGGTATTTGAAACACGATTTCTGGGGGAGGGCAAGCACCTTGGGCTGTCCCTATATCGACCCCCGTTGCACTACGGAAGCTTCCCATATCCTCATCTATGGACACACCGTGGATGCGCCAGACTCGATGTTCACGCCGCTTTCGCACGCCTATGAACAGCAGACCTTTTCACTCATCGGAGACGCGCATTGGTCAACCACCGAGCATGGAGATGCAACGTTTAAGCCTCTCATGGCAATCAACGTCGATGCCTTATACCCAGACATCCAGCAGTTCCGATTCGCCAGCAACAGTGGTCTGCGCTCCTTTTTGCGCTCCCTTTCCAAAGACGCCTCATGCTGCGCCGAAAACAAGGAGGAACTTATCGAACGGGCTCGCCGTGTACTCAGCTTGGTGACCTGCCCGTCACCCCATGAAGGAGAGTGCACAAGAACCATCGTGATCTTTGTCCAACTGCAAGCACGATCGCGACCACTTCGTACAAAGCATTTCCAGCCATAAAAGGGCCTCCCATTTCTTGTGTCCAAGAAATGGGAGGCAGTTCAGGCATATCGCTAGGGCCGGGGGCAAACGACAAGGGCGGGCGCCAGAGGCCTACTCGGTTAGCTAGAGACCCACTCGGTTAGCTCCTCGTCCTCCTGGGTTACAGCCTGATTCTCCTCAGCTCGCTGAGCGCGCACGCTATCAGGTGTAGACCATTTCTCTCCCAGATAGTACGACAAGCCCAACCCGAGCAAGACGGCGATGGTCGCCCCGATCAAATACTGAACCCAATGTTCCTTGATGTACCTGAACACGGTCTCTCCCCTATAGCATGTGTACCGCTTTTACGAGCGGCGGATGACCTCGGTGACCACATCGGACACGAAGGCAACGTTGTCCGTATCCACGTTGTACGGCTGATCCTCCTCCGTATGGGCGAGGGCGAAGCCGGTGCCCTCAACACCACCGATGGTCAGGGAGCGCAAGCTCATACCCATGGCGACATGGGCATCGGTTGTCACGTACGGCATGTCGACCGTCGCACACTCGCGATGGAAGTCGCTGCTCACCTGCTGGACCAACTTCATGATGCGCTTGTCACCCTTGAAGACGCGTTGCTCACCTTCGGTGGCGAGCATGGCGAGCTGACCCGCACCCACGCTCTCGAGGTTGATGAGGAACACACCGCGAAGCTTGTCACGATGGGCATCGAGGAAGGCGCGGATGCCGGCGTTGCCGTTTTCGGATGCGCCCGTGGCCACGAACCAGATGTCGTGTCCCAAAAGCTCGTCATCGCCCATGTCGGCAACGGCCTCGCGCAGCTCCTCCTCGGTTGCGCCGTCGTAGCCAGCGGCGCCGCCCTTCCATCCGTCGTCGAAGTTGTCCCAGGAACCGATGTCGTTCCCCGTGGACTTGGCATCAAACGAGTCATCGACACCAAGCCACTCACTCATGCTGTCATCGTTCTTCCTCTTGCGTCCAAAGAGGCGGCTGATTCCACGGTGCGGCTTCTCTTGAGCGGGCGCCGGGGCGCTGATGGTCTCAAACGACTGCTCAGGAGCTGCAACGGGCTCGGGAGAACTGATGACCGTAAAGGCACTGCGGGCCTCGGAGGCGACATCAGCGGTCCCGCTTTGGTTCGGAACATTTGGGACACCCTGAACGCCAAACGGATCGGCCGGGGCGGCGGAAGGATCAGGTAAATCGAACAAGGAGGCGCGGTTCGCCGTCTGGGGTACCCGGGGCACAGGGGCGTCCGCCGTGCTCGGCACGTTGATGGTGCGCTTGGGGCGTGCCGGCACCGCAGAGTCTATCTGGGCCATGAGGGAGTCAACCGTCTCCACAGGCTGGACGGAGGGCTGGACGGGCATGGCAATCGTGCCGGACATGTCGGCTTCTCCGCGAGGCGTGGCAGAGGGCATCGCGAACACCTCAGTAGCGCCAGCTGCGTCCTGATCCTCGTGATCCTCCTCCACGTGATGCTCTTCCTCAACGGGCTGCCCCGCAGGGGCCTCCTCTGCAGCAGCGTCAACGGCGGCGTTCCCATCCTCAGAAGGAGTCTCGTCGCTCGCCGCCATGGCCGTCTCCTCAGCAGCTTCGTCCTCAGCCTCGTCCTCGATGACCTCATACTCAGCTTCCATCACGACGTCGAAGTCGTCTTCTTCCTCGACCTCTTCCTGAGGGGCGAACGCTTCTTCAAATCCGTCCTCATCCTCAGCCTCATCGTAGGCCTCGGCGAGCTCGCTCTCATCGTTAGTGTCCTCTTCGGAATAATCCTGCTCGAGCTCAACATCCTCGTCGTAGGTGTCGTATGCGTCATACGCGTCGGCGGCGGGAGCCTCCTCCTCATGCTCAACCTCAAACGCGGTTGGGGTCTCGGGCTCGGGCTCATCACCCGGTTCGTACAGCACGACGCAGCTCTCGGGAAGCATACCCAAACCGCGAATCACGTCAGCGCCAAAACGAACGTTGCCCGCGCTGTTCAAGTAGAAGGGAAGCTTGGGCTCGGGGGCGGCGGCATCCAAATCAAGCTCGGACTGCGTCCCGGCACCGAGATCTTCTTCCTCGCTCTCCAGGTCCTCTTCGACAACAGGCGCGCTATCAATAGCGGGCATGGTGGCGACCGTGGCATCGGCGTCGAGCTGCTCCTCGACCTCATCCTCCGCGGGAGCGACATCGTTCTCGACATTCATGGTCACCGTCGACCCAAGATCAACAGCAGGAAGATCGGTAGCCGTCGCGCCGAGCACGTCGACGGGCTCGAGCACCACAGGCACCTCGGGAACCTGCTCGACAACCTTACCAACCTCGGCGGTCTCGGTAACCTCGTCCGCCTCGCCATTCTGCTCGTCTTGCCCCTCAACCTCGTGGGGGTAAGCCATGGCAGCCTCCGCCTCAGCGGCAGCAGCCGCCTCTGCCGCGGCGATCGCGTCTTCGAGGATGCGCTGCTGCTCGGCGAAATACTCGTCCGCCGGCGTATCATGCGGGAATTCCTCACCAAGCTCGTACGGCGAAACGGCATCCATCACGCCGAGCATCGCGGCAACGGAAGACTTGTTCGACACGGCACCCGTGGTATACGGCAACACGAAACGATTGGCAATAATCGCAACGCCGTTCGCCAGCGGAACCAAAGCAGCAAGAATGGCGAGAACCCAAAGCACCGCTTTGGCGGCACCCGGAACGGGGAACAGGCGAATGAACGCGAGAACCGCGGGCGCGACCATCGCAAAGGGCAGCAACTTGACGATGAGGGGCTTGTACGCCGCGAACGGCTCACGGGCAAGCAGGTCCTCACGCGGCGAATCGTAATGGGCGACCACCACGACAGGGCGGTTGCGGGGCGAGGCGAGCGGGCCGGAAGCACGATGGTAGGCGATGACATTCTGGCTCAAACCACCAGAGCCCAAACCGGAGATCACGGGGCGACCCGTGCGCTCGAGCACGTAGACAACGGCGGCGGCGAGGGCCAAAAGCAGGCCGACCACGCCAAGGGCCCCTCCAATGCCGCAAAGCACGGCACCGACGAAAGCGACGATACCCAAGATGGCCTGGGCAACCTTGGTCATGCCACTCGCGCTGAACTCTTGCATCTCGGGCGTGAATCCGTGATCGGCAAAGATCTTCGCGATGACGTTGGCCGCCTCGCGCTCCTCTTCACTACACGCCGGAGTGATACCCGTGTTCTGCAGTAGGTGGCTCAGGTATTGTTTCGTATTCGCCATGTGGGCTCCACATCGAACTCGCTTATGTGCAAACGCATCGAATTCACGATGCGCATGTATAGTCGCAAGTATACCCTTACTTATGCTTTACCTGCAGAATTTCAACCCCTCAATATGGTTCCTGCAGTCGCAATTCCCCATTAACACACGGCGAACATGAGCAGAACACCCCACCTCCTTACACTAGAATGAGGTAACCAACGAGCAGGTGTTGACCAAGTGGGAAACGGGAGGGTGCGCATGCAGAACGGAACTTCGAATGCCGCACATGACGAGGTGAAACCGCGTGCGTGGACGAAGTCCGAAGACATCGCGCGGCGCATGCTCAACCTCACGTTCTCCCTCAGCGTGGCACAAGAACCCCTCACCACTGAGCACATCATCAACGACCCCGAGATCGGCTACACCAGTCCATCTCGCGAATCGCGCATCAAGGCGTTTGCCCGCGATCGCGAATCTTTGGCCTCTCTCGGCGTCCATATTCGAGAGGCGTCCGACTCCCACAACGCCAAAAACGAGCAGCGGAGCTGGGAGATAGACCGAACTTCCACGCATGCCGACACTGCCGCGCTCTCGCCGTACGATGCGGAGGAGGCAGTTGCGGCAATCGACCAGATATTTGCACTTCACGCCGATGATCCAGCGCGTTGGCCCCTCCAAATGGCCCGCACCAAACTGTGTGAAACCGCGGGCATCTCCCCGGAGGGCTCCAGCACGCAGCCGCTGAACATCAAGCGCGATCTCACCAACTTGTGGAACGCTTTTTCGCGCAGAAGGCCGGCGTCGTTTACCTATCGCGATGCACGCGGAAACGAGAACATCCACACCGTCGACCTCTACGGATCTTTTGAACGGGGGAGCTACGTATATCTTGTCGGACGCGACCATGGGGCAAACGGGCTGCGCACCTTTAGAACCGACCGCGTTGTCTCCGCGAAAAGCTCACCGGAATCGAGCAGGCCCTACGCGATTCCCTCCGAGTTCGACATCACCGGCTCTCAATTCCTCCCCTTTGACTTCTCCGCATGCAACCCCGTCTTGGCGGAATTCTCCTTTTCGCCCGGCGTGGGCGCTCACGAGATCGAACTCATCACCAAAGGCAGGGGAGAGACACGCGATGAGGAGGACGGGTCGACGCAATGGTCCGTCGACGTACGGGACGTTGATGCCGCAGCGCGATTTGCCCTCGAGCACGCTCATATCGGCCTTTCCGTTCGTGGACCCAAGGTGCTCGTCGACTGCGTGAACCTTATAAAACAAAAGGCGGTAATGGCGCATGAACAGCAATGATAAGCCCCTGGGTAGGGACGAGATGACGAATCTGTGCTTAATTCTTCTCACTTCCCTCACCGCATCGACAGGAGGCCATATACGCGTCACGGATTTTTGCCGCAAGTTCGGCATCAGTTCATCCCAGTTCGAGCGCGTTTTTGAACTGCTCCAGTCAATCGCCGACGAACGCACGGGTGCGCGCATCGCCATCGTGCGGGACGAAGATCGCGTCTCCCTCATGGGTAACGCCGGAGCAATAGAACCCGTTCGCCTCACCGCTCCCGAGGCACTTGCGCTCAACCAGGCGCTTGAACGCTGCAACCTCGACAACCGCGTGCGGGAACGAATCGCGGCGGCACTCGCCCCCATCACGCATGAGGCCACAGGCAAGCGCCTCCTCTCCGGCGATGCCCTCTTCGGCGGATTCTATCCCGCCGTCGCCGAGGCAATCGCCTATGGGGTGCGTCTGCGCATGAAGTATCGCGCCGCATCCGAAGATGCCCCGTGCGAACGAATCATCGACCCCGGGTACATCGAGGTCGCGGGTGATGCCGCATACCTCGTGGCGTGGAATGTCGTGAAGGGTGGGCAGCGCAGCTACCGGCTCGATCGCATCGATTCAGTCGAGTTGACCGAGGATTCCGTAATCGACCATCCCTTTGTCCGCCTCTCCGCCGCGGAAAGCCTGCAAAAGCATGGAAACACCGCCAAGATGCGGTGGAGCACCCAGGAGGCATTCGACGCGTCCACATGGGCGGGTATCGACCGCGATAGCGCGAAGCGCAACGACGATGGCACGGTCGAGGCGAACGTGAGTTATACCTCAACGCCATGGCTCTTCGACCAGGTGCTCGCTGCCGGTGGAGAGCTCATCATCGAGGCGCCGGATGAGCTCAGAGCTGCTCTCATCACCTACGCACGATAGACACGGGGCGCGGCGACCAAACTACCGGTGGCTGGCACGCCAAAGCTCAAGATAGCGACCTACCTGTGGGCTTTCGATACGCTGGTACGCGGCGGGCAGAGACGAGAGGAACTTCTTGCCATACCCCTTGGTCACCAAACGCGAATCCGCCAACACCAAAACGCCGGCGTCGGTCGACGTGCGAATCAGTCTGCCAGCGGCCTGTTTGACCTCCAACACCGCCTCGGGCAGCGAGTAGCGGGCCCATGCGCGATCCTCGCGCACACCGCGTTCGCACGAGAGCGGGTCCGTCGGGCTCGAGAACGGCAACTTGGGAATCACCACGCAGCGCAGGGTGTCACCGGCGGCGTCAAAACCCTCCCAAAACGCCTTGAGAGCAAACAGGGAACTCGTCTCGTCGGAGAGGAATCGATCGCGCAGGATCTTGGCGGACGTGTTCTTCTTCTGGCAATCGAGAGCGAGGCCCTCCTTTGACAGGCGGGGAGACACGCGGTCGAACAACTCCTCCATGTCACGCCTATTCGTAAAGAGAGTGAGCGTTGAGCCCCCCATTGCCATATGTACGTCTACCAGCAGGTTTTCCAAAGCATCGAGGTATGCCGCCCGATTACGCGGATCGGGGATATCGCCCGCAACCACCACTGCCATATTTCGCTCGAAATCGTAGCTCGAATCGAGGTGTAGAGTCTGGAAGGACTCGCGTCCCAAGCGATCCAACCCCACGGCATGGGTGAAGTGATCAAAACTGCCCGAAACTGTCATGGTCGCCGAGGCGAATATCGCCGTGTGCATCTCGGGCAGCCAATTTTCAGCAAGAGCCTCACCAATATCAAGGCGCTCGGCGCTTAGGCTCTCCCCACCCGCCTTGATGCGGCGGTTGACCTGGCACGAGTAGACATAACGGTCGTTGGTGCCTTCCACCACCAGCTTGAGTCCGTCGTTCAGCTCCTTGAGACGGCGTTGCCCATCTGCGACGTCTGCGACAAGCTCCGGCTTTTCCTCCGCCACAGTCTCAACGAGTGAGGCGAGGTTCTTTGATGCCTCATCGAGTGCGTCGATGGCCGTATTCGCGACCTCGGCGAACACACCCCATGCGGCACTTTCCCGCACCTCGCGGCCAATCCACATGTTGGCGGTATCGTATCCGCTATCCGAGCGGGCAGATCGCGCGAGATCGCGCACGGCATCGAAAAGATCGGCCATGGCCAGGGATGCACGTTGCGTGCTCGAGGTGGCCTTGGCGGTCAAACCCATGAACAACGTGGCGGCGTCAGAAGCTGCGAGGTCTCGGGTGATCCTCCCCAGCGAACCGGTGCGCGCACCGCCCAACCGCTCAAAAATCGATCGGCTCTCGTCCGCAGAGACCGTGACCGCCCACTGCCTGCGAGCCTCACCTTCGATCGAATGGGCCTCGTCAACCACCCAATGACGAATAGGCGGCAGGATCTTTCCGTCCGCCGCGACATTGCGGAAGAGCAGCGAATGGTTGGTTACCACCACATCCGCGCGGGCGGCGCGCCGGCGAGATCCGTGGACCATACATTTGTCGGGGTAAAAGGGGCACAGCCGCCGAGCGCATTCGCGAGAGGAGGTGGTGAGATCTGCCTTTTGCACACTCCTCCAGCGAATGCCCAACCCATCGAGATCGCCAGCGGGCGATTGGCAGGCGTAGGCGTAGATAACGGCGATGGCGGTGAGCGTGTCTGCCGGGTCGCGCGTGGTGTGGACCTCGCTGGCGCGCGCCAAGCGCTCAAGTTTTCGCAGGCATGGGTAGTGGTCATAGCCCTTGAGGGCACAATACGTCAGACCGCCCTCGATTTCACGGGCCAGACGGGGCAGCTCGTGATACATCAGCTGATCCGCCAGATTATTCGACTTCGTGGCGATGCCAACCGTGATGTTGTTGCGTTTTGCCGCCTGAGCGAAGGGCACGAGATAGGCGATTGACTTGCCCACACCGGTACCAGCTTCGATCACGCGATGCGAAGAAGTCGCCAGGGCATCGCGCACCTCGGCCGCCATCTGCATCTGCTCCACGCGCGGTTCGTAACCAGGGTACATGCGGTTGACGAGCCCGTCTGGCTCAAAGCACGCTTCGACCTCTTCGCGCGAGGGCAAATTAAGGCCTGGAAGCTCATCAGCATCGATACGCGCAGAGGATCCCGCCGCAGACGAAGAATCGGCGGCCAGAATATCATGTCTGGCACTTACCATCGAAAACACCGCATCGGGATGGCTGCCGGCCAAGAAGCTAAAGATCGGCCGGTAGCTCCACGGTACATCGGGGTGCATATCCGCCAAACGGCGCATGAGGCCGAGCGGCAGGTCATCAAGCCCGCAAAGCAGGATGCGCCAGACACCGCACAGCGCCTCGACATCGGCATTCGCACGATGAGACACGCTCGCACACCCAAACAGCTCGGCCATGGACGCGAGCTTATGTGAACTCAAACGCGGCAATGCAATGCGCGAGAGGGCGAGCGAATCAATCCAGATGTCCGACACTTCCGAGCCGCCACTCACGGCTTCTATGAACCCTCGGTCGAAGGCTGAGTTATGGGCAATCACCGGCGCGCCACCCACGAACTCCGTAAGAGCGGCGACCGCCCCTTCGGCGGAAGGGGCGTGAGCAACATCGACATTCGTGATACTCGTAAGCTCCGTAATCTCGGCTGGTATAAGCCCTGAGGGCTTGACGAACGTATCAAAGCGATCGACGATCTCGCGACCGCGCAAACGGGCGGCGGCGATCTCAATCAGCTCGTTCTCACGATGGGATAGCCCCGTGGTCTCGGTATCGAGCACCACCACGTCATCTTCTATCAGGCCAAACGAACGCGTCTCGGCACGAGCGGCGAGCGTTGCGTATGCGTCAATAACCTGCTGCGGAGTGCCCGGAAGCACCGCCGCAGCCATCGCGAGCGGTGATGCCGCGGCGGAGGCGCTCATCGACCGGCTCGCTCGAGGGCCAGATCGACCAGTTCGGCACACAGATCGCTAAACGCGATACCGGCGTGGCGTGCCTCATCAGGCACGAGAGACTCAGGCGTCATGCCGGGAATGTTGTTAGTCTCGAGGATGACGGGGCCTTCCTCCGTGACAATTACGTCTGTACGCGAGATACCGTACAGACCCAACGCCTCATGCGCGCGACAGGCGATATCCTGCACCTGTGCGTAGACATCCTCAGGCAGCTGGGCTGGAATCCGATGGATTTCGGCGGGGTCGGCGTACTTCACCTCGAGGTCGTAAAACTCCGACTGCTTGGGCATGAGGATCTCCACCACGGGCAGAGCGCGAAGGGTGTCGCCATCGCCAACGGCGGCAACTGAACACTCGGTACCAAAGACCCGACGCTCCACCATGACCTTCTCACCGTGCTCGAATGCGAACTCAATAGCAGCGGCAAGCTCCGAGGGGTCCTTCACCAGGGAAATACCGTAGCTCGAGCCGTTCACCACCGGCTTTACGAAGCTCTGAGGCCCCACAACCTCGATGATCTCCTCTATCGAAGGCATATCGGCGCGGCCGAACGTCACACTCGGCGCGACGGGCAGGCCGGCGCGGCGATAGAGCAGCTTGGAAAGGTCCTTGTCCATGGCGATGCCGCTCGCAAGGGGAGACGAAGCCGTATAAGGGATGCCCATGAATTCCAGCACGTGCTGGGTCATGCCATCCTCGCCACCGCGGCCATGGAGGGCGATAAACGCCACATCGAACGACCCCGTGGACATGGTGTTGAGAAACGACGGGTCGGCGGGATCAACCAGCTCCACCGCTCCATAACCCGCCTCCTCGAGCCCCTGTACGACATGAGCACCCGAAGCGAGGGAAATCTCGCGCTCATCCGAGATTCCTCCCGCAAGGACTGCAATCTTCATGTCCTGGCGCGTCTTGTCGCTCATGATGTCACCTTTCAGGCTCGAATCCCCCTCAAAGCCCGTTATGGCGAGGGAGCGGTGTCCATTTCACGCAATAGCTGCGCATCTGCATCGCAAATGCCCAACAATACCCTATTGTATAGGTATATATGCCCTTGAGACGCACGAGCATCTCACCACCCGAAAGGCGACAAATGGAACGCACCGATCGTGCACGCGATATACGTCTCCTCGATTTAGAGGAACTGCAGAATTTGGTCAAAGAACTCGGTCAACCTGCTTTTCGCGCCAAGCAATTGAACGAATGGATTCACGAGAAGAACGTATGTTCGTTTGATGAGATGACCAATCTCCCTGTGGCAATGCGTGAGAAGCTATCAGAGCGCTTTTCCTTCAATGTACCGGTTGAGCTTGCTAAACAGATCTCCAAGGATGGCTCTCGCAAGTACCTCCTGCAATTTGCCGATGGCGTCTCCGTCGAGACCGTTGGCATGCCTAATCGAAACAAGCTGGCCGTCTGCATTTCTTCTCAGGCGGGCTGCGCCATGGGATGCGCCTTTTGTGCGACCGGCCTTGCCGGCCTTTCCCGTTCTTTGACGGCTCAAGAAATGGTCGATCAGGTGCTCCATGTCTCCCGTGACTTCGGCGAGCGCGTTACGAGCGTTGTCTTCATGGGTCAAGGTGAGCCCTTCGCTAACTTCGACGCTACGATCGACGCGTTGCGAGCGCTCAACGATCCCGATGGACTCGCCATCGGAGCGCGCCATCTCACCGTCTCCACCTGTGGCGTTATCCCCGGCATTCGCAGATTCGCTGAGCTTCCCGAACAGTTTACGCTTGCGATTTCTCTGCACTCGGCCGTCCAGGGAACACGCAACCAGCTCATGCTCGGCGTGAAGAAGTACACGCTTCCCCGGCTCCACGAGGCCATCCAGCTCTATGTTGAGAAGACCGGCCGCCGCCCAACGTACGAGTTTGCCATGATCGACGGCATCAACGACACCAATCCCGAGATGCAGGCTTTGATCGACTTCTGCGCCGGGACGCTCTGCCACGTCAATCTCATTCAGCTCAACAACATTCCCGACAGTCCGTTCCGTCCTTCTCCCATCGAGAAGGTCGAAACGCTGCAGCGCCGCTTAACCATGCACGGCGTCGAGACGACTATTCGAAATTCTCGCGGCAGCGATATCGATGCCGCGTGCGGCCAGCTCAAGCAGCGCCGCTTCCGCGTTCAGTAGGGGACACTGCCAAGGAGACGTCGTCCAGGTAGTTACTCAAGGGTCCAGCCGGGAGAACTGTCCAAGAGCGCTTCCTATGGGGCGAACAGGAGGCACCACCCAGGGGAGACCATCAATCCACGGGTGAAGTGTTTCACATGAAACGAAGTAGGGGTCGCGAATTGTGTTCGCGACCCCTATGTTTATATCTCTCTCATCAACCCACATGAAGGAGGTGTTATTCAACGCCCGAGGCTAATGCTTAGCTTTGGGTGGATCAAAAGCATTGAGGTGTCTTCCCGAGTATTTCACACCTACTTATTGTTAGGTACCTAATAACCTATTGACTCCCACTGTCTTTCCACCCAGTCCTGATTGACTTGAGGATTCTTGGTCAACCGTGCTGTTCGCAGAGCAACTTCTTCCGACATCTCGTCTACCTTCTTTTTCGAAGTTGAGAAGATATCGGTCACACCATTTTTCATTCGTTCGATGGACTCGGGCCGCATCACAACAATGAATCCAACAACAGCTCCAAGTCCCACTGCCAACAAAGTTAAAGCAATCTCAGATGCCCTGCTCATCGTTTACCTCAATCATTATTTACATCGACCATAGATTCAAGGATGCGTTGCAGGTCATCCTCATCCTTGAACTCGATTTCAATCTTATTCTTACCCCGTGTCGCGCGCACCTTAACATTGGTATTGAAGATCTGCCGCAGCACACGCGCTGCCTTTTTATACGACTGCGGTGTGACCGGACGAGGTGCACGCGGCGAATCTCCGACTGAAAATAACGGAGCAAGGTTTTCAGTCGCACGAACTGACAAACCTTCAGCAATAACTTTTTCAGCAAGCTTAATCCTTGCATCCTCAAAGGGAACAGCAAGAATGGCGCGCGCATGACCAGCAGTCAGCTTACCCTCGTACATCATCTGCTGGACCGACTCTGGAAGGTCAAGGAGACGAAGTGAATTCGTTATCGCTGAACGAGACTTAGAGACAGCTTTCGAGAGAGCCTCCTGTGTCATTCCACTCGCCTTGATGAGCTGCTTGTAACCCTTTGCCTCTTCTATGGGGTTAAGATCGGATCTCTGAAGATTTTCGATCAACGCAAGTTCGAGCATCTTCTGATCGTCAACGTCCCTAACAATAACCGGAACTTTTTCGAGTCCCGCTATCTTCGAGGCCTGATACCGACGTTCACCGGCAATAATCTCATATTTAGAGCCATTCTTTCGCACGAGGAGCGGTTGCAGGACACCATTCTCGCGAATTGACTCACTCAACTCCTCGAGTTCAGATTCATTGAAATGAGTTCGTGGCTGATTGGGGTTTGGAACGATCTGCTCCAACGGCATCTCCGTCTCAGGGGCTGCAAATCCAGTCTCAGACTGAGCTTCCCCCATAAGAGAACCCAGACCACGTCCGAGCGCGGGCTTTTTCTTTGGACTAGGCACGACGAATCACCTCTTTAGCCAGATCCATATAGGCAATTGCGCCCTTGTTATGTGGCGCGTACTCAATCACAGGCATACCGTACGAAGGAGCCTCAGACACCTTTACAGAACGAGGAATGCAGGTTTTGAAGGCGGTATCTCCAAAATAGTTCTGTACTTCCTCAACGACCTGATTCGACAAAGAAGTTCGCGAGTCATACATGGTCATTAGCACACCATAGGTATCAAGGTCTTTATTAATGCGACCTTTAACCATACGCATCGACTCCAAGAGTTTCGTTACGCCTTCAAGTGCGTAATACTCGCATTGAATCGGAATGAGTACACTGTCTGCGGCAGCAAGTGCATTAATCGTTAACAAGCCAAGTGAGGGTGGACAATCTATGAGGATAAAATCGAATTCCTCTTTAACGGGATCCAGAAGATCTTTCAGACGTGTCTCTCTGGCCATAGCAGAAACGAGCTCAATTTCGGCACCGGCAAGTTGAATAGTTGCCGGAATGATGAATACCCGTTCACTAACCGTATCGTGAATGAGTTGTTCTGCGGGAACATCATGCAGGAGCGCATCGTAGATGCATTGCGAAAGTTCCTCTTTATCGACTCCGATTCCGCTCGTACTGTTACCTTGCGGATCAAAGTCGACAATCAGAACCTTACGTCCCTGCTTTCCTAATGCTGCTGCAAGATTTACCGTTGTTGTCGATTTTCCGACGCCACCTTTTTGATTGATTATTGCAATTGTGTGCAATGGCTTAGCACTTTTTGAGCGCTTAACGTCGCGAAATCCCACATTCCCTCCTGGATCTTCAATATGTATGCTGCATTACTCCCATAGGGATCAAGTTTCACGTGAAACATTGCGGACACAACAACGTCCTTTTGTCCCAACGATATAACTCATTAACAATCTTAATATGTTTCACGTGAAACAGCTAGTAAGAGATATCTTGTTTTTAAATTCACCTATGCCGTCAATTCAAGCTGCTTATGGCTTCACATTGGGATATCAATAATGAAATTTCCATTCCAATTGAGCGAACATTATTTGCGCACTGAATACCGATGCTTCGTGATTGTTTTGAACATAGTACTTATATGCTTAGTTGCCAGAGGATTAGATCTCTTAAGAAACAAACAGCCATGAACTAGCTAGAAATTTAACAATCATCTGCATTACATCAAGCCAGATGAATCACAGTTTCACGTGAAACAAGATCGGGAGACTGAGGGTAAACGCGATTGTGTTACCCTTCAATACCTGTTTCTTCTTTTAATAGCATTCTCGACATGAATGGATGATCTATTTAGATTGGTTCAGTTGGAAAACACAATAACCAACACTTCGAACATAACTCAAAACTAGAAACGCATAACGTAAAAGACAAGACGAATAAAGAAATAACCACCCCCAAACATGAGGTGGTTACGATAAAACAGACATGAATTGGAAAAGAGACTAAGAAACCAAGGGCTGTTTCTTAGCAAGACCAACAGGTCGAGGGAGATGAATCTTTGGATTCGAGACTTTCTGGTAAAGAAACACTGTGCGATGACCCAACCCACGAGGCAACTCGAACTCATCGGAACCAATGAGTTCCAATCCACATATCGAAGCTGTTTGATCTGCAATATGACATTCATCTTTGGAGGGGTTTGCCTTTGCAACAATCAAATAGCCATCTTCTTCAAGAAATGGAGTGGCATATTCAACAATGAGATTCATCTGTCCAACTGCGCGCGCAAGGACGATATCGAAAGCGTGGTGATGCGCGGTAGCATATGATTCGCAGCGATCGTGAACAGCCTCGACACCTTCTAATCCAAGTTCCTCTATAAATGCCTGAACGGCTTGAACCTTCTTGCCAACCGAGTCGAGTAACACACCATCACAGCCGGTGTAAACACAGAACGGAATACCAGGGAAGCCGGCGCCGGTACCAATATCCAAGAATCTTTCCGGTTCAATGGGCAGATCCCTGGTAAGGGCAAGGGAATCGACGATATGCAGAATCAAGGCATCGTGAATATCTTGAATCCTTGTGAGATTCATATACTCATTGACCTGATTGACCATGAGTAGATGCTTGATACACATTTCCGCTTCGTCCCTACTGACCTCAATATCAAGCTCTAAACAGTAGGAGATAAGCTCATTTACGAGGTTTGAAATTTGCTCCTCGGATTCACCGAGTGCATGTAGTTGAATCCTGCGAGACGTCTCTTGCGACATAGACACCATCCAATCAAAATGACTGAGGTTAGTGTATCAAGAAGTTCAGTCATAAGAAAAGGGCACCCGAAGGTGCCCTTTCGCAAGCAAATACCTTGAAGCTTATCGAAGCGTAATGACCACGCGACGCTCAGGTTCCACACCTTCGGAGTGAGTATCAATGCGATCGTCTTCACGAAGAGCGATGTGAACAAGACGGCGTTCATATGCCGACATAGGAGGAAGGTTAACCGAACGACCCTGAGAAACAGCACGAGAAACAGCGTTCTTTGCCATGCTCACAACCTTGTCGTGGCGTCGACTCTTGTAACCCTCAACGTCAATAGACACCGGATAACGGAATCCAAGCTTACGACTCACAAGCAGGGAGACAAGCGTCTGAAGAGATTCAAGCGTGCGACCATGGCGGCCAATCAGGACAGCTAAGTCGGGGGCAGTAATATCCAGAATGAGCTCACCCTCATCACCTTCGTACTCGTCAATGGAAGACCCTTCCGCATCGAAATGAGAAAGGATGGAGCGCACCACGGAAATGGCGACATCGGCAATGGTGTCGAGCTCTTCATCAGTTAAGGCGACGCCTTCTTTATAATGGACGGCAATCTCGGGATACTGGCCGACAATCTGCTCATCAGCAGACTCTACAGCCTCGTCGATAATCTCTTCAACAAGTTCGTCAGCCATGATCTTCTCCATAGTTTGGTACCTAAATAAGATTACAATCCGCTACGTGAGCTAGCGACATTAGCGGCTTTTATGGGGGCGCTTCCTGTGCTCGCGACGAACCACATCGACCTCGATGGGAGCGTTCACCATGCGCTCCTCCTCCTCGGCCTTGGCCTTCTCGATGACCTTCTGGGTGACGAAGATCTGCTGGATGACCTGCCATGCGGAGGAAACGTCATAGTACAACAGGACGCCGGCGGGAAGACCCCAGCCCATGAAGAGCATCATAACGGTCATGACGACCATCATCATCTTGGTGCTCTGCGCCTGGGCGCCCGTCTGGTTGCGCGTCATGTACAGCTGCGGGATGAACGTCAGCAGACCGAACAGGATCAGGGCGAGCAGGTACGGCAGAGCCTCGGCAAACCCACCAGCAAAGGCCTGGGAGGGAGACATGACGAGGTTGGGCAGGATGTTGAAAAAGGAGAAGCCCTGCTCAGCAGCACTGGGGAAGTAATGACCGAGGTCGCGCAGGAGGTTGAATAACGCGATCAGGATCGGCATCTGGATGAGCAGGGGCAGGCACCCGCCAAAGGGGTTGAACTTGTTCTCAGAGTAGAACTTCTGCATCTCCTCTGCCTGCCGCTGGGGATCGTCCGCGTAGCGCTCTTGAATCTCCATGAGCTTAGGCTGCAGCACCTGCATACGAGCGGTCGATTTGGTCGACTTGAGCATCATGGGCGTCAAAGCGAGGCGAATAATCACCACCAAGATGATGATGGAAAGACCCCAGTCGCCCGCAAAGCCCTGTATGAGCTGAAGCGCCTGGAAGAGAATCTGAACAATCCAGTCCCACATACCAATAATCCTTACAGTAGGAACCAATACTTACGGCACGGGGTCATACCCGCCGGCATGAAACGGATGACAGCGCAAAATACGCCGCACACCCAGCCAACAGCCTTTGACCACGCCATATTTCTCTATTGCCTCAACAGCATACTGAGAACAGGTGGGGATGTATATACACGCATCGGGTAAAAGGGGCGAAATATACCGCTGGTACCCGCGAATCGCGGCAAGGCAAAAGCGCTTGAACATCCCCGTACTCCACATCCTGCTCAGTTGTTGTGGACAACGTGAGCCCGACGCAAAAGAGCGAGCAGGGCCAGCCGCATCTCCTCAGGAGAAGCGGTACGAGTGCGGGACGTCGCGAAGAGGATAATCTCGTGGCCCTCGATGGGCAGCTCACAGGAACGCGCAGCTTCTCGCAGCACACGCTTGGAGCGGTTGCGGACCACGGCATTTCCCAACCTTTTGGCAGCAGCGAAGGCGACCCGAGCCGGATCGCCTTCGCTGACACAATCACATATAACCATGCGAATCAGAGGATGGTTGAGCCGCTTCCCCTGAGTAAACACCCGCTCAAAGTCCTGATGGGACTTGATGGTCTGCATGAGAGCTTAGTTGTCGCTCACCGTGAGACGCTTGCGGCCCTTAGCGCGACGACGGGCGAGAACGGCGCGACCGGCCTTGGTGGCCATACGGGCGCGGAAGCCGTGGGTCTTGGCGCGCTTGCGCTTGTTCGGCTGGTAAGTACGCTTCATGGTTAACATCCTCCTGGTGCGTTTCGACTACTCGAAAAATATACGCGTGAGCTAAGAGATTGTAGGGAATATGGTGCGGGAATGTCAATCTCGCAACCATGAAATACGCATACTTTTCGAAGGTGCGCGATCAAGGGCATTGGCGCCTCCCGTCACGAACCGTTTCTTTCATAACTTTTCATGCACTTATCAACAGGTTGTTAGCAGTATGTGGATAACTTTTCAGTTCTTTCCAACACTTTTCAACACAATGGGAAAACTTGTTGAAAAGTTTTGAAAGCTTCCAACGTGACCTGCTATCCTAGGTTCACGGCAAACGTAGAAAGAACGCACCATGTCAGAAGACTTCTACCCATTTGTGGATTCCGGCGATCCGGCTCCGGACAACACCCACCTCACGGGAGCAGCGCCAATACAGGAAGCCAACCGTAGCGGCGCCTCAACGGGGGCGACGGAGCGGTCGCAATCTGCATACACGACGCGAATCTCGGTGTACGACGACATGTTGTCCACACCGCGCGTCATCGTAGTCGAACAGGCGGATGTACGTACGTACCTGGAAGATGTGACCAACACCGTCCATCGCACCATGAAGGAACAGGGCGGTCACCTCTCGCTCATGATCATCCGCGAACTTGTGGAAAACTTCATACACGCGCAGTTCAGCGAGCCGGTCATTTCCATATTGGACAACGGCGACACGATTCGCTTTGCGGATCAGGGCCCCGGCATCGACGACAAGGAGCGCGCGTTTGAATTCGGCGTGACGAGTGCGGATCGATTTAAAAAGCGATACATCCGAGGAACCGGCGCGGGACTCCCCATGGTGCAGCAATATGTCGAGGCCGCCGGGGGCGCCATCTCGGTGGAAGATAACCTGGGCGCGGGGACGGTGGTCACGGTGAGCGTGAATCCCGTGCGTGTTGAGGAGATCGAGCGGGCCGTTTCACGTGGAGCAGCCGTGCGCAGTGGGCACCATGATGAGGTACCCATGCAGGCGGGCGCGCAGCCAAGTGGATTCGGGGCCGTGGGGGCGCAAACAAGTCCGAATCCGAACTGGGGAACGGGAATGCAGGCGGAAACCGATCCGCGGGCGATATCCATGGGGACGATGGCCCCGCCGTACCCACAAGGGTATCCATGGACGCCGGGGGCGGGTGTGGGTTACCCGGCATATGGCAATCCGTACGGCATGACACAGCCATACGGCGGTATCCCGCAAGGATACCCAATGCAGATGGGGCAACTGGGGCAGCAGTCGCATCAAGCGATGATGGGCGGGCAGATGATGGGAATGCCCAATCTCGGCGGCATGACCGGCGGCGCAGAGACGGCGCCCGCGTCGATGGCACCCGGGACAGCCATGCCCGGCGCGGCCATGCCCGTAGCAATGCCAACGCCGGGCATGCCGACGAATGCCATACCCGGCGAGCAGCAGCCCTCGCTCGCACCAAGACCATATGTGAGCGAGCGTGGGGCCCTTGCTCTGCGTTATATCGCACAAAACGGCAAGGGAGGCCCAACCGACCTCACGCGCACCTACGGAAATTCAGATGCAACGTGGTCGCGCGAGCTCGACACCCTCTCGGGGACGGGGCTCATATATAAACGTGGTCAGAAATACGTGCTCACCGAATTGGGTCAAGGATGGGCGCAGCAACAATAGCCCACGCACGACGGTTGGACCGCCCCTCGATGCAGAGATGAGGAATGGGGAAGATGGATAACGAAGCGCGCATACTCCTCGATGACGTCATCGAGTTTTGCCGGCGCGACGAGCGCGAGCCGCGCCTCATACATATGCTGGAACAGTGTCAGGCCGTCGCATTCGACGACGAGTCCCTCACCGTGCAGGTGCCAAGCCGGTTCGCCTATACCTACCTCGTTAAACAGCGCGAGTCTATCGAAGCGTACCTCGAGGAGATCTCCTTCATGCCCATGAGGCTCGAGGTCGTCGTCGACGGACGAGGTGCCGCGGGAGAATCGAGGGCCACCGCAGCAAGTGTGCGGGAGGCCCCACGCCGACAGGCGGATCCTCCCCTCGCGAGCATACTCGCAGATACCGAAAGCATACGCAGGGAGGATCCCCTCCCCTCCAACGAGAGCGGCGCGGCTCCCCAGGAGCGAGTACCGGCCGCAACCCATCCCCTCGACGCAGCGGCGTCGACTCCCACGGGCGGCGAGACCGGTCGATCGGGCATCAGCGTGGTGAACACCGTGTCCCCCGACACCTTCCGCCGCATGATGCAGGAGATGCGCGCGGGCGACCCAGGTGCAAAGAAGCCCTCCACGGGAGAAGCCGCCACGGGCGGAAACAACCCCACGATGGTGCGCGCGGCGGCGGGGGACGGCTCCCAGCCAGGCAGGGGCCCGGCGGGCGACATCAACGCCAAATACACGTTCGATAGCTTTGTCGCGGGCGACGAGAACCGTCATGCCTTCAACAGCGCCATGCGCTTC
The DNA here is from genome assembly GCF_003479805.1 of Collinsella sp. AF08-23. GTDB lineage: Bacteria > Actinomycetota > Coriobacteriia > Coriobacteriales > Coriobacteriaceae > Collinsella. Next base: position 9,216 of record NZ_QUHV01000010.1, on the reverse strand, counting down.
GCGGCCTTTGCCGAGGAGCCGGGGCAATGCCCCTCGCTGTTCATCTATGGCAACTCGGGTCTTGGAAAGACTCACCTGCTCTTCGCCGTGCGCAATTACCTTGCCAAGGAAAAACCCTATATCCGCGTCAAATACGCGAATTCCCAAGCATATCTCGACGACTACATGAACGAACTCGGTGGGCAAAGAGGTCCGGGCAGCCTCATCATGCGCGAGTATCGCGATGCGGACATCCTCATCATCGATGACGTGCAGAACATCGTGGGCAAGCAGGCGTCGGTCGAGTTCTTCTTCCAACTCGTCGACAGCTTCATCCGCGATGGCAAAAAGGTCGCGTTCGCATCGGACCGCGCGCCCAAGGACCTCGCCATGGACGAACGTCTCACCAGTCGTTTTAGCCGCGGCATGCTGTGCCTCGTCTCCGAGCCGGGATTTGAGATGAAGTACGTCATCCTCAAACGCTATTACGAGAACATCATCAACGGCTCGGGCAATCTCGACGGACTCAACGTCGACACGTCCCTGCTGTCAATGCTACCCGAACACGAGGGGCACCTCACTGACGAGCATCTGCGCCACATGGCGGAGATCTCGGGCAACAACATCCGCAACCTCGAAAGTTTCTGCGAACGCTGCGCGGGGCTCGCTGCCGAGCGCGAGGCGGCAGGGCTCGAACTCTCGGCGTCGGATATCGATGAGACGGCAAAGACCTACTTCAACACCGCGCGCAAGATCATCCACATCGATATGGTCCAGCGGGTGGTCGAGGAGTTCTACCACGTGAGCCACGAGGAGCTGATAGGTCCCCGACGTACCGCGACCATCGCCTTCGCGCGTCATGTCGCGGTCTATCTCGCCAACAACTTGTGCGAGATGACCACACCGGCCATCGGAGCCGAGTTCGGTGGTCGCGACCATTCAACCGTACTCAACTCGCTCAAGGTCGTGGAAAACAAGATGCGCGAGGACCGGCGGATCTACGAAGACGTCCAAAACCTCAAGAACACGATCATGCTCAAATCGTAGAAGACACCTGTGGAAAACCTGTTGGAAGGTGGGGGTAGAAGTTGGGGACAACGCGGCCGTCCATGTTGAGAAAAATATGGGTCGACTCACGATGGGCAAAACTCAACGGTTGTCTACAATGGATTGTTGAGAGAAATCAACAGGTGTAACTGGGCAAACAAGCGTAGTCCACACCATCCACCGGGTTATTACTGTTGTTACTTATATATATTTAAGAGAGGAATAAAAAGAGATGAAGTTCACGGTCAGCCAATCTGCGCTCTCTGATGCCATCGCCATCGTCATGAAGGGCATTGCCCCCTCATCGACCCTTCCCATCCTCTCCGGCGTGCTCGTGCGCGCAGCAGACGGCGTCCTCGAATTCCAGACGTCCAACTACACCATCTCGATCCGTCATCGCATCGCCGCGCGTGTGGACGAAGAGGGGCAGGTCGTCATTCCATGCAAGATGCTCTCGAACATCTGCAAGACCCTACCCGATGCGCCCGTATCCTTCGATGTGACCGAACACCAGGTGAGCATTACGTGCGAGCGCTCTACGTTCCGACTGAACACGCTCGACGCCGGCGATTTCCCCGAGTTCCCCACGTTCGCCCTTGAGCGCTCCGTCGAGCTCCCCGCGAACATCTTGAGTGAAATGGTCTCCCGCGTGTGGCGCGTCACCTCGACCGACAAGAATCGCCCCGTGCTCAACGGCGTCTACATGACGGTTGAAAACAACACGATTCGCCTGGTTGCCACCGACTCGTATCGCCTTGCCGTGTGCGACACGCAGGTGGAGACCTCTACGCTGGAGGGCAGCTTCGAGCTGAACGTCCCCGCTGACGCCTTCAACGACGCGCTGGCTATCACCGGCGGCCAGGGTTCGATCCTCATCGGCTCGACCGATACGCAGGTCGTCTTCGTGGCGGGCAACACCACCTACGTCGCCCGTCGTATCGAGGGCACGTACCCCAATTACAAGGCGCTCCTCCCCGCCGCCTGCGCCACAACGGTTAAGATCGACGTTGCCGCCCTTAGTTCGGCGCTCAAGCGCGTTTCGACTGTCGCCCAGGCGAACTCCGCGGTCAAGTTCGATATCTCCGCGGAGACGGGCACCATGGTGCTTTCCGCGATTTCCAACGACCAGGACGCCGCCACCGCCACCGTCGAGGTCGAGGCGGAGGGCGCATCGGGCGTCATCGCGTTCAACTACCACTACATCTTTGGTTGCCTGAACGTTCTATCGCACGAAAAGGAGATCACGCTCGAGCTGCAGAGCTATAACCAAGCAGGCGTGTTCAAGTCGTATGACAAGATCAACTACCTGTACCTCGTCATGCCGGTGCGTATTTAGCGCCGCCGCGGGTCGGTGGCCGAGCGCGTCGCGCCCGCCGGCTGCGCGTGCCCACCGCGCCCACCCGGCGTGCCATTGTGTTGACATGCTACGTCCCCAACTGCACCAACCGCACCACATTCCCGGTCCCTTCGCCATTCCGACCATCTGAGGTTTTTCGTTCTATGAGCATCACCGCGACGGAGCTCTCCGTTGTCAATTACCGCAGCTTCGATGAGTGCGTGTTGGCGCTCAGCCCGCATGTGACGGTACTGGTGGGCCGCAATGCCGTGGGAAAGACCAATCTCGTCGAGGGGCTGCAGCTACTCACTGCCGGTTCGTCGTTCCGCAAGCCGTCTCCATCCGAGCTGCTGCGCGAGGGCGCATCGACGGGCCGCGCTCGGCTCTCGCTTGCGGGTGACGGAAGAGCGCTCGAGATGGGGCTTGAACTCGCGGACGGTAAGCGCGCATTCACCCGTAACGGCAAGCGCACCACCGCCGCTGGGGTGCGCGGCGTTTTGCCGAGCGTACTGTTTTGCCCGGATGACCTTGACATGGTCAAACGCTCGGCCTCGGTTCGCCGCGCCGCTCTCGATTCCTTTGGTGTCCAGCTGAATGCTCAGTACGCCAAGCTGCTCTCGGCATATGAGCGCACGGTCGAGCAGCGAAACAGCCTGCTGCGCGATTGCCCCGCATCGGAGCTGCTTGAGGCCTGGGACGAATCCCTGGCGGCGACCGGGGCTCAGCTTCTCATGCATCGGCGCGCCTTGCTCGCGCGCATTCGAATGCATTTTGTTGACGTCTATCGCGTCATTGCCCCGCATGAGGAGCCAGATGTGGCCTACGAGTCCACGATAGGTGAGCTGGGGGAGGGGCGCGAGGAGGTATCCAGCCAGTTCCTAGGGGCACTCCGCGAGCGCCGCACGGATGAAGTGCGCCGGGGGCTCACGCTCGTGGGCCCGCACCGCGATGAGATATCCTTCACCATAGATGGGCGCTCGGCGCGCGACTTTGGGAGCCAAGGCCAGCAGCGCTCCATCGTGCTGGCATGGAAGATCGCCGAGGTGGAGGTGACGCGCGATATCTTGGGCCGCCCGCCCCTGTTGCTGCTGGATGACGTGATGAGCGAGCTGGATGCCACGCGCCGCGAGGCCATCATGGGATTCGTGGCACAGGAGGTCCAAACGGTCATTACCACGACGAACCTCGGGTATTTTTCGGATGAGGTGCTCGACGGCGCAAAGGTCGTACGCGTGGGGTCCATCGATTGATGAGTGGCCGCGTGCCAGGGGGCGTGTTTCCCCTTGGCGCGCGAGCTTGGTGCGGACCCGCAGAAGGAGGAGCGGATGGGTCGTGTGACCGAGAAAGGGCGCCTTAACGCCACAGCCGGATTAGGGGACTTTATCAATTCCGAACGCAGCCGTCTGTTTGACGGCGCGACCCCCGAGCGCCGGCAGCAGTTTCGGCAGGCGGAGCGTCGGCATGAGGTCTATCATGCCTGGAATCAGGTGTGCGCCAACTCCCGCGAGGGTAAGCACGTGACCGGCCTGCATTACGTGCCCGAACGGGACGAGCTCGTGGTGTACACGGACGGCGCCTCCTGGACGCAAGAGCTGAGCATGATGCGTGAGATTATCCGCGCGCGTATGGAGCGCTTGGGCGGCGCCGTGGGCAACATCGTGGTCAAGACGTCGCGCCCGGGGTTTGAGCGCGCATAGCGCATGGGGTCTCCGAGCGAGACTCTTTGGACTCTTAGGTTCAAGCCGACACATCGCCCTTGAGCGCACTTCTCTCATGAGGAGGCGGGAAGGACGCAGAAGAGCCCTCTATCGCCCTAAATGAGCCCTCATTGGCTTCTAGGGGTATTTGTGATGTGGTCGATATCGCGTTTTGCCATTGGTTCATGCGATAAACTGTAAAGGTTAGCCATACTTCACAGCATAGAGGGAGATTACGTGGCGGATCAGAACGAATACGGCGCGGGCGAGATTAAGATCCTCGAGGGCCTCGAGGCCGTCCGCAAGCGCCCAGGCATGTACATTGGTTCGACCTCGGTGAGCGGTTTGCACCATCTGGTGTGGGAAATCGTGGACAATTCGGTGGACGAGGCCATGGCCGGCTTCTGCACCACCATCGAGGTCACGGTGCATCCCGACAACTCCATCACCGTTGTGGACAACGGCCGCGGCATTCCTGTCGCCGAGCACCCGGTCAAAAAGATTCCGACGCTCGAGGTCGTCATGACGATCCTGCACGCCGGCGGCAAGTTCGACAACGCTGCCTACAAGGTCTCCGGCGGCCTGCACGGCGTCGGCGTCTCCGTCGTCAACGCGCTCTCCAAGAAGATGAACGTTCAGGTTCGTCGCGACGGCAAGATCTACGAGATGGAGTTCAGCCGCGGCAAGACCACCCAGAAGATGCGCGAGATCGGCACCTGCGGCACCACGGGCACCACCACCACCTTCTGGCCCGACGAGGAGATCTTCGAGACCACCGTCTACAACTACGACACCCTGCGTGATCGCCTGCAGGAGACGGCGTTCCTCAACAAGAACCTCAAGATCGTCCTTAAAGACGAACGCGCGTCGACCCCCCAGGTGGACGAGTTCTGCTACGCCGGCGGCATTATCGACTTCGTCAAGTACCTGAACGACGGCAAAACCGTGCCTGACGGTCTCAAGAACCCCATCTACCTTTCCGGCGCATCCGAGCCCGACGCCCCGGTGGAGAAGACCGGTGAGGTCGAGATCGCGATGCAGTGGAACACCTCGTACTCCGAGACCGTCATGAGCTTCGCGAATGACATCAACACGCCCGAGGGCGGCATGCATATGGAGGGCTTCCGCACCGCCCTCACCAGCGTGATCAACGATTATGCACGTAAGAACAACATCCTCAGGGAGAAGGATGCCAACCTTACCGGCGACGATGTTCGCGAGGGTCTTACCGCTGTGGTCTCCGTCAAACTGGCCGACCCCCAGTTCGAGGGCCAGACCAAGGCGAAACTCGGCAGCTCCTTCATGCGCACCCTCGTTCGCAAGATCGTGGCCGAGCAGTTCACCGATTACATGGAAGAACACCCCAAGCAGGCGCGCGAGATTATCAAGAAGGCGCAGCAGGCGAGCAAGGCCCGCAACGCCGCCCGCAAGGCCCGCGAGGCCACGCGCCGCAAATCCCTGCTCGAGACCGCGAGCCTGCCCGGCAAGCTCGCCGACTGCTCGGTGCGTGACGCTGAGTTGACCGAGCTCTTCATCGTCGAGGGCGACTCGGCGGGCGGCTCAGCCAAGGACGGCCGCCGCCGAGACATCCAAGCGATCCTGCCCCTGCGCGGCAAGATTCTGAACGTCGAGCGCGTGGGTGACCACCGCGCGTTCTCGAGTGATACCATCCAGTCCCTCATCACCGCCATTGGTTGTGGCGTGACCACCGGCAACGGCGATGGCGGGGACTTCGACATCACCAAGGCGCGCTACCACAAGATCATCATCATGACCGACGCCGACGTCGACGGCGCGCACATCCGCATCCTGCTGCTCACGTTCTTCTACAAATACATGCGCCCGCTCATCGATGCCGGCTACGTGTACGTCGCCTGCCCGCCGATCTTCGGCATCAAGGTCCGCAACAAAATCCACTACGTGTACCCCAACGGACGCCAGGCTGAGGACGAGATTCTGCGCGAGTCCATCGCCGCGCTCGGCCTCAACCCCGACGAGGGCGATGACGAGCAGGCAAACGGAAAGGTCACCAAAAAGCGCAAGGGCTACACCGTCCAGCGCTACAAGGGCCTCGGCGAGATGGACCCCAAGCAGCTGGCGAGCACCACGATGGACCCCAAGACCCGCATCCTGCAGCGCGTCACCATCGAGGACGCCGTGGTGGCCGACCGCGCCGTGCGCGAGCTCATGGGCTCTGAGGTCGGGTACCGCCGCGAATACATCGAAAAGCATGCTCATGATGCTCGATTCTTGGACGCTTAAGGAGGACACGTGGCTGACGATATGAACAACGACGAGCGCGAGTTCGAAGGCGCATCCGAGGGCATGCCCGAGGACCTCAAGCGCCTGCTCGCCCGCGCGAACGAGGACGAGGACGGCGGATACGACCCCGATGCCGACTCCGACGAGGAAGAGGGCGACGACGAGGAGCTCGAGGAGAGCTTTGGCGCCAACGACCGCGGCGAGGACGCCGGCACCGATGTTAACGGCGGCTCCCTGCAGATCAGCGAGTTCGGCCGCGAGATGAAGCAGTCCTTCATCGAGTACTCCATGTCGGTCATTACCGCCCGTGCTCTGCCCGATGTGCGCGATGGGCTCAAGCCGGTCCATCGCCGCATCCTGTACGCGATGAACGAGAGCGGCATCTTCCCCAACCGCCCACACAAGAAGTCCGCGTGGACGGTCGGCGAAGTTATCGGTAAGTACCACCCGCACGGCGACGTCGCGGTTTACGACACGATGGTTCGCCTTGCCCAGTGGTTCTCCATGCGCACGCCGCTCATCGACGGTCACGGCAATTTCGGCAACATCGACGGCGACGGCGCGGCGGCCATGCGTTATACCGAGTCCCGCCTGGCAAAGCCCGCCATGGAGCTCCTACGCGACTTGCAGAAGGATACGGTCGACTGGCAGCCCAACTACGATGAGTCCCTCGCTGAGCCCACCGCCCTGCCCGCGCGCTTCCCCAACTTGCTGGTCAACGGCAGTCAGGGCATCGCGGTCGGCATGGCGACCAACATCGCACCGCACAATTTGAACGAGGCCGTCGAGGCGACCTGCTACCTTATCGACCATCCCGACGCGACGGTCGACGAGCTCATGCAGATCATGCCCGGCCCCGACTTCCCCACCGGCGCCCTCATCATGGGTACCGACGGCATCCGTCAGTCCTACGAGACCGGACGCGGCTCCATCACGGTGCGCGCCAAGGCACATGTGGAGTCCACCAAGACCGGCCGCAGTCGCCTCGTTTTCACCGAGATTCCGTACATGGTGAACAAGGGCACCTTGCAGGAGAAGATCGCGAGCCTCGTCAACGAGAAGCGCATCGAGGGCATTTCCGATATGCGCGATGAGTCCACGCAAAAGGGCCTGCGCCTCGTCATCGAGCTCAAGAAGGGCGTCATCCCGCAGGTCGTGCTCAACAACCTGTACAAGTACACCTCCCTGCAGACGACCTTCGGCGCAAACAACCTTGCGCTCGTGAACGGCGTGCCCAAGTGCCTGTCGCTGCGTGAGATGCTCTCGCACTACATCGACCACCAGGTCGACGTCGTGACCCGCCGCACCCGGTTCGACCTCAAGAAGGCCCAGGCCCGCGCTCACATTCTCGAGGGCTACCTCATCGCGCTCGACCACATCGACGAGGTCATCTCCATCATCCGCTCCTCGCAGACGGACGCGGAGGCCTCCGCGCGCCTCATCGAGCGCTTCGGCTTCACGCCCGAGCAGACCACGGCCATCCTCGAGATGAAGCTCCGCCGTCTCACCGGCCTGGAACGCGACAAGATCGAGGAAGAGCTCGCCGGCCTGCGCCGCGCCATCGCCTACTACGAGGACCTGCTCGCGCACGAGGAGAAGATCCTCGGCGTGATCAAGGAAGAGATGCGCGAGATCGCCCGCAAGTTCGGCGACAAGCGCCGCACCCAGATCACCGGTGCCGAGAAGGACCTGAATGTCGAGGACCTCATCGCCGACGAGGACATGGTCGTCACCATCACCCACACCGGTTACGTCAAGCGCATCCCGGTGGCCGCGTATCGCGCGCAGAAACGCGGCGGCAAGGGCGTCTCGGGAGTGAGCCTCAAGGAAGACGACGTCATCGACGAGATGTTCATCGCCAGCACCCATGAGTACGTGCTGTTCTTCTCCACGCGTGGCAAGGTGTACCGCCTCAAGGTGCACGAGCTGCCCGAGGGCACGCGTCAGGCGCGCGGCACCGCTATCGTGAATCTACTGCCGTTTGAGGACGGCGAGAAGATCGCTTCTGTCATTTCTTGCCGCGAGTTCCCTGAGGACGAGTACCTCATGTTCGCCACGGCGGGTGGCATGGTAAAGAAGACGGCTATGGCGGCCTACGACCGTTCCCGCCGCGACGGCATTATCGCCATCAACATCAAGAGCGGTGACCGCCTGCTGGGCGTGCGCCGCGTGAAGCCTGGCGACAAGATCATCATGGCGACCACCGCCGGTAAGGCCATCATGTTCTGCGAGGACCAGGTGCGCGCCACTGGCCGCGACACGAGCGGCGTGCGCGGTATCAGCATGAAGGGCGACGCCGAGGTTCTGGGCATGGAGATCACCAGCGGCCAGGGCGAGCTTTTCGTGATCACCGAGCGCGGTTACGGCAAGCGCACCCCGGTTTCCGACTACCCGGAGCAAAACCGCGGCGGACAAGGCGTCTACACGATTCAGATGACCGAGCGCAAGGGCGCACTGGCGGCCATGAAGGTCGTGGGTCCGCAGCATGAGCTCTTTATCATTACCGAGGGCGCGACGGTCATTCGCGTCAAGACCGCCGAGATTTCCCAGACCGGTCGTGCCACACAGGGAGTGAAGATGATGAGCGTGGATGACGGCGACCGCGTGACGGCTGTGGCTCGCATGACGAGCGCCAAGAAGGAGGCCGAGGATTCCGACGAGACAGAGGGCGGGGATTCATCCGACTTGGTGGCCGAAGGCGAGACGGATGCCGAGGCTCCCGGCAGCGAGGTCCGCGTGGACATCGGATCCGGCAGCGAGCCACTTGAGGACACGATGGACGAGTAGTCCCGTTTGACACAGCGCACTTCACCAGAAAGGCCCCGTAAAGGGGCCTTTCTGGTGGGTGGCGTGCCCGCCCATTACAGTCTGAAATAGGCCATCGATAAATTTCGA
>NZ_QUHV01000001.1 GCF_003479805.1 Collinsella sp. AF08-23 | reverse complement strand
TCGAAATTTATCGATGGCCTATTTCAGACTGTAATGGGTGGAACAAGGCCGGGGCTCTTCGTGCGCACCATTTCGCATCCAATCGCTCGATAAACACCTCGAGCTATTGTATACCTGCGTACAGGATTGAACATGACGAGGGGCGCCCGATATGTGTCGACCATGCAAGACAATAGTGGCTGTTTTGTCTTTCATAGTCGCCACGCATGCATGGGCGGTAAAACGATCATGCACCATTGCGCCTTCGACACAAAAACCCGCGCGCGGTTCTTGACCTGCGGCAGCTCAGGGTCAAGCCAGTCGTCGCTCATGTAGACCGTCTTGCCGTCGAGCTCGCACTCGTACCAATCGGTGCCAAGAACCTTGCCGGTCACGTGGACCGCGATGCAAAAAAGGATCCGCCCTCAATGGACGGATCCTTTTTGACTAAACGCGACGCTTGCGAGCACGTGCGCCGGCTATTGTCGTTGCGACACCGACAGCCACGCCACCTGCAACCATCAGCGTCGAGGCATCGCCCGTTTGGGGCAGGCCTCCCTGGGGCTTCTGCTCGGGCTTTGGCGTGGGTTTGGGGTCGGTCGGCTTCTCGGACGGTTCGTCCGGCGTCGATGCCTTGGTCCACTTGGCACTCAGCACCAGATCGCCCTCAATCGGCCTGCTGGAATCGAACGCGGTGCCGTCCTCATAGAACCAGCCCTCAAAAACCCATCCCTCGCGAGTGAGCACGGGAAGCTCCTCGGAGAGCTTGCCGTCCACCACATCAATGGTCTTGTACGGCTCGCCATCGAGCATAAGCTTGATCGTGTAGACCGTCGGTTCGGGCTCGGGCTCCGGATCGGGATCCACCGGCGGCTCCTCGGAGCCATCACCAATGGCCACGATCGTGAAGGAGTGCGGGGCGAGCTCAAGCTCATACGTGGCACCCGTTGCCTCCTCGGTGCGCTCCTCAATCGCCAGGTTCTCAGGGTTGGCGAGGTCGTTCTCCTGGTAGAAGCTGTCACCGGCAAGCGTCTTGATCTTGAGCGTCTTGCCCGTGAGATCCATGCCGTTCACGGCGAGCGTGACCTTCTGCGACAGCGCGGCATCGGCACCGGCCGTTTCAACGTCGTTCAGGCCCAGGTTGACAATGGCAATGTAGACGGTGCCGTTCTCGTCGGTCGAGGCCATGACGGAATGCTGGGATACACCGTTGGAGAGCGTTCCTTCGTTCGAAAGCGACGTGCCCACCATCTTGGAGCCAAAGCTGCCATTCAGCATCTGGAAGATGTGCGCGCTCGGCGTGGAGAAGAACTTGAACTCGCCGGTTCCGTCCTTCTGGTTGTCCAGGTTGCCCTGGGCAACGGCCTGGATAACGGCTTGCTGGGTGGGGCCAAGCGAGTCGGCGCCGCTGGAATAGTAGTCCACCAGACAGTGCTTTTGAATGTAGGGGCTCCCCTGCTCGGCATACTCCATGATGGCGCGGGCAATGTAGAGTGCATGCGTCTGCGAACGCACCATGGTATTGGTCGAGCGGAAGATGCCGTACTCCGAAATGACCGGCACCTTGGTGTTGTCGCCCGTCACCTTGCGCATGTAGTCGACATGCCTCTGCACGTTGTTGGCAACACCGTCGCCCAAGCGCATGACGTCGAGGTACCACTGCGTCTTGTTCTCAACCGTAGGGGTGTTGTCGTTGTTGGCGGGATTTCCCACCTTGTTGGTGTAGGGATGCACAGCCATGCCGTCGTAGAGGGCGTCGGCGTTCTTCTCGTGCATCTTGTCGACGAAATTGTCGGCCTCCCACGAGGTGTAGATCTCGATCTCGTCCTGGGTTCCGGCATCTTTGTTGATCTGATCCATGGTGCTGCGCATGGCTTGGGAGATATCGATGAAGCCATCGCGCTCGACCTGGTAATCGACCTTGACCTGCTTGCCCTTCTCGGGGATCGCGCCGTGCTCGCCATCGCCGAAGGTGAAGAAGCCGGTAGTCATGTCGAGCTGGTAGACCTTGTCGCCTGCTTTGGCGGTCTTGATGTCGTCGACGGCCGTCCAGAGCTCATCGTCCACGTAGACCTTGACGGAGTCCTTCACGACCGCGTCACGAGCCTTGCCGCTCTCATCGGTGCGCGGGATAAGTGCGTAGCGGCAGGCGAATTCCTGGTTCTTCTCACCCGTGGAGTAAGACTTGGCGACGTTCCAATCGCCACGAATGACGGCGTACTGCTTGTTGAAGGTCGCGGTGCCACCGTCTACATAGCCCTCAAGGGCACCACCGTTGACGTTGGGCATCCAATACTGCTGCGAGGCAGTGCCGTCATCGCCGCCCTGGTTGTTCTCATTGCCGATCTCGAAATAACGGATGCCAAAGGGTTCGGGGTGGCCGAGCTCAGCGCGCCTATCGGCCCAAGCAACACCACCGTTGGGGTTGGTACCCTGCTCGGCGTTCAGGAACTCGACCATGTCGGCAGCGTCGAGCGCGTCACCGCGGCCGATGCCGTAGACCATGATGATCTCGGAGTTCATCTGCTCCGCGAACTCTGCGACCTCGAGCAGGCCGAACGCAGGTATAAAGCCCGCCTGGCCCTGGTTGTTATAGAAGCCGTGGATCTGCGGGGTGCGCTCAATCTCTTTGGTGCTGGGATCGAGGTCGCCAATGGACTCGGTCCACACGTAGTTATTGGAGATTGTGCCGCCCGGGTAGCGCAGGGAGCCAAAGCCCGCCTGCTTGTAGAGCGCGGCGAAGTCGTCCTTAACGGTGCCGTCCGCGTTCACGGTGCCATAGCCGTAGTTGGAATACCGATGGTTGATGCCAAAGAGCGAATCATCGATGTCGCGGCCCACGGCGGACGGGTCGATGTTGATTGTGGCACCCAGCGCGCGCACGGCGGCGACTGAAGCGGCCAGCTCGGCCTTGGCAGCCTTCATGGCCTCGACGTCCTTGCCCTCTATGGCAGCATTCGCCTTGTCGATAGCGACCTTGAGAGACTGGTACTCGGCAGCGTCCTTGGTAGAGGCGTCGTCGTAAAGCTTTTGCGCAGCTTCAACATCGCGCGCGAGCTCGTCGGCGATGGTGATGTCGCCGTACGAGGCATAGAGCTGTTTGACCTGCTGCTCGGTCAGGACGGTATCGAAGACGCACAGCTCGTCGATTTTCCCTTGGAAGCGGGACATATCGTTGGGGTTCTTGTGCTCGCCGATGATGAGCTTCATCATGCCGGCGGGAAGATTCTCCGACCAAGCGCCTGCGCCCGTCTTTTGACCATTCACATAAAGCGTCACATTGCGGGGATCGCCAGTTTTAGTAAGAACGAGGTGCTCCCAGCTGCCGCGCTTGGGATCGTTGCCCAAAGGAATATCGTTACCACCGACGTACGAGACGAACTCGCCATTAGCGCGCTGATACAAGAGCGTACGGCCTTGATCGGCGAACTGGAGCAACGCTGTCTTCTCGCCAGGGTTCTTGTCATCGGACTTGACCCACAACGAGATGGAGTACTTCTGCTGAGAGTCAACGGCCTTATCGACGCTGACATCGAAGTCCTTGGTCTTATCGGCCAGACTGAGCGAGTCGCCGAGCGCCGTTAGATCACTCGCCTCGACCTTTGCGCCCTCGCCGCTTACCGTCAGCTTGAGGTCCTTCTTGGTGCCCTCGTTGACGTAGGTGCCGTCCTCGCTCTTCTTTTCAAACGACCAGTAACCTTGGGCGGTCTGAGGCGTCACCGTTTGGTCGGCGATCGCCGGAGGAGCCGCAAACACGCACGTCGCCGTGACAGCCGCGCCCGCGAGCGCGTAGGCGATCACATGACGCGGGCGCCTCAAGACGTTGCGAAATAACGGACGCCCCGCCATCTCGAAGCTCTGCCTTCTTCCCATCTGTCTCCCATCAACCTTGCTGCATGCGCAGCCCAGCATATCCGGCCCAATGTAACGAACATTTTCGAACATTATGTCCGCATTTCGATTAACGGTCGGTAATTCCATCGCAACGGTAGGTTGAAATGGAGGGAGTTTTTTATGTTGGAATTAATGGTGTTTTAAATCAAGGCAGCACATGGGGAATGCGCAACAAGAGATAGATGCGCGACATTAGATTGTTCAAACCAATCGAACATCTTCAAACACGTAGAACCCCCTCTCCATGTCAAGAGGAGGGCATCTCGTGAATCGTTCGCCTACCATTCTGTCGAGCATACTGGACAAGACGATCCCGTTTAAAATGCCGACGAACATGACGAAGCCGCCCCGTTCTCGAGCAACGATGCGCAAGATGTAGGGCAGAACGCATAGACCCTAAAGCACCCTCCCCCACCACAGCCCATACAAGGCCGTAAACGCAGGAATCCCCCGGCGGATCCCAAAGCGCGACTTCTGAGCGGCATTGCCGCGAAGCTGAGCGCGTGGGACCGCCGGGGGATTCCGGTGGGAGTTTTAGGCCTTACGGCTTAGTACATGCCACCGCCCTGGGCACCCGCGGTAGCAGCCGCGATGGCGTCCTCGAGCTGGGTGTTCTTCGGCACGTCGGTGACGGTGGCCTCGGTGATGAGGATGAGGCTCGCCACGGAGGCGGCGTTCTGCAGGGTGGTGCGGGTGACCTTGACCGGGTCGAGCACGCCCATGTCGATCATGTTGCCCCACTCGCCGTTGGCGGAGTTCAGGCCCTCGCCCGCGGGGAGCTCGGAAACCTTGTCCACGATGACGGCGCCCTCGTAACCGGCGTTCTTGGCAATGGTGGCCACGGGAGCGGTCAGCGCCTTCTTGATGATGTCGATACCGATCTGCTCCTCGGGGTCGGAGACCTCGAGACCCTCAAGCGCGGGCAGGGCGTCCATGAAGGCGACACCGCCGCCAGCGACGATGCCCTCCTCAACGGCCGCGCGGGTAGCCTGCAGGGCGTCCTCGACGCGGTGCTTGATCTCCTTGAGCTCGGTCTCGGTAGCGGCACCGACCTTGATGACGGCAACGCCGCCGGAGAGCTTGGCAAGGCGCTCCTGGAGCTTCTCACGGTCGAACTCGGAGTCGGTGTGCTCCATCTCGCCCTTGATGGCGGCAACGCGATCGGCGATGGCGTCCTTGGAGCCGGCACCGTCGACGATGGTGGTGTTGTCCTTGGTGATGGTCACGCTCTTGGCGGTACCGAGCATGTCGGCGGTGATGTCGGCGACCTTGATGCCGAGCTCGTCAAGGGCAGCCTGGCCACCGGTAAGGACGGCGATGTCCTCGAGCATGCGCTTGCGACGGTCACCGTAACCAGGAGCCTTCACGGCGCAGACGTTGAGAGCGCCGCGGATCTTGTTCAGGACGAGCGTGGGCAGAGCCTCGCCGTCGATGTCCTCGGCAATGATGAGCAGACCCTTGCCGGCGCGGGAGACGGCCTCGAGCACAGGCATGATGTCCTGCACGTTGGAGATCTTCTGGTCGGTGATGAGGATGTAAGGATCCTTCATCACGGCCTCCATGCGGTCGTTGTCCGTGACGAAGTACGCGGAGACGTAGCCCTTATCGAACTGCATGCCCTCGACGGTGTCGATGGTGATATCGAAGGTCTGGGAGTCCTCGACGGTGATGACGCCGTCCTTGCCCACGACATCCATGGCGTCGGCAATCTTGGCGCCGACCTCGGGGTCGCCGGCGGAGATGGTGCCGACGGACGCGATCTGCTCCTTGGTCTCGACCGGCTTAGCGAGGGCCTTCATCTCGGCGACGGCGGCGTTGACAGCCTTGTCGATACCACGACGGATGGCGAGCGGGTTGGCGCCGGCTGCGACGTTCTTGAGGCCGTCGTTGACGATGGCCTGGGCCAGCAGCGTGGCGGTGGTGGTGCCGTCACCCACGGTGTCGTTGGTCTTGGTGGCAACCTCCTTCACCAGCTGAGCGCCCATGTTCTCGATGTTATCCTCGAGCTCGATCTCCTTGGCGACGGAGACGCCGTCGTTGGTGATGGTGGGAGCGCCGAAGGAGCGCTGCAGTGCCACATAGCGGCCCTTGGGGCCCATGGTAACGGTCACGGCGTCTGCCAGGGTGTTGACGCCCTTGGCGAGCTTGGCGCGAGCGTCAGAGTCGAACGTAATGTTCTTTGCCATTGTTCAATCCTCCAAATGAGTGAAGTTGGATGCCGCCTGCGGCTGAGTCGCGCGCCGCAGCGGCGAGAACGAGTACCACGCCTCAATTTAGGGACAGGCACTAAATTGAGGTCCGGAGATGCTACTCGACGACGGCGTAGATGTCGTCGGCGCGCATGAGGAGGTAGTCCTCACCGTCGACCTTGATCTCGTTGCCACCGAACTTGCCGTAGATGACAACATCGCCCTCGTGAACGTCGAGCGGCAGGCGCTCGCCCTTGTCGTTGAGCTTGCCGGCGCCCACGGCGACGACGGTGCCGCGCTGCGGCTTCTCCTGGGCGTTGCTGGCGATGTACAGACCAGAAGCGGTCTTCTGCTCAGCAGCGTCGGGCTTGATCAGAACGCGATCTGCAAGCGGCTTCAAAGACATGTTCGTCTCCTCCTTTGCTGGCACCCCGGCTCCACGCCAAGGCCCATGCGGTTTATGTACGCGATGAATAGTACCCAGCTTCCAGAAGTTATACAACACGACTTCAAAAAATCTTATAAACCGGCACTTAGATTTCCTGAGCGCTCATTGGGTATCGCAAAGACGCGATCGAGCATCGATTGCTTTCCGGACGTCTGAAGGCGTTTTAGGACATTTTGACCCCATTTCCGGACATTGTCCGCAAAGGCGTGCATCTTGCCGATGAACCCCAGTTGCCCACCGCTAGCTAACCGTTCACGAGCATGGACAATCCATGCAGAACACCTCGGCAACCGCTACCGCTCGTAGACCCGTTGACCACCCACGTAGGTGACAAGCACCTGCGCAGATTGGATCTCCTCCGGGTCGCACACGGTGATGTCGCGGTCCAGCACTACGAAGTCAGCCAGGTAGCCGGGCGCAATTTGACCGAGCTCGTGCTCGCGGCCCACCGCCGCGGCGCTGCCTGCAGTGTAGATGCGCAGCGCGTCTGCGGCACTGATGCGCTCGCTCGGCAGCCAGCCGCCCGAAGGTTCATGGGTAAACGGATCCTGACGCGCAACGGCACAATAGAGCACATCCATGCTGGTCACGGCCGTGATGGGTGAATCAGTGCCAAAAGCTTGCTCAACGCCACGCGCTGTGTACGTCGCGAATGGCCACATGATGCGGCTGCGTTCGGGGCCGAGGTCGCGCTCGGGACCACCCGGGTCGAGGGTGATGTGCCCAGGTTGCGAGCTTGCCAGCACGCCAAGATCTGCCAGGCGGTCGATGTCCTCGGGCAGGAGGTTCTCTAGGTGCTCAAGGGTGTTGCGGCCCTGCATAGAAGCACCGTACCAAGCCAGCGCCTCCTCAAAGATGTCGAGGGCCTCGTGAATGGCGCGGTCACCGATGGTGTGAATGCGCACGGAATGACCGCGCTCGGCAGCCGCCAGCACCAGCTCGCGCATATGGTCCGTGGGCACCGTGGGACGCCCACAGTCGCCGTCGAAGCGCGCGTTCGTGTAGGGCTCGGTCAGCCACGCGGTATGTTGGCTGCTCACGCCGTCGAAGAACTGTTTGAAACCCGGGGCACGCAGCAACGGGAACTCATCACCCGCGTAACGGTCCTGCAGATCCTCCAGGCGCGACTGGTCGTCGAGCAGCGTGGGGTACATATGCACGCGCAAGGTGAGTTTGCCCTCGCGCGAGAGTTTCTCGTATACGTCGTCGCGAATGAAATCGCAGCCGGGGTGCGGCATGAGGGCCATATCGCAGATCGAGGTGATTCCCTGCTCCGCCATGCGAGTCATCTGGTCCTCGTAGGCGCGGGCGATGTCGTCCTCGGTGAGCCACTCAAGGCACCGCGGGAGCAGCTCCATGGCAGCAGCCTCGCGGATGATGCCCGTGAGTTCGCCGTTCTCGTCGCGGTCGTAGCTGCCGCCTTGCGGGGGCACGGAATCGCGGGTCACGCCGAGGGCCTCGAGGGCGCAGGTGTTCATCCACAGCGTATGGCCATCACCCGAGTACATAACGCACGGGCGGGTGGGAAATGCCTCATCGAGCGAGCGCTTGGTGGGCGGCACGGGTGGGTCCCAACGGTAATCGCGCCAACCCTGCGTGACCACCCAGGCGTGATCGGGCAGCCCAGCGGCGAACTCAACGGTGCGCGCCACGAGTTCGGCCTCGCTTTCGCCCATGTGCATGAGCAGGTACGGGGATGCGCCAAGCGCGGTATGAAAGAAATGCAAGTGGGCGTCGTGAAAGCCAGGGCAGATGAAGGCGTCGCCGAAGTCGAGCACCGGCGTGTCGGGCACGCAGGCGGCGATCACGTCGGCGGGTGCGCCTACGACGACGATGCGGTCGCCTGCCACGGCAAACGCTAGGGGCCGCGCCGCGTCCTCCCCCACCTCACTCGTGAACACCCTGGTAGATGTGATCACATAGTCGACCTGACCGATTTCCATCTTGCGCTCCTGCCCACATATCGGATTGTATCTACTTGAAATTGTTGGGCAAATACCCCGGAAACGCAAACCACCTATGCCCAAGGCGGGTTTGCCTATGCCCCGGCGCAAACTACCTCTGCCCCGATCGGGTTTGCCTATGATTATCTGCCGTTTCCCACGTTCAAATGGAAGAGAATCATAGGCAATCTCGGTAGGCATGGGTTGCGTTCCGGTAGGCACAAGTTGAATCTTGGGATGCGTGGACTGAAAAAAACAGGTCAGATGCGCGAAGCATCTGACCTGCTGATTTCGATGGAGCCAGCGACCGGGCTCGAACCGGTGACCCCCGCTTTACGAGAGCGGTGCTCTGCCAACTGAGCTACGCTGGCGGTTCCATGCGCGATACGGCATGACCATACCGACGGTTGTTTATAGTACGTGGAAACCGTCGGCGGCGCAAGCCCCTAGTGCCGCTTCCTAGAAAAATCTGCCATTGCATTGCAAGCCGCGAGTACGGCGCAGGAAGTGCCGAGACCAACCGACTCGCATCAGTGGCAAGCAGGCCCAAAACCTAGGACACACACTGGAGGCAAACCGCACCGCGACCCGGGGAAACGCTACATGCGTGCGAGCACGCCGAGGGCGAGCGCTTGCATGGCATCAGAGGCGGCATCCGCCGCCTCGAGCACTTCGGCATGCCCACCACCCGGGCAACCCGCTTTATTGGTCACAAGCGTAATGCCAAGCACCTCCATGCCCAGCGCACGTGCCATAATCGTCTCGCACACGGTGGACATTCCCACGTAGTCGGCGCCGAGCGCATCGAGCATGCGAACCTCCGCAGGCGTCTCATAGTTGGGGCCCAGCAAGCCGGCATACGTACCTTCCGCGAGTTCCATTCCCAGCTCCGCCGCCGCCTCGCGCGCCAAGCCGGAGAGATACGAAGAATACGCGCCCGCCATGGAAACGAAGGGGCTATCGAGTCCGGCTGCCGCGACGCCGGCGGGCGTTGCAAGCGGATTGCGCCCCGTGAGGTTCAGCTGGTCGCTAATGATGCCGACCGTTCCCGGAGCGATGTCGCCAACCGCGCCCGAAGCACAGCTCAAGACAATGCTGCGGCATCCCAGTTTATGGGCATGACGAACCAGGGACGTCACCTGAAGGGCATCGTATCCTTGATACATATGAACACGGCCGGGGTACACGACCACTGGAACGCCATCGAGCTCACCCACGAGCACCGTGAAACGATGGCCCTCAACGGGAATCGCCTCGGGGGGAAATCCGTCGATGTCGCTGTACGGGATATGACGCACAACGCGCACCCGCTCACCCAAAGAGCCAAGGCCGCTGCCCAACACAATCGCAACGGGATGCTCCATGGTGGGCTTGCAATGTGCCGTCATCTTCTCAAACGTCTCGCTCATGAGTCGTCCTTTCTTCTTACCCGGTGAACGCGCGGGGACCATGGGTGCATGATCTGAACCGCGATCTTGCAGTCGTGCGATCACCTTGGGAACCATATGCCCAGCATAGCAAGATGCCCGGCGGCCGCCTCGGGCAAACCCGTGAGCGGCGCACCGGGCATCCGGGCGGTCATATGGAGGCTCTACATCTAAGCGAACAGACCATAGAGCGTGATATTCGCCTTGGCAAACAGGCCATTTACGTACGCGGTCCAATCCTGGTTGGCGCTAGAGGCCTCAGTCGCATAATCCTGATACGCGGCGGCGTAGGCCTTCTGCGCCTGCTCATAGGTGGCAGTCTGGCCGTCAAAGTCGTCCCCACTAAACGCCGTAGCGTACGTACCGTCGGAGTCGGCCCACGCACCAGCCTCCTCATCCCATTCATCTCCCGCGAGGTCGAGAATATAGGCGGCGTAGTCGGCGGTCGCCGTCGTGCTATCGCCGTCCGCCGGCTCCTCGGGCGCAGTTGGAGCGGCGGGAGCATTCTTCACGATGGTGCCGTAGAGCTTTTGAATGGTCGCCTGCTGACGAACGATATCCTGGGCCTGCTCCTCCGTGACCTGATACTGGCTCGCAATCGTCTCGAAATCGGAGGTGCCCAGGGACTGCTCGGCAGCCGCGGCGAGCTCGGAGTCGTCGACGGTCAGACCCTGCTTCTCAGCTGCCGCAAGGAGCACCTGGTTGCGGGCATAGGAGAGGATGACCTCGGCAGAGGGCGCAGGGTAGGTGTCGTCATCGCCCTTGACGCTATCGAGGCTGTACTGGCTCTCGATGGCCTCGCGGGCAGAGACCTTGTGGGTGCCGCCGTCGATGGTCCAGGCGGCGACGGTGGTGTCGAGCTGGTCTTCGGTGAGCGTGGCGGAACCCGTCCCCTTCTGGCCGAATCCACCCGAGCCAATCACATAGCCCACGATGGCGGCGGCGACCACGGCAATAACGGCTAGGGCGATATAGAGCTTATGACGCTTACCCGGACCGCCCGCAGATCCATTCGTTGTGGAGACGCCGTCGGAATCCGCATCGAGCTCAACGTCCGCATCCTCATCGGCGGCATCGAGCAGCTCGGGGTCGGCTTCGAGCTCGCGCTCGGCCTCCGCCGCCGCGGTCTTGCCCGAGATGTCCTCTGCAGTCGGACCGTCGTGCAGCTCCACGAACGGACCATCCGCCTCCGGCTCCGGCCCCTCGCCCTGACCAATGACCTCGATGCCGTCAATGTACTCGTTATCTTCGGAATCGTCCTTCTTCATGACCAGACCCATGCGGTCCGCTCCCTTCTATCGATGCGATGTATTACGAAATATGCGAAATGACGGCGTCGGCGTACGCCTGCGTCCCCACGGCTCCCTCGGTGCTGCCGGTGAGCGCGCACTGCACGTCACCCGTAACCTGCGTGCCCTCGGCAAGCGTGGCGCGAACGGCGGCGCGGATCTTCTCGGCGGCCTCGCCCTCTCCCAGATGATCGAGCATCATCGCGGCGGAGAGAATCTCAGCCGTGGGGTTGGCGATATCCTTGCCGGCGATATCGGGTGCGCTGCCATGCGTGGGCTCAAAGATGGCAGCCTCGGTGCCGATATTGGCACCCGGGGCCATGCCGAGGCCACCCACCAGGCCGGCGCACAGGTCGCTCACGATGTCACCGTAGAGGTTGAGGCACACGAGCACGTCGAAATCGTGCGGCTCCTGGACGAGGCCCATGCACGTCGCGTCGACGATCTTGTCGTTGAACTCGATATCGGGGTAGCGCTCGGCCACCTCGCGCGCGATGCGCAGGTACAGGCCGTCGGTCGCCTTCATGATGTTGGCCTTGTGCACGCACGTGACCTTCTTGCGGCCACAGCGACGGGCGTATTCGAAGGCGTATTCCACGATGCGCTTGCAGCGCGCGATGGAGATCGGCTTGATGGAGATGGCGGAATCGGGAGCGAACGTCTTCTGACCGGAGGCCTCTACGAGCTCGCTCAGCTTCTGCACCTCGAGAGCACCCTCGTCAAACTCGATGCCCGCATAAAGGTCCTCGGTGTTCTCACGTACGATAACAAGGTCGACGTCGCGGTAGCGCGAGCCGTCGCCGGGCTGCGACAGGCAGGGGCGCACACAAGCGTACAGGTCGAACTCCTTGCGCAGGGCGACGTTGACGCTGCGGAAACCCGTGCCCACGGGAGTGGTGATGGGCCCCTTGATGGCGACCTTGGTGGCGCGCACCGCCTCGAGGACGTGCTCGGGCAGCGGGGTGCCAAACTCATCCATCACACCGGCGCCGGCGTTCTGCACATTCCAATTGATCTGAACGCCAGTCGCCTCGACCACGCGGCGCATGGCGCTCGTGATCTCGGGGCCGATACCGTCACCGGGAATCAACACAACATCGTGGGCCATGGTCTACTCCTCGTCCTCATCGTCGGCTTCGCTCTTCTTGGCACGAACCTTTTTCTGCGGGTTGTCGAGCTTGAAGCGCTTAACCAGCGCGTCGTATATCTCGCGCGAGCGCACGCGCAGATAGCTCCCCTTGCCGTTCTCGGCATCGAACTGCAGGCGACCGGCGAGCTCGGCGGCGACGGTACCGGCGATTTGCCCGTGTGCAAAGGCGAACAACAGGGCGAGCATGTCGCGGTACTCAAGGTCACCGTGGTAGCACTGGATCGCCTCGTCAATGATGGGCCAGACCTTCTCGGAACGACGGCGCTCCGTAGCGCCCCACACCGTCAGGAAGCGGAAAGCGGACAAGCGTAGAGGAGCGGAGATCTCGTCGAACAGGGCCGACTCGGCGCCCTCGTAGGCGGCTCCGCACTCCTTTGCGTGCTCGGGGGCGAGCAGGGTCAATGCGTCGAGAATCTCCCAACGGGTCTGAGCCTCCGGGCGGTACAGCGCGTCGATGAGCTGCTCAATGCAGGGCACAAGGAGTGCGGGGTCGCGCTGGGCGAGCAGGTTGACCACACGGGCGGCAAGCTGTCGCGTACGACGGCTCGAGCTCGACAGGTCCTCAATGAGGGCGGAGAGGGCGTCGGCGCTCCCCTCGACGCTTGCAAGGCGCGCGGCCTCCTCGGGGGTCAGTTCGACGGCGGAATCTTCTGCCATGTGCATACCTCGTATCTTTCTTATCCAACTAACGCGACACTATCAAAAGCGCAGAGCGCTTATTCACGGGTGGAAGCGCCCTTCTTGTCGACCGAGATGAGGTCGGGGCCCGCCTCGCCAGTCTTACGACGGCGACGATACGCCTCGCCGTTACCCTTCTCGGCAACCTTTCGATGACGGCGGTTGACATCCATAAAGTTATCAAGCCACTTCCAGGGACCGACGGACTCACCAAAACCCATCTTGAGCCCAGCGATTGCCCCCGCGAGCACACCCATGGCGCACACCTGGATAAGCGGTACCGCAACGAGGGTCACCAAGAGCACCGCACCCACGAGCATCCCGAGATTGCAGAGCCAGTAGGCCTTGGCAGTGACGATGCGCTTGCCCCAGCCGTCTCCGAGCAAGAAGCCAATGTAGACGGCAAAGCCGAACACCAATACATTGACGATGGCGAATGCCCAATCTGCCGGCATCTTCACCTACTCCTCGTGGTGGCCGTGGCCGCACTGGCACTCGTGGCCCTCACCGTGGCCGTGACCCTCGCCGTGCCCATGGCCGCACTGGCACTCGTGGCCCTCACCGTGGCCGTGACCCTCGCCGCCGCAGCAGCACTCGTGGCCGTGCCCCTCGTGATCGTGATCGCAGCCGCAATCACAGCCCTCGTCGTGCTCGTGGGCTGCCGTGTAGAGCGACCAGTCCAGACCGGCGGCCACGGCATCCGCCTCCTCCTGGTACAGCAGGGTGATCGCCTGGGTGCCCATGCGCCCGCCACCGATCGCGTCGAGCATATCGTAGAGGGTGAAGGCGGTGTCGGCGCCGGGAAGCGCGAGTTCCTTCTCTTCGGCAACCGAGAGGGCAAGGCCCAGATCCTTGAGGAAGTGCTCCACCAGGAAACCGGGCTTGTAGTCACCATCGAGCGCCTTGGGGGCAAGAGCCATCATGGCACCGGTGCTACCGGTACCGGAGCAGATCATCTCGCGGACCTGCTCGACGTCGAGGTCGTTCTGCTGCGCGAAGGACAGCGCGTCGGCCATGCCCACCATGGAGCTGGCAAGTGCGACCTGGTTGGAGAGCTTTGCGGCCTGGCCCTTACCCGCGCCGCCAAAGCAGAAAATCTTGCTGGTGAAGGTCTCAAGCACCGCGCGAACGGGTTCGATGTCGCGCTCGGTCGCGCCCACGATGGCCGTGAGCGTACCGGCGATCGCGCCGCCCTCCCCTCCCGTCACGGGGCAGTCGAAGGCGTGCTTGCCGCAGACCTCGGCGGCCCCGGCGATATCGCGGGCGAGTTCGGGCGCGCTCGTGGTGAGGTCGATGAGGTACGCCCCATCCTTGGCGGTCGCAAGCAGGCCGTCGCCGGCGAGGTAGATCTCCTCAACATCGGTGGGGAAGCCGACCATGGTGAAGACGACATCTGCATCCTTGGCCGCCTCGGCCGGGGAATCCGCCCATGTGGCTCCCTTGGCAATGAGACCTTCTGCCTTGGTCTTGGTGCGGTTGAAAACGGTGAGCGGATAGCCGGCATCCATGATGTGGCCGGCAATGGGCGTGCCCATGATACCGGTACCAATGAACGCGACCTTGAGCTTCTTAGACATATCTCGACTCCTTCACAGGGCTGTCTTTCAACAATGTTTTTGGGTGTGCCATTTGGGAATAGTGGCGAGGGCTACTCGCCGCGAACGCGGTTGGCAATACGGTCGGTGAGCGATATCTTCTCGGCGCGGTTCTTGCCCCAAAAGACGAGTGCCACCATCCCCGGCCCAACGTGCGCACCGATGGTGGGCCCCACCGATCCGCGCAAGATCGTGAGGTCCTCACAACCGGGCTCCTTACGAACGGCGGCCTCAAGCCAGTCAGCGTCCTTCTCGGCATCGGACGATACGATCGTCAGGGGCAGCGTGGGATCGAGCTCGTAATTCTCCCTAAACGATTTGACAAGCGACTTAAGCGCCTTCTTGCGTCCGCGGTTCACGCCGATGAGCGATAGCGAGCCCGCAAGATCGAAGGATAGCTCGGGCTTGATATCCAGCTTGGACGAGAGCGATGCGGCGGCAGGAGGAATGCGACCACCGGCAGCGAGGGCATCAAGCCCGTCGAGCGTAAAGTACCCGTGGACGTATGTCTTGGCTTCGTCCGCCCAATCGGCGAGCTGGCGAGCGTTCAAGCCCGCGGCACGCTGGCGCACAGCCTCCATGGCGAGCAGCTCGCCGCACGAACACGGCAAAGCATTATCGACGACGTACAGCTCGAAATCGGGATGCTCCGCGCGCACCTGTTCGGCTGCCCGACACGCGGAGTTGTAGCTCGATGACAGGGCGCTCGTAAAGCACAGGTACACCGTGGGCGTCCCCTCCTCGGCGCACTGCGTGAAGAACTCGATGTAGCGGCCGAGTGAAACGGCGGATGTCGACGCCTTGGAACCTGCGCGGAGCTTGTCGTAGAACTCCTTGGGGGTAATCGATGTCCAGATATCATCGGTGAATTCCTCACCGTCGAGGATGTAGGGGAATCCCAAGATATCCACGTCGAGCGTCGCAGCGACCTCCGGCGAGAGGTCAGCGCACGTATCGATGACGATTCGGCACTTGCCGGGACGTTCGATCGCGACGGGAGCTTTTTCCATGTGCATGCCTTTCGCAACAAAGTGGCGGCCACCCACATGGGATGACCGCCATCCAAATCATGCAATGGATGCTATTTTACTCGCCCTCTACCTCAAGTTTGGGCTTGATAATGCCGTATCCACCATTCTTACGGTGATACACCACATTGACCAAACCCGTCGTGCTGTTCTCAAACACATAGAAATCATGGCCAAGCAGATCGGTCTGAACGAGTGCCTGTTCCTCGGTCATCGGGGTGAGCTCGATCTCCTTGACACGGACGAGTTGCTCGTCGTCATCCTCGGGAATGAGCAGGTCGGCCAGGTCGGCAACGGGTTCAACGGGCGCAACGTCAGCAGCGGACAGACCCTGCTGGCGATTATCGACCACGCGCGTCTTGAACTTGCGCAGTTGGCGAGTGACCTTGTCTGCCGCCAAATCGATGGCGGCGTACATGTCCGCACCATGCTCGGCAACGCGAATCACAGAGCCACGGGCGCGAACGGTGACCTCGACGATGGCGGGGTTGGGATTTGAAGGGTTCTTCTCGTAGCGCAAGACCACGTCGGCGGTCATGGGCTCGATGTCGAACACCTTGAGGGATTCGCCGATCTTCTCATCGACATGGGCACGCAGCGCATCGGTTACCGTCGTTTTGCGACCGGAGACCTTGATATCCATACGTGTTTCCAATCTATCCGGGGATAGGGCCATGTCCTTGTTGTACCCAAGATTGGCACTTCCACACGCGAGTCCGTCGCACTCCCGTTGACTGGAGCATGTAAACCGATTGCCGAATTGTCGCGCCGAGAGGGTCCGTTTGCGGCTAGTCGAGTGCGTTGAGGTCGCCCTCGATCACCAGCTCTCCATCCTCCCCAGAGTCGACCGCCTCGTCCTCGGAGGCACCATCAGTGGAAGCCGAGAGTCCGGCGAGTTGCTCGTTTGAAAGACCAAAAGGCAGAGACCCGTACCAGGAACGATATATGGCATCGAGCGTGCCATCGCTCTCGATGGCGGCGAGTGCGTCCTCAACGGCGCTGGCGAGGTTGCCCCCGTCTGCCGGCAGGATGAGCCCGTACGAAGTGAGCGAGCCCAGCGTCGCCACAAAGACGGTTCCCGGATAGGCGCGGGCGAGATATGCGCCGGCAGTCGCATCGCAGGCGACGTATTCTACTTCACCGGAACCGAGGGCTTCAAAGCACTCGTTCACATTTGAGCAGGTCTTGAACGTCGCGGTTACGCCGCCGCGCACCAGCGCGTCCTGTGAGGCGGAATCCCCCTGGACGGCGATCACCGCGCCGGAAAGGGAGTCTGCGTCGAGCGCGGGTGACTCAAGGGAGCCGTCCTCATTGCGCACGAACAGGGACGAGCCATCCTCGAGCAGATTCCCGGCAATGACGATCTCCTCGTCATCGTCGGTCGACTTGCCGCCGAGAAAGATATCGGCCTCGCCATCGGAAAGGGTTCCCGGGGCATCGGCGGAGGAAACGACTTTGAGGTCGAGGCCCAGGCGCTCGGCGAGCGCACGAGCGACGTCGGCGTAATAGCCCGACGGCGTTCCATCCGTCTCGATCATCGCCTGGGGAGCCTCGGTGGTATCCATGGCAACGGTCAGATACCCCTCGTTCACTAAGTCGCTCGAGGTAAGTGAGGACTCGACACGATCTCGCTTCACCTCGGCGCGCGGCGGCGTGGTGAACACACAGCCGCTCAGGCCGAGGGTCAGCGCACACGCGCATGCTCCCGCCGCGAGCAACACGCTCCACGACCTGCCGCCCTTTGCCCAGTTCCGCCGCACCATGCTGCGCACCATCTTCGCCCCCGACTCAACCCAACATCCCTGCCTCGCCTGCGAGCGCACGTTGACGCATCCGCGCGCAGGCGTTTTCCATCGATGTTCCCCCAGCTGACCTGGTTTTTGACCCCACACCTGCGCACTGGGACGTTTGCTCAACCGCCGCGGCGGCATCACGACTAGCCCGCTCGCCCGCGAGGCACTATTGCCTCAAAAACAAGTAGGACGGACGGTGCGACTGACCTCTAGGACGCGCCATGATCGCCTCCGCGCGCACGCTTCGGCTTACGTGGATCCCTTTGACCGCGTCTGTCTTGGACTAGGGAGCGCACGGCGTTTTTCGCTCGCGCGCTCCCGCAACCACAGCCTGGAAGGAACTTCGCGGCATTATACCGCAGGTTGCAAGGGGTGTGTAAAAGGGGACAGGTGCATTTTTACACATCACCACACGCGGGCGAATGCAAGGCAGTCTACACGCGCGGCTCCGGCGCATTTGAGCGCGTGGGCGGCGGCGTTCATGGTGGCGCCCGTGGTAATGACGTCGTCCAGCAGCAGGACCCGCATACCACCAACCGGAGCGACCACCTCGTATTGCCCTCGTGAGCGAGCAAGTCTTTCTTCGCGCGCCAATTCTCGCTGGTCGAGTGAGCCGTGTTTCACCAGGGCATCGATGAGCGGCAGGCAACTCGCATCCGCAAAATCGCAGGCGATAGCCTCCATGTGGTCGAATCCGCGGCGTCGGTATGCCGATGAGGTCACGGGGACGAACGTCACCGCGTCCACCCGCGAAAGAAGCCCTCCGTACCGTGCGGGCACCGTGAGCTCGGCCTCGCGCGCGGCACGGTGCATGATGCACGCGATTTCGGTGGATAGCCGCCGTTCTCCCCCGTCCTTGTACGCACGGACGATACGTGCGGGAGGCCCATCGAACACCACGGCGGCAAGACACCGGTCGAGCTCGACCTCGTCCCCTTGGCATTCCGTACAAAGCAGGCTCCCATACGGAGCTCCGCATCGCGTGCAGGCGTGCGCCGGATTGATGCGCACCATATCCCGCAGGCAGGCATCGCACACCAGGGCACCGGGCGCCTCGCAACTCGCGCAGCGCGTGGGCGAGAGCAGCTCCAACGTTTGCTCGGCAAGCTCCCGCAAGAGCCCTGTCACGCGCCCACCCACACGCTCGCCCCCACCTTGCACAATCCCGACACGACGCATCAAAAAGCCCTCCCCCGTGCTGACGAGGGAGGGCGTGCCGTTCCATCGTGCGCGCCTGTTGAGCAGGCACCCACCTATTCGGTCCGCGGTGCCGCAGAATCGGAGCCGTCCGCCCCATCCTGCTTGGGCTTACGACGCGAGCGACGGCGGCGCTTCTTGGGCGCATCCTCAGCGTTGCCAGAAGAGCCGGCGGAACGGTTTTGCGCCTCTGTACCTCCCCCATCACCCGGACGACGGCGCTGAACCTTGACGTTGCCCTCGGCAAGCTGATCGGCAACAGAGGGGGTCTCGGGCTTGCGGGAGCGCTTGCGACGCTGCCCGCCCGAACCGGCCTCGTTTGCAGATTCGCTTCGCTGAGGTGCAGCCTCGTTTGAGGAAACGTGCTTGCGACGGCGACTGCGACCAGGCGCTACGTCCGCAGCTGCCTCTCCCACCGCCGAAGTGGAACGAGCGTCTCCTGCACGCGACGTGGCACCTACTTCATCGCTGGCGCGATGCCTGCGGCGCCGACCGCCCGCAGAGCCCTCGGCAGACACGGAGGCGTCCACGGCGGGAGCGGCCTGAACGCTCTCCTCGCCTGCGGACGAGCGACGACGGCGACGGCGCGGCGGGACCTCATCGGCGGAAGCAGGGCGATCCTGGCCCTTGCCCTTGGCGGGCGCAGCGCTGGAAGCACCCTTGCGGCCTCGACCAGACTTGCCGGAGCTCGCACTCTCAAATTTTGCCGCCTCCTCCTCACGCATGCGCTTGCGGCGCGGAGTCGGACCGGAAGCGACGATGCGGTCGGCGCGGTCGAGGCCATCGCCGACATCGATGCCATTTTGGCGATCGAGCTCCATGAGGGCGAGGGCGAGCTCAGGCGACTCAAGACGCTCGAGGACGTCACGCGTTACGCAGTCGGGGCGGCACGCGCAGCCCTGGCTCTCGCAGCGCTCCTTGTTCTCGTCGGTACAGGACATGTCGGCGAGGTCGACACGGAAGACCTTGCCGTTCTCGAGCCTCAGCACCAGCTGCTCGCGCGGGGTGTTGTACTCCATGATGCGCGCCTTGCCCAGCGGGGTGTCGATAAGCGTCTTCTTCTTAGGGGCGCGGCTCTTGAAGTCCTTGTAGGCCTCGAACTCATAACGCAGGCAGCACATAAGGCGGCCGCACACGCCCGAGATCTTGGCGGAATTGAGCGGCAGGTCCTGCTCCTTGGCCATGCGGATGGAAACCGGCTCAAACTGACCGCCAAAGCGGGTGCAGCACAGCTCCTGACCGCATGTCGCATACCCGCCCTGCAGGCGGGTCTCATCACGCACGCCGATCTGGCGCATGTCCACGCGCACGTGGAAATGGGCGGAGAGGTCCTTGACCAACTGGCGGAAATCCACGCGGTCCTCGGCAGCGAAGTAGAAGACGGCTTTCTCCCCGCCGAACAGGTACTCGACGCCCACAGGCTTCATGTCGAGACCGTTTTTCTCCACCAGGCGACGGAAGTCGAACATGGCGTCCTCGCCGGCGTCGGCAAGGTCGTCGGCGCGGTCGAGGTCGGCATCGGTGGCGATACGAACCACGGGCTTGAGCGGTGCGGCGAGCTCCTCCGGCTCGACCTCAAAGGGGTCGGCCGTGACAAGGCCGATCTCTGTACCGCGCTCGGTGGTGCAGATGGCGTGATCGCCCTCGAGGATGTCGAGGCCACGGGGATCGAACCACAACTCGCGCGCGGCGAACGCGAATTTGACGGGAACAACTACGGGCATTTGAGCGCCTTCCTGATATCGAAGAGCATGACCTCGATGGCCAGCTGGGGAGTTACGTTGCGGGCAATGCGCGTCTCCGCCAACGAAACCGCGTCGAGGGCGAGGGTCACCCCGGTCGTCGTCGTGTCCGAGGCAATGCGCTCGACCACATCGCGAACGTCGTCGTTGACGGGAGCGTCCTGCGCGTCTTCGAGCCGTATAAGCACGTCACGGAGCAGCGAGCGCACGCTTGCCAGCGCTTCCATGATACCCGAACGCTCCCGGGCGTTCAGTTCGCGCTTGTTGCGGTCTTCCAGCTGCTTTAAAGCACCACGGGAAAGGTAATCCTGGTTTTGCTCGAGCACGGCCTGCTGGGTTGATTTGACCTCCGCGAGAGGCGCGTGAATGGCCCCCATGAGCTCCTTTGCCGAGGCGAGGATGTCTGCCTCGTCCGCGTGGGCAAGCGCATCGACCGCGCGGACCATGGCACGACGGGCCGCTTGGCGATCGGCGGACTTGAGGAACTCCACCGCACGGGCAGGGCTGCCGGCAACCGCCACTGCCATGCGGCAGCGCGCAGGCGGCAGGCCCGTGGCGCGCGCAACTGCGGTCGTGGACTCGTCGGTGGACAGCGGGCGGAACGGCACGCACTGGCAACGCGAGACGATGGTGGGCAGCATGACGTCCGAGCTGGTGCCCAACAGGATGAACGTTACGCTCTCCGGCGGTTCCTCGAGCGTTTTGAGCAGGGCGTTCGCGGTGTTCGCGCGAAGCTGCTCGGCACGATCGATGATGTAGACCTTACGCTTGGCGCGGATGGGCGAAAGCGCGACGTCTTCGAGCAAGTCGCGCGTCTGGGCGATGAGGTAGCCCGTCGCGGACTCGGGCGCGTAGTAGTGCACGTCCGGGTGGGTGCGGCGCGCAACGCGGACGCAGTCGTCGCAAGCCGCGCAAGCACCTGGAATGGCCTCCTCAGCGCACAGGAGCGCCTGAGCCAACGCCCAGGCGGCGTCGAGCTTGCCCGAACCGGGCGAGCCCAGGAACAGATAGGCGTGGCTCGCGCGACCACTGGCCACGGCGCGCGCGAGGAAGTCGCGCACGCGCGGCTGCGTATCGAGCTTGGCGAGGAGGCTGTTGGGAGCGAGGTGATCCGACATGGCTAGCGGACCTCCCCGGTAGATACAGGCTGTTTGATCATTGCCAGCAAACCTCCCCAGTAGACGTGGAAGGCAACAGGGTGCTCTCGTTCGCTCCATCCATCTCGGCTAGCGCCGCGGCGAAGTGTTCGTCAGAAACGTCAAGGCCCGCTGCGCGCAGCTCGCGCACAACGTTCTCGAACACCCCCGCAACGGAATGAGTGGCATCGACGAGCTTCACGCGGCGGGGCTCCTCCTCGGCGAGGGCACGAAACCCCTCGGCAACGCGACGCTGGAACTCAAGGCCCTTGAGCTCGAGACGGTCCTCTGCCCCATCTCGCCCCGAGCGACGACGCAGAGCCTCCTCAACCGGAAGGTCGAACACGAGCGTGAGATCCGGATGACAGCCATCGACCGCCAGCTCGTTTGCCTGAGCAACCATCGCGCGCTCGAGCCCATCAGCAAAGGCCTGATAGGCTGTGGTGGAGTCGTAGAAACGGTCACACACCACGACACGACCGGCGGCGAGCGCAGGGCAGATCACCTGATGCACGAGCTGCGCGCGTGCGGCCTCGTAGAGCAGGAGCTCGCAAACGTCGCCCATCTCGGCATTGGCTGGATCAAGCAGAATCGCGCGAATCTTTTCGGAGATAGCCACGCCACCGGGTTCACGCAGACGCAACACATCGCGCCCCGTGAGCTCAAGCGCACGCGCTAACAGGCCGGCTTGCGTGGACTTACCGCAGCCGTCAATGCCCTCAACAGATATGAACAGGCCTGGTGTCATAGATAACGCCCCTCGTGTGAACCAAACGAGCATCCATCATACCGCGCCCGGTGTTTCTCAGATAAACATCGATACAGGTCGATATCCATTCTCTCGCGTGGAATCTGCCTTGAATGCGCATCGACGGGAGTCCTGTCGCTTACCGCACTGCCATGCCACTAGTTACCTTGCAAAGGCAGCAGTAGAACCGTACATGTCAGCAATAGTCGCAACAGTAATCTGAGTATAGGGCACGCATCGGCGTTCGGAGACGAACCGGCGGAAAACGGCGGCGGATTGCACCCGCGGGCTGGCTCGCAAAGAGCGAACGGGCGCACTCGAGTGCAAAAGCCAGCAAACTGGCTAAAAATTACCGTTTTGTATCGACTTGCTTCGGAGTCTGCCCGAGCGTGGGAATCCCAGGGAAACAAAAGCGCAGCTCAGGTGAGCGAGGGAGACCCGCGCGCCGCTCACGCGGCGCGACGCGCCCCGTAACAGGGCGCATTTGGGCCGAAATGAGCGCCGCCAACTGCCCCTGCGATACAAAACGGTATTATTTAGCCATTTTATCGGTGCGGGCGCTTCGAGCGGGTACCTGCACCTCGATGAGGTTGCGCCGAAACTCATCGTCCACGAGATGCGCTGATAGCGCGCCACCGTCTCGGACGAGAATTGCGTCGCGGTGGGAACGGGCCTGTACACGGCGAGGTGGAGTCCACCGTCGCATATGAACCGCTTTATGAGCACCATGAGCATGGCGATTAGGGTGACCCGGGACAAAAGTCCCGGGCGGCTTATGCCGCCCGGGATGGAGAGCGATTTGAGGTTTTGAGGCGTTCTGAAGGTTACGCCTTCTTCGTTGTCTTCTTCGAGACGGGTTTCTTGACAGCAGCTCCCTTTTTCGCGGCGGGCTTCTTGGTGCCTGGTTTCGCCGCCGGCTTCTTCGCCCCCGCCTTACCGCGGGCGGGCTTCTTCTCCTTGCCGGGGCAGTCCATGTTCACGCAGATGCGCCACGGGCCGCGCGCGGTCTCGACCACCACCACGGGGGCGCCGCAGTGCTCGCAGACCTCGCCGGTGGCAGAGAGCTTGCCGCGTGCTGGCAGCGGGTAGCTCACGCCGCACTCCTCATAGTTTGCGCAGCGGATGAAGCGCTTGCCGCTCTTCTCGCTCTTGTGGGCGATCAGGTCGCCGTGACGGCCGGCCTCGGCGCACACGGAGCACTCCCCCACCTTGAGGTCGGGCTCGAAGTTGGTGGGGCACTTGGGGTTCACGCACTGCTCGTACGCCTTCTGTCGGAACGGCTGGCACTTGATGCGCGGGGCACCGCACTCGGGGCACACGGCGGCCTCGCCCTCGAGCGGGCTCACCTTCACACCGGAGGGCACCGGGTAGGTCACGTCGCAGTCGGGCCAGCCCATGCAGCCGATGAAGCTGCCGCGCGTCTTGGCGCTCGTCTTCATGACGAGGTCCTTGCCGCACTTGGGGCAGGCGCCCACACGGGCATCGGCGGTGACAGCGTCGGAGATCGCTTCGCCCAGATCGTCCTTGTGCTCAATGAGCGCATCCAGCATGCCGGCGAGCAGGGCGCGGGAGTGGTCCACCACGTGGTCCTGCGTGTCCTTACCCTCGGCGACCTTGGTCATGTCGGCGTCGAGCTCCGCGGTCATATCGGGCGTGGTCACGCGCGGGGCGAACTCAGAGAGCGCGTCGATGATGGCGATGCCGAGCTGGCTGGGCTCGATGGGGTCGTTCTTGAGATAGCGCACGGTATACAGGCGCTCGATGATGCTCGCGCGCGTGGACTTGGTACCGAGTCCGCGCTTCTCCATCTCCTGGACGAGCTTGCCTTGGCTGTAGCGCGCAGGCGGCTCGGTCTGCTTGGCCTCGAGCTTGATGTCGCGCACGTCGATGACGTCGCCCTCGGCTAGCACGGGGAGCTGCTCGTCGCGCTTGAGTCCGTAGGGGTAGGCCTCGCGGAAGCCCGCCTTGACGAGCACGTCACCGCTCGCGGCGAAGGGCTCGCCTGCGACATCGATGGACAGCTTGGTGTTCTCGATGGTCGCAGGGCCCATGAGGGTCGCCAGGAAGCGCCGGGCGATGAGGTTGTAGAGCTTGAGCTGACCGCCGTCGAGCGTGGTGGGATCGCCCTGGCCCGTGGGGTGGATCGGCGGGTGGTCGGTAGTCTCGACTTTGCCGCGCGTAGGCGTGAGAGGCCCGGCGAGAACCTTCTTGCACACGGGCGCAAGCGCCGGCGTGCCGGACGCGAGACCCTTCACGATCCCCTCGATGTCGAGCGTCTTGGGATACACCGTGTTGTCCACGCGGGGGTAGGAGATGAAGCCACTCATGTAGAGGGACTCGGCGATGCGCATGGTACGGGCGGGGCTGATGCCCTCCGCCGCTGCCGCGGCCTGCAACGCCGTGGTGTTGAACGGCACCGGAGGCTGCTGCTTGCGGCTGCGCTTGGCCACGGCGACGACAGTACCCGTCGTAGCGCCGTCGACGTGCGCGAACGCAGCCTCCGCCGCCGCTTTGTCCGTAAAGCGTGCCGTGGTGTGGGCGATCTTGAACTCTTGCCCGTGGGCCTCTGCCGCACCGCGAATCTGCCAATAGTCCTCGGGCACGAACGCCATACGCTCGCGCTCGCGCTCGACTACCAGGGCAAGCGTGGGAGTTTGCACACGACCGGCGGAGCGCACGTTGCCAAAGCCGCCGAACTTGGCGAGCGTGAGGTAACGGGTGAGAACCGCGCCCCAGATGAGATCGATGTACTGGCGGGACTCACCGGCGTCGGCCAGATCCTGGTCGAGCTCGACGAGGTTCGCGAAGGCCTCGGTCACCTCGCCCTTGATGAGCGCCGAATAGCGCGCGCGGCGGGCGGGCAGCTCGGGTGCGACCTCGCGCACCATGTTGAGGGCGTCGGAGCCGATGAGCTCTCCCTCGCGGTCGAAGTCCGTGGCGATGATGACCTCGTCGGCCTTCTTGGCGAGATTTTTGAGAACGCGGATGATCTCCTTCTCCGCGGGAAGCTTCACAATGGGCGCCCACGTGAGGTACGGAAGGCTCTCGACCTTCCAGCCCTTGATGGAGATGCCGTTGGGTAGGAAAGGCTTGCGCTTGGTATCGTAGGGCGGGCGGGCCAGGCCGTCGGGCACCTCCGCCGGCAGGACCTCGCCATCGGGCGAGACGCCGTACCAGCCCATCTGTTTGTCGAAGAGGATCTCCTCGGGGAAATCGGGCGCCAAGATATGTCCCGCCAGACCCATCGAAACCCAGTCCTCACCCGCGACCTTGAAGCGGTAGACCTGCGTGTTGTAGACCTTATCGGCCTTGGGCGCGCCGGCATCGGACAGCAGCTGCGCGATCTTTTGCGCGGCGATGTTCTTCTCTGCAACGACGAGTTTCACGTCGGGCTCCTTTTTGGTGTGCGCGAACCGGCATGCCCAAAGGGCGTCCGGAAGTATCTATATATGGTGTGGGGTCAGTGTACACGAGTTCTGACCGCAGCGCGAAAAGCTCACGTTGAAGGCTCTTCAGCGCGGGCAGCTGCGGGCGGGCGCGCAGAAGAACGCAGGCCGGTAAGGACAAGCGAGGTTGGATATGGACGGGCACGGGTGATTCCGAGAGTCCTATCTGGTGCTTTTAAGCGCGCGACGCTTTGTTCGCGATTTGAGCCAGCAGCCAGTCACACCAGGCGTCCATGCCCTGTCCATGTCGAGCGCTCACCTCAAAACGGGGGGCGGTGGGGTTCAAATCATCGAGAACGTGATTGTATTCGGCAAGATCGAAGTCGAAGGCAGCTGCCACATCGACCTTGTTGAGCAGCAGGGCTCCAGCATGCTGGAAAATGCCCGGGTACTTGAGCGGCTTATCATCGCCTTCGGGAACCGAGAGGATCATAACCGACAGGTTTTCACCTAGGTCAAAGTCGACGGGACATACCAGATTGCCCACGTTCTCGATAAAGATCACGTCGATATCCTGCAGGCCCACGCTTGTATCGAACGCGTCGACCGCCTGCTCGATCATGTTGCCCTCAAGGTGGCAAAGACCGCCGGTGTTGATCTGGATGGCCGGCATGCCTGCATCTTTGCACGCTAAGGCATCTACGTCGGACGCAATGTCACCCTCGATAACGGCACAGGTAAGACCCGCAGCGCGCAGTCGCTCATTGGAGGCCAAGATGGTCGTGGTCTTGCCAGATCCGGGGCTCGAAAGGACGTTCACCACAAACACCCCCGACTCCGAGAAACGCGTTCTCAAGCGATCAGCGATGCGCTCGTTGCGCGAAAGCACCGGCTGTGCGATATCGATCGTTTTCTCCGCCATGAAGTCCCCTTCCCTGTTTTCGCTCCAACTCTATCCCCGTTTTTCCCAAACGATTTCCAAAACGACTACGTCCCCAATTGGAAATCGTCGTCGGTTTCGACTTCCATTGACACGATGTCGAGCTCCCGTCCCTGCAACAGGCGCGTCTGCGGGCTCCCACATGCAGGGCAGCGCAGGTGGAACCGGTCGTGGTCAAACTCATCACCGCACGCGAGGCAACGGCTGCGGGGATGGACATCCTCCACCTCGAGCTCAGATTCACCTGTGAGCGGGTCATCCTCCCGAAAGACCTCCCAGGCAAAATCGAGCGACTCGGGAACGACCTCGCACATGTCACCGATGCGCAGTTTAACGGAAACGACGCGCGAAGCACCTGCCTCGCGCGCCGTGTCGATCACTGTCTTGAGTATGCCATTGACGATGCCGATCTCATGCATGTTCCATGGGCGCGCGTGCGCTACTCCTCGTCGTCCTCATCGTCGCCAAACAGGCCCAGGCGGCTCTCGGTAAGGCCTGCCTTGCCATCGCGCGCGACCACGACAAAACGGGTCACGAGCAGCGCGATCTCGTAGAGCGACAGCATGACCGCGTACATGAAGATGAGCGTCACAGGCGATGCGTCGGGCGTGATGGACGCCGAGACCACGAGCATGATCACATAGACATAGCGCCAGGCCCCACGGAAGCTGGCGTACGGCACGATATGGAATACCGCGAGGTAGAACACAATGAGCGGAAGCTCGAACGATACGCCGAAGCCGATCATGAGCAGCAGCTCGGTGTTGATGAAATCCTCAAGCTGCGGCATGGCGGCGCCGATCGAGCGCGTCTCCTGGAGCAGCCATTCAAAGGCAGCCGGGGCGATGAAGAGGTAGCAAAACACCACGCCGGCAAAGAACAGGGCCGTTGCCACGAGCACGGTAGGCACGACCCACTTGCGCTCGTTGGGACGCAGGGCTGGAAGGAAGAACGCAAGGATCTGCCAGACGATCATGGGCGTGCACATGGCGAGCGCGACCTTGACGGCAATGTTGAACTTGATGGAGAAGCCACCGAGCGACGTCATGACGGAGAGCTGCTCGCCGGGCTGTAGGGACCCGTTGATGGGATCCTTGAGGATATCCACGAGCGTGGGTGCGGCGAAGTACATAAATACCGTGGCGGCGACAACCGACGCCACAACGATGGTGAGACGACGGCGAAGCTCACCAAGATGATCCATGAGCGGCATGCGCGCGGGTCCGATGGGCATTACTGCTCACCTCCCTTCGAAGCGTCGGCGGATGTGGCGGAATCGTCCGCCGCCTCAGTCGCCTCGGCAGCCTTGCGCTTGCGGGGACGGCGGGCGTAGAGGTCCTCGGTAGTCAACGGCGCGGACTCCTCGACCGTCTCCTCCTTGGTCTCGGCCTGGGGCTCCTCGACGGAGGCAGAGGCAGAAGTGGTATCGTCAGAAGTTGCGTCGGCATTCTCTTCGGCTGCCGCTTTGGCAGCCTCCTGCTCCGCGCGCTCCGCAGCCAAACGAGCGCGACGCTCGGCGAAAGTCTCCTTGCGTGCGGGCTCGGTGGCGGAGGCGGGCGCATCGGCGTCTTCGTCGTCATGCGAGGAGGCTGCGGCATCGGACGTCATCGGCTTTTTAGCCGCGGCAGCCATGGGGTCGACCACCTCGGTCTGCACGACGGCGGTCAGCTTCTCCTGCGTTTCGCGGAACTGACGCAGCGCACGGCCGATGGTGTGACCCATCTGCGGCAATTTATCGGGTCCAAACAGCAAAAAGCCGAAGACCAGAATGATCACGAACTCGGTTGAGCCGATTCCTAACACGGGATACCTCCCAGGGCAGTCGAATGGCCGACGCGCCAAACCGCGCGCCGGCGAGTGTCGGCAATTTTTTAAGTATACCCCCGCACGATGAACGGACCTTGCAGAACGCAAGGTCCGTTCAATCGCTTACACAGCGCTGATGTCGATGTCCTTGTCTACGCCGAGCAACTGCACAACGCGCACGACATTGGGCTGGGCTCCCGTGATGGCAAAGGCGCGACCACGCTCGGACGCATGGTGGGCAGCACCCACCAGCACGCCGATGCCGGTCGAATCAATGTACGCGACCTGGGAGAAATCGAGCTCGACGCGATCGGTAGGCTGCTCCAGAGCCAGGTCGATGGCATTGCGGAGCTTGTCGGCATTCGAAATGTCTATCTCGCCTGCCACGGAGACCACGTAGCGCTCAGGGCTCGGGTTGGTGGTAATCATGAGTTCCATATATCACCTTTCATCGCGCGCGGCACCAGGGCACCGCCGCTATTCGTTCAACGCGTCGAGACGCTGCTGGGCATAATCCTTGACGCCATACGTATCATCCTGCTCCGCAGCGTCGATTGCGGCACGATACGCTTTCTTGGCCTTGGCGGTATCCCCGTGCGATTCGTAGAACATGCCGAGGTTCGCCCATGCCGGAGCGAAGGAGTCGTCACGCTCCACCAGGTCTTCCAAATCCGCGATGGCGGCATCGTGGTCGCCCGTGTAGAACACGCAAATCGCGCGATCGACCTCGGCGGACGGAGAGTCAGTCGTCTCGAGGTACTCATCGTAGAGCTCAACTGCCTGGGCAAACAGATCCGCCGCCTGCTGCTGCGCAGATTCGTCCTGGGCATCTTCCATAGCGGCCATGCCCATGTCGAAGTACGTGTTGGCGCGAGAGAGGGTGTCCGTCTCACCTGTCGCGCTCGAACCGTCGACAACCGTGGCGTTACCCTCCTCGTCGACGTCGACCTCGGGATGCCCCTCGGGCATCGACAGCGACGCCTCATCGCTCGCGTCATCGGAAGCACTCACGGACTGCCCGGCATTCGCGCTCAGCTCCGCTATGGTCGCCGAGGTGCCGATCAGATAGCCGATCACCACGCCCAAGACAAGCGAGATGCCCGCAATGGCCAAGACCATCCAAAACGGAGGAGCCTGTCGGGTGGGGACAGCAGATGCCGAAGCGGCCTTGCGATTGGAGCCGGCTTCCGTTCTCGGCTCATGCTCGGGCTCGGAGGCCTGCTCGGATCCGCCGTCCCAGCCAGACTCTTCAGCAGGCTCTCCGGCAGATGCAGCGTTCGCGCCCTCGAGCGTCTCCCCTGCATCCATCAGCTCCTGCTCGTCATCGAAAAACTCGTCAAAGGACTCGCTCATCTAGGCGCGCTCCTCGCTCGCCAACTCGGCACTCACCAGCTTGACCGCAAGTACCAACACGTCAAGCGCGGCGGAGAGCTCATCGACACTCGGATAGCTCGGCGCAATGCGGATGTTCGTGTCGAGCGGATCCTTGCCATAGGGCCAGGTGGCGCCCGCCGGCGTCATGGTGACGCCCAGCTCCTTGCAAAGGGCACCCACGCGCTTGGCGGAGCCCTCGGGGCCGTCGAAGCTCACGAAGTACCCGCCGTTGGGGTGAGTCCACGTGGCGCAACCAGTACCCGCTAGCCCCTCCTCGAGCTTGCGCTCAACG
Source organism: Collinsella sp. AF08-23 (assembly GCF_003479805.1). Classification (GTDB taxonomy): domain Bacteria; phylum Actinomycetota; class Coriobacteriia; order Coriobacteriales; family Coriobacteriaceae; genus Collinsella. The sequence continues at coordinate 292,707 of NZ_QUHV01000001.1, read as the reverse complement.
CACTCAAAGCGCGGACGCAGGAACTCCGCGTGCTTGGCCATGTGCTCGCGCACGGCGTCGAGCGTGGGCAAAAAGCGCACGTGCATGAGCTGGTTGAGCTTGTTGGCGGAGATCAGGCCGACCTTGAGGGTGCTGGCGACCTCCGCGACGTTCGAGGGCGAGGAGCCGAAGAACGCGATGCCCGCGCCGGGGAACGTGATCTTGGACGTGGATGCGACGGCGAGAATGCGATCCTCGTTGCCCGCCTCGCGCGCGAAGTCGAAGATGTTCGCGAGCTTCTCGGGCTCCTCGGCAAAATCATGCACGGCGTAGGCGTCGTCCCACACGATGCGGAAGTCGGGGGCGGCACACTCCATGGTGGCGAGACGGCGGACCGTCTCATCGGAGTAGGTCACACCTGTGGGGTTGGAATACTTGGGGACGCAGAACATGCCCTTGATGGAGGGATCCGAAGCGACGAGGCGCTCGACCTCGTCCATGTCGGGGCCGGTCTCGGTCATGCGGACCGGGATGTTCTCGATGCCGAGGTCCTCGGTGAGGCCGAAGTGACGGTCGTAACCGGGCGCGGGGCACAGCCACTTCACGCCCTCGAGCTTGTGCCACGGGGTGTGACCGGGCACGCCCTTCTCCCAATAATGGACGATGACGTCCTGCATGATGTTGAGGCTGGAGGAGCCGAGGACGATGGTCTGCTCGGCGGGAACGCCCAAAAACTCGCCGGCGAGCTTGCGCGCAGACGGGATGCCCTCGAAACAGCCGTAATTGGAGCAGTCGACGCCCTCGTCGGTGAGATCGGCAGAGGAGCTCAAAAGGTCGAGCATGGGACGGGAGATGTCCACCTGCGCGGGCGACGGTTTGCCGCGCGCCATGTCGAGCTTAAGCCCGCGTGCCTTGACCTCGGCGACCTGGGCCTTGAGATCCACAAGGGCATCGGCCAGTTCGGCATCGCTCATCTTTTGGTACATCGTCTGCATGTCGGCCCCTTTCTTGGAGGCGTAAGGGTGCGGGAGCCGCAGGAATCGTCCTGCGCTGCGGCCATGTGCAATCACGCCGCTTTGCTTCGAAACAGTATACGTGGTTTGCCAGCCGTATGGCGCACTCCACACGATGCTTAAAATGAAGTCGACCCCCTTTGCGAGCATGACTCTGCCCGCGGAGATGTATCGACAAACGCCCCTTCACACTTCCCCAACAGACCCGCCACAGAAGCGCCATGGCGAACGGTCGATTTCTTAAGGCGTGCGTAAGGTTGGCCAGTCGCCATGCAACGCGTTATATTTCATTTTTCACTTCTGAACTGGCCATTCATCAATCTGGCAAAGACTCGTAAGTCTTTCTTATGGCAACAAGGAGAAGCTTGCTGGCAATAATGAGGACAGCACCCGGGGCGATGCAGCGATGCCCCGCGTGCTGTATTTGGTGGATGACGAGGAGGTCCGAGCATGCATTCTTCCAACGATGTCAAGCTGGCCCGGACGCACCGGTCGCAGCACACATGTGCAAGTCTTTTCTCCTTCCCCCCGACACAGAGAAAGGGCCTCCTCGGTCCCACCGCCCTCAAGCGCTCGAGCGACCAGACCGCGAATCTCGAACAGTCGTTTCGCAACTTGCTCCTTGCGCTCAACATGGCACCCATGCAGCAGTACACAGCCTAAGAACACCACCAATACAGCGACTCGCCAAAAGGGCCTCGGTTATCGAGGCTCTTTTGGTGTACATTTCGGATATCGTCATATCTGAAGGGGGTACGGCAATGGGTGCATATCTTGGCGTGGACATCGGTGGGACCAGCGTGAAATGGGCACTCGTCGACGATGACTTCAACATGATCGACCGGGGAGACACGCCGACCGCGTTTTCCTCAAGCGAGGAGGTCGTCCGGGCAATCTGCGACATCGCGCAGACGCATGCCGGAGCATTCGCGGCAGTAGGCGTGAGCGCTCCGGGCCTCATCTTCGAGGACGACCCCGACGGCACCATCTACCACGGCGGAGCGCTCACCTATATGCACGAATGCCCCATCGGCCGCATCCTGCGTGAGGAGCTCGGCGTCCCCGTCGCGGTGCGTAACGACGGCAAGGCCTGCGCGATGGGCGAATACGCGGTGGGCGCACTCAAGGGCACGCGCGTGGGCGTGGTTCTCGCCATCGGCACGGGGATCGGCGGCGGCGTCGTCATTAACGGCTCCGTCCTCCACGGCACCCATTGCTTTGCCGGGGAATTCAGCATGATGCGCAACGACATCGCCGAGCCACTCACCATGGCAAACACGTTCTCCGACCTCTGCGGCTGGATGGGCCTGCGCCGCTTCGTCCTCGAGGCGAAGGGCCTGGCCGACGACCCCGCCTACACAAAGGTCGACGGTCGCACGATCTTCGAGTGGATCGACTCCGGAGACGCGGACGCCCGCCGCGGGCTCGATGCCTATGCCGCGGCCTTCGCGGGGCGCCTGTTCAACATGCAATGCGTCCTCGACCCCGATGTGTTCGCCATCGCCGGCGGCATCAGCTGCCACGACGCTCTCATCGAGGCGATCGAGGAGGCACTCGCCGAGCAGCGCAGGGCGTACACGGGCCCGCTCGACGCCATGCCCCTCCCCCGCGTCACCCGCGCGACGCTCGGAAACGACGCCAACCTCTACGGCGCCGTGCAGGAGGCCCGCAAGCTGCTGGGATAAATGGCACGCGCGTGGCGATCGACGTGTGGCGAACGGAGTGCGGCGGCGATTCGCGCGGAGCGCACGACGCCAGGCTGCGCGGCTCGACCCCGAGCTGCGCGGAATGTACGCGTCACGAACGGCTGCGAGTAAACCTGCCGCCGTGTCCTTCGGATAATAAGCGGCACGCGGACAGACGAGCCACAAATCGGGCGATTTTGTAACGAGTTTTCGAAGAGGCCGAGTACACCAGGGTTTCGGACGTCAAACAACTGGGGTTTTGCCATCCAAAGCTGCCGTCTACTCGAACGGGCTCAAAACTCGTTACAAAATCGCCCGATTCGTGGCTCGAAACCACTGACGCAGCCTGTGGATGCGATTTCCAATCGCGCCAGAAAAAAGGGCGGCCCGAAAGCCGCCCTCCCTCTGCGAATTTCGATTTGATTCGCGGAATGCGCGTGTTTGATTAGGCGCGACCCACGGAACCGAGGTTCTCCATGCGGATCTTGACGATCTTGGTGATCTCCTCGGCGCCGGCCTTGCCCGGGTTCTTGGGATCGAAGTTGTTGGGGTTCTCCGCCATGTAGGCCATGTAGCCCTTGGTGTAGGCCTGACGCAGCTCAGTGGCGTAGTTCACCTTGCAGATGCCGTTCTTGACGGCCTCGGCGACCTGCTCGTCCGGCACGCCGGAGGTGCCGTGAAGGACCAGCGGCACATCGACGGCGGCGCGGATGGCCTTGACGACGTCCTGGTCGATGTGGGGCTCCTCGGTGTAGACGCCGTGCGCGGTGCCCACGCCGATGGCGAGAGAGGTGCAGCCGGTGCGCTCGACGAACTCCTTGGCCTCGACCGGGTCGGTGTAAGGGGACTCGCCCTCGACCTCGACGTCGTCCTCCTTGCCGCCGACCTTGCCGAGCTCGGCCTCGACCGGAACGCCCATGGCGGCGCCGGCGTCGGCGACGAGCTTGGTGAGGGCGATGTTGTCCTCGAAGGTCTCGTGGGAGCCGTCGATCATGACGGAGGTGTAGCCGGTGCGGAGGGCCTTCATGCAGCGATCGTAGCCATCGCCGTGGTCGAGGTGCAGGGCCACGGGCACGGAGGCGCGCTCAGCGGCGGCCTTGACCATGCCGTAGAAGTAATCGAGGCCGGTCTTCTTGATGGTGCCGGACGTGGTCTGCATGATGACGGGGGACTTGGTCTCCTCGGCGGCGGCCAGGACGGCCATGACGAACTCGAGGTTCTCGACGTTGAAGGCGCCGACGGCGTAGTGGTTCTTCTGCGCGTCGAGCAGCATCTCCTTGGTGGTTACGAGCATGAGCGATCGCTCCCTTCTCCACGGGCGGGATGGCCCCGCGCCGCTTGGCAATTCATCGGCCCCATCGCCGACGTACTTGATGGCCCTATTGTACGAAACTGCACCGCATGCGTGCCCGCTACATCGCTCTGTCCGCACGGGATGTTGATGAGTATTGGCAAGAAAACACAACACGCGGTCCTTGATGGCGAGATGTGAGATTGCCTCCGCACCCTTTCCCCCACTTGCGTTCATGGCAAAACGAAAGAGATTAAAACTTCTTTTGCTTCTTTAAAAGAAAATATAAGAAAATAGAATCTGCACAATTCGCACACGAATCCTCAAGGGGGCACCTATGTCCGCCACAGCCTCACGCACCTTCGCCGAAGAGCGGCGCGCCGCCATCATGGACATGCTCGAGCGCACCTCGTCGGTGCAGGTCGCCGATATCGCCGAGACCTTCGGCGTCTCATCGGTCACTGCGCGCGCGGACCTCGATGCCTTAGCCAGTGCGGGCAAGCTGCGCCGAACTCATGGTGGCGCCGTCTCGCTTCACAAGAGGCTGACCGTTTCCGTGCAGGACCAGCGGATCAACGTCAACGTCGAGGCGAAGCAGGCCATCGCCCGCACCGCAATAGGGCTGGTGCACGACGGCGACACGGTGTTCGTCGACTCCGGAACCACCGCGCTCGAGTTCGTCCGCATGCTCGACATCCGCAGCGGCGTCACGGTCATAACCGCGGACATCACCATCGCCGACTTCATCGACGAGAGCCTGCCCGGCGTCACGGTCATCATGCTCGGCGGAGAGCTGCGCCAAGGGCACCGTTACCTTTTCGGGCCACTCACCATGGCCGCCCTCGGCACGCTGCACGCCGATCTTTCCATCATCTGCCCAGGGGCGTTCGTGGCCAACCGCGGGTTCATGACGGACTTTCCGCAAATGGCAGAGATCAAGACGGCGGCCACGGGGGTCGCCTCGCGCAGCGTCGCCCTCATGGACGCCAGCAAACTCAATGCGCGCGGCACCTACTGCTTCGCCCCACTCGATGCGGTGGACCACATCGTCATAGACAAAGATGGAGAGGGCGCCCTTGCGGACGCCCTCGGCGCTCTGCCCGAAGGCGCCAAGCGCCCTCAGCTTTTAATTGCCGACCAATAGTCGGGATCCGCGGCGGCATAAAACGCAAAGGTGGTAGCACAGCTCGATAAAACTTCCGAAATTCGTGAAGTTTTGTCGAGTTGTGCTACCAAATCAACCCGGCACCAATCAGGAGCGGGTTCCCACAGTGCCCGAGGTTGCCGCGAAAGAAGAGGGCGCACGCCTTGCGTGCGGCGCCCGACGATTGAACGGCAAGATCGGTCCCGCAAAGCCGCGCGGGTTTCCCAGGCGCCGCAGATTCGCCCGAGGGCGAGGGCGCGGTGTACGAAGGTACACAAGCTATCGCACTCGGGCGAAGGTGCGGTGCCTGGGGAAGCCGCCTAGAGCTCGGTGACCTCGACGGCGTTGTAAACTTCGTCCCAGCGCTCGATGACCAGGTGGCCGGTCTGCGGGTCCATGGCGTTCAGCTTGCCGCAGGTGTTGGCCGTCTTGAGCACGGTCACGTCGTCGGCGCCGGCGGCGATGGCGTGCGCGAAGCCGGCAATGGTGGAGTCGCCGGAGCCGGTGGCGTTCACGGCCGGGATCGGCGGGGTGACGGCGCGGTAGATCTTGTCGCCGTGGAAGGCGAAGGAGCCCGCGGCGCCCATGGACACGACGACCCACGGGATGCCGGCGAAGCGGGCGTCGGCCTTGAGCGCGGCGGCCAGGTCAGCCACCTGCTCGGGCGTGTACGACGTGCCGAGCAGCGCGTTGATCTCGGTGAGGTTGGGCTTGACGAGCGTGGGCTTGACCTCGGCCTCGAGGGCGGCGTCGAGAGAGGCGCCGGAGGTGTCGAGCAGCACCGGGACGCCGTGCTCGGCGGCCTGGGCGACCATGCCGGCGTAGAAGTCCGCGGGGACGCCCTTGGGCAGGGAGCCGGAGATGGTCACGCAGTCGGCCTTGGCGACGAGCTCGGCGAACTTGGCGGAGAAGGCAGCGAGCTCCTCAGGCGAGATCTCGGGGCCGCTCTCGAGCAGCTCGGTCTGATTGCCCTCATGCAGGATGTTCAGGCAGATGCGGGTCTCGCCGGCGATGGGCGTGAAGTCGTGCTTGATGCCGTCGGCATCCATGAGGGAGCCCATGTAGGCGCCCATGTGGCCACCGAGCAGGCCGGTCGCCACGACGTCATCGCCGAGCTGGCACAGGACGCGGCTCACGTTCAGGCCCTTGCCGCCCGCGGTCTTCTTGGGGGAGACGCGGTTGACGTCGTCGATGACCAGCTTGTCGAGCTGATACGCGGTGTCGATTGCGGGGTTCATGGTTACGGTCAGAATCATGTTCACTCCTTTTCTCGGGGCCAACCCACAGGCCCCGGTTCTACACAGTGCCTCCGGCACGCCGCGAGGCCCAGTCGCGCCTCGCCGCCCGTCGGATGAAGCCGATCGCTAGAGGATCTCGATCGAGAAGGCGCGCTTGACGGTTTCGCCCGGCTTGGCGGTCAGGCAGCCGCGCTTGTCCTCGAACACATCGTCCTCGTCGGAGCAGGTGGACAGGCCGCCCCACGGCTCGATGGCGACGAAATCGCCCTCGGGCTTGCTCCAGATGATGAGGTAGGGGAAGTCCGGAAAAGACACACGAAGGCCCTTCTCCTCCCCCTTCTTCACAAGGTCGACCGTACGGCTGTTGAGGACGTCGAAGATCGTCTCAGCGAAGTCAAAGAGCTCGTGGGTGAGCGGCAGTGTGCGGCCGATCATCGGGTTGGCGCTCCTGTTCTCCACGTCGATGAGGCCGGTGGACGGGACGGCGGTGCACAGGGTCGCGGCCTCGTCGGCATCGAAACGCAGCTCGTAGTCGGAGTAGCCCTCGCCCTCATCGAGCGGGCAGGCGAACCCGGGGTGGCCGCCGATAAAGAACGGCATGTCCTCGTCGCCCTCGTTGGTGACCTCGTAGCTCACCTGCAGCTTTGCGCCGTCGAGCGCATAGCGGGCGACCAACGCGAACGGGAACGGGAACTGCTCGAGCAGCTCGGGGTGCTCGGCGCTCGAGAGCTTGAACGCGATCTGGCCCTCGCCCTGCTCGGCGAGCTCCCACTCCTGCTTGCGGGCAAAACCGTGACGGCCCAGCTTGACCTGCTTGCCCGAGCGGGTCTGGGCAGCGTCATCGCGCAGACCGCCGCAGATGGGGAAGCACACGGGAGCCTGCCCGCTCCACACCGCGGGATCGCCCTGCCACAGATACTCACGCCCCTGCGAGAACAGGGAGGTGAAGGAGCCGCCGGCGGTGGTGAAGCCCACGCGCAGGGTGCCGTTGTCCAATACGAAGTCGGCCATGGCCCTCTCCTCTCCGCACGATACAGCGTGCGAAAACAAAGAAATACGTGCAATTGTATGCAGCTCGATTGTACCGCGCCGACGACCCCGCCCGCCTTCGCCTTCGACGCCGAATGCGGGCGAGCAGCGGGGCAAAGCAAACCAAAGCAAAGCCCGCGCCCCCTGACGGGACGCGGGCGCAATCGCTCGCTTCGCGAAAGACGGGGCTCGGCCCCAAGGGTCCGGATCGAGATGGACGCACCCACATCACGGACGCGATATGGTCGCGGCTATATCGCGCGCAGGCTAGTCGTGGTACTCGCCGCGGTCCCACTTCTCGATGAACTCGTCGAAGAAGTGCGGGTCGGCCTGGGCCTCGGCGTCGGCCTTGTTCACGGCATCGATCTTGGCCACGAGGGCGTCGCGCTCGGGGGTCGGCTCGTACTCGGCCTCGAGGAACGCGAGCATGATGTCGGCCATGAGGAACTCGCCGGTGATCTTGCCGCCGAAGCCGACCACGTTGGCGTTGAGCTCGCGGCGGGCGTAGAGGGCGCTCGTCATGTCGCGGACCAGGGCGCAGCGCGCGCCGGGCACCTTGTTGACGGAGTTGGTGATGCCGATGCCGGTGCCGCAGAGGACCACGCCGAGGTCGGCCCTGCCGGAGGCCACGGCCTCGCCCACGGCCTTGCCGTAGATCGGGTAGTGGGTGCGGGTGTGGCTGTAGGTGCCGCAGTCGAGGACCTCGTAGCCGGCCTCCTCCAGGCGGTCGTGCAGGTACGTCTTCTCGTCGGTGACGATGTGGTCGCAGCCGAGTGCGATGATCTTCTTGGTCATGATTCGTTCCCCCTAGGCCATCTTGTTGAGCATGTCGACGCGCACCTGGTGACGACCGGCGGCGTAATCGGCCTTGAGGAACTCGCGGGCGATCTTCTTGGCGACCTCGGAGCCCACCACGGCGGAGCCCAGGCAGACGATGCGGGAGTTGTTGTGCTCGCGGGTCATGTAGGCGCTGCGCTCGTCGGAGATGTTGGCGGCGACCATGCCCTTGACGCGGGTCGCGGCCATGTAGCTGCCCACGCCGTACGCGTCGAAGCAGAGGCCCTGCGAGCCCTCGTTCTCCATCAGGTCGGCGGCGACGGCGGTGGCGGAATCGACAAAGTCCGCGGCGGGCTCGACGGAAAGGTCGACCACCTCGTGGCCGTCCTCGAGCAGCGTCTCCTTGATGAGCTCCTTGAGCGGCATGCCTGCCGCGTCAGAACCGATGACAACTCTCATGCTGTCCTCCTTTACGTGCGCGCACCCGATATGCGCGCTTGGTTACCTTGCCCAGACACCGACGCCGTCCACAAAGAAGCTAGCAGATCATCTTGGTGAATTCCTCGACCTGCCGGCGCTTCTCGTCCGCAATCGAACCTTCGCAGATGAGCGCGTCGATGTTTGAAAGCCTGTAGAACGTGTAGAAGTCCCGCTGGCCGATCTTGCTTGAATCCGCCACAAGATACCTGGTATCTGCCTGGTCGAACGCGAGCTGTTGGAAGCGCCCCTCGTCCATATTGGAGGTGGAGACCGCGTCAAAGCAGATGCCGTTGGCGCCTATAAAGGCGACGTCTATGCCCAGAGTCGAGATGGCGTCCTCCGCCACGGGACCCACAAACGCGGTGGTGCGCCTGCGGTACGTTCCGCCGATGAAGCAGAGCTCATAGGCCTCGTTGGGTTCCAGCAGGGTGAAGATGGACTGCGAGTTGGTGATGATGCGCAGGTGACACGAGGGCAACAGCGGAACCATCTGCTCGATGGTGGTTCCCGTGCCCAGGAAGATAGTCGAATCCTCCTCGACCAAGCCCGCTGCCGTACGCGCTATATCGATCTTCTCACTCGCATGGCGGGCGCGTTTCTCGATATGGCTGTACTCGTGGCGGATCATCGAACGGCGCTGCGAAGACGCGCTACGGGCTCCCCCGTGGACGCGAATCACCTCGCCGGCGCCCGCCAGTTCCTCCAAATCGCGGCGAACAGTCATGTCCGACACACCAAGGGCGTCCACGATCTCCTTGACGGAAACGGTGCCCTGGCTCTCGATAAGGCGCATGAGCCTATCCTGTCGTTCAGCTTTGATCACCACGTCCTCCTTTCACAGTTTCCAACATAATCAAACATCTTTCAACATGCAAGAACTTTTCTAAAGATGCATTCAATATAAATTGAACACCATTGTTTTCCTACTGTTTTACCGTTTGTCGATCTTTTTCTACCGTTTACGGTGTTTTATTACGAGAATATCTGTTTGCTTTTGTTGAAATGTTATTGTGCCGCTAGCCCGGATATTCCAGTCCACTGTGTGCGTGTCAGATCATTTGGGCACGTGCTCATTCCCTATGGAGGAACCATGGCAACTAAAGAAGAAATCTCGATGATTGGTTTTGAGATCGTCGCATATGCCGGAGATGCCCAGACCGACCTTATCGCCGCTTGCGAAAAGGCAGGCAAGGGCGACATCGAAGGTGCGCGCGCCCTTCACGAGTCCGCAAAGCAGGCGCTGATCGACGCCCATGACGTCCAGACCAAGCTTCTTTCCCAGGAGGCAGGCGGCGGCGAAATGGACGTGACCTTCATCATGGTACACGCGCAGGACACGCTGATGACCACCATGCTACTTGAGAAGCAGACCAAGTTCACCATCGACGCGTACGAGCGCATCGGCCAGCTGGAGGCAAAGCTCGCCTAAAGAGCCGCCTAAAGAGGCCCTACAAGAACCATCCGCGACAGCTTGTTCCCCCGGGTGCGGCATTCCCCCTCTTGCCGTACCCTTTCTACGTTCACCTGCCGCATAAAAAGACGGAGCCAAAAAGCGCGCTCGCGCCCGGCTCCGTCTTGCTATCTAGATAGAGGCAAAAGGCCCGCGCTACCTAAGGTCGCGGACCGACCCCCGCTCAACCAGGTGCCCCGGGAACAGCTTGTGGTTGCATCCGTCCGCCATGCGCTCCGGAATCACCAGCTTGCCAATTGCCCACTCAGCGATTGCCGAGTTGTCAAAGTGAAGCGACGTCAATTGGCAGTTGGGGACAAAGGCGGACGAGATATCATCCGCGCCAATCATGCTCACGTCCCCCGGAACCGAAAGGCCCGCATCGGACAGCGCGCACATGCAGCCATAAGCCATCGCATCATCGGATGCAAACACAGCAGTGCAGGCACCGCTGCGCACCTTATCGGCCAACAACGTTCCCGCCGCATATCCGCTTTCTGGGCTCCAATCACCCGCGATAACCTGCGGCGGCTCAATCCCGTGATCAAGCATGGCAGACCGCCAGCCACTCTCGCGCGCGACGCCTGCGAGCGATCTCGAAGGGCCGCTGATGTGCCAAATCTTTGTGTGACCGTGCTCAACCAGGTAATCCACCACCGCGCGGGCGCTCGCCTCCTGGTCGGAATCAACGGTAGGGCACGCAGGGTGATCATGCATAGAAATGATCACTTCGGGAAGGCCCGCCCGGGGCACAAACGTGTCAAAGTCCTCCGGCGTGCGGTTGAGCACGTATATCATGCCGTCGATCGACAGGCTCGACATGCGGTCCGCCGCCTGCCCCAGGCTCAAGGGCTCCTCGCGATCCATCTTTAGCAGCGCTATGGTGTAACCCTGCGCCGCAGCGGCGTCAACAAACATCTCAAGGCGATCGCGATTGCCCGTCTCGGAGATATTGCCCATGGCGATACCCAGGGCCATGTAGCGACCACGCCGCAGCGCTCGCCCTGCATTGCTTGGACGATACCCCAGCTCGGCAATCGCCCGCCTTACCTTCTCCTTTGTAGCGGGGCGCACCGCAGGAGAATCATGCACGGTGCGTGAAACGGTCTGTTCAGACACACCCGCAAGACGTGCGACGTCCTTTATCGATGCGGGCTTTCCATCAGCCATTACTTCCACCTTCCCCTTAACATGCACACCTTTTGAACATACTGGATAATCCGCTCACCGTATAAAAAGAACCGCTCAGCCTAAAAAGAAACCAGCATTCCAATTCAAAATGTTAACGTCATCATTGTAATGTTGACGTCGCCATTTTGGATTACAGGCTCCTTGCAGCCACCGCGGCAAAACATGTTGATTGTCGGTGGGCACGCATAAGAGGAATCATTACCGGGCTTTTTTCCTCTTATCGTAAACAGCGATCAATTGCCAAGCCGCAACGCAACAGCTCCTGTAACCCTGGCACAGAACAGAGCACTGGTTTAGCGTCCTCCTGAAAGGAGAGGGAAATGGAACAACTCATTGCGACCATTGAGAAGGGCAAGCCGTTTTTTAACGCCATTGCCCGCAACAAGTACCTCAAGGCGATTCGTGATGGCTTCATCTCGGTTATCCCCATCATCATTTTCTCCAGCATCTTCATCCTGGTAGATGCCGTACCCAACGTCTGGGGCTTCTACTGGCCTGCAGAGATCGACGCCATCCTCATGAAGGCCTATAACTACTCCATGGGCATCCTGGCACTCGGCGCCGCCGCCACCACGGCCAAGCACTTCTGCGACGCGCAGAACCGCGACATGCCCAAGAACAACCAGATCAACTTCCTCTCGGTCATGATCGCCTCCGTCATCGGCTTCCTGCTCCTTTCCAGCGACGCCATCAACGTAGAGGTTGATTCCACCTCTTACTCCGGCTTCGCCAACGGCTTCCTTGGATCAAAGGGCCTGCTTACCGCCTTTATCTCGGCATTTGTGGTAGGCATTGTCTACAAGTTCTTCGTGTCTCGCAACATCACCATCAAGCTGCCCGACCAGGTTCCGCCCAACATCTCCCAGACGTTCAAGGACCTCATCCCCTTCTCCGTCTCCATTTCCATCTTCTGGCTCTTCGACCTTATCTTCCGCAGCGCGTTTGGCTTCTGCTTCGCCCAGGGCGTCATCCAGGTCTTCCAGCCCCTGTTCTCCGCAGCCGATAGCTACGTAGGCCTCGCCATCATCTACGGCGCCATGAGCCTGTTCTGGTTCGTCGGCGTTCACGGCCCGTCCATCGTCGAGCCCGCCATCTCCGCTGCCCTTGTCGCCAACATGTCCGCCAACCTCACTGCTTACCAAGCAGGCGAGCAGGCAACCCACGTACTCTCCCTTTCTTCCCAGTACTTCGTCGTCTGCCTTGGCGGCACCGGCGCTACCCTGGTCATCTGCTTCATGTTCGCCTTCCTCGCCAAGTCCAAAGAGATGAAGGCGATTGGACGCGCCTCCATGATCCCCACGCTCTTCAACGTCAACGAGCCGTTCCTGTTCGGCGCCCCCATGGTCTTGAACCCCATCTTCTTTGTCCCCTTTGTCTTCGCCCCCATCTGCAACATCTGGGCTCTTAAGATCTTTGTCGACCTCATCGGCATGGACGGATTCCTCTACACGCTTCCCTGGACGGTCCCCGGCCCCGTCGGCATCATCATGGGCCTTGGCTTCCAGCCCCTCGCGTTCGTGTTCCTCGCCGCTGTGCTCGCCATCGACTTCTTGGTCTACTATCCCTTCTTCAAGGTCTATGATCGCGAGAAGTGCGAGGAAGAGGCCGCCATGCTCGAGGAAGAACTCGCTGCAAAGGCAGCCGCCAAGGGCGACGCCATGACCGCAGCCTTCCAGGGCAAGATCAACGCTTCTTCTGTTGCGGACGATGACTCCAAGACTCAGGCCGCAGCCGCAGATTCCAACGACCTTGCAAAGCTCAACGGTCGCCGCGTGCTGGTGCTTTGCCAGGGCGGCGGTACCTCCGGCCTGCTGGCAAACGCCCTTGCCAAGGCAGCAAAAGAGCACGGTATCGACCTTGAAACCGGTGCGGACGCCTACGGCAACCACGTCGATATGATGAAGGACTTCGACCTGGTTATCCTCGCCCCGCAAGCAGCCTCCTACTTTGACGACCTCAAGGCAGACTGCGACCGCATGGGCCTTGCCTGCTGCGTCACCCGTGGCAAGCAGTACATCGACCTCACCCGCGACGGAGAAGCCTCCCTGCGCTTTGTGGCCGAACAGCTCAACCTGTAATCAAACCATCGCGCAAGCGTATCGCCCGGCCGTCGTCCCCACAATCGACGGCCGGGCACTTCCCTACATCAAGCAAGAAAAAGGATCACATCATGAGCTCCAATCAGTTCCCCGCCAACTTTGTATTCGGAGGCGCCACGGCAGCCTATCAGGTCGAGGGCGAAACCCAAACGCACGGCAAAGGAAAGGTCGCTTGGGACGACTTCCTCAAGGAGCAAGGCCGCTTCTCCCCCGACCCCGCAAGCGACTTCTACAACCAGTACCCGCGCGACCTTGAGCTTTGCGAGCGCTTTGGCATGAACGGCATCCGCCTCTCCATCGCCTGGAGCCGCATCTTCCCCACCGGAACCGGCGAGGTCAATCCCGAGGGCGTCCAGTACTACCATGACCTCTTCAAGTGCTGCCGAGCGCACGGCGTCGAGCCCTACGTCACGCTCCACCACTTCGACACGCCCCTCACCCTGTTCGAAAAGGGCGATTTCCTCAACCGCGAAACCATCGATGCATTTGTTGACTACGCCACGTTCTGCTTTAAGGAGTTCGCGGACGACGTCACCTACTGGTTCACGTTCAACGAGATCTGGGCGGACGCCACCAACACCTACATCGAGGGCACTTTCCCCGGCGGCGAAAAGGCCAACCTGGCCAAATGCTTCCAGTGCGAGCACAACATGATGCTCGCCCACGCCCGTGCCGTCCTCGCGTTCAAGCGCGGCGGGTTCTCTGGCAAGATCGGCGTTATCCAGTCGCTTGAGTACAAGTATCCTTTGGACGAGAATTCCGCCGCAGACATCAACGCTGCTAAAAACGAGGACGTGCTGCAAAACCAGTTCCTTCTCGACGCCACCTTTAGGGGCGACTACGCCGCGGATACGCTCGAGGTTGCCAGCCGCCTTGCCGCAGTTTCCGGCGGCAGCATCGAGATTCGCGAGGATGATCTTGCCGTCATGCGCGAGGCTGCAGCACTCAACGATTATCTGGGCGTCAACTACTACCAAAGCCGCTTCCTGCGCGCCTACGAAGGCGAAAACGATCTTCACCACAACGGCACGGGCGAAAAGGGAACGGACCGCTTCCGCTTGGCGGGCGTGGGCGAGCGCGTAAACAAGCCCGGCATTCCCACCACGGATTGGGACTGGATCATCTATCCGGAGGGCCTCTTTGACCTCTTGGTCCGCATTCGCCTGCAGTACCCCAACTACAAGGAGATCTTTATCACCGAGAACGGCATGGGCTATAAAGACCCCTTTGTCGATGGTTTTGTGGACGATGCACCCCGTATCGATTACGTTGAGAAGCATCTCGCTGCGGTACTGCGCGCCATCGAGGCGGGCGTCAACGTAGGCGGCTACTTTATGTGGAGCCTGCAGGACCAGTTCAGCTGGACCAACGGCTACAACAAGCGCTATGGATTCTTCTACGTTGATTACGAGACCCAGGAGCGCACGCCCAAGGCCAGCGCTTACTGGTTCAAGCGCGTCGCGCAGACCCGCTGCCTGTAGGTCCGTCTGTCACCACGCCGCGGCAGCTGCCGTACCCGCCGCCGCGGACGCCGTCACCATAGTTGCCACAGCTGCCTCACCAACCGCCGCGCCAAGCACAAGCCCTGTTCCAGCCATCTGGAACAGGGCTTTTTCTCAACCTTTTTGCCGCTCCCCATTCAGCGGCCCTCCGGCTCCGGCTCTCAATTTCACGAGACGGGCTTTTGAACGCTTTTTTTCCGCCTCAGCCTTCAAAAAAACGTTCAAAAGCCCGTCTCGTCATTCTCCTACTATTTCGATGCGTTGATCCAAGCCGAAAAAGCCGCCTCGGACGTCGCCAACGCAGTAAGACGTAGCGAAACGTAGCAAAACGCCGCACAACGCCACACAGCACCGCAAATACCTAGCGAGCGTCCGACACGGTGCTGCGCTCGACCAGCTCGCCCGGCAGACGCACCGCCTCGACCTTAGATTCTCTCGATAGCTGGGAGAAGAAGTAGTCGAACGTCTTTCGGCCACGCTCGCGCATGTCGAAGCGCACCGTGGTCAGGTCATTGTGGGGCACCATGCCCTGCATGGAATCGTCCACGCCTATAACACTCACGTCTTCCGGCACACGCCTGCCATGGGCGCGCAGCGCCATGATGGCACCCATGGCCATTTGATCGTTGGCAACGTAGAGCGCCGTCATCTCAGCGTCTTGGACGAGCTTTTCGCCAAGCTCGTAACCGCTGTCCGCAGTCCAATCCCCGTGTAAGGGCTCAACGACTTCGAGCCCCGCGCGCTCCAGCGAGTCTCGCCAACCGCGCGTCCTGAAATCCGCCGTGATCGAGTCTTTGGGGCCGGCCAGGTGCCTGATCTGCGTATGGCCGCGCGAGCGAAGATGGTCGACCACAAGCTGCGAGCACCCGTATTGATCGGAGTCGATAGTGGTGCAGCGCGGGTGCTCCTTCATGGAGATGATGATGGTGGGCAGGCCGTTGAGCGGCTCGAACTCGTCAAAATCCTCGATAGTCCTGTTGGTGTTGAACACCATGCCGTCCACGGGGAGCTCCGCCAGGCGACGCACGGTGTCCCGCAGGCGCACGGACTCGCTCTCATCAAACTCGATCAAGGTGACGGCGTAACCGTACTCGCGGGCGGCGGACATAAGCCCCTCCAGCGTAGCTACGTTACCCGTATGGGTGATATCGAACATGCACAGGCCGATGCAGCCGTACTTGCCGCCGCGCAGCGACCTGCCGGCAAAGCTGGGGTAGAAGCCAAGCTGGTCCATGGCATCCATAACGCGCCTTCGGGTCTCCTCGACCACGCACGCCTGCCCGTTGACCACGCGCGACACCGTCTGTCGGGAGACGCCGGCAAGCTTGGCGACGTCCGCCATGGACACCGCCCTGCCAGGCTTGTGGACTGAGGAACCTGCCGCCGTCATCTTGTTATCCCGTTCCATCCAACGGCTCCCCTCGCACTGCGCATGCTCTCAGATTGATGCTCGAATTGCTGTTCAAACTGCTGTTCTGGTAAATGTAGCATCAACTGAGCGTAAGCTGAAGAGCACGTGCGCATTGAACGAAGGCTATCGCCTTTTCCGCGCACCTCTGCCTGCATCTATCCCACCGCTTGCCGCCGATAATCGACCGCTCGCATCCCTCTACCCCCAACGCCCCTTGCACTGCCATCAACTCATGTTAACGTGCTCATTGTAGAAATGAGCACGTGCTCATAACGAGTATCATCCGGGCACAACATACTCGTAAGCAGCGCAAGCTCGCCCTAGCAGCCATCTCTACTAGCACGTTTAGTGGCTGCAAAAGCAAACCCATGCAAACGGAGGGTCCATGGAAAAGCTCATAGCGCTCATCGAGAAAGGCAAACCTTTCTTCAACGCCATCGCGCGCAACAAGTACCTCAAGGCAATCCGCGACGGCTTCATCTCCGTCATGCCCATCATCATCGTCTCCAGCATCTTTCTTTTGGTCAGCGCCGTCCCCAATGTCTGGGGCTTCTACTGGCCGGCAGAGATCAACGATGTTCTCATGAAGGCCTACAACTACTCCATGGGCATCGTCGGCATCTGCGCAGCGGCCACCACGGCCAAGCACTTCTGCGATGCGCAGAATCGCGACCTGCCCAAGAACAACCAGATCAACTTCATCTCGGTCATGATTGCATCGCTCATCGGTTTTCTGCTGCTCTCCAGCGACGCCATCAGCTTCACGGATAACGGCGTCTCCATCTCCGGCCTCGCCAACGGCTACATGGGATCCAAGGGCCTGCTAACCGCCTTTATCTGTGCGTTCGCCACCGGCATCATCTACAAGTTCTTTATCAAGCGCAACATCACCATCAAGATGCCCGAACAGGTGCCGCCCAATATCTCCCAGACCTTCAAGGACATCATCCCCTTTGGCGTCTGCCTGGTCTTCTTCTGGGGCTTTGACTTTGCATTCCGCAACGTCTTTGGCTTCTGCTTCGCCCAAGGCGTTATCCAGGTGTTCCAGCCGCTCTTCTCCGCGGCAGACGGCTATGTTGGCCTCGCCATCATCTACGGCGCCATGTCGCTCTTCTGGTTTGTAGGCGTCCACGGCCCCTCCATCATCGAGCCCGCAATCTCTGCCGCCCTCATCTCCAACCTTGAGCTCAACATGGCCATGTACCAGGCCGGTGAGCACGCAACCGCCGTCCTCACCAAACCGCTTCAGGATTTCGTCGTCGCCATGGGCGGCACCGGCGCCACACTGGTGATCTGCTTCATGTTCGCCTTCCTCGCAAAGTCCAAAGAGATGCGCGCCGTGGGCCGTGCCTCAGCCGTGCCGGTTTGCTTTGGCGTCAACGAGCCGTTCCTCTTCGGCGCTCCCATGGTCTTGAACCCCATCTTCTTCATCCCCTTCATCTTCGCGCCCATCGCCAATATCTGGATCACCAAATTCTTCATCGACGTCTTGGGTATGAACGGCTTCATGTTCAGCCTTCCCTGGACCACCCCCGCGCCCTTGGGCATCGCCATGGGTCTGGGACTTCAGCCCCTTGCGTTCCTGCTCATCCCCGCCCTGCTGATTGTTGATTTCCTCATTTATTTCCCCTTCTTCAAGGTATACGACCGCGAGAAGTGCGCCGAAGAAGCCGAGGCCGATCAGGCTGAGGTCGCGCAGCGCGCCGCCCAGAAGCAGGCTGCCATGAACGCCGCATTCCAGGGCAAGGCGGATACGGCAAGCGTCGCCACCGGCGCCGTCGCCCAGGCCGCCGCGAGCATGGCAGCGGAGAAGAAGCGCGCCGCCGGCCAGTCTATGGATGAAGAATCTGCGGGTAGCACCACCCCCGCTGCATCTGATGATGATGACGCAGCCGCCAGCGCCTCGTCCAGCACCACCGACGCGTCGGGCAACCCCTATGCAGCGCTCAACGGCCGTCGTGTCCTTGTCCTGTGCCAGGGAGGCGGAACCTCCGGCCTGCTCGCCAACGCGTTGGCCAAGGCCGCCCGCGAGCACGGCATCGATCTCGAGACCGCAGCGGACGCCTACGGCAGCCATCTGGACATCATGCCGGACTTCGACCTGGTTATCTTGGCACCCCAAGCGGCGTCCTATTTCGACGACCTCAAGGCCGACGGCGAGCGTATGGGCGTCGCCTGCTGCGTCACCCGCGGCAAGCAGTACATCGACCTCACCCGCGACGGCGAGGCATCGCTGGCATTCGTAGCCCAGCAACTGGGAATCTAGATTCCTGCGCATGCAGTAGCGCGCTCGAATAGAGCCCCCATTTCCGCGGTCCGGGAGCAACACGCCCTGCCGTCTTCTCCCGAACCGCCCCCAACCCCTTTCAGCCCTTCAAACAAGATTGGATTCGCCATGAGCCCCGTCTTTTCCGCCGATACCTCCCAGCGCTTTCCCGACAACTTTGTTTTTGGTGGCGCCACCGCCGCCTACCAGGTAGAAGGCGCTTGCCAATCCCATGGCAAGGGCAAAGTCGCATGGGACGACTACCTCGCTCAGCAAGGCCGCTTTTCACCCGAGCCCGCCTGCGACTTCTATAACCGTTACGATAGCGACCTCGAGCTGTGCGAGCGCTTTGGGATGAACGGCATCCGCGTGTCGATCGCCTGGAGCCGCATCTTTCCCGATGGCGGCGTGGGTGAGCCCAACCCCGAGGGCGTCGCCTTCTACCACAACCTTTTCGCCAGCTGCCGCGCCCACGGAGTCGAGCCATACGTGACCCTGCACCACTTCGACTCCCCCGCCGCGATCTACGCCAATGGCGACTTCCTCAACCGCGATGCCATCGACGCCTTTGAGGCGTATGCCCGCTTCTGCTTTGACGAATACCCCGAGGTGACCCGCTGGTTCACGTTCAACGAGATCGCGGCGGCCACGCTCAACCGCTACGTCGAGGGAACCTGGCCGCAGGGCAAGAAGGGCTGCCTGCACGAGTGCCTGCAGGCCCAGCACAACATGATGCTCGCCCACGCCCGAGCCGTCTTGGCTTACAAGCAGGGCGGCTATCCCGGAACGATCGGCGTCATCCACGCACTGGAATACAAGTATCCCTATGACCCCGCCTGCCCCGGCGACATCCAGGCAGCTAAAAACGACGACGTTTTGCAAAACCGCCTGCTGCTCGACGCCACCTTCCGCGGCGACTATGCGCCCGATACGCTCCAGATTATCGAGCACCTCTGCCAGGCGAGCAACGGTTCAGTCGAGTTTTTGGACGATGACCTCTCGATTATGCGCCGCGCCGCGCAGCTCAACGACTGCCTGGGCATCAACTATTACCAAAGCCGTTTTCTCAAGGCGTTCGACGGTGAGACCGACCTTCATCACAACGGTACAGGCGACAAGGGCACCGGCCGCTGGCGCGTGGCGGGCGTGGGCGAGCGCGCCGTACGCCCCGGCGTTCCCACCACGGACTGGGATTGGATTATCTATCCCAAGGGCCTGTTCGACCTTATGATGGATATTTCACTGCGCTACCCTAATTACAAGCAGCTGTTTATCACCGAAAACGGCATGGGTCGCAAGGACCAGCTTGTCGATGGCACCGTGGACGATTCCGAGCGCATCGCATACGTCGAAGACCACCTGCGCTGGATCCTCAAAGCCATCGAATGCGGTGTCGACGTTGGCGGCTACTTTATGTGGAGCCTGCAGGACCAGTTCAGCTGGACCAACGGCTATAACAAGCGCTACGGCTTCTTCTACGTTGACTTTGAAACCCAGCAGCGCACGCCCAAGGCCAGCGCGTACTGGTTCAAACGCGTCGCTCAGAACCACTGCCTATAGGCATCGAATCACCTGTTAGCGCCGCATATCATTAAACGCATGCGCCCCCTGTCGGCATCGCCGCCGCAGGGGGCGCATTGGTTTCCGCCGATATCCATCGGCGCAGACGCTCGTCCTTCATATCAATGATGCACAGTAATGTACAAATATGCGCACATGAAAAGCATGTGCGCACAAATCTGCTCAGCTATTTGATTGTCAGTGGGGCCCGAGATCAACCGCAATATCGCACCACGTTGAAACCGCTGATCAAAATGATGGCAACCATGAGGCCGCAGAACAATTTGTCCACCGCGGCATCGTCGATGTGCTTGTTCATGGCGCGACCCGCGATGCCGCCGAGGATGCCGCAGGCGGCCATGCCCGCGAGCAATGCGACGTCGAGGTTGGACACACCGCCCGCAATCGCCGCGATCGTGCTGGCGGCCTGCGAGAACAAGATGATGTACAGCGAGCTTTGGGCCGCGCGTTTGGTGCTCATGGTGAAGAAGTAAAACAGGACCACGAGGTTGATGGGCCCTCCGCCGATACCCAGGAAGGAGGAGGAGATGCCCAGCACCAGGCCGATGGCCATGCAGGGAATGACTCCGGTGACATTGCGGGTGGCGATCTTTTCCTTGTTCAAGGTGTACAGCAGCGTCCCCGCCGTGACGAGCATGAGCGTTCCCGCCTGCACGGCGCCGGCGATGTTCGCGTCGCCGAAGAACGATGCGACCGCGGAGAACATCTGACGCCCCGCCAAACCGCCCGCAGCCGCGCCGACGGCAAGCGGGGTGTCGATCTTCGGATCGATCTTGGAGTCCCCCGAGACCTTCGATTTGATCACCGAGTAGCACGTCATCGACAGCACGGTGCATCCGGATAGGAAGTTGATGGTCGCGACGTCCGCGGCGCCGACGGCATCCATGGCAGGCTTGATGATGATGCCGCCGCCGATGCCGCAAATGGCGCCGATGGTGGAGGCGAAGAACGCAATGGCAAATACGATCGCTAGCATACGGGCTTTTCGAACCCTTCCCTGTTACTTGGAGACGGCCGCGTCGAGCGAGCGCTCCGCACGCTCGCGATACGAAGCGGAGCGGTCCTTATCTCCCTTGTTGTCGTACTGTATCGCGAGCATCTGGCACAACAGCGCTTCCTCGACTCCGCTCGCGTCGGACAGGGCGCTCTCCATCTCATTGATGTAGGCGTGGGAACCCTTGAGGAAGATGTCGTAGGTGCGGCGGTTCGCCTTGGCCATGGACTCGTCCCCATTGGCCTCGAGGTACTCCAGCACCTCGCGCGCGTGGAGTTCGTCTTCGATCTCCACGTAGAAGGTGAAGGCCTTGACCGCGAGCGCGATCCTCTGCTCATCGTTCATCTTGAGCGACCCCATCTCGCGGATGACGGCGGCCGTCTTTTCGGCGTCGTCCATGGCGAGCAGCGCGTTCAAGCGCATGAACAGGACGTTGTACTTGGGATACAAAACGTTGGTGAGAGGACGGTCGAGGACCTTCAGGTAATTCTCCAGATCGCCCTCGCGCAGATAGGCCTCGAGTTTGGCGAAGGTGGCGCGCTTCTGCACCTCCATGTAGATGGTAAACGCGAGCGCAACCACCATGACCACGATGCCGACCGTCTTCATATCCATGTTCTTGCCTTTCTGCTAGCGACGAGGGTGTTCGAGATTGACGGCGGGCTTGCACCCGACCCTCAACTCACCGTCCTTAACATACCCCTCTTCGCGGCCGGAGAGCTCCTCGATCAAAAGCGCGCGGAGCTCGGCGATGCGCTCGGCGCACTCCGGACGGTCGATGAGGTTCACGCACTCGCGCGGATCGGCATCCAAGTCGAAGTACTGCTCCACGCCCGTCTGGGTGAACCAGATGTACTTGTCGTGCGGGGTCACGATCCACTGGTTGGATTGCTCATGGCTGCCGCTGTGCTCGCCGTGCAGGCAAGCACGGTCGAGCGGTGCGGTCCCGGTGAGCTCCCCCAGAAGCGATGAGCCCTCGACGCCCTCGGGCACGGACAGCCCGCACGCCTCGAGAATCGTGGGCATGAGGTCCATGAGCTCGACAGCGCTCTCGCTCACGCCGCAGACGCGCTCGCCGGGCGCCAGCTCGACGTTTTTGCCCACATGGACGATGAAGGGGATGCGCGTGGAGCCCTCATAGGGTAAAACCTTGCGGAACAGGCTGTGGTCGAACAGCATCTCGCCATGATCGGAGCAGAACACGACCACGGTGTCGTGGTAGGTCTCATCGTTCTCCAACGCGGTGATGAGGCGGCCGATCTGGTGGTCCATATGCGTGATGCAGGCGTAATAGCCCGCCATGGCCTCGCGACGCAGTTCGGCGTCGCGACAGCCATGCACGCTGTCCAAAATCATGCCGTCGCGCTCGGTAGCGCCCGCGTCGTCCCAGTCGCCGACGGCGGGGGCCCGCAACTCCATATCGCGATACAGGTCGAAGTAGGTCTGCGGCGCGTCGAAGGGCGGATGGGGCCGCACGAAGCTCGTCATGAGAAAGAACGGGCGCGTGCGATCGCGCGTCTCGAGGAAGCGGATGGACTCGTCGACCACCCAGTTGGTGGGATGCAGGCGCTCCTCGTATGCCCACGGGTGCGTGATCCACGAGTTGTTCTCCACGCCGGTTCCGTTCACGTCGGCGAATTCACCCAGCTCGTCCTTGAGGAAGCGCATGTAGTCGTCGGAGACGTTCTGGTGCATCCAGTAGGGCAGGTTCGCCTTACGGCAGTGCCCGATGTAGCCGTCGTGCAGGCGCATGTACTCGAAGCCGCAGCCGAGGCGCGGCGGATGCACGTGCATCTTGCCGACCACGGCCGTCTGATAGCCGCCGTCGCGCATCTCCTGCGCGAGCATATGATCGTATTCCCACGCGACACCGTCCTTGTATCCCACGCGGCCCGTGCCGGCGGGCGTCCTACCCGTGAAGAGGGAGGCGCGGGCGGGAATACAACTCGGGCACGCCGAGTAGGCGTTCTCAAACAGCATGCCGTCGGCGGCGAGCGTATCGAGGTAGGGCGTCTTCACATCCGGGTGCCCGTCTATACCCAGGCAATCGCCCCTCATCTGATCGCACATGATGAGCAACACATTGGGCCGCTGCCCCTTGTGTGCCATGAGGGTCTCCTCTCTTGACGAAAGCGCCCAAAACGAAGGCAGTTTCGGGCGCATGCGTTTCATTTCAGGTTGGCCAGCCGGCTACGCCAGCCCCAGACGAACCTTCTGCTCGGCGGGGGCCTCATGCTCCTCCAGGCCGCGCAGCAGCAGGTCGATCATATGCTGCTCCGCCGGATCGCCCTTGCCGGCGAGGTTGTTCACCTGGCCGTAGTCGCTTTCGAGATCGAACAGCATGGTCTCGGAAACCTCGGCGAGGGGCGCAGCGCCCTCGATCTGAGCCGGCTTCCTGCAGGGAATCTTGAACAGCGGGTACTTGGTGCGCTTGAAATAGCGACCGCACTCGATCTCCTCCGGACAATCCGAGCCCATCTTCTTGCGGATGGTGTGCGGCAGCGCGGCGTACTCGAAGCACGGCTGGTTGCCGGGCACCGGGGCGCGGAAGTAGGTGTGGCGCCCGTCGGTGACGTTGACGGTCATGGCGTGCACACCGTACAGGGCGTAGTCGCGCGTGGGCGCGTCGGGATCGGTCATGAGCGGGACCAGGGAGGCGCCGCACACATCCGCCGGAATCTCGCAGCCATGGGCATCGAGCACGGTGGGCATGATGTCGATGGCCTGCGTGAGCTGATGGGCGTGCTCGCCCGCGCGGGCGTTGCCCGGGAAGTGCACGATGAACGGCAGGTGCGCGAGCTCGTTGTACAGGTGCATGTAGTTCTTGCCCATGTAGTCGCGCTCGCCCAGGAAGTAGCCATGATCGGTGGTGACCATGACCATGGTGTCCTCGAGCATACCGCGCTCTGCGAGCTTGTCGATGAGCTTGCCGAACCAGTGATCGGTCATGGTGACCAGGGCCTTGTAGCGGCGCTGCAGGTAATCCTCCGCCTCGGGGTTCACGTCGGTGGCGGAGACGCGCTTGTACTCGGGGATCTCGAAATAGTCGCGGTCGAGCCCGCCGGTGCCGCCGTACATCTCCATGTACTTGTCCGGGACGTCGAAGGGCTCATGCGGATCGAAGGCCTCGACCATGAGGAAGAAGTCATCGGCCCCGGCGTTTCCGTCGATCCAGTCGCAGGCGGACTGGAAGGTCTTGGGACTCGGCATGTCCTCCTCGTTCGGCCACAGCTGACGGTTCTTCTGATACTGCTCGCGCACGCGCCCGTAGAAGGTCTCGGGCATGTTGCCCGGCTCGTCGATGCGGCTGACCCACGGGTCGCCCTCCTGGCCGCGGTAGTAGTCCCAGGTGTTGAACTCCTGCAGATAACCCTCGCCACCGGTGCGCAGGTAATGGCAGTGGTCGGTGGTGATGTGGCAGAAGTTGCCGTTCGCGCGCAGGCATGCGGGCAGCGTCACGTCGAAGGGCTCGATGGGACCCCAGGGGCGCTCGAGGAAGTTGTAACGGCCGGTGAGGATGTCGCGGCGGGCGGGCATGCACGGCGCCGAGCCGATCCAGTGGTTGTCGAACACGCAGGACTGACCCGCGAAGGCATCGAGGTTGGGCGTCTGGACATCGGTCGTGGGGTTGTAGCACGACAGGACGTCGCGACGCAGGGTATCCATGAGCACGAGAACGGTTCTCATTGGGATCCTTTCATTTGGAGGGCGGCACGCCATCGACGGCGGACCCGCTCGGCATCCGCCCCGTGGCGGGCATCGGCCCCCGACGGTCGAAAAGGCCCGCGCCCGGTATGCGGGTCGCGGGCCTCGAACGATCGGCCTTGGGCGGGCTCGCGATTAGGCGAAGATCTTGAACGCCGGGAAATAGAAGCCGATGGCGGCGAACACGAGGGAGAACACGATCAGGCCGATGATGATCTGAGCGGAGTTCTTGCCCTGGCCCTTCTTGAGCAGGCGATAGCAGATGAACGTCAGGACGACGGGCAGCAGGAAGGGCAGCACCTTGTCGAGCTGGTCCTGGAGCACCAGGGGATCGCCTTCACCGAAGGCGAACTGCACGGCGAGCTTGAGCTTGACGGTCGTGGCGACCAGGCCGCCGGTGACCATGACGCCCAGGACGTTGGCGAGGTTGCCGAGTCGGTCGAAGACCTGGACGCCGGCCTTCTCGACGAGCTCCATGCCCATCTCGTAACCCTTGTGCAGGCCGAAGTACTTCAGCGGCCAGTACAGCAGGTTGATGAGCAGGAACATCACGAGCGGACCCACGATGGAGCCGTTGTCGACGCACATGGAGGCGCCGATGGAGCCGGCGATCGGGAACCAGGTGAGGTTCAGCAGGGAGTCGCCCAGGCCGGCGAAGGGACCCATGAGGGAGGTCTTGATGCCGACGACGGTGTCCTTCTGGTCCTCATCCGTGGACTCCTCCAGGGCGGCGGTGATGCCGAGGATGAAGGGGATCGCGAGCGGGTGGGTGTTGAAGTACTCGAGGTGGCGCTTCATCGCGTTGACGCGCTCCTCCTTGGGGGCGTCCTTGTAGAGCTCCTCGAGAACGGGGGCGAAGCAGTAGGTCAGAGACAGAGACTGCATACGCTCGTAGTTGTGCGCGAACTGGCAACCCTGGGTGCGCAGCAGCACCTTGTTCAGGGTGGACTTAGAGATCTTACCCATTAGAGATCGTACTCCTCGTCATCATCGGAGCCGGCGGCAGGGGCGGCGGCAGGGGCGGGCTGGTTCTTCTGGCCCTCGGTAATGACGTCCCACACGCCGGCGGCGGCGCAGGCGGCCAGGGCGATGCCCACGGTCGGGACGTTGAGGAAGGCGGCCATGATAAAGCCGAGCAGCAGGAAGATCCACATGTTCTTCTTCATCATCATGGTGAGGAGCATGGCCAGACCGACGGCGGGCATCATGCCACCGGCGGTGGAGAAGCCGGAGAGGACCCACGGAACCTGGTTCTGCAGGAAGTTCATGATGTCCTCGATCACGAAGGAGCCGATGCCCGTGGCGATGAAGACCGGGACGGCGCGCGTCAGGAAGAAGCAGAGGGCGCCGGTCCAGAAGAACTTGTTCACAGCGTTGAACTTACCGGACTCGATGGCCTTGTCAGCACCGTGGACGAGGGAGACGTTGGTGGTCATGACCAGGATGTTCAGCTGCTGAACGAGGGTAGCGGTCGGGATACCGATGGCGACGGCGAGCGCGATGGCTGAGGCGGTGTCGCCGCCACCCATGATGCCCAGGGCAGCACCGACGATGGTGCCGGAGATGACATCCGGCGGAACATAGGCGCCGATGTTGTTGACGCCGAGCCACATGAGCTCCATGGTCGCACCGATCATGATGGCGGTCGTCATGTCGCCGAGGATGATGCCGACGCCGACGGACGCCAGCAGGGGCTTGCGGAAGCCCAGGTGGGGACCGAACTGGTCCCAGGTGCACAGACCCGCCCAGATGGCGAGCAGAAGTGCTTGAAGCATATGCCTCTCCTTCCCTATTCGCCCGCCGCACGCATCCAGCGGGCACACTCCGGACCCATATGCCCGGAGATGATTACCGGCTTAGTAGTTCTTGAGGAGCTCGGACACCGGCTCCTTGGAATCGCGCGTGGTCGTCTGCATCCAGCACTCGACGCCCAAGCCGATGAGCTCCTCGAAAGCGGCCTTCTCCTCGGCGGTGACGGACATGTTCTTGTGCAGGCGATGGCGCTGATCGTTGAAGCGCATGCCGGAGACGTTCAGGTAATCGAACGGCAGGCCGTTCTCATGCAGCTTGAGGGCGTCGATGGGGTTGGTGAACAGGACCATCGTGGCCTTCTTGAGCTCCGTCTTCTTCAGGACGTCGATGAACTTGTCGACGCCGAAGACGGAGACCTTGATGTCGGGGGCGGCGAGGCCGGCCACGGACTTCTGAACGGGGTCATTGGCGACCTTGTCGGAGACGATGATGGCGGACTCGATGCCGAAGTCCGGGATCCAAGTCGTGGCCACCTGGCCGTGAATCAGGCGGTCATCAATGTCGACGAGCTTAAGTGCCATGATGTTCTCCTTGTCGTTTGCACTTATGTTCATTGCTTCCAGCAAGTGGCGTAACACGTGGGGCGCCACCCAATGGGGGCCGGGCGCGCGCCCTCGGTGGCGGCGATCGCGGGCGAGTTAGAGATCGAGGTCGTCCCCATCGTCCTCAGCGACTGGAACAGGGGCCTTGATCTCCTGCTGGGCACCGGCATGCGCGGCGGTGATCTGTGCGCGGACGGCATCGGCGGACTCGAGGCCATCGCGGGTCAACAGGAGCTCGACGACCACGGGCATCGACAGGCCGGTGTACGCGACCATGTCCATCCCGTTGAGCAGGGCGCGGGTGGTCACGTTGAACGGGGTGCCGCCGTAGATGTCGCACAGGGTGACGACCAAGTCGCACTCGGCGTTGAGCGTCTCGTAGGCCTCGCGCATCTCGGCCTCGAAGGTCTCCAGGCTCTTCTCGGCGGTGAGACCAAGCGCCACGACGTCGCCCTGCTTGCCGGCAATCATCTCAACGGCGCCGAGGGCGGCGCGTGCAAACTCTCCGTGGCTCGCGAGGATAACGCCAATACGCATCTGCTGTCCTTTCATGTTGTTATATTATGTTCGTTCTGCTCATTTATGTTCGTCTATGTTTGATTATTGGTCAAGGATTGTTTTTTACAACGCGCTCTTTTTTATCGTTTTTAATTGGTATCAATGGATTTTTTCCCGTGAACGTGCTGTTTTGACCGGTGAAAGGTAGTTGTGTTTCTGTGAACGATTTGCGTTCATTTGTGTTGTTCGCTTTAATTGAAATATGAACAAACGCTCGATAAGGAAGTTCACGGCCATGAAATCCGAACGTCAGCAGGCCATTCTCGACCTGCTCGATCAACATCATTCCGTTACGGTCAATGAGATATCCAACACCCTGGGTGTTTCGAATATGACCATTCGGCGCGATTTGGCGGAGCTCGCCGACAAGGGACTGCTCGTGCGCGTACACGGCGGCGCCCAACTGCCGCGCTCCGCACGTGGTACGACACTCTCACGCCTGATCTCACACGAAGAGAAGCGCCATTTCCACGTCGAACAGAAACGCGCGGCGGCGATGGCGGCGGCGCGCACTGTCTCCGCCGGCGATACCATCTTCCTCGGGGGCGGCTCCACACTCGAACTTATGTGCTCGTATCTGCCGCAGGAGGACATCCGCGTGGTCACCAACAGCCTCCCCGTCTTGAACTTATTGGCTGACAACCCCCATGTCGACCTCTTCTTCATTGGCGGCATGATGCGCCATGACACCCGCGTCTTCACCATGCCGTACAACGGCCGCGGACTCTACGGCCTTTCGGCGCCAAAAGCCTATGTCTCCGCCACCGGAATTTTCGAAAATGAGGTCTTCGGCTCTCGCCCCGACGCGACTATGGTTCTTTCCGATGCCCTTGCACGCGCCCAGGAGCGCTACCTCGTTGTAGACGCGGTAAAAGTTGGTAGGCGCGACTTCTGCCTGTTCACCACCTTGGAGGAGATGACCGCGGCCTTCGTCAACGCCGACGCAGACCCTCAGATCCTCGAGGCGCTCAGCACTTACATTTCCGTTGTCACCGCATGACCGATTGGCAAGCCATGCTCAAATCTGAACGTCACGAACAATTGCTGAAACTGTGCATGCAGCGCGGTATGGTCACCGTCGCCCAAGCGGCGAAGATCTTCGGCATTTCCGAAATGACCGCTCGCAGGGATTTCGATGAACTCGCGCGAGATGGCGGCGTAAGCCGCGAGCACGGCAGTATCCGCCTATCAAGCGGGACCCCCACCGCCGGCGAGGTTCCCTTCTTTGAAAAGCTCTCGATACGCTCGCCCGAAAAGGAACGCATTGCGCACTGCGCGGTCGGTCTGATCAAGGAGCATGACACCGTTTTCCTCGGACCCGGTTCGACCTGCGCCCTCATCGCCCGCGCACTGCCGCCCATGCAGCTGCGTGTCATCACAAACAGCATCATCGTGCTGAACATGCTCCAAACGCGCAGCGACGTGGAGATCTGCGCCCTGGGAGGACAGTATCGCAAGCGCTCGGGGTCCTTCGTCGGTCCCGTAGCGGAAGATGCGCTCGCCCCACTCGGTATCGACACGTGCTTTATCGGCACCAACGGCGTGCTCGCTCAATCCATCTCCTGCTCCAACCTCGAGGAGGGTCGTCTGCAGGCGCTCGCTTGTGATCGAGCCGCCGAGCGGTACCTCGTCTGCGACTCAAGCAAGATCGGACAGATGGACTTCTTCGGCTTCTACAACCTCGATCAGATGGACGCGCTCATCACCGATGCAAATGTCAGCGACGAACAGTGCTCCATGGTCCTCGAATCAACCCGAATAATCGTCGCCGACTGATTCGCTTCGCCTTCAAGAACGTTTCGCATTCAAACGCCCCGATCCGGTACAACCGGGTCGGGGCGCTAAAGATTCATATCGCTCTCGCCAGAGAACGATGGTTACCTCTCGACGTAGACGCTCTCGCCGCCGAGGTAGGTCTCGACGAGGGTGAGATCGGAGTTCAGCACGACGAAGTCGGCATGACGGCCGGGACGGATGGAACCGCACTCGTCGGCGATGTCGTTGGCCTCGGCGGGAGCCTGAGTAGCCATGTAGATGGCCTCGGCCTTGGTGGCAACGCCCCAGTCGGCGACGTTCTTGACGGCGTCCTTCATGTTGAGGATGGAACCCGCCAGCGAGCCGCCGTCCTTGAGGCGGGCCGTGCCGCCTGCGACGACGACAGGCAGCTCGCCCAGGAAGTAGTCGCCATCGGGCATGCCACCGGCGCACATGCAGTCGGTGATGAGCGCGACATGCTCATGGCCCTTGGCGTGCATCACGATACCCGCGGAGATGGGGTTGACGTGATGGCCGTCGCAGATGAGCTCGGAGAAGGACTTATCCTGGCTGGAAAGGGCGGCGCCCACCATGCCGGGCTCGCGGTGATGCAGGCCGCTCATGCCGTTATAGGTGTGGACGAAGACCTTGGCGCCCGCGTCCAGGCAAGCCTGAGCCTGCTCGCAGGTGGCCGCGGAGTGACCGAGCGCCACGACAACGCCGGACTTCACAGCCTCGGCGGTGAACTCGACCGCGCCCTCGTACTCGGGGGCGACGGCGATCTTCTTGACGAGGCCGTGCGCAGCGGTCTGCCAGGCGTTCAACTTCTCCATGGTGGGGGCGGAGAGGTAAGCCGGGTTCTGGGCGCCCTTGTACTTCTCGGTGAAGAAGGGGCCCTCGAGGAAGATGCCCTGGATGCGGGCGTGCGGCGTCTCGTCGCCAGCCTCGACGTACTCGGCAACGGAAGCGCAGGCGCGCTCGAGCTGCTCGGTGCTCGCGGTGAGCGTGGTGGGCAGGTAGCTGGTCACGCCGTTGCGCAGGATGCCACGGGACACGATGGCGACGCTCTCGGACTCGCAGTCCATGATGTCATGATTGTCGAAGCCGTGGATATGGGTGTCGACGTAGCCAGGAGCGATCTCGCAACCGGAGTAATCGCGGATCTCGCAGTCGGGGGCCTCGGTCACATACTCGCCGAAAACGCCATCCTCGACCATGAGGTAGCCGTCACGGGCAACGCGAGTGGGCAGATAGAAGGCATCGGCCTTGATTGCATAAGTGCTCATGTGTTCTCCTAACACGATATTGATGCACACACTGGGCTTGTACCCAGAAAGCAACGAACGAGCAGCAAGAAAAGCGCCCGCCCGTCCTTGCAGACCGGGCGGGCGCCTCATGGGAGCAAATGCGGATATGTAAAGGGGGACGGGTGCATTTTACACATCCGCGCTAAAAGCCAAATGTGGGCGAAACGCCCTTCCCGATGTGCAAAACGCACCCGTCCCCCTTTACACATCGGGTCTGCGAGGTAATTAGGCCTCGAAGGGGTGGATGGTCACGCCCTTGACAACACGGTTGACCGTGCCGGAAGGAGACGGGGTGTCCGGGGTATTGCCCACGCGCACGGAGTTGAGCAGGGAGATGACCTGCGCAACCATGACGAACGGAAGAGCGAGGTAACCCTCGGGCAGCGCATCGAAACCGGAGAAGGTGAAGGCCTTGCCGTCGAACTTGGTGGAGCCGTCCTGCTGGATGGCGATCGTCTTGGCGGCGATCTGATCGCCGTTGATCTCATTCAGGATGTCGAGGTCGTACTGACGGGTGTACTCGTCGTTGTTCATGTACACGAACACGAGAGTCTTGTCGTCCACGAAGGACTTCGGCCCATGGCGATAGCCCATGCAGGAGTCCCAGGAAGTGGCAACGAGACCGTGGGCGAGCTCGAGGATCTTGAGCTGAGCCTCCTGGGCGAGGCCCACGAAGGAACCGGAACCCAGGTAGGTCACGCGGTTGAAATCGCCAGACAGGAACTCGGCGATCTCGGCCTCGCGAGCAACGACGTCCTCGCCCATCTTGGCGGCCTGCTCAACCCAAGCGGTCTTCTGCTCGAGGGATGCGGTGTCGAAGATGAGGGTGGAGAGCAGAGTCATGCAGCTGTAGGAGCCGGTCATGGCGAAGCCCTTGTCATTGGCGCGCGGGATGAGGATGGTCAGCGCGTTCGGATCA
Organism: Collinsella sp. AF08-23; assembly: GCF_003479805.1. Classification (GTDB taxonomy): domain Bacteria; phylum Actinomycetota; class Coriobacteriia; order Coriobacteriales; family Coriobacteriaceae; genus Collinsella. Next base: position 260,979 of record NZ_QUHV01000001.1, on the reverse strand, counting down.
TCGGCGGACTCGACGGCGAGCTTACCCTCGGGAGCGCAGGTGAGGTTGATGAACTTGACGTTCTTGACGAACGTCTTGGCAACCTGGACGGCGGCCAGGGACTCAGGGCTGTTGCCGGAACGGGCGAAAGAAACGAGGACAGTGGGCTCATCCGGGTTCAGGAAGTCGCGGGGAGCCGAGACGATGTCGGTGGTTGCGATAGGCTTGAAGTCGTACAGCTTGGTGTCGCCCGCGTGACGGAGGTAGGGGGCGCAGGTGTCGCCGACGTAGTCGGAGGTGCCGGCGCCGGTGAATACGACGGACAGACGGCCCTCGCCCATGGCGCGCGCGTCGGCCAGGAAGGACTCGATGGCCTCGAGGTTCTCACGATAGATGTTCAGCGTATCGAGCCAAAGCTCAGGCTGCTGCTTGATCTCGACGGTGGTGTTATAGCCGCCGATCTCGTGGAGTTCCTCCGAAGTCTTCTCGAACATGGATGATACCTCTCTTTCTGGCTAACGCCTTTACTAGTTGTTTTCATTATAAGCTGGTTATGTGGTTGTAACCAGTTAAGCCAGAATTGCATGCGTTTGACACATATTGGCACCGAGTTTGAAGACCACTCGATCCGTGCGTCCAACACATGCGATATTGGTCCGGCAACGGGAACACATGAGGCCCCTTCACAAAGCGGTGGCGGCCATGCACTCCAGTTGACGGGCTCGTGCCACTTTGGCACTCGGCGGACCCTACTCTCCCCTGCGGTGCAAAACCTTGTACTTGAATTGGTCTGCACGAGCAACGGAAAGCGTGTACTCAACGACCTCGTTAGACGCGTTGTACGTAGTGCGCACCAAATCCAAGACGGGCGCGCCTTCGGAAATGCCCAACAGGTGGGCGTCAGCAGGGCGAGCGATGCTTGCGAAGAATTCCTCCTCCGCAACACTGATCTTTTCGCGATACTCCTTCTCGATGATGTCGTAGAGGGGCATCGACTCGAGGAGAGGGCGCTTGAGAGTGAGGAACTTGCGCACCGGCAGATACGAACGCTCGACCATCATCGGCATGCCATCGGCGGAGCGAAGTCGCTTGATCTTATACAGCTTCTCGCCTAGGCGCACGCCCATGTGCTCGGAGAGGTTCTTATCCGCTTCAAAGTCGCAGAACTCAAGAATGGTCGTACGCGGCTCGCGCCCCATCGAGCGCATTTGATCGGTAAAGCTGTAGGACTGCATGAGGTTGGTGGTCTGTGCGGAACGGTCCGCGACAAACGTACCACGACCGTGCTGACGCACGACGAGGCCCATACGCTCAAGCTCTTGCAGGGCGAGGCGAACCGTCGTACGGGAAAGTCCGTAGCGCTCGGAGAGCTCACGTTCGGAGGAAATCATGTCGCCCGCACTGTACTCATGCTCGATCTTATCGGTGAGGATGTCGACAAGCTGATCGTATAAAGGCTGTTTGCGCGCAGCGACCGCCATGATTGAAACCTCCGACAGGGCTATCCAAATGACCCAACCAAGGCCAACTGCATCCGGCTAGAGTCATGATCATACGTACGAAAGAAGAAAAACCCGGCGTGGGCGCGAAGACCCACGCCGGGCGAGAAGGCGCATCTGGGGGAGATTTGCCCTCAAGAGGCAACTGGAATTACCAGAGACCAGTCCACCAGGTGATGCCGAGCCACTCGTTGAGAGGCAGGGCGCCAAGGATGCCGATGATCAGCATGAGAATGATGCCCTTGATGGGGGTGAAGTTCTTCTTGGCGAACAGGAAGTAGAGCAGAAGCACGAGCGCGAGCGGCACGAGCTTGGGCATGACGGTGTCGAGCGTCGAAGCCACGGAGAAGGACACGTCGGAGACGGTGACCTCACCATAGGTGACGGAGCTCATGCCGTTGCCGAGGTCGACGATACCGCAATCGACAACGTTGCCGTCGGCGTCGGCGGCCTTGAGGGCGGTGCCGTCCTCGTCGGTCATGCCGAGCGTACCGGCCTCAGCGGTCTCGGTGTCGATAGCGAGGTCGGCGAAGTTCTCGGCCTCCTCGTTGGAAACCACAACGGTGTGAGCGGCAAGGCCACGGGTGGTGCCGTTCGGGATGTTGAGGTTGATCTGGGTGCCACCCATGTTGACCGTCAGGGCGCCAACCACGAAGCAGCCCATGATGGCGGCAGCGCGGGTGAAGGCCTGCATGTTGGAGGTCAGGGAGTCGATGGCGGAGGTGCCCATCTTGTAGGCCCAGTTCATCAGACCGAAGCGGCAAGCGAACAGAGCCGCGTGGAAGACGATCAGGAAGATGAGCGGGGCAATGAGGTTGCCCTCAATAGCCATGTTCGAGGTGATGCCGGCCGTGATCGGCACGAGCGTCAGCCAGAACAGAGCGTCGCCGATGCCGCCCAGCGGGGAGGCAGCGGAAATACGCACGGAGCGGATGGTCTGGGTATCGACCTTGTTCTGCTCGAGGGAGAGCACGATACCCATAACGAAGGTGACCAGGAACGGGTGCGTGTTGATGAAGTCCAGGTTGTGGTACATCGACGCAGCGAGGTCGTTCTTGTTGGTGTGAACCTTCTCGAGGCCCGGAACCATGGCGAAGAGCCAGCCGCCGGACTGCATGGTCTCGTAGTTGAACGAAGACTGGAGCCAGTAGGAACGCCAAACCATGCGATTGAGCGTCTTCTTATCGACGTTCGGTGCAGGAGTCAGGTCCTCATACTGTGCGGGGACAGTGAACTCATTAGATGCCATCGCTCATATCACCTCCGTCAAAAGCAGCGCCCTTGAGCTCGGTCTGCTGCTGGAAGTCCCAGAAGGCAAGACCGAAGCCAATCATGGCCATGATCAGGAGCTCAGGCTTGGCAAGCGAGGGGATGCCATGCACGATGGTCGTGAGACCAAAGCCGAGCAGGAAGAAGGCCCACATGTCGCGGGACATCATAATCTTCAGCAGGATCGCGAAGCCGACGAACTTCATCATGCCACCGGCAGCGGAGAGACCGTTGTTGAGCCACTTGGGCACCATGTCGACAACAGCCTGACCAGCGGTGAGACCACCGATGAAGAACAGGGTCACGATGAAGGCGAAGATGAGGCCGAGGATGACCTCGGAGATCACGGTCAGCTTGGTGATAGCCTTGGTGTCGGCCTTCACGGCTGCGGCACGGAAGGACTCCATGAGCGGGGCGCGCAGGGTGAAGAACAGGGTGACGCCGTACTGGCCCAGCAGAGCGAACGGAATCGCGGTCGCAACGGCGACGTTGGGATCCATCTCGAGCGTGCAGGCAAAGACGGCCGCCATGATGCCACCAATAACAGCGTTCGGCGGCTGAGCACCACCGATCGGCATGTTACCGATCGTCATGAGCTGATAGGTACCACCGACGACGAGGCCGGTCTGCACATCGCCGAGGATGGCGCCGATGATCGGGCCGGTGACGATGGGCTGGTACAGGGACTCGGTGAAGTCGAACTGGTCGATAGCGGCAACGAAGGTCACCAGGAAGACCAGGGCGATCTGAAGGAAATTCGCTTCCATCTTATGCTCCTCCTTTCAAAGTTACTTTCTCGTAATAAGTGTTACGACCGAGGCGATTGTTCGCCCCGTATACAAACAAACTGCTCGCAATCCCCCACATTACGCAAACAGCTTGTTGGTATCCTCAACGGGCGTGCTGGGCACGCGCTGGATGGAAAGCTCGACGCCGTGCTCCTGGAGCTTGCGGAAGCAGGCCACGTCGTCGTCGTCGACGGCGACGGTCGTAGCCACCTGGCGCTTGCCCTCGGCCATGTGCATGTTGCCGATGTTCAGCTTCTTGATCGGCACGCCACCCTCGACGAGCTTGAGCGCGTCCTGAGGAGAGTCGAGCACGATGAAGATCTTCTGGGCCGGGGAGGCCTTGTGGATGACGTCGATCGTCTTCTGGATGGAGAAGAAGCGAGTCTGGACACCGGTGGGAGCAGCCATCTTCATGAGATTCTGGCGCATGGTGTTGGTGGACACCTCGTCATTGGCGACGAGGATGAGGTTGGAGCCCAAGGTGGAGTTCCACTGGGTGGCAACCTGACCGTGAATCAGACGGTTGTCGATACGGGTAAGAAGAATGTTAGGCTCTGCCATTGCGATCCGTTCCTTTCGTATTCGCTGATTGGCCTATTGCACTGGGTTCGCGCGTTCCGCTTGGCGGTGCCGTTCCCCTTGATGCCGTGTAGAGAATGACTACTTGACGATTTCCTGGATGGCGTAGCGGGAGACATCGAGGGTCGCGCCTGAGCGAACCTTAACCTCGACGACGTCGCCTTGCACGCTCTTGACCTCACCGAAGATGCCACCGCCGAACATCACACGCTGACCTGCCGCGAGGTCGGTGTGTATGTGCTCGAAGTACTTGACCTTCTTCTTCATGTTGGCCTTGGACCACAGGAAGTAGACGAGGCCCATGACCGCCATAATAAGCAGCAGGGCAACGGAAGAGGCGAGGACGTTTTGCCCGAAGTCAGCCATTAAATGCCGTCCTCTTCGGTATCGTCATCGGCAGCGCCCATGACGGAGGCGAGGGACTGGCGGGTGACGGCCTGCTGACCCACAGCGACCGCCTGCTCGGCAAGGGCGGTCACGTCGGTCGCGCCATTACGGGCGAAAAGCAGCTCGATGATCATGGGCAGGTTGGAGCCGGTGATGATCTCGAGCTTGTCGACATCGTTGGCGATCATCATGGACTGGTTGAAGGGGGTGCCGCCGAGAAGGTCGACGAAGACGATGACGCCCTCCTCGCACTCGCCACGCATCTTGGTGATGGCGGCGCGGAGGTCATCACCATACGTGGCGGCCTGAGAGCCCTCGAACGGGACGATCTCGAAGTTCTCCTGATCGCCGGCGACCATATCGAGCGCACTCTTGATACCGTCTGCGAAGTGTCCGTGACCAGTCAAAATGAAACCGACCATCAATCCCTCTTTCTCGCTCTTCGGCTGCGCCGTTCGCACAGCACTGGTAGTAACCACGTAACAAGTTGATATTCACTATAGCAGTTGTGAATGTTCTGTTCCCGAGTTTTTAATCTTTTCTGTCTCTCATACCGTTTACCGGAGTTTTTCGACCGTTCATCCCTTATACAGCTTTTCACCTGCATATTTATCCGTGTACAACATCGCTCCTGTTCGAACAAGAATGCCGCATCCGACATCCACCCTGTTTTTCGGCCCTATGTATACCCTGATATCCGCTTGACCGAGTTGTGCAGAACTTTTTATATTGGTATGAGAAAGAACCAGAGGTATTACAACGCGGACACCATGTGAAGCTTCGCCCCATCATCGAGTGGCGCCCCGCTGACGCCACCTCCTCAGGTAAAGCGATTTCGCTATGATTGACATTTGCGAATCGCGTACGAAAGGTCGTCCCATGGATCTCAGGACCGTCATCGTCTACCGCTCGAAGCACCACGGCAATACCAAGAAACTCGTGGATGCAATTGTCGCGGCACACCCGGAAATCGACACGATCGATGTCGGAGCACTCGGGAAGAACGAGTATCCCGACCTCTCCCCCTACCATATCATCATCATGGCATCTGGCATCTATTACGGCAACTTTGACAAAGACCTCCTGCGCGTTGCCGACCACTGCCTACGTGACGGCGACAAGGTCGTAGGACTCATGACCTACGGCGGACAGGCCAAATTCAACGGCCGTGACCTCGACGGCGTCTGCCGCATGAAATTCGCCAACCTGCTATGCATGTACGGATGCCCTGGCTTTGACACCTACGGGCCGTTCAAATTGGTGGGCGGCATGAACAAGGGCCGCCCCAATCGGGAGGATATCGACGGTGCCGTGGCCTTTTACGACCGGTTGGTCGAGGATTACGGCGAGATCATCATCGAGGAGCGCGCCAAGCGCGACAAGCAAGACGCCTTCAACGCCGCGCATCCAGCTGGCGGCCTGATGTCCAACATCAAGCGCTCGGCGAAGAAGATCGCTAAGAAATTCGAGAAAACCGACGACGCCCAGTAGCGCTGCATCGACATTCAATTGCACATCCCACACCCCGCACTCTCGCGGTAAGCTAGAGGTGCTTGTTTTTACGGACAAATGGGGTGGACCATGGCACAGACCAAGGCACAGCAAATCATGGCGAGTTCGAATGAGCGCTCGGGCGAAGAGGTCACCTCGGCAATCCTCGCAATCGCCGCCGAATTCGAGCCCTACATCATCCGGCAGCGCCGTCATTTCCACAAACATCCTGAACTGAGCCTGCAGGAAGTCCGCACGACCTCTGACATTGCCGGCCAGCTCGACGCCATGAACATCCCCTACGAGCGCCCGCTCAAAACCGGCCTGGTCGCCACGGTGCGCGGCACGGCGCCAGACGCCTATCGCGCGGACGGAACACCGCGCCGCCGCCTGCTCATGCGCGCCGATATCGACGCGCTGCCGGTCACCGAGCGCACGAACGAAGAGTTCGCCAGCGTCAACGAGGGATGTATGCACGCCTGCGGTCACGACTGCCATATCGCCATGATGCTCGGCACGCTACAGATTCTGCGCCACATGACCGATGACATCCATGGAGAAATCCGTGTGGTGTTCCAGCCCTCCGAGGAGAATGGATCCGGTGCGCGCATGATGTGCGAGGCGGGCGTGTGCGAGGGCGTGGATGGGGCGTTTGCCATGCATATCTGGAGCGAGGTTGACGCCGGGACCATCAGCTGCGAGCCGGGGCCACGCATGGCCAACACCGACTGGTTCCGGGTGGATGTGCACGGCACGTCCTGCCACGGAGCCATGCCTCAGCGCGGCAGCGACGCCGTCATGGTCGCCGCTGAAATCGTCAATGCCCTGCAGACCATCGTGAGCCGCGAGCTCTCCCCCTACGAACCTGCCGTGGTGACCGTGGGCAAATTGCATGCGGGCACGGCGCGCAACGTCATCGCCGGAGAGGCGCACCTGGAGGGAACCGTGCGCACGTACTCCGATGCCACCCACGAGCTCATGCCCGCGCTGATCGAGCGCATTGCCGTGCATATCGCCCAAGCGCATGGCGCCGAGGCCGAGCTCTCCGACTACACGATCGCGAACTACAAGGTCGAAAACGAGGTGGAGGCAAGCGAGCGCTGCAGGCGGGCCGTGCTCAAGACACTCGGCCCCGAGGGCGAGGGACACTACCGCGGTACCATGTCGGGTGAGGATTTCTCCGAGTACCTCCGGCGCGTTCCCGGCGTACTGGCCTTTGTGGGCTGCCGCAATGCACAAATCGGCGCCACGTTCGCGCAGCACTCCTGCTACTACAAGGTCGATGAGGCCGTTTTGGCCAAGGGGTCTGCAGTCGCAGCGCAATATGCCATAGATTATTTGGCAGAGCCCACGCAAGAGGAACTTGATGGACCGTTGGTCAAGCGTGTCGCCGAAAAGAACCCCCAGCTGGCCGACACCCTACGCGAAGCTCGAAATGCCACCGTCGACGCCCACCATGCACTGCGCGATGCCCGCGAGGCGCGTGCTGCCGCCGCACGTGAACTGCACGACGCCCGCCACGAAAAATAGGCATTGAAGCGCAAAGCGTCCCCGGCGCCCGTATCGAGCACTTCAACTTGGTGACGCGGTGGGGCTCTGGAGACTCCCAGGGGCCCCAACCGCGTCACGCATTGCATCGACGGCGCATACAGGGCACGCCTTATCCGAGGGCGACGTCCAACACCATCATGATGACGAACCCGGCAATGACGCCCAAGGTCCCGATATTGGAATGCTCACCGAGGTGTGCCTCGGGAATGAGTTCCTCGACCACAACGTAGATCATGGCACCCGCGGCAAACGCGAGCATCCAGGGCATAAACGGGGCGATCTGGCCGCTCACCAGCACCACCAGGATGCCAAAGATGGGCTCCACGATGCCCGAGAGACTTCCCAGCACGAATGCCTTTCCGCGAGTCATGCCCTCACGACGCAGCGGCAGCGAAATGGCCGCCCCCTCGGGAAAGTTCTGTAGACCCATGCCGATGGCAAGCGCCATGGCCATGCCCAGATATGCGGTCGCCTCGGCACCGCTCGCCTGCCCCGCCATCGCGAACAGCAGGCCCACACTCATGCCTTCGGGGATGTTGTGGAGCGTCACCGCCGAAACGAGCAGCGTGGTACGCTTCCAGCTCGTTTGGATTCCCTCGGGCTGCTCTCCTTCCGCATGCAGATGTGGCAGAAACGTGTCGAGCGCCATGAGGAAGGCCACACCGAGCAAAAAGCCACCCGCAGCGGGGACCCAGCCGACCTGCCCAAGCTCCTCGGCCTGCTCGATGGCGGGGTTGAGCAGGGACCAGACACTCGCAGCGATCATCACGCCGGCCGCGAACCCGAGGAAGATGCGGTGCGTAACCGCGCGGTCCTTGCGAAAAAAGAACACCATCGCGGAGCCAGCGGTGGTCATGAGCCATGTAAAGCCGCATCCCATCGCCGCCCACGCGAGTGCTTGCATAAGATTCGCGTCAAATTGCATACGATTTGAGCCTTTCTTGATCTGGATTCTCAACTGTGGTCAAAATACCCTAATGTTGCGCCGGCAATTCCCAACACTGGTGACAAAACCCGAGGATTTGCACAGGTAAAACCGGCACGACGGGAGAATCGACGGCTCAAGAGACTGCGGCATTGGATAGCCCAGACGCTTTACCTGCGAAAACAGCCAGCCATCGATTATGCACTCTTGTCCATTGGTCTCGATTTTGCGCACTATTAGGGTATTTTGACCACTCTTCAATATCCACACGAGTGGGTATAAGCGCTGCAACACCGATATGGTCGAACGACCACGGTCCACGTGGTTCCTCCGGTCGATGCGAGCGCGCGGACATGGCGACCATGCGAGCAGAGGGCGGCGATGCCGTCCGGAAAGGAGACGCAGTGCTCACCATTACCACCACCAACAGTCTCGATGGCTACGAGGTCGTTGAGTATCTGGGCATCGTCACCGGGGAGGCCGTGAGCGGCATCAACATGTTCCGCGACATCGGCGCGGGGCTTCGCAACGTCTTTGGCGGGCGCTCGGCGGGCTACGAGGACGAAATGGCCCAGGCGCGCGAAGAGGTCCTGCACGAGATGTCGCAGCGTGCAGAGAATCTGGGCGCGAACGCGATCATCGGCGCCAACGTAGGCTACGAGACGTTCGCCGAGATGATCATGACCACGGCGTGTGGCACGGCCGTTCGCGTGCGCCGCAAGGCGTAGGACCAGAGACCTGGGGCCTGAATCGGATCAAGAGCTCGGAACCGTGGTTCGCGGGGCGGAATGGGCGCCCGAAGCCCGACCACGGTGCGCGACGCACACGCCCGAAACCCGACCACGCCGGGCGGGCCGCATCCTCGCGGCCATCCGGCGGCGTCGTGCAAAGGCTTTCGAGACATACAAGAGGCCTCCCTTTTCTCATGTCCAAGAAAAGGGAGGCAGTTCAAGGTCCGCGCGAGGGACCGGCTCTCACAATCGTCCGAAAAAAGCGTTAAACCAGCTTGCCCTGGCAGTGATCGCACATGTGCTGGATGAGCTCGGCGCCCCACTCCACGAAATCGCGCTTGCGGGCCCTGAGCTCGCCGTCGACGAGCTCGTCGTAGGAGACCTTGATCTTGGCGAAACGGGTCACCTTCACGGAGCCCTCGCGGGTCAGGCAGCTCTCCTCTGCCTTGTAGGCGCCCATGCCGAACAGGACCTTGGGGTTGAACATCACATGCGCGTTGCCCTCGTCGTCGGCGAGCGCGATGATCGCCTTGGTCACGCCGATCTGGTTGGCGGCGAGGCAGGCGGCGTCCTCGATGGACAGCAGAGTGTCCACCAGATCCTGGGCGACCTCTGCGTCGGCGGCAGTGGCGGGCTCACACGGGGTGGACAAGACGGCCTCGTCCTTCACGAGCTCCTTGATCATGAACGGTCCTTTCTCGACCGAGGCCGCAAGGCGACCCCGTCATTGCATGCATCTGCGGAACTATACCAGATGGCAGCTGGTTCAGACGCGTCGCGTGCCCGAGGCGCTGGGTATAACGGCACAACAGCACTACTGGACACACAACGGAGGGAGTCCCTATGAAGGTCATGCTCGTCAACGGCAGTCCGCACAAGCACGGGTGCACCGATCGCGCACTCGAGGAGGTCGCGGCAGAGCTCGGGCGGCAGAACATCGACGCCGAGATATTCTGGATTGGGGCCAAGCCCGCCGCAGGATGCATGGCATGCGGACGGTGCCGCCAGACGGGCGCCTGCATCTTCGACGACGCCGTCAACGAATTCCGCGCGCTCGCCGTCGATGCCGACGCCTTCGTCTTTGGCGCACCGGTGCACTACGCACACGCGAGCGGATCGCTCCTGAGCTTCATGGATCGGCTCTTCTACTCCAACGGGCACGCCGGCGCCCCGGATGTCCTGCGCTTCAAGCCCGCCGCGGCGGTCGTCTCCGCACGGCGCGGCGGAACCACCGCATCGCTCGACGACATCCAGAAGTTCTTCACCATCTCGCAGATGCCCATTGTGAGCTCACGCTACTGGAACATGGTGCACGGCAACACCGCCGAGGAGGTCGAGCAGGATCTCGAGGGGCTATGGACTATGCGGCAGCTCGCCCGCAACATGGCCTGGATCCTGCGATCTCTCGAGGCCGGGCGCGCCGCTGGTATCGAGCTTCCCGAGCAGGAAAGCCCAAAGCCGACGAACTTCATCCGCTAACCGCGAGGCAGGGCGGGCAGCCACATCGCGATGGCAGCCGCGTCGCAGAAGGGGGCGACGGCGTCTCGGAGGGAGCAGCAGCGTCGCGATGGCGGGCTACGCCAGCTCGACGCCCTCCGCCCCGTCGATGCGGATATCCGCTCCGTAAAACGCCGCCAGTGCCTCGATCGCGAGCTCGACGTCGCGGGCGCCGGCGGTCTCCACGCAGGAATGCATAGCGAGCTGGGCGCAGCCCACATCGACCGCATGGACGCTCACCTGCATGTTGGAGATGTTGCCGAGGGTCGAGCCGCCGGCCTTGTCGCTGCGGTTCGAAAAGCACTGGTGCGGAATCTCCGCATCGTCGAGGATCGCGGTAAGGACGGCGCGGCTGAACGCATCCGTGCAGTAATGCTGGTTGGCGGCCTCCTTGACCACCAGGCCCGCGTTCATCTGCGGACGGGCGAGCGTGTCGGCCAGCTCCGGATGGGCCGGATGCAGCGCGTGAGCGTTGTCGCAGCTCACGAGCATCGAGGCCGAAAGCGCTCGGCACAGGTCCTCGGGCGCATACCCTAGGGAGGCGTTGATGCGCGAGAGCGCGTCGGCGAGCAGCGTCGACGCGGCGCCCTGCTTGGTGCCCGAACCGACCTCCTCGTTATCGAAGCACGCATACACCGTCACGGCGTTCGCGTTGCCCCGGGCGATGAACGCCTGCAGCGAGGTGTAGGCGCACATCAGGTCGTCGAGGCGCGGAGAGGAGATGAACTCGTCGGTGGCTCCCCACACGCGGCCCTTATCGGCGTTCACGAGGAACAGGTCGCGCGCGACAATCTGCCCCGGGTCGATCTCGAGGGCATCCGCGATCAGCGTGTCAAGCGAACCGCGGCCCAGGTCTCCGGCGGAGACGAGCGGGAACAGGTCGCTTGCACGATTGGGCGCAAACCCTTTGTTGACCTCGCCGTTCATATGGATGGCGAGGCTCGGGATGAGCGCGACGCCGCGGTTGAGCGCGACCAGGCGGCTCTCGATGCGGGCCCCGTCGCGCACGAGCACGCGTCCGGCGAGGGACAGGGGACGGTCGAACCAGGTGTAATCCATCATCCCGCCATACGCCTCGGTGTCGAGGCGCAGGTAGTCCGCAGGCCCCTCGACCTCGGCGTCCGATTTCACCTTGAAGCACGGGGAGTCCGAATGCGATGCCGTGAGCTGGAAGTGGTACGGCGCGCCGCCCTCGGGCACCGCGCCATGCGGACCCGCCGCGTCGGCCTCGGCCCCTTTCTCCCCGATGCCGCCCCCCTGCAGCCCATCGACGACGGCGCCGTCGCAGCGGGCGGAGACGCCCTCTCCCACGCGCCACGCGACGACGCTCGACCCGTTTCGCTGGGAGTAGTACGCGCCACCCGGTCGCACGTCCCACGCATCGCCCTCGGGCAGGTACGTGAAGCCCGCCTCGTCCAGGCGGGCCCGAATGGACGCCGCGGTGTGGAACATCGTCGGGCTCTCGTGGATGAACGCCAGCAGGTCCTCTGCCGGCGACGGCTCTACGGACTTGCGCTCGAATGGATTCATGTCGTGGCCTCCCGCCTCTCACCGCCCAACAGGCGGCGTGTATACGCGTCCGCTCCATGGTCGCACATGTGCCCGTGCGATGCGATGCGAAAGACCAGGCACCGCAATGGCGTCACGCCCCTCCGGCCCCGCTGAGGCATCTGGACCCCACGATGGAGCCGATGCGCGCGAGCGGCACCGCCCGTCCATTTACCGAACAGCGCTTGCTATTTGCTTCTATTTCTATATCATTTCTCAACGAACTACGCTGCAGGTGGAAGCACCTGCCACATCGCGTCGAGCGCCACGGCGCGCCGATGCCCATCGCAAGGAGACCCCATGAGCGCCACCTCCGCCCCCAAGACCGTAGCCGTCGTTGGATGCACGCATGCCGGCACCTTCGCCGCCCAGGCCATCCTCACCGCGCACCCCAGCTGGACCGTACACGTCTTCGAGCGCAACGACACGCTGTCGTTCCTCTCCTGTGGCATCGCCCTGTGGGTGGGTGGTCACGTGAGCGACCCCAACCGCATGTTCTACTCCTCCCCTGCCGCGCTGGCCGAACTGGGCGCGAACATGCACATGCGCACCGACGTGCTCTCCGTGGACGTTGCCGGCAAGTCGCTCGTCGCGCGCGACCTCGAGAGCGGCGAGGAGACCACCTATTCCTTTGACAAGCTCGTCGTGACCACCGGTTCCAAGCCCGTCATGCCGCCCATCCCCGGCCTGGCAGAGGGCCTCGAAGACGGCCGCGTCATGCTCTGCAAGAACTGGGATCACGGCAAGGCGATCAAGGACCACGCCATGAAGGCGTCCTCCGTCGCCGTCATCGGCGCGGGCTACATTGGCGCGGAGCTCGTCGAGCAGTTCAGCGAGGCGGGTGTGCACGCCATCCTCATCGACGGCCTCGACCGCGCGCTGGCCAAAAACTTCGACGCTCCCATCACGGAGCAAGTCGAGGCCGAGTATGCCAAGCACGGCGTCGAGCTCGCCCTCGGCCAGATGGTCACTGAGTTCCGCCTGAATGAAGACGGCAATGGCGTCGCCGTGGTGACCACCGCCGGCGAGTACGAGGTCGATTACGCCATCATGGGTGCGGGCTTCCTGCCGCGCACCGACCTGTTCGCGGGACAGCTCGAGACCCTGCCCAACGGCGCCATCAAGACCGACGAGTACATGCGCGCCTTCCTCGCCGGCCATGACGAGGCCCGCGCCGACGTCCTGGCAGCCGGCGACTCCTGCACCGTGCTCTACAACCCCACCGGCACCTACGACTACATCCCGCTTGCCACCAACGCGGTGCGCCAAGCCCTGCTCGTGGGCGCCAACATCGAGGAGCCCGTCCAGAAGTACCTGGGGACCCAGGCGACCAGCGCCGTGCAGCTCTACAACCTGTCCCTCGCTGCGAGCGGCCTGACCCAGGCGGGCGCCGAGGCCCGCGGCGTGAACGCCCGTTCCACCACACTCGTCCAGGACTACCGCCCGGACTTCATGCTCACCACCACGCCCGTCACGGCGACCCTTACCTGGGACCCCGAGACCCGTCGCGTACTCGGCGCGCAGTTCCTGTGCCGCCACGACGTAGCCGAGGCCGCCAACGCGATCTCCATCGCCATCCAGGCGCGCTTCACCATCGACCAGCTCGCCAACGTGGACCTGTTCTTCCAGCCCAACTTCTGCCAACCGGTGAACTTCATCGGCGCCGTGGCGATGCAGGCCGTGGCAGAGCAGAACGCGAGCGACGCGGAGTAACCAATAGGCAAACAGCCCTCTTAGAGTCAGTCCACGAATCGCCAAAGATTCGTGGACTGACCGTTTTCCGCACGCGCCTCTTCAACGCATTCATCGGCAAATCGAATCAGTTCTTCTTGATCGCCCTGCATCACATACGCGAGCCGCCCGTCAAACAGCGCGACCGACGAACCATTGGGGGCGTAGTCGGAATAGCCTGGGTTGTATGTCACACTGACCAGCTCTTTTCCCGTAGCGTCATACAGAGTTAGACCGGTGAAGTAGCCACCACACATGCCGATCTGGTCCTTCTGATACTGATCGTAATCAAGCCACTCCACAAACGTCGCATGCTCCAAGATGGCCCGCGCGCGGTCGATGTGATCTGGGTCATCGGTTTGCCGCGTACCGTCTGGGCCCAATACCGGGTAATTATCGATTTGAAGAGTCGCGGCGGTTTCAAATGAGCCGAGCTCAAGTGTTCGAGGCTCGCCTCGGAAGAGGTGCGTAAGTACGAAAACGAGGACTGCAGCCGCAACGAAGATTGCAAGGACAATCATTAGGACCTTTTTCAGCGTCCGTTCTGCACCCATCAAACCGCCTCCGTCTCTTTACCGGCATACAGCCGAGGTCGAGCCCATTATATATCTCTGGCCTATTTGACCTTAACGAATGTCCACTGGATGACATCCCCGTCGGAGAGTGTGTAGGCGCTACACGCGAAATTGGGCTGCGAGCCGTTCACCGTGTACGTCCAACCTGTATCGGAAGCAGCCGCCACGCCATTGATCGAGGTGACGTACGCTCCAAAGGCGCCCCATTCGGCCAAAGGCGACCAGCCGGTGTTCGCGAGCGCGTCATACACCGTCGCCCCCTCGTCAAACGTCAGCGTTACGGGACCGACCACGCTTCCGCCCCCAACGGTTCCATCCGCGGAAATGGTCACGGTGACGGTACGGGGCTCGGAGCTTGTAGAGTCTTGAGCGTCCGATGAGCCCGATGCACCCGACCCGGCGCTCGAAGAACCCGAGCCGTCTCCGCCCGCGTTCGATCCCGTCTTGTCCTTGTTGCTCGCATCGCTCTTGAGTCCGGACGATGCTCCGCCAGAGGCATCGTCACCAGCGACGGGCTCATCGACTGCATCGGACGCATCCTCGGAGGCATCCGCCTCATCGAGTTCCGGCTCCTTGCTCGCGGTGGACGAGTCGCTCGTCTGAACACTCGATCCCTCGCCTTGTGCCTCGGCGCCAACGGGAAGCCCCCCGCCCGACACCAGCGACCACGCGGAGCCGCCGATAAGCGCTAGGCACAGTAACACGGCGATGGACACGAACGTGAGCTGCGTGCGGTTCAGAGTCCGACGCTCCGGATGGGGTTCGGTGGCTCCCAGCTTGCCTTCCTGGCTCTCGTTTTTGCTATCGTCCCGGTTCTCGTCTTGCATCTTCGATCCTCCCTGCACTTACACGCGACGACGGAACAGCCAAAAGCCTATTCCGACAAGACCGATCACGCCGGCAGCCATGCCCGCGACTGGCAGGACCACGTTCAGAGGTGCATCGGCCGTACCGTCCGCATGCGTTGCCGCATACGTGGCAGCCGTGCGGGAAGCCGCTTTCGATCCGCTCTCCGAGGCCTCCTCAGAGGCTTCTTCCGACGTCTCGTCCTCCTCATCACCATCGTTCGCCGACTTCTTGGTGTTGCCGCTGGCGTTCTTGATGGCCTTCTTCGCCGTGGTGAGTGGCGCGCCTACCGGACGCGCGCCTGCATTGGGCTCGTTGTCCTTTTGGGGCGTCTCGGTCGTGGGGTCGTCATCACTGCCGTCGGAGCCGCCGTTGTCGGTGCTGCCGCTGTCGGTATCGCCAGTGTCGGATCCACCGCCGGTGTTGCCATCGCCGCCCTGGTCGCCGCCCTCGGTCGCAGCCGAACCGATGGCGAACAGCGCGCCCGAATCGTTCACGTAATACAGCGTGCCATCAGGGCCAACCGTAATGGACGCCATGCAGTAATTCTGATGATCGGCGTCAGGGGTGTAGATGAGGCTCGCGTCCGTGTCACCCAGACGGTAGCAATACACGCCTCCGGGATTGCAATTCGCCGTAAAGTACACGTAGGTCTCGCCGTTTTGAACGGACACGACGGGAGCACTTTTGACCTCTGCGCTCGTCGCCTGCCCGTTCGTATCTCCAACAAAGGCATGGCCGTCGATCGTCGACACTTCGCTCACCGACAGCGACTCCACATCGATCACCGCAAGCACGCCGTAATAGGCCTTCACCCACTTGCTCACCTGGATGTACGTCTCAGACTGACCGCCCACGAAGAGCTTGCCACCAGATATGGTCGGGGTGGAGGTGGAGGTCTTTGCGAACTTCACCTTGCCCGTCTCGCTCAAGATACCGGCGTCACTTAAAGAAAGGCGATGCAGGACGCCATCCATGCTCACCACGAACAGCGTCTTGCCGCCATCGCTGGTCACCACGGTCGACCTCACCGAGGCACCCACGTCGACGCGCGAGACCTCCGCTCCCGTCTTGGCATCGCGTGCGATAACGGCACCCGCATCATCGCCAACTACCACGTATGACCCGGCAAGTGCCGCGCCCGACCAGTAGTAGCCCTTCTCAGAGTTCTCCTGAAACCAGAGGACCTTGCCCGTTTGGATGTCAACGCATACGAGGCTACCTCCGTACGTGACGGACCAATCCGCCACCGCGGTGCCGAAGTACACGCACCCATCGCCGAGTGTCAACGTGCTCAAGGATTGCTGGTCGCCTTGCTCGGTCGCGGAAAGGGCGGGCGTCATCCACAGCGTAGCCAGGCGGTCGGCGGTCAAGGCCTGAAGGCGACCTCCCGAAAGAGGCACGATAATGCGGCCATCCACATAGACCATGCGGGCAATGGAGTTGATGGGCGCCACCAAGGTGCCCTCGCGCTCGGTCTCGCCGGTTTCCGCGTTGAGCTGCAGCAGTTTTGAACCGGCAGCGATATAAACGTAATCGCCAACGTAAATGGGATCGGAAACGTTCGTGGCCCAATCGGCGGAATCTTTAATCTGGGTGACCCACGACTCTTTGACCTCGTCCGTGGGCGTGGGTGCCGTGGTGTTCGATCCGCTGGCGTACCCCGGCCATGCGCTGTCCCAATCGGGACGCTCGGCATCGGGCTGCGGCGTCACCGGCGAAACCTCGGGGATGGCCGAGCCGTACGCGGAGTATGCCCAGGTGATTACGTCACCGGTCTTGAGCATCACACTGCTCGCTCCGACATCGGAAGCCGTACCGTTGACGAAAAGCTGCCAATACTTGCCCGTCTCTTGGTCCCAGCCGAGCTTTTCGCCCGTATACGGCGAGGCGATGGTGTTCAGATAGAACCCATAGCTGCCCATTCCATAGTCAGCGTCCAAACCGCTCTCATTGAACAGTGCTTCGGTCGCGTCTGCCGCCGTGGGGCCTGCTGCCGTTACGTCGGTGGCCGCAGCCCCCAACGCCGTCGCTTCGGCAGCCGACTCGTCCGCCTCGGCCGTATCGGCCGTCGTGACCGTCGCGGCTTCGGCCTTGAGCGCCATCTTGGCATTGCCCGTCCATTGCACGTCGACGTCATTCGCGTCGGGCCCTATGACCGCAATGGAAACCTCGATAACCTGAGCGTCATCGTTGGTGACATCGGCTTCCTCTTTGCCAGTGCCTGTGGCCTCATCCGCTCCCGTCGCAGCGGCATCGGCGCCATCTGCCTTGACGGCAGATTCGTCGCCGTCGGCATCTACGGTGCCGGCACTATCGCTGGGGGACGAATTCCCTGCGGCATCGGCGGCGTTCGCCTCGGCTTCGCCATCAGATTCAACGGCGCCCTCGGCATCCTGAGCCTCATCACCCGCTTGCCCCACGGTTGCCGCGAGTCCGCCCTCGGCACCCTGCTCGCTCGCTGCGCCAAGATTCGCATTGGTTGCCGCCAATTGCGCTCCGTCCGCGAGGGATTCCACCGCAGCCGCATCCGCGCCGAGTGCCTCGGCAAAGGCGGCAGTGGGCACCTGCCCCACTGTCATTGCAAGTGTGAGTGCCGCCACCAACGCGCGGCGGACAACGATGTGACGGCGCGAGGCCGCCATACGGGTTCTGGCCATCCAGACACCCCTTTCATCCAGGGCCCCGCCCATCCCTTTGGACGTTCGCAGATAGAGAGGCGATCCGACTCATCCTCATCGCCGCATGCGCGCGCCGTCCGATCTGCGACGCGTCATCCGCATGCGTGGGAATCACGGTTACTGGAATAGCCGGGGACTCGCACCCCGATTCTCCTGGCGACGAGGCACGCGCCTCGCTGCCGTGCGTCTCCGCACCATCTATCGAGCCATTTTTATATCCGTGCAAGCATACCGTAAGTGCACCACATACGCGGCGAAAGTCTGCGCAGGCATCGCAGCGCGAAGCTTCGCCGCAGTTTTGGACGCAATCTCAAATAGACACCGGAGGACGGTTCTCGGCGACGACGCCCACCACCGCATGGGGCACGTAGGGATCCTCTATCGCCGTGATCTCCTGGGGCGTGAGCACGAGGTCGCACGCGGCAACGGCGCCATCGATATGATGCGGTTTTGTCGCCCCCACCACGGGGGCGGCCACCTTGGTGAGCAGCCAGGCCAGGGCGACCTCCGTCATAGCCGCGCCCCGTGCCCCCGCGATGCGCGCGATAGCCTCGATGACGGGCGCATCGACGTCCGCCGTGGCGTCATACTTGCCGTGCGCATATGCATCGAGTTCGAGGCGTTTACTGGTCTGACCGGGGGCCTTGGCGAGCCTTCCACCAGCGAGCGCGGAGTACGGCGTCAGCGCGATCCCGTGGGTCGCCGCAAGGGGCACCATCTCGCGCTCGTCCTCGCGGGCAATCGCGTTGTAATGTCCCTGATAGCCCGAAAATGGGGTCCAGCCGTTGGCGCGGGCGATCGCGTTCGCCTCGGCAAGTTGCCACGCATAGCAATTCGAGATGCCCAATGCGCGTATCTTGCCCGCCCGAACCTGGCGATCGAGCGCGGGCAGCAGCTCCTCGATGGGGGTATTCCAATCCCACATGTGGTAGATATACAAATCGACGTAGTCCATGCCCAAGCGGGCGAGACTCGCATCGAGCAATCGCTCGATCTTGGAATCGACCGATTCCGGCCCGCGATCGCCCGGCCGCTCCCCCGCAGGGGCGTGCAGTCCGCCCAGGACGAACTTCGTGGCGACGACCACACCATCGCGTCTCGCGTACTTGGCGAGCGCCCGGCCGACGTACTCCTCGCTCGTCCCGTTTTGATACCCCATGGCCGTGTCGAAGAAGGTGATGCCCTCTCCCAGTGCACGTGCGATAATCATCGCGGACTCCTCGTATCCCAGGGTCCAAGCGTGCTGACCGTTGCCGGGATCGCCGAAGCCCATGCACCCCAAGCAGATGCGAGAGACTTCGATATCCGTCGTGCCCAGCTTGGTGTACTGCATGTCGCCTCCCATTTCTCTGGCAGCCCCGGCATTATGCGCGATGAAGTGACCGAGCGCAGCCGTGATGCGGATTCCATGAGCCCCTTGAGCTCGAACCCTGACAATCGGCCGCGCCATATGGCGATACTAGGACTTTGAGTCGGCTCCAAGGCAAATCTCCCCTTGGTGACCCGAACCCAAATCACCACATCGCCACATTCGCCACGGAGGCGGCCGCAAGGCAGGTATCGAACCTTAAGGCAAAACGGGTCGTCCTAAGCCATTTTTTGGCATATTCCGCAAACAAGTTGAGCTTTTTCGTACTCGCATCGCACATCGCCGAGTAGAGGAGGCATGCAAGCAGTTGCAACCTGCGCTTTTACTGCTGCAAACACGCGTCTACTCGGCGAAACCTAATATCGATACGAAAAACCTCAAGAAGCAATCTATAACTGGCGAATCGGCGTGCTTCCTTGGTCGCGATGGGGTGCGCGTTCGCGCTCGGAGGTCACCTCCCCCAACGTGCCCTGGTCGACCTCCTCGCCTAGATGCGACGCGTAATCCAAACGCTCGTCCGTGGGTTTGGTCGCCACGGACCACTTCCTCATCACGCGCGGGATGGCGAGATAGCCAATGAGGGCGCACACCACCAGCAGCAGCACAAAGAACAGCATTTCAGTAGACATGACCGCTCCTTTCGACGTGGTCTCAGCGCGCTTTGCGACACTTCTGTCCTACCCCAAACGGATGGCCTCAAGCGCATCTTTCCGTCAGCGGCGCAAGCCCTGGCTCGAATGCCGGCGCAAGACCAAACATCAATTTGCTTGCCCTTGAGTGAGCTCCAAGTCGTACGATGGAGAACAGATCGCGGGCCGCACGCGTGCGCGCCCGTGCGCCCAGTGAGCACGCGCCCGCCGCAAAGATGCGCGCCCGCCGCGCGCACGTCGAAAGGAGCCGCCATGCGCATCGCCGAAGTCGCAGAGGAATATGGGATCAGCGCCGACACCCTCCGCTATTACGAGCGGATCGGGCTGCTCCCGCGCGTGCGTCGCAATGCCAGCGGCATCCGCGATTACGACGAGGACGATTGCATGCGCGTATCGTTCATCAAGTGTATGCGTGGCGCGAACGTCTCCATCGAGGCGCTCATCGAGTACATGCAGCTCTTCGAGCAAGGCGATGCAACCCTCGAGGCGCGCAAGCAGATCCTCATCGAGCAGCGCGATGCGGCGCGCGAGCGGCTGGAGCGCATCCAGGCGGGGCTTGATCGCCTGGATTACAAGATCGCCCATTACGACGAGCTTCTCGCCGGGCATGGCGGCAGCGTCCCCCAATGCCCAGAGTCCAACTAGCCGCCCGACCTCGAACTCCCCGTTGTCTAGAGATTCTTGACGACCCGCGCGGGGACGCCGGCCACCACCGTGCGAGCCGGCACATCGCGCGTCACCACGGCCCCGGCGGCGATAACCGCTCCGCCCCCTATGGTCACGCCCTTGGCTCGATGAGCAATGAATGCGTCGAGCCCGTCTTGCCCAATCACCGTTGTCTCCATGTTGATCTCCATCTGTGCCTGCCAGCCGTACGCGAGCAGCGTACAACCTGAAGGTAACTCCAGGTCAAATCCCCTCCTACAACCTGGCCAGCAGCTCTTCGGCGACCTTCACGCAATCACCCACGACCTTGTACTGCGCCGATGCGAAGATGGGAGCATCGGGGTCCTCGTTGACGGCGATGACCGCCTGCGCGCCAGACATGCCCGCCAGATGCTGGATGGCCCCCGAGACCCCCAGGCTGATCAACAAGCGTGGCGCGACCGACACGCCCGTCTGCCCCACTTGACGCCACGGATCGCACCAGCCCGCCTCCACGATCGGGCGCGTGCAGCCGAGCTTGCCGCCCAGCGCATCGGCCAGATCGCGGGCGATACCGAGGTTCTTCTTCGAGCCGATGCCGCGACCCACGACCACGAGGACGTCTGCATCCGTTATCGAGTCGGCCGCCGAGGAGCGCTCGACGCCGAGTAGGCGCACACGCGGGGCGAGACGGTCGTCGAGCGGGACGTCGGAGACCGTCCCGACGCGGGCCCCATCGGGCTCGGGAGCGGCGAAGACCCCAGGGCGCACCGTGGCCATCTGAGGACGATGCGCGGGGCACACGATCGTCGCCATGAGGTTTCCGCCGAACGCCGGGCGCGTCTGCTGGAGAAGGCCCGTTTCCGGATCGACCTCCAGCATCGTGCAATCCGCGGTGAGGCCCGTCTGAAGGCGGACGGCGACGGCGGGGGCGAGCTCGCGGCCGAAGACCGTCGCTCCGTAGAGCAGCGCCTCGGGCCTGCGCTCGCGCACCAGCGAGCAGATCCACTCGGCGTGGACCTCGGCGTCGAAGGTGGAGAAGCGCGCGTCACGGCAGCGGATGACCTCATCCGCGCCCACGGAGATGAGGAGCGCCGCGTTACCGGACGGACCGTCGACGCTCTCGCGAGGCGGGAGCGCAGATTCGAGATCGGCCGCCCCCGTCCCGGGCGCACCCTCGGCGAGCAGGGCGACCACGCGGCATCCTCGCCCATCGGCGAGCGAGCGGGCCTTCCCGACAAGCTCGAGGGCCACATCCAGCGGCCTTCCCGCCTCGTCGACCTGCGCGAAGACCCAGTAGTCGCGGTATTCATCGAGGTCTTGGGGTCCGGAGGTGCCCCCGCGCTCGATCGAGAGCGCGTCCACCGGACACGCATCCACGCAGGCACCGCAGAGGATGCAGCCGTCCGTCGCCCGGGCCTTGCGTGCGCCCCACGGCCCCTCGACCTCGATACCGGCATTGCCGCACGCGCGCACGCAACGCGCGCACCCGATACATTTCTCAACGTCGATCAGCAACCCGCTCACAGCGCCATCCCCCTCATGACCTCGACGACCTGCTCCGCCTGAGCGGCGGCGTCCCCCGTGATCTCGACTCCCCGCGCATCGCCCTCGGGCACGAACGAGCGCACGACCTGCGTCGGGGACCCCGCAAGGCCGATGCGCGCGGCGTCCGCGCCGGCCGCCTCCGCCGAGAGCACGGAGATCTCCGCGTCCTCCGCCGCGAGGATGCCGGCGATGCTCGCCATGCGGAGCTCCGCAACGTCCTTGGCGACGGTGAGCACCGCGGGCAGGGGGACATCCACCGTTGCCACGCCCGCATCGGACTCACGCCGCACCGTCACGGTCCCGTCGGTGACGGCCGGCAACCCCGTAACGCCCACCGCGCACGGGATCCCCAGGGCGCCAGCGAGCTCGGGGCCGATCTGCGCCGTGTCGCCGTCGACCGCCATCTTCCCGCACAACACCAGATCGGGCACGCCAAGGCGCGCAATCCCGCACGAGAGGGCGTAAGTGGTGGCAAGGGTGTCCGCCCCGGCGAACGCGCGATCCGAAAGCAGCAGACCCGCATCCGCTCCACGCGCGATGCAGTCGCGCAGCAGCTTTTCCGTTACGGGAATCCCCATAGATAGGACGGTCACCGTGCAGGCCTCGCCCGCCGACCGGCGCTCGTCCTTGATGCGCAGAGCCACCTCAAGCGCAACGGCGTCGAATGGGTTGATGACCGCCTCGCCACCATCGCGGATGATGGTATGGGTTTTGGGGTCCATCTTGACCTCGGTGCTGCCGAGCACCGCCTTGACGCAAACGACGATGTTCATCGTGCAGCCTCCTCGATACCGTCCGGCTCCCCCACGGCCGCGTCGAGGCGTGCCTCGTCGAACAGGTTCCCGCGGTTTAAGCGCCCCGTGGGGTCGAACGCCGCCTTGAGGCGCGCCATCTCGTCCACATGCGCCTCGCCGTACATGGTGAGCAGGAAATCGCGCTTGATCTTACCCACGCCGTGCTCGGCGGACACCGCGCCGCCCATGGCGGTGACCTCACACGCCCACGCGCGGAACAGGTCCTTGCCCGCGGCGAAGTCGGCCTCGTCCCGCGGCAAGATGTTCACGTGCAGGTGGTTGTTCCCAATGTGCCCCCACGCGGCGGATTCCAGCCCGGCCTCGGCCAATGTGCGCCGGTACAGGTCTACGACATCGTGCAGGCGCTCGTCTGGCACAGACATGTCTGAGCCAAGTTTGGTGATAGAGGGGGTCACGCGTCGCCTGCGATCGATGAGTATGTTCACGCACTCGGGCACAGCATGACGGAACAGGCGTTGACGCTCGCGGTCCACATCCGTACGCGCGACCCACGTGTCCCGCTCGCTCCCGCCCACTTCTTCGAGCAGGGAACCAAGCTCGCGCAGTGCCTCCATCGCCTGCGTTTCGCCATCGCATTCCAGCTCCACGAACACGCACGCACGGTACGCATCCGGAACCTCTGGCAACGACGCGAAGGCTGCTCCATCCTCGCGCGTCGTGCGCAGGATGTCGAGAGCCGCCCCGTCGAAATACTCAAACGCGCTCGCGCAATCGAGCGCGGGGCGAGCTCGCACGACGAAATCGAGAGCATGCCCCTCGTCCTCGAAGAAGCAATTAACACCCCAGGTCACCCGCGGCGCCGGCATGAGCGCGAGCTCGAGCTCCGTGATGATCCCGAGGGTTCCGTCGGATCCGATGAACAAGTCCACGGCGTCCATGTCGTCCGCGATGAAATAGCCCGATGCGTTCTTTGCGCGCGGCATGACGTAGGTGGGGAGGTCCACGCGCATCGTGGTCCCCTGCTCCGTAGCGAGCTCCAGCGCGCGGCCCTGCGCGCACACGTCGCCTCGGCGCAGTGCCAGCGTCTCCCCGTTCGGGAGCACCACGCGCAGTCCGCTCACGTGCGGACGCATGGGGCCGTATCGGTAACTGCGCGCACCGGAGGCATTGCATGCGGCCATGCCGCCCAGACAGGCGGACGTCTCCGTGGGATCCGTGGGAAAGAACTGCTCGGGGCCGGCGTAGAGCGCCTCAAGCGCCGCGCGAGAAGCGTCATCCCAGCCATGGGCGGGCAGGCTCTTCGCATGCAGGTGACGACGCAGTTCCGATAGGACCACGCCTGGCCCGACTCGCAAGAAGAACGCACCATCGGCCGCCTGACGCAGCCCCTTGTACGCATTCATGCGGACGAGGCTCACCACATGTCCCCCATGCGGTACCGCACCGCCCGCCAGGCCCGTGCGGGCGCCCTGTACGGTGATGGGCGTCGCGGGATCGAGTTCGGAAAGAATCGAACGAAGCTCGTCTTCGCACGTGGGGAAGGAGATCGACTCCGCCTCGCCGGTGCTGCGCGATTCATCGCGACGATACTCGTCGTATTCCGAAGCCCAGGGGCGTATCATCTGCATGGCGTACCTCTTTACTTGAGTGGAGTGCTCCGCTGTATCATGCCATGCAATTGTTTCCGTTTGGCAAACGGGTGCGTATTCCAGTACCGTCTTCTCCGAACATGAGCCGATGTCGTCGAAGCGCGTCAGCCGCGCGCGGCGTCAACGAACGCGCGCCACAGCTTGAAATCGGTCTCGAGCATGCGCCAGGTGTACTCGGGGTGCCACTGCACGCCCAGGCAGAAGGGCTGGCCCTCGACCTCGATCGCCTCCGGCACGCCGTCGGTGGCGACTCCCGTGAGCCGCACGCCCTTGCCGAGCTTGTCGACGCAGCAGTGGTGGCTCGAGTTGACCTGCACCTCGCCCTGCCAGTCGAGCACACACGACAGCAGGGAGCCGTCCTCGACCGCGATGGGGTGCGCGGGGTCGTGCAGGATGGGCAGATGGCGCCAGTGCACCTTGCCCTTGGGGACGGGCAGGCTCGGAACGTCCATGCACAGGGTGCCGCCCAGGGCGACGTTCAGGATCTGCATGCCGCGGCACGTAGCGAAGAGGGGCTTGTGCGCGGCGAGCGCAGCCTTGATGAGCTTCAGCTCGAAGGCATCGCGCTCATGGCAGAGCAGGCGCTCGTCATACGGCTCCTCGACGCCCCACAGCGCCGGGTCGACGTCGTGCCCGCCCGGGATGGCGATGCCGTCCGCCATCTCTATATAGCGGGCGATGACGTCCTCGTCCTCGGTGAGTGTCATGATGAGCGGCAGTCCGCCCGCGGCGAGGATCGCCTCGAGGAACACGGTGGCCCCGGTCTCCTCGGGCGCCAGGCGCTCGGGCATCTGAAGGCAGGGCTTGGGCTGCTCCAGGCGCGGGGCGATCAGGATTATCGGTCGGTCGTCTGCTGAGGCCATGCTTAGTGTCCCTTGATGGAGTCGAGAAAGTCACGGGCGCGTTGCGTGGTCGGGTGGTCGAAAAACTCGTCGGGGGCGCCCTCCTCGACAATGGCCCCGTCCGCCATGAAGACCACGCGGTCGGCGACGCGGCGGGCGAAGTTCATCTCGTGCGTCACCACGATCATGGTCATGCCCCGGCGCGCCAAATCGACCATGACGTCGAGGACCTCGTTGATCATCTCGGGGTCCAAGGCGGAGGTGGGC
Source organism: Collinsella sp. AF08-23 (assembly GCF_003479805.1). GTDB lineage: Bacteria > Actinomycetota > Coriobacteriia > Coriobacteriales > Coriobacteriaceae > Collinsella. Next base: position 235,177 of record NZ_QUHV01000001.1, on the reverse strand, counting down.
TCGTCGAAGAGCATCGCCTTGGGGCGCATGGCGAGCGAGCGAGCGATGGCGACGCGCTGCTGCTGGCCGCCGGAGAGCTGGGCGGGGACCTTGTGTGCCTGGGACGCGACGCCCACGCGCTCGAGCAGCTCCATCGCGCGCTCCTCCGCCTCGGCCTTGGGCAGGCCCAGCACCTCGGTGGGGCCGATCGTCACATTCTGCAAGATGCTCATGTGCGCGAACAGGTTGAAGCTCTGGAACACCATGCCGAGCTCGGCGCGCATGGCGGCGAGTTCCCGCCCCTCCTCGGGAAGGGGCTGGCCCTCGATGATAATCTCGCCGGAATCGATCGTCTCGAGGCGGTTGATGGCACGGCAGAGCGTCGATTTGCCGGAGCCCGAGGGGCCGATCACCACAACGACCTCGCCCTTTCCAACGGAAAGGCTCACGTCCTTGAGCACATGGAGTTCTCCGAAGTGCTTGTCCACATGGCGGAGCTCGATGATCGGGGTCTGTTCTGACATGTCTCGTCCAATCTTTGAGCGGCGCGGGGAGCGCCGGAAAACCATCCTACGGGGCAATGCGGGCCACCCCCGCGGGAGGGCGGGGCGCCCACGTGCCCGCCGGAGCCGCGAGGGGCGTGGCCTTACGCGGGGTTGGTGCTGTAGCGGCTCACCACGCGGGTGCCACTGCGGCGCGCCACGTACACGGAAAGCTGGTTGATGGCGTAGTTGAGCAGGATGTAGATGACCGCCACGACCAGGTAGGTGCTCACCAGGGCGTCGTAGTTGGTGATGAGTACGCGGGCGTTCTGCAGCATGTCCGGATAGCTCACCACGTACGCCACGGTGGTGTCCTTGACCACGACCACCAGCTGCGAGATGAGCGAGGGGATCACGTAGCGGATCGCCTGGGGCAGCACGATCTTGAGCTTGACGCGGAAGGGCCTCATGCCGAGCGCGAGCGCCGCCTCGGTCTGCCCGCGCGGCACAGCGTTGACGCCCGCGCGAAAGACCTCGGCGAGGACGCCCGAGGCGGCGAGTGCCACGGGCAGCGTGATCATCCAAAACGACGACATCTTGATGCCGTACTGCGGGACCACCAGGAAGAAGAAGTAGATCAAAAGCAGGCTCGGCACGCCGCGGAAGAAGTCGGTGACCACGCGGCAGAGCGCGGCGAGCGGTCGGATGCCGCTCGTGCGCCCCAGCATGAGCGCGAGCCCCAGCACGAGCGCGATAGCGCCGGCGGTCAGCGCCACCGCGAGGGTCCCCCGCAGGCCGGCAAACAGGTACGACCAGGTGCTCATCTGCGTGAAGAACATCCAGTACCTGGGATCGAGCTGGCCGGTCGCCCAGAACTGGTGCACCACGAACGCGAGCAGCATCGCCACGGCCACGGCGCTGACCGCCGTTCCGATGCGGATCTTGACCCGCGTCTTGGGGCCGGGGGTCTCGTACAGGGCGTCGCGGATGCTGACGGCGCCCGAAGTTGCCTGCGCGCTCATCGGACGATCCTCACCTTCTTGTCGATGCGGTTACCCACGAAGGCTATGGCGACCGCGGTGAGGGCGTAGCCCGCCGCGGCGATGCCGAAGGCCAGGATGCCGCCGGTGGAGCGGGTGTTGATGTAGGACACCACGCCCGTGAGCTCCGGCGGGTCGAGCGGGACCTGCGAACCGAGGGAGGTGGTGAGCAGCACGGCGATGAGCAGGTTGGTCATGGGCAGGACGGTGGTGCGCAGCGCCTGGGGGATCACGATCCGGCGGAGCATCTTCCCAAAGGAGAGGCCCAGCGAGCGGGCGGCCTCGATCTGACCAACGCCGATGGTGTTGATGCCGCTCATGAAGTTCTCGGAGCCGAAGGCGGAGGCGACGAGGATCACCGTGAGGATCACGCAGGTACGGTAGGGCAGCACCAGGTTCAGGCTCGGCAGCGCGTACACGATGATGATGAGCAGCGACACGCCCGGGATGTTGCGGAACACCTGGACGTAGCCGTCGCCCAAAACGCGCAGCGGCTTAAAGGGCGACACGCGCATCACCGTGACGGCGATGGCGACCAGCATCACCAGCGCGAAGCACAGCGCCGTCATGCCCCACGTGGACAGCAGCGCCTCCCAATAGTTCCGCCCATAGGTGGCAAGCAGCTCAGACAGCCCCATGAGCTCCCCTTCCCCGACTTCTCATCCACAGCGGCCCGTCCCGACTGCACGCAGCGGGACGGCCGCCCGATTCCATACATGGTATGCGAAGGGCGCCCCGCCCGCCCGGCACAAGATCTGTCCCAAGCGGACGCGGGCGCCCCGCATATCCCAGACATCACGCGGCGGAGGGCCCGTCCTCGCAGGACCGCCGCCGAGCGCATGGCGAACTTACGCGCCGATCGCCGGAGGCTGCGGAACCTCGTCGATCTCGGCACGGTCGCCGATGCAGAGCTTCCACAGCTCCTCCCACGTGCCATCCTCCTCGATCTGGGAGAGGAAGGCATTCACGAACTCGACGCCGTCGGAGTCGAGCGGCAGGCCGATGCCGTAGAGGTCCTCGGGGCCGAACGGGTCGCCGGCCATCTTGTACTTGCCAGGCTGCTTCATCATGTCGGAGAACAGCATGTTGCGGTCGATCACGTAGGCGTCAACGCGACCCTGGGCGAGAGCGCTGCGGGCCTCCTCGTCGGTCTTGAACTCCTGCAGCTTGGCGTCGGGGCAGACCTCCTCCATGATGCTCGGGCCGGTGGACCCGGACTGGGCGGCGACGTTCTTGCCCGCGAGGTCGTCCACGCTCGCGATGTCGTCGTTGTCGGCGAGGACGAGGATGGACTGCTGCGTGCTGTAGTACGGGCCGGCGAAGGAGATGAGCTTCTTGCGGTCCTCGGTGATGGAGTAGGTGGCGAAGACGGCGTCGACCTGATCGTTCTGCAGGACGGACTCGCGCGTGTCGGACGTGACCTGAGTGGTCTCGAACTTGGACTCGTCGCCCAGGATGTAGCGGACGAGCAGCTGGGACAGGCCGGCGTCGAAGCCGCGGAGCTTGCCGTCCTTCTCGTTGAGGAGGCTGAAGAGCATGGAGGTCTGGACGACGCCCAGGCGCATGGTACCGGCCTCCTTGATTTTGCTCGCCCACTCGCTCGCGGCGACGGTGGCGTCATCGGCAACGGAACCGGCGGCGATCAGCTTGTCATATGCATCGGCGTCGAGCGCCACGGGCTCCTGGTCCTCGGCAACATCATCGGTGGAGGCAGAGCCGGCGGGCGTGGACGCGGGCGCCTCGCCGCAGGCGGCAAGCCCGAGCGTGGCGACGCCGGCGGCGGCAGCGCCGAGCACCTGGCGACGGTTGAGCATGAACTCGCGGGTCGTACTACTCATGGAAAATCCCCTTCCATTAGAGGCGATACGTTAACCTACCAAATTACAAGGTTAGATTACAGGCGTCCAAAAACACTTGTAAGGTGTTATGCCCCAAATACCCTAAGTTGTAACAAACACCATGATGGTTTCTTTTTTGCCGGGTCGTTACGCTTGCGCGCGCGACATCCGGTCTATCTGGCGCTACGCCCCGCATCCTCGGACAGCAGGCACCGTACATCGGCAACGACGCCCTCAACTGTCACGCCGTTCTCGGCAAGCAGCTCATCGACATCGTAACGGTCGGGGAAACCCTTGGACACGCCATAGCACAGCACGCGGGAGTCCGTGCCACCCAGATACCGCGCGACCTTCTCGCCCCAGCCCCCCTCGAGCACGCCATCCTCAAGCGTCACGACCACCGTATGCGCTGCAGCGATCTCGTTCAGCGTATCCTCGTCAAGCTCCGTGGCAAAACGCGGATTCACGAGCGTTGGAGAAAGCCCCTCGCCCATCAGCGCATCGCACACCCGCTCGCCGAGGCCAAAGAAACTGCCGAGCGCCATCACGGCCACATCCTCGCCCTCGCGGACCACTTGGTAATGCGGCGTGTCGAACGAGAGTCGATCATCACCGTAAACGAGCCCAGGCCGACTCTCGACCCCGTTGCCGGGAACGCGAATCACCACGGGCCGTGTATCCTGCGCCATCGCCCAATCGAGCATGGCCTCGTATTCCTCGCGGCACGCAGGGGCAAGGCAACGCAGGTTGGGCATGCCCCCCATGAGGGCGAGGTCGAAGAAGCTCAGGTGGGTGGCGTCGGAGGTGCCGAACACCGAGGAGCCGAAGTCCAGGAACACCACGGGCAGGCAGTTGAGGCACACGTCGTGCCAGAACTGGTCGTAGGCGCGCTGCATGAATACGCCGTACAGACCCAGGACCGGCTTAGCGCCCGCGCGAGCAAGGCCCGCCGCATACGTCACGGCGTGCTCCTCGGCAATGCCCACGTCCACGAATTGCCTGCCGGCGCGTGCACGACGCCAGGGGGTGAAACCCATGATGTAGGGCGTTGCCGCCGAGATTCCCACCACGCGCGAATCTAGCTGCATGGCGTTCAGCAGATAGGCGCCGGTGATGCCGGCGTAGGTCTCGGAATCCTCGCAGCGGTTGCGGGGGAACACGTCATAGCTGCCCGACTCGATATCGAACGGCCCCACGTGGTGCCAACTTTCCGAATCCGCCGCCGCAGGCTCGTAGCCGGCTCCCTTGGTGGTGCACACGTGCACCACAATAGGATGGTCGACGTCGCGGACATCGCGAAGGACGCGCTCAAGCTCGGCCTCGTCATTGCCCTTGGCAACAAAACGATAATCGAGCCCCAGGGTGCGGAAGAAATTGTTGGGGGCCTCGCCACCGGTCTCGCGAAGCTCCGCGAGGTTGCGGTAGAGGCCGCCGTGGTTCTCGGCGATGGACCAGCCGTTGTCGTTCACGATAACGATGACCCCGGAGCCCAGCTCGGCCAGGGCGTCAAAGCCCTCGAACGCGAGCCCGCCCGAGAGCGATCCGTCGCCAATCACGGCGACTACGCGATAATCCTCGTCTTTAAGGTCGCGAGCCTTCGCCATGCCGCAAGCAAGGCTTACCGACGTGGAGGTGTGCCCCATGGAGAACAGGTCATGTTCGGATTCATCGGGATTGGAGAAACCCGAAAGCCCGCCGAATTCCGATGGATCGAGATAGTTGCTCGCGCGACCCGTGAGCATCTTATGAGCATAGGTCTGATGCGAAACATCGAAGACGATCTTGTCGTGCGGGGAATCGAATACACGGTGCAGAGCCACCGTCAACTCGACGACGCCCAAATTGGACCCAATGTGACCTCCCACCGAAGCGGAGCTCACCAGAATGGCGCGACGGATCTCCTCGCAAAGAATCGGCAGGTCACAGGGCTCGAGGTCCTTGACGTCTTGCGGCGATGAAATGCGTTCCAGCAGCATGCGTGCGACGAACCTCCCTGGACGCCGAAAAGTAGCAACGTATTGTTTCAGAGTACCAGTTTCCCACACTCCGGTGATGAAGATGTGCGTCATCCGCCGAACGGCAAGCACGAAGTGCGCCGTGGCCGCGTGACTTGCGACCGCCAGCGCCCGTCTCCAGCTGCTCCCCAGCTGCTCCATCCGCCCGCAACTAATCAGGCACGCCCAGCGAGGAGAACTTCCTCAGATCCGCTTGTGGCGTTTAAGGGCGCGGGCGACGGTCAGGGCGAACCCCACGGCAACCAAAACGGCCGTGATCATGTACACCACGCGATAGCCGGAGAGGAAGATGTCGGGCCGGCCTTCAACGAACGCCGTGACCGGGTGCCCCGCGGCTGCGCCCATCTGCCCGTAGAGGATGAAGGTGGAACCGGAGATACCGATCGCCATGCCCAGGTACCGAGCGAGCGCACTGGCGCTGCCGGCAAATCCGAGCGTCTCAACGGGCACCGAGCCCATGATGAGCGAGTTGTTGGGCGACTGGAAAATCGATGTACCGCATGACGCAAGGCCCAGGCAGAACAGGATCCAGGAAATGGAGGCGTCCATCCCCAGCATCCCAATGAGGTACAAGCCGACGCTGAACGACGCCAACCCCACGCATGTGGGCACCTCGCAGCCGATGCGATCGGACACCGCACCGGAAATAGGACCGACAAGTGCGTTGACCAGGGGGATAACGCAGAAGATGAGACCGGAGAGACCTGGATCGAACCCTCGAGCGTCCTGGAGATAGAACGGCGTCATGAGTTCGTAGACACCAATCGCCACAAAGCTGATGAACAGGCAGATAAGGTTCACCACGAAATGCCTATCGCAGAAGATGTCAAACGCCACCAAAGGCTGTTCGACCGCACGCTCGTGACGGACGAACAGAACGAGCAGTACGACGCCCGCCGCAAACGAACCGGCAACAAGCAGCCCGGGGTTGCTCTGCAGTATGGTGACGGACAGGAATGTGAGCAACATGCCGGGGACGAGTAGAACCGCGCCAAAGACGTCCATGGTCCCACCCTCGACTGTGAACCCTGTGCGCGGCAGAGTAAATCGGCCCAGCACAAGCGAGAGCACACCCACGGGAACGTTGATGAGGAAGATATACTCCCAAGGCATCACCGCCACGATGAAACCGCCGAGCACGGGCCCGCACATCATGCCGAGCGCGACAAAGCTCGCCAACAGCCCCAACGCGCGACCGCGCTCGCGAGCGGGAAACGCCTCGGTGATGATGCCCATGTTGTTCGCCATGGCCGATGCCCCGCCGATGCCTTGCACCGCACGGGACACCACAAGTGCGGGCAGCGTGGTGGAAAGGCCGCACATGAGTGAACCGATGGTGAAGATCACCACGCCGAACTCGAAGAAACGAACCTTGCCGTGCAGGTCGCCCAGGCGCCCGAACACGAGCAGGAACGCGCACATGGTAAGCAGGTAAACCGATGAGACCCATTGGATCTGACCAAGGCCGGCTTCCAGGGCCTTCTGCATCACGGGGAGGGCCACGTTGACGATGCTCGAATCGAGCGTAGCCATAAAGGTCATGATGAGCACCGTGAACAGGATGGCCCATTTGTTCGGCTTCTTTGCCGCATCGGTCGTTTGACTCATGCGCGCCCTTTCCACATAAAAGCGGGTTCCCACCTCATAGCAGCATGAGCTGAGAACCCGCGTCGGTTCGGTTGCGCTATTTTTGCATGGAACGGCGCGAACCTCCATGCACATCTCGTCACTTCATGCCAAAACCAAGGCTGCCGCGAAAGGTAACTCTCGCGGCACTCTCGGCACGAATATGCCGAAAATCCTCCGCGAAAGTACACTCTCGCGGATGCTGTGGACACGTGCGGAGGTTGTCTGCACGCGTATGCGAGGTTGTCGAAGGCCTCGGTTACCGCGCCGCCTCGAGCTCGAGCAGGGCGCGTTTGCGCTCCACGCCACCGGCGTATCCGGTGAGCGATCCGTCCGCACCCACCACGCGATGGCAGGGCACGATGATCGAGATGGGATTTCGGCCCACTGCCGCACCAACGGCACGCGGAGAGGGCGTCTTTGCGGCATCGCCTTCCAGCCCCGCTTCCGTGAACCCGCGGCGACGCGCCACCCGATGGGCCAATTCGCCATAGGTGACCGTCTCGCCATAAGGGATCTCAAGCAACGCGACCCAAATCGCATGTTGGAACTCGGTGCCCTCGATGTGCAGAGGTGGGGTCCAACGCGGCGCTTGACCGGCGAAATACGCGTTCAGCCACGCCCATGCACGCTCGAGCACGCCCACCGCAGCGGTATTCCGCGGGTCCTCGGCGTTCAGGGGGCTGCACCCGGATACGGCATCGCAGCCCTCAATCTTCTCGCACGTGACGGCAGGTGCGGCCTCGGCATGCGGCTCGGCATGCACGGCAGCGTTCACCGCGTCCTCGAATACACCTCGCTCCATGTCAAAGGAGGGCTCATCGCCCTCAAGCGTGGAGCCGTAATGCGCTTGGTCGGCAAACCACAAACCCGTGAGCCCACGCGCGTCGGCGGCAAGCGTGATGTCGCCTAGCGGCGAGTGGTAGGTGGTGGTTATCATGCGGTCCCCCTTACAGCACAGTCGATTCATTGTACCGCCGCCACAAGGTCACCTTGCCTGGCACGCTGGGATATATACGGTACGCAGTGTGGCTTCGCTTCACTCCATAAAACACCGCTACGGTATATATCCCAGCGCTCCCCCTTCCGCACCTGCAGCGCTTCAACCTCTTTATCCCGCCTGCATAGGTAGATGAGTTCAAAAGCACTCAATCGCCGATTTAGCCGAGCACGAGGCGTGGCGGGCCTTATATACCGTAGGAGCGTTTTTGTGGAGCGAAGCGGAACCACGCTCCGGAGCGTATATAAGGCCCGCCACGAATCAGGTGCAGCTACTCGGCGCTCTTGAGGGCTCCCACCATATCGATCTTGTCGAGGCTGCGATTGGTCATCTGGTTGATGATGAGCGTGAACACGAGCGCCATGATCGAGGCGAACACATACGTCTGGGGCTCGACGATCGTGTCGAAGAACAGCGACGGCATGCGCAACACGTACGTAAGGAACCGCGTGATGAGGTACCCGAGGGGCCATCCCGCCACGATGCCGATGAGCGTGAGGACAATCGTCTCCTTGTTGATGTAGCGATACACCTCGCGCCGGCGGAAGCCCAGCACCTTGATGGTGGCGAGCTCGCGTTCGCGCTCGGAGATGTTGGTGTTGGACAGCGTGAAGACCACGGCGAACGCCAACGCAGCCGCCATGACCGTCACCACGTACACCACCACGTCGATGATCTTGAAGCTCTCTGAGAAATCATTGGCGATCTTGGTGGAGCTCGACACACTCACGAACGTGTTCCCAGCAGAGAGCTCATCAGCAAGGGCGATCTTTTCGGCATCCGTGCCCTCGAGACTGACCAGGAACGCGTTGGGTATGCACGGCTCGCCAAAGGCCTCTTGGTAGGCACTCTCCGTCATGAAGATGAAATTTCCCAGGAAGTTAACGGTTATGCCGTCCACACGGGCGCTGCCGGTTTGCAAGGCGGTGCCCTGCAGCGCGAGCTCGTCGCCCAGGCCAAATCCCAACACCTGCTCGGCGTTCTTCGTGATGAGCGCTCCGTTATCCTCACGCGGGAGTCCAAGCTCCTCGCCGCCCATCGCCGGAGCAAGGAACGAGGTATGGGAGCCGTCCTCGGTCTTCATGTAGGCAGACAGGTCCGCGTTGTCGGGGACAACGATGAGCTGGATGTTCTCCTTCACGCCGCCAAACTCGGCGGTGACCGTATCGACGCGCGCCTCGAGCATCGTGTCGATGGCACCCGTGGCGCGCAGTTCGTCCTCACCCTGGGAGAAGTCCGCGTCGGCCGTCACGGCCAGCAGGTCGTAGCGCACGATGCCCTCCGAGCCGTACTGGCGCGGCTTGAGCGAGATCACCGTGTCGCGAATGCCCAGGCCGCAGATCATGAGCGCGGTGCACCCGGCAATACCGAAAACCGTCATGAGGAAGCGCTTTTTGTAGCGGAAGAGGTTGCGCGCGCTCACCTTGTTGAGGAAGGAGAGGCGCCGCCACACGGGCGTGATGCGCTCGAGCAGGATGCGCTTGCCCGCGCGCGGGGCCTTGGGGCGCATGAGTGAGGCAGGCGTTTCCCTGAGCACGTGGCGGCACGCGAGAAACGTTGCGCCCACGATTCCGACGGCGAACAGGGTGATGCCGAGTGCCGCCGTGAACGCGTTGAAGTGCAGCTGGAACGGCGGCAGCGCGTACATGGTGGTGAAGATGGTGAAGATGATCTCGGGCAGCACGATGAAGCCAAGGGCGTCGCCTGCAATGCCGCCGGCCACGCATGCGGCGAACGAGTAGATGAGGTACTTGGAGAGGATGCGGCCGCGGCTATACCCGAGCGCTTTGTACACACCGATGAGTCCGCGGTCTTCCTCGACCATGCGCGTAACCGTGGTGAGGCTGATGAGCACCGCCACCGTGAAGAAAATGAGGGGGAACACCGTGGCGATGGACTCGATGGAACTCGCGTCCGACTCGATGCTCGCATAGCTGGCAAGCGAGCTGCGATCCTGGATGTACCAGGTGGCACGCTCGATGCCATCCACCTCGGAACGTGCATCGGCAAACTTGGCATTCGCGCTGGCCTTTTGCTCATCGAGCTCCGCTTGGCCCTCGGCGGCGTCGGCAGAGCCCTCGGCAAGCTCGGCGCGACCGCCCTCAAGCTGCGCCTCGGCGCTGGCGCGCTGTTGGTCGAGGGTTGCCCGCGCCGCCTCGAGTTGCCCTAGGCTCTGGTTCGCCTTGGCGCGGGCCGCGTCAAGTTGCACCTGACCAGCCTCGATCTTGCCGAGCGCCGCCTGCACCGTGGGCTTGCTGAGCACCGCGTCCGCGATGTCGTCGGCTTGCGATGACATGTCGGAAAGCTGGCCCGAGAGCGTCGTCAGCGTGTTCTTGATGGTGAGGACCCGGTTCTTGGCCTCTTGGATATCAGACTCGTTTTCTGGATATGCGGAGACGAGTGCCTTGATCTGCTCGATCTGACCTGAGAGATCGGGGCGAATGACGGCAAGCCGGTCGAGCGCGGCGAGCGCCTCCTCCTTCGCCGCGGGATCGCCGACGGGCAACCGGTCGAGCGCGGCAATGATCCCGTCGCAAAGCTCCTCGGCCTGCTGCAATTGGCCAGACGCCTCGTCAATATACGCCGTGATGGCCGTGGTGAATTCCGCCTTTGCCGTGGCGTCACCCTCCAGCAACCGCTGCCAAGCGGCCTCCGGCCACGTATGGCCGGTGAGCCCGCTGTTCATGATCGCCTTGAGCGTTGCGGCTCCCGACTCAGCCTGAGCTATCTGCGCGAGAGCCGACTCAGCTTGAACGCGTCCAGCGTCGAGCTCGGTCTGCCTGGCGTCAATGACGGCCATGCCGTAAGTCAACTGCGTGCGAGATGCATCGAGCTTGGTCTGGGCGTCCGCAAGCTGGCGGCGCGCATCCGCCCCTTGCGCCGCGAGCGCGGCCTCGCCCTCGGCTATCTGAGCAAGTGCATCATCAATCTGGGCCTCCGCATCTTCGAACTGCTTGTCCGCCTCCGCCTGCGCGTCGTCGACCTCTTTGCGTGCATCGGCTTTGAGGCCCTCGCTCCGTGCCTCCTCGCGCTGCTCGCGAATGTCCTCAACGCGCTGTTTCACCTCATCGACCATATCCTTGTACTCATCGGAGTAGGTCATGAGATCTGCCGCGCCTTTTACCGTGAGGTAGGCAACGGTGAACGTGCCACGGTCCAATACGGCGCCGGGTGTGAGGAAAAATGCGTACTGCGATCCTCCCGAGCTGCGAAAGCTCATAGTTTTGCTACCCGCGTTCACGTCCATGGGGTCGAGCACGGAAGCTGTGATCGTGTACTCGCCGCGCTTGAAGATGGCGGAGGAGCCTCCCGCTGCCAGGGCCGTATCGTCAGCGGCGTCGGCGGTCCCCGTGGCATCGGCGGTCACCGCAGCGCCGGCGGCTCCCGCGTCGTCGCCCGCTTCGCCAGCGTCGTCGGTGGCCCCTGCGGCGCTGGGCTCCTCGCCTTCGCCCTCGAAGGTCACGGTATCACCGATCTTCTTGCCGCTCACATCGAGGTACTTCTGCGTCACGGCGACCTCGTTGACATCGCGCGGCAGGCGCCCCTCGATCACCTGGGGTTCATTCATCCCCGCCGGCAAGAGCGCCTTGAGGTCAACCTTCGCGCTTGCACCTTTGACCTGAGTGTATGCCGTTTCGGAATACCCGCCCCCTACCACATCGACACCGTCTATCTTGGCCAGGGCCTCTATATCGCCCTCGTCCAGACCCAACGTGGACTGAATCGAGATGTCGAACAGCCGCTGGCTGTCGTAGTAGCTGTCGGCGGTGAAGCGCAGGTCGTCGCAGGCGGCCTTGAGGCCGACGAGCATCGTGGCGCCCAGCGCGGTGATGACGAACAACGAGATGAACCGCTTGAGATTGCCCGTGATGGTGCGGGCGATGTCCGTTCTGAACGCGTTTGGACGCCGGTTACCGGAACGACGGTCCGTCTTTCTCCCCTTCATAGACACCGTCGCCTACCACTCGATATCGGCGATGGGTGTGGGTGTGGCGTTCACGCGCATGTCGGTCACGCGGCCGCTCTTGAAACGGATGAGGCGGTCGGCCATGGGGGCGAGCGCGGAGTTATGCGTGATGATGAGGACCGTGATGCCATCGCGACCGCACGTGTCCTGCAGCAACTGCAGCACTTGCTTGCCCGTCTGGTAATCGAGGGCGCCCGTGGGCTCGTCGCACAGCAGGAGCTTGGGGTTCTTGGCCAGCGCTCGGGCGATGGATACGCGCTGCTGCTCGCCACCGGAAAGCTGCGAGGGGAAGTTCGCCATGCGCTCGCCCAGGCCCACCTTGCGCAGGCACTCGGCGGCGTCAAGGGAGTCGGGGCAAATCTGGGAAGCGAGCTCGACATTCTCAAGCGCGGTGAGGTTGGGCACGAGGTTGTAGAACTGGAACACAAAGCCCACGTCGGCGCGGCGGTACTCCACGAGGTCGTCTTCGGAGGCGGAGCTCACGTCGCGCCCGTCGACGACAACGCGTCCACTCGTGGCGGTGTCCATGCCGCCGAGGATGTTGAGCGCGGTGGTCTTGCCCGCGCCGGAGGCGCCGAGGATCACAGCGAGCTCGCCGCGATCGACCTCAAACGACGCCCCATCCAGCGCGTGGACTTCGGCATCACCCGAGCCATAAACCTTCGTCACATCGCTGAACTCGATATATGCCATACGCGGCGCTCCCGTTGCGTGGGTTCCCATTATGAATTGATATACCCACAAGTATAGGCATCAGGCAAATACGTGGGCAGCATGTGCGAATATCGAACCACATCGACCCGACAGCTTGGAGAATACCGATCGCGCTCTTTGCGCTGGCGGACGTTGCGGTGCCTGCGCTCGCAAGAGAACGTGGTTACTTTTGCAGCAGGACCGCGCCGAAGGCGGTGGGGCCGCAGTGGCTGGAGATCACGCCACCAACCTGCGTCCACGTGATGTCCTCGAAACCGAGCTCGCGGGCATATACCTCCATGTCGCCGCGCAGTTCCTCGGACAGGCCCACGGAATACGCGAGACCAATATGCGAAAAATCGATATCGCCCTTCTCGACCATGTGGTCGAGGAACGCACGGGCACACTTGAGCATGGAGCCACGGAATTTCTTGGTGGCGACGAACTTGCCGCCCGTGACCTCGATGCACGGCTTGATCTTGAGCAGATGCGCACCAAGGAACGCCACGTTGGAGAGGCGACCGCCCACCTTGAGGAAGGCGAGGTCGGTGGGGACGAAGCCCAAAAGCACGCGATCCATCACGCTCTCGACGAAGGAGAATATTTCCTCGACCGTCGCATCGGGGTTCGCCTCGATATACTTGGCGGCCTCGACGGCAATGAGCGACTGACCCACAGAGACGAAGCGTGTATCCATCGAGTACACGTAGTCGCGGCCCTCGGCGGCGATCTTAGAGGACTGATGCGAGCAGGTGGTCACCTCGGAATACGCAAGGTGCAGGATGGTGGCTTCGGGCTGCTCGGCGTGGATGCGATCGTAAACCTCATTGAAGTCCGCAGGAGAACAGCCGCTCGTCTTTGGCATCTGACCCATCTCATTGCAGCGCGAGTAGATCTCAAGCGGATCGATCGAGCCGTCGTCCACCGTCTCGTCCCCCATCGTCACGTGCATAGGAACACTCACGATTCCATAGCGCTCACGCAGCTCCGGCGTGACATCTGCGCCGGATTCGACCACGATGACATACTCGCTCATACAGACCACGACCATTCTTATCGTATTCAGACGCGAAAGGCGCCGCCCGCACATCCGTGCAGACGACGCCCTCCGCTGTCATTCCGTGCTTCGACTAGATTGTACACACTTTACTTAGTAGTGTTGCTTTACCCGCAGACGGTCTCGACCGCCGTTGAGCGGCCGCGCGGCGTTTGCAGCCTACTCGCAGAGTAGTTTTGCAATCTGGACCGCATTTGTCGCCGCGCCCTTGCGAATCTGATCGCCGCAGCACCAAAACGTGATGCCGCGCAGCGCCTCCGGATTGGAGATGTCGCGGCGAATGCGGCCGACCCAGATGAGGTCTTGGTCGGTCGTGTCCAGCGGCATGGGCCAACGGTCGTGCGCGCTCTCTGCGTTCAGGTCGTCCACAAGCTTCACGCCAGGTGCCGCGGCAAGGGCCTCACGCGCCTGCTCAAGTGTGATGTCGCGCTCGAACTCGAGCGTGATGCTCTCGGAATGCGAGCGAACCACCGGTACGCGCACGCAGGTGCAGTTCACGCGAAGCTCGGGCAGATGCATGATCTTGCGCCCCTCGTTTTGCATCTTCATCTCCTCGGAGGTGAAGCCCTCGAATTTCTCGCCGCCGATCTGCGGGATGAGGTTGCTGGCGAGCTGCGCGGCGAATGCGCTCGGTGCGGGAATCTCCTCGCCGCGCCCCATGCAGCCGATCTGCTCCTCGAGCTCTCGCATGCCCGGGACGCCGGCACCACTCGCGGCCTGGTACGTCGAGACGATCATGCGCTTGACACCGGCGATTTGGTGAAGCGGCCAGGTGGGAACGAGGCCGATGATGGTGGCGCAGTTGGGGTTGGCGATGATGCCCTTGTGGTTGAGGGCATCGGCGGCGTTGATTTCGGGAACGACCAGCGGCACGTCCGCATCGAGGCGGAAGGCGTGCGAGTTGTCCACAACCACCGCACCGCGCTTGACGGCCTCGGGGTAGAGCGCGAGCGCGATGTCGTCCTCCGCCGCGCCGAGCACGATGTCGACCCCGTCGAACGCCTCGGGTGCCGCGGCCTCGACCGTGACCTCGCCCCACGGAGTCTCGACGACCTTGCCGGCCGAGCGCGGGCTCGCAAGCAGCTTGAGGGAGCCAACCGGGAACTCCTGCTCCTCCAGGCATTGAAGCATCTGCGTGCCCACCGCTCCGGTGGCGCCCACGATGGCGACGGAATATGTCTTCATGTTGTCCCCCTTCTCAAAAGGATATGTCGAATGCCACCCTCACATGACGTGACGAGCGGGCGCATGCTCTGCTTAAAACGGGCTCGGCGTCGGCTCGAGATCGGCCGTGGTAACAATGCCGTTCTCATCGGAGAACGCCTCGTAAATGGTCTTGATGGCGCGGTCAAAATCGCGCTCCTCGACGCCGACGATGATGTTGATCTCGTCGCAGCCCTGGGTGATCATGCGGACGCTCACGCCCGCCTCGCCCAGCTTGCCGAACAGGTGCCCCGAGATACCGGCGCGCCCGCGCAGGTTGCGGCCAACCGTCGCAATGAGCGCCAGATTCTCGACAACCTCAATCTCCAGCGGCTCGACTTCCTCCTGGATATCGGAAACGAGCGAGTACAGGGAGTCCTTGACGTCGGCGGCCTGAACGACTGCGGCAAACTGGTCCACACCCGTGGGCATGTGCTCGACCGAGACACCATAGCGCTCAAAGACGGACAGGGCACGACGCATGAAGCCAATGCGGCTCTTGGTGCGGTCACGCGAGACGTTGATGGCGAGGAACCCGCGCTTGCCGGCGATGCCGGTGATGATGGGCTCGGAATCGCCCTCTTTGGCGGTCTCGGAAATGATGGTGCCCGGATCCTCGGGCGCATTGGTGTTTTTGATCACGAGCGGGATGCCGGCATCGCGCACGGGGAAGACGGCCTCCTCATGCAGGACGCTCGCGCCCATGTAGGAGAGTTCGCGAAGCTCCTCGTAGGTGATGCGGGGAATGGGCTGCGCGCCCGGCACGATGCGAGGATCGGCGGAGAGGAAGCCCGAGACGTCCGTCCAGTTCTCGTAGAGATCAGCCTCCAGGCACTGGGCGAGGATGGAGCCGGAGATGTCTCCGCCGCCGCGGTCGAGCAGGCGGATCTTACCCTCCTTGGTGGCACCGTAGAAGCCGGGCATGACGAATCCGCCTTCGCGGGCGTTTTCCTTGACGAGCTCCGCCGTGCGCTTCATTGAGAGCGTGCCGTCGTGGTGGAAGGCGACCATATCCGCAGCGTCGATGAACGGCAGCCCCAGGTACTCGGCCATGAGGCGCGCAGTGAAGTACTCACCGCGGCTCACAAGCTCCTCGGTGGTGTACCCGCCGGTACGGGCGCGCTCGGCAAACGCCGCGAACTCATCGCGGATCGGATAGTCGAGGTTCAACTCGTCGGCGATGTCGAAATAGCGCTGGCCGATGTCGGTAAGCAGGTCCTCGCAGGAAACGTGGTAGTTCACGTGAGCGTCTACGAGATACAGCAGGTCGGTGACCTTGGTGTCGGCCTTGGAACGGCGTCCGCACGCACTCACCACCACGAAGCGGCGTGCCGGGTCGGCGTCGATAATCGCCTTGATCTTGCGGAAATGCTCGGCGTCGGCGACGGACGAACCGCCAAATTTGGTGATCTTGATCATGGTGCGCAGAAACCCCTCCCCAGCGCGTGCCGCAAACGGGCAGCGCGACATGACACGTAGGCTGCCACTTTACCATGAGCTAGTAGGGCAGCTCAAAGGTGTCACCATTGTTTCCAAATAAAGAACGTCATGTGGAATGGCGCTGTAAAGGCCCGCGCCTGCGTTCACTTTAGCCAGCCGGAGCGGGACGCTCTGGTACCATGAGCTCCATCTATGCACCCAATTGTGAGGAGATCGCAGTATGGCGACGTACCACAGCACGCGTTCACGTACATCTGAGCTCAGCTCCAAGCAGGCGATTCGACGCGGCATCGCGCCGGACGGCGGTCTGTACGTGAGCGACGCGCTGGGCGAGGCCACCATCAACCTCGCCAGCCTCGCCTCCAAGGACTACTTCGAGCTCGCACGCGAGGTGCTCGGCGCGCTCCTGCCCGACTACAGCGCCGACGAGATCGCCGCCTGCGTTTGCGAGGCCTACGAGGGCACCTTTGCCAGCGACGAAGTCACCCCCGTGGTGCCGCTCGCGCAGGCCCCCAACGCCGATGGCGTGCCCTCCTACGTCCTCGAGCTCTGGCACGGCCCCACCAGTGCGTTCAAGGACGTTGCCCTGCAGATGCTCCCCCGCCTCATGGCCCGCACGGCTGACTCCGCCGCTGAGGATGCGCCCGCCAAGATCCAAATCGTCACCGCGACCTCGGGTGACACCGGAAAGGCGGCGCTTGCCGGCTTTGCCGACGCGCCCGGTGTGGGCATCACCGTCTTCTATCCAGAGGGCAAGGTCTCCCGCGTGCAGGAACTCCAGATGAGTACGCAAGAGGGCGGCAACGTCACCGTCTGCGGGGTGCGCGGCAACTTCGATGACGCTCAGAGCGCCGTCAAGCGCATCTTCGGCGACATCGAGCTCGCCGAGCACCTGGCAGAGCAGGGCGTGATGCTCTCCAGTGCCAACTCCATCAACGTCGGCCGCCTGGTGCCGCAGGTCGTGTATTACTTCGCTGCCTATGCTCAGCTCCTGCGCGCAGGCGCCATCGAGCCGGGCGATGCGGTCGAGTTCTGCGTGCCCACCGGCAACTTCGGCGACATCCTCGCCGGCTACTACGCCAAGCGCATGGGTCTGCCCGTGGCCAAGCTCGTCGTGGCAAGCGATAAGAACAACGTGCTCTACGATTTCCTCACCACCGGTACCTACGACCGTCAGCGCCCCTTCTACACCACGACGTCGCCGAGCATGGATATCCTCATCTCGTCCAACCTCGAGCGCATGCTCTACTACCTGAGCGACGGCAACTGCGAACTGGTCGCGCAGCTCATGGAAAGCCTCAGCGGCGAGGGTTCCTACACCCTGCCCGCCGACTTGCTCGCCCGCATCCAGGAGGTCTTCGGATGCGGTTGGGCCGACGAGGACCAGGTCGCGAACGCCATCAAGGAGTGCTGGGACGCGAACGGCTACGTGATCGACCCGCACACTGCATGCGGCTTCCACGTCCTGGCTGAGCAACCCGCCGCCCCGGATGCCAAGGCGCGCATCCTGCTCTCCACGGCGAGCCCCTACAAGTTCCCCCGCGCCGTCGCCGGGGCGCTCGGCCTGTTCTGTCCTCCGAGCGACTTCGCCTGCATGGACGTCCTCGCCAAGGCGACCGATACCACCGCGCCCGAGCAGCTTTCCACGCTCCAGGACAAGCCCGTCCTCCACACCGACGTGGTCGATATCGACGATATGCCCACGTACGTGGAGAACGCTGCCACAGCGCTGTAGAAGATACGTATATGGGTTCCGGCGTGTTTCATCCGGCGCTCGAACAATCCTGACTCGCACGAAGGCCACTTAAGGTGGCCTTCGGCTCATGCGGAACTCGCGGCGGACGAAACACGCCGGAACTTGAGCATACTACCCATGCTTAAGTCGCCGTGATAGTGAGAGTTAGGCCGCCTCTTCGGCGAGCGGATCGGCAACGCACTCGCTCGTCTCGTACATGCTCCAAGGGTCCAAATCAATACAAGCAGCTTCATCATGGTTTCCGGCAACGTCCCACGCAACGGCGTCATTCATAACTGTCAACCTGTTTGAAAAGAAATCTTCATCTGATAGGCGGGCAAATACACCGCCCCGCTCGATGAGGGGCTTGATGTCTGCACGGCGCACCGACCCGTCAGAGAAATACGCATACACGGTATAATCGTCGCCGGCGAGCGCCTGGACAACGCGGGGCAAATACTCCATGTGGCACCTCCTACATCAAAGGATCAATTGGATTGAGAGGCTTGCCCGCAGCCGCCAATTCCCAATTTTGCATCAATTCATCTTCCCAAAAACAATGCAATAACCGGCATAGGCACTCATTTCAACGGCGTGAAAAGTAACTTTATTGTACCCGCGCGCTCATGCCTTAAGAACAGCCCCTGATAGGATAGTAAGGTGAGTTTCATCCTCAAGAAGGAGAGCCCCATGATCAAGATCACTGTTCCCGCTACGAGTGCGAACCTCGGCATCGGCTATGACACGCTCGGTATGGCCGTGTCGCTGTACTCGCATTTCACCTTCGAACGCTCGGACGAACTCGAAATCACGGGTTGCCCTGTGGAGTTCCAAAGCGAGAACAACCTCGTGTACGTCTCTTTCGTCGACGCCCTGCGGGAGTGGGGTGAGGAGCCCTTCCCGGTCAAGCTCGACATCCATACCGAGGTGCCCGTGGCGCGCGGTCTCGGCAGCAGCTCCACCTGCGTGGTCGCTGGCATCATGGCAGCAGCCGCCCTCACCGGCCATACCGTCGACCGCGCTGAGCTCGTCCGCATCGCCACGTCCGTCGAGGGGCATCCCGACAATGTGGCCCCCGCGATCTTGGGCGGTGCCGTGTGTTCCTTCACGCCCGAGGGCGGCCTGCCGCGCTGCCTTCGCTATGACGTGAGCGATCGCTTGCGCTTCATCACCATCATCCCGCCCTACGAGGTCCATACGAGCGAGGCGCGCAAGGTGGTTCCGCAGGAGGTGCCGCTCTCGAACGCGGTGTGGCAGATGGGCCGTATCGCCGGCATGACGCGCGGTCTGGAGACGGGCGACCTCGCGCTCATCGCCGACGCGAACGACGATCGCCTGCAGGAGCCCTATCGCCGGGCACTCATCCCCGACTACGATGCCATCCGCGCCACGTGCCTGGAGGGCGGGGCGGGAACGCTGTGGATCTCCGGCTCCGGATCGACCCTCATGGCTGTGACTGACGATACTATCGTCGCCAAGTTCCTGCAGGTGCGCCTCCGCGAGGCCTTCCCCGCCTGCGAAACCCACATCCTCACCTGCGACACCGAAGGCGCACAGATCGAGTACCTCTAATTTCCAACTGAGGACGTAGTCGTTCTGCAAAACTTGCGATTTGGTATTGACAGCAGGCTTTCGTCAGCTGTCACGATCCCTTACTCAAGTTCTATCATGGCTATGATGCTTGTTTCCGGCATTCGCCCATACCTCGAAGGGAACCCCATGAACTACCAAACAATCGGATCGACTGAGTACGAGGCGAGCCGCATCGCAATGGGCGTCATGCGCATGGCTGGAAAAACGCGCGATGAGGCCCGCGACATCGTCCAGACGGCACTCAACTGCGGGATGAACTTCTTCGATTCCGCCGACATCTACGGTGCGGGCGAAAGCTCACGCGTCCTGGGGCAGGCCCTGCACGACCTCGGGGTCGCCCGCGACGATGTCATCCTCCAGACCAAATTCGGCATCGCTCCCGACTTCACCGGGAAGCGCAACGGCATCTACGACTTCTCGCGCGACCACCTGCTCTCCTCGCTCGAGGCCGAACTCGAGCGCCTGCAGACCGACCACGTCGACTTCGTGCTCCTGCATCGCCTCGACGCCCTCTGCGACCTCGACGAGCTCGGCGACACCATGGCCCACATCGTCGACTCCGGCATGGCGCGCCACATCGGCGTGAGCAACATGGGCCCCTGGAGCTGCGAGATGCTCCAGGCCAATCTCGATCAGAAGCTCGAGGTCAACCAGCTCCAGTTCGGCCTGTGCCATGCCGGCATGGTGCGCATGCAGATGCACGAGAACATGGAGGACGACGCCGCGGCCGACCGTGATGGCGGTGCGCTCTCCTACGCGCAGCTCACAGGCATGACCATCCAGGCCTGGAGTCCTCTTCAGTACGGCATGTTCGCAGGAACCTTCATCGATAACGAGCAGTTCGCCGAGCTCAACGGCGTCTTGGCTCAGATCGCCGAGGAGCGGGGCGTCTCCAAAGAAGCCGTTGCAATCGCCTGGATCTTGCGTCATCCCGCCCGCATGCAGGTTATCTCGGGTTCAATGGATCCCGAGCGCATTCGCGCCATCGCCCCCGGTGCCGATGTCGAGCTTACTCGCCAGGAATGGTACGACCTTTATATCGCCGCGGGTAACGACCTGCCATAAGACGGCAAATGTGTTCGTGACGTGCACAAACGGTGCTGACATCATGAACGAGTTGAAAACCGTTTTCGATGGGGAGCATGCGGGTACATCACTAGTACTCCACCCCTCACAAAAGGCGGCGCCAGGTCTCTCCACCGGCGCTGCCTTTTTGTTTGCACTGAAGCTCCCGTTTAGCCTTCCCCGCCGTCGGATCATTCGCCCGCGCGGGGGGCTTCCGGTCCGTCGGGCAACCCGGCTAACCCTGGCAGTTGTGTTCCGCTGCCCTGCCCATACGCAGCCCATGCAGGACCGCTTCGCGCAACTCGGGAATGCGACCCTTGTCCATAGCCGGCACATCCTTGAGCGGATACTCGATCCCAAGCTGCTCGTACTTCACGATGCCCATGGTGTGATACGGCAGGAGTTCCAGCCCCACCACATTGCGCCAGGGCGCGATCAGCCTTCCGAGTGCCTCGCATTCCTCGACCGTGTCGGTGATCCCGGGGACAACCACATGGCGAATGACGACCTTGATCCCGCGTCGCGCGAGCTCGTCACCGAACGCGATGATGTTGTCCGGTGCGCAGCGGGTCAGGTCCTTATGCCCCTGCGGATCGCTGTGCTTGATATCGAGTAGGACGAGATCGGTCTCCGAGAGCACGTTCTCGAACCGCTCCGGACGCTTGGGATTGTACGCATAACCGCAGCTGTCCAGGCACGTGTGGACGCGCCCGTTGGGGTTGTCGTGCATCGCCTTGAAAAGATCGCCCACGAACTCCGGCTGCAGCAGGGGCTCTCCACCCGTGACTGTGATCCCGCCCGTGCGGTAAAACGGGCGGTTGCTCTCGAATTCGCTCATGATGCGTTCGACCGTCACCGGGGTGCCCACACCCTCGCCCACGGCCCACGTGTCGGGATTGTGGCAATATGCGCAGCGCATGGGGCATCCCTGGGTGAACACCACGAATCGCACACCGGGCCCGTCGACCGTACCCATGCTTTCAATCGAGTGCACACGCCCGAGCGCGTAGCTCGATACCTGGTCCTGCAAGCCGTCCAACTGCACACGCGCCATGAGCCATCTCCCCCTTCATCTGCGGTATCCAACGCAGTCACATTTAACCGCTAGGTATCATACCCTGTTGGACATCCATTGCCCCAACGCCTTCAGCGAAATCTTCCTCGCAGCCGCAATGAAGATCGCCTAAGCCATCAGCTTTGACATACAAAAAACGACAATGTGTACCAAATTTCGCGTCTTAACGGCGATTTGGCGATGCCAGATCGGTGCCCTTGCGCATTTGCGCCATGTTTAACGATCAGATCTGCTCGCATGCCGGCGTTGATCCCACATTTCGCGCAATTGTACGCGGATACGCGCTGAAACGAACACGCTTTGGGATAGACACGCTACCCGGCGGTACACATTGTCGTTTTTTGTAAACTCATATCTTCAATGGGTCATTGGAAGCCCCCATGCGCAAAGACGGGCGCCAGGTTACCCTGCCGCCCGTCTCGTCACATTCGCTCTGCTATCGCGAATTAGAAGCCCTCGTGGAAGGTACGGGAGATGACCTCGTCCTGCTGATCCTTCGTGAGGTTGTGGAAGTTAACGGCATAGCCGGAAACACGCACGGTGAGCTGCGGGTACTTCTCCGGATGGGCCTGGGCGTCGAGAAGCGTGTCACGGTTGAACACGTTGACGTTCAGGTGGTGGCCACCCTTCTCGGCGTACGCGTCGATCATGCTCACGAGATTGTCGGCCTGCGCCTGCGGGATATCAGCGACCTTCATGGTGTTCTCCTTTTCTTGTTTGACGCCCCAACGCGCCAGAATAGGAATTGTTACTGAAAGTATATCAGTAGATGCCGCGCCGGTACGCCAGAATTACGACCGGCGCGGAAACATTACAGACGGACCACGTGGCCCGCGATCTTAGCGATCCTCAGAGCCCTCAGGAGCGGAGGAGTCGGTGCAATCGCAGCAAGCAACCGGGTTCTCGAACTCGATGTCACCGAGGTCGATGTCGCCAAAGAAGACCTCGTCCTCCTTGCCCAGCGCGCCCGGCACGATGGAGAAGGTGTTGGAAATGCCGTCCTGCGCGTCGCGGAACGGAAGCTTGGAAACCGAGCTCAGAGACGCGATGGCGCCATGGCTGTCGCGCTGGTGCATCGGGTTGGCACCCGGGGCGAACGGCACGCCGGCCTTACGGCCATCGGGCGTGGCGCCGGTGTTCTTGCCATACACCACATTGGAGGTGATGGTGAGGACAGAGGTGGTGGGCACGGAGTTGCGGTAGGTCTCGTGACGACGGATGCACTCCATGAACTCATGCACGATGTCGTGGGCAAGAGTGTCGACGCGGTCGTCATCGTTGCCGTACTTGGGGAAGTCGCCCTCGATGTTGAAGTCGACGATGACACCCTGCTCGTCGCGGACGGGGTGAACCTTGGCGTACTTAATGGCAGACAGGGAGTCGGCCACGACGGAGAGGCCGGCGATGCCCGTTGCGAACCAGCGATGGACGTCCTTGTCGTGCAGGGCCATCTGAATGGCCTCGTAGCAGTACTTGTCGTGCATATAGTGGATGATGTTCAGCGTGTTCACGTACACGCCGGCAAGCCACTTCATCATGTCCTTGTACTTGCTCATGACGTCATCGAAGTCGAGCGTGTCGCCCTCGACCGGACGGTACTTAGGGCCGATCTGCTTGTGGGAGACCTCGTCCACACCGCCGTTGAGTGCGTACAGAAGGCACTTGGCGAGGTTGGCGCGAGCGCCGAAGAACTGCATCTCCTTACCGACGCGCATGGAGGACACGCAGCAGGCGATGGCGTAGTCGTCGCCGTGGTACACGCGCATGACGTCGTCGTTCTCGTACTGGATGGACGAGGAGGCGATGGAGGTCTTGGCGCAGAACTCCTTGAAGGCCTGCGGCAGGTGCGTGGACCACAGGACGGTCAGGTTCGGCTCCGGGGAGGTGCCCATCGTCTCGAGCGTATGGAGGTAGCGGTAGCTCATCTTGGTGACGAGGGTACGGCCGTCGACACCCATGCCGCCAATAGACTCGGTGACCCACTGCGGGTCGCCCGAGAAGAGGTTCTGGTACTCGGGGGTACGAGCGAACTTGACCATGCGGAGCTTCATGATGAAGTGGTCGACGAACTCCTGGATCTGCTCCTCGGTGAAAGTGCCATTCTTGAGGTCGCGCTCGGCGTAGATGTCGATGAAGGTGGAGGTACGGCCAATAGACATGGCGGCGCCGTTTTGATCCTTCACGGCAGCCAGATAGGCGAGGTACATCCACTGGATGGCCTCCTGGGTGTTGGCAGCCGGGCGGGCGATGTCGAAGCCGTAGAGCTTACCGAGCTCGATAAGCTGCTGCAGCGAGCGAATCTGCTCGGAGAGCTCCTCGCGCAGGCGAATGTTGTCCTCGTTCATGACGGAGGGGGTGGAGGACTTCTGAGCCTGCTTGTCCTTGATCAGGGCGTCAACGCCGTACAGGGCCACGCGACGGTAGTCGCCGATGATGCGGCCACGGCCGTAGCCATCCGGCAGGCCGGTGATGATATGGGCGGAGCGGCAAGCGCGCATCTCGGGCTTGTACACGTCGAACACGCCGGCGTTGTGCGTCTTGCGCTTGTTGGTGTAGAAGTCGACGATCTCGGGGTCGACCTCATAGCCGTGCTGGGAAGCGGCCTGGCAGGCGATGCGGATACCGCCGTTGACGTGCAGGGCGCGCTTGAGCGGCTTGTCGGTCTGGAGACCAACAATGGTCTCGCGCTCGGGATGCTCGGCGTCGATGTAGCCGGCCGGGTGCGACAGGATACCGGTCACGACCTTGGTGTCCATGTCGAGAACGCCGCCCTGCTCACGCTCCTTGAGCATAAGGGCCATGACGTCGTCCCACAGCTTGGTGGTGCGCTCGGTGGGGCCCACCAGGAACGACTCGTCGCCCTCGTAGGGGGTATAGTTCTTCTGGATGAAGTCGCGGACGTCGACCTCTTTGGTCCAATTACCGTCCTCGAAGCCTTCCCATGCCTCCTGCATTACCTGACCACGCTCCTTGTCGTGCTGTCGGGACGGCTCTCGCCCCGATATCCGGCATCCCCGAACAGCGGCCAGCCATCCCCATGCGCCACTCGCCGAAAAAACGCGCGCGTTTGAGTGAAAATAGCAACCGTTGGCCGAAGATTTATTCACGCTTGCAAGGATACCATAGCCGCAGGTGATTCGGTTTATCGTAATTGGGACTTTTTCTCGTTCATTTTATCGTTCTAGGCTGCTCCAGAGCCCCCCGCGCGTAGGTCCTTCCACGCAGCCCTTCCGTGGCCACCGTCCCCTACTCCCAGGTCTTCCAGACCTCGGGGCAATACCCCACGGTCGCCTTGGCGCCGTTGCGCACGATGGGCTCGCGAAGGACCTGCTGGTTCTCGAGGAGCTTGTCGAACTTCTGGCTCTCCACCAGGTAGGTGATCAACGCGACGGTGTCCTGGTCCTTGGCGCCCTGGTCGATCACGGCGTCGATGCCGCCGGCCGCGCGCATCACGCTCTGGAGCTCGCCCTTGCTCATCTCCTTCTCGCGCAAGTCGATGAACTGGAACTTGATGCGCCGCTCTTTGAAGTAGCGCTGCGCCTTCTTGGTGTCGAAGCTCTTCTTGGTGCCGAAGATCTGGATGTTCATAGGGCCTCCGCCTCTCGTGGTCATGGTCTCGCATGCGCACAGTATGCCAGAACGTCGGCACGACAAGCGGGGGCCGGAGCGCCGTCCGCCCGCAGGAAGCGCTCCGACGTTTACGCCGAGGCCGATTCGCGGCGCGCGACCTCGTCAATCAGGACCGTGTCGCCATGGCGCGCTGCCGCGATAGCAAACAGCATGAAGATGCCCATGAGCGCGATGTAGGCGAAGAGCAAACCGGGGGCGACATCCATTACGATGCCCGACAGGATGGGGGTCGCCACCTGCGCCGCCATCGAGACCGTGTAGTAGTAGCCCGAGTAGCGACCAACGCTGTTCGCGTCCACCACCTCGAGCAGCATGGTGTACACGCACATGTCAACGCCGCCCAGCGCGATGCCTATGGCGAGGAACACGAGGTAGAAGACGGGGCTGAACCCGGGAATAAGCCACAGGGCTACCGGTGCGAGAGCCATGACGAGCGCCGACGCCACGGCAACGCGCTTACGTCCCACCTTGAGCGAGAGGTTAGCGAGCGGCACATATCCCGAGAGCGCGCCAACTATTGTCACGATGTTGATAATCGCGTAGCTGCCGCCCTCCATGTTGTAAAACATATCAGCATAACGCGAGATATTCGTGGTCATGGCGTTGTAGCTCATGTAATAGAAAAAAGTTGCGGCCAAGAGCATCGCAATCGAAAAGAGTACGGAGCGGTCGGTGATCTTCGCGCGGCCGCCTGCCTCGGGTGAGTCGTCGACCATGATCTCGGACTCCTCGATCCCCATCTTAAGGCTCTCGTCATGCATTTTTTGCACGAGCTGTGGCTCGCGCACACGGATGGCGTACACCACCGCAGAACCCAGGATGACGAGCGCCTGCAGCATGAACAGCGGAATGTAGTTGGGCATGTCACCGGAGGGCACCATCACCGCAATCGCCACGAGCATCGCGCCCGTGCCCGCGTAGCCCACCATCTTTTGGATCGAATCGGCCTTGGTGCGCAGCGGGCGTGGCGTGATATCGCACACGATCGCGACGGTCATGGTGCGGTACATGCAGATGGCGAACAACGTGAGGAGGATTGCGAAGATGAGCAGCGGCAGGCTGCGCATCCCGTTGGCGACGGCGATAAGCGGCACGCTGAAAGCGGCAATCACCGACCCGATCAGGATGAACGGCGTGCGGCGACCGAGGCGGCTTGCACAGCGGTCGGACAGGATGCCGAACAGGGGTAGCAACACGAGACCGAACACGTTGTCGATCGCCATGACGGCACCGGTAGTCATATTGTCCAAGCCGAACGTCCCCGTGAGCATCTTGGGAACGATGCCGTCAAAGACCTGCCAGAAGCTGATCATGCCCATGAACGGCAGCGAGGCGAGCGCGACATGCGCGTAATCGAGCCTGGGCGCTCGGGAGGTGCGGGCCTTGTTCTCTCCAGCCATGTTCATCCCCTATCGAAGCTCGTCGAGATTGCGCAGGAACGCCATGTAGAACTCGATCCCGCGCTTGTACACGTCCACGCCGATGCGCTCATTCGCCGTATGCAGCAGCGAGCGGGCCTCACCCGAGTAGATAAAGCCGCCAAAGCGGTACACGCGCTCGCAAATCTCGCAGAACTCCCGGGAATCCGTGCAGGAGTTCTGCACGTACGGCGCAAAGCCCGCCTCGGGATACACTCCCGCGACGCAGCGATGCAGGTAATCGAAAGCGGGGTCGTCCTCGAACGGGCTCACGGGCGCGGGCTCAGTGTAGGGCACGGCCTGCTCGATCTCGATGGTGACGTGGTCGGGGCTCACGCCGCACGCTCGGCACGCCTCCTCCGCGCGCTCACGGGCGCGGTTGATAGCATCCGTGACCGTCTCGAACGGGGCGATACGGACGTTGAAGTTCGCCGTTGCCACCGTGGGGAGCACGTTGTGGGCCGGCGAGCCCTGCAACTGGGTGAGGGCGTAGGTGGTGCGGATCATCGCACCCATCTCGGGACTCGACGACATGATCTTCGATACGAGTGGACGCGTCAGCCACAGGTTTGAGAACACCATGCGGTACAGGGTCGAACTGCGGCTCGCAAGCTCCATGAGGGTCGCGTCGAGGGCGCGCGTGAACTCGGGCTTACCGGGATTCGCGGCGATATGCTCGCACACGCGGGCGAGCAGGCGCGGGGCGTCGTTCTCGGCGGGCGTCGATGCGTGGCCGCCATCGGCGCGCGCCGTGACCTTGAGGTCGACATGCCCTTTCTCGGAGACCCCGACCATCGCCACGGGCTCCTCCACGCCCAAGGGGGCGTCTGCCGCCACCGCGCCGCCCTCATCCATCACCATATAGGGGTGGATGCCGTGCTCGCGCATCCACGCAACCGCCTGCCGAGCAGCCGAACCCGCAACCTCCTCGCCGTTCGACGAGAAATACCAGACGTCGCGCGGAGGCACATAGCCCTCACCGATCAACACGTTCATCGACTCGAAGATCGCCGCGGCGATGTTCTTAGTGTCGAGCGAACCACGGGCCCAGATCTCGCCGTCGTGGATCTCGGCGGCAAACGGGTCGTGGTCCCACGCCTGACCCTCAGTTGGCACTACGTCCTGATGTGCCATGAGCACGATCGGATCGAGGGTAGCATCGGCACCAGGCCAACGCATGAGCAGGCCGAACTCGTCAAACATGGTGAGTTCGCACACCTCGAACACGCGGGGGAACTGCTCGCGCAGGGTGGGCACCCAGGCCTCGAAGGGCGTGCGATCCACGAGTGCCGGATCGTCGCGCGAGATGGTGGGCACCCGCAGGAGCGCCCGGAATCGCTCGACCGCGTCATCCCCCGCGTGGTAGCCCTCTGCTGTGAGCGGTGTACCCGCGGGCGCACTCGGACGCAGGCCCGCTGCGCGCTTCGCACATGCAATTGCCGTGACACCCGCCACCGCGCCCACTGCGGCACCTGCCAGCGCCACCGTCGTTCCCATCTTGCCCATGGCTCCTCCTCGTACATGAGGAGGCGCGCCGCCCCCTCGGACAGCGCGCCTTCAGTTTTCGTTATCCGTCTACGAAATGGTAGCACGTACTTTAGGCAAGTAGAGCAAAATACCCCAGCACCGCGATGCCGAGCACAATGCGGTAGATGCCGAACGCTGTGAAATCGTGACGGCGGACAAATCCCATGAGCCACTTGATCGCAATGAGCGAGACCACAAAAGCGACGGCGCAACCCACACCGAGGATGGCCAGACCGCTCGCGTCGAACACGCCGCCCTTGAGGAAGAACTTGACGAGCTTGAGGAAGCTCGCACCGAACATGACGGGAATCGCCAAGAAGAACGTGAACTTGGCGGCAACGGAACGCGTGGTGCCCAACAGCAGGCCGCCGATGATGGTGGAGCCGGAGCGCGAGGTACCGGGAATAAGCGAGAGCACCTGGAAGCAGCCGATGCCAAGGGCGGTCTTGTAAGAGAGATCCTCGAGCGAGGTGATGGAGCCAAAGTCGCCGCCTTGCGTGGGCTCGATAGCGACGGCGGGAGCCGCAAAGTGGGCTCCCCCGGGACGGGCGTTCGCCGCGGCTTCCTCGGCCACGCGCGCCGCAAGCTTCTTGGCGCGCCAGCGCTCGATCACGATGAACGCGACGCCATAGACGATGAGCGCCGCAGCGACGACCCACGCGTTATAGAGGTGCTCCTCCATGAAGTCATCGAGCGGGATGCCAATGATCGCCGCAGGCAGGCAGCCCACGATGATCTTGCCCCACAGGCTCCACGTGTCGCGGCGCTCCTGCTTCGTCTTGCCAAAGCCAAAGGGCAGCAGGTCGCGCAGGAAGAGCACGCAAACGGCGAGAATAGCGCCAAGCTGGATCACGACGAGGAACATGTTCCAGAATTCCTCGGTGACGTTGAGCTTGATGAACTCGTCGACCAAGATCATGTGCCCCGTCGAGGAGATAGGCAGCCACTCCGTGATGCCCTCGACCAAACCGAGAAACGCGGATTTAAGCAGTTCGATGACGTCCAAAGGACCTCCCCCAGTTTCAACCGTATAACATGACCGCAAGCGTGGCGCAGTCAAATCATTCTTCCGCCTATTATCGCCCCTCTTCGCCCACTGCACCGAAAAAGCGCGCCGTTCGTGACATGTTACGCACCGGAAACGGGCAATTGGGTATAACTGTGGCATGGTAAAGCACCAAACGGTGGGTACACGGAAGCCCACCACAGGCCAAGGAGGTCACCATGCACGAAGGTTATTCCAAGGTATTTGTTGCCCTTGACGGTACCGACCAGCAGGATTTCGTGCTCGCACGCGCCATCAAAGTCGCCGCGAACAACGGCGCTGCTCTTGTTATCGGTCATGTCATCGATTCGACTGCGCTCGAATCCGCTGGATCCTACCCCGCCGATCTGA
This sequence comes from Collinsella sp. AF08-23, assembly GCF_003479805.1. Taxonomy (GTDB): domain Bacteria; phylum Actinomycetota; class Coriobacteriia; order Coriobacteriales; family Coriobacteriaceae; genus Collinsella. The sequence goes on along the minus strand of NZ_QUHV01000001.1, from coordinate 205,398 downwards.
TCCAGGGCCTGCAGGATGCCTTTACCAACTCCATCGCGGCCCAGGTCGAGGAGGCCAAGGCGAACGAGGCGATTCCCTCCGTCGAGGTCATGATCCGCGCCGGGCGCATACGCGAAACGCTCAAGGACGAGATGCTCGACGTGGTCAAGCCCGACCTCGTACTCTGCGGTGCCCGCGGTCTGTCTTCCATTAAGTACGCGCTGCTGGGCTCCATCTCCACGTTCCTGTTGCGCAACACCGATTGCGACATCCTAGTCGTGAAGTAGTCGCTCCCCACCGTCCGGGATGGGTAATTCCTTCGCAAACGTCCTCGGAAAGCCACCTTCGGGTGGCTTTCCTGCGGAATGTTTGCTCAAGAAATACCCATCCCGGTCGTTCGCTTTATACTTCGCGAGAACTTAAAACTCGACCGAACGTCAAACGGTGCATCACCCATACAGGCGATGCACCGTTTTCATATATGACCGCTCAGGAAAGCCGGGCTACTCGTTATCGCCTGCGGTGAGTTGGGTGGCATTGAGCGACGACTCGGTGTTGGCAGCCGCATCGGGCCACACCCAATCGGTGAACGCGGGGTGGTCGTAGCCCTCATCGACGGCGAACTCGAACGCCTCGAGGCGGAACGCCTCCCATGCCTCGATCTGCTCGGCATGCACGGACTCCCCGCGAGCGCCGTCGATCAGGCGCAGCGCCTCGGCGGCCAGCGCCCAGCGGTCCATGTTGTTCAGGCGCAGCATGTCGAACGGCGTGGTCGTGGAGCCCTTCTCCTCGTAGCCGTGCACGCACCAGGCGTCGTGGCCGGGACGCGCCCACACCAGACGGCGGATCGTGCCGGCGTAGGCGTGGAAGCAGAACAGGACCGGCTTGTCGCCCGTGCCAAAGAGCTCGGCAAATCGCTCATCGGTAATGGCCTGGTCGTTCTCGCAGGCATTCTGGATCTTGAGCAGGTCGACCACGTTTACGAACCACACCTTGACACCATGGCCGCGCAGCAGGTCCACGGCGGCAAGCGCCTCGAGCGTGGGCACATCACCGCACGTGGCGATGACCATGTCGGCGTCTTCCAAGCTCTTCGCGGTGCTCGCCCACTCCCAGGCGGCCAAGCCCTCGGCGAGCTCGGCGCGCGCGTCGTCCACGGTCACGAAGGTCGGCGCGGGCTGCTTGCCGCAGAAGATCGCGTTCACGCAATCCGTGGACCGGTAGACGCGCTCCGCAACCGCGAGTGCCATGTTCGCATCGCAGGGGTAATAGGCGTTCACCACGTGCGTGTCGTTCGCCTTGTTGAGCAGGACGTCGATGAAGCCCGGGTCCTGATGGGAGAATCCGTTGTGATCTTGGCGCCACACATGGCTGGAGAGCAGGATGTTCAGACCGGAGATCGGAGCGCGCCACGGGATCTCGCGCTTGGTGGCCTCGAGCCACTTGCAGTGCTGATTCACCATGGAATCGACCACGTGAACGAAGCTCTCGTAGCTCGACCACACGCCGTGGCGGCCGGTGAGCACATACGCCTCGAGGAAGCCCTCGCACTGGTGCTCGGAAAGCTGCTCGATCACGCGACCCTCGGGTGCAAGCAAGTCGTCGTTATCCGCGTCCGCGTAATGGCCGGCGAGCCACTGTTTCTTGGTGGCGGCGTAGGCGTCCTGCAGGCGGTTCGAGGCAGTCTCGTCGGGGCCAAAGATGCGGAAGTCGTCGTTGGCGGCGAGGACGTCGGCGGTGTAGGCGCCGAACACGCGCGCAGCCTCGGTCGCTCCCCAACCGTGGCCCTTCTCCGCCACCGGGACCTCATGGGTGTGGATGTCGGGCAGAGTGAGTTCGCGGCGAACCGTGCCGCCATTGGCGTTGGGGTTGGCGCCGATGCGCAGGTCGCCGGTGGGCATGAACGCCGTCACCTCGGCGCGAATCTGCCCCTCGGGCGTGAAGAGCTCTTCGGGTTCATAGGAGTGCAGCCAAGAGCGCAGCACGCGGAAGTGCTCGTGGGTGTCGCGGGCGTCCGCCAGCGGGACCTGATGGGCGCGCCAGGAGTCCTCCGTCTTCTTGCCGTCGATGTGCTTGGGGCACGTCCAGCCCTTGGGCGTGCGGAAGACAATCATCGGGTACACGGGACGGGTCTCGTCGCCCAGTTCGGCGCTGGCCTTGATGTCGCAGATCTCGCTGAAGACCTCTTCGAGCAGCCCGGCGAAACGCGCATGGATGGAGGCGTGGGACTCGTTGTCAAAGCCAGCGACGAAGAAGTGCGGCTTGTAGCCCATGCCCTCGAAGAACTTGGTGAGCTCCTCGTCGGAGATGCGCGCCAGGATGGTGGGGTTCGCGATCTTGTAGCCGTTCAGGTGCAGGATGGGCAGCACGATGCCGTCAGTCTTGGGATTGATGAGCTTGTTGGACTGCCAGGAGGTTGCGAGCGCCGCGGTCTCGGCCTCGCCGTCGCCGACCACGGCAACAGCCAGCAGGCTCGGATTGTCCATCACCGCTCCGTATGCATGACTGAGCGTGTAACCGAGCTCGCCGCCCTCGTGAATGGAGCCGGGAGTCTCGGGGGCAAAGTGGCTGGGGATGCCACCCGGATACGAGAACTGGCGGAAGAACTTCTCGAGACCCGCCTCATCGTCCGTGATATCGGGGCGGATCTCGCGGTAGGTTCCGTCAAGCAGGGACTGCGCGGTACCGGCGGGACCACCGTGACCAGGACCCATAAGGAAGATGGTGTTCTGACCGTGATCGGCGATAAGACGGTTCACGTGGCCGAACAGGAAGTTGATTCCGGGAGTGGTTCCCCAGTGGCCCACCAGGCGGTGCTTGACGTCGATACGCCCAAAGTCACGCTGCTCCCCCGTTTTCGCATCGGTCCAATCGGGGCGCATCAGCGGATTCGAACGAAGGTAGATCTGGCCAACGGACAGGTAGTTGGCGCAACGCCAATACTTGTCAACTCCGGCGAGCTCCTCTGCGCTCACCGGGTTCTCGAGCTTGTTCCACGGAGTGCCGATCACGGGTTGAGTCATGGCTTGTTCCTCCCACGCAAAGACGGGACACCGTTCCCGCCCTTCGAATATCGTTAAGCCGAGTGTAAACGATAAAACGTTTTATCAGAACTGATAAAACGTTTTTTCTAAATCTTTTTAATTCTGTTTGTTAATGTTTACCCTGTTGGGAATTTGATTGGATATGGTACGGGAGAGCTGCCCTCACGTGCCCACGGCCAATCTTTGTCCAGCCCGAACCATCGAGAGGAGTGTCTCTATTTAATATGTGTGGGGTTTATACGCACAGGCAAAGTACAACGACCGAATTTGCATCAAAAGCTTGGGAAACAGATGCCAAAAACGGCACTCTACTCGCCCGGGGAAAATAAACCCCTCACTTTTTAAATAATGACCCCTCTTTTCGGTCAGAATTCGCCCCAAAGCCGGCCAATCTTCGTCTTTACATGCATCGAAGCAGTATCGAAGCGCGACGAATGGCGCGCACGGGTCGCGGCTAACCAGCAATCGGCGCGACACTTGCCTGGCATACCAGGCGCGGAGCCAGCACGCGGTCCTCGAATGCGCGGTCGGCGCCCTCCCCGATTCGGGAGAACAGCAGCTCCATCGCGTTGTCGGCGAGCTTCGAGACGTTTTGCTCAATCGCCGTCAACGCCGGCTCGAACAGGGCGTCCGCAGCGGAGTTGTCGTAGCTCACGAGCGAATAATCGCGCGGCACGCGCTTGCCATGCGCATACAGGCATTTCAACGCACCAAGAGCGATGTTGTCCGAACTCGCGAAGATCGCCGTCGCGTCGGTGTCGAGCACCCGCTCGGTCGCTGCCGCGCCGTCGGCGATATAGTAGTCGCTCTCGAACACCAGGGAATCATCCACGGGAACACCGTGGGACTCAAGCGCGCGACGATACCCCGTCAGGCGCGCGTTGCCGGTGTTCGAGGAGGTGTTGACCAGGCATGCGATGCGCGTATGGCCCTGTTGCAGCAGGCAGTCGGTGGCGAGAAACCCGCCAAGCTCACTGTCGAAGCGAACCCTATCGCAGTTCACGCCCTCGATAAAACGGTCCACCATCACCAGGGGCACCGGCAGAGATGCGAGGCTCTCGACGAGCTGCTCATCGGCATCGATCTCATGCGCCGTCACCAACATCAGGCCATCCACGCCGCGATTGACCAGCAGGCGCACGATCTCTTCCTCATGCTCGGAGGACACATCGGAATTCATGATGAAGAGGGCGTACCCCCGCTCGCGGCACCTGACCTCCAGGTTGCGGGCGAGCGACGAGAAGAAACGGCTCTCGATATTCGGTACGATCAGGCCGAACGTGCGCGATTGCTGCATAACCAAACTACGGGCGATCTGGTTGGGAACGTAGCGCTTGCGTGCCGCGACCTCTTTGATCCGCTTGCGGTTCTCCTCGGAGATGCGGCACGGACGGTCGTTGAGAACCAAAGACACGGCCGAGGGGGACAATCCCACCTCCTGGGCGATTTCCTTGAGCGTCACCTTGGCGGCCATATTCCCTCCCGTAAAAAAGACGGACGCCGGCACATGCCGACGCCCGTTGCAATAGTGCCGCACATACACGACTTGGTCAACGGTTTTACCACTGAGCGGTCTGTTGGCAACCATACGCGGTCGCCGCGGCCGCACAGGCGGCGTTATGCACCCCGGTGCACCCTAACTGCACAGATGTTTCGCGATACACGAGTCCACCATGGTGCTAAGGCCGCGCCAGACGCATTGCCTCTTGAACGGCACCGTATAGGTTCGCGTCGTTTCCGAGCTGGGCAACGCGTACACGCGGGGTGGGGAATCCCGCCAGCGGGCCGACAAAGCCCTCGACCGCGCGGGGCATCTGAGCCTCGAGCGCGTCGATGAGCTCCGGATGGCAGCTAATGCCACCTGCGATGGCGAACACCTCCGGGTCGATGACCGCTTGGAGATTGACGAGCATGTTATCGAACATGAGCGCATATCGATCGAGCCCACGCTGCGCATCGACGTCGCCGTCGGCGATCCACTCAAACACCTTGCGGCCGTCGACCGTCCCGTCGTCCTTCAGACCCTTCTCGGCAAGGACCATCTCCGCAAGCGCACGCCAACCACCCGTACCAGCAAAGATGTTCTCCATGGAGACCGGAGCCTGCACATCGTTGCGAAGGAAGCTGAATTCGCCCGCAAAGCAATTCGCGCCGCGCAGCACGCGTCCGTCGATGACGATGCCTCCGCCAATGCCCGTCCCGATCGCCAGGACCACGCCGACCGAGGTCCCACGCAAGGCGCCCGCGGCGTATTCACCCAACGCGCAGCACTTGCCGTCGTTGTTCACCACGACGGGCATGTCGAAGCGCTCGCGCAGCAACTTGCCCAGCGGACAACCGTCCATATAGGTAAGCGCGCCACCGCGATGAATCACACCATCCGGGTCGTCCTCGTAAATGCCACCGGGGGCGCTCACGCCGATCGCCCGCACGCGGTCCGCGTACGGCTCGACGATCGCCATGAGGGCCGCAACCGCATCGTCCGCCGTGGAGAAATCCGTTGGAATAGACCCACGCTCACGAATGGAGAAATCCTCGCCAAGGACCGCCCACTTAACGCTCGTTCCGCCGATATCGATACCGAAAAACTCGTCCATCCCTTTTCCCTTCTTCTACGTACCACCCGCATAAGACATGCGGCCCCCGTGCGAGCGCGCGATGCGCCCGAACGAGGGCCGCCTCGAGCCGCGGCAGCGCGGCTACTCCGCCTCGACCGTGCGCACGCGCAGCATCATGTACTGGCGGCTGGGCAGGTCGATCCGGAACGCACCCTCAAACGTCTGCGGCAGGGTCTCGACGGTCATATTCCACGTGTCGATGATATCAACTTTGTAGCGTTTGCCCTCGTCTCCGGTGAACTCGCGATACGCCGGGCGGAAGAAACCGAAGTACATGAGGACGTCATCGGTGCCCTTGCCCATGGAATCGGCCATGCACGTCACGTCCCAGGTGAAGGTTCCGTCAATCACGCTGATCTCGTCGGGGACCCAATCCATGCCGCTCGGCAGCGACTCCATATAGGAGCGGCAAAACGCGATGCGCTCGGGCGAGTCGCCGTACAGCTTGCCGCCGTGCGCCCACCAGAGCTTGGGACCGCGGTCGACATAGGTCTCGCCGTGGGTCACATAGCCGCCGCGCAGGCAGCCCTCCCAGAACCGACGAACCTCTTCCTCGGCGGTGAGGTTGCCCCAGCCCCAGTTGATGTTGCCCTCGTAGCCGACCTCGTCGACGATCACCGGCTTGCCGTACTGGGCGCGCAGGTCGACCACGCACTCGGCGGTGCGCTGCAAATCGCAGCGCTGCCAGCTCACATGGGTGATCCAGGGATGGCTGTGGTCGAAGATCTCGCGGCAGTTGTGAATCGAGCGCAGGTGGCCATACGGGTCGTTGGCCATGACGATGCGGGCGTACAGGTCCCAATCCTCCGCCGGCTTCCAAGGCAGGAGGTCCCATTCGTTCGCAAGGCTCCACCACACGTTCTTGTAGGCGGCAAGGCGACGCACCGCATACGTGAGATAGAAGACGTCCTCATCTCTGGTCATGCGAGAGAAGCCCCAGTCCTCGGGCTTGTCGTACGGGTGCAGCAGGATGATGTCCGCCTGGATGCCAAGCTCGTCGAGCTGGGCGACGCGCTTCTCCAGGTTCTCCCAAAACGGCTCGTAGAACTTGGTGTGGTCGAACGCCCCCTTGGAGCCCTCGAACGCGTACATCGCCGGATCGTCCACGTTGTAGTCGTAGAACTTGGGGAAGATGCACATGCGGATCTTGTTGAACGGGGCGTGGGACAGGGTCTCGAGCGTCTGCTCCTGGAGCTCCTCGTCCTGGTTGGTCCAGGCGTAGCACGTGGTGCCGAAGGGCAGGTAGCGCGTACCGTCCTCATAGGCGAAAGTGAAGTCGTTCTCCGTGCTGAACGGGGCCTCGCGCGGGAGAACGTCACGGGCGCGAAGCACGCGACCGTGGTTGTCCCCGTTCGCCGGCGTCACCTCGAACGAGTCCTGCACCCCGTTGAGGGCGGAGTCGCTGGAATACGTGGTGTAGTTCCACGCGCCGGCGCTTCCGGGCATGAAGTTGACCCCATAGGTGCCATCGCCCTTGTAGAATCCGGGCACGTCCACGACATCCCCGCCGTCAGCGCGCTCAAAACGAGCGCCAAACGTCACGTCGACATACGGATTGCCCTCGGCGGCGCCCTCTAGCTCCAGCTTAAAGACCTTATACTGCTCTACAGACTTCATGGTTTCCTCCCATTTTGGAATGATCAATCTACAGGCGCCCGGGGCAACCTTGAGCTCCCCGGGCGTATCTCCAGGATTTACTTGACGCCCTTGATGAGCGCGATGAAGACGAAGCCAACCACGACAAGAACGATCGCGACGGGGAAGGCCATGAAGTAGGAGCCGGTGGCGACCACGATGGACGATGTGACAATGGGTCCAAGAATCTGGCCGATGGTGTTGGCGATGTTCAGGATGCCGAGGTCCTTGCCAGCTTCTTCCTTGCTTGGGAGAACGTCAACGTTCAGCGCTTGGTCAACGGAGGAGTAGATGCCGTAGCCCAGACCGGCGAGCAGTGCGAAACCGTACATGCCCATGACGGACTTGAGGATCCACGGCGCGGCGATGCCAACGGCGATAAGCAAGGTGGCGACCGCGATGATGGGCTTACGCGCGCCGATCTTGTCGGATATGGCGCCCGATGTCAGTGAGGAGATGAGGGAGACCACCATGATCACAACGGACATGGAAGACAGGACCGCTCCCGCCTCGGCAACGGGCAAGCCGATGTACTTCTCGAGAATGTAGAGCTGGTAGCCATTGACGCAGAAGTAGCCAAAGATGAGGAGCAGACGACCGACCAGGGCAAGGTAGAAGTTGCGGCAGTTCTTGGTGGGCGGAACGAACATCTTGAGGAGCGAGACGAGGTTCAGCTCCTCCTTCTTCTCGCCATCCGCCAGCGCGGCAGACTTCTCACGAGGCCAGATGATGATGGCGAGGATGCCGGTGAGCAACCAGGAGACCGTGCCGATCACAAAACCGGGGACCGGGTTGGAGAGGAACTGCGTGCCGATGATGGTACCGACGGACTGACCGGCGGTGGCACCGCCGCCGTAAAACGCCGAGAGCGTGCCGCGCTTATTGAGCGGGATGCGGTCGGACAGCACCGCCACGGCGGGCGCAAGCATGCAGTTCAGACCGATCTGGAGGACGCACCACGACGCGACGATCATGGGAAGTGTGGTGGCAACCGAAGTGCTCCAGAACGCGGCACCGCAGATGAAGCCGCCCACCACGATGAACGGCGTGCGCTTGCCAAAGCGAGAGTGGCAGTGGTCGGAAAGGGCGCCGAACACGAGGTTCGACACGAGCGCGAACACGGAACCGACGGAGTTCATGGTCGCCAGAATCGCCTCGGGCTGACCGATTCCCAAACCGTTAAAGCGCTCGGGGAACAATACGTTCGAGCCGATTGTGCCGGACATCATCCACATGACGCCGAAGATGATGAAACCGATCATGAAGCGCCATGTCTCCGTTTTCGGCATGGGCTTTCCCGTGTCGGGGGCAATGACATTCTCGTCAAACGTCGCTGTTGCTGTCTGCTGGGCCATGAGATTGGCTCCCTTCGAAGTGGTGATGCGCAAAAGGAGTCGCACCCTCGAAGCCACAAGGAGGGGTTCTGCCTTGGATTCGAGGACGATCGGGAGAGAGGTTGCGATCTGGGACGCGCCAGCACGTTACTTACTGAGTACTAAGTAACTTGCTATCTGCATAGTAAGGTTACTTAGTACTCAGTAAGTACTTATCTCTGCAAGCGGTATGAATCCCTAGGTGAACGGCATATGCTCTCCACGAAAGCAGAGTGCGGCGTCAACCATTCGCACGAATTTCAGCTAGCATTGGGAGGGCGCGGGCATATTCCCACCCGCACCCACTTGAGGAGAACCACGAATGACCGAAGCATCCCCCAAAAAATCTGTGCGCACCGCAGCGAAGCGCAGCGTCGCCGCACAGGAACGCCTCGACCAAATCGTTCAGGCTGCCGTCCGCCTTATCAACGAGCGCGGCTACACCGGCATGTCCCTCCAGGCGGTCGCCGATGCCGTAGGCATTAGCCAGCCCGGCGTCTTGCATTACGTGGGCAGCAAGCACGGACTGCTCCTAGAAGTGATCCGACACTACTACGATCGCTGCTCATCGGCCGATGACTATGTTTCGCTCTTTGCACCCGGCGGGGCCCTCGAGGGACAGCAGCCGAAAATCCCCGAGTACTGCCGCCTCGTCGTTGCCGAGAACAACAACCAGCCGGAACTCGTCATGCTGTTCCAAACGCTTAACACCGAGGGCATGAGCACGGCGAGCCCAATGCACGACTACTTCAATAAGCGCTCGAAGAACATCACCGACCCGGAGCAGAAGATTGCATGGAGCGTGCCGGAGGGGGTCAACGCGCACGACACGTTCTCCTGCGCCATGGCGGCGATGTACGGCCTTGAGGGGCGCTGGGTTGCCCGTCCGGATGAAATCGACTATCCCGCAGAATGGGCCAAATTCGAGGACGTTCTCTTCCCCCTCCCCTTATGGGAGGGTTATCGATAACGGCGCGGTAACTTTTCGCACCATCGAAATCGGCAGAAATTGGGTTAACTCTACGCTCCAAGCTCCGTGATGGGTATGACATAGACGCCACTCGGCATTTTCCACGTATATGATGCCTTGCCGACGAGCACCGCCAAAAACGAGGGGTCTGCATTGCGCGCCGCTGGGTTGCGAGCGATTTTATCCCTCAAGCGTAGCAAGTTCGCCTCCGCTGCGGGCACCTTTTCTTCGCTCAACTTGACCTCGAATGCCCCCCACCTCCCATCAGGCAGTTCGACAACAATATCCACCTCAAGCCCGTCAGCGTCGCCGTAATAGGAAACGATGGGATTCGGCATTGTGCCCAATGCGGTGCTGTACACGCGAACGTCACGAAGACACAGCTCCTCGAATAACGTACCGAATGTCTGCGTCTCGCGTAACAAGCGCTCGGGAGACATTCCCAGCAACGAGGCGGGCAGTGAGGGATCCGTAAACGTGCGTTTTGGCTTTGAGCGAATCCTGGACTTAGATTTGATAGGAGCGTCCCAGCCAACCTGGTTTTCTATAAAATACTGGTCCTCGAAAAACGAGACGTAGGGTTCGAGCTCACTTTGAAAATACGATGCTGCGACACCCGATGGCACAACTCCCTCATGCAAATCGGCGTACATCGTGCGATACGTCAGGGACGTCCCCATGTTTCGCGCCAGCGATGATGCGCATCTCCGAGCCATGCGCGAATCAAGTCCGGCCTTTACCGCGCTCACAGAAAATAGTGCATCCAGGTATTGCGCCGCGATATCTCCGACCAGTTCATCATCGCCCTCGAGCGCCGCGGGCCATCCACCTCGGCAAATCGCATAGGCAAGCTTGCGTACATCAGTCGATGCCACACCGCCAACAAACTGGCCTTCGAACAATCCACGAAGAGAGACCGCCCCCGTTGACTCCCCGCTCTCGAATAAACTCATGGTGCGCATGGGGACCGTCGCTATCCTCCCTGCACCGCTGTGCGAGACTTTACTCTTATCGACCGTCGAGGAACCCGTCAACAGATACATGCCACGCTTGTTGCCATGCTCGTCTACGCTTCGCCGCACCGCGTCCCAAACTGTCGGAACGTCCTGCCATTCATCAATCACATGGGGGAGCTGCCCTTCGAGTGCTAGAGATACGTCAAGCTCCGCCATGCGACGAGTGCCCGCATCGTCCAAATGAGCTATGCTCGCCGCCTGTGCCATGCTCGACCATGTTTTCCCGCAGAACTTCGGACCGGCAACCTCCACGGCGCCGAATGCCTTCATTCTCCGTTCGATAATCGAATCTGTCAGTCGAGGCAAATATCCGGAAGGCTTAAGACCCATACATATCACCTCCGCGTGAACGGGCAATGAATTTAGTATAAATAATTTTCGAGCGACTTTTATCGAATTTTCGAGCTAATTTTTCTAAAAAATCGAGCCATTATTACTGAATTTTCGAGGCACGTCAGTCACGAACGCGCTCAGTTCGCGAAATGATTGACCCGCACGGCAAGAAGCCCCAGCGCACTTGGCACTGGGGCTTCATTACTTCGTTGCGGCATAGACAACTGTCAGACAAGCAAACCGCCTAATGCGCGGCCGGCTTGAGGATCACCAGCGCGTCGTGGCCGAAGGGATGCTGCTCGACGCGCGTCATCCCCGTCTGGGCATCCACGCGCACGGGCAGATGCGCCATGCGCTTGTCCTCGAGATCGAATGCGACCGCCTCCATATCGGCAAACGACCCATGGAGCTTGAGCGCCGTCGTACGCGGCAGGTAGGCGACCACGCGATCGCCCACGCGCGCAACGCGAATGGCCTCGCGGGCGTCGTCCAACAGCTCCTGGGCGGGCACAACCGCGTGACGGCCGCCCTCAGTTAAGGAATCGAGCACGTGGGGCACCATGCCATAGTCCCACACGCCGGGGAACTGCAGGCACTCCTGCCAACGGAACGGCATGTCGAAACCCTCGCCCAGCACCGACCCCCTGCCCTGCGCCGTCTGCCAGTTCCACACGCCGTGCGCGCCGTACGTCAGACCCGCCGCGGCGCCCGAGAGGATGCCCGACCAGGCACTCGCGCGACAATCCTGAGCAGTGAAACGCCAGTACACGTTGCGGCTCGCGCCCATCTGCTCGTAGCAGGGCTCTGAATTCAGCAGGGGCTTTTGTGGATAGGTCGCACGGAAATCCTCGGGGAGCTTCCACGCCTCGCTCTGACCCTCGTAATTATGGCCGGGCTGGTACATGTAGAAGTCCAAACGATCGATGAACCGCTCGGGAATCGTGCGGTTGGCACGGTTGATGTGCATGCACCGAAGGGCGTTCGGCGCCAGCTCGCACACGGCGGAAAGGCCCTCCTCGTAATAGCGAATCGCCTCGTCCGACTTGAAATCGGTATCGCCTGTAACCACGTAGACGGGATCGAACTCGCCAAGATGCCTCACGACGCGCTCGATATGGGGGCGGATCTCGTCGAGCGGCATGACGGGCGCGCCGAGCTTCTGCGCGATCATCGACCCCCACGTACCCGGGATGTAGTTACACCACATAAGCACGAGCGCCGGGCGGATACCATGCTCGACCGCCATCCGGCACATCTCTCGGGCGCGCTCCCAATACGCCTCGTTGGGGGCAGACCAGTCGAACACCGTCCCGTCCTCGCTGGCGTACGGGTAGATGCCGAGGTCCGGGCGGCAGCGATCCCACTGCGGAAGCGTGTTGACCTGCAGCACGTTGATGCCCTGCTCCGCTCGACGCGCGAGGTAGTACTCCCAATCGGACAGTTCGATGCTGGTAAAGGCGCTCCAGCACGTATCCGCCAGCCAAAACCAAGGCTTCCCGTCGAGCGTGAAGCCGTCCTTGCGGTCATTCACCGCGAGCCTGCCAAGTACCATGCGATTCCCTTCTCTTCTCGACCCGTACCCGTAGTCGAATTATCGGATAGCAGATTCGATAACGAAAGCCCCGCCGGGCGGATGCCGAGCGGGGCCCTGAGTCAATGTAGGCGAGCGGTGGGGGCCATCTCGACCTACTCAGATATGCGCGTTACACGCTAGGCGAGAGCCGGAGCCTCTTCCTCGTCCATCTCGGCGAGCTCCTCCTTGGAGAAGCCGGTCGCGAACACCACGGCGGCGGCGATGACGAAGGAAATTGCCATGCCGACGATCGCCCACACGGTGTTCATCTGGCCACCCTGCAGGTAGTTGGTGAAGACCAGGAAGTTGGAGGCACCGCCGGCCAGGTAGTAGGTAACACCCATGAGGCCGGAGAACACAGCGCCGATGGCACCGCCAATGAACATGCCGAGCATGGTGCGACGGAAGCGCATGAGGATACCGAAGAGCGCGGGCTCGGTGACGCCACCGGCGATAGCGGAGATGACGTAACCCAGGGCAAGACCCTTCTCGTCCGGGTTCCTCATCTTGAGGAAGGCACCGAAAGCGCAGCCCCAGACAGCGGCCATGGCGCAGTTGGTGGAAACGAAGACGAAGGGATCGTAGCCGGCGGCGATGATCTGAACCTGAGCGAGCAGGATGACGGGCATGTGCATGCCGCAGACCACGAAGAGCTGCCAGAAGGCGCCGAGGACGGCCATGACGATCAGGATGCCGATGCCGCCGAGGTCAGCAAGACCAAAGAGGGCGTTGGCGATGAGGCTGCCGATCTCGTTGCCGATCGGGGCGAGAACGATGAAGGCAATGGGGATAGTGACGATCATGGTGCAGAACGGCGTGAAGACCGTGGACAGCACGTCGGGCATGACCTTCTTAAAGAACTTCTCGACAAAGTAGAGGACCGGCACCGAGAGGATGATCGGCAGGACGGACTGCTGATAGTTGGCAGCGGCGATCTGGATGCCATAGACGGAGATGATTCCGCCACCCTCCTGAGTCGCGACGCTCACGACGGACGGGGCCATGAGGGCGCCGCCGAGAAGCATGCCCAGAACCGGGGAAGCGCCGAGCTTCTTAGCGGCGGCATAGCCCAGGTAGATGGGGATAAAGGTAAACGTGGCCTCGTACAGGGTGGTGTAGAGGAACGTGTAGGTCGGGTCGGTGTCGGAAAGGACGCCGAGCATGGTGGGGCCGAGGACCGCAGCGATGGTGCGGAACAGACCACCGGCCATGAGCAGCGGAATCAGCTGGGTCATGGAACCCGACAGGTAGTCGAGGATGATGTTGGGCAGGTTCTTGAGCTCGAACTTCTCCTTAGGAGCGTCGAGGTTCTCGTCGACCGCGGCACCCTGCTTGACGCCGGACATGGCGACGAACTCGGCGAGCACCTTGGGCACGTTCTGGCCAATGACGACCTGGAGCTGGCTGCCGGCGAACTGGCAACCCAGAACACCCTTGACCTTCTTGATCTTCTCCACGTCGGCCTTGCTGTTGTCCTTGAGCGTCAGACGCAGGCGCGTCATGCAGTTGGTGGCGACGGCAACATTCTCCGCACCGCCCACGAGCTCGAGGACATCGGTGGCAATCTGCTTGTTATCTACTGCCATGGGACCCCTCCCCATATCATCGTGTGCCTACCCGTTTGGACGTAGGCACGCCTTTGGCCCGGCGACTATAACCCCTTACGGCTGCCGAGCCCTTGGATACGCTGTCGTAAACAATCTGTTTACTGAACGTTTACAGCGTTTAGTTTACACGGAGCGTTGAATTTGTGGCAGTTTTGCCGTTTGCAGTCCGGTGAACGGTAGGAAATCGGGGGTGAAGGTAATTGAATGCCGAGGCATTGCATATAGATCCGTTTATTTATAAATGGTCGTTTACGTGGGATTTTATATAATCTGGCACCTCAATGCCTTGTTGATTCATCAACAAAAGCCCTGTTAGATAGTAGTAGACGAGTGTTTAGTAATTCATTGAGCGTTTGATGCGACCGTTTACCGAGTTCATCTGCTTATTCTCTAATTCTGCTTTACACTAAACATGTTTAGATTGTATTGCCGTGATTGTTTAGCACGCGCGGCATAAGGGAGGCAGCTCATGGAACTCAAATCGTGCGCCTACGCAACCGTCACCACCTTGGGCGACTTTGGCCCCTGGATCAGCAAGGTCGTTCTCGACCTGCCCTGCACCGTGCGCGCCAACGATATCGATGCGAGCACTTTCCATATATATGTAGAGCGTCACGAGCGCACGGGCGAGATCCTGATGCGCAAGGAGCATGGCGCCGACCATGCCGCACCCTCCGTGGGTTACATCGATGTTCTCGCCGCGTATCCGTGTGACGAAAACGGCCGCAAGCTCGCCGTGGGCACCCATGTGGCACTCGAGGTCGCCGAGCAGCGCCTGACCAAAAAGATCGAAGGCGGCGTCATGGGCTCGCGCATGCTCGATGACCAGCTGCACATCACGCAGCTCGCAGCTCTTCCCGGCAACGACGGCGACGATCCCACCTGCGGTCTGGCCTTCGACACCTGCCGCGGCGATATCTGCCCCGCGCTCAAGGGCTGGAGCAACGCCACGCAAAAGACCCCCGTCAATGGCATCGCGCTCGAGTACGGCTTCTTCGAGCCCAGCTTTAAGGCCGAGGATTCCGCCTGCTTCAATCCCTTTGCGCCCGAGGCCACGGTCGTGCCCCAGAAGGCCCCGCTCGTGGTGTACCTGCACGGCGCCGGCGAGGGCAAGGGCTCCACGCAGGGCGAGGGCGCCACGCGCGCCTATATCGGCAACCGCGTGACGGCCATTAGCCAGGCGCAAATCCAGCGCTACTTTGGCGGCTTTGCCTGGGTGCTTGTGCCGCAGTCTCCCACGTTTTGGATGGACAACGGCGTCGAGCAGCTCGGCCGCTCCAACCAGAGCATCTACTCCCCCGTGCTCAAGGCGCTCATTGACGAGTTTGTCGCCGAGCATGCCGAGCGCATCGACACCGACCGCATCGTGGTCGCCGGCCTTTCCAACGGCGGCTTTATGACCCTGCGCCTGTGCGCCGACTACCCCGATTTCTTCGCCGCCGGCCTTCCCTGCTGCGCCCCGTGGTACAACGCCACGGACGAGGACGTCGCCGCACTCGCCAAGACGCCGCTGTGGTTTACGCACTCCAAGGGCGACGAGCTCGTGTCGCCGCAGCAGACCGTGCTGCCGCTCACGGCACGCCTGCATGACGCCGGAGCCAACGTGCACCTCACGTACTTTAGCCATGTCGAGGACCTGACCGGACGCTATCGCGAGGCCGACGGCTCGCCTAAGAAGACGTTCAACCACGGCGTGTGGATCCACCAATTCAACGACCTGTGTTATCAAGACTTCGACGGGGGCAACGTACTCATCGACGGCGAGCCGGTGGGCTGCTGGGAGTGGTCGGCCAGAGTTTCGAGGTAGCCATCCCATCGGGGGCCCTGGCCTTTAGTTTTGTAAACGTCCTCGCGCCTGAGCCCCGCCTATCCTGCTCCTTCGGAGCATCGGATAAGCGGGGCCCGCGCTGCGGAGTGTTTACAAAACTAAAGACCAGGGCCCCTAAGTTAACGTTGTTCGAAACGCTGGACGAGCGCTTCCGGCAGCACGCCGGATCGGTGGCGATGGGGGCGTGGGTCCCGTCTTGCCTTGCGCGTAACTGGCTGAATTGATTTTGGTTGGAGCTTTTCTTATGTCCCAGAGTTTGACTCGGGTGATTGTTACTACTGATATGGAAGTCGATGATATGAACTCGCTCGTTCATTTGGCTCTGTATCTTAACTTGCTTGACGTGCAAGCTGTGGTGTATACGGCTTCGCAGTATCACTTTCTTGGGGATGGGGTTCATACGCTGGGCGAGGTGAATTCGCATTGGCGGACCAAAGGGCGTCGCTCTTATGAGTGGGCTGTTGTGCCTCATGAGCCTGATTCGCTGGCCGGCGAGCTTCGCGAGTATCGACCGTTTCCCGAGCATTGGATTGAGAGCCTCTGGAGTAATGAATATGCTCAGGCTTGGCCACAGTTGCAGGCGAATGCGGACGCTGCCGGTGAGTCTCCGTTTCCCACGCCTGCCCAGATGATCGAGCGCACCTTTGTGGGAAATGTTGCCTTTGAGGGTGATGTGGCTGAGGAAACTGAGGGGTCTCGCGTAATTGCTCAGGCGATTTTGGACGATGATCCGCGTACGTTATGGCTGCTCAGCTGGGGTGGCATGAACACCATCGTTCGCGCCCTCATGAGTATTGCCGAGCGTTATCGCGCCACGCCCGAATGGCCTGCCGTGCAGCAGCGGGTCTATCAGAAGGTGCGCGTGATGGGCGTTGCCGATGGCGTAGGGCAGGACAACTCATGGCTCGACCATGGGCGCGAGCTCTTTCCCGAGCTCATCTTTTGGTGCATGCCTTATATGTATGGCGGCTATGTCGATGCCAAGACGGCTCAGCCCGATACGCTGCCGCTGTTTAAGGCCCCTTGGCCCGAGCTGAATCTCACGCAGGGCAACGGCCCCCTCATGGCACGCTATATGCTCTATGGCGACGGTAAGGTCTACGAAAACGAGCCCGAGCGCTTTCAGTTTGGCAAGCATGCCCGTCTGGATTGGGGTCTAGAAGGCATACCCGCGATGCAGTTTGAGCGCGGCGACTTTATGGCCGAAGGCGACAGCATGACCTATATTCCGCTGCTGCCGTTTGGCCTGCGCGGTATTGACGACCGCGACTTCGATACGCTACTCGGCCGCATGTTTCTTGATGGACACCCCGATGCGAAGGCGCCCGCCGATTTTACCTCCATCAGCACGCCCGCAGACGACAATCTCAATCCCTACCTGCGTGCTTATCAGGAAGACTTTGCCGCCCGCGCGCAATGGTGTGCCCATGATCCGGCCATCTGCTCGCATCCGGCGCATGTTGTCGAGGTTGCGACCGACCGCAGTGCTACAGCCGGTGAGCGTGTCGCCCTTTCAGCGACCATCGTCGACCCCGACGGCAGGGGCTTCGATGCGCATTGGGATGTCGCCGTGGACCCGTCGAGCTATGCAGGCGTCCAGGATCTGTCGCTGTGGCATGAATGCGCGATGGACGCCGCTTTCATCGTGCCCGCCGACGCACGACCCGGCGACCGCTTCGTGCTCACCCTCACCGTCCAGACGCGCGCCGAGCGCCCCTGCACCCGCTACGCCCAGGTCGCCGTGACCGTGGCGTAGCAAGGACGGCGTCCACATTCGACAGCCGCCACATTCGACAAGGAGTGTCCCCAACTGCCACTCATTTAAGAACGTCCCCAACTGCCAACTCAGACAGTAGATGTTTAATCTGTTTCGTTAATTGAAATGCGTAAATATGGTTAGTCAAAGAGTTGAAGTTTGGTTAAATAATAACTGTAATTTCGGTTAAACGCACTGGTAAACAATGGTGATAATTATGCCAAAGAAGTACTACACTAGAATTATCGAAAATGAGCTCGACCAGCTGCTGGGCATATTCGGTGCCGTTCTCATCGAAGGACCGAAATGGTGCGGGAAGACGACCACAGCCGAGACCCGTGCGGCGTCCAGGCTCCTTCTCATGGACCCGTCCCGCAACTTCGAGAATCGCTTACGCGCCGAGACTGACCCAGCTCTTGCCGTTTCCGGCGAGGTGCCACGGCTAATTGACGAGTGGCAGGAGGTTCCGAAACTTTGGGACGCGGCACGGTTTGAATGTGACAACCGTGGCGGTGAGCCTGGCCAGTTCATATTTACGGGGTCGGCAACACCGCGAGACGACAAACGTCCGATGCACAGTGGCGCTGGAAGGTTCGCCAAACTGCGCATGGATACCATGACGCTTTTCGAACTTGGGAAATCCAGCGGTGCAGTTAAGCTATCGGGCATTATTTCTGGCAAAAAGTTCAATGGCGCTTTTGGGTCGCTGGATTCTGCCTCGATTGCCGAGTGCGTTGTTCGTGGTGGATGGCCTGCGGCGGTCGGACACGATGCGCGGGCTGCGTCCGCGATGGCCAAACGATACATCGACATAGTTGCCGAAGAAGATTTGTCCCGTGTCGACGGCCCTCGCCGCGACCCTGAAAAGGTCAAAGCTGTCATTGAATCGCTTGCGCGCAATGAATCCACTTTGGCGACACTCAAAACGCTCGTAGCCGATCTTGGTGGAGAGGTGTCGAGACAAACGGCGTCATCATACATATCTCTTCTCGCTCGGGTTAATTTCGTTCGCGATATTCCCGCATGGAACCCTGCAATGAGATCTCCAGTGCACCTAAGAGAATCGAAGAAGCATCATCTCGCTGACCCGTCACTAGCGGCCGCTGCGCTCGGGGCGACTCCGGAGACATTACTTCTGGACTTCAAGACGCTTGGACTGCTTTTTGAATCGTTGGCCCTTCATGATTTGTGGGTTTATGCGCAAGCAAATGGAATGGGTCTCTATCACTATCACGATTCTCGCAATCTAGAGGTCGATGCAGTCATTGCGGCTCCCGGTGGAACGTGGATTCCGATCGAAGTTAAACTCAGCTCTGCTCAAATCGAAGAGGCGTCTGACAGTCTCGTTGCTGTCGAGAAGCGTATGGTCGCTGCCGGAAACAACCCGCCAGTTTCGAAAGTCGCAATCATTGGATTTGGCTCACAAGCCTATGTCACTGACCGCGGCGTCCAAGTTGTTCCGCTGGATGTTCTCGCGCCGTAGTGCAATTGCAAGTTTTAACTTCTTTTGCTTTCTTTCACTTCTTTTAACAAAACGCCCGGTGGGCATTAACTGCTCGCCGGGCGCCTTGGTTAGGACGTTATAAAGCAGGACTTCCGAAACACGGCGGTCAGGTCCGCCTCCTAAGGTCCTGAGGTGCTTGAGATTGGGAGCGACAAGCCCGACGAAGCGTACTTTAGGTACGCGAGGAGGGTTGGAGCCCCAAGGTTGAGTGCCTCAGTGCCCTTAGGCCAGGTCCTCGCCGTTGGTCGCGATGACCTTCTTGTACCAGTCGAAGCTCTTCTTCTTGGAGCGCGCGAGGGTGCCGTTGCCGGCATCGTCGCGGTCCACGTAGATAAAGCCGTAGCGCTTGGACATCTCGCCCGTGCCGGCGCTCACCAGGTCGATGGGACCCCACGTGGTGTAGCCGAGCAGGTCGACGCCGTCCTCGGTCACCGCATCGCGCATGGCCTCGATGTGCTGGCGCAGGTAGTCGATGCGGTAATCGTCGTTGATGGAGCCGTCCTCCTCGACGACGTCCTTCGCGCCCAGGCCGTTCTCCACCACGAACAGCGGCTTCTGATAGCGGTCGTAGAGGTCGTTGAGGGTGATGCGGAACCCGAGCGGGTCGATGGCCCAGCCCCACTGGCTCTCCTTGAGGTAGGGGTTCTTGGCGCCGGCGAAGGCGTTGCCCTCGGTCTTGGCGGCGTCGGAGCCCTCGCCGGCGGCGCAGCGCGTGGAGTAGTAGCTGAAGGAGATGAAGTCCACCGTGTTCTCGGCCAGGATCTGCTTGTCCTCCTCGGTCATCCCGACGTCGATGCCCTCGCGCTCGAGCTTCTTGAGCGCGTACGCCGGGTAGTAGCCGCGGCTCTGCACGTCCACGAAGAAGTAGTTGTCCTGGTTCTCGAGCTGGGCGGCGCGCACGTCCTCCGGGCGGCAGCTGTAGGGGTAGTAGCTGCCGGCGGCGAGCATGCAGCCGATCTTCACGTCGGGGTCGATCTCGTGCGCGATCTTGGTGGCCCAGGCGCTGGCGACCAGCTCGTTATGGGCGGCCAGGTACTCGACGGCCTTCTTGTCCTCGCCCTCCTCGAACACCAGGCCGGCGCCCATGAACGGCAGGTGCAGGATCATGTTGATCTCGTTGAAGGTGAGCCAGTACTTCACCAGGCCCTTGTAGCGGGTGAACAGCACGCGGGCGAGGTTCTTGTAGAAGTCGATGAGCTTGCGGTTGCGCCAGCCACCGTACTCCTTGATGAGGTGGATGGGGCAGTCGAAGTGCGTGATGGTGACGAGCGGCTCTATGCCGTGCTTTTGGCACTCGCGGAACACGCCCTCATAGAAGGCGAGGCCGGCCTCATTGGGCTCCGTCTCGTCTCCGTTGGGGAAGATGCGCGTCCATGCCAGGCTCATGCGGAAGGTCTTGAAGCCCATCTCGGCGAAGAGGGCGATGTCCTCCTTGTAGTGGTGGTAGAAGTCGATGCCGCTCTGCGCGGGGTAGTAGTAGCCGTCCTCGAAGTCGAGCATCTTGCGCACGCCGGCGCCCACGGCGAAGCGCTCGGGGCCGTGCGGCATCACGTCGACGTTGGCCAAGCCGCGGCCGTCAACGTTGTAGGCACCTTCGCACTGGTTGGCAGCCGTTGCGCCGCCCCACAGGAAGTCTTTACGGAAAGCCATGCATCAACCCTTTCACACGCTGTTTGTCGTAGTTTCAGTATCCCCGCAAACGGGCCTCTCTCAACAACAGCAGCGCAGGCCGACACTTCTTTTCGCGCGCAGGCGCTCGGCAGCTGCCCCCGTCTGACACTTTTTGATACCTGCCCGCCCAAACCACCACAAAGGGGACAGGCACCTTTGCGGCGGATTGGGCACGGTTTGTCTCGATCTGTAACAGTTAGGCAGCCAAAACCGGGCCTGGCGTTACAGGTCGAGATTTTCGGGCGGGCCCCTGTGGTTTGTCTAGATCTGTAACAGGTAGAGACGATTTAGCCCGCTAGATGTTACAGATCGAGACAGAAGATTCTAGTCGCAGGTGATGTCGAGGTTTTGCCGGTGAAGCCTACGTGACCGCCTTCGCTCAACAACTCATTTGACTAAATAGGAAAGAAAGGAAAAAATAGGAAAAAAAGGAAAGGAGACTTATGACTGAACCCATCTTCTCCCCCTCATTTGGAAATCGCCCCTCTTATCTAGTCGGGCGCGAAACGGTAATTTCGACATTCATATCCGGCCTTGAGCAGGAGCCGGGCAATCGCGACCGAGCCATGCTCATGCTTGGTCAGCGAGGCAGCGGCAAGACAGTTCTTCTGTGGGAACTTGCCGATCGCGCACGCAAGCTCGGCTTCGTTGTCGCCACGCCTACCGTGGCCTCCGAGGATATGCTCGAGCGCATTGTTGAGAAAATCCAAGAGGCAGGCGAGCCTTACGTCAACAAACGCTGTCTTCCCAAATTCACGGGTGGCAGCCTGAGTGTTTTTGGGTTCTCGGCAGGCCTCGAGTTCACACGAGACGTGCAGGAGACCAAGAGTTTTCAGTTCAAACTCACGCAGCTTGCGCGCAAACTGACCGAGCAGGAACACGGCATCCTCATCCTCATCGACGAGCTCCAGGCAAATTCGCCTGAGATTAGACAGCTCGTCACCGCCTATCAAGAACTGGTCGGCGAACGACTCAACGTCGCACTCGTCATGGCGGGCCTTCCGGGAGCCGTCTGCGCAACACTCAATGACCGCGTGCTGACGTTTCTCAACCGCGCTCGCAAGGTCACGCTCGAACCGCTTTCGGTCGGAGATGTCGACGCCTATTACCAGCGGGCTTTCGAAGAGCTCTGCCTTGATATTCCAAGCCATCTTCGCCTCTGTGCCGCTCGCGCGACCCAAGGCTCACCCTATATGCTGCAGCTCATCGGCTATAACATCGCCAATCGTTGCAAGGCTGGAGAACGTGCAGCGCGCGAGCAAATCGACGGAGCCATCGAAGCGTCGAAGGTCGATTTCGAAAACGATGTTTGTGAAACGACGCTTGCCGCGCTATCTGATCAAGACGTCGCGTTTCTCGCTGCGATGACCGACGACAAAGACGGCGCGTCGCGCATCTCCGATATTGCCGAGCGAATGTCGGTCACACCCGACTATGCGCAAAAGTATCGCCGGCGCCTTATTGACGCCGGCGTGATCGAACAGGCTCGCCGCGGCTACGTGCGCTTCGCCGTTCCATACATGGCTGACTACCTACGCAGCCAGCTCTAAACAGCCACCACAAAGGGGACAGGCACCTTTGTGGTGGTTTGGGCCCGTTTTATCTCAATCTGTAACAGGTAGACCGTCAAAATCGGGTTTGGTGTTACAAATCGAGATTTTCGGGCGGCCTTCTACGGTATGTCTCAATCTGTAACAGGTAGTAACGATTTAGCCCGCTAGATGTTACAGATCGAGACGGAAGATTCTAGTCCACGTTGATGTCGAGGTTTTTGCCGATGAGGCCCACGTAGCCGCCTTCGGCTGCCTTGGGGCTGTCGGCGTGGCAGAGGACCCACTTGTCGGCCTTCCAATAGCAGTAGCTGTCACCGGCGGCAGGCATGTCGGCTGCGGCCTCGGGGCGTGAACCATTGGTGCCAGCGGGCAGCGCCACCATCACCTGGAAGCCGCCGTCGTCGACCATGCAGGGCGTGTAGTGGAGCGTGGTGTTGAAGACTTCGACGACCGTACCCGCCGGCACGCGGAACGCCTTGACGCACGCGGTGTCGAGCTTGCCGTCCTCGATCTCCCAGCGATGCGCCACAAGCAGGATAAAGTCGCGGGCGCCCAGGTTAAACTCGCTGGCGCGGTGATACTCCAGACAGTTGAGCTGTGTGTTGTGGCCGTTGCACCAGCCCAGCTGGAAAGGACGGCCGCCAAACATGAGAAAGCCCAGTTTATCGGCACCCTTGACGCCCTCGAGCTCCGACGCGCTTTCCACGTACTTGCTGCCCTCGGGGATGGGCGTGGCCGCAAGCGCCTCGACAAGCGGGGCGGTCAGGTTGGACGGCACGTCATCCCACACGCGACCATAGGATTTGAACTCGTGATCTGATACAGAGTAGATATGCATGTTCGCTCCTGTTCGTTTGTGTGATATTACGAACATTCTAGAACAATCACGCGCGGTTTTAAACGTCCGCCATGTCCGCTCAACAAAAAGGCACCCCCGCATAAGCGAAGGCGCCCAGTGAACTCATTTTGAGCGACGAAACCTTTACGCCTGCTGATAGTGCAGGTGTGCCTCATCGATATCGATCAGATCGCGGTCGAGATAGCGACGCGCGAGCCAATTTGCCATAGGGAGATTCTGGTCCAGGTAGTTACCGCACTCTTCGGGAGCGGCACCGGGGACATCGCCCTCGAAGCCAGCAACAAACTCGAACAACTCGCGCACGAGCGGCAAGATCTCCTCACTCGTCACCTCGCCAAACACAACCAGGTAAAAGCCCGTGCGGCAGCCCATAGGGCCAAAGTAGACAATACGGCTCGACCACTCGGCATGGTTGCGAAGGAACGTCGCGCCCAGATGCTCGATGGTGTGGCACTCGGCCGTGTTCATAACCGGTTCTTTGTTGGGCGTGGTCAAGCGCAGGTCAAAGGTGGTGACGGCGGCACCGGTCGCCGGATCGCGGTCGACGCGGCTCACATACACGCCGGGCTCAAGCAGCAGATGGTCAACGGAAAAACTCGCGATGCGCTCCATGGCAGATCCTCTCGGTAGTCAATTTGGGACAGGGCTCTTTTAGCTGGTCGCAACAATCCCACCCATGATAGCAGTCAAAAAAGCCCCGTCCCAAATGACTACTTTGGGACGGGGCGCCGCGCAGCCGATAATATCGACCGTTCAGCATCTAGTTTTCTGACCCCTCACCTATTGATGCTGCGTCGTCCGCAATGCAGAGCGTGCGAGCAGCTCAACAGCCAAAAACCCGGCAGCGACTGTAATCGCCACCAGACGAATAGATGGCCTGCACTTACAGCACCTGCAAACAAGTTGCGACGGCACCGTAGATATTGGCGTCGTTACCCAGCTGCGCCGGGACCACATGCGGACGAGGCATATCTTTCAGAAAACCAGTGTAGTGCGCCATGACGTCATCCATCTTACGGTCGAGCGCCTCGAACAGCGCGGGATGGCAGCTGATGCCACCACCAATCGCGAAGACTGCCGGGTCGATGACGCACTGCAGATTCACAAGCACACGATCAAACAGCTCAGCATAGGCATCCAATCCGCGCTGCACGGCGGCGACTTCGGACGCGCCCCCGCGCTCCAATAGCTCGAAGATCCGTCGGCCATCGAGGGCCTCCAGTTCAGCTTCATCCGAAATGCCAAGTTCGACTGCCACGAGATTCTGCAGGCCGTGCCATCCGCTCGAAGTCGCGAATGTATCGCAATGATCAAGCGGTTCGTTTACGTTGTTGGACAGGAAGCTGAACTCGCCCGCGAAACCGCCCGCACCCATCAGCACCCGGCCGTCAACCACGATGCCTCCGCCGATGCCCGTACCGATTACCGCCACGCAACCCACGTCCACGCCGCGCAACGCACCGGCAGCGTACTCGCCAAGCGCACAGCTTTTGCCATCGTTGACAACGGTCACAGGCAACCCCAGTCGCTCGCGCAGCACTCGACCAAGCGGAAACCCGTCCATGTACGGCAGCGCACCACCGCGATGGATCGTCCCGTCTGGATCGGCCTCGTAACCGAAGATGCCACCCGGGGCCGAGATGCCCACACCTACAACCTGTTCGCGATACGGCTCTACGAGCGCCACGAGCGTGTCGACCAGCTGATCGGCCGAAACGAACGTCGTCGGAACCGAACCACGGTCACCAAACTCGTAGTTCCCACTCACAACCGCCCATTTGACGTTCGTTCCGCCGATATCAATTCCAAAAAGCTGCCTCATGGCCGCTCCCGTCTCGCTCAATGCGTCTACATGTTCGCAGGCTCTTCCATAAAGGCCATGAGCCTGCGGTTGAGCAGACGACCCCAAAACGTGCAGATGCCGCCCGACAGAAACACGGCGACTACGGTGCCGATACCGATGCCCACCACAGCACCCGTACGCACAAGCCCGTAGGCCAGCGCGATGCACAGACAGGTACCGTCAAAGAGGTACTTCGCCTTGCCGAACTCGCAGTGAAGCGCCTGGGAGAGCGTCTGCACCATGCCGTCGGGTGCCACGGGGACGAGCCGCGCGGAGACGATCAGCGTCACGCCGAGCGTCGTGAACGACACGGCGAGAACCAGCATGATCAGGCCGTCGACGAGTCCTGTCGCGGTAAACGGGAACAGCCAGATATTCAGCACGTCGATAAGCGCACCGAACAGCAGGGTGACGGGTATCTGCATGAGGATCTTGACGTCCGGATATCGCACCATGCAAAGCTGGGCGACCACGAACACGCAGTACACCGCAAACGACGCCGTGCCGAGGCTCAGGCCCTCGATGGCGTACATCACGTACGGCACTGTGCTGATGGGCGCAACACCAAGCCCCGTGCGCGCATTCATTACAACGCCGCAGCTCAGGAATAGAAGCCCGCAGACGTAGACCATCATTCGACGCGCTAGATTCTGCCGCATCACATCGTCCTCTCGTTCGCATCTTCACCTATCGACCGAATAGCACTCCGTGACATCGCCCCAGGGCGTCACTCGTACGCAATCGCCACCTCAACGGCATGGTGCCAGCCGGCGACCTTCTCGGCGCGCTCCTCTGCCGCCATAGCGGAATCCCAGGTCGCACGCGGCGGCGTTGCCGAGGTGACTTCGGGGCCGTACATGCCCAGCGCGATACCGCAGCACCAGGCGGCGCCCAGGCCGCTCATCTCGTCGTTGCCGGCAGCCCGCAATGGGGTCTCCAGCAGGTCGGTGAGAAACTGCATGAGGTAGCCATCGCGCGTGGGACCACCGTCGACGCGCAGCTCAGACAAGGCAAGGCCCGAATCGCGACGCATGGCGTCGGCAACGTCGAAAATCTGGTAGGCGATGCTTTCATCTGCGGCGCGCACGAACTCGGCACGGCCCGTGGTGCGCGTCATACCGAAGACGGCGGCCTCGGCGTCGCTCGCCCAATGGGGCGCCCCAAGGCCGGTGAACGCCGGTACGAGGTACACATGGCTCGCCGGATTCGCAGCATAGCACAACTCCGTGACCTCGTCGGGCGTAGCCACGAGGCCCATGTCGTCGCGCAGCCAGGTCTTAACGGCACCTGCGTAGTTAATATTGCCCTCGAGCACGTAGGACGCCTCGCCGCTCATGCGCCACGCCAGCGAGCTCGACAGCCCGCAGCTACTCCGCACGAGCTCGGGACCCACGTTCATCATCACGGACGAACCGGTGCCGAGCGTCGCCTTTGCCATCCCGCGTGAGAGGCAGCCCTGGCCAAAGAGGGCAGCGTGGGAGTCGCCAAGCGCGCCGTGTATCGGCACGGGCGCGGGCAGGAAGCCCCCAAGGTCAGTTTCGCCAAAGCAGGCGTCGGAATCACGGACCTCGGGCAGGCAGGCAGCGTCGACACCGAACAGTGCGCAGACCTCGTCCGACCAGGCGAGTTTCTCCAGATCAAAGAGCTGCGTACGGCTTGCGTTCGAGTAGTCGCACGCGAATGTGCGACCACCCGTAAGGGTCCAAACAACCCACGAGTCGATGGTGCCCAGACACAGGTCGCCCTGAGCGGCAAGCGCCGCGGCACCGGGAACATGCTCGAGAATCCAGGCCATCTTGGCCGCCGGATAATAGGGCGAAAGCGCCAGACCGGTCACACCGCGTACCAGCTCGGCGGCACCATCAGCAGATGCGACTGCCTCGCACACGCTGCGGGCGCGGGCGCACTGCCACACGATGGCGTCACACACGGGCTGGCCGGTTGCGCGGTCCCACGCCACGGTGGTCTCGCGCTGGTTGGAGATGCCGATACCGGCAATATCGGCCGGGTCGACCCCGGTCTCCTCCACCACGGCACGCGCCGCGGCCAGCACGTTAGCGGCGATCTCGGCCGGATCATGGCTCACCCAGCCGGCCTCGTTGACAATCTGGCGATGCGAGCGATCGGCACGATGAATCAGATGGCCGCCCTCGTCCACCAGCAGTGCCTTCGTACCCTGCGTGGACTGGTCGATTCCGATGATGTAGCGGCCCATAGTCACCCCTTTCAAAATGAATGTGACAAAGGGACTGTCCCTTTGTCACATTCCGGTTACTCTGCGGGAAGGAACTCGGCGACCGTCTTGGCAATGCCTTCGCCGGTGAGGCCGTAGTGCGCAAAGACCTCGGGGCTCGTGCCGGTGATGACCGGCGCGTCGGGCAGGCTCAAGCACTTAACCGGACGCGGGCAATGCTCGCCCACGACCTGCGCGACCATGGATCCCAGGCCGCCAAAGGGGCTGTGCTCCTCGACGGTCACGACGGCGCGCGTGACACCGGCGGCCTCGATCACGGCCTCGGCGTCGAGCGGCTTGACGCAGTACATGTCGAGCACGGTGGCGGAGATGCCCTGCTCGGCCAGCAGATCGGCGGCATCCACGGCATGGCGGACCATCTCGCCGGTGGCGACAATCGTCACATCGGTGCCGCGACGCACCCAGGTGGCACGGTCCATCTGGAACGGGCACTCGTCCTCGGTATACACGTCCTCGACCGGGTTGCGACCCACGCGGATATAGGCCGGCTTGTTGTCGGCAACCAGAGCGCGCACGAGCTCGGCAGTCTGAAAACGATCGCTCGGCAGATACACGCGCATGTTCGGGATAGCGCTCATGGCGGCGATATCCTGCGCGGAGTGATGGCTCATGCCCAGAGCGCCGTAGGACACGCCGCCCGAGATGCCGATGAGCTTGACGTTGGTGTTGGAGTACGAAACGTCGACCTTGCACTGCTCATACGAGCGCGTGGTCACAAAGGACGCCGGCGAGGCGGCCCAGGCCTTCTTGCCGCACGAAGCCATGCCGGCGGCGATACTCACCAGGTCCTGCTCGGCGATGCCGACCTCGACGGACTGCTGGGGATACTGATTGAAGAACGGCGTGAGCGATGCGGAGCCGCGGGAGTCGGAGCACAGGACGACGATGTCCTTATCGGTCTCGGCGGCCTCGAGCAGCGTGTCGCAGATAACCTTGCGGTTGGCGATCTTGTTAGCCATTGATGGCCTCCTTATGGGCAGCGAAATCGGCGATGATCTGGGCATATTCCTCATCGTTGGGCAGGTGATGATGCCAGGCGGCCTTGTCCTCCATGACGGGCGAGCCGTAGCCCTTCACCGTGTTGAGGATGATGACCGTGGGCTTTCCGCTGGTCTCGGCCGCAAGCGTCAGCGCGGCGTCGATGGCCTGGACGTCGTTGCCCGGAATGGAAAGCACGTTCCAGCCGAAGGCGGCCCAGCGCTCCTCCTGCGAGTCCTGCTTCATAACGTCCTCGGTGCTGCCGCTGATCTGCAGGCGGTTGCGGTCCACGAGCGCGCACAGGTTATCGAGCTGGTAGTTACCGCCACTCATGGCGCCCTCCCAGACCGAGCCCTCGGCAAGCTCGCCGTCGCCCATGATGGTGTAGACGCGGTAGTCGCGGCCGTCCATCTTGCCGGCGAGCGCCATGCCCACGGCCACGGGCAGGCCGTGACCCAGCGAGCCCGAGTTCATCTCGATGCCCTTGAGCTTGTTGTTGGGGTGACCGATGTAGGGGCTGCCGAACTTGGAGAAGCGGGCCTTGACGTCGTCGAGGTCAAGATAGCCCTCGTGGCAGAGCACCGCGTAGTAGGCTTCCATAGCGTGGCCCTTGGAGAGCACGAAGCGGTCGCGGTTGGGATCGTCGACGGTCTCGGGCGAAATGTTGAGGTGGTTGGCGTAGAGGGTCATGAGGGCGTCGATCACCGACATGTCGCCGCCGATGTGGCCGCCGGCGCCAGCCATGATGATATCGACGCAATCGCGGCGAAGGTCCCAACGCAGGGACTCAAGCTCTTCGATAGTTGCCATTTCTACTCTCCTCGCAGGTAGGCTTTAACGTCTTCTTCGATGGGGTCGTATAAATCGGGGGCAATGCCGATGTACTTGCACGCCTCGTAGAGCACCGGCACCACGTTGGCGTGAATAGCGACGCAGTGGTGGATGTAGGGACCCTCGACAATCTTGGCCTCGAGGCGCTTGAGGTTGTCGACCTCGACCCACAGGTAGGTGCCCATGCCGGCCGGGCCGTCGATGCCGCGGGCGTTGCCCAGCAGCAGCGAGTACTCGCCGTTGTCGCCGTCAAAGCGGGCAAGGGTGAGGTCGCCGTGTTTAGCCTCGGCCGTCAGCGCGCCGGGGTGATCGAAAGCCAGCGGGTAGGTGAGCTTGGGCTTGACGGCCGCGCAGCTGCAGGGCCAGGGGCCGCAATGCTGCAGCAGCTCGCCGTTCTCGTTATCGGGATGGCGCACGGTCCAGTCGGCGAACATGCCACGGTGACGGCCCAGGTCGGCAGCCTCGACCATCAGCGCGGTGATGGCGCCATGGATATCGGTCTCGCATACGATAGGGATGCCCATCTCGTTGAGGATGGCGTTGGCGGCGCAGGGCATAATGCCCAGCTCGTCCTGCAGAGCGTTCCAGCACTGGATGGCGCCGGCGTTGCAGCCGTACTTCTCGACCAGGCGCTTCATAGCGATGGCGAGCCCTGCGACCGCGGGGACCTTGTCCTCGGGTATGCAGATCTCAAAGCTGTGACGAATGTGGTCGAGCATGGCGGCCATGGCCTGCTCGTCGGCCTGAGCGTCGTGCACAGCCTGAACGAGTTCGGTCATGGGGATGGGCGAAAGCTGAATATTGAACTTCTCGAGCAGCTCGCCCTCGTTGCACATGGTGGACCAGAAGTCGAACGGACGGGTCGCCATCTGCAGGATGCGAGTGTGCTTGAAGGTCTTGACCACATTGCATACGGCCAAAAAGTCCCAGACGCCGCGCTCGAACTCGGGGTCGGTCAGGCGGCAGTTGGTCATATAGGTAAAGGGAACCTGGAAGCGGCGCAGAACCTTGCCGGTGGCGAACAGGCCGCACTGGCTATCGCGCAGGCGGGTGCCATCGGGCTCGGGACGCTCGTCACGCGGACCCCACAGCAGCACAGGCAGACCGAGCTCGCGGGCAAGACGGGCGCAAACGTACTCGGTGCCAAAGTTAGCGTGGCACAGCATGATGCCGTCGACGCCCTCGGCGCGGAACTTCTTGACGATAGGCTCGATATGGCTGTCGTCAAAGAGCAGGCCCTCGTCGTTAATGTCGTCGATGTCCACGATGTCGACACCGATCTCGCGCAGGCGGTCAGCCGTCAGGCCGCGATACTTAAGCGCGTCCGGCGCGCTAAAGATGCTGCGGCGCGTGGGCACAAAGCCGAGCTTAATCTTATCCATGTACGTCCTCCCCTAGTTGTATGTTCAGTAAACAGACGCGTGTTTCGTTTTGTTCTGTTTACTAAATGTTTTACTCTTTTGTTTAGAAGTGTAACGCGAAATACCCGTAAACGGTAGAGAAATCAGCCTAAACGGTATGTAAACAAACTGAACATACAAGGGGAACAAAAGAGGGCCCCGAAGGGCCCTCCCTATCCGCACATGTATGTAAACGAATCAACACCGCCCTGTTACCGCGAGTACACCACCCACGGTGATAAGCCGGCAGCAAAGTCCGTGGCTACGCGCCCATCTTGCGATAGACGTCCACGAACTCCTTGGCAAGGATGCCAAAGCCCTCGGCGCTCATCAGCTGATCCTCGGCATGGACGACCAAAAGATCGATGCTCAGGTTCTCGCCGGCGGCAGTCTGCTGGACAAGGCCACCATGGGCAGCGTGGCCCTCGGCATAGTGCTGCTGGCCTTCCGTGATCTTTGCCTCGGCCTCTTCGAACTTGCCGTCACGAGCTAGATGAATCGCATCGATATAGCAGCTGCGCGCGCAACCGACGCCTGAAATGATCTGAAAACTCTGAAGCTGAATCTCTTCTGCCGTCATACTTACAGCCCCATCAGTTCCTTGGCCTGAGCCAGAGCCTTGACGCCGTCCATCATGCCGTAGGTGGTCATGGGGATTACGCCGACCGGAACCTCGGGGCATGCGGCGCAGACCTCATCCTTGGCATAGCCAACCTGCGGCCCAAGCAGAATGCAGTCGGCATTGCGGCCAATGGCGGCAGCCTCATTGACGGCGTGAGCGGACACCTCGCACTCCAGGCCCTCGGCGTCGGCGGCCTTCTTGATGTTCTTCATGATGATGCTCGTGGACATGCCGCCAGCGCACATAAGAACGATGTTTTTCATTGCAGTTCCTTTCCTGTAACCCCTCACAGGGACTTATATGTTTCGGCGATCAACGCGATCGGCCGAACCTTCGAACTTGTGGACAATGACCTACTCGGCAGAAGCCTTTGCAGCAGCTTCCTCGGCCAGTGCCTCCTTATCGGCCATCTTGACGAACGGGATAAACAGCAGTCCGACCAGCAGGATTGCGGCGAGGACGATTGCGACCAGGCCAATGCCGCCCGTAAAGAAGTTGCTGATGGGCAGCGGCACGACAAACGGCATGGAAATGGTCGGGTTAAATGCATTGCCCAGACCGAGCATCAGGCCGACGGCGGCAGCAATGCAGGCCACGGGCTTGAGCAGGATGTAGGGGATGAACATATAAGGGTTCATGGCAATGGGCGTACCGAAGATGATGGGCTCGGAGATGTTGAAGAGTGCGGGCACCAGGGCAATCTTGGAGAGGGCCTTGTAGCGCTCGGACTTGGCCGTGAGCAGCGCAAGCTCCATGCCAAGGGCGTCAACAGAACCGACAGAGAACATGATGATGAACGACAGGTACGGCAGTGGCTGGCCGGCAACGAATGCCTCGGTGTTGGCAAGAGCGCAGGCCTGGACAACCGGCATGTACACGCCCATCAGGACGCTGGGGTGGATACCAAAGAAGAACAGCAGGTTGCACAGCGTAAAGTAAATGACAACGGCCCAGGGGCTGGAGCCCAGGAACATAACGGGAG
This sequence comes from Collinsella sp. AF08-23, assembly GCF_003479805.1. Classification (GTDB taxonomy): domain Bacteria; phylum Actinomycetota; class Coriobacteriia; order Coriobacteriales; family Coriobacteriaceae; genus Collinsella. The sequence continues at coordinate 173,169 of NZ_QUHV01000001.1, read as the reverse complement.
TGGCAATGGTGCTGTTGATGAGGTTAAAGACATCGCCGAAGCTCGTCATGCCCATGCCCCACTTAACCAGAGCAGCCGTGGTGAAGATGACGATGGCGCAGAACATCGGAGACAGCGAATCGGTAACGAACTGAGGGACGGAATCGGGCATGGGGATGGCGATATGCTTCATAAGGAAGTTAAGCGCCTTCGGCACGATCAACGCCACGAGCAGCGCAACGAACAGACCCGAGCTGCCCAGATAACGGGTCACGATAAACGTCGAGCCGTCCTCGGCATGGCCAAGAGGAATCAGCAGGAGCAAAACGCCAATAGCCGCAACCGTCGACGTAAGGCCTTTGTTCCCGAGCACCTTGCCGTAGGAGTACGAGACCGAGGCGCACATGTAGATGGCGCCGAGGTTCATGGTAACGACCAGTACGTCGGTAATCGTCGCCGACATGCCGGTGCTGGCAAGGAACGCCTGCAGCGGCGGGATCGGCAGCCCGTTGATAATGGAGAGCAGCGCCACGCCCAGCGTAACGGGCATGGTCGCCATCATGCCGGACATAAGGCCCTTTACGACCTTAAAGCTACTCACTTTGTGGGCAATGGGGCCCACGTGCTTCTCGAGGAAGCCCTGCATCGAATCGAGAACGCTCATTTTGTGTTCACTGATCCTCTCTAAACGATTCATCTAGCTGTCAAACGGGAAATTGCGGCCGACTCTTTCCCGCCTATGACCAATGGAAATATGGTTACGCCTTGAGCTCGAGGACGAGGAGCCAATCCCCAACCCCGGGTTTGTCAGGCAGAATGATGCTGCCCGTGACGGCAAGGGCGTCCTCGCCGTCACGGTATGCGCCCGTGCGAGGGTTAAACCATCGGCTTGCATAGGCAGCGCCCGTCGGCACACCCTCGATAGCAAGCTTTTGGCGCACGGTATCGCCAAAGTACGCGACGATGCGCGAAAGGTCCTGGTTGGCGGTTGCCAGCGGAGCCTTGTTGGCAAACAGGTTGCCCGCATCGGTCGTTTCGTAGGGAGCGAGCTCCCAGAAGTGATTGTCTTCGTAGAAGGAACGCATGTAGCCCATCTGCACCGCACCTTCTCCGTCTACCGCCTGGGCCCAAGTAATGCCAAAGCGGTTGAAGATCGCCATAAAGGGGTCGAGCTCCTCAGGGCTTTCCCACACGTTGTCCCAGATTCCCTGGGCTCCGTAGGTATAGCCGGCGCCGCCGGCCTGCATGCAGATATACGCCACGCGGCGCAGCATGTCTGCGGTGCACAGGCGCGTACCCATCTCCTCGAGCGTCGAGCAAAACTCGTAGAGCGCCTCGCCCTCAACGAAGGGCTTGTCGTCATGAGCTGCCAGATAGTCAAAGTAGTCGCTTGTCTTGATGAGGTAATCGCCGTGACCGGCCTGGTTGAGCGTAAAGTCCATCCAGGGTTCATCCTGGTAGTAATCGGCAAAGGGGCGCTCGTTGGTATAGTGCGCCGTCGCCAGATGACCATAGCCGTCGCGTGCCTCAATCTCCAAGGCGACCTCACGCCAGCCGTCAAGCATGGCGGCTCGACCTTCTTTGCGGTATCCGGCAACCTCGCCGGCAAGCGTCCACACCATCGGATATGCACCGTAGCGCGCCACCAGGTAGCGGGCGAGGTGCTTTTGGTGTTCCACGGCATGCTCGCCGAGAATGGCAAACGCCCACGCTTGCCCAAGCGCATTCACTAAGCCCGCATCGGCGATATAGGCCATGCGGCGGTCGAGCTCCCGCTGGTAGAAGGCCACATTAGGCACATCTTCCACGCCCTTGGCCATGCCACCGTCAATCCAATAGCGATCTCCTGCGCCCATGTCAGAGCGCAGGTTGGTCTGATAGACGGTAAAGCCCTGCTCGGCACGCAGGTCGACCATGCCGCGAAATTGGCTCGTCATGCCGGGGTGGTTCGACGCATCCCAGCTCTCGCGGTAGGCAAACTCCCAATGGGTATCGCCCAGCCAAAAGAACGGCGTACCATCTGAATAGGCAAACATGCGCGAATCGTCTGCAACGCGGATAAAACCGTGGCGGTACAGATCGAGCTCGCCCTCGTACGGCACGGCCTCGACGTTGCCCATGCAGCCATTAAGACCGGTCTGCTCGGGAGCCTCGATAACATAGTTCCAGACACCCAGCTCGGTCGGGGCAAACGACACGCAGTAGGTACGCCCACCATCCCAGTAGGCCTCGCGGCGAATTACCCTGCCACTCGAGCCGGTGAACTCCGCCCAAATCTCAACGTCTAAAAACGGGTTATCGAACGAACAGGCGCTCTCAAACGTCAGAACAACCGGTCGCCAAATCTCGGCAACGGCATCTTGATTCAACGTCATATCCATTGCAGACCCCTCTCCGGTCTTAGTCTTGCTAGTTCAGTCCTCGCTCACGGGCGGATGCCATGGCAAAATCAACGATCGCCTGGGCATCCTCGGCACAAATAAAGCCTTGTGACACCCCGATCGCTGTATCGCGCTCACATAGAGCGCGATAGTTTTCGAGCGACCCGTACAGCTCTTTGAGCATCGATGCCGAGAACGACTCCATGTGGCCAAACAGCCCGTCCTTATCGCTCGTCTTATCGACCGTGCCCTGCCCCGGCTCCACCAAGCTCGTGTTGGAGTAGCGGGCAAACGGATGCTCGAGCAGGCAGGTGCGAAGTCCGCCCTTGGTATTTCCCAGGGCATCCTTTACGTTCTCGCCGTTCGCGTCCAGCTCAATGCGTGGACAGATTGCCGGAGCTGCACCCGTACGGACCCAGCGGAACAGGTTACGGAATGCAGCATGGAACAGATACTGCGACGGATAGGCGTTTGCTTCGGCATGCTTACCGACATACACCGGCAGATGGTCGATACGCTTAAGATCCTCGTCGTCTTGGTAATAGTCGACGTAACTCCACTGCGTATCGTGGGAAGCACCCGTCACCTCGTACAGCCGGTACTTAAAATCGGGATCGTCGCTATCGGGCATAAGCGTGCGCCAACTCTCAAAGCGACCGTTCTCGCTTTCGGTCTGAAGGGCGATAAACGGCTCCTCGACGTGCTCCACACGCAGTAGATGGTGTGCGTATTCCCGGCTGCATTCATACTGGTTGACGGGAATGCACATCGAATGGATGCCACCGCCAGACAGGTATCCGTCAAACACGCGGCCGTCACGGCGCACATCCTCGCGATAGGCAAAACTGTTAAGGTAGCGGAACAGGTAGGCGCCGGACTGAGACCATCCTGTAAGGCAAATTGCCTGGCGAGGATAGTCGCGGATCGGGTTAAGGTCGGAGTCTCCGCGCAAGAGCCACGCAAGATCGGTCAGCATGTCCCAAAACAGGCCAGTCTCGTAAGAGATGTCCATGTCGGGAAGCGCGCCGTCGCGTACGAGCTGTTCCGGATCAAAGTCAAAGGGCCACTCGGGAGTTGGGTTTGCCCAGCTCATGAAGGCATAGCGATTGGGATTGAATTCCTTGAGCTTGGCGATGGTATTGGGCTTGCTGGTAATGCCCACATAGATATCGCCAGAGCGCACAAACTCGCCGTGGCCCAAAATCCACATGCGCTCGATTTCCATAAACGATGTGGGATTGATGATCTCAACGACCACATTGCCACTCGCTTGCGCCGGATCTTTCGGAGCACGAACAACGATCCGATTGGAATAAGGGGCGTCGGCAGTCATGACCTCCACGCCGCCGTCTTCGTCGGCGGTGCGATACACGTTGGCGGTACCGTCAACGCGATACTCGCGCTCGACGTAATCCTTTGTGCTCAGATGACAGTAGCGTTCGGCGCTCGAAAACGGATAGCTCTGATCCGTAATGGGCATTTCAAAAATACCGCTGATCATCTTCGTCCCCCTTGTCGTTGCGTTTGTTGAGACAAACTCTACTGGGGACGCAACTTAACTTCTATCGATTCCTAAGTTGAGTTACTAAATATTTAGCTTAATGAACAGCTGAGTGTTAAGCTCACTTTTAGTTGTCAATCGTTAGGAATCACCATGGCCGTCACTGCAAAACAAATCGCCGACCAGCTGGGAATCTCGGCAGCGGCCGTCTCCCTCGCACTTAACAACCGACGCGGCGTAAGCGAAAAGACTCGCCAGTTAGTACTCAGCACCGCCGAGGCCCTAGGTTACGACTTTAGCAAGATTAAGTTTGAGCGCCAAAAGAGCGGAACCGTCGCACTGGTTGCCTTTAATCGACGCCGCATCTTCTCGAGCCCTTTCTTTTCCGACATGCTTGCCGGAGTCGAAGGCGCCCTGAGGCACGCGGGGTTCTCATTTTCACTGGTGAACTACTCGCCATACGAGAACATACAGGAGCAGATTGCCAACATCGCCGAGGCGCAATACGACGGCGTCATCATCCTTGCGACAGAGATGTTCGAGTCGGATTTTATGCCGTTCGCGTCGCTGGACTGCCCTCTGTTGCTGCTGGATTCATGCATGAACGTTGGGGTCGATACGGTCAAGATCGACAACGCCGCCAGTATGGCGCTTGCCGTACAGTACCTGTATTCGAAGTATGGATCTGTCCCGGGGCTGTTAGCGACACCCATTACCTTGGGCAACTTCGCCGAGCGACGCTTTGCCTACGAGCACGCCGTCAGTCAGCTAGCCGGGTCGGAAAAGTGTGGCATCATCCACGAGCTCGCCGTCGCTCCAGACGACGCATACGCAAACATGCTCGGCATCATCGATGCGGGCGAGCCCCTTGCCCAAAGCTACGCCGCCGTTTTTGATGATATTGCCATAGGTGCCATGAAGGCGCTAATGGAGCGCGGTTATCGCGTGCCCGACGATGTGCGTATCATCGGCTTTGACAACCACGTAGGCGGCACCTACGTGCAGCCGCGACTCACCACGTTGAATGTCCCATCGCGGTATATGGGCTCCCTTGCCGCCGGGCGCATCATCGAGGTCATAGATGAAAGCGAGCACCACCCTATCAGCATTGGAGTTGGAGTCTCCCTGATTAAGCGCGAATCGGCCTAGGTGTCCCATTCGTTGATTTCACACTGCGACGCTCTACGAAATACGTCGATACCATTGTTCGGCATGTATAAACTTTGGGGCTTCGGATGTTACCGACCAAACGCCTCACCGCGATCTCCCCCACCTCGTGCTTGAGCACGTGCACCGTCGTGAGCGGGGGATTCGAGAAGGCGCCGACGGAGAGGTCATCGAAACCGATGATCGACACGTCGCGCGGGACCTCGATACCCGCCTCAGACAGGGCTCGCAGGGCGCCGACGGCGAGCACGTCATTATCGGCGAAGAAGGCCGTCGGCAGCCGCTCGCGCGGCGTGCTAGCGAGCCATGCGGCCATATCTTCATATGCCGTCTCGAGCGTGGTGCCGAGCGACACGCGCCAGGCGGGCTCCACCTCGATACCCGCCTCGGAAAGGGCGCGCTCGAACCCGCGCTCGCGCGCCTTGAAATTCTGAATGCGGAAATCACCGGCGAGATAGCCGATCTTGCGATGACCGTGCTCGATCAGATAGTTGACCGCGCGCAGGGTCGAATCCTCGTTGGACATCACCACGGCATCGAAATCGTATTGGTCGCTCCAGCTGTCGAGCACGATGATGTGCGCCGCGCAGTCACGGAACAGGCGGAAATCCTCCTCCCCGAGCTCCGTGCCCAAAAGCACGATGGCGGCGGAAGGGTCGCCCGCAATCGACTCGACCTGGGGCCGTGCCGCATCCAAATCGGAGAAGTCGACGGAGACGAAGGAGGTGCTCATGCCGTGACGGCGCGCCTGGCGCTCGACGCCCTCGATCACCGACGGGTGGAACGTGCTCTCATCGACAATCTTGCCGCTCTTCCGCGCAAGCACGAACGTGATGGCGTCGAGCTGCGCACTCTGCTGATAGCCCATATTCTGGGCGGCCTCGCGGATGATGCGGGCGGTCTCCTCGCTCACGCTGCGCTTTCCGTTGAGCGCGTTGGAAACCGTCGCCGGGGAGAACCCCGTCGCACGGCTGATCTCTCGAACGCTGACCTTGGCCATGAATCGCTCCTAAACAACTAAACAAATGTTTTGCTAAATGTTTTGCTATATGTATAGATACCGCAAAATGCTGGGGGCAGTGTCGAGTATTCCGTAAACGGTCAGGTTGAACACGCGTCGGCACCTGTTCCAGATCCTCAACCGACACCTGCAGATCGATATCGTGGCTCCGCCGACGGCGGAACATATCATTGACACGTTTTGATATCCTCATTTGATACCATCCAACCATCTCCGCACAGGGGGGCGTCATGGACATCAAGCGACGCATGGAGCTGGCGGAGGGCTTCACGCCCGCCGAGCAGCAGCTCGCCGGCACCGTGCTGGCGCTCGGCGGCAGGCTGCACGGCCTCACCATCAAGGAGCTCGCCCGCGCGGCGCATGTCTCGATTCCCAGCGTGCATCGCTTCTGCAAAAAACTCGGACTCGAGGGGTTCAAGGAACTCAAAGTCGAGGTGGCGCGTGCCGAGGAGCAGCAGAGGCACTCGGGCGACGTCGACATCAACTTCCCCTTCAATGCAGGCGAGAGCGCCGATGCGGTCCTCACGAGCATGGCGCAGGTCTACGAGACGACCCTCGCCGACACGCGCGAGGTGCTCGACGGCGTCGAGCTCGATCGGGCCGCGGGCCTTCTCGAGCGCGCGGCGTCGATCGACATCTTCACGCAGTCGCATAACCTCTACCCAGCCCATATGTTCTGCGACCGCCTGCTCTCCATCGGGCGCACCGCCACCTGTTTCGAGAGCATCGAGTCTCAGACGCGGGTCGCCCTCGCCGCGGACCCGACGCACGTGGCGCTCGTCATCTCATATTCGGGGTTAGGGCCCAATCTCGCCACGATCCTGCCGATCCTGCAGGAACGCGGAGTCCCCACGGTCTTCGTCGGAACGCGGCGCGGGGGGCAACTCAACCCGGGCCTCAACGTGTACCTACACGTGAGCGACAAGGAGAGCCTGCAGAACCGCATCACCCAGTTCGCCAGCCATATTGCCGTGCAATATGTGCTCGACTCGCTTTTTTGCTGCCTCTTCGCGCAGGACTACGGCGCGAGCTTCGAATTCCTGGAACGGGCACTTCCCGCAACGGCCCTTCCCGCCCTCCGCGGCACCGAGCTCAGCCCCAGCGAATACGCCAGCGTGATGCTCAATCGCCTGCGATAGTATCTACCTGCTATTTTACAATTTCATGAGCGAGTTTTCACCGACGAACGGACATGCGGCGCTCGCGCAACCACTCGCCCAGCTCCTCCACGTGGTCCCACGAGGCATCCTTCACTACATCAATCACCGCAGAGGAAATCGTAACCGTGATGAGCGAAAACGCGATCTTGACAACCGGGATGTACGTAAGCGAGAGCGCGAGCACCGTGAGGTCGGTGAACAGGTAGCAACGGCCCACACGCCAACCGGTGACCTTGGAGATGGAGAGCGCCAGCGCATCGTCGCCGCCAGCCGAAGCGCCTTGACGAATCACGAGCCCCACGCCCACGCCCACGAACAGGGCGCCAAGCACTGCAGCGGCAAGCGGCTGATTCGAAAGATCGGGCAGCATGTGGGGAAGGCTCTCCCAGAGCTTGTAGAATCCGGCGACCGAAACCGTCGCCACGGCGGACCAGCCCAAAAAGCCACCACCCAGAACCTTGAACGCCACTAGGTACGACAGGCCGTCAAGCACCGGCGTAACGACCGAGGGCGGGATGCCAAACCAATGGTCGAAGCACAGGACGAGGCCGATGATACCGCCCTCGGTGATACCCGTGACATTATGGATGTTGTGCACGCCAAAACTCACGATGGCGGACCCGAGCAAGATGACGAGCACCCTCTTGGCGAATTCACGTGGGCTCAAGCCGGCGATGCGCACGCTCGGACTGTCACCCTCCGTCGTGGCGTCTTCGCTATTGATCGTTGTCACGTTCTGGTGCTGCGTATTCTTGCGCGGCATGGATATCACGTCTCCCAAGTGATCTCGTGCATATCCAGCCTAGCTGAGGATTACGGCGGCGGCAAGCCGAGCACGCGGGGCGTCGTTGCTCGTTCACGCCGTCTCCAAAAGCACCTTCATAAGTGGGCGGCTATCCTTCCGCGAGCTCCTCCTCTGCCACGCGCTCGCTCTTCACCAGTTGGGCAAGCTCCCGGCGGCGCACCACCAGAATCGCGAGTGGAACCACAGCGACCAGCATGCCCGCAGCTATGAGCGTCCCCTGCACGCCGAACATGTGCGCGAGGCTCGGGGCGCACAGCAGCGGAATCGCGCCCGCCATGTTGTACCCGGCGCCCATAGCGGCATTGACGCGGCCAATGCGGTCGAGCGGCGTATGCACCTGCACAAGGGTGTCCTTAATGGGGCCGAATGCCGAGAACGCGATACCGAGTATGAATTGCCCAACGCACGCGATAAGTACGAAGGGCGTGGCAACGTACAGCAGGCTACCGAGCCCCGTGATGCACAGAACCACGAGCAGGGCCCGCACGTTGATGAGGCGCGGGGGCATAACGCCCGCAAGCGCGGCACCTATAAGACCGCCCACGCCCGACAGAGCGGACAGCCAGCCCATCCACTCGGCACCCACGTTGAGCACATCACGGTAAAACAGGGACTCGAGCGGGTCGAATGCTCCGTATCCCATGAAGGAAAGAAGCGTTGCCCAGAACAGCAAGGTGAGTACGCTGCTGCCAAAGATGACGGAGAAGCCCGCGGAGATATTCCCCCGGGGAGCGGAATCACCCGCTGGCGCCCCCTCCGTCGACGAGAAGGCCGCCTCCCCCATGTCGTCGGCGCCCCCATCGAGCTCACCAGGCTGTCTCAAAGCCTCGATCCCCCATCCGGGGATGAGCGCAAGCGCCGAGCAGGCCACCATGAACAAAAATACCGCCTGCGTGGGAGCCACGAGCGAGATCGCCCCACCCACAAGCGGCCCCACCACGATGGCGATGTTGCCCGTAAGGGTCACGAGCGCGTTGATGCGCTTGAGCTCATCCAGGTCATCCGTGAGATAGGCGGGGTACGAGCGCGGGATGGTCTCGGCCATGCCCCATGCGAACCCGAACACAGCGGCCCCGATGTAGACGCCCACGACGCTCGTACCCACCACTTGGTAGAGCAGGCCGCTCGCGACGAGTCCTGCCACGGCGATGCGCAGGTAGAAGTGCGGTCCCATGCGGTCCAACAAACCACCTCCGCGAATCTGGCCGAACACGATGCATAAGTTGAGCAAGCCGACCGCGATGGCGTTGTCCCCCACGCCCGCACCCATAGCGAACGTGAGGGTTCCCATCACGCCGATGAAATAGCTCGACATCGCGCCGAGATAGAGCAACAGACGCGCCCAGATGAACCGACGAACCTGCTGCGTGAGCTCCGGCGTTGAATAGGTAAACCGGTCGCAAAGGCCGGAGAAATGTCCCTTTCCCATATCTTCCCATCTCCCGTGCTTTAGCACTCCAGTGTAGCAAAGTACCCCAACCGGCTTACCGGCCCCCTCCCGAAACGCATGCGAACCATCGTGGTTCCCCTCGGTGACGTGGGGTACCATGAAATCATCTACCCTTCACCGGCATGCCGCCGGACCATCCCGAAAGGCGCCCGCGTGCCCCGCGAACTTCACGACGGCTTCGGCCGAGGCATCAACTACCTGCGCATCTCCGTCACGGACAAGTGCAACTTCCGCTGCGTGTACTGCATGCCCGAGGAGGGCGTCGCGATGCGCGCGCACGATGAGCTGCTCTCCGCCGAGGAGATCGCTCATTTCGTGCGGCTCGTCGCTCCCGAGGGCATCACGCGCGTGCGGCTCACCGGGGGCGAACCGCTCGTCTCGCACCGCATCGTGCCCCTCATCGAGGAAATTCGCGCCATCGATGGCATCGAGGACATCTCCCTCACCACCAACGGCGCCCTGCTCCCTCGTCTTGCGCCGGCACTTCGCGAAGCCGGGCTTGACCGCGTGAACATCTCGCTCGACACCCTGAACGCTGACCGCTTCACCCAGATCACGCGCCTGGGCCGCGTCGAACAGGCGCTCGCCGGCATCGATGCCGCCCTCGAATACGGCTTCGATCCGGTCAAGGTCAACACCGTCGTGGTCAGGCGTATGGACCAGGATGTGCTCGAGCTCGCTAAGCTGTCGCTCGAGCGCCCCGTGCACGTGCGCTTCATCGAGTACATGCCCATTGGCTCCTCAGCCACCTCGCCTTGCCCCTCAATCGTCGGTCGCCGCACCCAAGGCGTGCTCCCTCCTCGTTCGGGGCAATCCGAGGCACCTGAGGAGCCAATGTGGTCGAGTTCAGCTACCTCGCCCCACTGCGGGGCCGGGACTTCGGGCTGCTCCGGGAGCACCCTCAACCCCGAACTGTGGGACGCAAGCGACGTCGTGCCCTCAGATGAGCTGCGCGAGCTCATCTCGAGCCAGGCGCGTGCGATGGGTATCGGAGCCCTCGCTCCCGTGGACGAAAGCGCACCGTACGGAGCCGGTCCCGCACGATACTGGGCCTTCCCCAACGCCGCGGGCACCGTGGGCTTCATCTCCGCCATGTCCAACCACTTCTGCAGCGCCTGCAACCGCCTGCGCCTTACCGCCGACGGTCAGCTAAGGCCCTGCCTCTTCTCCGACGCCGAGTACAACGTACGTGACGCCCTACGCACCGGCGACGACGAAGCGGTTGTTGCCCTGTATCGCACCGCGATTGCCCATAAACCCCAGCAACATGACCACATTGATGGAACCCAGCGCTTCATGTCGCAGATTGGAGGCTGATCTCCGTGACCGCCCGAACCCCCGATAAGCCCGAGCGCCCAAAGACCTTGGGCAGAGCCGTACACGAGAAGTACCCCGCCGCCGTGGTTGAGCCGCGCGATGCCTACCGCGATGAGCTCACACACGTGGACGAGCACGGGGATGTGCGCATGGTCGACGTGGGCGAAAAGGCGGTCACCCAGCGCCTCGCCATCGCAGAGGGCTCCATCCTCATGCACCCCGAGACGCAGGCGATGGTCCTCGAGGACCGCGCCAAGAAGGGCGACGTCCTCGCCTGCGCGCGCATCGCCGGCATCATGGCGAGCAAGCGCACGAGTGACATCATCCCCATGTGTCACCCGCTCAACCTCACCAAGGCGAAGGTCGAGATAGCGCCCATCACCGCGCCGGGCACAAAGCTCGCGAGCGGCTGGGCACCAGAGCGCGAGGACGGTCGCGTGGGCTTTCGCGTGCGCGCGACCTGCGGCGTGACGGGCGTCACGGGCATCGAAATGGAGGCCCTTACCGCCGCCTCGGCCGCCTGCCTCACCATCTACGACATGTGCAAGGCCGTCGACCGCGGCATGGAAATCGTCGACGTACGCCTGCTCCACAAAGAGGGCGGGCGTTCCGGCCTGTGGGAACGCGACGGTGCGGAAGACATGGCAGGCACCGATGACGCTACGGCCATCGCCGACTCCACCCATGCCGCAAACGCGGCCCTCCACCCCATCTCCCCCGCACCCGAGGACCTCGATCCCTCGCCGCTGCCCGGCGGACCGCGCACAGGGGCGGCGGCGCCGGCCATCGCCTTTGTGGGCTACCAAAACGCCGGAAAGACGACGCTCGTCGAGAAGGTCATTAGCCGACTCACCCAGCGCGGCCTGCGCGTGGGATCCATCAAACACCACGGCCACAAGGGCTTCGACATCGACCAGCCCGGCAAGGATTCGTGGCGTCACGCTCAGGCGGGCAGCCGCCATGTGGGCCTTGTCTCGCCCGGCGCCTACGCCGAATACGCGCGGATCGACGGCGAGGTTCCCGTGCGCGACCTGATTGCGCACTACACCGATGTGGACATCGTGATCGTGGAGGGCTACAAGACGGCGGGGTTGCCGAGCATAGCCGTGGCGCGCAGCGGCATCGACCGCATGCGTGGACGCGACTCGTTTGAGCTCATCGACGAGAACACGCTTGCCGTGGCCTGCAACGATGTGGTGGCACGCGACTTCCGCACACGAGCAGCAAAGGCCGCCCGCACCGCCGCCGGGGAGGAGGGGCGCGCTTTCAACGAATCCGACGTCACGCTGCCGCCTTTCCTCGACATCAACGACTCTGCCGCTATCGCAAGTTTTGTATACGACCACCTGCAAAATCTGAAGTAGCCGTCCAGCTCGTTCGCGTTCTGCAGACCCCGGGCGACCGTTCGGGGTCTGTTCGTTTGCCGCAAAATCGCTGGCGTTCACCTTTGCGCTGCTAGAATAGGCCGCGATACACACTCGCTTACCCGATTGGAGACGCATGACACCCACCATCGCCATCATCGGCGCGCTGGAAAAGGAAGTGCGCCAGATTTATGCCGCCGTAGAGAAGGGCACCGTCGTCGACGAAGCTGGTCTGCATATCGTGGGCGGCGAGTATCACGGCTTCACAGTGGTTGCCACCACCGCCGGCATGGGTACGGTCAACGCCGCCGCAGCGGCGCAACATCTCATCAGCGCCTACCATGCCAATGCCATCATCTTTTCCGGTATCGCTGGCGGCCTCAACCCCCAGCTGCATATCGGCGACGTCGTCATCGGCGAGCACCTGCGTTACCTCGACACCGACACGGCCCTCATCGCCGAATCCGCTCCCGAACTCGAGGAATTTACCAGCACCGATTTCCTCATCGACCTCGCCGAAGAAACGCTACGCGCCCACGGCTACATCGACGCCTCCCTCACTGGCAATGCGGCCGCCGGCCCCGAGACCCTTGCCGCCGCGCGAGCCGATGCCGATGCCACGTTGTTCCGTCGCAACAACGCAGGCACCGAGCCGCAGCAGTACCTGCGCGGCACCATCGCCACGGGCGACCGCTTCGTGAGCGGATGCGAAGCAAAGGCCGCCGCCATCGCCGCCACGCAGGGCGACTGCGTCGAGATGGAGGGTGCCGCCATCGCGCACATCGCCGCCAAGAACGGGATTGACTGCCTGGTGTTGCGCGCGATTTCAGACAACTGCGATGAGAGCTACGATGCCTTGTCCTCCCGCGAGTTCGACCTCGAGGAATATGCCGCAAGCGCAAGTTCCCTCGTCCTGTCCATCGTCCGTCGCCTAGCGGTTAAGCTGGGTGTCGAGCCCCGCGACTAGCACGAAAGGCTGCCCTATGGCCGAAGCCATCAACTACAACAAAGTCCACTTCGTCGCCAGTTATGGCAAGGCGTCGCAGATTCCACCGTCAACCTGCCCCGAAGTCAGCTTTGTGGGCCGTTCCAACGTGGGCAAGTCCTCAATCATGAACAAGCTGTTCAACCGTCGAAGCCTGGTAAAGGTTTCCTCCACCCCCGGCAAGACGGCCAATGTCAACTTCTTCGAAGCCGATGGCGTGCACTTCGTCGACCTACCCGGCTACGGCTTCGCACAGCGAAGCAAGGCCGAGCGCGACCGCTGGGCTCGTCTCGTCGGCGACTTCTTCGACTCCGAACGCAGCTTCAATCTGGTTGTCTCCCTCGTTGACATCCGCCACGACCCGAGCAAGCTCGACTTTGAGATGATCAACTTCCTGCGTGAGAACGGCTTCAACTTCATTGTCTGCCTCACCAAGGCGGACAAACTCTCCAAGTCGCAGCAGGGCAAGCAAGCGGCCTCCATCCGCAAGCAGCTCGGCATCCCCGCCGATCGGCTCATCGTCACAAGCAGTGAATCTGGCTTGGGCATCGATCGCCTCAAGCAGGCCATCGTCGATTTCTGCCTCGACAACGAAAACGATGGGGCCGCGGATTCGGACGCCCTCAACGAAGCCTAGCGCCATCGAGTAGCCATCTTTTTTTCACATGCAAAACGGCGGCTCGCGCACCATTGGCAAGGCCATCTACGCGGGCATCTTCAATAAACCCCGCACGTCTTATTAATTAACACCTCTAAAGCCCTTGCCAACAATCTCAGAGCTGTCCACAATTGTGATAAAACAGCCCGGATCGACCTCGCGCGCATAGCGACGCAGCTTCACCGCCTCGCGACGACTGAGCACACACATGATCACGGTGACGAGCTGGCCGGAGAAAGCACCGTACCCACGGCTGATCGTGGCGGTGCGGTTGAGCTCCTTAACGATATAGGTCTCGACCTTGAGAGGTTCCTTGCAGATGATGGTACATACTTTGCGCAGGTGAATGCTCTCGATTGCCTTATCGACCACGAGCGTCTTGGCAAACAGGCCAAGCACGCAGTAAAGACCCACGCGCGGACCGTACAGAACCGCGGCGATACACACGATTCCGATGTCCACCAGCAGCAGCGCGCGACCGATCTCAAGCGTACTGTGACGCTTGAGAATCATGGCAAGGATGTCCGTGCCGCCCGTTGAAGCGCCGATGTCGAACACCATGGCACTGCCAATCGCCGGCAAGATCACGGCAAAGCACAAATCGAGCCACATATCGCCCGTGATCGATGTAGTCGAGACTCCCGGGAACAGCATTTCGAACAACGAGACATACCCCGAAAGCGCAAAGGACGCAAACACGCTCCAGAGGATTGCCTTGCGCTCAAGGAATATGAAACCGAGCACCACGAGCGCGATGTTGATGATCCACATGAACGCACCAACGGGCAGCGACGGGAACAGCGTGGATAGGATAACCGACACGCCAGACGTACCGCCAAAGGCAAAGTGATTGGGCGTCTTAAACAAGACGATGGCGAGTGCCGTTAAGATGAGGCCGCCGTTGAGGACGGCGAAGAAATGAAGAAAGCCCGGGTCCTTGCTACGCTTGGCGCCAGCCCGCTCACCGCGACGGATATCCTCCTCGGAAACCAAGTGCTCCAAAGGCTCCACAGGCGGCGTATGCCCTGTGGCGAGGCAACCGTCCGTTCCCTCCGCCGCGAAGGTGCCCTGCCTGCCGCTATCGTGCTCTTCCACCGCGCGCTCCATCGTCCGCCGAAACCATAGCGCCCTGATGGTAACGCGCCGGCGCGACGACGCAAGCGGAAACCAAGCGCACTCAAGAAAACGGGCCGTCCCGTGCGCGCGGGACAGCCCGAAGAAGTACACGAGAGCCCGTCTTGCGCGGATGCGCAACTGGGCGGTCGAGCAAGCTTTAGAACGCCGGAAGAACATCCTCGCCGTAGTTCTCCTCAAGATACGCCTTAAAGTCATCCGAGGTCAGGACCTTGACGAGCGCCTTGACGGCCTTGGAATCCTCGTTGTTCTTCGCAACGCAGATGATATTGGCGTACTTCTCGACGGCAAGGGAATCGGAGGACTCGTGAGCCAGAGCGTCGGCCACGTGGTAGCCCGCCTCGATGGCGTAATTGCCGTTGATGACCGCAAAATCCACCGAAGAGAGGGCACGCGGAAGCGCAGCGGCCTCGAGCTCCTGGAACTTGAGGTTGTGCGGGTTGTCCTTAATGTCCTTCGGCGTGGCCTCGAGGTTCTCGGGATCGCTGAGGGCAATGAGGCCCAGGTCCTGCAGCAGGAGCAGCGCACGGCCCTCGTTGGTGGGATCGTTAGGCACGGCGATGGTGGCACCGTCGGCGATGGCGTCGAGGTCGTTGGAGGTGCCGGCGTACACGGCGAAGGGCTCGTAGTGAATCAGCCCCGCGGAGACGAGGTCGGTACCGTTCTCGGCGTTGTAGTTCTCCAGGTAGGTGATGTGCTGGAAGTAGTTGGCGTCCACCGCGCCCGACGTGGTGTCCTTGTTGGGCTGGATGTAATCGGTGTACTCCTTCACCTTAAGCTCGATACCCTCCTTGGCAAGCAGCGGCGCGGCGAAGTCGTTGAGGATCTCGGCATGGGGAGCGGGGCTTGCAGCCACGGTGAGCGTGGTCGAGCCGGCGGCAGCGGAGCCCTCGGCAGCGGTGCCAGACCCGCCGCAGGCAGTCAGACCGCCCAAAGCGACAACGCCAAGGCCCGCGAAAGCGGAAGCAACAAGGGAGCGGCGGGAAATGGAGGTGTTGAAGTTCTTCATGATGGAATCCTTTCAGATGGAAAACACAGTTGGCGGGAGGGAATCGAGGGCCGTTGGTTCACCCCCCCATCCCTCACCTTCCGCGAAAGTTACCTTTCGCGGAGGATTTGCGGATGAATCGCCCCTAAAGTGACGCGAGAGTTAACTCTCGCGGAAGGACTGGGGCCAAAACGACTCGAAAGCGCCGCGAGAGTGCACTTTCGCGTCTTGTGCCGAGCAATACGCGGCGGCACGAGACCCATGCGCGCCGGCACGAGGACCCAACCTCGTGCCCACATCGTAGAGGGCGCGGGCAGGCGGTGCCAGATACACGAGGGCAACGCCTCGAAATCGACGAGCCAAAGCCCTTAGCAGCAAACCAACCTCTAGCGGTGGTCCACTTTGCGAGCAATGGCGTTGCAGACGGACTGGATGAGCTGGACGAGGACAACGAGCAGGACGACCGTGACGATCATGGCCTCATCCTCATAGCGGTAGTAACCGTAACGGATGGCAATGTCGCCCAGACCGCCCGCACCCACGGCACCGGCGATGGCGGTGTAGCCCAGTACGGCGATGAGCGTCACGGCGACGCCGCGCACGATGCTCGGCAGTGCCTCGGGCAGAAGCGCGGAGAACACGATACGCGGGACGGACGCGCCGCAGGCCTCAGCGGCCTCAACGGCGTCGCGGCTCACCTCGGCGAGCGACTGCTCGACCATGCGCGCCACGAACGGGGCGGTAGCGACCACCAGGGGCGGAATGACGCCCACTACGCCGGTGGAGGTGCCCACGAGTGCCTGCGTGGCGGGCATGAGGGCGATGAGCAAAATGATGAACGGTAGAGAGCGTCCGATGTTGACCACCCAGCCCAAAACCGCGTTGAGCGCGGGAACGGGGCGCAGACCGCCGGGGGCCGTGAGGTGCAAGATCACGCCGAGGACGGTGCCGATGACATAGGCCACCGCCGTGGATGCGAACACCATGACAAGCGTGTCGACGGTGCCCTGAATGAGCAGCGGAGCGAACTCCGCGAGGAAATTGTTAAGCATCCCAATCCACCTTTCCAAGCAATACGCGCGTGGCCTCGGCACGAGGCGCGGCGAAGACCTCCGCCACGCTCCCCTGCTCCACCACGCGGCCGCGCTCGAGCACCGCGACGTTGTTGCAGATCTTCTCGACCACGTCCATGGAGTGGGTGATTACCACCAGGGTCACGCCGGTCTCGCGGTTGATGTCGCGCAGCAGCTTGAGGATGGTGTTCGTGCTGCTGGGATCGAGCGCGGAGGTCGCCTCGTCGCAGAGGATCACCTCGGGCTCGCAGGCGAGCGCGCGGGCGATGGCAACGCGCTGCTTCTGCCCGCCGGAGAGCTGGCTGGGATAGCTCTGCGCCTTCTCCGCAAGACCAACGCGGTCGAGCAGCTCGAGAGCACGGGCGCGGTTTGCCTCCGTCACCTTGCCGGTGGCGGCGAGGAACGGGAAGCAGACGTTGTCCAGCACGGTCTTTTGCGCCAGCAGGCCAAAGTTCTGGAAGATCATCGCCACGCGACGGCGATACGCGCGAAGCTCCTCGCCAGAAAGCGCGGTGACGTCACGGCCATCGACCTCGATGACGCCCGTCGTGGGACGCTCCAGCAGGTTGATGGTGCGAACGAGCGTCGACTTGCCGGCACCGCTCATACCGATGATGCCGAAGATGTCGCCGTCGGCGATCTCGAGATTGATGTCAGAGAGCGCCTCGGCGCCCCCGTCATACGTTTTGTACACATGCTTGATGCTGATCACGAGGAAAACTCCGCTTGAAGATGGAATGGGACCTGTGGCCATCTCCCGCCGGAGACAACCTAGTGGAGGCGCCCGGTCTCTATCAGCACGCGGAAATCGCGCGGCATGACAAAGTGCCCGGGCGAGGGCATCTCCATGACCATCATCATGTTCGCGCTATGTCCAACAAACGTAATCATGGGGATGAGAGTAACAGGGTACCTTATATCGGGCAAGCTGGGAAACTACCATGTAACAAAAGGGACCCCGAAGGGCCCCTTTAATCGAAAGCAACGCATCTGCCCGAGTCCGCCCCTTACCTCGAAACGGCGAGGGCGCGGGCCCCATGAGACGCGGCCGTCCCTACTCGGCGTCCTCGGCGTGACGGCGACGGCTCGCCTCGTACTCCTCGCGCGTGACAACGTCCTCAATGCGCAGGTTGATGCCCGCGACCTCAAGGCCGGTCATGGCAGTGAGGCGCTCGGTCACGCGCTCCTTGACGTCCTCGAAGATGGCGGGGGCATAGCACCCGTACTCGATGATGACGGAGATGTTGACCACCACGCGGTTGTCGTCGGTCACCTCGATGGTAACGCCCTTGGAAAGGTTCTCCGCGCCGAAGGTCTCCTGGACGAGGTGCATGAGGTTGCCCTTCATGCCCAACACATGCGGGACCTCGCGCGTGGCCATGGCGACGATCTTCTCAATCACACCGTTGGAGTAGGTGAGAGAGTCCTCGGAGTCGTCGTCTTCTTCAGACTCGGCAAGGACCTCACCGATCTCGACGTCCTCGATGGCGTCAGTCGCCTCAGCCGCGTCGTCGGACGACGCCCGTTCGACCGTCTCCACCGCGTCAGCGTCCTTGTTATCCAAAAACTCTTTACTGTCTGCCATGATTCGCTCCTATCCGCAAATCCCAAACTCACACGAACCGACCGTGCGCCTATTTACGCCCATCGAGCACGCGGCGAATAAAGTTGACCGCCGCATTGTCGCCATCGACCATTTGGCCAATGACCGTACCCACAAACACGAACACCGCGATGACGATCGTGTCCCACAGGCCAATCACCAAGATGAGCACCGCCAGCACAAAGCCGATGATGCCGTACAGCGTGGCATGCGGATGAGCATTGGCATACGCCCATGCCGTACGACCGAGCCCTTCAAACAAGCCGATGGTCGCGCGTTGGAAATCACGACGAGAGGTATGCGCACCGCCTTGCGCGCCATCCCCACCCATGTGCGAGGAGCCCTTCTGAGCAGAGGCCTCGGCCGCATCTCGATCCGAAGGACCGGGGGTATCACCTGTCCCCCGCTCCCCAACGCCCTCAACATGGACCTCGAGTTGCTCGACTATCGCTTTTGGCACCTTGGGCGCATGGGAATTATCGCTCACCGGAGACCTCCTTCGTCACGGTCACGGTTTTACTCGGGAGAAAACGTACGTGCACACGCGCACCGGCCACTCCGAGCATCTTGTGACAGGCGTCTTGGACACGTTGCTGCACACGATGCGCAAGGCCCTCCGCATTGTGCTGCGTGAGCGCAATCGCCTCGATGCGAATGTCCACAGCGGATTTATCGCGGCCCACAACACGTGCGCGAACATCTTCGACCATCACATCGCGCTCCGCGGCAGCAGATCGCGCAATGGAAGCCAAAGCCTCAGTCGAAACCTCGATATCCGCGTTGCCCGCCAACCGCATGCACGTGGGCTCAGGGCGATCAACGAGCAGGTACATCAGGACGGCGATTAGATTCAGGGCGACAATGACCAGGCAGATGGCCATAGTCACGCGGCCGGACCCCGATGCGAGCATCGAGGCGAACCGCTCCGTATAGGGACCAAAGAGGGAGCCCGCGCATGCGCCGACCACCAATACACCGGCGATGAGATACAAAACCAGCCCGATTCTGCGTATTCGCCGCATGGCTCCTCCTCTCTCTTACACATCGCGGGCACCACGGCGCCCGCACACATTTCACCTTTTGTACCCCGATAGCCCGTAAAGCATCATGGCACGCTTCTCGATTATACGGCGAACACGCCGCTCTAGGGAAAAGCCGGGCCCGCCACATAGCGAACCCGGCTCAAACAAGCGACGACTTGCACGTCACGATGCGGCGCCTCGGGAACCCCGAACCTACTCCTCCTCGAGGGCAGCGATGACCTCGTCGGTCATATCCATGGTGGAGTAGACGTCCTGAACGTCGTCAAGCTCCTCGAGGCGGTCAATGAGACGCTGGACCTTCTTGGCATCAGTGCCAGAGACGGACGTCGGGGTGGTGGGAACCATGGTGAGCTCGGCACCCTTAACCTCGATGCCCTGGGACTCAATGCCCTTCGAGACGGCCATGAGGTCACCGGCGGCGGTCCACACAACCCACTCCTCGCCGGCATCCTCGTAATCGTCGCCACCGGCCTCGGCAACGGCCATCATGAACTCCTCCTCATCGCCAGCAGCGCCGTTGGCCATGAGGTTCTCCTTCTTATCGTTGGGGTCGACGATCTGCTTGGCAACGACGACCTGGCCCTTGCGCTCGAACTGGAACGACACGGAGCCGGAAGTGCCCAGGTTACCACCCGCGTGGGAGAACGCGGAGCGGACATCGGCGGCGGTGCGATTGCGGTTATCGGTCAGGCACTCGACATACACGGCGACGCCCGCGGGACCGTAGCCCTCGTACACGATGTTCTCGTACACGGCGGCGTCGGCACCGGAACCGAAGGCCTTGTCGATAGCGGCCTTGATCTTGTCCTTGGGCATGGACTGAGCCTTTGCCTTGGCGACGGCAGCGGCAAGGGAGGCGTTGTTGTCCGGGTTGGGATCGTTGCCCAGACGGGCCGCGACGGTGATGTTACGGCTCAACTTGGAGAACAGGGCGGAACGCTTGGCGTCCTGCGCACCCTTGCGGTGCTTGGTTGTGGCCCATTTAGAGTGTCCGGACATGTGATGCTCCTTCTATTTACCCGCTCTCGACACATGACTACGCGCCTCAAGCCCATATAAACACACGCTCAGCATGATATACCGATTGCGGAGCATGCGAAAGGGGTTTACCACGAGCTTCACACGCGTGCCAAAGGGGGCACGCCCCCAAGGGCACGTTGGCACGCCCGCCGGCGCGTCACAACTCGTCCGCGTCCACGGCCTCGATTCCGAGCAGTTCGGCAGCAAGCATATCGTCTTCCAAAGCGGTCACGCTCCTGAGCTTACGCTCAATTACGTTCGTGCGCGTGTTGATGATTCCGTCCACCGTCTTCCCGGCAGTCTCGATCTGCTTGAGCGCGCGGCGCAACTCCGCTTGATACTTGGGGAACTCCGCCTTGACGGCGCTTAGCACCTTTTGGATCTCGTCGGCGCGGCGTTGGAACGCGAACGTCTGATAGCTCAATTGCAGGCTATTGAGGATCACCGCCATGGTCGAGGGCCCTGCCACGTTCACCTGGTAGTCGCGCTGTAGGCACTCGATAAGCCCCGGCCGGTCGACAACCTCGGCATACAGGCCTTCGAACGGCAGGAACATGATGCCGAAGTTCGTCGTCTCGGGAACGCTCAGGTATTTGGCGGAAATGTCCTTCGCCTCAAGCTTGATGACCTGCTCGAGCGTGCGACGGGCGGCGGCGATTCCCTCGGCATCGCCCGCATCCATCGCATCGCGCAGGTGCTCGTAGGTGTCGCCGGGGAACTTTGAGTCAATGGGCAGCCAAATCGGCTCGCCCTCCTCAACCGGTAGTTTGACGGCGAACTCGACGCGATCTGCACTGCCCGGTTTGGTGGCGACATTCTCGGCATATTGGTCGGGCGCGAGAATCTCGGACAGAATCGCCGCCAACTGAACCTCTCCCAGCATGCCGCGCGTCTTGACGTTGGAGAGCACCCGTTTGAGGTCGCCCACGCCCGTCGCGATAGACTGCATGTCCCCCAATCCGCGGTACACCGCCTCGAGTTGATCGCTCACCTGTTTAAAAGAGGCGCCCAGGCGGTCATTGAGGGTCGTGGCGAGCTTCTCGTCCACCGTGACACGGATGGCCTCGAGCTTGCGCTCGTTATCACTGCGCATCGCACCGAGCTGCGCATCAACCGTCTCGCGCGTCTTTTCCAAATACTGAGTTGTCTCGCGGCGAACATCGTCCACCCTAACGCCCATCTGATCGAACGCGCGCGATTGCGCCTCGAAATGTTGCTGCTCGATTATCGACAGGCTCGACAACCTATCAAGCGCGGCATTCACGGCAGCGGAAACTTGAGACAGAGCGCTGCCTGCGGCGGTAAGGGTCTCATGCATCTGCTCTCGCTCGGCAATCGAGCGCTCTCTTTCTTCCCGATGCTCCATGTGTGCGCGGCGCAGGCGGACGCACGCGACGGTCGACCAGGCAGCAAGCACTGCCGCCATGACCGATGCGACCATCGTTATAAGCTCGATTCCCATTCCCTCAACCCCTTATCCGCTTTCGAATAACCTCATCTTAGCAGTGGCCATTCGTATCGCACCAAAGCCAAGGCGAGCCCCCGCACTACGCGATCGAGCAGATCCTATCAAATAAGGCAGCGAGAGCGTCCATGAGTTCCTCGGGAGTTGCACCATCCAAAATGCACGTCAACGCATATGAAGCGACGAAGACCGCAGCAACGAGAACGGGTACCGCCAAAGCCAACAACACCGCCCGCAAGACCCCCAAAAGTGCCCCGCGACGCATCCTCTTGACGTCGTATGCCCTCTCGGCAGCGTATGCCTCCGCAGCCGCAAGGCGTTGCACGCCCTCGCCCCCGGAAGCTGCGCGCTCGAACTCTCCAACGTCTACCTGCGGGAAGCGTTCCTTTCGCGCGGCGCGCCGTCCCTTTGTGCACGGGGCGTTTCCTCCACCGGATGCGGATGCCGGCACCTGCGTGCACGGCGCGTGTTTAAGAAAAAGGTCCATGCAAAAGCCCTCCTTATGGAGGCATGCATGGAACCGACTTCTCCAGAATTGCACTAAAAAGTTCCCGCGTCAAGCCCGGATCGAGTTGAGGCTTGACGCGGGATGGTCACATGCGCCAAACGCGCATCTCCCGTTGTGGCCTGCCCTACCGGTCTTCGCGGCGCGACCTCAAACGGCTGAAAGCGGCTGCCGCCATGGACGCGACGCCCGCAGCGGACGCCATCACGCCATGAGCCGACGCGTCGCCCGTTCCGGGAAGGGTTTCGGGCTTACTGCCGAGGGAATTCTGAGGTGTCTCGTCGCCACTCTCATCCTTGGCGCCGTCATTATCGTCCTGGTTCCCGTCTTCATCGGGAGTCTCCTGGCCGCCGGAGCCATCGTTGCCGCCGTCGCCCTGGCTGTCGCCGTTGTTCCCGGCGTCTCCGTTATCGTTACCGTCACCTTGGTCGCCACCCTGGTTGTCGCCGTTGTTGCCGCCGGTATCGCCGCCGTTGCCGTCGCCGCCATCGGGGTCAACGACATCGGGCGCGATCTCAACGGGCGCTCCCTCGCCGGAAGTCACCGCACCTAAACCGGGCACACCCGTCACGCGCACGAAGGCATAATACGTCTCGCCGGGCGTCAAGCCGCTGAACACCGGATCGCTCGTCCAGGTGTTGAGGGGATTTCCCTGCACCTGCGGTCCCTCAGTAGCGTCGGCGACCGTCACCGCGTCAGGCGCTTGGTTCGTATCGCACAGGGCGTACTCCACGCGGGCTCCCAAGCCCTCTGCGCCCTCAACGCGGGCGTTCAGGCGAACCGAATCCTGCCCGAGCTTCTCAACATCTACGGAAACGCTGACGTCCGCCGGGGAGACCTCGATCATCACCGGAATGCTGAGCGTGCGCGCGGTAGCCTCGGTTCCCACAGCCCGATAGGCAACCTTGGCAGCCGCCCGGTGCGACCCCACCGCAAGCCCGGCTTTCGGCACCACCTGCCAGGATGCGTCCGTGCCGCCGGCGGGGATCGTAGTCGAGCCGGAACCGCGCAGCTCAAACGCGTCGGAATCGAGCGTCACGCCCTCGATCTGCACATCGACCTTGCTTGTGTTCTTCAACTCGAGAGCGATGGGGACGGGAGTCGCCTCACCCTCGCGCATCGAATCAAAGACCACCTCATCGGCTTCCAAGCCGGGCTCGTGGGCCTCCCACACATCGATGAGCGTCGCGCTGAAGTAGATGTCGTTCAGGTGCAACTTGACGTAGCGAGCCATCACTGGACCGTCGCTCAGCGTCAAACGGGTGCTCAGCGTGCTCTCCTGCCACCCGGGCACCTTCGTGCCACCCTTACCAAAGCGCTCGACTTCCTTAAAGGCCGAGGCATCCACCGGAACCCCGGCAGCAAGGCCCGTATCGGGCGCAACCGACACCGTCACCGCCATGCGATCCCACCGGGGAACGCCATTGGTGCCCAGGTTCTTGGGACGCCAGTAATCGACATCCGTGACGGCACGCTCATGTCCAAGGTCGAGCACGATCCAGGCATCGCTTGTCTTCTCGCGGCTCGTGATCCAGAACTCGTTGCCCGGTCCGTAGTAGCCATCGATCACGCGCTGGGCCATCGCCGCGCCATCGCGAGAGGAAGAATAGGAGTTGACCACCATCTCCTCATACGGAACGAAATTTGCATCGCGGTCGCCCGCGGTGAACGTGAACACGGCCGGGTTGGAGGCAGTGGTGGTTCCCCGCGCGGGCACGCGCAGCTCGACCGTGCGATTCCCCTTGTACGTCCGCTCAACATCCAGCGGCTCCCACGAACCGCCGTCCACGCGCATCTCGAGTCCATTGGGAACCTTGCCGTCAAAGAAATAGATGCGGTTCGCGCGGTCGTTCGCCTCGCACTTGAGCGAGGGAGCCTGACCCGCCACGATATCGATGCAGTTGATGACGCTCGCGCCGATGAGCTGGATCTGGATATCCGTCTCGGCGTTGATGGAGGCGATCTGATCGGCGGTTAAGACGACCTCGACCTGACCATCCGTCTGGTCGGACCATGTCTTGCCGCCGTCGAGGCTGAACCTCCACGGCACGCCTCCGCCGCGAAGGTGCTCACCCAGCGCGATCACACCCGCCTGATCGCCATCGAACGAGAAGGTCGCCACCACACCATCGGCCTCGCCCATGAGCATCTTGGCCACGCGCGCACAGGCATCGTGATTGACCGTCTGGCTCTTGTCGACCTTGGACGCGCGCTGGAGCGCATCGAGCCTGATGGCCTCCAAGGCGGCGAACTGCGAGCCGTCGGTGCGCTTGTTGATGTTTTTGATGAGGTCATGCATGGGCAGCGGGTAGAACTTGAGCTGCTCGGCGATCTCCTTGGCCAGTGCCTCCCATTCAGCGGCGGCGGCATCGCGCGCGCCGAGGAGCTCGATCTTTGCCCAAAGTGCATCGAAGTTGATGGGCTGCGCCCCGCGGGCGGCATCAATCGCCTGCTCGCGAACGGTGGAACCCTCATCGAGGCTCGCGGCGATCAGGCGCGTCTCGTAACTGCGGACGTACCCCACCCAATCGGAGAGGGCCTCCGTGGCATAGAGCGTGTACATACCTGCGAACTCGCCCGTAATGCCGCGCCCCCACCCGTTGAGCCAGTGGGCTGCAGACGGGCTCTTGCTCTTGCCCCATCCCGATACGTCGTTTTGGATGCGATACGTCGGCACCATCGTGCCGTTCGCATCGGCGCGCAGCTCATAGGTGAGCGTGGCGGCGTGGCCGGGCTGGCCCACCACGAACGAGGGCACGCCGACCATACCGTTGAGGTTGGCGAAGGTCTTGGCGAGGGCTCCGCACACGCCACCCTTCTCAAACACCATCCAGAGACGGTGGTACTTGGTCTTATCCTGTGTGGCACCCGGAACGGAAGAAACGTCGCCGCAACCGATGTGATAGAGGTCGTTCGCCTCGGCATTCGGGAAGTGCGCGTCCGTGTAGGAAAGCTGGTACTTCTCCTTCCAGCCGCCCTGCCAGACTTTGAGGGGCTTGCCGGGCGCACCGTTGGAGGACTTCATCTCCTCAACAGGGCCGTTGAACTCGGCATCGTTGTAAAAACGCACGTTGCTGTACCCGCCGTTGCTCGCATAACCACCGTCATACCAGATGTAGGAGTACGCGTTCAGGCGACTATCCTCAGTTTTGTCGTCAGTGGCGGAGAACTTGGCGAGCGAGTAATTCGCCAACCAGGGCAGCTCCGCATCGGTGATCTGGTTTTCGAAGACCAGGCGCATGCTCTCGACCGGCAACGCGTCGAACAGGTCCTTCTTAAAGCGATAGCGCTCATCGGAGCGAAATGTCTTGATGGTGTAGTAGCGCACGAGCGGGTCGGACACAAACCCCGGATCGCCCGTCCACAGGCGCGCACGACCAGAGACATCGAGGGATGCCGCAACCATCATGCGCAGGTACACATCCGCATCGGCACCCGGTGCCGTAAGGTCGGCGGCGTTCGTCTTGCGCAGGCGCATGAAGATGCCGAGCGACTTGATGTAGTCGGCGTGGGTCGCTACGTTGTTCTTGGCGTTGGTCCACACCTCGCCGCCCGTGACGTAATAGCGCAGCGCCGCGAGGTCACCCATGAACCAATCGAGGAACTCGCTTGCATCGGTTGAAGAGGCCCGTAATTCGCTCAGCTGCTCATATCCGGCACGACGCACCAGCTCTCGCTGAAGAATCAGGCGCTCCGAGGCCTCGTCGAGCGTTCCGGCAGCAGCACGGGCGACAAGGTCCTGTTTTTCGACAAGCGAGCGAATCTGCGCATCGTACGATTCGAGCGTTTGAATGGCACCACCCTGGGGAGCCGCATGGGCAATTGAGGGGACAGCGATACCAGCGGTTGAAACCGTTGCGGTCGCGATCATCGCAGCCATGAGCACCGTCTTGGTGGAGCGGCCAACGGGGTTGAGTGCGGCTCGGACACGTGAGTCAACAAGACCCATGTCCTCGTAGCGAGCGGGGTTGGTCACAATGGGCTCCCTATGAGATGTAGTACGTTTGAAGTGCCAGTCCATCGTACCGAATAATCACGCTTGAGGGAATGCCCCTTGAGCCGACACATTTCTTAAGCAAAAGATAAGGCGGTGCGCCGAAGATCTCCTCTCCGGCGCACCGCCAAACCACGCGTATATGCGCTGCGGTCTAGTAGTTAACGACCTGCTCCTCGAAGTAGGACTGCGGATGAGCGCAGACGGGGCACATCTCGGGGGCGGTGGGGCCCACGTGCAGGTGACCGCAGTTGAGGCACTTCCACACCTTCACGCCCTCGCGGGTGAAGACCTCGCCCTTCTCAACGCGCTCGGCAAGCTTGTTGTAGCGCTCCTCGTGAGCCTTCTCGACGGCACCGACACCGCGGAACTTGGCGGCGATAGCGGTGAAGCCCTCCTCGTCGGCGGTCTTGGCAAACTCGTCGTACATGGTCGTCCACTCGTAATTCTCACCGGCAGCAGCATCGCGCAGGTTATCGAGGGTGCCGGGGACTTCGCCTCCATGCAGCTCCTTGAACCAGAGCTTGGCATGCTCGGACTCATTCAGAGCGGTCTCCATGAAGATGTTGGAGATCTGAACGAAGCCGTCCTTCTTGGCCCTGGAAGCGTAGTAGCGGTACTTGGTGTGGGCCTGAGACTCGCCCGCAAAAGCGGCCTCGAGGTTCTTCTTGGTCTGGGAATTCTCGAAATCCATGAATACCTCCTAGGTGGCGTAGGAATCGAAAGGCGCCGTCGATGCGCCACATCGAGCGGAACCCCAACGGGACCGCCTGCAAAGACGCCCGTAAATCTCTTGTACCCCACTCGCGCCCGCTCTTGCAAAAGCTCGCTCGATCGCCCTAGACGATCACCCACGCCCCTTCACACTCCCGGCAAAATCCCTCGCGGGCGAGATCGGTCAATATGGATTCGACGAGCTCCCCCTCAACGGGCGGACGTCCGGCAGTGCGCTCGACGTCGTTGAGGGCGGCATGCAGCGAAGCGGTGCTCGCCCGCTCGCCACGCGCCTGGGCATCCAACAACTGGCGCACGATTTCCGCCCGCTTCTGACGGCGTGAGCCTTCAAATCGCGATTGGCGCGTATATGCCTTGGCACGACGCGAGGGGTTGGGAACGGTCTTCTTGAGATACGCACCATAGTCGAGCATGGCATAGTACCAGGTGCGCGGCGTGTCATCGGGATCCTGGGGCATAGCGAAGGGGTCCGCGGACCTCGCGTCGGCAGCCATCAAGGCGCCCGGTTTCTGGCCAGCGAAGCAATCCGCTTCCGCCCCGCACGATGCGGGAGCTGCGGGACATGTCGCCTCCGCCAGCGGCACAAGTTCCCTATCGGGCACGCCCGGCACATCGGGGAACAGGTGGTGTAGAAGAACGGTGCGCACATTCGTCTCCAGGTAGACCCCTGGCAAGTCAAACGCAAAGGATCGGATGCCCTGCGCAGTCGCCGGGCCGATCCCCGGCAAGGCGATGAGCTCCTTCGTACCCGCGGGAAACACCCCATCGTACCCGCGAACGATCTCCTCAGCAGCCGCCTTGAGCGCCAGAGCGCGACGATTGTACCCCATACCCTGCCAAGCCGCGAGAACCTCAGCAGTACCGGCCTCTGCCAGCGCGAAGACGCTCGGGAACGCATCGAGCCATTCCGCCCACCGCGTCTCCACGCGGGAGACCTGCGTCTGCTGAAGCATGACCTCCGAAAGCCAGACCTTATACGGGTCGCGCGTGCGACGCCACGGAAGGTCTCGATACAAACGAACCCCTTCCGTGCGAACCAGCGTGCGGAAGGGGTCCATGTTCATCTTGAGCTCCTTAGAGGATCATGCGGCTACACGCACGAGCACCCCCTGGAGCACCCGGCGTACTCGGGAAAACGCGAGCGATCGGCGAACTTGGGGTCGACCGCGGGATGCTGCCGTCGATTGACGACGTCATCGAGCGTAACGGAGTCCAGATAATTGCGAAGCAGCTCCTGGGCTCCTATCCACAGGGGATGATAGCAGCATTCATCCATGCGAGGGCATATCCCGTCCTCCGCCGTGCAATCGTTCATGACGAGCGGGCCCTGGACCGCCTCGACGATCTGACGAATCGTCACATCTTTGGGGTCGACTTTAAGCCGCATGCCGCCGCGGACACCGCGCAGGCTCTCGATAATCCCCGCCTGCACCAGACCGTGCTGAATGGAGCGGGCAAAAGAATACGGCACATCCACCGTCTCGGCGGCCGTACGCACGGACAGAAGGCTATCCTCGCCTTCCGCCAACATGGAAAGCATGCGCAGGGCATAGTCGGTCTTGCGGGAGATGTCCATCTCTTCTCCTTGCGAGTAAACGAAATCTATTCGAGACGTTATGCGTGGTTGGCAAATAAACTCGTGGTCGAGCATAGTGCGCCATTCGGCACCGATACTGACATTGTACTAATATAGCGTGTTTGATGCATTTGGAGAAAGGTCTGTACTGCCCCTCCTCGCGCAGATTCATCGCTTCACAACTCTACCACAAACGCAAAAAGCCCCGTCTTGCGACGAGGCTTTGATTGCGATGGCGGGAAGTACGGGGCTCGAACCCGCGACCTCCGACGTGACAGGCCGGCGCTCTAACCAAACTGAGCTAACTCCCCAGGCGGCAATTCGCGTGTGCTCCTTGCTGCGGGGATTAGTATACACAGACTTCAACTTCACACGCAAGAACTTTTTTCAAAAAAAGTTATAAGTCGATGATCTCGGCAGATAGCACGCGGCCGTCCTCGACCATAAGCCGTGCGATGGAGGCCTCCCGTCTGCCACGCGGCAGCGATGCCGACCCGGGATTGATCACCAGACACCCATGCACCCGGTCGATGCGCGGCCGATGCGTATGACCGCACACCGCAACGTTCGAGCTCGCCAACGGCAGGTCCTCGGCGTAGTGCGCCACCGAAAACCGAACCCCCTCGTACGTGAACTCGTTCACACGCGGCACATCGGGGCCGTAGTTGTAGTAACCATCGTTGTTGCCCAAAACCGCGCGCAGAACGGGAACGCTCACCTCGAGCTCCGCGTAGTTGCTCTCGGATGTGATATCGCCGGCGTGGATAAGCAAGTCGCATCCCTCGATGGCGCGCAGCAGCTCCGGAGCGAGGTAGCCATGGGTATCGGAGATGATGTCGACACGCCGCTCCATTACAGGTTCAACGCCTTCTTGAGCGGCACCACGCGCCGGCGGCTCACCGGAATGCGCTCGTCAACGCCGTTCACGCCGAGCTGGATGGCGCCCGAGGGCACCGTCTCGACGTCCTCGACATTGGCGAGGTTGACGATGTAGCGACGATGGACGCGGAAGAATCCGAACTCCCCGAGCTTGGACTCGAACTGTGCGAGCGATGTCGTGGACAGATAACGGTCGTCTTCGGTGAAAATGCAGGAGTAGTCGTCCTTCGCCATGATGAAACGGATCTGGTCGACCGGAATGAGCACCTTGCGGCCGCCCTTTTCCACCGGGATGCGCTCGATATTGGTGGGCTTGGCGGAAGTGGGCTCCGCAGTGGCGACGGGCTTGGCACGGGCAATGACCTTCTCGATCGCACGATCGAGGCGGGCCTCCTCCACGGGCTTCATGAGATAGTCGACGGCATCCACATCGAACGCCTCGACGGCATGATCGCTGTACGCGGTCACGAACACGATCGCCGGCGGGTTCTTGAGCTTGTAGAGCGCCTCGGCAAGCTGGAGTCCCGAAGCCCCGGGCATGGAGATGTCAAGGAAGACCACATCGACACGCGCCTCCATGAGCATCTCAATGGCGGAGCGGACGCTCGACGCCTCGATAATGGAGCCGATCTTGCCCGTCTGCTCGAGCAAGAACCGCAGCTCGGAACGAGCGGGTGCCTCATCGTCAACGATCATCGCACGTAGCATACCTATCGATAACCTTTCATACTGTGAGTGAGACCCGGCGAGAAGCGCCGTCCGTACGGTCCGCTCCTATTCTACCCTTCGTCATACATACTACCCTCAAGATCGAGGTGAAGGGAAATCGTGGTGCCCTCCCCCGGAGTCGACTCCACGCTTGTACGCGATTTGGGACCGTAGAAACGCTTGATGCGCTCGGAGATGTTGTGCATGGCCACGCCGGCTCCACCGCCCTGTGGTGCATTGGGGTCCGGCGCCGACAAGGATCGGTCGAACAAGCGCATGGCCGTCTGCTCGTCCATGCCCACACCGTCGTCGGACACGAGAATCGACACGGCACTCTCCCCCGCCCGCTCGACCGCGATGCGGATCGTAAGGGGACCCTCGTCCGGCATGGCATGGCGCACGGCGTTCTCGACCAGCGGCTGGATCACGAATGCGGGGATGAGGACATCCTCGGCGTCCTCGTCTACATCGACTTCGACCAAAACGCGGTCCTCGCCAAATCGCGCCTTCTCAAACTTGAGATACCGCAGCGTTTGAGCGATTTCGCGTTTGACCGCAATCAGCTGACCGGAGTTCTCGAGAGTTGCGCGGTAGAACTGGGAGAACTCGCGGAGCAACTCGCGCGCCCGCAACGGCTCGGTGCGCGTGAGCGACGCGATGGTGTTGAGCGTGTTGAACAGGAAGTGCGGGTTGATCTGGGCTTGGAGGGCGCGAACCTCAGCGCGCGCGGTGAGCTCTGCCTGGCGCTCAAGCTCAGATACGGTAAGCTGCGTGGAGAGCAGCTCGGCGAAGCCAGAGGCGAGGGCGTACTGCGTGCGATTGACGTGCCGTGGCGAACGGTAATAGAACTTGAGGGCTCCCACGGCACGTCCGCGGATCTTGAGCGGTGCGATGATACCCGCGGGGATGCTGCGCCTGCTCCCGCGCTCGCCGCGGACGTCCATGTCGCTCGTGAACGACTGCACGATGCCGTGCTCGATGACATAGCGCGTCGTGGGCGTGTGAATCGGGGAGCCCGCAGGGAAGTCATCGGCGAGCTCGCCCACGCACGCAAGCACCTTCTCTCGGTCAGTGACCGCGATGGTCATGGCGCGCGTCTCGGGTAACAGACGGCGGCATATCTCCTCGGCGCTCTCGCGCGTAAGACCGCCCGTAATGTCCTCGAGCATGCCCGAAGCAACGGCGAGCGTTTGCTCCGTGTACTGCGAGCGCAGGGTATCGGGGCTAAAGAACACATAGATGAACGCAAGCGTAAAGCACACGAGCAGGACGAGCGCGGCAACGGTGGTGACCGTCTCCACACCGTTGAGGATTGCATAACCAAAGAACCCGACCATGCTGAACACCACGAGGGCGGCGAGCAGCCTGAGCGCCTCGTTCGCGTCGAGCATTCCCGCTCGATAGCTGCCCTGGGTCATTCCCTCAAAGCTCTGTGGGCACCGGGAGCCCTCGTGCTCCGGCGATGTATTCTCGGTCATCAACGCTCCAAAAGGGCGACCAGGCGCTCGTCACCCGCGAGCCCGCCCATAATACTCGGCCAAAAACTGACGAATCTGAGGTAATCGGTCTCATGGGCAGCCGCGTATTCGCGCGCATCCTCAATCCCACGGCGATAGATGTGCCAATAGCCCCGGTGCTCGCAGGTGAAAATAGAACGGATGAGCGCGGTTTTGCGCACGCGTTCATCTAGACCTCCCGAAATCCACGGACCG
Organism: Collinsella sp. AF08-23; assembly: GCF_003479805.1. GTDB lineage: Bacteria > Actinomycetota > Coriobacteriia > Coriobacteriales > Coriobacteriaceae > Collinsella. The sequence continues at coordinate 140,946 of NZ_QUHV01000001.1, read as the reverse complement.
GGATACGGCATGAGCGAGGCGGCGGTCACCGAGTTGATATCGGGACGGCGCGAGGCGCTCGCGAGCTTGGCGCGCTCGTAATACCAGCGATAAACGTTTTGCATGAAGCGCGGGGATTCTTCCACCTGGCTCGGCGGCAAGTGCTTGACCACCCAAGCATTGTCGAACCACACATCCATTCCCAGCAAGCGCATGTTGAACAGATAGTCCAAATCCTCGCCGCGCGTGATATAGGGATCGAACGCCACGCGTTTGAACGCACGCGCGTGGATGGCAAAGCAACCGCCGCAGACGTAGTTGGAGCGCGAGATGCGCGTCCCCGCAAGGGCGCGCTCCATCCAGCGGTTGAACTCGATACGCTTGGTCCACCACCGATAGGTGATTCCGTTTTTCTTGCCGGTGTCGGCCAGGGGAGAGCCAGCCTTGTTGTAAAAATAGCCGCTCTTGGCCAGGATGGGCAGACGCTGACGCGTCTCGTGCCCCAACCCGTACAGGGCCTTGTCCATAAAGTCGGGCGCCAGAACCACTTCGTCGTCGTCCAAGAACACCACCACGTCGTGGCCGAGAATGGCCGCGCAGGCAAGACCCATGTTGCGTATGGCACCGTACCCTCGCAGCGAGACAGTCTCTCCGCGCACATTGGGGGCTATCCGGCTCACTCGATCCATGATGAACGATGCCTCGCGATTGGTGACGAGGGTCACGTCGACCGTAGGGTGCTCATCGATGATGTCCCGTACGCGATGCGCGATGCGCTCGGTCTCCTGCTGAGGACATACCAGCAGCACGATGACGCGCGGAAGATGACGGACCTGCTCGAGAGAAGCCAAGCAGCGATCAAGTTCGGGGCGGGAGGCCGACAGGTCCGACGAATGGTCGTACGCCCCCGGCGACTTGAGCTCGGCGGGTCCGCCTGCCCAGTAACTCGGAATGACGATTGTCGGATTCATGCAGCCCCCTCCCCGGAAACTCACGGGAGGACATCTGCGCACCGCGCAGTTGGTGAGGGAACGCGACGCCTCTTCCGCATCTATTACCTAGTTGTACCCACCTGAGCAAGTTCGCGCTTGATGAACGGTGTTTTTGCCAGAGAGCGCGAGAGCGGGTACCCCAACACGTACATGATAACCGCTTCGCCCAAGCCGGTGGTCACCAACCCGAAGGCATACATGAACGGATAGGCGCCATCAAGCGAGATGGACGTGAACGGAATAGTATAGAAGCCGATTCCCTGCAGGAGCAACGGCAGGTACGCGGGGACTATCAGCGCATTCGCGAGCACGGGGCCGACAAGCGCAATGAGCGGGCGCTCACGCATTTTCCAGGTGAACAGCGCACCGGCGAACGTGGCAAGTGAGCCGAACACCACATCGAGCATGCCGAGCATGCCAGTCCCCGAGAGCGCGATGTTGGCAACGTTGGCGATGATGCAGCCCAGGGTGAGCCCGGGAACCGCCGCGGGGGTAAAAAGCGCCAACACGCACAGCGCCTCACTCACGCGGAACTGCACGGGACCCCATGCGAGGCTCCCCAAGAACATCATGGTGATCAGCGTGCACGCTGCATACGCGGCGGCGATCATCCCCACGCGCGCAATATGATGCGGATCGCGCGACCATCCCGCGCCCGCGACCTTTTCCCGTGCGGAGGCCGCCGTTTTAGAAACCTGTTGTTTTGTGCCCATGTTCTCCACCTTCTACAAAATCGGAGGGCTTTACTGACGCCAGCAAAACCCTCCGTAAGGTGGTACGTGTTCGCCCGGGCGGCCGGTGCGTGAGATGCGTGCCGCGGGATACAGGCCGGACGTCTTATGCGCGCGCCGCCTGCATTCGGGAGAGCTTTACTAGCATGACCAAGCCCACAACCAGCAAGATCCCGATGGAAAGCACTCCTAAAGAAGGATCATGCGTGAGCGAGGTCACGACAGATACTAGCAGAGTTCCCATAACAGAAGCGTACCGACCAAAGATATCAAAGAAGCCGTAATACTCGTTGGAACGCTCCTTGGGGATGATCTTTCCAAAATAGCTGCGCGAGAGTGCCTGGACGCCGCCCTGGAACATGCCGACCAAGATGGCGAGGATCCAAAATTCCACGGCCGTCTTGAGGAAGAACGCGGCGAACAACACGATGCCCACGTAAGCGGCGACCGCGACGATGATCATCTGCAACGTGCCCACACGTCCGGCGAGCTTGCCGTAGATGATGGCGGATGGAAATGCCACGAATTGCGTGACGAGCAGCGCGAGCACGAGCTGGGTGGAATCGATGCCGAGCGCAGCTCCGTAACTGGTGGCCATGGAGATGACCGTATGAACGCCGTCGATGTAGAAGAAGAACGCGACCATGAAGACGAGCAGCACGCGATCGTGCGCAATACGGCGCATGGTGGTGAGCAGGCCCTTGAAGGTGAGGGCGATATTGTGTAGAACGCCCGCCGCGCCGCCCTCGCGCTCCTTGCCAAAACGCTGCTTATATGTACGCAGCAGCGGAATGGTGAAGGCAAGCCACCACGCACCCGTGATGAGGAACGTCAGACGCGTGCAGGTGAGGGTATCGAGGCCAAGGATGCTCGGCCCGCCAAAGATGAGGGCGATGCATAGGATAAACGGGACGGTGGAGCCCACATAGCCCCACGCATAGCCGGAACTCGAGACGGAGTCCATGCGCTCATCGGTGGTAACGTCGGTGAGCATGGCGTCGTAGAACGTCATGGATGAGTTGAGGCCGATGGTGCACAGCACGTACACCACCAGGAACACCGCCGCGCTCATGGGGATGGCCTGGGCGAGGCACAACACCAAACCCGTAAGGAAGAAGCCCGTGAAGAACTTGATCTTGTTGCCCGCGTAGTCGGCAAGGGAGCCGAGAATGGGCATAAGCAGCGCAACCACAAGCGAGGCGATGGTCTGCGCATTCGCCCAAGCAGTCACCAACTCGGCTGGATGCGCGCCCGTGTTGATGGCGTTGAAGTAGATGGGCACGACCGAGGTGTTCAGCAACACAAGGGCCGAATTGCCCACGTCATACATGACCCAGTTGCGCTCGAGCTTGGTGTATTTGAGTGCCATGGCGGTAACTCCCCGTTTCCCCCGCCACGATTGCGCGCGGGGTCTCAACACATAGATAAGTGCATGATACGGCAGCACGCGTGTCGCTCAGGTCAGGATTCCGCCAAGTGCCGGTAAAGAGCTCGTAGCGGTCCAGACCAGCAAACTGGGTACGGCGACTACACATATCGGAATTTTGCAGGTTTTGACCGTTAATATTTTCGTATTTTGCAGATCGCCCAGCTAGATACTGCAATTTTCAGAGCATAGAGGCCGTTGCGAAACCCTGCTGAACACTCGCTCCATGAACGCCAGGACGCCGGCGGCGAAGTAGTTGGGCTCGTAGGCTTCGGGGGTCGACTTGTTGTTCTTAATCACGACGTTGACCTTTGCGAGTTTGGAGACGGGGGTGTCGTGGCTCGCCGTTATGGCGATGATGTCGAACCCGCCGCTCGCCGCCTTGAGGCAGGTTGGCAGCAGGGACATGCCGCTTTCGTTGACCACGATGAGGACGCCCGCGGCAGCAGGCTGCGTCGCAATGTCAGGACCAACAATCCCGGTGCCACCCTTCAGCACGCGCATTGACGGTGCTGCCGCAGCATCATCCTTATCCAGAAACCTCTTAGACATCTTTTCCGGATACGGTGATAGTGCCTCAACCACACCGGGTCCATACGGCATTGCGTGAAAACCCACTTCACACATCCGTAACAGGCCTATCTGGATGAATACTTCCGCATCGCCAATCGCGTCAATCAATACGGGACGATCCCGATTGACGGATAGGACCGATGCCACAAGCTGAACACTATCGGAAAGTGCATCCTCACGTTGAAACGAGGAGAAGTACCTAACGAGTTGCGTAGTGAAATCAATCCAGCCATGATAGCCAAGCGTATCAGCGACGTGTGCGACGCTCGAACGCGGCACGCCAGTCATGCGCGCAACAGCGGCGATGGTCGGTCGCTCTCCCCTCTTGGCAAAGTCCCGCACGGCCGCATACACGATCCGCTCGTTATCCTGCAGCATTACAGCCCCTTTGAAATGCGCGCGAGAGCCATCTCGAACACCATAAGAACGCGCGTCATGTATAGATCCCCGCCCGCATCATCCCGACTATCAATCGCGATGCAAAGATCAGCCTGCACTCGTGTCGACTTTTCCGGGTCGTCGGAAAACGCCACGATTGAGAATCCCGCATCGCGCGCGGCGCGCAGCATCCCCTCGCCGTACCCGGAGGTCTGGCCCCAATTCGCTCGCCCCGGCAGCTCTCGGTGGAAGAAGAATATCGCCGTCCCCGGGTCGAGGGCATGGTGCTCGACCATGAGGTAGTCATAGGACGCACTCGCGAAGATCCCGAACATGGAGAGCTTGCGGCACATGTACGACGAGAGCGGCGCCCCGATGCGATGGTCGCCGGAGAACAGGATGCTGTGCTTGTCCCGGCAGGACCAGAGCAGGCGGGAGAGCCGGTCGACCTGGTCATCTACATCACCTGAGACGGGTCTGCGGGGAAGAAGGCCGCCTGCGCTCTGGGCGTTCAGGCGGATGTTGTACGTCAGATCGCCGAATCCGCCGTATCCCAGCTTTTGAACCGCCTTGACCACGGTGCTCTTCGCAACATGACACTCCTCGGCGAGCTCGGTGAGGGAAATCTCCTCGTTGCAGGAGATATGCTGCGTGAGCAATTGGATGATGTCACGCTCAAGCGGCGTCAACCCGACCATGTGCCCTGCCCCTTCGACTGCGGTGTGCCCCCGGCGCCCCGAATTACCCATATGACTATGCGGTAAGTGCGGCACCCACGAAGAACTGTACCGTAAAGAGCGCGAGGGAGAGGACGGCGCCGGAAAGCGGCGCTGCCCTGAACACGGGCGCGGACTTGCGGATCTTGAAGAACAGCCACAGGACGATGCCCGCGAGAGGGTACCAGATGCCTGCCGCGATCTCCAGGGCGATCCCCACCTTGCGCCTGGGCGCCAGACATTCGTATTGGTTCCAAAGGTCGCGCACCTTGTTCATTGCAGATTCCCCTCTTTGGGACGGCGCCCACCGGACAAAAAGGCGCGAGGCCGCCCCCATCGACTCCGTGCCGTGTCGAGGGGAACGCGACCCCGCGCCCTCATGAGCTAGTTCAGCTCGGGCCAGTAACCCTTGTTGGCCTCGATGTAGTCGTCGAGAAGGGCTCGGGCGCGATCGGTGTCGCCCACCAGGCGGTTGAGGGTCAACGCGTCGAGGGCCTTGCGGTAGCTGCCCTCCAGACACGCGTCCACCGTGAGCTTCTCGTAGGCGAACTGGTTCTCGAGCAAGCCCTTCTGAAAGGTCGGGATCTCGCCGACGTTAAGGGGCTCCACGCCGTTCGCGCCGATCATGCAGGGAACCTCGACCATGGCACTCTCGGAGAAGTTGGGGATGATGCCCGTGTTCTCGGTCATGCACAGGAACACGTCATGCGTGTTGTGCGAGATGGCGTAGGCCAGGTCGGCGATGTAGGAGGCGTGGTCGTCGTCCTTGAGGCTCTCGATGGTGAAGGCGTGCTTGGTGCCCTCGAGCTTGCCGTTGGCGATGACCTCCTCGACCATCTCGAAGATCTGCTTCTCGTGGCCCTCCATGCACTCGTCGGCACGGGTGTGGTTGGGGTCCTCGTGGGCGAGCATGTGATCGCGGTACAGGTAGTACTGCAGGTAGGTGTTGGGCATCATGCCGTCGGAGCACTCTCGGACCATCTTGCGCATGAAGTGGAAGGTGGCGGACCAACTGGGATCGATGTCGGAGAAGGCGTCCTCGGGCAGGTCCTCGGAGAAGATCTCGCGCAGGCGAGGCAGGTAATCCTCGCCAGTCTTCTTGTCGAGGATCGCGGTGAACCAGCCGTAGTGGTTAAGACCGAAGTAGCGGGCCTCGATGGAGTTGCGGGGGACGCCGAGCTCATCCGCGTACTGGTTCATGATGCCGACCGGCATGTCACAGATGTTGATGATGCGCTTGTCTCCGGGGAAGACTCGCTTGGTGGCCTCGGCGACGATCGCGGCGGGGTTGGAGTAGTTGAGGACCCAGGCCTCGGGCGAGTACTTGCGGATGTCCTTGATGATGTCGCAGACGGCGGGGATGGAGCGCATGCCGTAGGCGAAGCCGCCGGCTCCGCAGGTCTCCTGGCCGATGCAACCATGCTTGAGGGCGATGTGCTCATCGGAGGCGCGCATCTTCAGGCGGCCGGCGCGGATCTGCATGAAGGCGAAATCGATGCCGGTGAAGGCGGTCTCGGGATCGGTGGTGTCCACGACCTCGCATTCGGGGTAGTACTCGCTCATCAAGATACGGCCGTACTCGCCGATCTTGGCGTTGCGCTCGTACTCGTTATCGTACAGGACGGCCTTGGACAGCGGAAAGCGATCCTTCTCGGCGACCAGCATCTTGAGGATGCCGGGGGTGTAACGGGAACCGCCGCCGACGATGGTGACGACAAACTGCTCTTTGCTCATGGTCTTTCTTCTCCTTGTAAGTTCTGACCTATGCCTTGGGACGGGGCGCGATGGCACGCGCCCTTGTATCACGCGTCCGTTCAGATTCGGGCGCGCGCCCCATGATTACCGTGGGTGGAGCGCCGGGTGCGGGCGCAGAGGGCTGCGCACCCGGCCGGAAACTCGGCGATTGGGACTACTCGTCCTTGATGCCGAGGGCGGCCTTCACGGCCTCAGTCACGTCCTGGACCTTCAGACCGATGACGATCTGGATGTTGTTCGGACCGCCGTGGACGATGCCGGAGTTCTTGTACTCGTTGATCTTGTCCTCGTCGACGAGGGACATGTCCTCCACGTCGACGCGCAGACGGGTGAAGCAATTCATGACGCTCTTGATGTTCGCCGCACCGCCGAGGCCATCGATAATGACCTGGACGCTCTCAGGGGAGATGCCCGAGGCGAGGGCCGCACTCGAAGGGTCATCGGCCTCGTCGAGAAGCTCGTCATCGTCCTCGCGACCCGGGGTAACCAGATTGAGCTTGAGGATGAGGAAACGGAAGACGAGGAACCAGGCGACGATCGCCACGGCACCGACGGGAATCACCATGAACCACTGAGACAGCTCGGCGGGAAGGGCGATGAGACCGGGAACGGTCTCGATGAAGCCCGTGAGAAGCGCGTGGAAGCCCGAGGCGAACAGGATGCACTGGAACAGGCCGTCGAGGGCGGCGTTGACCACGAACAGGATCGGAGACGCCCAGAGGTACATGAACTCGAAGGGCTCGGTGATGCCCGCGAGGATGGCGACGAGCGCCGCGGGAACGAGCATGGCACGCACCTGGGCACGATGCTGGGGCTTGGCAACCGAGATGAAGGCGAGGACCGTACCGACGGTGCCGAACCACTTGCCGAAACCGAGGAGGCTGAAGCGGATGGACGGGTCCATAGCGGTAATTGCGGAGGCGTTGCCGAGCTCGGCCATGAAGATGTTGTAGGAGCCCGCGTAGGCCTCACCGGCTATCTGCGCAGTGCCGCCCACGGCGGAGTGCATGAAGGGCATCCACAGCAGGTGATGCATGCCGGTGGGAATCAGGAGCTTGTTCAGGAAGCCGTAGACGAACTGGCCGGCGTATCCGGTACCGTACATGAAATCCTGCAGGCCGTTGATCCAGCCGTTGACAACCGGCCACACGTAGCACATCACGACGCCGAGGACGCCGGCGATGAAGATAGCGATGAGGAAGACGAACTTGGTGCCACCGTAGGTGCTGAAGACTTCCGGGAACTTGGTGTCGCAGAACTTGTTGAACACCCAGCCGTTGAGGCAGCCGAGGATGATGCCGATGAAGACGCCCATGTCGACGACCTGGATACCCAGGACGACGCCCTGACCGGTGCCATACAGGCCGCCGGCGGGATCGATGAGCATGTTGTTGTTGGTGAGCCAGGCGTTGTTAGCATACAGGAAGACCAAGAAGGTCGAGGCGGCGATGACCGCCGCGTCGCCGGCGCGTTTCTTGGCGAGAGCGCAGGTGAGGCCGATGCAGAAGATCAGGCCGAGGTTGCCGACCACGCCGGAGTTGACACAGGTGTAGATGAGCTGGCCGAGCATAACCACAGGCGCGGGCATGCCCTCCATCTTGAGGATAACGCTCACCGCCAGCAAGATACCGGCGACCGCGAGGAACATGACGGGCTTGATGATGGCGCCGGAGAAGCGCTTCATCGCACCTTGAATGTCGAGGTTCATCCCATTCCCTCCCGAAATCTATATGGGAACTGACCATATGCGAAGAGGCGATTCTTCGCGTGCTGCAGCTGGTTGCAGGATACGGGAGATTGCGAAATACCAAGGGGCTTTAAGGAATGGCGTGTACGGTTCCACAGAAATGGAAATCTTGTCCAACAAGATTGCCACTCACCGAAGTTTTTCCGCCGTTCGCGCCCTTGCGCTAGACGAAGGCGCGAACGATATTACTCGGCAGGCGCAAACTGACTGCTGTAGAGCTCGGCGTAGAAACCTCCGGCGACGAGCAGTTCGTCGTGCGTGCCACGTTCCACGATGTGGCCATCGCGCATCACGAGAATGCAATCGGCGTTGCGGATGGTGCTCAGGCGATGCGCCACCACGAAGCTCGTACGCTCCTGCATAAGCTCGTCGAATGCCGCCTGGACCTGCATTTCGGTTCGGGTGTCGATGCTGCTGGTGGCTTCATCGAGCAAGAGGATGGCGGGGTCGGAGAGCATGACGCGCGCGATGCAGAGCAGCTGGCGCTGACCTTGCGATAGCGACCCGCCGTTCTCGGGCAGCACCGTGTCGTAGCCGTCGGGCAGAGCTCGAATGAACGCATCGGCGCGGGCGCGGCGTGCGGCCTCCTCCACCTGCTCGCGTGTGGCGTCCGGCCGACCGTACGAAATAATGTCGCGTACGGTACCCTCGAACAACCAGCTCTCCTGCAACACCATGCCGAACATGCGCCGCAGGTCCGCCCTGGAATACGAGGCAATGGGCCTATCGTCAACGAGAATCTCGCCCGAATCGGTATCGTAAAAACGCAGCAACAGATTGATGAGCGTTGTCTTGCCACAACCCGTGGGGCCCACAAGTGCCATACGCATACCCGGGCGCGCGTGCATGCAGATGTCCTGGAGTAGCGGGTGGTCGGGCTCATAGGAGAAGTCGACGTGATCAAAGACAACGTCGCCCTTGGGGCCACCCTGAAGGCTGGCCCCAAGGGCGGCAGCCAAATCGTCGTGCAAAACGACAGAGTTGCGCGCGGAATCCATCGCTGCCCCGTCGTTCGAATCAAGGTCGAATGGCTTCTCCCCCATGTCATCCTCGGGAGCATCGAGCAGGGCGAATACCCGGCGTGCCGAAGCAAAAGCGCCTTGAATCTGAGTAACGACACCCGAAATCTCATTGAACGGTTTGGTGTACTGATTCGCGTACGACAGGAAAACCTGCACGTCGCCAACGGTGAGCACCGCAGGGAAACCAGTCACCACACCCACAAAGCCCACAACCGCCACAACGGCATACATGCAATTGTTGACAAAGCGCGTCCCCGGATTGGCAAGCGAGCTGAGAAACTGAGCGCGCTCACCCGCCGCGTAAAGCTTACGGTTAATGGAGGAAAAGCCCTCCTGCGCGCGCTCGCCATACGCAAAGGCGTCCACCAAGCGCTGCGCCCCCACATACTCCTCGACATATGCCGAGAGCTCGCCTTGAATGCTCATTTGGGCGGTAAAGCTCTTCCCCGCAAACCGCGCCATGGCACCCGCCGCGAGCACAGAAAACGGCGTGACGAGCACAACGACAATCGCCATGGGGGCCGAGGTCGCGAGCATGAAGGCGAGGGTGGCGACAACCGTCACCACGCCGTTGAACAGCTGTGTCAAACCTTGCAGCAGACCGTCGCCCACCTGATCCACATCGTTCACCACACGCGAGATATAGTCACCGTGGGGATGGCGATCGATGAGCGAGAGAGGCATGCGCGTGAGCTTGTCATATGCCTCGATGCGCAGATCGCACACGGTGATGTAAGAGAGCCGATTCACGCACACACCCTGCACCCACTGCAACGCAGCTGCGGCGAGAACGGTTGCCGCAAGCCTCGCGAGCAGCGGCACAAGCGCCGCCATGTCCACCCTTCCCGCACTCACAATCAGGTCGATCGCACGCCCGATCAATATGGGCACGAAAAGCTGCAGCACGACGGAAAGCGCAGAGCACACGAACGACGCCACGAACAGCAGGATATGCGGACGTACGTAGGCGAAGATGCGGCGAGCGACTTGAGCCGTCCCCATCGGCTTTTGCGCACGGTCGGAATTACCGCCACCGCGGGAATCGCGAAAATCATTCAGGTTGTCATTTCCCGATACGGTCGCCGTGATGGTGGAGGCTCCGGCCGTGGAGGCATACGGATTAGGCATGTGCGCCCCCCTCCTCCGCCGCCGATGCAGCGGCATCCGAGTACAACTGGGACTCAGCGATCTCGCGATACACCTCGCACGTCGCCATAAGCTCTTCATGCGTGCCCACACCGACCGCACGGCCATGGCGCATCACGCAGATGAGGTCGGCGCCGCGCACCGAAGACACCCGCTGGCTCACCACCACCGTGGTCACGCTTGAATCAGCACCACTGAGCATGCGAATCGCCCTGCGAAGCGCGGCATCGGTCTTAAAGTCGAGTGCCGAGGTCGAATCGTCCATGATGAGCAGCGGTGGCGCGCCAACAAGCGCACGAGCAATGGTCAAGCGCTGGCGCTGACCGCCCGAGAAGTTCTTTCCCCCCGCCTCGACAGGCGCATCCAAGCCCTTGGGAAGAGCGCGCGCAAAGTCCTCCGCCTGAGCGGTCTTAAGAGCCCTCCACAGATCAGCGTCTGAGGCGAGCGGGTCGCGCCACAGAAGATTCGACCGAATGGTGCCACTCACCAGCTCGACCTTTTGGGGAACGAAACCGAATGCGCGGCGCAGCTCCCCAAGCGGCCACGCGCGAACATCGCGGCCGAACACCTCAACAGAACCCCGCGCAACATCGTACAGACGTGGAAAAAGGCTCACCAGCGTCGACTTGCCGGAGCCCGTACCGCCGATCACGCCGAGCGTGCCGCCGCGCGGAACCTCGAACGTCACGTCGTGCACCGCGTCCTCCGCACTGCCCGGATAGGCAAAAGAGACGCCGGAAAGTCTGATCGCCGGGACGCTCGGATCAAAGCCTCCGGAGAGCACATCGCTCGTCGTGCCGGTAGGGCTCGCCGTGCCAATGGGGGCCGTCTCGCAAGCAGGGGCCGCCTCGCCAACAGCTCCCGCCGTGCACCCCGATCCGGTATCGTCCCCGCCAGCCCGCTCGGCGGCATCGCACATGCTCGGCTCACACGCGAGCACTTCCTCGATACGCCCGGCGCTCGCGCTCGCCTTGGTGAACACGACCACCAAATTCGCCACATAGACAATGGCAAGCAGCGTCTGCGTCATGTAGTTCACGAACGCCATGACCTGACCCTGCGTGAGCGCGCCCACGTTTACCTGGATGCCGCCGACCCATAGGATTGCACAGACAGCCAAGTTCATCACGAGAAATGTCGCCGGGTTGAGCACGTTGGACAGACGTCCAACGGCGATGGCGGTGTTCGCCTGGTCAACCGCGGTGTGGCAAAAGCGCTCTCGCTCGTAGTCCTCACGTACAAACGCGCGCATGACGCGCGCCCCCGACAGACCCTCGCGCGTAACCAGGCCAATCTGGTCGAGCTGCCGTTGCATGCGCTTGAAATACGGGATGCAACGCGCCATCACAAACCAAAAGATCGCCCCAATGAGAGGCGTTGAAATCAGGAAAATCAGACCGAGCTTGGCATCGATGAGCAGGGCCGCCACCATGGAGCCAACTGCAAGAAGCGGAAAGCGTGTGAGTTGGCGAATCGCGAGCGCGATGGCGAGCTGGACCTGATTGATATCGTTGGTGATGCGCGTAATGAGCGACGGTGTGCCAAAACGGTCGAGCTCGACATACGAAAACGAGTTGATATGCGCGAACAGCGCGTCGCGCATGCTGGTACCGAGCCCTTGGGAGGCACGGGCGGCCATTTTTTGGCAGATGAGCGTGGAGGCGAAGCCCGCCAGCGCCATACCCACGAGCAATGCCCCATAAGCGAGCAGTACACCGACATTGCGCTCGCCCACACCGCGGTCGATCATGAGAGCGACAACAAGGGGCGTAAGCAGGTCGAATATGACCTCGATGAGCTTGCTTGCCGGTCCAAGCGTCAGCTCTCGGCGAAAAGGGCGGCCAAACCGTTTGAGCAATCCAATCATGTAGATGACCCTCATGGACTCGTTGCGCAGACGAATTCGCAAAACACCGCCGCGCCTAGGTGCATCGGCACGTATTATACAGCCGGCCACGAAAGGCCGAGCGATGCATCAGATTGTTTACGAGCAGGTGCCCTGCGTGCGTCCCGGGACAATAGCGCGGCACGTCGCTCGCGCCTCATGGCAGCCGCGACACCTCCCCTGCAACCACGTCCCAGGCAGCCGCGACACAAAAAACGCCCCGTGTGCTCGATGGGAACGGGTGCCCGTCAGAGGCTCCTTATGGCTGCTTCCTTCCGGACCTGACCAGGTTCGGAACATATCGTCACCCGAACCCATCGAACGCGCAAGGCGTGTCTTGTTATAGTAGCGGCTTTGAGCCCACTCGTCCAGAGCATCGCCCATGTGAGAAAACGTGAGTTTGAAATGAGCGCGTTTGTTTCAAACCTATGATAAATCACATTACCAGGCACCTTTTTGTGAGGAATCATGGGTTTGAAAGAGTGGCCTCGCTTCAAACCCATGATTCCTCACATTGCGGGTCGGTTCTTCGCGTTACGGTCGGTGCCCCGCAGTGCGACTCGCTTCCCGCATTGCAATCAGGCGAGCGAGGGTCTCGCCAGAGGCGATGAGATTGGAGCGGGTTTGCGCGGAGCTGAGGGCACGCTCCAGAGGCTGGGGACCAAGCTCGATGGGCAGGACCGCATCGATCCCCAGTGCATACACGCTTCCGAGGTCCTCGGCGCGCGAGCCGCACACCGCAAAGACGGGAACATCTTTGCAAACGTGCTTGGCGCGACGCGCCACCCCCGCCGGAACCTTACCTTCCGCCGTTTGAGCGTCAATTGATCCCTCGCCCGTGATCACCGCGATCGCGCCGGACACCTGGTTATCGAATTGTGCCAGATCGAGCAGCGCGTCCACCCCAGACGCGAGCTCCGCACCTAGGGCGAGGAGTGCGGCGCCCAAACCGCCCGCGGCGCCGGCTCCCGGCACACCCGCAAGCGACGTGGGGCGAGCGCCAGGGACGGCAACTTGCCAAGGTGTTCCATCAAGGGCATCGCGAGCGGCGGTGAGGCGCGCGCCATACGCTGACATATGGCGGTCGCACTCGCGAAGCATCTCGTCTCGCGCAATGTCATCGAGGCCCGTGCCCAGCCCCTTCTGCTGCCCGAACATGCGCACGGAGCCGCGCGGCCCCACAAGAGGGCACCCCACGTCCGAAAGGACCTTGATCCGTACGCCAGCCAGCGCCTCGCGAGCGGGCGCGAGATCGACGAAGGCAACGTCGCGCAGACCGGCGAGGCCCGGCCTCACCGGCTCGTCTGCTGCATCGAGAATCCGTGCGCCGAGGGCCTGCAGCATGCCCGCACCGCCGTCCGTCGTGGCACTGCCGCCAAGGCCGATATACAGCGTTTTCGCGCCCGCAGCGACGGCGGCGAGCATGAGCTCGCCCACGCCGCGGGTTGTTGCCGCGAGGGCAGCCTCGTTCGTGCGCGGGGAACGGGAGATGCCGGCCGCGTGTGCCATCTCAATCACGGCGATGAGGCCCGCTTGTCCGCCGTCGAGCCCCACCCCATCAACGTCGACCAGGAGATATGGAGCCCAGTGAACCTCGCCGGCAAACGCCTCGGGCGTATCCGCGCTCCCGGCATCCGCAGACGCCCCGGCAACGAACGTCCCGGCAGTACGGGCGGTTCCAACGGGAGAGGTCACCTCGACCTCGCGGACCTCGCCGCCGAGCATCGCCCGAACGGCGTCCATCGTCCCTTCCCCTCCATCCGCAACGGGGATGGACATGACATCCAAACCGAGGTCGGCGGCAGACATCCCTTCAGCGAACCATGTCTCGACCTGCGCGCTCGTCGCCGATCCTTTGAACGAGTCGATGGCGAGTATCACGCGGCGTGAAGGCGCAGGCACCAGGGCGGGCGCGGAGGCACCTTGCGCGAGGGAACTCGCAGGGGAGCTGTCCGCGACGGCCATGGCACCCGTACCAACCGCCGCGCCCTTGCGCTTGGCCCTCAACCCTCGGAAAAACTCGCGCAACACGGCAGCGCACTCATCTCCAAGGACGCCCGCCCCGACTTCGAACGAGTGGTTGAGACGAGGATCCCGGCTCACGTCGTACAGCGTTCCAACCGCACCGCCCTTTGGATCGACGGCGCCGTACACGCAGCGGTCGATACGCGCGTTGACCATGAGGCCCGCGCACATGAGGCACGGCTCGAGCGTCACATACACCGTGCATCCGGTGAGGCGCCAGCGTCCCAGAGCACGCGATGCCTCCATCATGGCGGAAAACTCGGCGTGTGCCGAGGGATCCTCGTCGAGCTCACGGCGGTTATGGGCGCGGGCGATCACGCGGCCCTCATGCACCACTACGGCGCCGATGGGTACCTCGCCGAGTGCTGCTGCCGCCCGGGCTTCTGTCAGAGCCTCGCGCATGAAGCGCTCGTCGTCTGCAAACTGGCCTCGCATGCAATCACCCTCGTCCACCATATGAAAAAAGCGAGCCGGTTGGGCTCGCTCAACTCACAAAAACTGGCGGAGAGAGGGGGATTCGACGGACGCCCTTCGGCGTCCTCGCCTCGCTGCGGCGCTTCGCGCCTTGCGGGCTACGCTGGAAAACGTCTTCGCGTTTTCTCAGCTCCGCCCCCTCGCGGGTTCGAATATCTGCCAATCCACCTCAAAGCAAGTTTTTCGAACTCGCCCATCAAACAAAAACTGGCGGAGAGAGGGGGATTCGAACCCCCGGGACACTCGCGTGCCCAACGGTTTTCAAGACCGCCGCATTCAACCGCTCTGCCATCTCTCCACGCGCTGGGTAATCATACCATCGTTAGGACCTGAGTACGCGTGTCACCATGGCTTCGGCAACGGTAATCAACTCCACCTTGCCCTCTACGCTGTGTCCGCGCACCCACCACTTCTCAAATAGGCGCACGATTCCGCCGGCGGCGAACTCCGATGCAGACGCGAGCGTGATCACGTCCGCCTCGCTCTTCTGGAATTTGTCGCGGTACCGCTCTCGCAGCGTTTCCGCCACGCGATCGGCCATCATGAGAACCATCATGCCGCTCATTGAACTTTCGAAAATGTTGTCGATCATGCGCTCGTGATCGAGCATGAAATCGACGAGGGCTCGCAGGATCGCCAGGCCCTCCTCAGCATTCACTCCCCCATCCGCCTCGGCAGATCGCGAGCCGGCGGACTGCTCCTCTCCATACTTGGTGATCTCAATGCGCAGGCTATCGACAAAAAAGCTGAAGAATTCGGATTTATCGGCGAAATGCTTGTAGAAGGTCGTCCGGCGAATCATGGCCTCGTCGCAGAGCATGGCGATCGTCACATCCTCGTAGCGATGCGTCTCGAGCAATTTGGTGAACGCCACGAGCAACGAACGGTACGTTTTTTGAATACGCAGATCCATCTCGATCCCATTCCCAACAATACGCTCGTACGCTATAACGCATTTGAGCGCACTAAGATAGATATCTTATAGGTGTCTCTTATCCTACCGCTTGATAGGAAATGTGCAAGC
Organism: Collinsella sp. AF08-23; assembly: GCF_003479805.1. Lineage (GTDB taxonomy): Bacteria > Actinomycetota > Coriobacteriia > Coriobacteriales > Coriobacteriaceae > Collinsella. The sequence continues at coordinate 125,073 of NZ_QUHV01000001.1, read as the reverse complement.
GGCAGGTGGCTCTTGACGAATTATCGGCAACAGGTGACCACGTGAGGCCACGATCGGGCGGGCGCTGGGCGCGGCAGGTGCGCACCTTCGTCTGCGAGTCCCTTGTCATGCACATCGACCCGCGTGCATGGGTATACTGACCAGTACCACGAGCACGGCGCGAAAACGCCGCCGCAGAAACGGAGCACGCATGGATCTCACGCTCATCATCGTCATCATCGTCGTCGCCGCACTCGCCATGGGTGTCGCCGGCATCTACAACAATCTGGTCACCCTGCGCAATCGCGTTGACAACGCGTGGCAGAACATCGACACGCAGCTGCAGCGCCGCAACGACCTCGTTCCCAACCTGGTCGAAACCGTCAAGGGCTATGCTGCACATGAGAAGGAGACCCTCGACGCCGTCACCGAGGCGCGCGCCGCCGCCGGGTCAGCCGCCACCCCCGAGGAGAAGATGGCTGCCGACAACGTTCTCACCGGTGCCCTGCGCCAGCTGCTCATGGTTGCCGAGGCCTACCCCGACCTCAAGGCGAACGCCAACTTCACCCAGCTCCAGACCTCCCTCGAGGACACCGAGAACAAGATCTCCTACGCTCGCCAGAGCTACAACGATTGCGTGCTGAATTACAACAACGGTATTCAGACCTTCCCCGGCAACATCTTCGCCGGCGTCTTCCAGTTCAAGCCGCGCACCGGCTTTGAAGCCGCGGAAGCGACGCGCGAGGTTCCGCAGGTCAAGTTCTAGCAGATACCTTCGAATCGATCGGACGCCCCGCGAGCACCACCGCTTGTGGGGCGTCCGCGTTTTAGGGCACTTGCCATGCCCCGCCACCACGCTTACAGAACAGTCATGACGCGTTCGAATGACGTGCACGCATACGCGTTAGAATCGCGATAGACCGGTAAACGCACCTGATAGAAAAGACTCCGCCTTGGTCACTTCACCGCAACATCCCATAGCCTCCACGACACCCGAAGGCGATTTTGGGGCCTCCTCCCCCGCCGACCTGCACGCCCCTGACGCAACGACTCGCAAGGGACGCATACCCTACATCCCGGCGCTTGACGGCATCCGCACCCTCGCCGTCGCTGCCGTCGTGCTCTACCACCTCAATCCCAGCCTCGTTCCCGGCGGCATGCAAGGCGTCACCGTGTTCTTCGTCTTGTCGGGCTACCTGATCACACGCTTGCTGCTCAGTGAGCACAAGGGCACGGGGCGCATCGATCTCAAGGGGTTTTGGCAGCGCCGCCTGCGCCGCCTCGTTCCCGCTATCGTCACGGTGATCGTGGCGACCGCGGCGCTCTGCACCCTGTTCAACCACGTCATGCTCACCAAGATGAGGCCAGATATCATCCCGTCTGCCCTGTTTGTGAACAACTGGTGGCAGATCTTCAACCAGCAGTCCTATTTCAATGCGATCGGGGACCCGTCGCCACTCACTCATTTCTGGTCGCTTGCGATTGAAATGCAGTTCTACCTCGTATGGCCCGTGGCGCTCATGCTTGCGCTGCGTCACGGTGAGCCCAAGAAGCGGATCCGTCGCGCCGCCCTGGCGCTCGCAGCGGTGTCGGCACTTGAGATGGCGATCCTCTACGATCCCGCCACCGACCCCAGTCGCATCTACTACGGCACCGACACACGCGCGTTCTCCCTTCTTTTGGGAGCTTGGCTCGCACTCGTCACCAACATTCGCCTACCTCGGGCCCTGCGCGACGCCCTGCACGCCGCATTGGCGAATAATAGCCAGCGGCATCTCAAGCAACACGGTGCAAGCCCGCTCGACCTCTTAGGAGTTCTGGGGCTCGCGGGCCTCTTGATGCTCATGGCGTTCACGAACGGCTACAGTGCCTTCCCCTACTATGGGGGAATTCTCATTACCTCGCTTTTCACGCTCATGGTCATTGCTGCGTGCGCACAACCCCATAGTCACCTTGGACGTTTCTTCGGCATTAAGCCCCTCGTATGGCTGGGACAGCGCTCCTACGGCATCTACCTGTGGCATTATCCGCTTCTCCTGTTGATGAACCCCGCCAGCGATGTGACTACCAAGCCGTGGTGGGCATATGCCCTGCAGGTCTGCATCGTTATCGGCATTTCTGAGCTGAGCTATCGTTGCATCGAGACGCCATTTCGACATGGAGCCGGCAAGCGCATCGTCTCGCAGCTGCGCGACCGCGAGACGTTGCCAAAATGGGCCCGCGCGAACGTCATCCCGCTGGCGATTGCAGGGGCCACGGCCCTCGTAGCGGCGGGAGGCATCGCGTTCGTCCCCGCCACCTCTGCCCTGAGCGAGGACGGCGCCGCACTTCTTCAGGGCGCAAGTGAAAATGGCAGCCCCAATGGCACCGATAGTGCAGCGCCCGACCAGGACGGCACTTCGCCCCAAGGCGGCACCTCGGCGGCGGACGGCACCTACGACATCACGATGGTGGGCGACTCGGTCTCGCTGCGCGCAGTCGATTCGTTCAACCAGATGTTCCCGCACGGCTATATCGATGCGGCAATGAATCGGCAGTTCACCGCCGGCATCGACATCTACAAATCGCTTGTGGACCAAGGGCTCGCAGGTCGCGTTAGCGTCTTCGCACTCGGCACGAACGGGCCGTTCTCGAGCGAGAACGTCGATGAACTCATGAATCTTGCCGGAACGAACCGCATCGTCGTGTTCGTGAACAACCGCGCGGCGCGCCCGTGGTGCGAGCCGAATAACCAAGTTCTCGCCGATGCTGCCTCGCGCTACAAAAACGTCATCCTCATCGATTGGTATTCGTACAGCGCCGACCGCAACGACCTGTTCGATGGCGACGGCATTCACCTCTCGAACACAGGCGTCACCGAGTATCTCCAGCTCATTGACGACCAGGTGGCCCGCTACCTGCCCATCCATCTCGAGGATGGAGATGACGAGCGCCTGTTGATTGCCCAGCACGCGCTCGACAGCCTCAAGACGTCAATTGGGGCCGAGTTTGCGCATATGAAGATCGAAGGTGACACGGAATAGCGGCGGCACGACGGGACGTCGGCGCGAGCAGGGGCCGATGCTGACGGAACGTCACTGCCGACGGCACGACGACGCGAGCGTAATGTCGAAAAAATCGCGATTGAAGCGCGTCATTTTCGACATTACGCTCGCGTCTTTCTGTCAAAGACACCTCGACCGCGCCGCTCCGTCAATAGCGTCTCACCCGTGTATTCATCGCCATGAAACGCTTGCCTGCATACGAGTGCCTCCCTGCCAAAGGCGTCTCGTTCGCACATCTAGCCTCACCCTCGTTAACACGCTGTTATTGCGATTTTTAGATGGCGCCTCCAGCCTAAATGCACCCATAGCGACAATCCGCCACTCGCTCCACCTGCGCAGGTTCGAAACACCCCGCGCAGGTGACAGGATACCGACAGAAACACGAGGACAACTGCTTAAAAACTAGCCAGAACCCCCTGCTACGCTCATGTCTCCCGACAGGCCGAACACATGGGAGGGGCAAATGACTGTTACCAACGACAACAAGATCGAGCTGCTCCTAAACGCGGCGGAGGAGCATGGCCAATGTCTCGTCCGGCCTCACAATGCACATCTCATGCGGGCACTCGCCTATCGCGCGAACCACGCGAAACGGAACCCGATCTATTCTCCGTATCGCGGAATCTACGTTCGACAGGCGTACTGGAATGGGCTCTCCCGCACCGAGCAGGTCACACACATGGCAAAAGCGCTTTCGCAGATTCATCCGGAATGGGTGTTCGACGGTTATACTGCGGCTGCAATTCGCGGATGGAACGTATCGTACAGCCTTCTTGACAGACTGAGCATCGTCGCCCCGTACCAAGTGCAGTCAAAATCGATTATCGCGAGAAGCAGCAAGCATATTACGCACGAAATACTCCATGGCATTCGCGTGACGACGGTTGCCCAAACCCTTCACCAGTGCCTGCGAGCCGGAGATTTACGAACTGCCCTCCCCATAGCCGATTCCGCACTGCGAGTGACTGGGAAAACGAGTAGCAGCCTCATCGAGTTGCTCGAAAACGATCCGGCGATCGTTAGGCAACATGATCTGCAAAGGGCGGTTGATGTCCTGTCTCTCGCCGACGCTCGCAGTGAAAGTGGCGGCGAGTCCATTGCGCGCGCAACGATGATCATGCTTGGATTTGCCGTACCCGACCTCCAGATCGAATGCCATGATCCGATGAATCCAAGCAAGGTGATTCGCGTCGACTTCTACTGGACTCTTTCAGACGGAACGGTGATCATCGGCGAGCTCGATGGGAAGCAGAAATATGTCGATCCAGCCATGACAAAAGGTAAGGACCTGGTAAGAATCCTCAGCGATGAGCGCCTACGCGAATCGCGCCTCAGCATCAATGGAGCGCGCATCGTACGTTTTTCGTTTGACGATGTGTGTAATGTAGCCTATTTTGCCCAACTTCTCGAAAGCTACGGCGTTCCTCGGGATACTTCCGGGATGTTTGTAGACCACGCGATGGTCTCTTTGCCCACGTGCGCCAAGTGCGAAGAGATGCCTCCGCTCGAATGCTATGCAGACCTTGTTGCCCCCTATGAACATCGAAGATAGGCGCAGCAAAAGCCAGCTAGGTCAAATATGGGATGTCTCAAGCATGCCAACGCGAGCGAGGGGTGTCTCAACGCGCGGCAAGCACCTCGGCGCTATCGAGACAATGGCCTCAACGCGATCGGAGCGCCCCTCTTTGGAACGTCTCGCGTAAAATGTCGAATTTGAAGCGTTTTAATTGCATTTTTTTCGACGTTACACGCGCGACTAGTCGACGAAGCGGCCGTGAACCTCATGACTCCGCGCGGGCGCCAAGGTATGTGGGCACCACCGTGCGCGAGTGCCATCATGTGCGGGAGTCCGTCGTCATCCTCGCGTTCGGCGCCTGCCAGTGCGCGTACGGGTACCACGGTGCGTGGGCGCCCGCTAGTATCCCAGTGCCTGCAACACGAACATCACAATGGTGAGCACGGTGATGAGCACAATGGTGGCCCAGGTAAGCACGTTCCACAAACGGCTGTTTTTGTAGCCACCCATGATATGTTTATCGCCGGCGATAAACACCAAGAACACGAGCAGAATGGGCAGCAGCACGCCGTTGATGACCTGCGCGCTCATCATGATCTGGAACAGATCGACGCCCGGCATGATCACGAGTGCGGCCGACGCCACGATAATCACCGTGATGATGCCGCGGTAGACCGGCGCCTCGCTCCAGCTGCGGTCGGCACCGCGCTCCCAGCCAAAGGCCTCGCAAATCGCGCTCGACGTCACGCCAGGCAGCACGCACGCCGCCAAGAAGCTCGCCGCCACCAGGCCCGCGGCGAACAGCACCGTGGCGAACTCACCGGCGATGGGCTCGAGTGCCAGGGCGGCGTCGGCCGCGTCGGCAACATGTATGCCCGCCGGATACAGCACCGCGCCCGTGGTGATGATGATGAACCACGCGATGGCGCAGGCGATCACGGATCCGGTCGTGGTGTCGATGCGCTGCAGGACGATATCGGACTCGTCGGCGTTCTTGTCCACGACGTTGTTCTGGGCGAGGAAGATCATCCAGGGCGCGATGGTGGTGCCGATGGTCGCCACGAGCAGCGACACGTAGCTCGGCTCGGGGATGAGGTGCGGCGTCACGGTGGAGAGCGCCACCTCACCCCAGTTGGGGCCCGCCAGGAAGGCTGCCACCACATACGTCACAAACACGCAGCTCACGAGCAGGAGGATCTTCTCGATGCGGCGGAAGCTTCCGCTCATGGTGAGCAGCCAAATGAGCAGACCCATCAGCGGCACGGACACCGTCTTGGGAATGCCGAACAGCGCAAGGCCGCTCGCGATGCCCGCAAACTCGGAGATGGTCACGGCCGTGTTGGCGATGAGCAGGGCGATCATGGCGAGTGCCGTCTTGCGCACGCCGAACTTCTCGCGGATGAGCGAGGCGAAGCCCTTACCCGTCACGCATCCGCAGCGGGCGGCGGTCTCCTGCACCACGATGAGCAGCAGCGCCATCACGGGCAGCATCCACAGCGTGGCATAGCCGTAGGAGGCACCCGCGCTCGAATACGTCGCGATGCCACCGGCGTCATTGCCGGACAGCGCCGCCAAGAGCCCCGGCCCCATGGCACCGAGCACCGCGGCGACGGTCAGTTTCTTCTTGGTCGATTGCTCCATACCGTGCACCACACCCTACAGCAACGGCAGCGTGCCGAGTACGGTGTAGGCCAACGCGGAGAGGAGCACCGCCGCAAACGTAAGCGAGGTGCCAGAAATGCTCTGGTCCTTCTCGTCGCTGCGGAACAGTACGTAGAAGTAGATCACGGCACTCGCGTACGTGCCCACTATGACGGCGGCGGCACCCTTGAAGCAGGAGAGGAGCGCGATCGCTGCCCATGGGTCCGCCTCGCCAAAGAGGGTCGTTGCCATGAGCTCGCCACAGAGGAAGACCACGGCGGCCAGAATAACGCCGATGAGCGTCGTCTTGAGGAAGAACCCGAGGTAGGGCTTGGGCTCGTCGTCGCGCTCGTCGTACTCAAGGTAGCTGTTCTTCACAAAGGAGACCATGCGCATGGAGGCGAGGAGCACGACCGGCATGATCGAAATGGGCATGAGCGCCGTTAGACCCTGGCTGGTGATCATCTGGTGGGCCGTCGCGATACCCATGACGTTGAGGTCGAGGCGCTCCAACGGTGTCACCACGATGGCGGCGATGGCGCACGCCGCGATGGCCCACACCACAACCCAGTACTGGCGCTGCGAGAACCACGTAAAAGCGTGCGTGGACTCGCCGGCGTTGCTCTCGCCCACCGACACACCTGCGATCTGCAGGTCCTCGGCATGCTCCTCGGCGATGACGTCCAGGGCGTCGTCAACCGTGACGATACCCAGGATATGGCGGTTCTCATCACAAACGGGCATGGCGACGAGGTCGTACTTGGTCATCTCGTCGGCCACCTGCTCTTGGTCGAGATCGGGGGCGACCCACACCACGTCGCGGTAGGCGAGGTCCTTCAGGCGGTCGGTGTGATCGGCGACCACGAGCGAACGCATGGACAGCACGCCCGTGAGCGCGCCCTCGGCGTCGGTGGTGTACACGTAGTAGATGCTCTCGAAGTCCTCGTCCAGATCGCGCAGCGCATCGATGGCGTCCTGAACCGTCGCCGTGGCGGGCAGGGCCACGAACTGATTAGTCATGATGCGACCCGCGGTGTCCTCCTCGTACCCAAGGAGGTCGCGAATGGCCTTCTCCTCTTTGACGCCCATGAGGCGCAGGAGCTTTTCCGCCTTCTCGTAATCGAGTTCCTCGATGAGCGCGGCTGCGTCGTCGGGGTCCATCGTGGCGAGCATCGTCGAGGCCTCGCGGTCGGACAAGCCCTCGAGCATCTCGGTCATGAGCTCGTCATCGTCGAGCTCGGCAATGGCCTCGGCCGCCTGCTCGGTGTCAAGCTGGGCGAACACCTGCGTGCGCAAACGCGGATCGAGCTGCTCGATGATGTCGGCGATATCGGCGGGGTGCAGCTCGGAAAGCGTCTTGTGCGAGACGGAAAGCTTGATCTGCTTGGTGGAGCGCTCCAGCAGGTCCATGTAAGACCACGCGATGATGTCCTCGGGCAGGGGCTTGCCGAGCATCTTGGCGACCTTCACGGTCACGCGCTCGAACAGCGGATGAATGGCGCGCAGCAGACCGCGCGCACCCACCTCGGCGCCAAGCAGGCGCAGCTGGTTCTCGCCGGTGGTGGACAGCTTGATGTCGTTCACGCGCACGACCTTCATGCCCTGCGTGTCGACGATCTGCTTGTTCATGATGTCGCGAGCCAGCAGCACCTCATCGGGCTGCAGGTAGGAGAAGCGAATGTCGGTGGCAGGGTACTTGAGATACACGCCGTCGTCGTCGAAACGCTCGACGTACTTGCGCCAACTGATCATGAAGGGCGTTTTGCCCGGGCCCTGGAATGCGAGCGCCGTGACACGGGGGAAGACCTCGCCCGTGGCAATGCCGAGGTCGTTGACGATGCCGATTTTCTCACCGGCGGCATCGACCACCGGCAGCTTCAGCATTTCGGAAAGGTAGTTCATCGTGCTCCTTTACGTGCAGGTTCACCCCGGCGAATTCCCGCACCGCGCATGAGCGCAGGGGCACCGCTGGGGTCATCGACTGTGTGGTCGGGGCTTAGCTTTCACCTCAGGCCTTTCTCGTGACCCTCTCATAAAACAAAACAAGCGGCCGTCCCCTCAAGGCACAGCCGTTGTAACTATACCATGCACGGACGCACGGTCTTGTAAGGCTTCCAACAGCCCTTCATCACTCCTCATTAGGCATACCATTGGGGGACGCGCCCCTTTGGCACGCCGGATACGCCACCGCTATCCCACCGTCGGCGCGTCAGCATCCTCGGGCATCTTGACGGTGCCCTGGACGACGTCTTGGGGAAACGTACCGTCGAGCTCCATGAGCTCGCTGACGGTCACGAGCGTGTAGCCGGCGTCGCGCAGGCCGTCGATGATCGCGGGCAGCGCTTCGATATCTTGCTCACGGTTGCCCCCACCATCGTGCATGAGGGCGATGGCGCCGTTGAACGCCTGATTGAGCACCGTCTTGGTTATCGCATCCGCACCGGGACGCTTCCAATCAAGTGTGTCGATATTCCACAGCACGTTGCAACTGAGCAAATCGGCGGAGCGGGCCCACTCGGTGGCGGTGAACGCACCGTACGGGGCGCGAATCATCTGCGGGCGAAAGCCCGATGCGCCCTCCAGGGTGTCGAACGCCGTCACGATCTCGGAGCGCAGCTCATCGGCGCCCTCGGTGGGCAAGTTCTTGTGGGCATTCGTGTGGCTTGCCAGCTCATTACCGCCATCAACGACCGCCTTGGCGAGAGCCGGATTGCCTGCCGCGCTCGTGCCCAAATTGAAAAACGTCGCCCTAGCTCTTTTTTGGGCCAAGATATCGAGGATGGCCTGCGTGTAGCGACTTGGGCCGTCATCAAACGTGAGCGCGATGTACTTTTTGGAACCGACGGGCCGCGCGTTCCTGGAGCCGATGATCAGGTCCTGCGGCTCCTCGATCGTGCCCTTGTCCACCACCTCGCCGGACTTCTCGCCCTTCCACACGGTATGCGAACCTGCCTTGCCCCACTGCTTGACGTACTGGATGGCTCCACCCGCCTCCATTTGGACGCCGGGGGCCAAGGGCTCGACGGTCTCCGCGTGGGGCTCGGTGACATCTGCACCATCGGATACGGTGAAGATGCCGCCTTCGGCAACTTCGGTCTGCGAGAACTTCTCGGATGCAAGCGGCTGGGCGTTGTCGCCCTCGCCCACCGCGACGGTGCAACGCTCGCCTCCATCTTCCTCTATCACGTTGCCGCTTACAGAAAGCAGGCGACCGGGCTTGACGCCAAAAAAGTCGTTGCCATCCAGCATATCCTCAACGGTCGCGTGAATTCGCACGTCGACGTGCTCGCCGTTAACCACAACGGGGACGCTCCGCCAAAAGGCAACGTACCCATAGGCCACGCCGGCCAGCAAAAGCGCGCCGGCGAACACGAGGAGCACGACCCGGAACGGCGCAGATCCGGTATCGACGGCTGAACGGGCCGCCGGCGTCTGTCGAGGCACAACAGCAGGGCGCGGTGTCGAAACGCGTCGTTTCTTGGCTGAGTAACGACCCTGACTGTTCATTTCCACGAAGCCTCGCTATTCGGACGTCCCGGAACTGGAATCTTGCGTCACGCTGGGAAGAGAAGCGCCTTTGGGCAGCCCGGCGCTGCTTACGTCTATCGCATCCGCCAAATCATCATCGGTGGCGATCAGCTCCGATATCGTCACCAATTTGTAGCCGCTTTCGAGCAGGCGATCAATGAGCTGGGGCAACGCTTCCACGGTCTGCGATGCCGTCGCGTCGTTGTCGGTGAAGAGCACGATGTCGCCGTTGCTGACCGACCCCGTCACGGTCTCGATGACCGAATCGGCGCCCTGCAAGAGCCAGTCGCCCGAATCGACGTTCCAGGTAACCACAACGCTCACCAAATCCATCGCCGCAGCCCAATTCTCCTCGGAGAATTCGCCAAATGGCGGGCGCAGCAACGCGGTCGATGTCCCAGCGGCGTCCGAGACCGCCTCGAACCCCTTCGTTATCTGATCGCGCAGGTCCGAGGCTCCCAACTCGCGCAGGTCGACATCCGAGTACGCATTGGTACCGATCTCGTTACCCGACTCCGCAATCGCACGCACGGCAGCGGAATTCGAAGCGACCTTATCACCCGAGACAAAAAACGTCGCCTTGACGCCCTTCTCCTGGAGAATGCGGATGATTTCCTCGGTCTGGTTACTCGGCCCCTCGTCGAACGTAAGGGCAACGTACTTCTCGTCTTTTTTGCCCGGCAACACCGACGCGCACTTTACCAGCGCGTTCACCGGCTCCTCGACCACGCCCTTGTCCACGACCTTGCCCGTCTTGGACCCAGTCCAGACCTCGGATCGGCCCGCCTTGCCCCATGTCTCCACATACCGCACAGGGCCCGTGCCCTCAACGGTCAACGTGGGTTCAATCGTGGTCGCGGCGACGTCATGGTCTTCATAGACGTCCTCGCCGTCTTCGATGGTCACCTCCTCGCCGCCCTCGAGCTGGATGGAAGCGAGCTTCTTGCCCGAAACCTTCTTTCCGCCAAGTGTGACGGTGTAGGCGGTCCCGCCGCCCTTCTCGAGTACCTCGTCATCGACGGCGAGCAGGTCGCCGGGCTCGAGCTCGAGTTCCTGGTCGGAAATGACGCGCTCGATATCCGAGTTGATCCGAACCTTTACGGAGGCACCGTTGAGTGTGATCTCAACGCTGCGGTTGGCGTACCACACGATGCTCGCCACGAACAACAAGAAGGCGCAGCCAACCATGATCAGGGCGTATACCCTGCGATCGTTGCCGCCGTATCCGTGACCGGGGCGTCTGCGTCCGCCGAACCCTTGCGATCTACGCAGGTACTGCGCCCCCTTGCGGCGCTGTTGACGACGGCGCCCGCCCGGAAGCTGATTCCCGGTGTTCTTGCGATACCGCGGTTTTGTTTTTGAGGAGTAGGAGGTGGTGTAGTTAGGCAATGATTCCCCCGTCCCGCTTATTTCTTTTGTTTTCTTGGCGGCGTTCCGGCTGCCTTCTTATATTCGCTCATAAACGAGCCGAACATGCCCTTGGTCTTGCCGAGCTGTTTGCCCAAGGCCTTCGAACCCTTGTCGAGGGCCTTGGAACCGGCGTCGTCGATGATGGCGGCGCCCTTCTTGGCCTGGACTTTCGCCTTGGCACCGACCTCCCCCGCCTTGGCGGCGACCTTCACGCTCGCCTCGGCGGCCTTGGCGGCGGCACCGCCCGAGAACTCAAGGTCGAGTGCCGCATCGCTCACGATCATCGCGCCGTCGCGGTAACCCTTGAGCATTGACGCCGGCATCTCCCGGTGACCGACCAGCGCATTGGAGGCACCGCCCTCGGTGAGGATGAACGAGGTCACGTTGCCAGTTTTGGGATTGAAATCGGCATCGGAGCAAAAGCCGACCGGCCTGCCGGAGACCGTGCGAACATCCATGCCCGTCCAGATGAGGCAGGCATCGAGGTTGATGCCCAACCGCTTAGCCGCTGCATTGTCGAACGCCGCGCGGTCATCCTTGGCGACCATCACGTCGCCGCTCACGCCTATGGCGTCATACGCGATAAAGCGATCGGGCTGCTTGACCATCCCGGCGATATCCGGCAGGCGCAGCATAAAGCCCACCACCCGGGTTCCCTCGGGGGTGAACACCGGGTAGTGGATCTTGCCAACCTTCTTTGGTTCGCGCGGGGTCCCGTCTTTTTTAATCCTCTTGTCTTGAGCGGGCAGCTTATAGAGCTTGATTCCCGTGAAATCGCCGGCAAGCATTCGGATGTCGAGACGCTACGCCTGAACGGCGACGTCAGAGGCCTCGGGGGCGACCGTCTCGACCACGACGTCGGCAGCAGGGGTGACGGTACCGGCGTTTACGGCATCGTTCAGCTGCTCGCGGAGCTGGTCCATGCGCTCGCGGGCAAGATCGACCTTGGCGCGCAGCTCATCCGTGGCGGCGTCCATGGTGGGGCCGAAATCATCCATGGCGGCGCGGGCCTGATCGATGCCCTGCTCGTACATGTCACGCGCGGAGTCCCACGCGTCGTTGGCCATGTCGGCCGCCATAGCGCGGGTCTCGGAGCCGGAACGGGGCGCGTACAGAACGCCCAAAACCACGCCGGCTGCAGCGCCCAGCGCGGCGCCTGCGACAAAACTCATACCCTTGCCCATGTTTACTCCTTTGTTGGACTCAGATGTCCATCCAGATCATTTGCTTCAACCATTATACGCATGCGCTTGCGACAATGGGCATGAGCCCATCGTCACGTAACACGCCTCGATTACTCAGCGGCGGCTCCGCCGTACACGACACCCTCCGCATCATGCGGTTCGACAACTGCGCCCTCGGTGTCGATTGCGCCAAAGGCCTGCTCTTCCTCCGTCTCTTCGGGCGAGTCGGGCTCGGCGGCGTTGCCGCGCAAATTGCTCACCAGGCTCGTCAGGGCGGCAACCGTCCCCGGGAAATCCGGCGGCGTCTGATCATGATGCAGGAAGGCCCAGTTCATCATGAACGTCGCCGAGGAAAGGGCGCCGATGGCAAGGGCATCGTCGGGGCACGATACCTCGACGTCGAACAGGCGGTCGTCGCCCATCACGTTCCGCGTACGCCCCGTCGAGATGGTGCCCGCGAGGCCCGTCTCATTCATAATCTCGACCGTGAGATGCTCAAGCAGGTGGGCGAGCTCCGTATGTCCCATGCAATCCTGAAACTTGGAACCTGCATCACCCAGGCACAGATGCTCGGCGATTGCCGGTGCCAGGTAGTAGACGCGCGCTGTGGCCTCGACGTCCTCGGACGTCATGAGCGGCATGCCGGGATTCACCAGCACGCGGGCGGTGAGCTTTTTGGGGCCTATCGTGACCTTGAGAATGTTGAACAGATCGGCCATGGCCGCTCCTTTCCAGTTTCCAGTCGCGCTCTTCGTTTGCCTTATTCGCCTACTCGCCCTGGTCGGTCGACGTGTCGGGCTGCCGGTCGGTGCCCTCGTTCGCGGCGGCGAGCTCTTCCTCGGACGGAGCGATAACGCGCACGAGCGAAATGCGCTGACCACGCATGGACTGCACCTTGAACTTGTACCCCTCCGCCTCGAAAACCTCACCGATATCCGGGAGCGAATCGCAAAGGTCCAGAATCCAGCCGGCGATGGTCTCGTACTCGTCGCTTTCCTCAATGGGCCAGCCGAGCTCGATGGCGTCGTCGCAGGGAAAGCGACCGTCCACGAGCCATTCCCTCTTGGAGAGGCGCGTGAGGTACTTGTTGTCGGGGTCGAACTCGTCCTCGATCTCGCCGACGATCTCCTCGACGATATCCTCGATGGTGATGATGCCTGCCGTTCCGCCGTACTCGTCAACCACGACCACGATCTGGTCATGGGCGGTTTGCATCTCGGAAAGCAGCGGCAGGATGTCCTTCGTATCGGGGATGAACGTTGCATCGCGCATGAAGTCGCTCACCGGGCGGTCGGCGCCCTCGCCCATGGCGGGTGCGATCAGGTCCTTGATGTGCGCGATGCCCACCACACTGTCCTGGTCCTCGTGAAAGACCGGTACGCGCGAGTAGCCCGTCTGGCAAAGCAGCCCCATAACCTCGGAGACCGTCTGGACGTCCTCGACCATGGTCACATCGACGCGGGGCACCATGACCTCGCGCGCGGAGGCGTCGCCCAGGTCGAACACCTCGTGGATGATGCGCTTCTCCTCATCGAGCAGCGTGTCCTGCTCGTTGATCATGTACTTGATCTCCTCCTCGGAGACGTTCTGGCGGTCATCCGCGCTCTTGATGCGCATAAGCGCGGCGAGGCCGTTCGCAGATGCTTGCGTGAGCCACACGAGCGGGCGAGCGATCTTCTGGAACACGGTGAGCGGCTGGGCCACGCGCTTTGCCATACCCTCCGCGTCGGCCAGCGCGATGCGTTTGGGCACGAGCTCACCAACGACGATGGACAGGTAGGAGACGATCAGGGTAATGATCACCGGGGCGAGACCCGGTGCGACCGCCGAGAGAGGTGCGATGCCAAAGCTCGAGAGCCATTGGGCAAGCGGGTCGGACAGGTTCGTCGAGGCGACGGCCGACGAGGCGAAGCCGACGAGCGTGATGGCGACCTGGATGGTAGCGAGGAAGTTGCCGGAGTCCGACGCAAGCTCGGCGGCGCGGGCGGCGCGGCGGTCGCCTTCTTCCGCCTCGTGGTCGAGCACGGCGCGCTTTGCCGTGGTGAGCGCCATCTCGGACATGGAAAAGTACCCGTTGACGACGGTGAGGACAAGGGTTGTGATGATGCTTATGGTGATGTCCATGGGGACGGTTTCGAACCTCCTGGGTAGGTGTGCAGGTCATTGTCGGCGGGCATGCGGGGTCCCGCGCCCGTCGACGGCGGGACGCGAGACTAGATCACGAAGAGGACCACCGCCAAGAACTGAAGGACACTACCGGCGAGCACCCACACGTGAAACACCGTGTGCATGTAGCGGATCTTCTTGAGCACATAGAACACCGCGCCGATGGTGTAGCACACACCGCCGGCGGCGAGCAGGAACAACGCTGTAGGATGGAGCGCCTCGATAAGTTGCGGCAAGCGGAACAGCACGAGCCAGCCCATGGCCACGTACATGACGGCGGTGAGCCAATGGGGCTGTCGCTCGCGCATGAACGCCTCGAACAGCACGCCCGCGATGGCAAGAGCCCATACCGCGATGCACAGCGGTATGCCGCCCGCCTCGCCGAGGGTGATGAGGCAAAACGGCGTGTAGGTACCCGCGATGAGCACGTAAATGCAGCTGTGATCGATGATGCGGAACACACGCTTGGCGGCTGCCGGAGCAATGGCATGATACAGCGTGGATGCAAGATACTCGAGGATGAGGGCGATGCCGAAGATGATCGCGCTCGCAAGCGACGCGGGGTGCGAGCCGGCAACGGCGGCCTTGACGATCATGACGACAAGCGCCGCGACGCCCAAGGCGGCACCGATGCCATGGGTGATTGAATTGGCGATCTCCTCGCCCAACGTGTATTGAGGAGGTAGACGACGCCTGACAGCACGGGCCGCAGCCTTGACGGGAGCTCCAACGGTAACGGCGGCGCCCTTAGCGCCCGATTCGGCAGCATGGAGCAAGCGCTGCGCCCGCGATGCCGCGTCGGCGCGCGCTATGGGAACAGGGGCAGCCGCGACGTCTGGCCGCGGCGTGAGACTGTCACTGGTGTCCGGCATGTGGCTGTTCGGCCTCCAAAATCGGTGCATTGTTCAGAACTATAGCAGAACCCGGGCCCCCTGCATATCGCAGGTGGACCCGGGCACACTTCTTAACCCGACCTCAACTGAATCAAGTGAATAGCCCATGCGCCGGAGCTATGCGCGCAACTCGACTGGGATCCCCTTCTCAGAGGGTAGGATTGTCGAAAAAGCCGCTCGAAAGCAGGGCGATTTTCGACATTCCTACCCTCAATGGAAAACGAAAGCGCTGTTACCCCTACTTGACCTCGATGAGCTCGTAGTTGCTCGTACCGAGGCCGATCTTCTCGCCGTGCTCAATCATAGAGCGCCAGTTGGTGTCGGGATGCGTCATGTTGAAGTGGTCGTGCGCGCAGTGCTCGGGCACGCCACCAGCGGCGTCGAGCTTATCGCGCATCTCGGTGAGCTCAGTGTTGGGCATGGCGGGCATCTTGAGCGCCGCATCGATGCAGGCCTGGTCGATCGCCACGGGATCGAAGCTCGCGAACATACCGATATCGGGCACGATGGGCGTATCGTTCTCGGCATGACAGTCGCAGTTGGGGCTGACGTCGATGGCGAGCGAAATGTGGAAGCTCGGACGATCCTGCACGACAGCTTGCGTGTACTCGGCAATCTTGCAGTTGAGCACATCGACCGCAGCGCCGTAGTCGGGCTTGACGGCGTCCTGGTTGCACGCGCCCACGCAGCGGCCGCAGCCCAAGCATCGGTCGTGGTCGATGTGGGCGACGGGCGTCTCCACCACCTTGCCGTTCTTGAGCGTGCGCTCGCGCGTGGTGGGGAAGCTCACCGCGCCGTGGGCGCAGATGCGCTCGCACGCGCGACACCCGATGCACGCGCCCTCGTGCACGCTGGGCTTGCCGGCGGCGTGCTGCTCCATCTTGCCGGCACGGCTACCGCCACCCATCCCGAGATTCTTCATGCAGCCGCCGAAACCGGCCTGCTCATGCCCCTTGAAGTGCGTGAGGCTGATGACGATGTCGGCGTCCATGAGGGCGTGGCCGATCTTGGCCTCCTGCACGTACTCGCCGTTCTTGACTGGAACGAGCGTCTCGTCCGTACCTTTGAGGCCGTCGGCGATGATGACCTGGCAGCCCGTGGCATACGGGGTGAAGCCGTTTTGGTACGCGCAGTCGATATGCTCGAGCGCGTTCTTGCGGCTGCCCACGTACAGCGTGTTGCAGTCGGTGAGGAAGGGCATGCCGCCCAGCTCCTTAACCACGTCGGCAACGGCGCGGGCATAGTTGGGGCGCAGGAAGGAGAGGTTGCCCAGCTCGCCAAAGTGAATCTTGATGGCAACAAACTTGTTCTCGAAGTCGATCTGCTCGATGCCCGCGCGACGGATGAGACGCTTGAGCTTGTCGAGCTGGCTCTCGCGCCCATGCGTGCGCAGGTTGGTGTAATAGACCTTGGCGGGTGCAGTAGCGGACACAGCGCTCATGGTTCCTCTTTCTCGCTCACGGACACCTTTTGGCTCAAGATTCTACGACCTTGAGTTAGCTTCAACGCAAGAGAGTTCTCGCGTTGCGCTCACAGTCGCGCTGCATCTATCGGAAAGAAATGGCTGTTTTTTTCTTTTAGGCCCCTCTTTCCCGTCCTATCGGAAAAAATCGCTCAATTTGGAGGACGTCATGGCCGAACGAGCCTCTTTGAGCTCGCCAAGGGACGCGGCAGCATCGTAGGCGATTGCAAATACGCAAATGTTGGGCTTTTTCGCCGAAGGAGAAGTACTCGAAAAAACGCCACTTCATCTAGCAGGGCTTTTGCAACCAGATCTACCCGGTCTACTTCAAGTTTGCGAA
This sequence comes from Collinsella sp. AF08-23, assembly GCF_003479805.1. Classification (GTDB taxonomy): domain Bacteria; phylum Actinomycetota; class Coriobacteriia; order Coriobacteriales; family Coriobacteriaceae; genus Collinsella. The sequence continues at coordinate 107,910 of NZ_QUHV01000001.1, read as the reverse complement.
AATGCCTCAACATTTGCGTATTTGTATCGCGTACGCACTGCAAGAGCCCCCGTCAGCACGGACGCCATGTCTAGTAGCGCGTGCAGACGCCACGCCTACCCTTCGAGCACCTCACGAGCAATCGCGAGATCGCTCTTTACCTCGGGATACTCGTCGCCGCGATGCTGTCGTGTCTCATCGCCCTTTGCAAGCAGCAGAACCACGGATCGTTCCGCCGCGGCGAGCACGCTCGCAAGCACCTGCCTCACAGCCTGCTCGCGGTCGAGGATGACCTCGTGGGAAACGCCTGCCGGCGTATTGGAGGCCAACTCGGCGCAGATATCCTCGACGCGCTCGTGCGCGGGGTCTTCCTCGGTATACACAATATGGTCCGCATAGGCTCCGGCAACGCGCGGCAGGGCCTCACGGCGCTCCTGCGCCTTGCCGCCGGGAGCGCCGAACAGGGCAACCACACGACGGTCGGGATACTCGGCCTTCACGGACTTGAACAGGGTCTCAAAAGAGAGCTCGTTGTGTGCGTAATCGACGATTGCCAGCACCTTGCCGTCCGCAGACGACACGAGCTCCATGCGCCCAGGAACGCGAATCTGGGCAAGGCCCGCACGGATGGAGTCGTAGTCCACGCCGAGCAGGCGCGCCATGACCACTGCTGCCAACGCGTTGTCCACGTTGAACAAACCGGGCATGCCGAGTTCGACACGCTCGGCGCACGCCGTCTGCCCACTTGAGGCGCGCTCACGCACGGTGAACGCCAGACCACCCGTGGGCAGCTGGGCAATGTCGGTTGCACTGAACTGTACCTCGACTGTACGGCGATCGTCGGGCTGCCCTTGCGCATGCTCCACGGCAAACGTGACCACCTGGTCGGCATGCGCGGCGGCGGCAAGCACGCGGTCGACGTGCTCGGTTCGCGCGTTCACCACCGCAATGGAGCACTGATCGAAGATGCGCAGCTTCGAGGTGAAGTAATCTTCGAAATCGGGGTGCTCCACGCCAGAGATGTGATCGCGGCCGATGTTGAGGAAGCAACCGATTTCAAGCGGAAGCCCCAGCACGCGGTCGTACTTGAGGCCCTGGCTCGAGACCTCCATCACCATGTGATCTCGACCGGCGCGCGTAGTGTTATACAGGTGGCGCCACAAATCCGGAGCCTCGGGCGTGGTGTTGTGGCTCTCCTCGTGGACAAAGCCGTCGTCCGTTTCGATGGAACCCAAGATAGAGGCGTCGATTCCAGCTGCCGAGAAGATGGACCTTAGCATATACGCCACCGTGGATTTTCCCTTGGTGCCCGTAATGCCCACGATATGCAGCCCCTTCTCGGGGTTCCCATACACGGTAGGCGCCACGATCGCCATGGCACGGCGAACATCGGACACGACGAGCGCAGGGGTCAATGGAGACACGGCGAGCAACTCCGAAGGGACCCCGAGTTCGGCGCCAACGCCCTCGCACATATATGCGGCGGCACCGTCCTCGATGGCACCGCCGAGAAATGCAGGGCGAAACGCAGCGCCTTTGCACACGAACAGATTGCCCGGCTCAACTATGCGGGAGTCAATGGCCATGCCCGAGACAACGCGCGAAGGATCGCCCACGATCCGCACGGAGATGTCCTGCGCCTCCAAGGCGAGCGCCAACTGTTCCAGCGTCAACAGGGGCAACGCCGTAGAGCACTTGTCCGAGGGAGCAAGGGAATCTTTAGGCATGGTGTCTCCTCACTATGCGAATGCGGGCGGAGTTGATGCAACGTCCGCCCGCAGCTTTAGTTCAATCGTTTGCGGATGACAGTCCGCATGGGCGCTACGCGGCGGCGGCAGGCGCGTCCTCGTCGATGAAGTAGCGCTTGTACCAGATGAGGAACGTGAGCGCGGTATAGATCTTGCGCTGGTTGAGCGCGCGGCCCTCGAAATGATCGTCGAGCATCGCCATGAGCTTCCCGGTGTCGAAGAACTCCTCGGCCCACGGGGCGGTGAAGTACTCCTTTACGTAGTCGTAGTACTTCTGCTCGCGCAGCCAGAACTTGAGCGGGACCGGGAAGCCCTTCTTGGGGCGTGTGGCCCACTCGTCGGGCAGGATACGATTGGCGGCGTGACGGACAACCTGCTTGTTGCCGTTCTCGTTCACGCGGAAGCGCGCCGGGATATGCTCGGCGAACTCCATGACCTTCTTGTCGAGGAACGGGACGCGGAGCTCGAGCGAATGGGCCATGCACATCTTGTCGGCCTTGAGCAGGATGTCGCCGGGCAGCCACATGTTCATATCGAGGTACTGGCGCTTGGACAGGTCGCAGAAATTCTGGACGCGGCTGTAGACGGGGGCGCACAGTTCGAACGCGTCGGGGCCGCCGGCGTACTCGGGTCTCACGACGTCGTCGATCTCGTCGGGGCGGTACACGAAGGCCTGGCCCGTGAACCACTTCTCGGGCATCTCCGCCGCCTTGAGCAGGAAGTTCCTGCCCTTGAAGTACGGCTTATCGGCCACGAAGTTTCCCAGGGCGCGACGGATGCCGCGGGGGATAATCCGCTTGAAGCGAGCGATCGAGGGCACGTCCTCGTAGTAGGCGTACCCCGCGAACAGCTCGTCGGCACCCTCGCCGGAAAGCACGACCGTGACCTGCTCGGCCGCGAGCTGGGCGAGGAACCACAGCGGCACGCTCGACAGATTGCTCTGCGGCTCATCCATGTGGTACTGGATCTGGGGGAGCACCTCGAAGAACTCGTCCGCCGTCACCATCTTGCGGTAGTTTTCGATCCCAAGCTTGTCGGAAAGCTCCTTGGCGTAATTCGTCTCGTTGAAGTCCTTGTAGTCAAAGCCCACCGAGAACGTCTTGTCGGGCATGAGGCACGCGGCGATATAACTGGAATCCACGCCGCCAGAGAGGAACGAGCCGACCTTGACGTCGGCGATGCGGTGCGCGGCGACGCTCTCGTGGACCACCTGGTCGCATTCCTCCACGTACTCGTCGAACGTCTTGGAATTGTCGTCCGAGAAATCGGCATCCCAGTAGCGGCGCACGTCCATGCGCGCCGCGGCGATGTCGTAGGTGAAGCAGTGCGCCGCCGGCAACTTGAAGACGCCGGCGAAGAAGGTCTCGTCGGTCGCGGGGAACTGCATGGTGAGATACGGACGCAGCGCCTGCTTGTTCACGGCCTTCTTGAAATGCGGATGCTCGAGGAAGCTCTTGATCTCGGAGCCGAACATCAAGTCGCCCTCGTCGGACTGGTAGTAGTAGAACGGCTTGATGCCGAAGATGTCGCGCGCGCCAAAGAGCTTGCCGGAGCGCATGTCGTGCACCACGAAGCCGTACATACCGCGCAGGCGCTCGACCAGGCCCTCACCCCACTCCTCATAGCCGTGCACGAGGACCTCGGTGTCGGCGTTGCAGTGGAACGTGTGACCCGCGGCCTCGAGCTCGGCGCGGAGCTCTTGGAAGTTGTAGATCTCGCCGTTGAACACCACAAAGACCGAGCCGTCCTCGTTGCCCATGGGCTGGGCTCCCGCCTCGGTGAGGTCGAGAATGGACAGGCGGCGGAAACCCAACGCCACGCCATCTTTGATATGGGTTCCGCCCATGTCGGGACCGCGGTGGACAATGCGGTCCATCATCGCCGTGAGAACGCGCTCGTCGTCCTCGACATGGCCGGTAAAACCTACGAATCCGCACATGGACAAACCTTTCTTGCGCAGTTTCCTTAGCAAAAATCACGTATGTCCAAAATTGTATAACGAAGGGCGGGCCGCAACCCACCCTTCAATAAAACAGCGTTGTCAGCGTAAACGATGTGCAGAAGAGGGACTGCCCCTTTTTACACATCCGCCTTCGCGGCTTCCTTGGCGGCCTTGCGTGCGCGGGCCGCGGCGACACGCGCCTCCTGCTCGGGCGTGAGCTGCACCTTCTTGCGAGCGGGCTTCTCCGCCCCGGCACCAGACGCGCCTTCACCCGTGGCGGGCTTCTCCTCAACAGGCTTATGCAGCGTGGTCACCGTCAGCTCCGTGGTGGCAGGCGCGCACGCGGCACCCATGGACAGGCAGTCCTTGGGGCATTCGTGCGTGCAGCATGCACACTGAACGCAACGGTACGGATCGATGGACCACGTCCCGCCCTTGCGATCGACCGCGATGGCACCCACGGGACATGCGCGCTGGCACATGCCGCATAGAATGCACGCGTCGATGTCGCACGCCACATGACCGCGCATGTGCTCGTAGGACATGGCCGGCACCTGCTCGGCGGGATATTGGACCGTCGCCGGCTTGCCAAACAGCGAGCGCAGCGTCATTTTGCCTAGTTTGAAGCTACCCATGGAGCGCCTACCTTTCCGTGCAGGAGATGCACGGGTCGATCGTGAGGATGATCATGGGCACGTCCGCGACGTCCACGCCCTGCATAGCGCGCACCATGCCGGCAAGGTTCTGCGAGGTGGGCGTGCGCAGGCGGAAGCGGTCCAGGTACTTGGTGCCGTTACCGCGCACGTAGTAGAAGGCCTCGCCGCGGGGCTGCTCAATGAGCACGTGGGACTGACTGTTCTCCGGCGGGAGCACCTTGGGAAGCGGACGCGAGCCAATGCCGTCATGCGGAATCTTAGCCACGAGCTCCTTGATGATCGCGATGGACTGGAACACCTCCTCGCAACGCACCTTACAACGGGCGAAGCAGTCGCCCTCGGTGGCGATGATGGGCTCGAAGTGCTCCAAGTCGCCGTAGGCGCCAAAGCCGGTGGTGCGCATGTCATGCTCAACGCCGGAGCCCTTCGCGAACGGACCGACCATGGAGAGCTCGAGCGCATCCTCGAAGCTGATGGTGCCCACGCCTTCCAGGCGGCTGCGCACCGAGGAATCGTTCAACATGGTGTCCACGATCTCGCGATAGTCGCGCTGGATGCCGTCGAGCTTCTCACACACACGGCGCAGCATGGCGTCGTCGATGTCGTGAGCCATGCCGCCCACGATGGTGATCGACAAGATGATGCGACCGCCACACGTCTCTTGGAAGATGTCGAGGATCGTCTCGCGCAGGCGCCAGCAGTGGTTGAAGAGGCTCTCAAAGCCAAACGCATCGGCGAGCAGGCCGAGCCACAGCAGGTGCGAATGGATGCGGGAGAGCTCCTCGAGGATGGCGCGCAGGTAGTCGGCACGGCGGGGGATCTCAATACCCAGCAGCTTCTCCGTGGCGCTGGCGTAGCCATAACCATGGCCAAAGCTGCAGATGCCGCACACGCGCTCGGCAATGTAGACGAACTGGTTGTAGTCGCGCTTTTCCACGAGCTTCTCAAGGCCGCGGTGCACAAATCCAATCTGGGGAATGGCCTCGATGACATGCTCGTCTTCAACGACGAGATCGAGGTGCACGGGCTCGGGAAGCACCGGGTGCTGCGGACCGAACGGGATAACGGAACGAGTCGCCATGCCTACTCACCGTCCTTTCCTGCAGCGGCGTCCTTCGCGGCCTTCGCGGCGAGCGCCGCGCGGATCTTCGCCGCCTTCTCGGGATCCATGTTTGCGAGCTTGGCCTCCATCTTGGCGGCGCGCTCCTCTGCCGTCATGGCGGGCTTGGCGGCAGGCGCGGGCGTCGGTGCAGGCGCAGCCGCGTTCACCGCGGCGACGGCGGCGGAATCTGCCTCGGCGGCACTCGTGCCCAGAGCGCGCTCGGCCTGAGCGGCTTCGGCGGCTTCACGGGCCTTCTTTGCCGCAGCCTCGGCCTTTGCCGCGGCGGCAGCCTTCTTCTTGGCGAGCTTCTCGCGCTCGGCCTTCATCTCGGGCGTGATGATCGTCATGGGCTCGGAGGTGGCCAAATTGAAGAAATGGCCGCCAAAATCGAGCTTCATGTTCACGAACCGCACGCCATACAGGTCGTGGGCCTCGTTTTCATACGAGAATGCGGCGAAGTAGAGACCTTGGATCGAGGGGACGCGGCTCGACTCGTCAATACCGTAGACGCACAGGTTGAGCGCGTTTTGCGTGGTCTCGTCATAGAACGTGTACAGCAGGTCGATACCCCGCTCAGTGGTCTCGGCGCACATCTGCACAAAGCGTATGCCCTCGTGCTTGAGCGTTTGCACACGCGTGAGCAGCTCCTCGAGCGGCAGGTCCACAAAGGACGTCGTGTACATCTACGCCTCCTTCTTTTCGTCGGTCTTCGCGGCGGTGGAATTTGCGGTGGAGCCATCGGCATCCTGAGCGCAGGCGCAACCCTTGGGAGGCAGGATGCCCGCGCGCGGCGCGGTGGCGGGATCCTTGCCCTCCGCCATCAGTTTGGCCTTCTCGTCCAAGATCTTCACGGCCTGCAGCACCGCGTCGATGATCGTTTCAGGACGCACGGCGCAACCAGGCGCATACACGTCGACCGGAATGGCCTTGTCCACGCCGCCGATCACGTTGTAGCAATCGCGGAACACGCCGCCGGTGCAGGCGCAGATTCCGCAGGCCACCACGACCTTGGGTTCGAGCATCTGATCGTAGATATGGCGCACGACCTCGATGTTCTGCGCGTTCACAGAGCCGGTCACCAAGAAGATGTCGGCGTGCTTGGGGTTGCCCGTGTTGATAATGCCAAAGCGCTCGATGTCGTAGAGCGGCATCATGGAGTCGAGCACCTCGATGTCGCAGCCGTTGCAGCTCGACCCATCGTAATGGATGAGCCACGGCGATTTCGAAGAGTATCCCATCTCATAGCTCCCTTAGATAAACGGCGTGATGAGCACGTAGAACAGGTTGACGACGCCCATCACGAGCGCCACGAGCCACGCGAGCTTGAGGCAGAGCTGCCACTTGACGCGGGCGAAGTTGTTATCAATCCATACCTCGAAGAACCACACGAGCGCCATCACGATGGCGGCGACTGCGAACGAGATGGGGTTATCCCAAATGAAGAACATGCCGACCCACATGAGGAACAGCACGCTCTCGCACCAGTGCATCACGTCCACGATGGCGAGCGTACGGCCGCTCATCTCGGTGGTGATGCCCTTGACGATCTCCTGGTGCGCGTGATGGCTGTAGGAGAGGTCGAACGGGGACTTACGCAGCTTGATAGTGAGGATGAACAGCAGGCCGATGAAGATCGGCACAAGTACGCAGATGATGGGGCTCTCGAGCGTGGTGAGCGATGCGATGTCGAAGGACTGCGTGGCGGTGAAGAAGCCCACCGTCATGATGAGCAGCATGGGCTCGTAGCTCATGACCTGCAGGCACTCGCGGTCGGCGCCCGTATCGGAATAGGGGGAGCGTGACGAGTACGCCGCCACGATCACGAAGAGCGTGCCGAGCGTGACCAGGAACACGCACATGAGCAGGTTGGAGCCGGAGATGAACAGGCCACCGGCGAGGACCACGAAAATCAGTCCGCACGTGACGTACGCCTCGTCCACCGCATTGACCGTCGCCTGCTCCTTGACGAGGAGCTTGCGCAGATCGTAGTAGGGCTGCAGCAGGCGGGGACCCACACGGCCCTGCATGCCGGCACTCACCTTGCGGTCAAGGCCGTCAAGCAGGCAACCGGCAATAGGTGCGCACACGCCAAAGACCACAACACCCACGGCGATGCCGCCCAGCCCCGGACCCACCAGACGCACGGTGCGCTCGACCAGGAAGCTGCCGCCGGCGAGTACGGCGGGGTCGAAGATGAAGCAAGCGGCGAACCCCATAAGGATCACGGCGGTGCACAGGATGAGGCCGATCGTGCTCAGCGCACCCTCGGGGAAGATGTCGGCCATGTACCAGTTGCGCTTGGACGACGTCATGGTGCGGCCCATCGAGCCGTGGTAGCGACGGCTATCGGGATCGGTGCAGGTGCCGCCCAGATAAACGGCCATACGGCGCTTATTGGTGGCGCGGCCCCACGGCGTGAGCAGCACAATGGCGATGAACACCACGATCACGGCCATGATGAGCATATTGTCCATGTCGATGAGCTGCGGCGCGTCGCCGAACGCAAAGGTGAGGTACGGGGCAACCACGCCCTGGGAGATCAAGGGCAGGCACACGCAGCAGACGAGCAGCAGCGCGGAGATAAAACCGATGGCCGCCCACTCGCTCTTGTGGACACCCGCCTCCTGGTTCTCGGCCTTCTGGGAAACACCCGAGAGCTTGCCCAGCCACTTGGCCCAATAGAAGAAGGTAGCAGCGGAACCGAACGCCAACATGATGAGAAAGAGCACGTTGCCCGTCTCGGCGAAGGACACCAGCGTCGCCCACTTGGAGACAAGCATGCCAAAGGGCGCCACGAACATGCCCATGATGCCGAGCATCATGAAGCGCGTGAGATGGGGCAGGCGGCTGAAAAGGCCATCCATGTCCTCGATGTTGCGGCTGCCAATGCGGTGCTCCACCGTGCCCACGCACAAGAACAAGGTGGACTTGGACACCGTATGGAAGATCATGAGGAAGATGGCGGCCCAAACGGCCTCGGCGGTGCCCACACCCGCGCATGCGGACATGAGGCCCAGGTTGGCGATGGTCGAGTACGCGAGTACGCGCTTGGCGTTGCTCTGCGTGATGGCCATGAAGCTGCACAGCACGAAGGTGATGCCACCCACGAGCACCACCATCGTCGATGCCGCCGGGAACACCAGATACAGGGGGGCAAGCTTGACCAGCAGGAACACGCCCGCCTTGACCATGGTGGAGGAGTGGAGCAGCGCGCTCGTGGGAGTGGGGGCGACCATGGCTCCCAGCAGCCAGCGATGGAACGGCATCTGCGCAGCCTTGGTGAGGCCGGCAACCGAGAGCAGCATGAGGGGCACGATGAGCAGATCCGCCTGGGTGCCCTTCCCCGCCGCAATCAGACTCGTGAGCGACATGGGCAGCCCCGCCGCGTGCACGAGGATGAGCGCGGCGAGGAACGCCAGACCGCCCACCATGTTGAGGTTGATCTGCGTGAACGAGTTCTTAATCGCCTCGGGCGTGCGGGTGTAGCCGATCATGAGGAAGGAGCAGACCGTGGTAATTTCCCATCCGGTGAACAGCCACTCCAGGTTATCCGAAACCACGATCACGAACATGGCCGACAAGAAGGTGAACATGAGCGCCGCGAAGACATGGCGGCGATCGGGGGCATCGGCGGGCTGATGGTGCTGGAAGTCATGCATGTAACCCAGCGCGTACACGCAGATGGCGCTACCGACCAGGCCCACGATCAAGATCATGATAAGTGAAAGCGTATCCACATATACGGGCACGGCAAGCATGTGGCTCGGGCCGGCTCCCAAGGTCATTTGGGCAAAGAGCACGATGCCCACCGTCTGAATCAGGCCAAGCGCGAGCGCGATGCGATTCTTGTAGCGAATGGCACTCCACAAGATCACCGCGCACAGCACGATGTCGACTGCCGTCATGACCCAGGAGATCACATAGCTCGTCGACTGCGAAAACTCAAAGCTTGCAATGGCATGCAGGGCACCCGCCTCAACGGTGAACGTCTGCGCGGCAACGAGCACCGACATCGCCGCCGTCACCGCCGCTCCACCAATCGTGATGGGTCGACGCGCCCGCTCGCCCTTAAAGACGAGCAACAGTGCGGCCGTGATCAACGGCACCGCGATCAAACACCAAATCAGTCCCATAGGTCCCTCTCCTCCATTGGGCTGTCGCTCACACGCAAAGCGGCAGGTGTACTGCGGCAGACTATGTCAGACGTATAAGTTTAGTCCTTTCAATCGGCAAGCGGCGTGAGATCGCCAATTGTGCCGTCATTGCCCCATGGCGCCGTCATTCGTGGGACTCCCGCAAGGCGCGATAAAAAATGGGGGTCTACTCGGTCGTTCCGAATAAACCCCACACATATTGTTTTATGACGCCCCATCACGGTGAACATGTCGCCCGATTGCATAATCGTGCGCGCATGACCAATCGTGCGCGCTACGCGCGGGCGGCCTCGATCATCTTGCGGACCGTGTCCTGCAGCTCGGAGAGGTTCTCCTCGCTCGGAATCCACTGCTGGGCAACCACGGGCACCGGCAGCTGGAACTTCGCGTTCTCGAGCTCGGCGTACACCTGCTTGGGGCCGAGCGGAGCCCAACCGTAGGAGCCAAAGGCAAGGCCGATACGCTGGTCGTTCTTGGGCGAAAGACCGCGCATGTAGGTGAGGAAGCTCGCCACGGTGGGCAGCATGTTGGAATTGAGGGTGGGCGAACCGACCGCAACGTACCTGGCATCGCACATGTAGAGCATGATGTCGGAGATGTGCGTGTTCTTGAGGTCGATGAGCTGGGCGGAAACACCCTCTGCGATAAACGCGTCGCAGATCTCGCGCGCCATGGACTCGGTCGAATGCCACATCGAATCGAAGACCACCACGGCCTTCTCCTCGGTCTGATACGTGGTCCAAGCCTCGTAGCGCTCGAGGATCTCGGGGATATGCGAACGCCAGATGCAGCCGTGGCTGGGGGCGACCATCTTGAGCTCGAGGGCCTTGACCGCCTCGAGGGCCTTGTGTGCCTGCATACCGTAGGGCCACACGATGTTCGCGTAGTACTTCTTGGCCTGCTTGAAGATCTCGCAGAGGTCGTTCTCGTCGTCGAAGCGCTTGGTAGTGGCGTAGTGCTGGCCAAACGCATCGTTGGAGAACAGGATCTGGTCGACGTCGGAATACGTAACCATGTTGTCGGGCCAATGAACCATGGGAGTGGTCACAAAGGTGAGCGTGCGCTCGCCAATGCACAGGGTGTCGCCGCTCTTGACCGGAGTCGCCTCGATGCCAAAATGCGCGCGGACCTCGTTGACGCCCGCCCCAGCGCTGGCATAGATCTGCGCATTCGGGGCGATCTTGTGAATCACCGGCAGGGAGCCGGAGTGATCCATCTCAACATGGTTGGTGATGACCACGTCGATCTTGGCGGGATCGACCACCTGGGAAATGCGCTGGACGAGCTCGTCCGCGAACGTTGCCTTGCACGTGTCGATGAGGGTGATCTTCTCATCCATGATGAGATAAGCGTTATACGTGATACCGCGTTCGGTGGTATAGCCGTGGAACAGTCGCTCGTTCCAGTCGATGCCGCCAACCCACCAGACCTTAGGGGAGATCTCGATTGCATTCAGCATGTTGAACCCTTTCTGCCATGTTTGCAGCCGCTGATTCGAGACAGCATTCTAGCATGTGCGCAAAAAGAGGGCGCGGCATGGGAACATAACCCCATGCCGCGCTCTAACAGCGGAGCGATTAGTCAAGGGAGCGGTTCTTTGGCTTGACGCCGCGGGGCTTATTCACCAAAGCCTCGGCACCATGCTCCCGATACTGGCGGCACCACGTCTTGACGGAGGACTCGCTCGGGATGCCATGCTTGATCATAACCTCGCGCACGGTCATGCCGTTCTCCAAGCGATCCTTCACGGCAGAAAGCTTGAGCTCATAGGGATACACCCGATGGCGCGAACCGGCGTTGAGCACTGCGGCCCTACCGCCAACCGCGTAGGCGCGCGCCCACTGACGTGCGGTCGCATCGGGTATCCCCAACTTCGAGGCAAGGGCGCGATGACCTGCACCCTCCGAAAGCGCGGCGACCGCCTGACGGCGCACCTTAGCACTGTACACTCGTCCTGTTTTTTGATCCACCACGGGGTTCACCTCTCGAGTCGCTCGTTTCTGTTACGTTGATCGGCATATCGGGTATATCGGATTCGTGCCAGTATAGATTGCCCTCATACGTAAGCCCACTTAAAAAACAGGTATATGTCGAAGCGCACAGAGAGAGCACATCTGTGAGTTTATAGACATATGTTACTTCCAAACGAACAGTCCGCAGACCTTCGCGGACGCCCCTCCCCACCTTCTATGCGGAACAGGATTCGCATTCCTCGACCTCGAGTGACTTGCTCCGCACGTAATAGATGGTCTTGACGCCCCGTCGCCAGGCCTCGAGGTACAAATTGAGCACCTGGCGCAGCGTGTAATCGTTCGTGATGTACAGGTTCATCGATTGGGCCTGGTCGATATGACGCTGGCGCACACCCGCCGCCCGCACACTCCACTGCTGATCGATATAGTGCGCCGGCTTGTAGTACCAATACGTGCGAGGCGAAAGGTCCGGGGCAACACGAGGCAACATCGCGCCCTTCTTTTCTTCCAGGAAGAACTTCCGCATGATGGGATCGATGCCCGGGGTGGTGCCCGAAAGGATCGACGTCGAGCTGGTGGGGGCCACGGCAAGCAGATAGGCGTTGCGCACGCCGTGCTCGCGTACGCGCGCAGCGAGCTCGCGCCAGCGCCCAACGCCCAGACTCGGCTCTCCATCCAGGTACTCGCGCTTCTCGAAGTATGCACCGCTCTGCCAGTCGCTACCCTCAAAGACCCCGTTCGCGCCGCGCTCCTCCGCCAAACGCTCGCTCGCGCTGATCGCGTGGTAGTTGATGCGCTCGAACACCTCGTCCACAAAACGCAGATGCTCATCGCTCTCCCAGCTCACACCGCGTTTGGCGAGCATATGGTGGTACCCCGATACGCCCAAGCCGATCGAACGGTAGCGATGGTTGGTGAGCCGGGCGTAGGGAAGCGCGTAGAAGTTGAGGTCGATGACGTTGTCGAGCGCGCGCACGGCCGTCTCGATCACCCGCTCCATGACGGCGTCGTCCTCCACGGGCAGGCGTCCGAGCGAAAGGCTCGCGAGGTTGCAGACCACAAAGTCGCCCGGACGCGTGGTGGTCACCACCACCGTGTCGCCATCCTCCGTGACAACCTCGCGGGAAACCTCCTGGATTGCACTTGTGTTCTGCGCGATCTCGGTGCAGAGATTGGAGCAGTAGATGATGCCCTCATGCGGATTGGGGTTGGCCCGGTTGACCGCATCGCGCATAAACGCGAACGGGGTACCCGTCTCGACGGCACTCTTGAGGATGAGGCGCACCATATCCTTGATGAGAATGGTTCGTTTGGGGATGCGGGGGTCGGCGACGCAGTCGCGGTACCGGCGCTCCCACTCCTCGCCGTAGCTGTCCTCCAGCGCGTAGCCCTTCACCGTCAAGATGTCATGCGGGCACATGAGATGCCAGTCCTGATCGAGGCTCTCCTCCGCCATACGCCAGAACAGGTCCGGATAGCATACGGCGGGGAAAACGTCATGCGCTTTCATGCGGTCGTCGCCGTTGTTCGTGCGCAGGTTCAAGAACTCGGGCAGGTCGCGGTGCCAGGCGTCGAGGTAGACGGCCACGGCGCCCTGACGCATGCCGAGCTGGTCGACGGCAACGGCGGTGTCGTTGATCACGCGAATCCAGCGGATGACGCCGCCGGCAACACCCTCGAAGCCGCGGATGGATCCACCCGTGGCGCGGACCTTGCCAAGATACATGCCCATGCCGCCACCGTACTTGCTCACCTGGGCAAAGTTGTCGATGCTGCGGTAGATGCCCACCAGGCTGTCGGGCACGGTGTCGATAAAGCAGCTGGAGAGCTGGTGATCGGGCTTGCGGGCGTTGCTCATGGTAGGCGTGGCCATGGTGACCTCGAGCTTGCTGAGCATGTCGTAAAAACGGCGAACCCATTCGAGGCGCGTCTGGGAATCCTCGTTCATGGCAAGGTGCAGGGCGATGCCAAGGAACATCTCCTGCGGGCTCTCGAGCGGCGTGTGGTCGTGGGCGTGGATCACGTAGCGCTGAATGAGCAAATCGAGGCCGGAGTAGGTGAACAGCTCGTCGCGCGCGGGCTCGAGAAACGACGCGGCCCGATCGAGCTCAGCGACCGAATAGGCCGTGAGGATATACGCCCCATACAGGCCCTGGTCGGTGAGATGACGAACAAGCTGGCCGAACGTGTCGATGCCGAGCGCGCGGCGCGTCGATATGAGCTCACGGCTGAACGCGAACCCGTGCAGGCGTGCCGCGATGAACTCCCAGCGAGGCGCCTCTTGGCTCGTGAGCTCAACCGCGCCACGAACCAGGGCGCCCATGCGGTCCGAAGCCGTGGCGTCCGCACCGATGAGGGCGCGGTAGCGCGCGGCAAGCATGGCAAGGTCGTAGACGGGGTCATCGAAGTCCCGCTGGATACGGGAGAGGACTTCGTCCAATCCGGAGGCAAGGTCGGCGTCTCCCGCAGCGACCGCGATTGCCAAATCGGAGCGGACGGAACGCCTCTCGGCACGCTCGTGACGGTACAGGATGTAGCTCTTCGCCACGTCGAAGTGGCCCCGCTCCATGAGGGCGCGTTCGACAAGGTCCTGAATCCCCTCGACGGTCGTGACCTGTTCACGCGCCATTGCCGACTCCACATGCGACAGCAGCGCCGCCAGCTCGTCGGCCGAAACCGCAGGGGAAGAGGCGGCGCCCGCAGGGGCGCTCGTCTCGGGCGCGGCTACCTTCCCCAGCGCGACCTCCTCGAAAGCACGACGCATCGCCTCGACGATCTTGCGGCCCTCGTAGGCCTCCATACGCCCATCGCGTTTTTTGATGACGTCCGCTGCGTGCACCATGGCATCTCCTTGCGTTCTCGGTGAAAACACTATATATAGACATCTGAGTGATACGTTCTATCAATATGTCGGGTATATAAGCATAGCCTAACTGTTTCTATTTTTGTATCGTATACTAAAACCACTAAGGATCATACGTGCGCCCAACGGGAAGGAAGGAATTCGCCATGACCATCGAAGATCGCCAGGCACTCGTTAAGAAACCGTTGTTCAACCCCAATGGCGACATCGATGTGCGCGACCGCCGTATGATCGGCGGCAACACCACCAACCTCAACGACTTCAACAACATGAAGTACCCCTGGGTCTCAAGCTGGTACCGCCAGGCGATGAACAACTTTTGGATCCCCGAGGAAATCAACCTCACCCAGGACGTTAAAGATTACCCGCGCCTCTCCCCCGCCGAGCGCGCCGCCTATGACAAAATCCTGTCGTTCCTCGTGTTCCTCGACTCCCTGCAGTCGGCGAACCTTCCCAACATCGCCGAGTACATCACGGCCAACGAGGTGAATCTCTGCCTCTCGATCCAGGCGTTCCAGGAGAGCGTGCATTCGCAGAGCTATTCGTACATGCTCGACACCATCTGCGACCCCGCCAAGCGCAATGAGATTCTGTACCAATGGAAGACCGACGAGCACCTGCTCGCGCGCAACACGTTCATCGGCGACCTGTACAACGAGTTCCAAGAGCGCCGCGACGCGCGCACGTTCCTGCGCGTCCTCATGGCGAACTTCATCTTGGAGGGCGTGTATTTCTATTCCGGATTCATGTTCTTCTACAACCTCGCACGCTTGGGCAAAATGCCCGGCAGCGCGCAGGAGATCCGCTACATCAACCGCGACGAGAACACGCACCTGTGGCTGTTCCGCAGCATCATCCTCGAGTTGCAAAAGGAGGAGCCGCAGCTGTTTTCCGATGAGAACGTGGCGATGCTGAGGGAAATGCTCGAGGAGGGCGTGCGCCAGGAAATCGCCTGGGGCCGTTACGTACTGGGCGATGCGATTCCCGGGCTCACGGGCGATATGGTCGAGGGCTACATCAAGTACCTCGGCAACCTTCGCTGGAGCTCGCTGGGATTTGGCCAGCTGTATGAGGGCTATCGCTCCGAGCCCGAGGACATGGCGTGGGTGAGCCAGTACTCCAACGCGAACATGGTAAAGACCGACTTCTTCGAGGCGAAGTCCACCGCATATGCCAAGAGCACCGCGCTGGTGGACGACCTGTAGAGAGATGTGCAAAAAGGGGCTATCCCCATTTGCGTATCGTGCAAAGAGGGCGATGGGAGATGTCCCGCCGCCCTCTTTGCGCTCGCAGCACTCAGTGCCGTGTGTCTGCCGAGATTAACTACTCGTCGAACGACTCCCATTCGTCGGCATCTTTGCCACGGCCGACCTTGAAGGCCGCCGCGAGGGCACCCAGGCCCATCAGCGCAAAGGACGCAAACGACATCGAGTCGCCCATCTGGGGCAGCGTACCGCCGGGGTTCTTCTTCGAGACCGTGCCCTTGCCGTTTGAGGTCCCGTTGCCCGTGCCCGTGCCGGCGATGCCGCTACCGTCGTTACCGCCATCGGTGCTACCAGATCCTGCAGGCTTCCAGTCGGGATCGGTCAGAGTGGAGGCGAGCTCGAGCTTACGGTCGGTCAGCACGCTCTCGTCGTGCGTGAGCGAATACAGCGCGCCATGGGCGAGTTCGGCGAGCTGCGGGATGTTCGGGATCATGTCGGCGGGATTATCGCCCAGGAAGCCCAGGACCGATCCCACATTCGAAGCAACGATACCGATCAGGGTAATGGGGCCGTTGCCCTGGTCTTTCACGCACAGGTCGCCAAGCTGGAACTTCACCTTCTTGAGCAAGGTGGTGAGTGCCTTCAAGTTCTCCTCATTGTTGATGGCACCGCGCAAATAGCTGATGAGCGATCCGTCCGCTGTCGGATTCCCCTCGGAATCGGAACCCGCCAGCCGCATGTTCGCAGTCGCTGCCTCGACCCAGCTGGGACACGTCTCGTCACCGTAGAGATGATCGCCATAGGCGAACTTGATGAGGTCGAACAGGGTCTTGCCGTCATCCGAAACCTGCTCGTTGACCAGCACCTCAATCAAAGAACGCAGGAGGTTCAAGGTATCGCCCCTGCCCTCTTGCAAGAGCTGCGCATCGATATTGGCATACAGCGTTGCCATGAACTTCGCAAACGAGGTAGCGTCGATGTAGTACGACCAGTATACCGCAGCGGCCATGGGAACCGAAGCAGCAACGGCTTCGATTTCGGCGGCCAACGACGGGTCGGGAGACAGCGCGAGCACCTGCGCGGAACTCGTAACCCCATCCAGCTGCTCGAGAATGATTCGCTGTTGGGCCGCGTCCGACCAGATGCCGAGCGTTCCGTAGCTCTTGAGAAGGAAGCTCAAGTCTCCGAGCACGACGGCAAGCGCCTCGTCCTGGGACTGCGGCAGCATGGTGAGCAGCATGTTGAACAGCGCCGGGTCAAGGCCGTCGGCGGTGCCATCGCCCACATTCAGGCCGCCCAGCAGCCCGGCCAGCGCGGGCTTGACGCCCCCGTTCGCAACCATATCGTCGATCGCCGGCGACACCAGGGCATCGGCGATCATGGTCTTGATCACGTCGACGGTAAGGAGACGTTCCTCGCCATACGCCGTGATATCGGCGATCTTCGTAGTAGCCTTGGTGTCGAAATCGACGTAATCCACCGAACCGAGCGGGTGGTTCTCGACGGCAAGGGTCGCCTCGACATTCGCCGTCCCCTCCTCGCGCTTCCAAGAGAGCGTGGCGAAGCGGATGTCACTCGGATAGGTAACGGTCGCGCAGGTCTCGATATCGTAGAGGGTGTTGCCCGCCTCGGTGGTGATACTCGCGATGTCGTTGGCGTGCATGTGGCCGGTAAAGACCGCCGAGACTCCCGCATCGGCGTAACGGCGCTGGCAATCCTCGTAGTTATCGACCAGGTACTCGCCCATGAGCTCGGGCTCCATGGAGAAGTGCGGGATCACACCGTGGTGCTGGGTCACGAACACGATATCCCCGGCCGCGCGGGCCTGCTTGGCCTGGCTCTCCACCCACGCGAGCAGCTTCTCCCCCACCACACCGGACGTGACGTGCTCATCGCGGCCGAGCCCATTCTGGTCGGCGGAATACTTGCCGGAGTCGACCACGATGAGCGTGACGCCCTTGGCGGGGCGCACCACGTAGGAGAGGCTGCCGCCCTGACTGCCGCCCTCATCGAACTTCGCGATCGCGTCGTCGTAGCCGCAATCGGCGTACAGCCCCTTGAACGCGAGCGGGTCGACGAGGTCGGTGTGCTCCGCCTTGCCGCTCGAGAAATCACGGCCGTTGTCGTCGTTATTGATGTCATGGTTGCCGTTGATCACGCAGAACATGGCCTGCTTGCCGGCATTCGCCAGCTGCTTCTTGGCCGCCGCGAGCTTCTCGTGCATGCCCTGATGGCAGACGAGCTCGCCGTCCTTCGTGAGGTCGCCGGAAAGGATCACCAGATCGGGCTGATACGCCACGATCTCGGCGAGGGCCTTATCAACGATGGCGCCTGACTCGCGAAACATCTTGCGGTCGGAGTTCTCGGCGATAGTGAAGTCACCGCAATCCGCGTACAGCTTCTGGGAGAAGTAGTGCACGTCGGAAAGGTGCACGATCTTGATCTGGTTGGGGTAATCCGTGCCAGCCTCGATCGTCTCGGCCGCTGCCTCATACGGATCGGCGGACATCGCGACAGCCGTGGCACCCGCCCCGACCACCGAGAACCGAACGAAATTCCTGCGACTGATTTCCTTTTCCAGCATGCATCGACTCCCATCGACGAAAACGGCAACAAAAGGGCCCCGTAGCGACCGCCGCGTTCAGTATGGGAGACATCTGTTAGCTAGCTGCATGCCGTGCCGTCAGCTCAAGGAAAGGTTACGGTAAAGAATGTCAGGACTAATTCAGGAACGTAAGGATTTTATTCACGGCGGGTGACCTCGGGCGAGACCTCAAATGAGTGCCTGTCCCCATATTGAGGCAAGGCGGGCGCACCGCTGGATGCGCCCGCCTCTCACCAATCACACCGTGGATGCATTGCCACGCGTGTCGCCCGAGCTACCTGCCCTGGGCGCGGTTGTGCTCGTAGATCTCCACGAGCTTTTGCTGCACGTCGTAGGGCACCTGCTCGTATCCGGCGGGCTCCATGGTGAAGTCACCGGTGCCGCGCGTGAGCGAGCGCAGACGCGTGGCGTAATCGACGAGCTCCGCATACGGCACGGTCGCGGTGACCACAGTCTCGCCACGGTCGCTGGAATCCATGCCGGTCACGCGACCGCGGCTGGCGGAAACATCGCCCATGACCGCACCGGCGTAGCTCTCGGGGATCGTCACCTTGATGTTCTCCATGGGCTCGAGCACCACGGGATCGGCATCCTCGCACGCCTTCTTGAGGCCGATGCGCGCGGCGGTGCGGAACGCCATCTCGTTGGAGTCGACCGGGTGGTAGGAACCGTCGTAGCAGGCGACGCGGATGCCGGTGAGCGGATAGCCCGCGATCACACCGTCCTTCATGGTCTCCTGGACGCCCTTGTCCACCGCGGGGATGAGCGCGCGCGGGATGCGACCGCCCACGACCTCGTCCACGAACTCGTACTCGGTGCCGTCGAGCAGCGGCTCCACGCGCAGGTAGCAGTCGCCGAACTGCCCGGCGCCGCCGGTCTGCTTCTTGTGGCGGCCCTGGGCGCTCGCCACACGGCGGATGGTCTCGCGGTACGGGATACGCAGCGGAACGATGTGCGCGGCGACCTTGGTGCGGTCCTCCAAGCGGTTGAGCAGGACGCTCACCTGAGCCTCGCCCACCGCGGAGATAATCGTCTGGGCGGTCTCCTCATCGCGGTCGATGCTCATGGTCGGGTCGGCCTCGCACGCCTTCTCGATGAATGTGAAGAGCTTGTCCTCGTCGGAGCGGTTCTCCGCCTCGATGGCGATGCGGTACTGGGAGTTGGGGAACGCGAACGCCGCCGCCTCGACCTTACCGGTCACGGACAGGGTGTCGCCCGTCTCAGCGCTCAGCTTGGGCACCACGATGATGTCGCCCGCGTAGGCGTGGCCGACCTCGGTCATCTCGCGGCCGCACATCACGTAGAGGTGCGTGAGGCGCTCGCCCTTGCGGGTGCGGGCATTGACGAGCTCCATGCCGGGCTCGATGGTGCCGGTGAGCACCTTGAGGAAGGACAGGCGGCCCTGCTGGGGATCGTTCAGGGTCTTGAAGTCGAAGACGACGGGGCGCTCATCCTCGCTGGAAATCTTGAGGGTGTCGCCGTCGATGAGCGGCATCTCGCCGTAATCGGTGGGCGCGGGGAAGTAGGTCGCGATATCGTCCATGAGGGAGTTGACGCCCTGCTCCTTGATGCAGGAGCCGGCGAACACGGGGACGAACAGGCGCTTGGCGATCGCCTTGGCGAGCAGGCCCTCGACCTCGTCCTGAGTGAGGGACTCGCCCTCGAGGTACTTCTCCATGAGGTCGTCGTCGGCCTCCGCCACGAGCTCGCACAGGGTCTCGTGGGCGGCCTCGGCGCTGTCGCGGAGCTCCTCGGGAATCTCCGATTCGGTCTGCTTGGTGCCATCGCAATGGCGGGCCTTCATGCGCACAAGGTCGATGATGCCGTTGAAGTTCTCACCGGTGCCCCAGGGGAGCGTGACGGCACCAAGGCGTGTGCCAAAGCGCTCGCGGAGCATCTCGAGGCACATGTCGAAATCGGCGTTCTCCTTGTCCACGCGGTTCACGAACACGGCGCGGGCCAGGCGCAGGTCCTCGGCCGCGTACCAGAGCTTGACGGTAGTGGGCTGCGGGCCCTCGGCGGCGTCGACCACGAACAGGGCCGTCTCGCACACGCTCATCGCCGCATAGGCGTCGCCGATGAAGTCGGGGTAGCACGGGGCGTCGAGCACGTTGATGCGGGCGTTCTTCCAGTCGATCGGCGCAATGGAGGTCGAGATTGAGAACTCACGCTTGACCTCCTCGGCATCGTAATCGAGCGTGGGCTTGGTGCCGCCGTGACCGCCCAGGCGAGCGGTCTTGCCGGAAAGGTGGAGCATGGCCTCCGCGAGCGAGGTCTTGCCCACCCCGCCTTGGCCTACGAGCACCACGTTCCTCACATTGCCAGTCTTGGGCGCACCCATGGGACACCTCCCTTTCCCAGCGCGCTGCGAGCGCGCCGAAAATGCGTGCGAGGTGCCCTGTGCATCCCCGCACGACAGCCGTATGGCATGAGCCTACCCAGTTTTACACGCGGATATATTGGCCTTTCGACCAGCGTGCACTCAGGCACGGTAAAGGGCTTGACGCGCGATACAAGCTATCGAGAAGCGGTACGGGTGCAAACAGGCCAAGCGCCGGGTAAAACAGATCGCATTCTGAGAGAGCCTGCAGCTACCCCTGCATCAGCGAACGGCGCACCGATGCGAGGACATCGAAACTGTTGGGAGCCACATCAAACGTGGACAGGAAGTGCACGAGCGCAGTGGCCGCGTTGAAGATACCGGCGTCAACCAGGCCTATCGCCGCCATCGCCGCCTGATCCCGCAGCTGGCTGACCGGCGCCACCGGTACGCCCTCGGCGCGGAGCAGGGCCACCGCCTCGTCGCGCGCCGGAGGACGGCCCAGGTGCGCCTCTTGCATGAGCTCGCGCATCTCCGCCTGCGTCTCGCCATAGAAGAACGAGTCGCGCGCCACCATGGCATAGCAGGCAAGGCCGAGCGACGGATCGCCACCCTGCCAGAAGAGGAAGCCCAAGCGGTAGTAACCGCAGGCGATATCGTTGGGATCCACCGCGACGCGCATGCCGTCGAGGATGACGCGGGCCGCATCGGAGTCACGGCCGGCCTCGCGATACGACAGCGCAAGCGTGTGGTATGAGGCGAACGACGTGGGCGCCAACCGGACAAGTTCCTCGCCCAAACGAATCGCGTCCTCGTTGTTTCCCTGGTCACGGTATAGGCGGCATAGCAGGGAGCGCGCGTCGAACGCGGTATCGGGAATCTTGCGATACGTCGTCGAAGGATCCTCGTCGAACAGCCCAACTGCGATGCGTGCAATCATGTTCGAGCAGTACAACGGGCGCGCATCGCTCTCTTGCAGTACGTCCGCGGCATCGTAAGCGGCGATGATGTCGGAGACCTCCGCGGTCGCCGATGCCGCGGCGGCATCGCCTTGCGCAGCCTGCTCGTGCACCCTGTCGCAAAGCTCGCGGTACCTGTCGCGCAGGGGATCGTCGCCCACGTCGAAGATATCGAGCTCGGCGACGGTCTTGGCGCGCAGCGGGCCGACCAGGTGCGCAGGGAGCGAACGCCTGTCGTTCGCCATCTTGATATCGCGGTTGGGCAGGCCGGCATCGATGCGCTCGACCGGCACAAGCGAGCCGTCCACGTCCCGCTCCATGTTGATGGCGCGAAGCGAGAGCATCTTGATGAGCTCCTCGACGGACAGCGACGCCTCGAGGATCGCACCCGTCTGGATTGCCGGCACCGTCTCCATGGTGAACAACTGGCGGCTGAATTCGGCCGAGCACACCACCGCTCCGTCGATGTCGCGCTCGTGCGTCGTCACCACCGCGCGAATGACGCCGACGCTGGATCCGAAGGCGATGGCGGCGAGCGCCATGCTCAGGCGGAGCAGGTAGGCCACCTGCATGTCATCGCACGTCAGCGCAGTGCCAGACGCCGGAAAGGCACTCGCTACGGGAACCGTGACATCGATGGAGAACACGCCCGCCGACGCATCGCAGCCGAACAGGTAGTCGAAGCCAAACGGCGCGCGCAGCCCCTCCGCCGCCGCGGCGAAACGAGTGCGCACGTCCCACTCTCCGCCGCGCGCGGCATCTGTACCAAGCAGGCTGCTGTAGTCACTCTTGCGGTCGCTCGCGCGGATCGCGGTGCGGGCCACCTCGGCAAAGGAGCTCAGGGACTGGAGGGCCGCCCGCTCGCACTCATGCTCGCTGATGGCCCCCACCATGGGCGAGGATTCCTCACCCAGATAATGCTCCATGAACACAAGGCGATTGAGCGCGCCCTCCACCGCCTGGAGGGTGTCCACCTGCTGTGGGGTCAGCTCGCGCTTGTCGCAGCCCGTCCAAAACAGGCCCGTCGAGCCGAGCCGGCGCAGGTCGATGTCGTGCGCGGCGGCGATTGGGCGCACGCCCTCGGCACCGGCATCCATCAACGTGCGGAAAGCGAAGCGCTCGAAATCACTCGCGCCCTCGCGCCTGCCGCGATACACGATCTCATCGAGCGCATCGGGATACGCGGAGCCGATCATGCCGTCGAGGATGTCGCCAACGGTCAAGAACGAGCTGGCGTCGCCCCGCTCCTTTGACAACACGTGGTACAGCACAAAGCACGCGGCGCCCATCTCATCGATGTCGTATGCCCCCTTGCCATATGCGCCCATATCGTTCATCGATGTGGCAACCGTGAGCTTATAGTCCTGAGGGCGCTGGGTGAATCGTACGACCTTGACCGGCCTACCCTCGGGGCGAACGTAGAAGAACACGTCGCCCTCGTCGTCCTTGGACATCCCCGCATCGGCGTCGCGCGAGGGGCGCTCGGATAGAGGCTCGTCGCATTCGTAGACAGCGCCCCCGAGGGCAAGCCAGGCGTGGATTTTGACTTTACGTGATGCCACCAGCTCGACTAGGTAGCCCATGCTCTTCTCGGGCTGGGGCCTGATCGATTCGACGATCATGAACACGCGGCCCCGCTCCTGCCCGGGGAGCTCCCTGAGCTGCGTGGTCTTGGCAAACAGGGGAAGTTTGAACAGCTTATCCGACATGGCGACCGCTCCCATTCTCCCGCACGATCGGGCGGGTGTAACTGCTCACTCCATCCTATCAAAGCATGCGGTGCCCGCCCGCCACTCCCGCGAGCGGAAGCGCGCGCCGTCCGGGAGATCCTAGGCGTCGTCTATTCGCCCACGCGAGTCAGGAAAGCACGGGTACGCTCCTCGCGGGGGGCGTCGATCACCTGCTCGGCGGGGCCCTCTTCCACAATCACGCCGCCGTCCATGAACACCACGCGGTCGGCGACCTCACGCGCAAAGTTCATCTCGTGTGTCACCACAACCATGGTCATCTGCTCGGCGGCAAGGCCCTTGATCACGCGCAGGACCTCAGCGGTGAGTTCGGGGTCGAGCGCGCTTGTGGGCTCATCGAAGTAGAGGATCTCGGGGTTCATGGCCAGTGCGCGGGCGATGCTCACGCGTTGCTGCTGGCCACCGGAGAGCTGGCAGGGGACCTTGTCCTCACACCCTTCGAGCCCCATCTTGGCAATGAGCTCCCGGGCGCGCTGCTCTACCTCCCCCGCCGGGCGCTTCTGCACGCGCAACGGGGCATCGGTGATGTTGCGCATCACCGTGAAGTGCGGGAAAAGGTTGTAGTTTTGAAACACCAGGCCGAATCTGCCGCGCGCCTGCTTGAGCTCCTCCCCCTTGGCGTAGACCGACCTACCGGAGGCGCCTTCCGTCGCAACGGCAAGATCCCCATAGGACAGGGCGCCGCCATCGAGCGTCTCGAGCAGCGTCATGCAGCGCAGCAACGTGGACTTGCCGCCGCCGGATGGGCCGATAATGGCAACGGCCTCGCCGCGCTCAACCTCGAGCGAGATGCCGCGCAGCACCTCGGTACCCCCGAATGCCTTGCGAGCGTCTTTCATAGATACGACAGGCATATGAACCCCTTTGAAATTGCCGAGGGCGGATGCGGCGCACGGACCTTAGACGATGCGCGCGTCAAAGCTAGTCGTGGTAGTAGGAGAGCATCTTCTCGATGCGGCCCAACACCAATTCGACAGCGAAATTGAAGACCCAGTAGATCGCGGCGGCGATTGCGAAGGGCACCATACTCACCTGCGAGGCAACAAGGGCCTTGGCGGTGGAGAACATCTCGCCCACGCCAATGGCAAATGCCAGGGACGTATCCTTCACCAGCGTGATGACCTCGTTGCCAATCGCCGGCATGATGCGCTTGACCACCTGCGGCAGCACGATGTAGAGGAAGGTCTGCGCCTTGGAATACCCCAAGACCTCGGCGGCCTCATATTGGCCGCGGGGGATGGATTGCAGGCCGCTGCGATAAATCTCGGCGAAATACGCGGCATAGTTGATGATGAACGCGACGATGGCCGCCTGCCACTTGGAGTCTGTGGTGAGCTGAATGCCGAACACGTAATACGGCATGAAGTAAATGGCGAACATCTGCAGCATGAGCGGCGTGCCACGCATAACCGAAATATAGGCGCGCGTGATCCCGCGCACGACCTTGAAGCGGCTCACGCGCAACAACGCCACCGGAACGCCAAGCGGAAGCGCACCGATGAGCGTAAACGCGAAGATCTGTAAGCTGGTGAGGAAACCCTCTCCCAGCATTTGAACCATAGTCGTGATTTCCAAGATATCTCCCGGTCTGTTTCTACCGCCTGAACGACTCTACCATGCAAACGCCCTCCGCAGCAGGCAATCGCGCCTCCAACCACGCGAACGGCTTTTCCAGGTGCCCCAGATCGGCGCGAACGCAAAGGCGCGGTGTGCGGATACGGCCCAAGCAACGCGCAAGGCTTTTCCAGGTGCCCCAGGTTCGCCCGAACGCAAGAGCGCCCATCACCAGCGGGCTTCCCAGGTGCCCCAGATCGGCGCGAACGCAAAGGCGCGGTGTGCTAACGCACATAAGCCTTTGGGTTCGCGCCGAGGTGGGGTGCCTGGGGAGTCCGCTACTTGAGCTGCCAGTTGTCCATGCTCAGCCCCTGATCAGCGTACTTGGCCGCGATCGTCTCGACTGTACCGTCCTCGTACAGCGCCTTTAGCGCCTCAGTCACGGCCTTCGCGGTCTTGGTGTCGCCCTTCTTGAAGCCGACGGCGTAGTTCTCCTCGGAGAGGCACTCGTCGAGCATGACATAGGCATCGGGCTTGGCGGCCATCTGATACCGCGCGATGGAGAGGTCGCAGGCGACGGCGTCGACGGCGCCGGACTCGAGCTGCATGAACGCCGTGTTGTACTCGCCGATGGTATCGAGCGAGGCGAAGGTGGCGGCGAGGTCGGCGGCATCGCCCTCGAGCACATCCTCGGCGGCGGAGTCAACCTGGGTCACGACGGTCTTACCGGCGAGGTCTTCCTGCGAAGCGATGCCGCTGTCGGCGCGAACCACGATGACCTGTGCGTTGAGCATGTAGGGATCGGAGAAGGTGTAGTCCTTCTCACGGCCCTCCATGGTGAACCCGTTCCAGATGCAGTTGATGGCACCGGAGTCGAGCAACGTGTCCTTGGCGTCCCAGTCGATGGGCTCGAGCTTGATCTCCCAGCCCTCCTTCTCGGCGACCGCCTGGGCAAGATCGAGGTCGAAGCCGGTGTACTCGCCATCATCACCCACATAGCCATAGGGCGGGTAGGACTGGTCGAAGCCCACAATCAGCTTGCCCGTGGCCGCAGCGGAGGTATCCGCCGCTGCCTTGGTGGCAGAGCCGGCGCTAGAGCCCTCGTTGGTGGCGGCCGGCGTGCCACCGCAGCCGGCAAGCAGCGTGAGCGAGAGGGCAGCGGAGGCGACGCCCGCCACAAGAGAGCGACGCGTCATGGAGCGGGTGGCGGTCACGGCGAGGGTCTTCTGGTCCTTATTCATACTGTGTCCTTTCCCCTGTATGCACTTTACTTAACTAAAGTGTGATGGTCAACGGTTGGAAGAATAACACTTTAGTTTGACGAAGCGCAAGGAACACCATCGAGATTGCCGCTCTGTTACGGGGCCACCTCATGAGATGTGTACAATGGGGCCTGGCCTCAATGTACCAACTTCTTTGGCGAATGGATTGCCCATGGCGAAGCAGAACAAACCGGCATCCGCGGATCGCAAGGCACCCTGCCCGATCATGCGCCAATGCGGCGGATGCGAATGGCTGGGGCTCCCCTACCGCAAGCAGCTCGCCCGCAAGCAGCTCGCCATGTCCGACCTGTATCGGCCTCTCATCGAGCGCTTTGGATGGCGTGTCGATGTCGACCCCGTACTCGGCATAGGACCCTCGCGCGAGACGGGGCCCGTCACCGTGGCGGATGCACCACTCCCGGCACCGCGGTCGTTTCGCCACAAAGCGGCCACGCCCTTCGCCCCCGGCGCATGTGGCGAAGTACGCAGCGGTTTCTTCGCCCGGGGAACGCACGATATCGTCCCCTGCCCCGCCTGCGCCGTTGAAGCGCCCGGGGCGCGTGAACTCCTGGGCGACGTCGCGCGTTTCGCAACCGAACTCAACATCCCCGCTTACGACGAGGACCTCCGCCGCGGCCAGCTTCGTTACGCCGTGCTCCGTTGCGGATGGCGCACGAAGGAGGCGATGCTCACCCTTGTCACTCGCACGCGCGAGGTGCCGCACCTCGAGGAGCTTGTCGAACTCGTCTCCCAAGCCCATCCCAAACTGGTGACGATCGCCCAAAACGTCAATCCACGCGTTACCAACGCGATCCTGGGTGGCGAAACGCGCATCCTACACGGCGAGCCCCGCATGCGCGACGAGCTGCTCGACTGCACATTCGAGATCTCCCCCGTCTCCTTTTACCAAGTCAATCCGCAGCAGACAGAAGTGCTCTACCTACAGGCAATCGAGGGCATGGACCTGCAAGACGGCACCGTGGTCCTCGACGCGTACTGCGGCAGCGGCACCATCGGCATCGCCGCGGCCGCTCACGCCCGCAAACAGGGCGTTCGCATACGCCTCGTGGGCGTGGAGCGCAATGTGGAGGGGGTGCGCGACGCCGTGCGGAACGCACAGATCAACGGCCTGGCGGACACGGCGGAATTCATCGCCCGCGACGCGACCGAGTACATGAGAGAGGCCGCCGACGCGCACATGCACGTGGATGTGGTCGTTATGGATCCTCCGCGGGCGGGGTCGACGCCGGAATTCATCGAAGCCGCAGCGGCGCTCGCCCCGCGGCGCATCGTCTACATCAGCTGTAACCCGGTAACGCATGTGCGCGACCTCGCGGTTCTCGGCGAGAACGGTTACCGCGTTGAACGCCTCACGCCCGTGGACCTCTTCCCCCACACAAGCCATACGGAGATGGTTGCGACCCTCACGCGAGCGCACATCTAAACGGCACCGCTCTCCGTCAGGTCATCCTCGTCAATCGCGTTCATCCAAGCGATGTACGTACTCGGATAATGGCTGTAGAGCATGCGGACCGGATCGACGCGCGCGGCGACGGACGCAAAGACCGCACATGCACCGCGTGGGGTCACCAGCTCCTCAACCGACCCGATACCCTGCGCGACGTCGGTCAGCACCGCATCGACCACGTGTTTGTCGGACGGGTCGGCGCCGCACGCCACTCCAACCGATTGCTCATACAAGCGCTCCATCGCGGTGCGGAGCTCATCGAATCCCTCTGCATCAACCGCGGGGAGTGCCTTGTCGATGCCGTAGCGCTCGTATCCCCATGTACGCAACGGCAGGTAGGGCATGATGTCGGAAGGATTCGCGATGTTGAAGATATTGGCGTATCGCGCATCGTGCGCCTGGGCGTTGAGCGTGGTGGCGGGAGAAGCGAACGTGTAGGCGTACACCCGGTCAATGCCGGCGAGGGAATCGGCGCCCGCAACAGATGAGGTGACGGTCCCGGCCCGGCAGTCGTCGATTTCCGCGGCGGCGAGGTTCGCGATTGCACCGCCCCTGCTGTGGCCCACCAACAGCACCGAAACCTCCGCGCCATCGCCAGCGGACTCATCCGCCCATGCAGCCACCTCACCGCAGATCTCCCGCGCGGCACGGCAATATCCGCCGTGGTCGCTCGTCTCGTCCGTTGCGAGATCGAGGTTGCTCAGCCATTCGGACCCGTAGCTTCCCCGTATGCTCACCAGGATCACATCGCGGGGCGAGCCCTCTTGGCCGTCACCGCCCGATAATGCCAGACGTTTGCGGGCGATCGTGTACGCCACGCCGTCGGCATCGTCCGTCACCAGATTGAGGACCTCGTCCAGCACCTCGCTGCGAAACCGATACGAATCGGTGCACACCTCGTCAAAGCCGAGTTGCGCCAGAGCCTCTTCCATATACGCGGGCTGGTTGCTCCCCGACTGGTAATAACCAGACTCGGAATACGCCAGGGCCGCCAAAACGGAACTCGCCCGCGCGAGCTCATGGTTGTACACATGTTCGTCTCCGGTGAACCACGAATCATCCCACGTCACGCTTGTGGACGCCTCCCCGCTGCCGGGAGCATCGAGGCTCGTGTAGGTGAGCTCGGCGCTAAAACGCGCGGGCAGCGGAGCCTCTTCGCCATACGCCGCGGGCAGAGCGGAAGAAGCCGTCACGTTCGCACGCGTAGACTCCTGGACGCGGCGCGTATACAGACGAGCGGAAGCGGTGAGCGTCCCTGCGATCAGCAGCAAGAGGCACGCCAGCGGAACGCGGCGCAGCACCGCGCGCACTCTGCCCGATCGTCTTGCCATGAGCCGCCTCCCTCGCATCGGGCTTCAGAATATCAGGCGCGCTCGCTCGGCGTGTGACGAAAACCTTACATTTTGGTGGGGGTTTCTTAAGAAGCTATGATTGCTCTCCCAGCACCTGAGACAGATCGCATACACCCGAGGCGGCAAGTTCGCGCAGGAACGGCTCGCGACCGCGGTTCATGATGAGCTCCTCGGGGAAATGGATCTCCTCGAGCATGCGCTCGACCGCGGAGAACCGCCCAATCTGCGGGGCGATGTGCGCGTCGCTCGACACGGCGATACCCACGCCCATCTCGGCGCAACGCTCGGCGATCTTGCGGCACACGCCCTCGTGCTTGCTACCGCCCTCCAGCGAGTGCTCGTTGACCTCGATGAGCTTATGGTGCTCCTTGGCGCAGGCGAGCACCGTGTCGAGGTCGTACGGCAGGCCCGAACGGCCCGTGTGGCCGAGGATGAAGACACGCGGTTGTTCAAGCACGGCGACGTACATGTCGGTGATGTCGGAGATCGAGCAGCCCTTGGCAAAATCCGTGTTGTGGACGCTCGCGATGACGTAATCCGCCGATTCGGTCACGCGCTCGAACAGCGAGCGCTCGCTTGCATACGTGCCGCCGGTGATGCTCTCGCGGCAGGGGATATCCTGGCCGAACAGCGACCCGTCGAGCCCTTCGATGTCCGCCTCGCAGCCGTGCAAGACGGTGACGCCCTCCCAGGTTCGCGGCCAAATCACCGTGTTGAGGAAGAACTGGAAGTTGCGAATATGCTGCTCGGGGTAGAGCATGCTGCTCAAGTGGTCGGTCGATCCCAAGATCTCGAGGCCGGCGGCAGAGGCCGCCCGCACGTTCTCCTGGATGGTCGAATACGCGTGGCGCGAGTAGAGCGTGTGCGTGTGGACGTCTCCCAAGATACGGTATGCCATGGTGCCTGCCTTCCTCGATTGCGGACTCCGTACATGATACCCGCACGGAAAGCACCCGTGCATCTGGGGCACGGACGCATGGCAGATGGCGACGAACGAGCAGCGCGACGCAATGCCCGGAGGAGCCCGGTTCTAGCGATACGAATCCATGAGCGCTTGCCAAGCGGGCAGCGAGCGCTCGATGGTCTCGTAGCTCACGCAGTAGCCCACGCGCACCCAACCCGGGGTGCCAAAGCTATCGGACGGCACGGGCAGCAGCTCGAACTGGCGGGCGCGCTCGCAAAACGCCTCGGCATCCGGCTCAAGCGCACGAACCCACAGGTAGAAGGCACCCTGCGGCTCGACCATTGAGTACCCCATCTCCCCCAGGGAATGCATGAGCGCGCGGCGGTTACGGTCGTAGGCCTCGACATCACAGGGCTCGTCAACGCAGTCGATCACCACGCGCTGGAACAGCGACGGCGCACACACGAACCCCAGAGCGCGAGCGGAGCCCGCCACCGCCGCCATGACGCGGGCGCTCTCATGACAGCTGGGGGGCACGAGCACCCAGCCCACGCGCTCGCCCGGCAGCGACAGCGACTTGGAGTAGGAATAGCACACCACCGTATGCTCGTAGATGGACGGAACCCACGGGACCTCCGCACCGTACGTGATCTCGCGATAGGGCTCATCCGAGATGATGAAGATGGGGGCCTCTCGGTCGCGATTCACCTCGAGCAGGCAGTTTGCAAGGCGCTCCAGCACATCGCGGGAGTAGACCGCGCCCGTGGGATTGTTGGGCGAGTTCACGATGATGGCCGCCGTGCGCGGGGTGATGGCACGCATGATGCTACCCACCGAGAGCTGGAACGTGTAGGGCTTCGCCGGTGCCTCCACACACGTGCAACCGCACGACTCGATCCACACCTTGTACTCGGGGAAATACGGGGACACCACGACGACCTCGTCACCGGGGTTGGTGAGGGCATGCAGCGTGCAGGAGATGGAGGCGGCGGCGCCCACGGTCATGAACACATCGGAGGCCTCATACGCCGTATCGAACCGACGATTGAGCGACGCCGCCACCGCGGCACGCGCAGCGGGCAGGCCGGGCGCGGGCGTGTAGCCGTGCAGCTCCTCGGGGCTCAGCTCGGCAAGCGAGCGTTCAATGGAAGCGCGCACGGCATCGGGCGCGGGGATGCTCGGGTTGCCAAGGCTGAAGTCGAACACGTTCTCGGGACCAATCTGGGCCTTGCGCTCGCATCCGTACGCGAAGATCTCGCGAATCTTCGAACTTGCCGCGCCGTATGCGTACATGGTCTCGTTCAACATAGCAGCCCCGTTTCCGTGCGGTTGGTTTTGCCCCATGATACCCACGACGGCGAAGCAATCTGACACGTTGCTTCGAATTAACTGAAATTTGCGAGAGAGATGCACAGCATGGCGGCCTAGGTGTTAAGTGCCAAAACGTTGCTTACACCAAGGTGGTAACAATTGGACGCATTTTACGCATTCTCGTCCGCTATGAAGCAGACGAATATCGAAATAGCAACCGAATTGAAAAAGCGGGCCTTCGCCAAGGAAGACCCGCTCTGGGATGGGCAGCGCATTATGGAAAACTACCCAGATATGCGATGGTTCGAATCCGCTTTACTTCAGATCGGGCCAGAAGTCCTTGTTGGCCTCGATCATGTCGTCGAGGACCTCCTTGGCCACCGTCATGGACGGCACCGTCTTGTTGAGCGTGAAGGCCTGGAGCGCCTTCTCGTAGGAGCCCTCGATGCAGGCCTCGACCACGAGCTTCTCGGAGTTGAGCTGCTGCATCATGAGACCCTGCTGGAACAGCGGAATGTTGTCGCGGGAAATGACCTCGGGGCCGTTCTTGCCGATATAGGCGGGCAGCTCGACCATAGCGTCATAGGGCATGTTGGGAATGGCGCCCTTGTTCTGGCAGATCACCAGGAAGCGGGCCTTGGTGTCGTTCTTCAACGCGACGGCCAGATCGGCAATCCAGTCACCGTGGCTGCCGGCGTAGAAGGTGCTCTCGTCGATCTCACCCGTCTTCTCGTACCGGTCGATACCGGCGAACAGATTGGCCTCGCGGGTCTCCTCCACCTCGTTGGCGCGGGTGCGCTCGGGGTTGGAGTGCTCCACAAACTCCTTCTGCTGCAGGTAGTAGTTGAGATAGGTGTTGGGCAGGTACTCCGGGAAGAGCTCCATGATCTCGTAGACGCCCTTCCACACGTAGTACCAGGAACCCTTCGTATGACGATTCTGCTTACTCTCGTCCTCGTTGTCGGTGTTGGACTTCATAAGCGAGCTCATGCCCTTGAGGTAGCTGCTCGGCAGCAGGATCTCATGCTCCTTGATGTAGGCGCGCAGCTGCGGGAGCACCTCCTCGCCCTTGTGGCGGATGCTGGTGAACCAGCCGAAGTGGTTGAGGCCGAAGTAGTCGTACTCAACGTCCTTCTTGTTGATTTCGAGCGCGGCGCACACGAGGTCGATGATGGCGATGGGCATGTCGCAGATGTTGATGATGCGGGCATTGGGGCGCATCTTGCGGCAGGCTTCGGACACGATTGCAGCAGGGTTGGAGTAGTTGAGGATCCAATACGTGGGCTTGGCGTACTTCTCCACATCATCGATGAGCTCGACCATGGGGAAGATGGTGCGCATGCCGTAAGCGAGGCCGCCGCAACCGCAGGTCTCCTGACCCACGCAGCCGTGACGCAGCGGGATCTTCTCGTCCTGCTCGCGCATGGCGTAACCGCCCACGCGCATCTGAGCGAACACGAAATCGGCGTCGGTGAAGGCCTCGGCCTTGTCGGTGGTCACCGTGAGCTTGATGTCGAGTTTGAGGTCCTCATGCAAAATCCAGTCGACGAGCACGCCCACTTTGCGCTGGCGTTCCTCGTTGATGTCGTACAGACGGATCTCGTCGACCTCGAGCTCGTCCTTGCGCAGGGCGATAGACTTGACGATGCCGGGAGTGAAGGTGGAGCCGCCACCAGCCAG
Organism: Collinsella sp. AF08-23; assembly: GCF_003479805.1. Lineage (GTDB taxonomy): Bacteria > Actinomycetota > Coriobacteriia > Coriobacteriales > Coriobacteriaceae > Collinsella. The sequence goes on along the minus strand of NZ_QUHV01000001.1, from coordinate 75,125 downwards.
AGTAATGATCATTGAAGTAACGCTTCCTTTCGTGACACGAATTACGAGTGCGAACTTCGCTTGCCTAAATGGGTGCCCGGATGGCACCCCCCATGCGGGGCCGAGCGGGCTTGCGCGCCCGGCCCCGGTTTCCCACCGCCGTTAGGGAAACATGACGGTATGGGAGCCGATTACATCTTCTCGAGCGCGTCCTCGACGGCGCCGCGCACGCTGGCGACCTTCATACCGAAGATAATCTGAACGTCGTTGCCCTTGCGCACGATGCCGCTGTTCTCCATGCGGTTGATGAAGTCCTCGTTCACGAGGCTCTCGTCGGCGACGCTCACGCGCAGACGGGTGAAACAGTTCTCGACGGACTGGATGTTTTCCTTGCCGCCCAGGCCCTTGATGAGGTCGAGGATGGCATCGTCGCCGGCGGTGTCGACAGCGGCCGCCGGAGCTGCGGCGTCGGGGGCGGCCACGGCGGAGGCGTCGTCCTCATTGCCCTCGCGGCCCGGGGTGTGCAGCTTGAGCTTCTTGATGAGAACGGTGAAGATGACGAAGTACAGGGCGGCATTGACCACGCCGAGCACAAGCATCATGGGCCAGTTGGTCTTCTCGACACCCAGCACCAGGTTGGACACCACGATGTTGATGATGCCACCCGCGGTGGAAGCCGGGATGTTGAGGACCTGCAGAAGCACGAGGCTGATGCCGGACAGGATGGAGTGGACCACGAACAGGACGGGAGCCGAGAACACGAACAGGAAGTCGATGGGCTCGGTGATGCAGGTGAGGACCGCGGTGATCATGAGCGGGATGATGACGGCGCGGGTCTTGTCCTTGTTCTGCTTATAGGCGGTCACGATGAACGCGGCGCCGATGCCCAGGTACGGCCACAGGTTGTTGAAGGTGTAGCTGTTGAAGTAGGTGCTGGGAGAGAAGGGCACGCCCTCCATGGCCATCTCGGCAACGCGTATGGGGTAGGCACCGGCGATGACGGTCTCACCCAAGGCGAGGGTGCCGCCCACATCGGAGAACTGGAACGGGGTGTAGATGAGGTGATGCAGGCCGAGAGGAACAAGCAGCTTGTTGAGCATGCCGTACACGAACAGGCCGATGCTGCCGCTCTCCTGGATCATGCCAGCGAGCGACGCGATGGCGCCCTGAACGGGCGGCCACACCACGCAAGCACCGGCACCCAGAACAAGGGAGATCACGATCATGATGAGGAAGGGGAAACGCACGCCCGAGAACATGGACAGGGCCACGGGGAACTGCTTGCCACCGAACTTGTTGAACACCCAGCCGGCAAGGCAACCGAGCACGATGCCGCCGAACACGCCCATGTCGAGGACCTGGATGCCGAGGACGGAGGACTGGCCGGTGCCCACGAGACCGAGTTGCGTGGGCTCGGCGAGCATGCCCATCGCCTCGAGCACGATGTTGTTGGCGTTCAGGAACAGGAAGAACGACATGAGGCCGATGAGAGTGGCATGGCCCTTGTCCTTCTTGGCCATGGCGCCCGCAATGCCCGCGCAGAACAGCACGGCCAGATTGTTCACGATGAACATAAGACTGTTGTAGATCACCTTGCCGCTGACGGCGAACACGGGAAGCTGCAGGAACGGAACGGCAGCCACGATGGTCTGGTTGGTGAGGAGGATGCCCAAGATCAGCACGGTACCCGCCACGGAAAGATACATCAACGGCTGCACGATGGACTTGGAAAACACCTCCAACGCGCTCTTCAGATTTGCCATTACCCAAAACTCCTTTCTTCTTGCCCGCGCTCTACTCGGCGGCGGATGGGGCCGCTGGCGCATCGGCGCGTGCGGCATTGACGAGATTCATGATGTGGTACACCAGGTAACCCTTCTCGGCATCCGCGACCGCGCACCCGTAGGTGCTCGCCACGTGCTCGCCAATGCGCTCGGTGCACTCGAACGCGGCGGGATACTGGTCTTTACCCAAATGGAACAGGAAGGTGTCCTCCGACTGCACGACGCTCTTGTCGAGCACGCGCTGGGCGAAGAACTGCAAGTGGCGCAGGAAGCGCTCGTATTGGATGGACTCCTCGTCGTACACGAGGTCGAATGCCTCGGCCACGATACCCAAAATCTCATTGATCATGCTGATGGAAAGCATGAGGTGGTCGGCGCGCTGCTGCATGGTGGCGTTCACGATGTGAAGCGTTATGAAGCCCACCTCGCCCTCGGATACGCGAATGCCCAGGCGGTCCTCGATGATGTCCTGCGCGCGGAGGGCTAGGGCGAACTCCTTCTTATAGAACCGGCGAGTCTCCATAAGAAGGGGATTGTCGCAGGGAACCTCGGCGCGCTCACGCTCGATGGCCATGGAGATATGGTCGGTCAGCGCGATGAGGACATTGTCGTCGACATCGCTTCCCAGCTCCGCGCGGAGCATGGCGACAATATCCTCGGCAACGGAGAGATACTCGCTGGGAATGCCCTTGATGAGACGCTCGAGGCGGTTGAGCGAATCGGGATCGTCGAGGGTGAATACCTTCTCAACGGCGGATGTGTCAAGCTCGTCGCCGCGCGAGCGGCCGAACGTGATGCCGCGGCCGATGGCGATGCGCTCGACGCCCTCGTCCTCGACCATGGCTACATTGTTGTTGTAAATGCGCTTGATGACCATAACCGCTCCCGCGTGTATCCCGTGCCCGTCTTGGCGATACGCCTAGGCGAAGTTCAGCACGCGCTCACCGAAGGCGACGGAGCCCGGCTCGCACGTAGCAACGGTAAGCCCGGCGGGAACCTCGGCGGCGATCACCATCGTGGTGTCATCGTAGCCCGCGGCGGCAATCTTGTCGCGGTCGAACGTCACGAGCAGCTGGCCCTGCTCGACGTAGTCGCCCTGGGCGACGTGGGCGGTGAAGCCCTCGCCCTTCATGTCGACCGTGTCGATACCGATATGCAGCATGACACCAACGCCGCTCTCGTTCTTGATGGCGAGCGCATGGCCCGTGGGGAACAGCGCCTCGACCGTGCCCGAGAAGGGCGCGACGAGCTCGCCGGAGACGGGCTTGATGCCAATGCCGTCGCCCATGGCCTTGCTGGAGAATACCGGGTCGGCGACCTCGGCGATATCCATGGCGGTGCCGGGAACCGGGCACAGCGCCGAGATTCCAGTTGCAGCTGCCGGCGCGTCCTCGGTGGAGGGTTGCTCCGCGACAGCGTTCTCGTTATGGGAAGCGGTTTTTTCCGCGGCCTGCCTGCCGCCAAAGAGATTGGAAAGGAAACCCATGGTTCTCACTCCTTCGCCGCGTCGCGGCATAAAAATAACCCCACCAAACAGACTGCCGGCATGGCCGCGAGCAGTCCAAGAGTTTGGTGAGGCCCAAGAGTGGTTCGAGGTAACCTTCCGCATTTCTTGTTTGCAGGCGAGAGTATAAAAACCAGAAGGCCCCATCGTCAAGTTGATGGAGCCTTCTTTTTCTTGTGAACGGTCTGATTTTCCCGGCGAGCGGCATGGGCTACTTGGCTGAAGGGTCGGCCCCAACGGAAGCATCCCCGTCGGGGGCACACGGCTTGCTGACGCCCTCGTCTGCAACGGCTGCCTGCGCGAACGCAGCCGCCTCGGCGGCGATCTCCTCGTCGCTCTGGCGCGGCTTGGCGCGACGGGCGCGCTCGGCCTCGACAACAGCGGGGTCGGCACCGTTGGCGGCTGCCTCGTTGCGCGCCTCCTTGGCGGCAGCGATATCGCCCTCGCGCTCCAGATACGCATCCCACTCGTTGTTGAGCAGGGCATCGACGGCCTCGCCCTCAACGGTCTCGCGCTCAAGCAGAACCTTGGCCATAAGGTCAAGTTGATCGCGGCGGGCAGAGAGGATCTCGGCTGCGCGTTCATGCGCCTCACGCATGATGCGCTGGACCTCGGTATCGATGCGACGAGCCGTCTCCTCGGAGTAATCCTGATGGTCGGCGTAGTCGCGGCCGAGGAACACCTGATGCTGGGCCTCGCCGAACACCTGCGTGCCCAGCTCCTCGCTCATGCCCAAGCGCGTGACCATCTCGCGAGCCAGCTTGGTGGCGCGCTCAAGGTCGTTGCTCGCGCCAGACGTGATGTCCGTGCACATGAGCTCCTCTGCCACGCGACCGCCCAGGAACACGGCGAGCTCGTCGAGCATCTCGCGACGCGTCTTAAGGAAATGGTCCTCGGCCGGCAGCTGCATGGTGTAGCCGAGCGCTTGGCCGCGGCTGATGATCGAGATCTTGTGCACCGGGTCGGCGTTGTCCAAAACGTGGCCCACCAGTGCGTGACCGCTCTCGTGGTAGGCGATGGTCGTACGTTCGGCCTCGCTCATCACGCGGCTCTTACGCTGCGGACCCGCCATGACGCGTTCCATGGACTCCTCGATCTCGTCCATCGAGATGAGCGAGCGGTTGCGGCGGGCGGTGAGCAGAGCCGCCTCGTTGAGCAGGTTCGCCAAGTCGGCACCGGCAAATCCAACCGTGAGCTGCGCGAGCTTCTCAAAACTCACGTCCGTGTCGAGCGGCTTGTTCGCCGCGTGCACGCGCAGGATCTGCTCGCGGCCGCGTACGTCGGGGCGGTCGACCGTGATCTGGCGGTCAAAGCGGCCCGGACGCAGCAGCGCCGGATCGAGCACATCGGGGCGGTTGGTAGCGGCGATGAGGATCACGCTCTCGCTCTCCTCGAAACCGTCCATCTCGACGAGCAACTGGTTGAGCGTCTGTTCGCGCTCGTCGTGACCTCCGCCCAGGCCCGCGCCGCGCTGACGACCCACGGCGTCGATCTCATCGATGAAGATGATCGCCGGAGCCTGCTCTTTGGCGTTCTTAAAGAGGTCGCGCACGCGCGAGGCACCCACACCCACGAACATCTCGACGAACTCGGAGCCGGAGATGGTGAAGAACGGCACGCCCGCCTCGCCTGCGACTGCCTTGGCAAGCAGGGTCTTACCCGTGCCGGGAGGACCAACCAATAGCACGCCGCGCGGAATCTTGGCGCCCAATTTACGGAAGCGCTCGGGGTCGGCGAGGAAGTCACGGACCTCCTCGAGCTCCTCTACTGCCTCATCGATGCCCGCAACGTCCTTGAACTTGACCTTGGGACGCGTTGCCGGAGTCGTCTTGGCGTTCGTCTTGCCAAACTGCATGGCCTTGTTGTTGGCGCCCATCATCTGGCGCATGAAGTACATCATCGCGATGATGATCACGGCGGTGGGCAGAATTGCCAGCAGCAGGTTCATCAATGCATCGGGATCCTCGGTATCCACCTTGTACGTGGTCTTGGGATGCTCGGCCATGAGCTCGGCCAGCGAATCGGAGCCCACATAGGTGGAGGTGAACGTTTCCAAGTTCTTCTTGGACCGGCTCTCGCCCTCGGGCCAATACGTGCCGCTCACCGTACCGTCGATCACCGTATAAGTTGCCTCGTCAACGCGACCTGCCTCCACGGCGGCAACAAAATCACTGGTAGCGAGCTCCGTGGGCTTATCACCCTGACGAAGACCGCCACCGAGATTCCAAAACGTGTAACCAAGCAGAATGCAGGCGAAGGCAAAGTAGATCCATCCCGTGCGCGAGGGACCTCCCGCCCCTTCGGGTCCACCAAAGGGCCCGAAGCCATTGCCGCCCCGGTTACCACCATCGTCCGTAGGACCCACTCCCTGCGGGGGCGTTGGCCCGCCATTTCCATTGCCGGACCCGCCTCCCTCAGCAAGGAGGGCGACGGGTCCCCGTGCGTAATCGTCTGTGCGATCGGTCATGCTATGCGTAAACCTCCGGTTTGAGAACGCCCACATAAGGCAGATTGCGGTAATGCTCGGCATAATCCAAGCCATAGCCCACCACAAAGGCATCGGGGCAGTGCGTGCCCACGTACTTGGGATCGATGGCCGCCTGCTTGCCCTCGACGTCCTTCCACAGGAAGGTGCAGACCTCGAGCGAAGCGGGACCACGGCTGGCGAGGTTCGCCATGAGATACTTGAGCGTTAGGCCGGAATCGAGAATGTCCTCGACGATGAGAACGTCGCGACCCTTGATGTCGATGTCGAGGTCCTTGATGATGCGCACGATGCCCGAGGACTTGGCGCCGTCGCCGTAGCTCGACACGGCCATGAAGTCGATGGAGAGCGGAGCGTCGATGGCGCGCATGAGGTCGCCCATGAAGACGACCGCGCCGCGCAGGACGGCGATCAGCACAAGGTCCTTGCCCTGGTAATCCTCGGAGATCTGCGCACCCAGGCGCTTGACCATGGCGGCGATGTCCTCCTCCGAGAACAGGACCTTCTCAACATCGGGATGAATCGTTTCCATGGATACCCTTTCATGGCGCGTATGCAGATAATTGCAGCATACCCGTTTGGGAGTTACTGCACGTCCGCAACGGGACGAAATGTCAATTTTACCAAGACTTTGCTGGTGGCGGTGCATTTAAAGCGATCGTCCAAACGAACTGGTGCCACCCACACGATCGCACCGCCGGGGGAAGTCCGCACCACGGGCGTGTACGCGCGCTCGGAACGTGGAATTTGCGCCTCATTAAGGAGATCCGAAAGCTTCTTGCTGCGCCCGCACATGCCAAAGGGGCAGAGCATGTCGCCCGGCGCCGGGACATCCACCCACAGGCGCAGCCCGTCTCGACTCGGCACGGACGAGCCCGCAACGCCCCAACGCTGGTCCTCCGCCAAGCGCGGGAGATCGTGCGCCGCATAGCCGAGCGCCGCCGCGTCGATCAGCACCGATGCGGGCGCGTCGCTTGTCGCCGAGAGCGCGTCCCCACGTGCGGACGACACCTCCCGCGCCAAGGCGACGCCGTCGGTGCCGGCGGGAAGCTCCACCAACTCCGCCTCGACCACGCCACCTGCCGCCGTGCGCAACTGCCCGGGAATCGCAAGCCAGCCTGCAGTGGCGCGTTCGCGCTCCTCGGGCGTTCGCAGGGCGAGCGTGCCGAACTCGATGCGCGCATCGATTCCCGCCGGAAGGGTCACGGAGCCCTCCGCGCGAGCCACGCAGGCAAGGACCGCCTCCACATGGCGCATCTCCAAACGCGCCTCGGTATCGAGCTCGCGTACGGCCAGGCGCACGATGCGTCGCGCGATGGCAACCTCCGCCGCCGCGAGACGCGCGGCGTCGAGCACGATGAGCCCCGCAGCCCGACGGCGCTCGCAACCGCGCAGGGCAGTCGCGGCGAGCTGAGACATGAACGCGTCCTCGTCGCCCAAGATGTCGCACGCCGCGCTCACGCTGCGCTCCACGTTCGGATTGCGTTCCTGCGCAACGGGCATGAGGCGGTGACGCACGTAGCTGCGTAGATACCTCGTGTCTTGGTTGCTCGCGTCCTCGCGCCACGGCTGGCCGGCGACCTCCAAATAGCGCACCAGCTCCTCATGCGTTCGGTCGAGCAGGGGGCGCACGATGATGTTTCGCCGGCGCGGGATGCTCGAGAGCCCAGCCGCGCCGGAGCCTTTGATGGCATTCATGAAAAACGTCTCGGCTCGATCGCTCGAGGTGTGAGCCGTGAGAATCCGCGCGGCGGAGCGAGGGGTTCCCGCTTTTCGCGAGAGCTCCCCTACATACCGGCGCGCTGCGGCATAGCGAACCTCGCGTGCGGCACCCTCGAGGTTTTGCCCGCCCAGATCGGCAAAGCTCGCGTGCTCGACGCAAAGCGGCACCCCCAGCTGTTCGCAGAGGGCGCGCACGAACTGCTCGTCGCCATCGGACGCCTCTCCCCGCAGATGATGATTCACGTGAAGCACATGGAGGCGCTCGCGAGCGATGCGCGTGCGGCCCCTACCGTCGTCCATATCGAGCGTTCCCGTGCATGCTAGGAGCAACAGCGCCGTTGAGTCCGCACCGCCTGATACCATGAGGACAACGGGGGCGCGCAGCTCGAGCGCCCGAGCGGCGGGCGCCGTGGCGCGTCGCGTGCCATACCGTTGGGAAACTGTGGGCATGTCCCACCCCTTCTGCCATATCCACCTGTACACATTGTATCTGCGAGGAGCCTGTAACGCCATGAAGCAACCAGTCGCAACGCCGTTCCCGCGTCCCCTTCACCTTCACATCCTCGGAAGCGGGTCGCAGGGCAACTGCGCCCTCATCGAAGGGCCTCAAGGGCTCATCATGATCGATGACGGCTTTTCCCGCCGGGAGGTGCTCACCCGCATGCACGACCTCGACCTGAACGAGGACGACGTGCGTGCGCTTATCCTCACGCACGAGCACAGCGACCATGTGAGCGGCGTGTCCGTGTGGGTCAAGCGCTTCGACGGGCCTCTGTTCGCGAGCTCGGGCACGGCGGAAGCGCGCAAATACCTCGCCTGCCTGCCTTTTGAGACGTTCATGCCGGGCGAGGTCCTCGAAGTCGCCGGAGTGCGCGTTGAGACCTTCCCCACCTCGCACGACGTCGTCAATCCGGTGGGTTTTAGATTCTCCTGCAATGGAGACTCGATCGGCTATGCCACCGATACCGGCACCCTGCCGCCTGGCGCCATGCGCCTGCTTGCCGATGTGCGCATCCTCGCGCTTGAGAGCAACCACGACGTGCCGATGCTCCGCACCGGCTCCTACCCGCGCTACCTGCAGGACCGCATCATCTCCGAGCGCGGGCACCTATCCAACGCGCAAGCCGCCGAGGCGCTACCGCAGCTGATCACCAGCCGAACCGAGCACGTGGTCGCCATGCACATCTCGCAGGAGAATAACCGCCCGAGCCTCGCCGTGCGCGCACTGGCCGAAGCCGTAGGGGCACAGCTGGACGACGAGCTGGGCTCGAGCGCCACACTCGACCGAGGCAGCGAAAAGCCGGCGCTCCGCATCCGAAGCGCCGGCCAAAACCGTCCGATATCAATCTTCTAACGCGCTGCCACGTTAGTCGATGGAGATCTTCGTGACGTTCTTCTTCTCGACGAACTTGGGCACGTTAACCGTGAGGACGCCGTCGGCAAACGTGGCGGACAGGCCCTCGCTCGCCGCGTCCTTGAGATAAACGCCGCGCGTGGCGCTATAGGAAGTGAACTCGCGCTGGAGGTAGTTCTTGCCCTTGTCCTCCTCCTTCTCCTCAACGTTGACGGAGATGGACAGACGGCCCTCGTTGAGCTCAACGTCCAGATCGTCCTTGGTGACACCGGTGAGATACGCCTTGACCTCGTAGGCGTCGCCCTTGTCCTCAACGTCGATGGGGAACGCTTTCGCGGCAAGCGCCGTGCGCGGGATGTCCATCATGTCGTCGAAGATGTCGAACAGCGAGTTGGTGGAAACGGGGAGGACGCCATAACCCTGACGATACGGAACCATTGCCATAATCGATCACTCCTTCGTGATGCGCGCGGGGCGGGGTGTCTCGCGCCTTTGCGCGTGCCCTTTGGGGCGCGCGTCTTTGTTTGACAATCCGGTTATGCCCGCATCGCCGCCTATTATTCACAGACGCACAAGTTTTTTAAGCGTCATATTGTCATCATATCTAAGTGTACTTGACTTAGATATCTTTTCTCGATGCTTCGGTGGGGTTCGCGGGCGCTCCGTCCGCTGCCCCCTCTCAATTCAATGCCGCAAATCGGTAGACGTGCTCGCCTGTTCGGCCTCGCGTAGCTTGGAGCGGTACGCAGCCGCGATCACGTCCACGCATCCCTGGCGCCCAAGCTTGGCGCGGTTAACCACGATATCCTTGCCATCGGTCATCTTCCATTTGCCCGCAGAGTAGCGCTTGTAGAACGCCTCGCGCGCATGCTGGCGCTCGCGCACGAGCTTGGCGCCGGCGCGCTTGTCCAGCCCGCGCTTGCCGCGCACGATCTCAACGCGTGCATCGAACGGCGCCGTCACCAGCACCGCGATGTGGTTGGGGTTGTTGCGCAGCAGGTAATCGGATAGGCGGCCCTCGATGATGCAGCTACGCGTAGCCGCCAAGTCCACGATCACCTGGCTCATCGACTTGAAGAGCTTGTCCGAGAGCGTGCGCGAATCTGCGCGGTCGGGCAGAAACGCCATGAACTCCGCGGCCATGCGCTCGTCGTACTCGGCAACCTTGTCGAGCGCCTCACCCGCGCGCGTGGCGGAGCGCACGAGCAGCTCGTTGTCATAGAGCGGGATGCCCAACTCGACGGAAAGCATCTTGCCGATCTCGTGGCCCTCCGCGCCGTAGTCGCGCGCAATGGTGATGACCACGGGCTGATCGGCGCGCGCCTCCTGCTCGGCAGCGAGCCTACGCTCGAAACGATTCTTTAGGTAACCCATTCCTTCTCCTTACGAGAGAACCGATTAAAGCTCAAGGCGCATCCGGGCGCCCCAGATTGGCGTGCAGGGAAAGACGCTCGCCCGCTGCGAGGCGCCAGGCCCGTGCGAAAACGGTCAACTGAACGCCAAGGTGGGGTGCCCGGGCGCGCCGACTATGCCGCGATGGCCTTACGCTGGTACCGGCGGACCAGCAGCGAGATGCCAAAGTTAAGCGCAAAATACAGCGCGAACACGAAACCGTATAGCATGAGCACCTGATCGAGTGCGATCGCGTGCGCCATGACCACATTGGTGGTGTACATGAACTCCGCCACGTTGATGCCCGAGAGGTACGAACTGTCCTTAATCACCGTGGTGCACTGACCGAACAGCGCCGGCGTGATGGTCCGGAACGTTTGCGGCAGGATGATATAGCGCATGGTGGCAAAGAAGCCAAAGCCCTGGCTGCGCGCCGCCTCGAACTGTCCGGCGGGGATGGCGTTCAGGCCCGCGCGCACGATCTCGGCCATGACGGCGCTCGTAAACAGGGTGAACGCGAGCGTCGAGATGAAGATGTCAATGCCCTGCACCGTGAAGTAGATGAACAGGATCCACAGCAGGTTGGGCGTACAGCGGAACAGCTCGATGTAGGCGCTCACCAGCCAACGGAACGGACGGGGCGCGTAGCTCTTGATGAGCGCGAGCACCGTGCCCAGGATGACCGAGCAAATGATGGACAGCACCGAGATCTCGACGGTCTTGACGAAGCCACCCAAGATGTAGATGAGATTGGTCGCGTTGAAGATCTCCATCGCCTACGCCTCCTTTCCGGTAGCCGGGGCGGGCACGGCAGCGGCATCCGTAGCGCCGGCGACGTCCGTCACGCCGGGGATGACCTTGGCGCGCGGGCGCTGCTTGCTGCGGCGCTCGAGCCACTGGCCGAGCATGGCCAAAGGAAAGCAGATGATGAAGTACATGAAGCAGCAGACGATGTATCCCTGCAGGTACCCGTAGAGACTCACGAAGTTGTCAGAGCGGTACATGAGGTCGCCGCCAGCGACCAGCGCAAGCACCGAGGTGTTCTTGACCAGGTTGAGTGCTTGGTTGCACAGGGGCGGCAGGATGATCTTGAACGTCTGCGGCAGCACGATGTACGCGTACGTCTGGACGCGGGAGAAGCCCTGACTCTGCGCCGCCTCCATCTGGCCGCGCGGGACGGCCTCGATGCCGGTGCGGATGACCTCAGCCACGTAGGCAGCGTGGTACAGGCCCACACCGAGGGCACCGAGCGCGAACGGGGCGATGCGCACGGGCTGCGCCGCGCCGGTGATGGCCTGCAGGAACTGCGGGCCGGCCATGTACATGAACAGCACCTGCACGGGCAGGGGCGTGTTCTGGTAGAACTCAACGTATACGCGGGAGATGCCGCGCAGGATGCGCGAGCGCGTGGTGGACAGGACGCCGAGCAGTGTGCCCAGCAGCAGGGCGAGGGCGAGGCCCGCGGCGACGACGCGCAAGGTCACGCCAAAGCCCTCCCAAAACGGTCCCATGTTGGCGAACGTCAGCGTCCAGCGCTGGGGATCAAGTAGTCCTTCGAGCATTTACACCAACCCCCACTTCTCGATCTCCTCGTCGAGCCAGCCGCTCGCCGCGCAGTCCTGCACGCACTGGTCGACCACGGCGGACAGGTCGCTGCCCTTCTTCGTGGCAATGCCGTACTGCTGCTCGCCAAACTTCACCTCGGGCTCGAGCAGCTCGACCGTCTCGTTCATGTAGCCGGCAAGCGTGGAGCGGTCCATGGCGAAGCAGTCGATGTTGCCCGCGTCGAGCGAGCTCTTGATGATGGGGTAACCGGAAAACGCCAGGAACTCCGGAGTCGCGTCGATATCCTCGTCCACGAGCATCTGCTCGATGAGGCTCTGCGTGGTGGCGCCCTGGCTCACGCCGATGATCTTTCCATCGAGGCCGGCGATGCGGGCGAAGCCGCTGCGCTTCTTGACCATAAGGCCCACGTAGTCGGTGCGGTACGCGGTGGAGAAGTCCCAGCTCTCGCGACGCTCGGGCGTGATGGTGTAGGTGGCGCACACCACGTCGAGCTGGTCGTTGTCGATGAGCGGACCACGGGTCTTGGGCGTGACGTCGGTGAACGCCACGAGCCCGCGCTCGCGCGCCTCCTCGTAGCTCACGCCAAAGATGGCGGCGGCGACCTGGTAGCACAGGTCGATCTCCATGCCCTCGTAGGCCTGGGCGGCGGGGTCGTAGTAACCGTAGCCTGGCACGTCCTTCTTAACGCCGGCGTTCAGCTGCCCGCGCGCCTTAATGGCGGAGAGCCTGGATCCGGGCGTGGCGACGGACGAGGAGCCGGCGCTGGCTCCGTCCGCACCGCAGCCCGTCAGCGCGCCGGCTCCGGCGAGCATTGCCGCGGCAGCGACGCCGCGCAGAAGCGAACGACGGCTCAAGCTGGGCTCGGTTCCGCATCGAGTACCCGTGCAGGAGACGCCGCGGCCATTGGCGACGAGCCCATCGCCGGCGCCGGGGGCGAATGGCAGGCGGTCGCGCCACCCGTACGTCATCATGTCCTTCATACACATCCCCTCGCCTTTAGTGCAGGATCTTCGCGAGGAAGTCGCGGCAACGCGGGTTCGTCGGATTGTCGAAGAAGTGCTCGGGCGTGCCCTCCTCGAGGATGCGGCCGTCATCCATGAAGATGACGCGATCGGCGACCTGGCGGGCGAAGCCCATCTCGTGCGTCACGCAGATCATGGTGATGTTCTCCTGCGCGAGCTCGATCATGACGTCGAGCACCTCCTGGACCATCTCAGGGTCAAGTGCCGAGGTGGGCTCATCGAACAGGATGATGGGCTGCTTGGTACACAGGGCGCGGGCGATGGCGACGCGCTGCTGCTGGCCGCCGGAGAGGTTCTGGGGGTACTCCCCTGCCTTGTGGGCGAGGCCCACGCGCTTGAGGGCCGCCATGGCGGCGGCGTTCGCCTCCTCCTTGGACTTCTTTTGCAGCTTGATGGGCGCGAGCGTGAGGTTGCCCAGCACGGTCATGTTCGGATACAGGTTGAACTGTTGGAACACCATGGAGCTGTACGTACGGGCCATCTCCAGGTGGTTCTTCTTGGTGAGCGGCGTGCCATCGATGATGACCTCACCGCTGGTGGGCTCCTCCAGGTAATCGACGCAGCGGATGAGCGTCGACTTGCCCGACCCAGACGGTCCGATGATGACGACCTTCTCGCCCTCCGCGACCGTGAGGTCGATGTCCTTGAGGACATGCAGGTCGCCGAAGTACTTGTTCAGGCCGTGTATCTCAATCATGTTGGCCATGCGATCCCCCCTTATTTCCGTGCAAACAAGAGCCTGTTATACCTTATTTCCCCAGCTACGCGCAACATTATGGATTTCAAAACCATTTCGATACCGTTTCTGGCGCAGTCGGATGGGGCAACGCCGGAACGCCCACCCGCGCCGGAGGGATGTGTAAAATGGGGATACGTCCCTATTTTGCACATCCCTCGCAGCCCGCTTGCGAGAGCGCCCCCTCACATCGCAAAATCGCATGAGATAACTGCTCCCAGCTGGGAATAATGAGCGACAGACGTTTCTTTTTTGAAAAAGGAGTCCCCATGCCCGCACTGATCACCCATCGACTGTTCGGCGAGGAAAGCATCGAGCGTCTTCCCGAAGGGCTCATAACCTCAGATGACGAGCGCGCCGCCTTCCTGCTCGCCAACCAGGGCCCCGACCCGTTCTTCTTCCGGGTCCGCACGCCCCACATGGGCACTTGCATGGAACTCGCGCGCGTCATGCACCGCAGCCGCATGTCAAAGCAGCTTGCCGCCTTGCGCGACGGCGTGACACACCTGCAGCCCGCCGATGCGGGCGTTGGCCGCGCATGGACGCTCGGCCTACTCTCCCACTACATTCTGGACCGCAACGCCCATCCCTTTGTGTATGCGCAGCAATGGGGCATTCAAGAGGCGGACGATGACCTCACGGGCGCGGGAAGCCAAGTTCATGCAGTGATCGAAAGCGACCTCGACGTGCTCATGCTCCAAATCAAGCGCGATGGGGCGACCGTGGCGGACTATCCGCCCGCCGGCGAGCTCGTCACAAGCGCCCGCCTCGACAAGGTGGCGGGCGCGCTCACGAGCTTTGTCGCGAACAGCGTGTACGGCATAAGCGTAGGCGCGAATGAATACGGTGGTGCCGTGGCGGACATGCAGCTCGCCTACCGCGTGATCGAGCCGGCTGGCTCTGTACGAACGTGCGCCCTAGCTCGCCTCGAAGGCCTCGTCAAAGATTACTCCCTGCTGCAGGCGCTGGCGCATCGCGTGACCGCCGAGCCGCCGGCGGGTGCAGGAAACTTGGCGCGCAACGAATGGACCGACCCCTTCACTCAAGCCGTTCGTACGGAAAGCTTCCCGGCACTGTTCGAGCGCGCTCTCGACGATTACCAACAAGCTGCCGCGCGGTTCATCGGGACGGGCGATATGGCGGCGGTGACGGGGCACGTCAACTACTCGGGACGCACGCTCGACGCCACCGAAGAGTTCGACCGCGAAGAGTAGCGACCGGTCAGGTGCAGCGAAACGCCATATGAGAAAGGGGAGGTTCGCTCCTCCCCTTTCTTTGTGCCACATGTTCTTACTCGCCGCATTTACTGCATCGCGTTGAGGATCTCGGTCTCGGTATCCTCCGTTGCGGACCAGCTGCCCTCGTCGTCCTTCTCATACGAGAACGTGCACTCGGTCTCGGCGGGCTCGGCGTTCTTGACCGCATCCATCAGAATCTGGCCTGCTTGGGCGTACAGCTCCTCCTCGCTGCTCACGGTCGATGGGTCAAGACCGTTCACATACTCCTGGAACTGCGAGGCAAAATCGGCCATGATCGCGGTAAGGGACTTGATCTTGACGATCACCTTGGCGTCGGCGGTGCCGGCCTCCTCGTCAACCACGACCTCCTTGATCTCGTGACCAAAGCCGTCCAGATACGCCTCGGCGAATTCTTTGGTGTCGAGGCCGAGCTGCTCGAACGCACCGTCGGAGCTCGCGACCATGGCATCCATCAGGTCCTCGTTGTCGGCGGAGACCTCCGAAAACGCCTTCTCGACATCCTCACGGATGAGCTCCTCGACCGAGGGGCCGCCGCACGCGCTCAGCAGCACGGTGCATACAACCGCGATTGCCGCCAAGGGCATGACCCAGAACTTCTTCTTCATCGCTTCCTCCCGATGCCGGTGACGAGTCATTCTCTTACGCACTCGAACGCCAACCCATCAAATTACCCTGATGGTATCCGACCTCCGAACACCTGAGGGGATGCCCCTCAAATCGCCGCCCGGGCGGCAAGCGCCAATCGGCAAACGGAAATCCTATTCGCGGGCGCCGTACTGCTCGTAGTAGGCGTCGATGGCGGCCTTGAGCTCGTCGTCAATCACCACGCGGCCGGCAACTTCGCGGTTATACAAGTGATCGGTCACCTCGGCCATGGACACGATGCTCGCCACGGGGAAGCCGTACTTGGCCTCGATCTCCTTCTGCGCGGTAGTCACGCCACCCTTGCCGACCTCCATGCGGTTGAGGCTCACAATGAGGCCCTTGACCTCGACGTTCGCGGCGTCCATGAGCTTAGGATAGGTCTCGTCGATGGACTTGCCCGAGGTGGTCACGTCCTCGACCATCACCACGCGGTCGCCGTCCTTGAGTTCATAGCCCAGCATGCCGCCCTTGTCGGCGCCGTGGTCCTTGACCTCCTTACGGTCGGAGCAGTACTTGACCTCCTTGCCATACAGCTTGTGCATGGCGATGGCGGTGACGACGGACAGCGGAATGCCCTTGTAGGCAGGACCGAATACGACGTCGAAGTCCAGGCCGAAGTTGTCATGGATGGCGCGCGCATAATACTCGCCCAAGCGCATGAGCTGCTCGCCCGTCACGTAAGCTCCAGCGTTCATGAAGAACGGAGACTTGCGGCCGCTCTTGAGGGTGAAGTCGCCGAACTTGAGTACATCGGACTCAACCATGAACTCGATGAACTCCTGCTTGTAAGCCTCCATGAGGCCTCCCTTCCCATAGCATGCAACACCCGATCCAATGCGGGCGCACGCGTGCCAAGCACGTGTTTTACCGCCTTAAGGGTACCAGAAAGAACCCGCCCCGCGCTTTGGCCGGAGGGCTACCGCGGAACGGATGGAATCGCAAGGTTGAGTAGCTAGACTGTGCGACGCTTGAGGCTACTCCTCGTCGCGCTCTTTTTTTGCGAGCGAGAGGAAGGAGCCGCCGGCCACGGCGAGACCCGTCGCGCCCACGGCGACCATCGAGATGATGTCGCCCGTGCCGGGCAAGCCCTCCTTGGAGGAGCCACCCGAGGTCGATTGCGCGCCCGTTGTCTTTGCAGACGCGGCCTCGTATTCCTCAGAAACGATCTTGCCGCAGGTATTGCAGGTGCGCTCGCGAACGCCCTTTTCGGCCTCGGTAGCCTGCTTGGTAATGCGCCACTCCCCAAAATCGTGGGGAGCGATGTCGAACGCCGTACCGCAGACCTCGCAGACCTTCCAGTGGTCGGTGCTGTTCGTCACCCAAGTGTCGCTCGTGTGCGCTTCCTCGGAACCGTGCTCGGTGCAGGTCTCGTCCTCGCACGCATGCCAATGGGTCTTCCCGTCATGGCTCCAAGCCTCAACGAATGTGTGCGTGTGCGTGGTCTCATCCGAATCGTCCCCGGCATCGTCGGTAGAGTCGAGCGAGTTGTCGTCGAGGGGCTTGTCGTCCTCGGAAGTCGTACCGCCGTTGGAGGTGTTGTCGCCCTGGTCGCCAGAACCGGAGTTGCCCACACCGTCGCCGGTCGAGGTGTCACCAGTCGACGCGTCACCGCTTTCGCCAACACCGGCGTCACCGCCCGTGCTGGAGCCACCGTTGTTGCCGTCGCTGGCACCGCCGCCGGTGCTACCGCCGTTATCGGAGCCACTGTCACTCGTCCCACCGGAGGGGTCGGAGGTTCCCTGATCGCCCGCGCTGGGGTTGTCCGGAGTGCCCACGCTGGGTTCGCTCGGCGCACCGGCGCCGGGGCTCTGTTGGGCGGCGCCGTCACCATTCGACGCATCGCCGCCCTGCTCTTGGCTACCCGCGTTCTGCTCCGCATCATGCTGGTCCAGGTACGCCAGGCACGCGGCCTTCTCCTTCTTATAGCGGTTCTGCCAGCCCTGGTGATACTGCGGCTGCTTGGGATACCACTCCGCCACACGGTTGACCACCGTATCACACAGCGCCGTGACCAGCTCGCGGTCGCTCATCGCGTTGTTGATGTTCGCGGCCTTAAAGAACTTCTGCACGCCTCCCTGGCCGAACAGGTTACACATGCCCCACACGAGGCCCTTGACGCAATCAGCACGGTTGCGCACGTCAACGCCATAGGTGTTGAGCAGCGAACTCTGAACCGGCAGGTAGTAATTGTTGAACGCGTACGCGTCCTGCAGGGCAGAAAACTCGACGGGGTCCGCCGCATAAGCCGCATGCCACGCCTCGTTCAGGATCTGCGCCGGCGCGGTGAGCTGGCGAGTCGTGTAGTCGTACATGCTGTACGACGGATTCGAGAGCGTATCGCGCTGAGCAATGACCGCCTGGAACATGGCGTACTTGGTGGGGTTGTAGCTGTATACCTGTTGAATGAACGGCAAGAGGCTGTAACGACGATCGAACTGGTAATAGCCCATCGCGTTGTAACCGTCTCCGTACGAGAGACCCTTGTCGTAATTGCAGCCGCTCTCGTACTTGGTGAAGTACTTCATCTCGTCCGACAGCGCGACCGGGGTAAGCGTGGAGCCAGAGCGCACGGAGGCGAACGTCACCACACCTTCGGAGCCCTCGTAATAGTCCGCCTTGTCGTAGTCGCCCGGAAGGGGCACCCCCATGCCGTCGGGATCGGAATCCGTCATGGGAGTGCTGTTGGAAGTAGTCGCCATCGCCGGCAAGGTGACGCTGCCGAGTGTGAGTGCAGCGGTGAGGCCAGCGATTACGGCCTTGTTGCGTGACTGAGCCATCAGTCCTCCTTGGTTTGCCCCCGTAAGGGAAGTGCGTTTGCGATTCGTTTGCGGCAAAGCCACAAGAAGCGATACGAACAGTATGAAGAACCCGCGCCCCATGGACAAGAGAAACCGATGGCACGTTCACAAAACCCTCCGGCCACGAACGGCTACGAACGCCCAGGCCGGTCGTCACGAACCCGCCTGCGCACCAGCACACCTCCCGTCGCCACCAGAAGAGATCCGACGAACGCACACGCGGCGATGGCGGAAGGCACGGCAGAATCGCCCGTCCCAGACAGGCGAGATCCGTCCGTCTTTCCATCTCCACTTCCACCGTCGGGCGAAGCGGGTCGGTCACCCGAATCTCCGGGATCGGAAGGGTCAATGGGGTCGATGGGGTCCTTCGGCTCGGTATAGCTGTTCGCAAACACCACGGACTGATCGCGGGCCGGGTTGCCATTCGCGTCGAGCAGCACATGGGAGACCGAAAGCGTGCCGTCTCCGCTGTCCTTCACCGTGGTCTGCACGCGGTGGGCTGCATCGTCGTACGTCACACCGTCGGCCGACCCGTGCACCTCGCGCAGCACGTAGCTGTGCACGCCGGGGCCGTCATAGACGATCGGCCGCATGCCCACAGAGCCATCCGCCGCATTGACGCCCTCAGAGACGACCCTCTCCACTCCGTCAACGGTCTCGATCAGCTCAAAACTGAACTCGCCTTCTCGCAGGTCGCGCCCGCCCAGCGTCTTGGTGATGGCAATGGCGTCGCTCACAGATGAAGGAGAGGTGGGCACGACGGAATACGTGTTGGTGAAGGAGAAATTCGCGCCGCCCTCGATCTTGGAGGCGATCGCCGAGATGATGCCATCCCCGTTGTCGGTCACCGTCACCTCGACGGTCTTGGTATCGGGATCGTTGGCGATTCCGGGCACCGTGCCGCTCTCGGAGATTGTGTAGCGAAAGACCCTGGTGCGCTCGGCGGGAGCAACCTCAGACGTGGGCGTCACCTCAGACGGAACCTCCGCCTCGGACGATGCGCTCATCTCGGACGGAGCGCCCGCCTCGCCACCCGAAGCGTCGCTGCCTCCAGACACGCTCTCCCCATCCAGAGGATCGGCACCGAACACATCCTCCATGGTGTAGGTGATCTCGCCAAAGGAGACGTTGCCCGCGGCATCGTTACGCACGGTCGCATCGCCCGGCATCGGTGCACCCTCAAAACCCTCGGCTGGAGCGAGGGTGAACTCATACTTTCCGGCGATGTCGCTCAAGGTCGGCGCGTTGTCGCCCGACTCCACGTCGAGCACCTTCGTGCCGCTGAGACTCACCGTCGTGGTGGCACCGGATCCATAGGCGTTCTTGAACGCCAGAACGTCACCCGAACCTTCCGGATACGTGACAGCCGCGCTCAATGCACCCGTCCCGTCATCCGTCACGCTCACGGTGACTGCAAAGGAGGTCGCAACACCGGCGATACCCTGGTCAGCCAAGCCGTCGGTGACCTCGGACACGGAGTACTGATAGGTGTATGTCACCGCGTTGGAATCGCCTGAGGCGGATGCGGTCGCCTTGCCGGCATCGACATCGGCGCACAGCTTGTCCAACGTATAGGTGATGTTGTCGAATGCAACCTTGCCCGAAGCGTCGTTTACGCCCGTCGAAACGGGGCCGTCGCCCGTCGCGGCGGGAGCGGCATTGCGCACCTCGAAGGCGAATTCACCATCGACCAGGGGGCGCCCTGTCAACTGCTTGGTGGCGTTGATCGCAACCGAGACATCCGCTTCAATCGGCGCGTAGGCGTTCGCGAACGGCACGCGCGCGGCGTTCTCCCGAGAAACCTCCTCGCCCGAAACATAGGTGTACACCGACAGATAGCTGTCCTTGACCACCTGCGTGACGACCTTGATGCGGCCATCCTCGTTGTCCCTCACGGCGATGGTCACCGTGTAGACAGAATCGTCGTATGCCACGCCGTCGGCGGTGCTCGGTATGACCTCGCGCACCTCATAGGTGTAGGTTTTCCCGATGTGCCCCTGTTCGAAGGTGAGCCCGCCCGAGGGAACAAGCGATACCGTGGCAGGATCGTCGGCGTTCGCCTGCACGTCGGGGATGGCGATGGTCTTGCCCTGTGCAATCTCCTCATCGGTCATGCCGAGCAAAGCGCCCGCATCGCCCGCGGAGGTCAGCTGCTGAGTCGTGCCATCGGGCCGGGACACCTCCGTCGCCTTGGGCGTCACGGCGAAGGAGAAGTCGCGTGTAAGCCAGCTCGCGGCGTTTTTATAGGTGAATGTCTTCTCGATAACCAATCCTCCAGCGGCACCGTAGTCCAGTTCCACTGCCTCGTACTTGTTGGCGAAGTTGACCGTGGGCATGACTCCGCCCGCGGCAGCTCCGTTCTCGGTGGAACCGCGCACGACCTCGTCGCCCAGACCCTCAAGTACCGCTTCATCGAGCAGCTTCGCCCGCTTGGAACCGTCGCTCCCCACCAGGTCGGAGGTCTTGGGCCCCTTGGCGACCGCATACTCGGCATGGAGCGCCGAGGCATCATCCGCATCGGGCACCACGCGCAGTACCACATAGCCCGCATTCGCATCGTCCTCATATCCCACCGTCCCGGGATGGACGGCGGCCTCGGTCACACGGAAGATATGCGGGTAGCCGATCTGCTCCTGCGTCAGCTTGCCCTCAAAGAACACATCACCGTAGTCCTCGTTGAACGAGAACTTCTCGCCAGCGGCGGCAGTGCCGCACTTCATGCTCTCGGAACGGCGGCTGTCCTCGATGACATTGCCCGAGGAATCATAGGCGGTGCGCTCGACTGTGAACTCATACGAATTCTCAAGCAGGTCATGACCCTCCATGACCTTGGTCACGTCGATGCCCGCGAACGCGCCCGTTGCGCGGTAGATGTTGGTGAAGGATGCCACGATCTTTTGCTCGGTGGCGACTGCCCCCGATGCATCGAGGACCGTTGCGACGAGCTTGCCCGTCCCGTCATCCGCCACCTCGACCGTTACAGAGCGGGGTGCGGTGTCGTACGCCATGCCCACAGCCGAACCCGGGCGCTCGGCCAGGGTGAGCACATATGTTCCGACCTTCGAGAACGCGACATTGCCGATCGGCATGTTCAACGGCTCACCGGATGCGAGTGCCGTGCCTGCCGGGGGCTCGAGCTCATACACACCCGCCTCCTGGGCGTCCTCTTGCCCGGGCAGGTCGACCGCCGTCGCATCGCCCGAAGTCACGGCCACGTCGAAGATGAACTTTTCCCCATTGCCCCATGAACGGCCGTCGACCGCCTTGGACAGCTCCAACGGCAACTCCGTGGGAAGAGCCTGGTACGTGTTGGAAAAGTACGGGAAGCCCCGATCGGTCAGGTCGCCCTCATCAACGGGGGCGAACTCACCCTGCTCGTTCTTGATGCTCCACGAGACACCCACCGCGAGGTCCCCCGCGGGGTTCGTGTCCGCCGGATTGCTCACGGCGTATTCCACGCGGTACACCTTGGAGTCATACCTCATGCCGTCGACTGTGTAGCCGGATTCGGCCGTCGCCCCCGCGGGCATGACCTCCGTCAGCTCGTACACATACGTGTGGCCGGCGTTGGACTCCGTGCTGAAGGTGAAATCACCGAACGAGGCCTCGCCCGCGACGGCCACGGGCTGCTCGATGGGCCACGCGGAGCCATCCTCCGGAGTTGCCGCGTTACGGGGGCGGGGCATGCTCGCCAGCGTGATCTCGTCCGTATTCGTGGTGCCATCCACCGTGTCGCTCACGGGCCTCAGCGTGAACTTGAACTCGTTTCCGGCGAGGGTATGTCCGCCCGAGGTGTCCGTAAAGACCTTGAACGCCTGGAGCGATGCGGTGGCGGTGTCGTTTTGGAATGTGTTTTTGATCACGACGGTCATGGCACCGTGCGTCGCGGAGGTGCCGTCCTCGTCAAACGTGACGGATCCGACGAGTTGATTATCGACAGGAACCGCATTGCCCACATCGTCGATCAGCATATCGAGGACTACCTTGGTCACCCGCATGGTGCCGTCGCCGTTATCGACCGTCGTGGCGGCCACGCGGTAGAGCGCATCGGAATACGTCACGCCGGGCACGCGCTCGCCCGAAGCGACGGACGGGTCGACCTCATAGATATAGCTCACGTGGTCGCCGGGCGCATCGTATCTCGGCAGCCCAAAGGTCGCGGTATGATCCGGCGTGTCCTTGGTGATGGTCACACTCGCCGTGTCGTCCGCGGCAACCTGGGCACCCCCGCCGGCGGGCTGGACGGAGGGCAGGCCCATGACCACGGTGTACGCATCCGCCTCGATCCACACGTCATCCGTTCGACCCGTAAGCACCTTTTTAGCGGAGATCTTCGCGGCGTCCGGCAGCACGACCGGCTTGACTTCATAGAGATTCGTGAACACCAAGACGTCCGCCACCGCATCCGCGACCGCCTCGATCTCATCCCCCTGGCCCGCGACCTCCTCGCCATTGAGGGTGCGCGAGACCAGCGTGAAGCCCTCGGGCATCTGGGGCGCATTCGCCGCGTTCAGCAGGCCGAACAGGTTGAACAGCGTGGGCGATTCGGCAGTCGTCACCTCGCGGACCGTGTACCTCACATCCTCGGGCACGCCGTACACGCGTATGGTCTGGTCGGCTTTGAGCGTCACCACGCTGCCAGTCTCTATATCGAGGTCGGCATCGCCCACGGGACTGCCATCGGCCTCGAACACACGCGCCTTGTACGTAAGCGCACCGTCGGAACCCGCGCCGTCGAACGTGAACTCGAAGGGGAAGGCGGCATCCGGGTCGGGAGCAAGCCCCGCGGCTGCGGACACCCGCTTGGTCACCTCGATGGATGCCGTGCGTTCATTGGTCACCTGCACGCATGTTGCCCCGGTGAACAGCTGGTTGATCTGCATGGCACCGAGGTTCGTCCAAGTGCCCTTGGAGTCAGGGTCCTTGTTCTCATCGGCCTGTTGGATGTACAGGCGATTGATGCCCTCGTCGCAGTAGATGCGAAACGCCCCTCCCGGCTCCGCAGGACCGTACTGCAAGGCGCCTCCGGCAGCCCCGTACTCGAGGTCGACGATGTCGTCGGGCGCCGTGCTCGGGCTCCCCCATTCAATCGCGCCGGCATCGCCCAGCACGCCCGTCTGCTTGGACCCCCTGATCCACGTCAGCGTGTTGTTCACATCGTCGTTTTCCCCGTATTGACCGAGCGACGCCAGTAAGTTTCCCGCGCCCGAGAAGGTCTTGATGCCGTCATCCTTCGCGCCGGCATCGGCATAGACGCCCGTATCATCGACGATGACCTTGACGTACTCGTCGTTTATCTCGTAGCCAGCGGGAACACCCGTCTCCTTGAGGTAGTACACGCCGTTTGAAAGCGGGTTGAACCGCTCCGCCGTGAGCGGGAACACGCCCGCACCGGAGAGTTTGACGGGCGCGGTGAGCTGCTCCTGCGTCACCAGTCGATCGTAGTAGACGTCCTCGTCGATCGGGCGCACCACACCGCCGTCGGTATTCACCTGATCTGCCTTGTACAAGGTGAACTCGGCCTCGGCGACCGGATTGCCTGCATCGTCGACCTTCATGACGAACAGGCGGTCCTTAACGTTTGTGATATACATCGTCGATGCGAACTGGCGCTCGAAACCGTCATTCTTCAGACGCACCGTATTGGCGTCGGTCGCACCGTTCAGGCCGTTTGCGGCAGTCGTGAAGTACAGCGCCACCGTATATTCGGCCTGATCGCGCTCGTCCTCATCCATGAGCAGGTAATACTTGGCTATGTCACCCGGCAAGTCGTCGAGTTCGACCTGGAGCTGACCGCTCGCCGTCAGAGTGAAGACGTGCTCGTCGCCTTTTGCCGCCGCGATGACGTCGTCCCAGGCGCCGCCCGAAAGCACCTTGTAGCCCTCCACGGGGCTGCCGTATATGGGAGCCCACGAATCGACACCGTCCGCCTTCGTCTTCTTGAATGCGACCGCGAACAGCGTGCCCTGCGACACATCGACCTTCTCGCCGGTCTCATCCTCGACGGGGTCATTCGGGGCCGTGATGACCTCCTTCGCCACAATCGAGGCGCCGTTCTTCCACATCCAGCTATCGGAGGTTTCGGTCCCCGCCGGATCGACGAAGTAACCGCTTCCCATCTGGTCGGAGTAGATGTACTGAAGGTGCATGCATTTGTCCGTGTACTCGAGGGGCGCCTTGTAGCCGGCGGGAATCCTCGTCTCCTTGAGCAGGTAATACGTGCTATCGGCATGGTTGGGCGACGTATCGCGCTCATAGAGCTCATCGAAGCTCAGCACCGTGCCGTCGTCCTCCGTGAGCACCATACCGCCGTTGACGTCGGTGACGCCGGTGGCGAGCTGCGCGACCTCCTCCCAGTTCGCGTTCGAACGATACAGCGTGAAGCCCGCGCCCGCGACCGGGTCGCCGTGCTGGTCGACCTTGACGATGTCGGTGTTGGGAACGTTCACGAGGTTGAACTTGAGGCTCATGTTCGAGGCACCCGCGCCCCGCTCAAGGTAGAAGAAACGCAGCGTGTGCTGGGTGCCGTCCTTGAATCTGCTCGAACCACCGTCGAAAGCGGAGGTCTCCGCCCCCGCAGATTCGAACTTGCCCCTCATGGTGCCATCCGAGCGCCCGTTGATCTTGACGTCGCCCGTTTTAAAATCGATGCTCAGCGTCGCCTCGTTGTGGATGCCGCCGAGGTCCCCCACCAAGATGTCATCCACAAAGACCCATACGTCGTCGTCTCCGGAGAACTCGAAGACCATAGCGTCACCCTGCGGCGTCACGCCGTCCCTGGGCTGCACGAACCGCGATGACATGGACATGCCGAAATGATGGTTCAGCCCAGGCGCATCGGCGTTGACGTCCGTTTGGACAAGGGCACCTCCCCGCTCTTCCTCGAACACCTCGTCGATGGGCGCGAACGGGAAGAACTGGCCGTTGGCGTTGTAGCTCGCCCCCGAGCCCTTGATGCCCCATGTGTCGTAGACGGAAAAGCTATTGGAGTCGACGTTGAAGGACGCGAAATTCGTCGTGTCATACACGTAATACCCGTTCGCAGCTTTGAGCAGCCCCGTGGTGCCGATGTGAGCCTTCTTGCCCGAACCCGAGAAGGCGTCGAACAGGTACGCGAGCGATTCCTCATCAAGATAGTTCGTCCCCGAAAGCACCGGGTAGCCATTCTCCAGCTTGTCCTTCACGATTCCGCCGTAGCGGTCGGCCCCGCCCGTCCACGCATTGGGACCTTCGCCAGAGCCGGCAGCGCCGCCGTTGAGGTCACCGTTGTTGAATTTGAGGGTGTGCCCGCGGTTGATTCCGCCGTTATCGCCCGAGATCGCGCTCTCATCGGCGTCGTTCACCCAATAATCGAACAGGTTGATAGTGGTGCCCGAAGGCGAGACCGTCTGGATGAGGTGTTTTTGGAGATCGTCCGCGAGAGCCGCATGGGCCTCTCCTGGCGGGATGGCCTCCAAAACCATCGCCGCAGCACACGCGACGGCGACAATGGCGCGCACACCGGCACCCATCAGCAGACGGTGCCCGACTTTAAATCGACGAGCACCCCCCTTTCCGAACTTCGTTCCGATAACGAACATAGCAGGCACCTCACAGGCAGCATAAAACGGCAGACGCGTGCGTTCATATTACACCCCTCATGCCCAGCGTCTTTACCGCGATACAGCAGGTACCGTTCACGCCGCTTTTCGTCCGCTCGCGTCGCGTTTCATGCCGCTTGTTCCGTTTTTCGCTGCGTTCGCTCCGCATTTCATGCCGCTCGTTCCTCTTGGCGCGGTGTTCGCCTCGCTTCCCGAGTCTTCCGATCTGTCAAATGAATTGAGGTCCACCACTGAAAAACATGGACGCCCGACTACCATCGAACGTCCACACCATCATCTATGCAGTTCGGGCGGAGCAACCTGGACTGGAAACGCCTTAGCAGATCTTGCAGACCCAACCGTGCTTGTCCTCGATGCTGCCGCCCTGGATGCCGGTGAGAGTCTCGCGAAGCTTCTTCATCACCGGACCGGAGGTCTCGTGACCGTCGGGGAAGACCACGACCGTGTCGCTGTCGTGGATCTCGCCCACCGGGGAGATGACCGCGGCGGTGCCGCACAGGCCGCACTCCACAAAGGCACCCGAGGTGACCTCGGCCCACGTGACGGGGCGCTCGTCAACGGTGATGCCCAGGTCCTGGGCAACCTGGACGAGCGAGCGGCGGGTGATGGAGGGCAGGATCGAGTCGGTGTGGGACTTGGGCACCACGAGCGTGCCGTCCTTGGCGACGAACAGCACGTTGGCGCCGCCGGTCTCCTCAACGTAGGTGCGGGACTCGGAGTCGAGGTAGAGGTTCTCGGCATAGCCATTGGCGTGTGCGTCCATGCCGGCCTTGAGGCTCATGGCGTAGTTGAGGCCGGCCTTGATGTTGCCGGTGCCGTGGGGCGCGGCGCGGTCATACTTGGAGACGCACAGCTTGACCGCCGTGTCGCCACCCTTGAAGTACGGGCCCACCGGGGTCACGAGAATGCGGAACTGGTACTCGTCGGCAGGCTTGACGCCGATGACGTCGCCCGTGGCGACCATGAGCGGGCGCACGTAGAGCGTGGCGCCGGAGCCGAACGGCGGCACCCACGCGGCGTTTGCCTCGACGACCTGCTTGACGGCCTCAACGAAGCGGTCCTGCGGGAAGGCGGGCATCACGAGGCGCTCGGCGGAATCAGCCATGCGCTGGGCATTCATGTCGGGGCGGAAGCAGACGATGGAGCCGTCCTCGGTGGTGTAGGCCTTGAGGCCCTCGAAGACCTCCTGACAGTAATGGAGGATTCCCGCGCACTCGGACAGCGTGATGGTATGGTCGGTGGTGAGACCGCCCTCGTCCCATGCGCCGTCCTTGTAGTTGGACACGTAGCTGTAGTCCGTCTTGCGGTAGCTGAAGTCGAGGTTACCCCAGTCCAGGTCCTTCTTCTCAACGGTCATCGCGAACTCCTTACTCGATGAAGCCCCTCGTCGGGGGCGCGCGTTCAACGTAAGGGCCCTCCAGGCGGAGGCCCCTTGCAAACGAGAATGCCGGGCACATGGCCCGGCAACGGCATGTACGCTTGATTGTACTCCGCCACGATGGAGTGTCGGCAAAATTAATCACCGCGAAACGGTTCGCGCGGCGATGCACCCGCGCCCGCGTCCCTACTCGCCCTCGGCCTCACGGCGCTTCTGCTCGGCACGCGCCGGCAGGATGCGGAACTTGATCCACCAAGCCACCACAGCGACAGCTACGACAATGATGACGACCTTCACGACGCTCGACACCCACTCGGCCTGAGCAGTGATTTGCTCCCAAGCGCCGCCGGCCCAAAAGCCGAGCGTGCACAGGATGGCGTTCCACGCCAGCGAGCCCACGAGGGTGTAGATCGCAAAGCGGACCATGTTCATCTTGGCGGTCCCAGCGGGAATGGAGATGAGGCTGCGCACCACGGGGATGCAGCGGCAGATGAGCACCGTGATCTGGCCCTTGCGGTCGAACCAACCGATGGCCTTGGCAACGTCGTCGGAATGGAAGCCGAGCATGCGCATGGGCTTGGTGTCGAAGAAGCCCTCGAGGCGCTCCTGCGAAAGCAGACGGCCGATGCCGTAGAGGAAATACGCGCCCACAACGGAGCCCACAGTGGCAGCGATGATGACTCCCGGGAGCGTCATCGCGGTTTGCGTTGCGAGGAAACCGGACAGTGGCAGGATGAGCTCGCTCGGGATGGGAGGGAACACGTTCTCGAACAAGATGAGGCCTGCGACCGCGAAGTAGCCAAACTGGCTAATGAAACTGAAGAATGCCTCTTGCATGTGATGCCCTTCTAAGCGACTGCATTGATCAACTGCTGCAAAATGCAATGTTCACCATAATAGCGGTCGCGCATAACGCCTTGGTAATGTGCGCAGTCTTTCCAGAACCTCCTTGACATGGGAGGTGTGCGACATCACGCGGTCACCGCCCCGCCTCTGTCTCCATCTTGTTAATCCTAGCGATTCTCTCGACATTACACGGGAGGGCGCGTACACTTGCACCTCACACGCCAAAAAAGCCAAGCGCCCCAGGAGGAAGACATGGGAGCCATCGCCACCGTCCGCGAGGACATCGCGACCGTCAAGGCCAACGACCCCGCCGCGCAGAGCAGCCTTGTGATCTTCCTCTCCTATCCAGGGCTCCACGCCAAGTGGATGCACACACCCGAACATTGGTTGTGGGAGCACGGAGCACGCGGCCTCGCTCGCGTCCTTTCGCAGGTCACGAGGTTTTTCACCGGCGTCGAGATTCATCCCGCCGCGCAGCTTGGGCGGCGTCTCTTCATCGATCATGCCATGGGTGTGGTGATAGGCGAGACGACCATTGTCGGAGACGACTGCGTCTTGTACCAAGGCGTCACCCTGGGAGGCACGGGCAACGAGAGCGGCAAGCGCCACCCCACGCTTGGCAACAATGTCACCGTGGGAACGGGCGCCAAGGTTTTGGGCAATATCCATATTGGCGACAACGTACGCATCGGAGGCAACTCCGTTGTGGTGAAGGACGTGCCCAACAACTGCACGGTTGTTGGCATCCCCGGACGCGTGGTCAAGCGCAACGGATGCCGCGTGATGAGCGAAAGCTTCGATGCAAGCTGCCACCGAGAGAACATGCCCGACCCCGTCGAGGAGGACTCGATCATGAACCGCGAGGGCATCGCGGGCAACGCGCGGCGCATCGCCGAGCTCGAGCAGCAGGTCAACGAGCTGAGCGCCCTCGCGAGGCAGTTCGCCGAACAATTCGAGCGATAACCGGGCATCGTTGCGAGGAACCGGATAATACGCGGGACCCCACAGCGACCTCGACGCCACCTCTCAATGCAAGCTTTCGTGGGCGCACCCATCAGCAGCCGAGACAGCGGACCCCTCCTCGTCGGGAGTGGCGATCTCCTTGATAACTGACTCGTCGCCCTGCACCAGATAGGTGCGCTCGCTGCCGCAATACGGACACATGCGCCCGTGCTCGACCGTGCCGTACGTCTTTTCGCAGGCCTCGCAGAACGTGACGGCGGGCACCTCTTCGATTACAAGTTCCGCCCCACGCATCAGGTCATGCTTGGCGCATGCCCAGTTCCAGCAGTCGGTGAGGTACCTCGGGATGATGCCCGACACTTCGCCGAGCTCCAACGTGACCGAGGAGACGCGACGCAGGTTATTTTGCGCCGCAACCTCCTCAACGCTGCGGATGATATGGAAGACAATGCCCAATTCATGCATGAACAAAACTCCAAACTCAAAGGGTCAAAATGCCCCAGATCGCCTTGAAAGCCGAGAGGGCTAGACCTTTTGGTCACCCCCCCGGCTGAGAGGCAAGATGAGTTATTTGGATCCCTTTGAGCTAAAGCGGATCTTGATCTCGCGCTTGAGCGCGTACTTTGCCAAGCTCGGGACCTTCTTCTCGTACTTCACCATGTTAGAGCACTCGGGATGCTCGCGGTGCAGGTGGATGGCGTCGAACGCACACTTGGTGGTACACAAGCCGCAGCCGATGCACTTGTTCTCGTCGACGATGCTCGCACCGCAGCCCAGGCAGCGCGCGGTCTCAGCGCGGACCTGCTCCTCGGTGAAGGTCTCGACATACTCACGAAAGGGCTGCGCCTTCTCGCGGTCATAGTTGTGCACGGCGTCGCCACGGCTCGCCGTATCGTAGCTGCCGAACTCCACGTCGTCGCGGTTGAGCTCGCGGTAGGCGCGGGGATTGCGGCCGATGGTGAGCGTCGCGTCCTGCACGAAGCGGTGGATGGAAACCGCGGCCTCGTGACCAGCGGCGATGGCGTCGATGGCGAACTTCGGGCCGGTGTAGACGTCGCCGCCCACAAAGATGTCGGGCTGGGCGGTCTGATAGGTCTTGGGATCGGCGACGGCGCCCTGGCCGCGGCCGAGCTCCACCGCTTCGCCCTCGAGCAGGTCACCCCACAGGATGGACTGGCCGATGGAGAACACCACGCGGTCGGCGGAGACGGTGCGCAGCTCGCCCTCGTCATAGGTCGGGTCGAAGCGACCCTCATCGTTGAAGACGCGCAGGCAGCGTTTGAAGACGATCTCGCTCACGCGGCCGTCCTCGCCGGTGCGGACCTCGACCGGCCCCCATCCGCAGGAAATGTGGACGCCATCCTCGTTGGCCTCCACGACCTCCTCCGTACTGGCCGGCATGTCCTCGGCGCTCTCCAGGCAGAACATCTCGACATGCTCGCTGCCCAGGCGCGCCGCGGTGCGGGCGACGTCGATGGCGACGTTGCCGCCGCCCACCACGATGGTGCGGCCGGG
Organism: Collinsella sp. AF08-23; assembly: GCF_003479805.1. GTDB lineage: Bacteria > Actinomycetota > Coriobacteriia > Coriobacteriales > Coriobacteriaceae > Collinsella. The sequence continues at coordinate 44,576 of NZ_QUHV01000001.1, read as the reverse complement.
CATCGGCGCGGCCTCGCCGCCGCCGTCCTGCTGCTCGGCCACGCCGCGGAGGAAATCGACGGCGACCGAGACGCCCTCGGCGTCCTCGCCCGGGATGCCGGGCAGACGGCCGCCCTGGCAGCCGATCGCCACGTAGAACGCCTTGAAGCCCTGCTCGCGCAGCTCGTCGAGGGTCACGTCGCGACCGACCTCGACGCCCAGGCGGATGTCGACGCCCATCTCGCGGATGATCTCGACCTCCGCCTCGATGACGTCCTTCTCCAGCTTGTAGCTCGGGATTCCGTAGGTGAGCATGCCGCCGGGGCGGGCGCTCTTCTCGAAGATGACCGGCTTGTAGCCCTTCTCCGCGAGATAGAACGCGCAGGACAGGCCCGCGGGACCGGCGCCAATCACGGCGATCTTGTCGTCGAAGCCGCCGGCGCGCGTGGGCGTCACGACCTCCGGCACGTAGCGGTTCTCGGCCACGAGGTCCTGCTGGGCGATGAACTTCTTCACCTCGTCGATGGCCACGGCGGCGTCGATGCGGCCGCGCGTGCAGGCGTCCTCGCAGCGGCGGTTGCAGATGCGGCCGCAGATCGCCGGAAGCGGGTTCTCGCGCTTGATGAGGGCGAGCGCGTCGCGGTAGCGCCCCTGGGCGGCGAGCTTGAGGTAGCCCTGGACGGCGATGTGCGCGGGGCACGCCGTCTTACAGGGGGAGGTACCCGTGTCGTACGTCTCGATGCGGTTCTTGTTGCGGTAGTCGGGGCTCCACTTCTCGGGGCCCCACTTCACGGCGTCCGGCAGCTCCTGCTTGGGGTACTCCGGCACCTTGCCCGTGCTCGCGGCGCAGAGCTTCTGGCCGAGTTTGACGGCACCCGCGGGGCACACCTCCACGCAGCGGCCACACGCGACGCACTTGTCGGCCTCGGTGCGCGCCACGTACGCCGAGCGGGACAGGTTCGGGGTGTTGAACAGCTGCGAGGTGCGCAGCGCGTAGCACACGTTCACGTTGCAGTTGCAGATCGCGAAGATCTTGTCCTCGCCGTCGATGTTGGTGATCTGGTGCACAAAGCCGTTCGCCTCGGCCTGGCGCAGGGTCTCGTAGACCTCCTCGCGCGTGATGTAGTGGCCGCGATCGGTCTCCACCACATAATCGGCCATGTCGCCCACGGCGATGCACCAGTCGTTCGGGTCATCGCCGCAGCCCTCGCCCAGCTTCGCACGGCTCATGCGGCAGCTGCAGGGGCTCGCGGCGTACTTGCCCTCGTACTTATCGAGCCAGTGCTCGATGTGCTCGATGGAGACGGAGCGGTCCTCCATCTGGATGGCCTGCTCCACCGGGATGACGTGCATGCCGATGCCCGCACCTCCGGGCGGGACCATCGGCGTGGCCTTGGCAAGCGCCCCCTTTGATGCCTGCTCGAAGAACTTCGCCACCGCCGGGTGCTCGTCGATCTGGGACTGGCGCATGTTGAGGAACTCCGCCGAGCCGGGCACGAGCATGGGCAGGACCCACTGCTTGGTGCGCGTGGGGTTCTCCCAGTTGTACTCGAGCAGGCCGATGTAGCTCATCTCGTCGAGGAGTTTCTCGAGCGCGACCTCGTCCATGCCGGTCGCCTTCACCGCGTCGGCGAGGGTGTAGGGGCGGCGCATCTTCATCTTAAGGAGCACGTCGGCCATCTCGTCGGTCGTCACCTCGGCGAACGCCCAATACTCGAAGGGCTTGAGCTCCTTGCGGCCCAACAGGCGGTTGGTGCAGTGCTCGCACAGCGCCACGATCTTCTCGCGCGGGTGCTCGGGGATGGGTGGGACGAACTCGGATCCGATATCGGGCTCGGTGAACGAGATTCCGGGGCCGTTTACGATCATGTTCGGTTTCCTTTCGCTGTCGCGATAATGTAGGTCTTTGGATGGGGACGTTAGGCGTGCCACCTGCGACGTGGGAATGGTGCAGCTGGTGCAGTTGGAGTGCGTCCCCAAACGCACCATTTTCGGTTTGCCGCTACTCGTCGGTCTTCCACTCCGCCACGCGCGTGCGCAACCAGTCGGCCCAGACGTCGATGCCCTCGCCCGTCTTGGCGCTGATGGGGATGATGGTCGCGTTCGGGTTGCGCATGAGGATGTTCTCGCGCACGCGCTCCATGCTGAACGTGTCGAACACGGACAGCGCGTCGATCTTGTTGATGAGCACCACGTCGCAGATGCTGAACATGAGCGGGTACTTGAGCGGCTTGTCGTCGCCCTCCGGCACCGACAGGATCATCGCGTTCGCCGAGGCGCCGGTGTCGAACTCCGCGGGGCACACCAGGTTGCCCACGTTCTCCAAAATCGCCAGGTCGACTGGCGCCCCGGTGGCCTCTTCGCCGTCGGAGCCCTCACTCGCCACAAGCTCGTCCAGGCCTTGCTCGGTCATGTACGCGTCGAGGTGGCACATGCCCCCCGTGTGCAGCTGGATGGCGCGGGCCCCGGTGCCGAGGATGGTGCGCGTGTCGACATCGGAGTCGATATCGGCCTCCATCACCGCGATGGACATCTCGTCGAGCAGCGCCTCGATCGTGCGCGTGAGCGTGGTGGTCTTGCCCGAACCCGGGCTGGACATCAGATTGAGCAGGAATGTCCCGCGCTCGCGCAGCGTCCCGCGCAGCTCCTCCGCCTTGCGATCGTTATCGGCGAATACGCTCTGTTTGACCTCAATAACGCGAACATCTCCCATGAGCCCTCCCAACTGGCATTTCCCTGTCATATGCCGTTCAGCGAATTCGTTGACACTTTGTCAAATTACATATTGACGTTTTGTCAACAAAGGTCAAGACTGGAATCGGTAAAGGCAGGGACAACAAGGAGGAACGGTCATGGCCAGCGAAGCACCCGGTCACCACGAGCGGCTCGCACACGACGATCGGCGCGGCGACATCCTCGCTGCCGTGCGGTCCGCCATCGAGGAAGACGGGATCAGCCGCCTGTCCATCTCTTCCATAACCAAGCGCGTGGGCTGCACGCGCTCGCTGTTCTATCACTACTTCCCCACTAAGGAAGACGCGCTGCAGGCCGTCCTCGACCAGAGCATCGATGCCTTTGTCGAACGGCTCATCGATTGGAACGCCAGCCGTGTACCCGGAGACATCGAAGGCGCCCTTGACCAGGCGGCCCATCTGCTCAAATCCATGGTGCGCGGCGATTCTGACCACACAGCGCGCTCCGTTGCGCACGGCGGCGACGCCTCGCTTTATGCGTCGTTCGTACATCGCGTTGCCGACCGCACCGCCCGCTACGTGTGCTCGTCGACCGTCGTTGACTTCGCCGCTCGCCACGAGGTGCGCATCGACCACCTGTACGAAACGTTCTACGTGCTCATCACCGGTCTCATCATGTATGTGCGCACGCACCCCGATGCACCTGAGGAAACCATCAAGGATATCATCGCGAGCACACTGCACATCGAGGGCTACACGGCGAAGTACCCCGAACGCCGCCCCGTCCGCTAGGGGCTTCCTCCTCGAATGTCGATCAAGGCCGTTACGGCCCGAGATAGAAAGGGGAACAGATGTTGTTCCAGGTTTATGGCGAAAACGCCATGTTCCAGTGGCTGGGATGGATTATGGTCTTTGCGGGCCTCATCGCCGCCAACGAGATCGCCCGCCGCTCCAAAATCGGCGGCATCGTGTGCTTCCTCGGCATCCCCGCCGTGCTCACGGTGTACTTCATCTCCATCTACGTATGCGCCGGGATGGGAATGGAGTGGGCGCTCAACAACCCCACGTACCTGCACATGGGCAGCTGGTTCCACTACGCCAAGCTCTACGCCGCCACCGCCGGCTGCATCGGCTTCATGATGCTCAAGTACGGCTGGGGCAAGCTCGGGCGTAGCGAGGCCTTCAAGGTCTTCCCCTTCGCCATCGTGGCCATCAACATCCTCATCGCCGTGGTGAGCGACTTCGAGAGTGCCGTGCGTGCCTTTGGCACCACCTGGGTCTCCTCCGAGGGCGTTACCCTCATGGGCGGCTGGCACAACGTGTTCAACGGCATCGCCGGCCTCATCAACATCTTCTGCATGACCGGTTGGTGGGGCATCTACCGTTCCAAGAAGGGCGACGACATGCTGTGGCCCGACATGACCTGGGTTTACATCGTTGCTTACGACCTGTGGAACTTCTGCTACACCTACAACTGCCTGCCCACGCACGCCTGGTACTGCGGCCTGGCGCTGCTGCTCGCGCCTACCGTGGCGAACTTCTTCTGGAACAAGGGCGGCTGGATCCAGAACCGCGCAAACACCCTCGCCATCTGGTGCATGTTCGCCCAAGTGTTCCCGATGTTCCAGGATTACTCCGTGTTCTCCACGAACTCCGTGAACAACCCGCAGGTCAACCTGGCGGTCTCCGCGATCGCCCTCGTGGTAAACATCGCAGCCTTTGGCTACATCATGTACCGCGCCAAGAAGCTCGGCGTGAACCCCTACAAGCACGAGGTCTTCAAGGGCACCCGCGACTTCGAGCAGGCCATGTCCCGCGCTGCGTAGGACTTGCGCCTAAGCCACGTGCGTTGCCTCGGGATTCGGGACGCGTCTTGACGGCGGTCGAATGGTGCCGCGCCGCGCCGATCCGCACGCCACAGCCCATATCGATTCGCATGCCAGCATTTGGCACATCAATACGTCGTTCTGAACAGGTGGAGCCGCCCGTCAAGGGCGGCTCCACCTGCATGACGGGCTTTAAACCGACCTCCGAATCCACCAAGTCGAGCTTTTTCGTATTCAAATCAAATAATGGCGAGTAGCCCCGACAGACGACCCACCGTCACCTGCGGTTTTTCCTAACTTGAAACCCGGTGTACTCGGCTTTTCCGAAAACGAATACGAAAAAGCTCAAGATGCCACTTGCAGCCAAGCCCCGACACGCATCATGCAAAGCAGTTCATTTGCTCAAAAGGCCGGAGGAGCGGCGCATTGTCCTATTTTCAAGTCAGATTGGCTGAAATGCATCGCACTTTTTCGTGGCTTCGCAAGTTCGTGCGGGTACGGGCCACGCCGACCCGCGGCCCGGCAGCAACGGCTCCCATTCGGCGTCCACGCCGTTCGCGCACCGGGGAGCAAGAAGGCCCGGCGTCACCTCAGATGAGATCGCCGCCATCTTGCATAAACGACGCCATGTTAAGACACCCGACGCCGCCCCTCTCCTGCAGCAAGGGGTCAAGCGCGAAAAGGTAGCGCGAGCATCCGTCCCTGATGTAGCCGAACGGCCTGTACCCCCGCTCTTCCACGCCCCTATCGGCGATCGTTATCGAGACCTGGATGTAGGCGGCGATCGTCCGCCGCTCAACGGCGATGCGCTCCGTCTTGGTGATGTGGTCGTGGAGGTTGGTGAGGCTTGTCGGGGCTCCGTAGTTGTTGATGGCGTAGGTCATGACGCGATCGAACGTGTCGATGTTCCGGATCTTGATGTGAGATCTGATGTCCTTGCCGACGATCCGCCCGACGACCTCCTCGTAGTCTCGGACGTTCTGTACCTCGTCGATGAAGAGGTATTTGAAGTCGTCATCGACAAGAAGCGACTCGATCTTTTCCTCCACCTGCTCGGCCGTCCTTATCGAGCGGTTGCCGCACTTGTCGAGGTCATGTAAATAGCATACAGACAACAAAAAGCTCGGAGATGATCACGTCTCCGAGCTGCAGTTTCTTGGTCGCGGGGGCAGGATTTGAACCTACGACCTCCGGCTTGTGAGCCCGGCGAGCTACCAGACTGCTCCTACCGACGCAAACGATAGCGTCGCTTGGGGCTGTTGGCCGCCCCGATTCCCTCGACAATTCCTTCCTCCATAAGCGCAGACAGATATCGGCGCACCGTTTTCACTGACATACCCGACGCTTTCGCAAGTTCCGACGTGCTTACGCTCTCGCGATCGGCAATGTAACCAAGGATGGCAGTCTTAACGTTTTCCTTTGTGTATGAGCGGTCTTCCTGGTCCGCCATGCGTCGATGCCTCATGATCAAAACAAACTCATCGAGGGTGCTCTTCGCAATCGGCGCGGGCATCAAGGCCTGTTCGAGCTCCCTATTAATTGTTGGATAGCCTGAGCCTCGATTCTCGACGACGCGACCAACCCTGCCATCAACATCAGAGTAGGGCACATCCTCGAGAATTCGAGCTAGAAACTGGTTCCTCGAAGCCGTTGCGCCTCGTTGTCCCAAACGTTCAACCGTCAACGAGCCGAACAAGCCGCCGGGGTTGGACAACTCCATACGATCGGGGTAAAGGTCAATCATTACCGGGGTGCCTAACGCATCGGGAGAATAATCCCTATGCATCAACGCGTTGGCAACAGCCTCACGGACTGCAGCCAACGGGTAGTCCGGCACGTTTTCTCTCAACGCACCTTTTACGATTGCGCCATGCTTCATGTTTCGCGATGCAGCCCGCACCGCATCAACTACCATGATGGGTATTGGCCCATCGATATCAACCGAATCAGAAAAACGTTCCCCAGCTCTCCCCACTTCGCCCTTTTTCGGTGTCGGATAGGCTGTGAACACAATGTTGGCACGAGGAAAAAACTGTTGCGGAGAAAACCCCAATGCCATAATGCCGGCAACGGTCGGCCTCAAAACCCCTTCAGCATCGAGAGAAACTACACGCCGATTCGCCATGAGCTCCTCATCGCTTAAAGCCGCGGACCTGCCCAGTGTCGTCGACCTCACGCGCGAGAGCCATCCTGCGAGCAATTCTTGATCAAAGTCATCGATCGTTGCGCCCTCAACAACAACAGCATCGTTGCGCGCGCTTCGATATTGATTTTCGATATATCGATCGATTTCGTAAGATGACATCTTGTGGTCGCCATCGCCCGTTCTTATGTATGAGCCAAGGCGTTGACCGAGCTTTTTGACATAACATGGCTTCTCCCGTGGCGGAGCCTCGGGAACATTAACCACAACGACGGGCTTCGACTCAAACTCCAAAACCATGATGTCGACCATCTGGGGAGGCTCAACGAGTTCCCTCGCCGCTTGGGCGCTATGCGCCTGGATCATCTTCACATCGATGCCCACCGAATGGAAGCCGTCTTTTTCGCTGATGCCGAAAACGATCGTTCCGCCAGCTCCATTAGCAAAAGCGGAAATCGAATCCGGCATCGTCTTGGGAAAACCGCCTGCCGCGGTTTTGAGTTCGTATTCGGCAAGGTCCGTCCCTGCGGCCCTCATGTGCTCAACCGCAGCGGCCAACTCGATATCATTCGTTATGAACATAGCTGTCCTTCGATTGAATCATTAGTCAGCCCCTACTATACCCCAGCCATTCCCCAGTTCCGCAGTAAAGTTCCCTAGTTCCGCAGTTTAGTTCCCTAGTTCCCTAGTTAAGTTCCTCAGTTTGCACCTTGCTGGCTTGTGTCAGATTGGGCATGCAGGGCCCGCTCTGTCCAAATGTCTCGATCTGTAATACCTAGCCGGCCAAATCGGGTCTACCTGTTACAGATTGAGATTTTCGACCGAAAAGTTGAGAATCAGGCCGATAACACAGCCCCCAGATAAGAAAAAAGCTCGTCGGCTATGCCGACGAGCTGCAAATTCTTGGTCGCGGGGGCAGGATTTGAACCTACGACCTCCGGGTTATGAGCCCGGCGAGCTACCAGACTGCTCCACCCCGCAATGTCTGGATGCACCGTGTGCGCAAGGAGTTATATTACGCGCAGAGCCCCTTCATTGCAAGGGCCTCCTTAAGTGTCTTCACAATTCTGACACCTTTCAACCCCGTTGGAATCGACACGCCGTTCCCAACGGTGCCCTCCGGGCACATGCTAAATCAAACCGAAATGCCGCAGCGCGTGGACCACGCCATCGTCCTTCACATGGTCGGTCACGTAGTCCGCGCGCTCCTTGAGCACCGGCATCGCATTACCCATGGCGACCTTCGTCTCCACCGCATCGAACATCGGGAGGTCGTTCTCGGAGTCACCGAACGCGAACGTGCCCGCGACTTCGCGCCCCTCCAGCTCCAGCACCTTGGCAATGCCGCTCGCCTTGGTCACGCCCCTCTGCGAATACTCGCTCGCCAGGCCCATATCGCACACGTCGAAATTGGCCTCGACCAGCTCGCACAGGCGGGCGTCGCCCATGATCGAGGGCGCCTTCAACATCCCGGGCTGCGTGAACTTGCAAAACCGCAATTCGGGAGCGAGCCCCAGCGCCTCCTCGAGGGAATGGGCGACGGGCATGTCGGGAAACGCCGGGACGGCCTCCAGCGTCCGCGACACCACGAGCGGCGTCTCGCGCGATTCGAACATCACCGTCGTGTCCACGGCGAGCACCAGGCGAATGAGCTCAGCCGCCAGCTCGGAATCGATCAGCGTCTCGTGCACGACCTCGCCGCCCAGCGACACGCACGACCCCGCCGCGGAGATCACGCCGTCGAACCCGGCGGCCACGAGCGCGTCGCTCACCATGGAAAGCGGGCGCCCCGTGCAGACGTACGCATGGTGCCCGCGCTCCCGCAACCGCCCGATTGCGTCGAGCACGCCCGACGTCGGCAAGATCTTGGTGAAATCCTCCCCCTCGGGGATGTTCGCAGGGTCCACCCAGACGAGCGTGCCATCTACATCGAAGAACAACGACGCCGAGGAGTCCCCCAATCCGCGCGCCGTCGATGTAGCCAAAGCCGCTCCGGCCTCCATAGAGGCCCCCGCAAGGGGCGTCCAAACCGCACTCGAATCATCGAGCATACATATCCTTCCCCTCTCTTGTGCTCGAACCATGATAGCAAGCTCATCAGCACAGAAGAGGAGCGTACGCGTAAGGAAGCTGCCATAATACAAAGAGATTATGGACAGACGGCCGCGCATCATACACACGATTTTGCCGCCACTTATATTAGGAGTGACCATGGCGCAGACGCCCCTCACGCCTCCCAACACTGCCGCGCACGAGTTTTACGCGAGCTGCCCCGAGGGCTTTGAAGCCGCCCTTGCCGACGAACTGCGCTCTTTCGGCCTGCGTCAGGTTCGTCGCCTCAAGGGCCGCGTCACGTTCGCGGGCGCGCCCCTCGATGCCTACCGCGCCTGCCTGTGGTCGCGCCTGGCGAGCCGCGTCTTTGTTACCCTCGCCCGCTTCGATTGCGTCACCGCGGACGACTTGTACGAGGGCTCACGCGCCATCGCTTGGGAGAACGTCCTCGCGCCTGGCGCAACCATCGCCATCTCGGCGCGCGGCACGAGCGATGAGCTGCGCAACTCCCATTATTCCGCCCTGCGCGTGAAGGATGCCCTGTGCGACCGCCTCGTCGAGATCGCCGGCCGTCGCCCCAACGTGGACGTGGATGACCCCGACGCGCGCATCCTGCTCACGCTGCGCGGAGACCGCGCCAGCCTGCACCTCGACCTTTCCGGCGACCCGCTGTTCAAGCGCCTCCCGCGCGAGGCAATCCGCCCCGGCGCCGCCCACGTGCTGCGGCCCGACTACGCCGCGCTGGCCCTGACGCAGCTTGGCTGGCAACAGGCCTGCTCGCACGCCATGGCATGCGCGAGCGACACGGCGGCCTCCACCGCGGACGACGGCACCGCCTCCGTCTTCCCCATCCTGGTCGATGCCTGCTGCGCTGGCGGCGGCATCGTGCTGGAGGCAGCCCAGATCCTCGCCGACCGCGCGCCCGGCCTCGAGCGCGACAACTGGGGGTTCAAAGCATGGGCGGAGTACGACGAATCCGCGTGGCTCTCCCTGCGCAAAGAGGCGCTCGGGCGCATCGACGCGGCGCGCGACCGCACGGCGCGCATTCTTGCCACCGACATTTCCGGTGACGCCGTCTCGTGCGCGCGCCGCGTCCTCAAGGCATCCGGCCCCTCGGACCGCGTGATCTTCGCCCAGCCCGACGCGCAGAAAATCGTCCGCAAACTCGCCATTCCCGCTATCGGCGACACCCAGATCGTCGGCGGCATCGTCATCGACACGACCGAGGTCCCCCTCACCAAGCTGCCGCGCCTTCTCTCCCTCGTTACCGACCTGCGCACCGGCGCGGGCGCACCCTTTGGGGAAGCCCTCGTCGGCAAGCCCGTCACCGTCCTCACGCGCGACAACGTCCTCGAGCAAGCCCTCGGCACCCCCCGCGGTCGCCTGTCCATCATGCCGAACAACGAGGGGGCCCAGCTCCTCACGTTCGTCGAACTCTCTGAGGGTGACCTCGAGGACACCGAGGCCGCAGACGACGAGCGAGTCGCACCCGCGGGCACCACCGCCATCGACCTGGGCGATGGTAAGCCCTGCCCCGTCATGCTGCCCGAGTCCGAGCAGTTCGCGCGCCGTCTGCGCAAAGTCGCTAAGCAGCGCCGCAAGTGGGCGCAGCGCGAGGGCATCACCTGCTACCGCGTCTACGATGCCGACCTGCCCGATTACTCCGCCGCCATCGACCTGTACGAAGGCAGTGCCACGACCCCGGGCCGCTGGCTCGTGGTTGCCGAGTATGCCGCCCCGCGCCACATCGACCCGGCACTCGCCGAGGCGCGTCTGCTCGACATGCTCGCCATCGCGCCGCGCATCCTCGACGTGAACCCCGAAAACGTATTCGCCAAGGCCCGCATCCGCTCGCGCGGCGGGTCGCAATACGGCAAGCAGGCGGGCGGCACGTCCGCGGCGGCAATGGGTGGCAACGGGGTCGTCGGCGTGCGCAAGGGCGGCGCCGGCCAAGGCCCGAGCCCCAAAGCCGCCGCTCGCGCACCCCAGGGCACCGGCGCGGGGACCCCGTCCGACATCCGGACTCGCAGGCTCCCCCTCATCGAAGAGGGCGGCCTCACCTTCGCCGTCAACTTCAACGACTACCTCGACACGGGCATCTTCCTCGACCACCGCATCACGCGCAGCCTGGTGCGCGAGCACGCCCGCGGCAAGCGGTTCTTCCTCAACCTGTTCGCCTACACCGGCACGGCCACCTGCTACGCGGCCGACGCCGGCGTGGAGGAGACCGTCACCGTGGACCTCTCCAACACCTACCTGGACTGGGCCGAGCGCAACATGGAGCAAAACGGCTTTGTGGGCCCCGACCACCATTACGTGCGCGCCGACGTCATGAGCTGGATCCGCGACATGCGCGCCACACGCAACCGCTGGGACCTCATCTTTTGCGACCCGCCCACCTTCTCCAACTCGAGCAAAATGGGTCGCCGCACGTGGGATGTCCAGCGCGACCACGTGGAGCTGCTCGTGGGCCTCTCGCGCCTGCTCTCCCGAGAGGGCGAGGCGATCTTCTCCTGCAACCTGCGCACCTTCCGCCCCGATACCGAGGAGCTCGCACGCGCCGGTGTGGTGCTCACCGACATCACCGCGCAGACCATCCCCGAGGACTTCGCCCGCAACCAGCGCATTCACCACTGCTACCTGGTCCGCCGCCACACCTCCGAGGAGGCCATGCGCATGGTGGGCATGGACGAGAGCGCCATTCGCGAGCGCACGCGCGAGCTGCGCGAGAACGCCCGGCGCCATGACGATGCACGTAGCAGCGAACCGAGCGGCAGCAACACCCGCCGCGAAAAGACGCGCCGCCGCGATGCGCGCGGCGGGCGCTGACCCAACATGAGGGCCTAAGGGGCGTGCACTCTTCGGTATCTGCGTTCCCCGAGAGTTAACTCTCGGGGAACGAATCAGGCGAACCGGGAGAAAAGCTCCCGCGAGAGTTAACTTTCGCGGGAGGAGGGCACGGGACAGGGGAAGGAAACGGAAGCAACCCACCCTTCTATTTGCGTTCCTGCAGCTTGTGACATATAGCGTTTGCCCTGCACAATCCCTATAATGGCTTGAACGTTAGATGGCATGCATATGCCTCTCGGCGCGCTGGGGGAAGGCCGGCGCCGGGTCATCTTCGCCAAGGAGCAATACCGCAATGGCACACTCAACTGAATCATCCGAGCACGGGCACGGTTCTGCCGCGATCCCGGTAAGCATCGGCGCGATGCTCGTCACCCTGGGCGTCGTGTACGGCGACATCGGCACGTCGCCCATGTACGTCACCAAGGCGCTGCTTGCGGGCCAAGGCGGCATCATGACCGTGACCGAGGAGTTCATCCTCGGCGCGCTCTCGCTCGTCATCTGGACGGTCACGCTGCTGACCACCGTCAAGTACGTGCTCGTCTCCCTCAAGGCCGACAACCACGGCGAGGGCGGCATCTTCGCGCTCTACAGCATCGTGCGCAAATACGGCAAATGGCTCATCCTCCCCGCCATGCTCGGAGGTGCCGCCCTGCTCGCCGACGGCATCCTCACCCCCGCGGTGACCATCACCACGGCCATCGAGGGCCTGCGCACCATCCCCGCCGTGCACGACATCATGGGTGACAACCAGATGAACGTCGTGGTCATCACGCTCATCATCGTGTGCCTGCTGTTCGCGGTGCAGCGCGTGGGCACTTCCAAGATCGGCCATGCCTTCGGCCCGGTCATGACGTTTTGGTTCCTGTTCCTCGGCGGCGCGGGTCTCATCTACGTGCTCGGCAACCCTGTTGTCCTGCTCGCGTTCAACCCGCTGCGCGGCATCAGCTTCCTGCTGTCTCCCAACAACCATGCCGGCATCATGATCTTGGGTAGCTGCTTCCTCGCCACTACCGGCGCCGAGGCCCTCTACTCCGACATGGGCCACGTCGGCCGCGGCAACATCTATGCTACCTGGCCCTTCGTCAAGATCTGCCTCATCCTGTCCTACCTCGGCCAGGGCGCTTGGCTGCTCGCCAACGCCGGCAACCCCGAGCTCGCCCTCATCGAGGACCTCAACCCGTTCTTCCAGATGCTGCCCGAGATGGTTCGTCCGTTCGGCGTCATCCTTTCCACCTGCGCCGCGATCATCGCGAGCCAGGCGCTCGTGACCGGCGCGTTCTCGCTCGTGTCCGAGGCCAGCCGCCTCGATCTCATGCCCCACATGCAGATCTTCTACCCCGCCGAGACCAAGGGCCAGCTCTACATCCCCATGGTCAACAACGTCATGTGGGTCGGCTGCGTTATCGTCGTGCTGCTGTTCCAGAGCTCCGCTCACATGGAGGCCGCCTACGGTCTGGCCATCACCATCACGATGATCTGCACCTCCGTGCTGCTCTTCTTCTACCTGCACGGCGTGCGCAAGATGAAGGTCTTCCCCTGGGCCTTCGTCATCTTCTTCGTCGCGCTTGAGGGCTTCTTCTTCGTGTCCTCGCTCACGAAGTTCTTCCATGGCGGCTACTTCACCATCCTGATGGCCGCGCTCATCATGGGCGTCATGGTCAGCTGGTACAACGGCAGCCGCGTCGAGCGCCGCCAGTACACGATGCTCCCCGTGCGCAAATACATCGACCAGCTCGACCGTCTACGCAACGACTCGCACTACGAGACGCTCTGCGACAACCTGGTCTACCTCACCAACAGCACGTCGACCGACATGCTCGACCGCGACATCCTGTACTCGATCTTCGATAAGCACCCCAAGCGCGCCCGCGCCTACTGGTTCCTGAACGTCGAGGTCACCGATGAGCCGCACACCTTCGAGTACTCCGTGGAAAACTACGGCACCGACTTTGTGTACCGCGTGCACCTCCACCTGGGTTACAAGGTCAATCAGCGCGTGAACGCCTACCTGCGCCAGATCGTTTCCGACCTGTCCGCGTCCGGTGAGCTGCCGCCGCAGGTGCACGATTATTCCGTGTACGACAAGCCCGGTGTGGTCGGCTCCTTCCGCTTCTGCCTGATCCGCAAGACGCTTGCGCCCGAGTCCGACGTCGAGCAGCGTGAGCGCCACGCCATCGCGATGAAGTACGCGATCCGCCGCTTCGCCGGTTCGCCGGTGCAGTGGTTCGGCCTGGAGAACTCCAGCGTGTTCTACGAGTACGTGCCGCTGTTCACCAAGTTCAAGCCGGTCGACCGCATCGCACGCGTCGCCATGGATGAGCGCTGCTAACGAGCGCCTCCGCAATCTCACTGAATGTCAAAAAGACCCATCCAACCGGATGGGTCTTTTTTGTTTGCGCGTACCAGGACGTTCGCCACGAAACCGAGGCCCCAGCGGAGCCCCGAGCATCGCGCTTGAGATGTTTCTACCAGCCCTTTCCAAGCCAATTCCGAAGCCACAAGTCCATCGACCGGCTCATCTCGGCCATGAAGTCGCTCGTGTGCTTGCGCGTGTAAATGTCGCGCACACGCGCCCCGGACTCCGTTGCGTGAGGGCGGAACATCGCGTCCATCTCGGCGATTTGAGCGTCCATAGTCGGAGCGTCGGCGCGGCGATAGCGCTCCTCCATCACAAGGTTGACGGTCGGATGCGGGGTTGCCGGGCGCTCCTTCTTAGGGGTTCCAAGGATGAGCATACTCAAGGGCACGGTGTGCTCGGGCAAATACAGAAGGTCACGCACCTCCTCGGCGTTCTCTATGATGTCGCCTATGTAGCAGGTGCCCAATCCCACCGCCTCGGCGGCAATTGCCGCATTCTGCGCCGCAATCACCGCGTCCTGCGCCGCGATTCCAAAATCGCCCAGACCGGGATGCGGGCGGGCAGTGCAGCCAGATTCGGTCGCGAATTCCTCGGTCAAGCACCCCACGTGCTCGAACAGGTCGGTCCACTTGCAGTAGTCCACCACAAACACCAGCGCCCACGGCGCCTTGGAGATCATCGGCTGATTGTCGCAAAGCACCGCGAGGCGATCTCGCGTCGCCTGCTCGCGAATATCGATAATCGAATACATCATCATCGCCCCGGCGCTTGGGGCCCTACTCGCAGCATGGAGCACGGCCTCCCGCTGTTCGGCCGTGATTTCCACCGTCAAGTCGAACTGCCGTGTCGAGCTCCTGCGCTCGATGCAGTCGAGCACCGCGTTTCCCGTCATTCCCATTTACCGCCGTCCTTAAGCATCGGTTACGCTTCTTGGCCCATTCTATGGAAACAACGGATACCTGCAGCTTATCGACTAAATCTCGACAATCCGTGGGTAGTATGTTCCCTTGTCGCCTTCCGCGCGTAGCACATGTTTATCAAGGCCGGGTAAGCGCTGTCCAGGATTTGGGCACGCCGCCTGCTTCAACATCCGTTGAGCGAAGAAGAGGTTGTCGTATGTTCACTGCCATCGTATCCATCGCGGGGCTTGTCGCCTCCGCCTACTTGGGCCGTCGGGAGCTCACCCGTCGCAAGGAATCGGGTGATCGCTCCGGCATGGGCTGGGGCATCACGTTCTGCATCATGCAGGCCATTGCCGTCGCGCTGGGCTTTCTCGGCATGGCGCCCGACGACATCCTCTCTCCCATCATCCTGAACGCCGTGCTCACCGCCTGCACTTGGGCCTCTTTCGCGCGTGACATCACCTGGGCGCGCATCGAATCCTACATGCGTTTCGGTGACGAACTCGCCGCCCGCACCTTCCGACCCGACTGCGGTGCATGTGACAAGTACGATGCGTGCGCACATCGCATCACCCGCGACGAGGACCTCTCCCGCATCGGTCGCCTGGGCCGTAAGCTGCGCGGCCGCGCCCACGAGCTCCGCATCGCGCTGCACCGCCCCACCGCGGTCTGCGTGATGTTGCTCTTGCTCGCCGGCCTGTTCGCCATGCTCGGGCTCGAAACCCCCTCCAACCATGACCTCACCTGGTGCTACCCGCTGTGCATCCTGCTTGAGTGGGCACTCATCACCGCCGTCATGGCCGGCCTGTTCTACCTATTCCAGCGTCGCGGTGGCGCCCCGGCGTTCGTCGCCTTCCTATGCTGGGGCATCGGCATGGCGCAGTTCTTCGTCATCACGTTCAAGTCCATGCCCATCCAGCCCGCCGACCTTTCCGCCCTGGGCACTGCCGCTGCGGTGAGTGGCGGCTTCACCTACATCTTCAGCGCGTTCGGCCTGTACGGCATGACCTTCCTGGCCATCTCCATGCTGCTGTGCTCGCTCGCCGGCGTCTTCCGCCCCGAGCCCGCCAAGCGCAACCGCCGCCTCTTCCTCACCAACCTGTTGATCGGTGCCCTGTGCCTCGTTGGCGTTGGTGCCCACGTCACGCTCATCGACTACTACAACACCCTCAACATCACCGTGTACACCTGGCGCCCGCTCGAGAGCTACTACCGCCAGGGCTTCATCCCCACGTTCATCTCCTCCGCGCAGACCATCAAGCCGCCCGTGCCTAAAGACTACGATATGGCCAAGGCCGAAAAGCTCGAGAAGAAGCTCGCCGGCGAGTACGACGAGACTGCCGGCAAGACCCAGCAGCGCACCGATGCCGAGGCCCAATTCGCCAAGGAAAAGCCCACGGTTATCGCCATCATGAACGAGACGTTCTCCGACCTCTCCATCTACCAGAACATGCATGCCGGCTACAACGGCCCGCAGTTCTTCAAGAACCTCCCCGACACCCTCTCGCGCGGCACCCTCTACGTGAGCGCGTACGGCGGCGGCACCTGCAACACCGAGTTCGAGTTCCTCACTGGTAACTCCATGTCTTACCTTGGGTCGGGCGTGTACCCCTACACGATCTACGACCTGCTCGACACCAAGAATCTCGCCGAGCAGTTCAAGGATCTGGGCTACACCACCACGGCCATGCACCCCAACCACGGCACCAACTGGAACCGCGAGAACGTCTACTCCGGCTTCGGCTTCGATCGCTTCATGACGATCAACGACTTCCAGGATGCCGAGAAGCTCCGCGGCATGGTGTCCGACGCCGCCACCTACGACAAGATCCTCGAGATGCTCGAGTCCGACTCCGCGCCTCAGTTCATCTTCGACGTGACCATGCAGAACCACTCCGGCTATGACACCGGCCTGCTCCCGCCCGATAAGCTGAACAACTACCTGATCGACGGCGCGGTGAACAACGAGGTCAACGAGTATCTGTCCCTCATTGAGGAATCCGACCGCGCGCTCAAGGACTTCGTTGGCAAGCTGCGCAAGCTCGACCGCCCCGTCGTGCTCGTGTTCTTTGGCGACCACCAGCCGTTCTTCCCCGACAAGTACAACAACCGCTGGTTCACCAATGAGGATAAGGCCGAGCACAACATGCGCCTGTGGACCACCGACTACCTCATCTGGGCGAACTACGATGTCGCCGGCAACGACCAGGACAGCCATGTGGACAACCTCTCCACCAACTACCTGGGCACCGAGATGATGAACATCATCGGCGCGCCGCTCAACGACTACCAGAAGGCTCAGCTCACCCTGCGCAACGCGCTGCCCGCCATCAACACCACCGGTTACCTTGACGCCACCGGCACCATCTACCTGTCCAGCGTCAAGGAGGATGAGAACGGCGGAGATGCCCATACTTCGCTGCAAAAGGCAATGCAGGCGCGCTCCGAGTACGCCACGATTCAGTACTACGAGCTCTTTGGCGACGGCAAGGATGTGTACACCAAGCTTCGCCAGAGCGCCGCGAACGAGACCGATCCGAACCTCGCGCCCGGCACGACGCAAATCAAGTAACCCGAGCGAAAGGTCAAGAGGCAAGCGCTCGGCCCGCTTCTGCATATCATGACGTCAAAACCCCTGCATGCGATCAAAACATGCAGGGGTTTTGCATATGATTGCCGTCTCCGTTTTTCACTTGAGGGACTTTTGGTAATTACTTTCCGACCTTGCCCGGTAGACAACCCCAACGCCAAGACAAATCCGCAGGTCGGGCTCCCAACTTCTCACCCGCCATTTCACGGTTTCGAATTCTAATTACCAAAAGTCCCATTCATGAACTTTCCGACACGCCGCACCCCCCCCCACGAAGCGATCACCCAAACCTCAGTCGATGCGCAATCCGGTCGAGCACGGCGACGGGAACCCCGGCGTGACCCTCCAGATACTCCCGGACCGTTCCGTAGCGCTCGTGCAGATGCTCAAGCGTCAATTCCATCTCGGCGGGAATCGCCTCGAACAGGCAACGAGGAGCGCGACGACACAAAAGTGCGGAAACAGCCACGCGCTGAGCACGCATCCCCCGCCCGAGATACCGCTGCGTAGCCGCATAGTCCGCAACGATGTCCTCATCCGAAACCCCAGCGAGTCCCAGCAGCAACATCGCCACAACGCCCGTCCGGTCTTTGCCCGCCCGACAATGAAACAGCGTGCAGCCATCCTGCCCGAAGGCGTCAATCGACTCCATCACGCGTCGGATGCTCGAAGCGTGATTGTCGAGCAGCCCCTTGTACACCGTCGACATGCGATCCGGCAGTGCGTCACGAAACTTTCCCGAATTGAGCTGGTCGAGCATCTGAACATGCACGTACGCCACACCGTCTCGGCCGCGGGCATAAGGATCGGGCCAATGACCAACCTCAAAATCGCTGCGCAAATCGACAACGCATTTCAGACCCTCTCCGTACTCCTGCAGATATTCATAGTCTCCAGGTGTCAATTTGCGAAGAGACGGGCCGCGAAGAAAGATGCCGTATGCCGTTTCCCCTTGCGAGCCGTCCTCCGCCCTATACGCACACCCGCCCAAATCGCGCACGTTTCTCACGCGGGCAAGCGGAAGCTGCTGGGGGCCGGCGGAATGAACTGCGGCATCGCGCCGCTCAGTTGCAATTTCCATATGTGCCAATCCACCTTGCGAATCGAAGCTCTCATACGCTGGATTTTTCCATGCGGTTTGTACACTACATCGTATCGCTCGGTGTTCGCCACTTGCTTACGCAACGTTTACGGCATCCCGCTCTGCCTCGAAATGCCCGAATCGCCAAAACAAAGGGGCGGATTCCATTGCACCCGCCCCGCTCTCTCAAATTGAAGATGGTCCCTGGATGAAGATGATCCCCGAATTGAACGTTTGGCGTTGGGGCAGTCCCCGAATTGAGACTGTTTGGCATTTGCGCACCCTTACAGGTCGCGCGCCTTATACACCCGCAGAGAGACCAGCGCGCTCACGATATAGCACACCACACCGGAGATCAAAGCGCCCATGGCAAACGACGTCAGGCCCTCAGGCGTTTCCGCGAACGAAAGCGCCTGTTGCATGGCCATAATGGCCTCCTCGCCCATGAAGCCGCCCACCATTAACGGCGCAACTCCCAAGAACATCATGATGAAGGGCAGCCACTGCGTCGCCTTGGTCTGGCCGAATTTGAAGAACACCGGCATGGACACCGATGCGGTCACAAACCCCATGGCACTGCAGAACGCAAGGGCGAACACCCCCGCCCGAATCATATCCGCATCGAGGCGCACCATGTTGGCGACCACCTCGGGAAGCAGCGAAGCCCCGCCCATCCAGGACAGCAGGCACGCCGCTACGGAAACGAACAGCGACGCGATCAGCGTGCCCGCCAGCACGAACAGATAGCGACCCAACACCACATCTCTGCGCGACACAGGCATGGTCAACCTAAACGCAGCCCAATCGTTTTGCTCGTCGTAATGACTCGCGCTATTTGACAGGCTGAACATCCCCATCATGAAAATGATGCCCGGCAACATGGAAGTGCTGCCCATGCCCACCGTGAAACACACCGCCATGAACAGGATGCTGAACGCCAGCTGCCTGAGGTATTGCCCAGACACCGTGAGCTCCATCTTGAGCATGCGCATCATCGCGCATCACCGCCTTTCTGGACGCCGTCACGCGGATGCAGGACCGTGCCCTTGAGGACGAGCGCCATGTAGTCGTCAATCGACACGCGGTCACATGGGATCTGCGGGAACGCGCGCATGAACTCAAAACGATCGGAAACGAGCAGGTCCACACCATAGTCGTGATGCAAAACGCGCACCTCCATAGGCGCCTGCGCGCTCGCCAGCACCTGCTCGACCTCCGCCGCACGGCACCGCGCCGCTCCCATGAGGTCGCAGATTTCGTCCTTGTCGCAGGCAAACACGATACGCCCGTCATCGATGCACACCACCGTGTCGGCGATCTTGTCGAGATCGCTCGTGATATGGCTGCTCATCAGAATCGCATGCTGCGGGTTTCCCGCGGCATCCTCCACCGCCACAAACTCGCGCAGCATGTCGAGCACCTCATCGCGTGCCATGGGGTCGAGCCCGGCGGTCGCCTCGTCCAAGATGAGCACCTGCGGGTTGTGCGCCAGGGCGCAAGCCAAGCTCAACTTCATACCCATACCGCGAGACAGCTCTTTAATCGCCTTCTTCGAATCGAGCTTGAACCGGTGAAGATACTCTTCGAACACGCGCGCGTCCCAATTCCGATACGCGCGCTCCATAAGCTTGCCGACCTCGGCGATCTTGATATGCGGCGGCATCGAAACGGTGTCGAACACTACGCCGATGCGCTCCTTCACCGCGGCGTCGGCGCCGGACAGCCCGCGCGCATCGACACCCAAGATTCGGGCATCGCCCGCATCGATACCGATGATGCCGAGCAGGGCCTTGATGGTCGTTGATTTACCCGCGCCGTTCTGCCCGATAAAACCCACGATTTGCCCCGGTTCCACCGTGAGGGATACGCCCTGCAGTGTGAAGCCGTCGTAATGCTTGGTGATATTGCGAGCCTCGATAAGAGGCGCGCCCACTCGTGATGAAGTCATAGCTAGTCGTCACTCTCCAAAAGGGTCCTCATCATCTCGATGAGCTCCTCATCGCCCAAATCGAGCACCCTGCCAGCTTCGATGGCCTGAAGCAGGCGCTCCTCGATCTCGCGCAGGCGTTCCTCGCGCAGTATCTCGGCGTTACCGCCGGCGACAAAACTTCCCTTGCCCTGCACCGTCTCGATGAAGCCTTGCGCCTCCAAGTCCGCGTAGGCGCGCTTGGTGGTGATGGCGCTCACCCGCAGGCTATTCGCGAGCGCGCGAATCGAGGGCAACTGCTCGCCCGCCACCAGGTCGCCTGCCATGATCTGGCTTTTGACCTGTCGGACGATCTGCTCGTAGATGGGCTGGTTGCTCGAGTTCGAAATGATGATTTCCACGAATCAATGTTCCCTTCCCGTCTGCGCGTTGGGCGTCCCCGTCGCGCCACGGTCGCTCCCAGACGTCATGAGGCGACCACAACCGAGCATACTGTATATACTCGATAGTTACAGTATATACACACCTATACACAGTGCAAGCATTTTTTGAAGATACGGGTTGAGGGAAAAGCGCGGGATGCGCAGCCGCTTCAAAACAAAACGGGCAGCAGGACCTCCTCCTGCTGCCCGTGATGTGTAAAAAGGGGTCTGTCCCCATTTTGCACGTGCCCTTTTTACACGCGCTATGCCAGGCGGGCTCCCACCATCTGCGCGGCGGCGGGCTTGTCAAAGTTCCCGTTCGTCGCCTTGGTAAGCGCACCCATCACACGACCCATATCCTTCTTGGACTCCGCGCCGATCTCGGCGATAACCTGGTCAATCAGGGCCGCGAGCTCGTCGCCGGACACCTGAGCGGGCAGCAGGCTCTCGAGCACGGCCACCTGCTCGCGAAGGTTCTCGGTGCGCTCGGAGTTGTTGCCCGCCTTCTCAGACATCTCGAGTGTCTCGTTGGTCTGCTTGAGCGTGCGCTTGATCTGGGCGGTCGTCTCCTCCTCGGTGATCTCATGCGCCCCGCCGCGCGATGCGGCGTTCTTGAGCTCGCCCAGCACCAGACGGGTGACGCCCAAACGAACCTTATCCTTCGCCTTCATAGCGGCGACCATCTCGGCATGAAGCTCTTCGTACGTCATTACTATCCCCTACTCCTCGGAATCCGTGTCCTCGTCCGCTTTCGCCTTGCTCATATCGACGTTATACGGAGCATCCTCGGGCATCTCGTTAATCTTGATGTCGGCCTTGTCAATGTAATCATTCAGCCACGTGGAGTACTTCGCACTCTCCTCCTCGGTCTTGATCTTGCTCGAAATCGCATCACGGATAGCCTCGGGGATCTCGTCAGCGGAAGAAACGCTCTCGACGTTGAACTGATCGGTGCACAGGATGATGTGGTACCCGTAGGTCGTCTTTACCAGACCGCTCATCTGCCCCGTGGAGAGCGCGCTGAGCGCATCCTGATACTCGGTCACAAAGGTGGTGAGCTTATCCCAGCCCACGTCGCCACCGTCATCGGCGGATGAGTCCTCGGAGTACTCTTTCGCCGCATCGGCGAACTCGACCTCGCCGGCGTTCAGCTTGTCAAGCACCTCCTGAGCCTTGGCCTCAACCTCAGCGCTCTCTTCATCAGTTGCATCGTCGGCGACCTTGAACAGGATGTGGGACGAACGACGGGCATCGTTGTAGGTGTCGAGATTCTCATTGATGTAGGAGACGATCTGGTCGTCGGTGGGGTCCTCGACAGATGCGACCTTCTCACGCAGCTTCTCTTGAGCGAGCGAGCTCTTGGTGTTCTCCTGGTAGGTCTCTTTGGTGAACCCGAACTGGGTAATCATATCAACAAAGGTGTCCTCGTCGCCGCCGTAGTTTTCAACCGCCTCGTCCCAGGCCTCGTCAAGGTCATCTTGGGAGACGGTGATGTCGTACTCCTTCTCCGCCTGCGTGAGCAGGTGCTGGCGGGCGATGGAATCGATGACGTTCTCGCGATAGCTCTCGGGCGTAAGCCCCTGTTGAGACAAGTACGTCGCCCAGTCTTCATCGCTCTCATACGAGCTCTGGCGCAGGCTCATGATCTGCTCGGTGACGGTGTCTTCCTTAATGTTGACGCCGTTCACGGTTGCCGCGACGCCACCCGTGAGCTTATAGTCCTCCTGGCTCTGCACCTGGTTGAGCACGCCGGAACACGCCATCGCACTCACGGAAAGCAACATGGCGGCGATGCCAATCACCACGAGCACAATCTTGCCTGCTTTGGAAAGCTTTTCCTTGCGCGCCTGCTTCACCTGCTTTTTGCTTGGCGCCGCCTCGGGCACCGGGTCGCGCTTGATCTTGGCGCTTCGTTTACTCACTGCCATTTGAGGTCTTCTTTCGTAGCTCTGTATGGTTCGTCGCTTGGGCGACGAGTCCCGTGTTCACACATTTGGTTATTGTCTCACACGCACTTTTAGATGCGGATGGTATTCGAGCATTCCCACACACTTCCCTTTACGGGGCCCTCAGCACACAAGGCACGGGGCCCTCCGCATGCGCAGAGAGCCCCGTGCCACCAAGGGAGTGCGGGGGACGACGCTAGCGCGTCTTGCGGCTGTGGGCAATCATGACCGCACCTGCCGCAACTGCGATGACGGCAGCTGCGCCCACACCCACCACCAGGAGCATGGAATTGTCTCCGGTGGTCGGCAGTCCGCCGTTGGGCTTGTTCGCGCCAGGCTCATCGGAAGGATCATCGGGCGTCTCGGGAGCAACGGGAGCATCCCCGTCCTCGACCCACTTGGCCGTGAGCATAAGGTCGCTCGTGACCGGCGTGTCGAAGTCCCACTTGTTCTTCCAACCGCCCTTATAGCCATCGGTGAACCAGCCGTCGAACAGATATCCGGCAAGCTCGGGCATGGGCTGAACGGGGACCTTGTCACCCCTCTTGACCACGATTACACGATCCTCATGTCCGGGAATGCGATCGTCGAAGGTGACGGTGAACTCGTCCTCGTCGGGATCGGCTGTCTTCTCGTCAAGACGCAGAGACTCAATTGCCTGAGCGAGCTCGCCCTTGAGTGCGAAGACGGAGTTGACGTCGCCGCTCTGATCGGCAATGACCTTCTCGGCCTCGGCGATCTTGGCCTGCAAGGCATCCCATGTCTCGGCCGTGAAGGCATCGTGCTCGCACGAACCGTCCTTCTGAATGGCCTTCGCGGCGTCAACCAGCGTCTGCAGGGTCGTGTAGTCGGGCTTTACATCGGCGTTGATCAGATTGAGCTCGGCGGCGCTGCCAAAGCCGCCCTTGCCCTCATCGACAACGAGCTTGATCGCCTTTGCCCTGACAGGCTTATCGAAGGTGATGGTTTGCGCACCATCGGCATCCTTCAAAGAACCCTTAGCCACCTCAACCATCGATTCGTCAGTGCCAGCTTCTGATGCCATAACCGTATACTTGAGAACCGTACCGTTACCGTGGCCGCTGCGAGCGGTGTACACCAGTCCGCCAAGCGTCATGACGTCCTCTTTGCTGGTCAGAGTAATGCTATGTGGGCCACTGGGCTTGCTGGGGCTGTACATGCTGTGCCAGTACGTACCAAGGTTGCCATCGAGAACATTTGAGGCCTTACCGTTTTCTCCTTCAGTCTGCTCCGAGTTGGCGGTTGCTGCAAGCTTGCCCTGATCAACAAGCGTGAGGTCGCCTCCCGTCTTGAGCTCGAGCGCGTCAAGCGCGCTCACGATGGCACTCTCATACGAATCGACCGTGGACTGCATGCCCGCAGGCAGGTTCTCGCGGACTTGAGCCCATGCGGCCTGAACGCGCGCAACAGACGCGTCGGTAAAGAGCTCGTTCAACAGTGCTGCGGCGTCACCGTCAAGCTGAAGCTGCGCGTAGGCGTCAAGGCGACAGTAGTCGGCAGCCTCGTAGGAAGGCTTGCCGTCCTGGTCGGTTAGCAGAGCGTTGATCTGCGCAACCAGGTTGTCAATGTCTGCCTTGGCCGGATTGGCGTTCAGGAACAGGGCATATGCCTGCTCAAGAAGTGCGCGCAGCCCGGGGACGTCCTGCTCGGCAAGAACCTTCTCAGCGGTGATGACCGCGTAGTCGAGAGGCATTGTCGAAGCAAGCGGCTCTTCGGAGGCTTCGGTCACGCGTACATCGTCCACATAGCCCTCAAAGGCGTTCGTGGCAGAGCCCAGCGTATTGACCGGGAGCATGCACGTGGCCTTGAGCTTGCCGCGGCTACCGTTACCGGTCGAGCCGATAGTCTCTACTTTCTCGCCGTTGACATACAGCGTAGTGACTTCGAACTCGTTCTTGAACTCAAGCTCAACCCACTCGTCGACCGGCAGGATGTAGTTGAAGGAGTAATCGCGGTTCTCGCGGGTGATGCCGACCTTGCCGGTGTCCTTCTGAACCGCCTTGATAGCACCGTACTCGGACTCGAACAGAACCTGCTCGTCAGTCGACGCGCTCGTACGCTTAACCTTCACGCGCAGATCGCTGCCCAAACCGAGGGTGGTAAGGGCGTCGTCCTTGACGGACACGTAGGATTCGCCGCCGTTGAGCTTGAGGGCACCGCGGCCGTCAACCTTCTCAATCTTGGCGTTCTCGCCCTCGACAAGGTCGCGTTTCAGGCCAGAGGCGTCCGACAAGTCGTCCATGTTCCACTGAGCGATGGTGCCATCCTCGGTAGTTGCGACGTCGTAACCAAAGTTGCTACCGGGGGCGTCACCGAGCTTGGCAACGATCTCCTTGGCGGCAGCGGTATCAATCGAGCCGCTCTTGCCCCAACTGTTGGCACCGAACAGACCAGCGGAGCGGTTGATGCGGTCATAGATGTCATACTCGGACATGCCGTTTTCCTGGTTGTCGCACATGTCGTTCCAGACGGCAAATGCACCACCGATCATCTGCGGATCGCCAGCGGGAACAGAGTACCCACTAATGCTGTTCAGTCCGTCGGTGTAAGCAGCATCGCCCAGGTAGTCGTAGTAGTACGTTGCATTCGGAACGACGTAGAAGACACCGTCCTGACAGTCGATAAGCTCGAAGCCCAAATCGTACATCTGCTTAAGATCGGCCCAACCAGGGTTCCAAAGATTCATCTGGCGGCGCTGGCCAGACTCGGAGATGCCGCTGACATTAACTGTACCCTTGATGCTCGTGAGGGAACCCCACACACGAGCAGTCTTTCCGTTCCCTTCGGCATACTTGAACATATCGTTCACGAACGTGCGGTATGCGTTGCCGTCGGCACTGTACTCATCCGCGCCAATATGAATGACATCTGAGCCGGCGAAAACGGCATTTTCGCCACCCTTCACGTACTCGTCAAAGATGCTCTGGACGAACTTGAGGCTATCGTTATACAGCGTAGTGAGATTGAGATGGTCGTTCTGGCGTCCATCGGTGCCGTGACGCAGGTCGGGACGCACCTTGGTCAGCGCCAGCGAATGCGCCGGGGTATCGATCTCGGGAATGATGTTCACGCCAAGCGCCTTGGAGTGCTCGATGTACTCCTTGAAGTCGGCCTTGGTGTACCACACGTCGGTGGAGGTGAGGTCGGCCTGGTTCTTGCCGTCGTTGCCGCCCTTCTTGATGTCGGACTCAAGACGGAAGCCAGAGTACGCCTGGAAGACATCCTTCCCCGCTTTGGTGTACTCCTCGAGCGGAATATAGTTGTCGTTCAGGTGAATCTGGAAGTCGTTCAGCTTGAACCATGCCATCTGCTCGGTCATCTGCTTGAGCCAGTCGAGCGTGAAGGTCTTTCGACCCACGTCGAGGATGAGACCGCGCACCTTGTAGAGGGGGTAGTCGCGGGTGGTGCCCACCGGGAAGGTGGAGTTGCCCGTCTTCATGCCCTGGAGGATGGTCTTGCCGCCCCAGTTGGCGCCCGCCACGGCCTCGGCCTTGACGGTGATGCTGTTGGCGCTCGCCTCGAGCAGGTAGCCCTCATCCTTGAGGCCCTGAACCTTGTCGGCGCCGAGCGTGAAGAAGATGTCGCCAGCTTGGGCTGCGGTGCCCTGGACCACCTCGAGCTTAACGCCCGTGATGATTTGGAAATCCGCGGCAAAGTCCTCGGCCATGACCTTGAGCGAGTCCTGACCGTACACTACGCGCTTGGCGGCAGATGCGGCGAACTGTCCCTCGCCACCAACCCACTCGCGGAGCTCAGGCAGAATCTGCGGCGCGGCATTAGCCTCGGCCTTGGCGGTCATGCTGCCGGGGACCTTGACGTCGAACTCCTTGAACGCGTAGTCCGTGTTGTCCTTGGTGTTCTCGATCTTGAAGGAGGCCTTGACGGTCACGTCGGAGATCGGACGGTAGATGGTGCCATTCAGATCGATGACCTGCTCGTAGTCGGTGCCGTTGTACTTGATCTTGTAGCCCTCGGGAACGTCTTCAGGCAGGGTATAGGAGAGCGTCTTGGTGTCGGCAGTGACCTCGGCGACCTTGATGTCGTTGAGGTAGTCCGCAGGCTGCTTCTCGGGCGCAGCGGGCACTTGGTTCCATGCCTCGAACTCCATGCAGGAGACACCATACCCTGTGCTCATACCGGTGACGCGCAGTAGGAGGTAACGACCGGTCGCAGGAGTCTTCAGGGTAATCTCATTGAGACCCTTAGTGTTGTTCTGCTCATTGACAACCGGGGCGCCCCAGCTCTGGTAGTTGTCGCCCTCGGCGTTCCAGACGCTTTCATCGTTGGAGACGTACACCTCGAACTTGGTTGCGTAGTTGGAGGCATCTTCCCACTGGATGTTGAAGTGCTTGATGGTTTCTTCCTTACCCAGATCAACGCGCAGCCACTGGGTCGGCGCGGTCTCGGTCATCCAGCGATCGTTGCTCTTGCTCTCCTTCTTGCCATCGACTGCACGGGCACCGTTCTTGTTGTGGTAGTCCTTGCTGGCCTTGGTGGCCTTCTTGAGTGCGAGGTTGGTTGCCTCGGTAGTCGGCTCATCAGGCGTCTCTGTCTGCTTGTCGGCATATACCTCGAGCTCGTAAATGGAGACCGCATCCCAATCGACGGCATCGCCATACGGGTCATTGCCCGTGAAGCCGGTGATCAGAAGCCGAACATAGCGCGCAGACGTCGTATCGAAATTGATGACGCTCGTCTTGTCCTTGGGGCGCTCGGTCGTCGTATAGACGTCCTTCCAAGTCCACTTGGTCGAGTCGTTATCCTTTGCATCTTCGGCCTTCGCGACCTGGATCTTGAATCCCGTGGCCTTGCGGGCCTCCCAGTAGACCTTTGCGGACGAGACCTTCTCGTCCTTGCCCAGATCAACGTAAATCCAATGCTCGCCATGGCTGGCGTCAACCGCACTACCCCAACGAGACGACTTCGAAGTCGTGTCGCCATCGGTCGCGTTCTTCGCCTTAACCGAATCGGCCTCTTGGCTGTCGGCAACGGCGTTTTTGTTCAGCGCCAAGTTGCCTTCGGCGGCGTACACCTTCTGCGCAGGCAGGAGCATCGTCGCGGCACACAGCGCCGAAAGGCACCACGCGACGACTCCTCCCCAGCGTAGCTTCTTCATACGCATCCCCTTCCGTTTGCGTATCCCCGTCTCGGCAAGGAACCTTACCGGCTGGCGTCCGAGCGCCAATCCGCAGCAACCAACGCCTTGCCGATCCATGGGCATCCCCAACATAGATTGCTTCACTGTACGGATTCACGTTGGTGCGCGTGAAGGAGAAATCCACTCGGATTATGCATCTTCTATTCGATTTTATTCATTTTCTATTGGTTTTTTCAGAAAGATACCAGCTTTGTTGTTATGCATATACAAATGTGCATTTGACACTGAGGGTCTTTCGCCCCCCAATTGTTTAACCCACTAGACAGGAAGGCATTCTAGGGGCTTTCTTCCGATTTTTCTGATTCCCGCCACATTTATGTGAAATGGCAGACGGACGGAATACATCGGTAAACGGCGCACCTTATGGAAGAGCGGTGCTTCAGAAGGAAGCGAGAAGAGAGCTCGAAGGGTCGACCATGGCGAGTTGCAAATAACGCGCGCCGGATAAGACACCGGCGCGCGCTTCTCGTACACGACTAACGCACTTCGACCGTAAGGTTCTCCCGCACGTGGACACGACCATCGGCGAGCATTTGCACCACCTCGGGATACAAAACATGCTCGATGGCGTGGATGTGCTCTTCGAGGGTATCGACGTCCCAGCCCTCCTCGACCACGAGCGCACGCTGGGCGATGATCGGGCCCATATCGTACACCGCGTTGGCAATGTGCACCGTAACGCCCGTCACCTTGACACCGCGATCGAACGCGTCCTGGATACCATGGGCACCCTGGAAACTGGGAAGTAGGGCGGGGTGGATGTTGATCACTCGATCAGGGAACGTGACGAGCAGTGGTGCATGCACCATGCGCATATAGCCCGCCATGATCACGTATTCGCAACCGGCAGCCAGAAGCTCGTGCGCGATGACTTCATCCGCCTGGATGGGGTCGGCATAGGTCTCCTTGGAGAGCGTGAGGGTCTGAATACCCGCAGCCTCGGCGCGCTTGAGGCCGTACGCGGAAGGACGACTCGCCACCACGAGCTTGATCTCCGCGTTGAGCTCGCCGGCATCGATTGCGTCAATAAGCGCCTGGAGGTTGGTGCCCGAGCCCGAGAGCAGCACACCAATGGGCAACGGGGCACGGTCCGCCTGGTCCTGCGCGGCGCGTTCGTCTTGCAGCTCGTTGATACCGGGTCGCGCATGCGAAGCGGCGGTATTTCCGGCATCCACTTCGCGCTCTGCGGCATCGCCAAAAAACGCGTCGCTCGGAAGCGCCTCGGGGGCGAGGGCCGCCTCCTCGATGAGGCGACGGTACTCGTCGGCGGCCGCCTGGGCCTCGTCCCTACTGCTCATCTGCGTACTTCACCTCGCCGGAGCCCGCAACGCAGGTGCCCACGCGGAAGGGCTTCTCGCCCATGGCGACGAGGGCCTCGGTGACTGCGGCCTCATCCTCGGCAGAGACGATGAGCATCAGGCCGACGCCCATGTTGAAGGTCTTGCAGGCCTCGTTGGGCGCGAGCTCCGCATGCTCGGAGATGTAAGTGATGACCGGAGGAACGTCCCAACCCATCTTGGCACCGTCGCGCAGCACGAGGGCGTCAACGTCCTTGGGCAGGGCGCGGTTAAGGTTCTCGGTGATGCCGCCGCCGGTGATGTGGGCGACGGCGTGCACATGCTTGCCGGCCTCGCCGCGGAGCAGCTCGAGGATGGGCTTGACGTAAATGCGGGTGGGAGCCAGCAGCGCGTCGGCGAGGAGGACGCCGGGCGCGACCTCGATGGTCTCGAGCTCAGCCTTCTTGGCCTCTGCCTCGGGCGTGCCCGGCACGATGCCGTCGACGCCGATGACCTTGCGCACGAGCGAGTAGCCGTTGGAGTGGACACCCGTGGACGGCAAGCCGATGATGACATCGCCCTCGCGCACGTTGGCTGGATCGATCATCTTGGGGCGGTCGACGACGCCGACGGTGAAGCCAGCGAGGTCGTAGTCGTCCGGACGCATGACGCCGGGGTGCTCGGCCATCTCGCCGCCCACGAGCGCGCAGCCTGCGAGCTTGCAGCCATCGGCGACGCCCTTGACGATCTTGGCCATGTGCTCAGCCTCGATGTGGCCGATGGCGACATAGTCGAGGAAGAACAGGGGCTCGGCGCCGGAGGCGAGGATGTCGTTCACGCACATGGCGACAAGATCCTGGCCCACAGTCTCGTGACGGTCGAGGATCTGGGCGAGCACGAGCTTGGTGCCCACGCCGTCCGTGCCGGAGATGAGGATCGGATCCTCCATGTCCTTGAGCGCCGCGGCGGAGAATAGGCCGCCAAAGCCGCCGATACCGCCAATGACCTCGGGGCGGTTGGTCTCCGCGACCATCTGCTTGATCGCATCGACCGCGCGGCCGCCCTCGGCGGTGTCGACGCCGGCGTCCTCGTACGTAACGTGCTTGCTCTCGGCCATGTGAGGTTCCTTTCGACCCAGGGAATTCCTAGTACAGCATGATAGCAGGGCACAGCCCGCATCGACCAAACCCCTCAATTGGGAGCGGATGCGGCCAGTCGCGGGCGCCTCGTTGCAGGGCCGCGCGTGTAACGTCGAAAAAATCGCGATTGAAGCGCGTCATTTTCGACGTTACACGCGCGCACCCGTTCTATTCGCATTACGCGTGACGCGTGCCAAAGGGACACGTCCCCAATTGGCACGCGACGGCACGCCTCGTCTTAGCCCTCGTGCGCCTCTTCCCAACTGCGGTCCTCGGCCTTATCAACAACGCACGTCTCGGTCACGAGCTCGGGCTTGGTCAGGTTGCGCGGCACGTATCCCTTGATGAACTTCTCGCGACCGAAGCTCTCGGGAATCGCGACCGGATACTCACCGGTGAAGCAAGCGGTGCAGTAACCCGCCTTGGGTACGCATTCGAGCAAAGCGTCCACAGACAAGAATGCGAGCGTGTCGGCGCCGATGAACTCGCAGACCTCCTCGACCGACTTGGTCGCGGAGATGAGCTGGCTCTGCTCGCCGGTGTCCACGCCGTAGAAGCACGGCCAGATATCCTCCGGGCAGTTGATGCGGATGTGAATCTCCTTGGCGCCCGCCTGGCGCAGCATGCGGACAAGCTGGACCATGGTGGTGCCGCGCACGATCGAGTCGTCCACGACAACGATGCGCTTGCCCTCGATCACATCGCGCAGAGGATTGAGCTTGAGGCGCACGCCCATGGCTCGCAGCTCCTGCGTGGGCTCAATGAACGTGCGGGCAACGTAGCGGTTCTTGATAAGGCCGGTGCCGTAGGGGATGCCGCTCTCGAAGGCGTACCCCTCGGCGGAGGGCAGGCCGGAGTCGGGCGTGCCGATGACCATGTCGGCTTCAACGGGGCACTCGAGCGCCAGTTTGCGACCCATATCGTAGCGGCAGGCATAGATGGACTTGCCATCCACGATGGAATCGGGACGGGCGAAGTACACCTGCTCGAAGATGCAGTGGGCGCTCTTCTCGGCGGCAGGGACACCCTGCTCGGACACGAGACCCTCGGCGCTGATGCGCAAGATCTCGCCGGGACGGATATCGCGCACGTACTCGGCGCCGATGATGTCGAGCGCGCAGGTCTCGGAGGCAACGACCCAGCCTGCGGTGGAGGCGAGCACCTCATCGCCCACCAAGTCCTCGGCGGACGCGGCATCACTCGGCAGCGCGGAGGCCGCGGCGGCGGCATCGGCGGCGGCGAGGCCCTCGTCGCTGGTCAGACGGCCGAGCACCAGCGGACGAACACCGTGCGGATCGCGGAAGGCGTACAGTGCCTCCTCGTTGATAAGCGCCATGGCGTAGCCGCCGCGAATGAGCTCCATCGTCTTGCGGATACCCTCGCGCAGGTGATGCGTCTCCTGCGTGAAGTAGCCGATGAGCTTGACTGCGACCTCGGAGTCGGAATTTGAGTTGAAGGGAACGCCGAGCTCGATGAGCTGACGGCGCAGCTCGTCGGTGTTGACAAGGGTGCCATTATGGGCAAGGGCGACGATGACCTCCCCGATAGTGGCAAGGTGGGGCTGCGATGCCTCCCAACTCTTAGCGCCGGCGGTGCCGTAGCGCACGTGACCCACAGCGAGCTGACCGGGCAGCGAGCAAATGTCGGCGTTGGAGAAAACGCGGCTCACCAGGCCCAGGTCCTTGCGGACCATGACGGTTCCGCCATCGCCCACGGCGATGCCGGCGGATTCCTGGCCGCGGTGCTGCAGAGCGCGCAGGCCGAAATAGGTGAGACGGGCGACGTCGCGGTCGGGCGCCCAAACGCCGAACACGCCGCACTCGTCGTGCGGATGATCGGTGTCGGAATCGAACGCGGTGAATTCGGACAGGTTGGTGTCGAGAGACATGCGGCTTCCCCTCTGGATACCATGCGCGGTCATACGTTGGGAATTATACGCTCGCAAAGCGTTCTGCCTGCGCGCACGCCGAAACGACATGGCTTCGCGACTCAAATCCCATTCATTCAAATCCCATTCATGGCCTCAATTTAGCGCCTGTCCCTCAATTGAGGTCGCGGCGGTATGGTGAAACGGGGCGTTTTGGAACGAACAGCGGCACCACGGGCGCACTCCCGCATGATTCACCATACAATGGCGGTATTACACCCGCTATCCCACGAGGTGGACATGGACGAGCAGAACGCACCGCGCCCAACGGCAGTCCCGCGCGGAGTCTCCGAGGGCACGCACCAGCGACCCGGTCGCAAGCACATGGGCATCGCAACCAGCGACCCCACCTATCTGCCGCCCGTCGACAACCCTCGAGCACCTGCGAGCAATCGCGCGACGCACATACCCAGACGCAAGGCATCGCTTGGAAAGGGTGGTTCCGCCCAGGCGAGTGGCGGCACGGCACGCACGGGCGGATACATCCCGCCGAGCACTCCCACGCTGCAGGTTCGCGGGCGCGGCGGCGAGCAGGGCCTCGGCCAGCCGAGCAGCTATATTTCTCAGCCTAAAAAAGGGCGATCCATCTTCGTGTCCCGGCATGATCGCGCACGCAAACGCGTGCAGCTCCTCCTGCTCATCTTGATACTTGCCGCCATCGCCCTCGCCCTGTTCTGGTTCTTCGTTCTTCGATAGCGCCATTGACCGCCATGACCAACGCCAACGAACCCTATGTGTACGCCGACAGTGCGGCAACCACACCGCTCTCGCCCCGTGCGCTTGAGGCGATGATGCCGTACCTGACCACGAAGTTCGGCAACCCAAGCGGGATCCATCGCATGGCGCGCGAGACGGCCAGCGCGCTCGACGGAGCACGCAACGACATGGCGCGCCTCCTTGGGGCGGCGAACGCGTCGGACATCTACTTCACGAGCGGCGGATCCGAGTCGGACAACTGGATACTACGCGGCGCCGTGCAGCGCTACCGGGACCTCTACGGAGCGGCTACGCCCGTTCGGATTGTCACGAGCGCCATCGAGCACCATGCGATCCTCCACTGCTGCGAGGCGCTCGAGCGGGAAGGCGTCCAGGTGACGTACCTGCCCGTTGATCGCCAGGGGCTCGTGCACGCCGAGGACCTCGAAGAGGCACTCACCGCCAACGAACGCGCCGCCGCATGCGGTATCGAGGCTCCCGGATTCGCCGCGGCTCCCGGGCACACCACTGCCTCCGCGGGTGGCGATGCCCCTGGACTCGCCACCCCGCCCGCCACTGCCTTGGTCTCGATCATGCTTGCGAACAACGAGGTCGGCACCATCGAACCCATCCGCGAGCTCGCCGCCGTTGCCCACGCCCACGGTGCTCCCTTCCACACCGATGCGGTGCAGGCCGTGGGGCACATCCCCGTCGACGTACAAGAACTGGGCATCGACGCCCTTTCGCTCTCCGCGCACAAGTTCCACGGCCCACGTGGCGTTGGGGCGCTCTATCTGCGCAAGGGCTTCTCCATTCCACCGCTCATCACCGGCGGGGCCCAGGAACGCGGTGAGCGCGCCGGTACCGAGAACGTCGCAGGCATCGTGGGCATGGTCACCGCCCTCGAGGAAGCGTGCGAAACGCTCCGGTCCGACATCCTGCGCATCTCATCCTTACGCAATGAGCTCATTCGCCACCTTCTCGGCGAGGTCGAGGACATGGCCCTCACCGGCACGCCAATCAAATACGCCTCAGCCGATGGCACGAAAACCCCGTGCACCCCGGCCTGCGATGCGTCAGCTCTCCCGGACCGCAATGCACCAGTCTCCCGCGCCACAGATGGCGGCGCGACCGGTGAACCCAGCGCTGCCTCCGACGGAGAGGCCCTAGACCGCTCTCCCTCAATCGGCCGTCTCCCCTCGATCGCATCCTTCACCTGCGACGACGTTGACGGCGAGCTCCTCGTGGTCCTGCTCGACCGGGCAGGCGTCGCGGCGGCAACCGGTTCTGCCTGTTCCACCGGCTCAACCGAACCTTCGCACGTACTCACTGCCATGGGGATTCCCGCGCAGCGCGCCCGCGGTGCGCTGCGCCTTTCGCTCGCGAGCGACATCACCGCCGAGGACGTCACCCTCCTCAGCAAGCGTATCCCCGCCTGCATCCGCAAAGCGCGCCTCATCAGCTCCATACGGTAAAGGGCGGTGGTCGAAAGCGCGGTTGCCGAACGGGCAGCTGTCGGACGACGGCCCTCCGTCCATCAGCTCGCCCATCAACCCGCTCTCATCATCGGACTTCACAGCCCCTCGCGATCGGCATGGCCACGCCGACCGCCAAGTTCGATGAGGTTTTTCGTATCAATTTTGCAATTCCGCGAGTACAAGGTAATTTCAGCTGAGTCCGACCTGCGTTTTTCATTGCAAACCATGTCTGCTACCAACCGAAATTAAAAATCAATACGAAAAACCTCACCCAACTCGCGCTCGGCGCGTCTCAACCGCCCGCCACGCGCCCCAAGCGCAGCCGAACATCAAAAGACGGACCGCCCGCAAAAGCGAGCGGCCCGTCTTCAGCTCCAGGACACGCGCGAAAACGCATGTATAAAACGCACCCGTCCCTAATTGCACATCACTGCGCGCTAGGACAGCAGCTTGCGGCCATCTTCCTCGATTGCGGCAATGAGTGCATCGGCGGCCGCGGCGTCCTCGCCCTTGGCAAAGATGTAGAGCTTGATCTTGGGCTCGGTGCCGGAGGGACGCACGATGGCCTTGTTGCCGCCCTCGAGGTCGAACTCGATAACGTCGGCCTTGGGCAGGCCATTCACGCAGTTCGCGTAGTCCACGACCGCCTCGACCTTGGCGCCGGCGATCTCAGAGGGGGCCTCAGCGCGCAGGGCTTTCATGATGCCGGTCATCTTGGCGGCGCCGTCGGCGCCGGGATAGCTCAGCGAGACGGTCTTGTTGTGATAGTAGCCGTACTTCTCATACAGCGCGCGCATGGCCTGAACCAGGTTGAGGCCCTGCAGTTTGTAGTACTGGGCCATCTGGCAGATGAGCATGGAGGCATTGACGGCGTCCTTGTCGCGCACGTGGTCGCCGGACAGATAGCCGTAGCTCTCCTCGAAGCCAAAGATGAAGCGGTCGACCTCGCCGGCGTCGGACAGGCCGGTGATGATGTCGCCGATGTACTTGAAGCCGGTAAGGCAGCGGCGCAGCTCAAAGCCGTACTCCTCGGCCAGCGCGTCAACCATGGCAGAGGACACGATGGTGGTGACGGCGACCTTGCGGGAGAGATCCTCGCCACGCTCGGCGCGCATCTTGCAGATGTAGTCGAGCAGCAGGACGCCCATCTCGTTGCCGGTCAGCAACGTGTAGTCGTCACCATCGGCGCAGGCCACGCCCACACGATCGGCGTCGGGGTCGGTCGCGAGTAGCAAGTCGGGCTTGACCTCCTGGCACAGATCGATGCCCTTCTGCATGGCCTCGCGGATCTCGGGGTTGGGATACGGGCAGGTGGGGAAGTCGCCGTCCGGGTCGCGCTGCTCGGGGACCACGGTGATGTCGGTCACGCCAACCTTGTTGAGGACGGTAGTGACCGGAATCAGACCCGTGCCGTTGAGCGGCGTGTACACGAGCTTGAGCGGGGCGTTGGCGATCTGCTCGGGCGTGAGGTTGTTCACGGACTTGGCGGCCACGGCGTCGTAGTAGGCGTCCAGCACCTCGTCGCCGATCCACTTGACCAGGCCCTGCTCGACGGCGGCATCGAAGTCCATGGTCTTGACGTCATGGAACGGGTCACACGCGTTCATGGCGGCGGAGATGGCGTCAGCGGCCTCAGAGGTGATCTGGCAGCCGTCGGGGCCGTAGGCCTTGTAGCCGTTGTAGGCGGCGG
The DNA here is from genome assembly GCF_003479805.1 of Collinsella sp. AF08-23. Classification (GTDB taxonomy): domain Bacteria; phylum Actinomycetota; class Coriobacteriia; order Coriobacteriales; family Coriobacteriaceae; genus Collinsella. The sequence continues at coordinate 8,420 of NZ_QUHV01000001.1, read as the reverse complement.
GGTTGTGGCTCGCGGTCATGCAGATGCCGCCGGAGCACTCGAGGTAGCGGGTGGCCCAGGAGAGCGTGGGCACCGGGGAGATCTTGGGGTAGACGTAGGAGGTCACGCCGTTCGCCGCGAGGATGGCAGCGGTGGTCTTAACGAACAGCTCGCCATTGTTGCGGCTATCGCGCGCGATAGCGACCGTGGGGTTCTCGAAGTTCTTCACCAGGTAGTCGGCGAAGCCCTGCGTGGCGCGGCCGACGGTGTAGATGTTCATGCGGTTGGTGCCGGCCCCCAGCGTGCCGCGCAAGCCCGCAGTGCCGAATGCGAGGTCCTGGAAGAACGCATCGGTGATCGCGCTCTCGTCGCCCGCCTCCTTCATCGCCTTCAGCTCGGCGAGAAGCCCTTCATCAGTGACATTCTCGATCCACGTGGCGAGAAGCTCATGCACATCAGCCATGGTCTTACCTTTCCCAATCCAACTTACCGTGCGGCGCCCGCCCAAAACGGACGCGGATATCTGCATCATACGCCCTCATGCCGCCAGGCGTGGCAAATTCCCCGAGTCGCAAGCGGAATATTCGGTGAGGGGTCAAAAGGGCAAATGGCGCGATTTTCCCAACTCACATCTAGCCCAAATGCAAGATGAACATTTGTAAAACTCCTACGTACCTTATCGGGAATTGACCTATCCTGTTGAGCCGTACGCTGGTCCATAAGTCCGCGGAAAGGAATTGAATCATGACCAAACTCTATCAGCGTGAAGGCGCGTACATTCCGCGCGTGGCGGCCGTGCACGACATGTGCGGTTACGGCAAGTGCTCACTCGGCGTGGCGATCCCCGTGCTCAGTGCGGCGGGCGTCGACGTCTGCCCGGTGCCCACGGCCCTCTTTAGCGCCCACACCAAGTTCCCCGTCTTCCACATGCACGACACCACCGACATGCTCGAGGCCTACCTCGACGCCTGGCGCGAGGAGAACGTGGAGCTCGACGGCGTGTATTCGGGCTTCCTTGGCTCGGCCGAGCAGGTCGCCGTCATCCAGCGCCTGTACCGCGAGTACCCGAACGCCCTGCGCATCGTCGACCCCGTCATGGGCGACGGTGGCGTGAAGTACCCCACCTACACCGACGAGTTGTGCAAGGCCATGGCCGCGCTCGTCGACGGTGCCGACGTCCTCACACCCAACCTCACCGAGGCGTCCATCCTCACGGGCATCCCCTACGAGGGTCAGGACGTCTCCATTGAGTTCGTGCAGAAAAACGCCAGCGCCCTACTCGACATGGGCGCCAAGACCGTCGTCATCAAGGGCGTCGTGCACGAGGGCGAGCCCATCATCCGCAACTACATCGCGAGCGCAGCCGACGGCGGCGCCGTGGAGGAGGTCTCCAGTGAGCTTCTCCCCTACATGCTCCATGGCACGGGTGACCTGTTCGCCAGCGCGCTAACCGCCGCCATCTACACCGGCCGTACCACGCGCGAGGCCGTTGAGTTCGCGGGCGACCTCGTCCGCGACGCCATGCGTGTGACCGTTGAGCAGCCCGATTTCGAGATGCGCGGCGTCTCCTTCGAGCCCACCCTCGGCAAGGTCGCAGCTCTGCTGGGCTAAGCCCGCGTGCGCCGCACCCGCGGTGCACCCCTGGGTGTGCCAAAGGGGCACGTCCCCAATTGGCACGCCAAATGCCCCGGACCGGACTGGCACGGCCGACGCCGCGGCCCGCTCCCTACTCCGCCAACAGGGCGTCTTTGTCGCGCAGGGTGAGTTCCTCGTCGATCTCGCTCTGCGTGGCGCCGGGGTTCTCCGTGAGCGAGCTCACCGAATTCACCTGCTCCTGAATAGCCTCGGCAAGGTCGTCATCCATACCGATGATCTTGAGCTCCCAGTCGATGTTCGTCGGCGTGCTCGACTGCGACTTGGTCCACACAAACGTGAGCATCGCGCGACGCGTTCCACGCGCGGGAACAAAGCCGAACAGGCTATCGTGCTGATACGCGCCTTTGCTATCCACAAGCGCGTACACGTTGTAGACAACACGGTTGATCTTATCGTTGAGCAGCGCGTTGGTCGCCAAGGCGCTCGCCTGAATCTGCGAGTTCGACAGAATCTCAAGCTCGTTGCGCGAATCCGTGTCCACCACGGAGACCTCGACCGCTCCGGTCTTCTCGCTCGCCTCATCCACCGTGAAATCGTCGGGAAACTGCGTGAAGCCGTTACCCCACTCCACGCCCGATTCCATTGCGTGCGAGACCGTGTCGACGTTGGTGCGCTCGGACAGGTTCGCCGTGTTCAGGCGCCTGCTCACGCCGTACACGATCTGCATGCCCATCACAAACACGAATACGCCCAGGATAACCGCAATGGCAGTGCGGGAAATCGCCTTACTTACCTGCGAGCCCGACGGATCTTGCTCTGACAGCGGGTCGATTTTGCCGGCACGCGCCTGCGAGCGCTCGTGGTCGGCGGCATCGCGCTCAGCTTCCGCGGCCTCGCCCGCCGTCCGTCGCGCGAGCAGCCGACGCTTGAGCCTCCCCTCGCGCGCTGCTGCTCGATTGGGATCGAGTACGCCAGAGGAATCGAGTTCGGAAAAAAGCTCCTCCGCCTCGTCGGGTGTCATATTGTGCTTGCTGCTCATCGCCTACCTCACGTCGCGCGCCCGCGTGCCCTCAAACTGCATCCGATAGTAACGGGCATACGTACCGCCGCGCGCGAGAAGCTCGTCGTGCGTGCCGCGCTCCACAACGCGACCATGCTCAACCGTCGCGATTTCATCCGCGTTTTTAATGGTGGAGAGACGGTGCGCGATGATGATCGTGGTGCGGTCGGCAGCAAGGCGCTCGAGAGATTCCTGAACGGCCTCCTCGCTCTCGTTGTCGAGGGCAGAGGTCGCCTCGTCCAAGATTAGGATCGCGGGGTTCTTGAGGAACACGCGCGCAATGGCCACGCGCTGCTTCTGGCCTCCGGAAAGGCGACTGCCGCGCTCTCCCACCAGCGTGTCGTATCCCTCAGGCAAGCTGGCAATGAAATCATGGATGTTCGCTTTACGCGCCGCGTCCTCGATCTCCTTGTCCGTCGCGCCCGGGCGGCCGTAGGCGATGTTCTCGCGCAGCGTGCCGTCGAACAGATAGACGTCCTGCTGCACCAAACCGATGGCGCGGCGCAGGCTCTTTTGCGTCACCGAGCGCACGTCCTGGCCGTCAATGGAAATCGAACCGGACGTCACATCGTAAAAACGCGGAAGCAGCGAACACGTGGTGGACTTACCGCCACCGGAGGGCCCCACGAGCGCGATCGTCTCGCCCGGGCGAATGCTGAGGCTCATGTGGTCGATGACCGGTCGCTCGCGCTCGGCGCCGTCCTCTCCGATCTCGGCGTCGGGGTAGGAGAAGCAGACGTCGCGATACTCGATGGCGCCCTGGCGTACCTGCAGCTCGGTAGCACCGGGCCTATCCTGGATGTCGGGGGCTGTCTGCAGCACTTCGTCCATGCGGTGGAAACCTGCGGCGGCCTTCTGGAAGTTCTCCGTGGAGTTCACGAGCGTCTCGATGGGTGTGGCGAACAGCGAGATGTACAGCGCGAACGTCGCCATGTCGACGGCCGTCATCTGCCCCTGAGCCACCAGATAGCCGCCGAGCACCACGATGGTCACGTACAGCACGCCAGTCATGAGCGCGCTGGTGGCCTGGTAACTTCCCATCACGTGGTACTGCGCGACCTTGGAGTCGAGATAACGGTCGTTGGAGGCGCGGAACTTGGCGCGCTCCGTTTCCTCGTTGGCAAACGACTTCACCACGCGCATCCCGGCGAGCGAGTCTTGGAGCTGCGCATTCACGTCGGAAATGCGATGGCGGTTGTCGGCGAACACGGCGCGCATATGGAAGTTCTGGCGCACCATGATCACAACGAACACGGCGGTGATGAGTGCCATCGCGCCCGCCAGCACCGGAGAAATGGTGAAGAGGATCACGAAGGCGCCGATGATCTCGATACCGCAGATGATGATCCACTCGGGCACGTGGTGCGCCGCCTCGCAGATGTCGAACAGGTCGTTGACCACGCGGCTCATCATGTCGCCGGAGTTGTGGGCGTCGAAATAGGCGAAGCTGAATCGCTCGTACTGGTCGAACAGCTCCTCGCGCATACGCGACTCCATGCGGGCGCCCATGATGTGGCCCTGCGCCGACACGAAGTACCGGCACGCGCAGCGAATCGCGTAGAGAATGATGAGGCCAGCGGCGATATACCCCAGCGCGCCCATAATGGCGGCCTGCCCCTCGGTGAACAGCCCGTTGGTCAGGCCGCGCAGGATGCTCGGAAACGCCAAGTCAATGCCAGCAAGCACCAGTGCACACAGCGTGTCCGCAATAAAAAGCCCCTTCTCGGGCCCATAATAGGAAAGAAACCGTTTGAACATAGGCAAAGCCCTCAACAAACCCTTCACTCTAGCAAACCCGACCGTCCCACGGGCGCTCTCCCCCGCGCCGCAATCTCGCCGAGCAGGTCAACGCAGGTGGCGGGGGAGGGTTTTTGCGCCTGGGCGATTCCGCAGGAACGAGGACCAGCCCAGGTGTAAATACCCTCCCCCGCCGCCGGCCAGCTACAGCCGATGCGAGATCGCGTCGCAGGCGAGCGCGCCCACGACGGTCTTTGCGTCCTCGATCTTGCCGTCGAGCACCGCATCGATGAGCTCCGCAAGCGGCACCAGGTCCACGTTCACGAACTCGTCGTCATCCGGGTGCGCGCCGGCAAACGTGAGTCCCGTGGCCATGTAGATGTGAATGACCTCATCGCAAAAGCCGGGCGTGGTCGCAATCGTGGTGAGGTACTGAATGCGCGATGCCTTAAAGCCTGTTTCTTCAAGCAGCTCGCGCTTTGCGCATTCGATCGGGTCCTCGCCCGGATCGAGCTTTCCGGCGGGTATCTCAACCGTCACGCGATCAATCGCCGTGCGATACTGACGCACCAGCACAATCTTGCCGCTTGAGGTGAGCGCAACCACGGCGGAGGCACCCGGATGCCGAACCAGATCGCGACCAGCGATGCGCCCGTTCGGCAGCTCGACCTGAGCGCTGCGCACATCGAGGAACTTGCCCTTCCAGGCCTGCTCCTCCGAGAGGATGCGCTCGTGCAGCCCAGCATCGCGCGGATCGTCGTCGCCGAGCACCAAGGCGGGCTCGGTCTGCTCCATCTCGTTAGCCTCCGCTTCAACGACCTCGGCTTCGAACTCCTCGTTCCGCCCTTCGTCCATCATCGTCATCCTCCTACTTGCATCTTTGAAATGAGAGGTAGGAATGTCGAAAAAACGTCGAAATTTGACGCCGATTTTCGACATTCCTACCCTCTTCGTCCCATGAGAGCGGTCAGCGCAAAGTACGGCGACCCTATGCGTCCCAGGCGTCGCGGCCGCGCAGGGCGCGCAGACCGATGTCGTGACGAAGCGTCTTGCCCTCGAAGTCGATCTTATCGCAGGCAGCGTACGCCAAGTCGCGGGCGGCCTCAAAGGTGTCGCCCAACGCCGTCACGTCGAGCACGCGGCCGCCCGAGGTCACGAGCTCGCCGGCGTCGGTCATGGCGGTGCCGGCGTGGTACACGGTCACGTTCTCCATGGCCTCGGCATCCTCGATACCGGTGATGGCCTTGCCCTTTTCGTACGAACCGGGGTAGCCGGCGCTCGTGAGAACCACGGAGACGGCCCACTCGTCGCGCCACTCAAGCTCGATCTCATCCAAACGACGCTCGGCGCAGGCCAGCATGACCTCGACCAGGTCGCTCTTAAGGCGCGGCATGAGGACCTCAGTCTCGGGGTCGCCAAAGCGCGCGTTGTACTCGATCACCTTGGGGCCCTGGGGCGTGAGCATGAAGCCGCCGTACAGGCAGCCACGATAGTCGATGCCCTCACGCTGCGTGGCGGCGATGGTCTCCTCGAGGATGCGGCACATCTCGGCATGCTCCTCGGGCGTCACGATCGGCACCGGGCTGTACACGCCCATGCCGCCGGTATTGGGGCCCAAATCGCCCTCGAGGGCGCGCTTGTGGTCCTGCGAGGTGGCCATGGGGCGAACCGTCTTGCCGTCGGTGAAGGCCAGCAACGTGCACTCGGGGCCGGTGAGCATCTCCTCAATGACCACGGTGCTGCCCGCGTCGCCAAAGGCGCCGTCGAAGCACCCGTGCACGGCGTTCAGCGCCTCGTCGAGTGTGAGCGCCACCACGACGCCCTTGCCTGCCGCAAGGCCATCGGCCTTCACGACCACCGGGGCGCCCTGCTCGCGCACGTACGCAAGTGCCTCATCCTCGCTGGTAAAGGAGCCGTACGCCGCTGTGGGAATGCCGGCGCGGGCCATGAGCTCCTTGGAGAAGCGCTTGGAGCCCTCAAGCTGAGCACCCTCGGCACCCGGGCCAAAGCACGGGATGCCAGCTGCGCGCACCGCGTCGGCGACGCCCACCACGAGCGGAGCCTCGGGGCCAATGACGACCAAGCCGCAGCCGGTCTCGCGGGCGAAGTCCGCCACGGCGGCGGGGTCCTCGGCATCAAGCGCCACGTTCTCGCCCACGGCAAGCGTTCCGCCATTGCCCGGGGCGATGTACAGGGTGCCGCAAAGCGGGGACTCGGCAAGCTTCGCCGCCAGGGCGTGCTCGCGACCGCCGCTGCCGAGCAGCAGGATGTCGATAGTGTTCTCGGTTGCGCTCATGCGTCCTCCTTATGCACGAACGGGCCCCAAACGGAGCCCGCTCAAAATTAACTCAACCAGAGATGTATCTCAGGTCCGAGGTAACGGGCTTTCCAGGTGCCGAAGATCGGGGTGAACGAGGAGGGAGCACGCCTAGCGTGCGGCGACCGACGAGTGAACCCCGAGCTTCGGGTGGCTGGGAAGTCCGTTACCAGTCGCGGACGATGGTCTGTTCACGATCCGGGCCCACGGCAACGAACGAGATCTTGCAGCCGGCGAGCTTCTCGATGTAGGCCACATAATCCCGCGCTGCTTGGGGCAGCTCATCGAACGTACGGCATCCGGTGATGTCGCACTTCCAACCGGGCAGCTCCTCATACACCGGCACGGCGCTCGCGAACGCGGCGGCGTGCTCGGGTACGCTCGTGTAACGAACGCCGTCGCAGTCGTAGGCCACGCAGACCTTGATGGTGTCGAACTCGGACAGCACATCGAGCTTGGTGAGGGCGATGTCGGTCAGGCCGTTCACACGCGTGGCATAGCGGGCAATCACGCCGTCGAACCAGCCGCAACGACGGCGGCGGCCGGTGGTCACGCCGTACTCGTAGCCGACCTCGGTAAGAGTGCGGCCCTCTTGGCTCGTCTCATAGTCGAGCTCGGTGGGCATGGGGCCGGAGCCCACGCGGGTGATGTATGCCTTCATGATACCCAGCACGCGGTCGATGTTCTTCATGCCCACGCCGGAGCCCGTCACGGCACCACCAGCGGTGCAGTTGGACGAGGTCACAAACGGGTACGTGCCGTGGTCGATATCGAGCAGCGTGGCCTGCGCGCCCTCGAACAGAATGGTCTTGCCCTGCTCGACCAGATCGTTGAGCAACAGTCCCGTCTCGCAGATGTAGGGACGCAGGCGCTCGGCCATGGGGAGGTAGGTCTCGGAAATCTGGTCAACCGTGTAGGTGGGCAGGTTGAAGATGCGCTCGAGCTGAGGATTCACGCGGTCGAGAACCGCGGACAGCCTGGACCGGAACGTCTCCTCGTCCAGCAGGTCCTGCATACGGATGCCGATGCGCGCCATCTTGTCCTGATAGCACGGGCCGATACCGCGCTTGGTGGTCCCGATGCTGTTCTTGCCGAGCAGCTCCTCGTACGCGCCGTCGAGGTCGATGTGATAGGGCATGATCACGTGCGCGTTGCCGGAGACCTTGAGGTTGGCGGTGGAGATGCCATCGCCCTCGAACATGTCGATCTCCTCAAGCAGGACCGCGGGGTTCACCACGCAGCCATTGCCGATGACCGAAATGCATTCGGGATACATGATGCCCGAGGGAACCTGGTGAAGGCCGTACTTCTTATCGCCCACCACGATGGTGTGACCGGCGTTGTTGCCGCCCTGATAGCGAACGACGCAATCGAACTCGGGAGCGATCAAGTCGCAGATCTTGCCCTTGCCCTCGTCGCCCCACTGGGTTCCCACCAACACTGTTGACGGCATGACTACTCCTCATTCCGTGCGCGCGGAGGCTTGATCCGCACGAGTCGTCTTGTACGCCGGGGGTTTATCCGGCACGGCCGGGCAAAATCGACCCAGCGTTCCCATTATAGGCGTACTACGGCCCCGCGCCGCCAGCGATGCGGCACGGGGCCTCATTCCACCATTACTCAATAGGGCTAGACACGCCCCCTGCCGGCGAACACGCTGCGACACGTCTGCGACAAAATGTCGCAGACGTGGGGGGTGTTCCTATAGTTTTGTCAACTGGGAAATGCTCT